>NZ_JACCBF010000001.1:0-1200000 GCF_013409625.1 Nocardioides kongjuensis
GCGCGCACTGCGTAGGGTTCGGCCGTGTCGACCACCGAACCCGCACCCCGGATCGCCGTGATCGGAGGGGGCCAGCTCGCCCGGATGATGGCCCAGCCCGCCGTGGCCCTCGGCGTACCGCTCCGCGTGCTCGCCGAGGCCGAGGGCGTCTCGGCCGCCCAGGTCATCCCCGACCAGATGGTCGGTGACTACCGCGACCTGGCCACGCTGCGCACCGTCACCGAGGGTTGCTCGGTGGTCACCTTCGACCACGAGCACGTCCCGACCGAGCACCTGCGCGCCCTCGCCGCCGACGGCGTGATCGCCCACCCGGGCCCCGAGGCGCTGGTCCACGCCCAGGACAAGGTCGTGATGCGCGAGGCGATGACCCGCCTCGGTGCGCCGCAGCCGCGCTGGGCCGTCGTCGCGACCGAGGCCGACGTCGAGGCGTTCGGCCTGCCGTGCGTCCTCAAGGTCTCCCGCGGCGGGTACGACGGCAAGGGCGTCTGGGTCGTCCGGACTCTCGCGGACGCGGTCGAGCCCCTGGCGGTCGCCGCGGACCGAGGCGTGCGGCTGCTCGCCGAGGAGCTCGTCGACTTCCGCCGCGAGCTGTCCGCCCTCGTCGCCCGTGCCCCGAGCGGCCAGGCGGCGGCGTACCCGGTCGTCGCGACGCTCCAGGTCGACGGCGTGTGCCGCGAGGTGATCGCCCCCGCGCCCGACCTCGACCCCGCTCTGGCGACCTCCGCGCAGGAGCTCGCGCTGCGCATCGCCGGCGAGCTCGACGTCACCGGCATCCTCGCCGTCGAGCTGTTCGAGGCGGTCGGCGCCGACGGCCACCCGGCCGTCTACATCAACGAGCTCGCCATGCGCCCCCACAACACGGGCCACTGGACCCAGGACGGCGCTGTCACCAGCCAGTTCGAGAACCACCTGCGCGCCGCCCTCGACCTGCCCCTCGGCTCGCCCGCCCCGCGCGCCCGCTGGACGGTGATGGTCAACATCCTCGGTGGCGACAACCCCGATGTCGGCCGCCTCTACGACGGCTACCCCCACGCCCTGGCCCGCGACCCACAGCTGCGGGTGCACCTCTACGGCAAGGACCTGCGCCCGGGACGGAAGGTCGGCCACGTCAACGTCTACGGCGACGACCTCGAGGACTGCCTCGAGCGGGGTCGCCACGCCGCCGCGTGGTTCCGCGGCGACCTCGGCAACGAGAGCGAGTAGGCCTCAGCGGTCGGCGCAGGCGGCGACCAGCGGCTCGCTGTCGTCCGCCTCGGCTGCTTCCGCGAGATCGGCGTACCTGTCGTCGAGGACCCCGGCCGCCGTGACCAGGTCCCGGCCGCGGTACCACGCCTCGCCGCCCTCCGCCACGAACAGGCAGCCGGTGCCGGCGAGCAGGGCGGCGTCCGGGGCGACCTCGTCGACGTCGGCGCACGCGTGGTCGACCTGCGACCTGCCCTCCTCGACGTTCTCCTCGTCCGGCTCGTTGCCGACCAGCAGGTCACGGACCGAGAAGTCTGCGCGGTCGATCCCCTCGGTGATCTCCGGCGCGAGGAGGGTGCTGAGGTCGACCTGGGCCCGCCAGAGCGCGTTCTGGTCGTCGTCGCTGGCGAGCTCGAGCCCGCTGACGTCGCGCTGCTGGTGGTGCAGCCCGCACAGGACCCGGGTCAGCAGGCCCGGCTCGAGACTCGGCTCCGGCGTGCCCGAGCAGGAGGTGAGGACGAGGAGCGCAGCCGGGAGGGCCGCCACCGGAGCCGTGCGTGACATGGCCCCGATCCTGCCCAGCGGCCTCGCCGATAACCTCTCCCCATGACTGCGCGCGTGGGCATCGTGATGGGCTCCGACTCCGACTGGCCGGTGATGAAGGCTGCGGCCGAGGCGCTGCGGGAGTTCGGCATCTCCTACGAGGCCGACGTCGTCTCGGCGCACCGGATGCCGGCCGAGATGCTCGCCTACGGCCAGGACGCCGCCGGTCGGGGGCTGTCGGTGATCATCGCCGGCGCTGGCGGCGCGGCCCACCTGCCGGGCATGCTCGCGGCCGTCACGCCGCTGCCGGTGATCGGGGTGCCGGTGCCGCTGAAGTACCTCGACGGCATGGACTCGCTGCTCTCCATCGTGCAGATGCCGGCGGGCGTGCCGGTGGCGACGGTCGCGATCGGCGGCGCGCGCAACGCCGGCCTGCTCGCCGTACGCATCCTCGCGGCGACCGACCCGGCGCTGCAGCGGCGGATGGCCGACTTCCAGGCCGAGCTGAAGCTCGCGGCCGAGGCGAAGGGCGCGGTCGTCCGCGACCAGTAGGGCTCAGCGGGCGCGCTTGCGCCACTCGATGGCCGGGCAGGTGTCCATGACCATCGGTACGCCGGCCGCCCGGGTCCGCGCGAAGGCGGCCTCGTCGACCACCCCGAGCTGGAACCACACGCCCCCGGCGCCGACCGCGACCGCCTCGTCGGCGAAGCGCCCCGCGTCCTCGGAGCGACGGAACACGTCGACCACGTCGATCGGGAACGGGACGTCGGCGAGGGTCGCGTAGCCCTGCTCGCCGAGCACCACCGGCGCCGACGGGTGGATCGGCACGATCTTCTTGCCGCGCGCCTGCAGCAGCTCCGCGATCCGGTACGCCGTGCGGTCGGGGTTGCCCGACAGGCCGACGACCGCCCAGGTGGTCGCCTCGTCGAGCATCCAGTCGATGGTCTCGGGGTCGAGGTGCGAAGTCGTGGTCACGTAGGTGCAACCCGGGTCGGGGCCCGGCTCTTCCCTCACGCCCGGCCGAGGGCGTCGCGGACCTCGCGCACGACCTGCTCGACGTCGCGCCCGCCGCTCGTGATCACGATGGTGGGCGCGCCCGCGGACGCGGGTCCACGCAGCACGGCGAGCGCGTGGTCCAGGGCCCGGTCGACGAGCGCCTGCGCCGTCGCTGCGTCGTCGACCTCGCCGCGCAGCCACTGCCGCAACACGTGGTTGTGGCCGATGACGACCGCGGAGGCGACCAGCTCGGCGCGCAGGGACCCGTCGGTCTCGGCGTCGAGCCAGCGGTGGACGTGCTTGCCGAACAGGCGCACGTAGCGCTGCACGCTCGCGATCTCGCGGTCGCGGATCGCCGGCACGGTGCTGGCCAGCCGGTAGCGGGTGCGGGCGGTCTCGCCCTCGTCGAGGTAGTGGGCCAGCACGATCCCGGCCGCCTCGCGCAGTGCCACCTCGCGTCCCGCGCTCGAGGCCGTGGCGAGCCGCTCGTCGACCCGGCCCAGCAGCGCCTCGTGGTCGGGCAGGACGACGTCGTCCTTCGTGGGGAAGTGGCGGAAGAACGTGCTCCGGCCGGTGCCGGCGCGGGTGGCGATCTCGTCGACGGTGGTGGCGTCGTAACCCTGGCCGGCGAAGAGCTCGAAGGCGGCGGCGACGAGACGGTCGCGGGAGGTGGCGGGCACGGGCTGACCCTAACTCGACGGAACGGAGTCTCACTAGTACGATACTGAGTACCAAAGAGACCAGGAGGCCGTCGTGAGCGACTACCCGATGTACGCCCTGTCCGAGGAGCACCAGGCGATCCGCGAGGCCGTGCGCGCGATCTGCGACGCCAAGGTCGCGCCGTTCGCGGCCGAGGTCGACGAGCAGGCCCGCTTCCCGCGTGAGGCCGCCGAGGCCCTCAGGGCCGCCGACTTCCACGCGCCCCACGTCCCCGAGGCGTACGGCGGCGCCGGCGCCGACGCCCTGGCCACCGTCCTGGTCATCGAGGAGATCGCCCGCGCCGACGTCTCGGCCTCCCTGATCCCGGCCGTCAACAAGCTCGGCTCGCTGCCGGTCATGATCGGCGGCTCCGAGGAGCTCAAGCAGAAGTACCTCGGCCGGCTCGCGGCCGGAGAGGGCTTCTCCTACTGCCTGTCCGAGCCCGACGCCGGCTCGGACGCCGCCAACCAGAAGACCCGTGCGGTCCGCGACGGCGACGCCTGGATCCTCAACGGCACCAAGCGCTGGATCTCGAATGCGGGGGAGTCGGAGTTCTACACCGTGCTCGCCACCACCGACCCCGACGCCCGGACCAAGGGGATCTCGGCGTTCGTCGTCGAGAAGGGAGACGCCGGCGTCTCCTTCGGTGCCCCGGAGAAGAAGCTCGGCATCAAGGGCTCGCCCACCCGCGAGGTCTACTTCGACAACGTCCGGATCCCCGCCGACCGGATCATCGGTGAGGAGGGCAAGGGCTTCGAGTACGCCATGAAGACCCTGGACCACACCCGGGTCACGATCGCCGCCCAGGCTGTCGGCGTCGCCCAGGGTGCCCTTGACTACGCGCTCGAGTACGCCAAGGAGCGCCAGCAGTTCGGCAAGGCGATCGCCGACTTCCAGGGCCTGCAGTTCCTGCTCGCCGACATGGGCATGAAGGTCGAGGCCGCCCGCCAGCTGACCTACGCCGCCGCCGGTCGGTCCGAGCGTGGTGACAGCGACCTCACCTTCTTCGGTGCCGCGGCCAAGTGCTTCGCCTCGGACGTCGCCATGGAGGTCACCACCAACGCGGTGCAGGTCCTCGGCGGCTACGGCTACACCCGCGACTACCCGGTCGAGCGGATGATGCGCGACGCCAAGATCACCCAGATCTACGAGGGCACCAACCAGGTGCAGCGGATCGTGATGGCCCGCCAGCTCCTCGCCGGGGTGCAGAGCGAGATCTGAGTCACACGCGTGGCTGTGTGTGCCTCTGCCTCGGGTGGGTAGGTCCCGGCTCGGGGGGACGTCCGGTCCTGCCCGACGTACTCACCCGAGGAGAGAATCCATGCAGATGCGCCGGCTCCGCCAGGCCCTGGTCGCCGTCATCGTCCCTGCCGCCCTGGTCGGCCTGACGGTCGGTCCCGCCGAGGCGGCCGCGAAGGCCCCGAAGCTCCCCACCCCCGCCAAGGTCGCGGCGGCCTACCCGCACCTCGCCGGTGTCACGCCGGTGGTGGTCTCCGGCGCGGCGAAGCCGGGCAACTGCACCCCGGCCGCGCTGGTCAAGGGCGCCAAGTCCTCCGCCGCCGTCTACAGCGCCTCCGCCCCGGCTGCCGCCACCCCGTCGGTCACCGTTGCGGCCATTCGCTTCAAGTCGGCCACCAAGGCGAAGGCGTACCTGAAGAAGGCTGCCGCCTTCATCGCGTGCGAGTCGCAGGCTCTGGGCTTCACCTTCAGCTCGACCGCGTTCAAGTTCAAGCTCAAGGGCACCGACCAGCGCGTCGGCCTGACCACCACCCAGTCGATCAGCGGCATCAGCATCGCCGGTCAGACCCTGCTCGCCCGCAAGGGCGAGAAGGTCGTCAGCGTGACGGCCGTCTCCGGGAACGCCACGGCTCCGGCCGTCGAGCCGGCCCAGGGCCTGCTCAAGGTCGCGGTCAAGGCCGCTCGCTGACCCACGCCAGGACGAACGCCCTGCAGCCCGCTCGGGCTGCAGGGCGTTCTGCTTGTCACGACTTGTCACCGACGTGGAGTGACCCCTCGCCAATGCCCGGCTACCAAAGGTGTTACCGGATGTCGCGTGTAGAAGGGTAAAAAGTCGGCGGGAGGGCCGTAACAAACCTCACAGGGGCCCGTTTGACCATCAAGCTCGCCCATCAACCGGGGCGATGGGCGAAGCGTCCGTGTTTCATCTTTCGGGAGATGGGGTCTTGATGCGTCGTTACCTGGTCCTGGGGAGTGCCGTCGTGGCACCCCTCGCGTTCCTGCTCGCCCTGGTCGGGTGGGGGAGTCCCGCGTCCGCGGACGACTACACGCCGGCGCTGCCGACGTCGTGCCGGGTCAGCGTGCCCGCCACCGTCGTCGGCGACCGCGTCGTCGTACGGGTGCGGGTGAGCGTGGCCGGCAACGTGCAGCCGACCGGGAACGTGACGGTCGAGGTCGACAAGAGCTTCTCGAAGAAGGTGCGCTACGACGGGGTGGCCGTCGAGGTCCTCGGTCCGCGGCTGAGCCGGGGCGAGCACAAGGCGAGTGCCACCTTCGTCCCCGACGATGTGAAGAAGTTCTCCGGGTGTCGCGACGCCGTGACGTTCTCCGTGGGTGCCGAGCAGGCCGGTGGGGGCGGCACCGGTGGACTGCCCAACACCGGTGGGCCGCACCTGGGGTTCCTCCTCGCCGGGGTCGGGCTCGTGGCGACCGGTGGTGGACTCGTCGAGCGGGGCCGCCGCCGGGCGTGACACGCAGGTCCGCGCCGCGTTGGATGGGGTGGGGCTGTCCGACGTGGGGCCCCGCGAGGAGGGAACCCCATGACCCAGACGGAGCGGCCCGACGACACGGACGTCGCGCCCGAGCGCGTACGACGACGGCGCTCTCGCCCCGCTGACGCCCCGTCCGGCAAGGCATCGGTCTCGACGGGCCGCCGGATCTCGTTCTGGACCGGTTGCGGCCTGATCGTCGCCGGTCTCGCCGTGCTCGGCTGGGTGGCGTGGCAGTTCTGGGGCACCAACTGGCAGTCTGGCCAGCGGCAGGACGACGTACGCCGTGCGCTCCAGTCCGGCTGGGGCGACGGCCAGGACGTCGTCCGCACCGACTTCGGCAATGCCACCGCCATCGTGCACATCCCGAAGTTCGGCAAGGACTACGCGGTCCCCGTGCTCGAGGGCTCGAGCCAGGAGGTGCTCGCTGCAGGGGTGGGCCACATGGCCGACACCGCGGACGCGGGTGCTGCCGGCAACTACGTCCTCGCCGGGCACCGGGTCACCCACGGCGAGCCCTTCGCCGAGCTGCCCTCGCTGGAGCCCGGCGACGAGGTGGTGGTCGAGACCCGCGCTGCGACGTACACCTACGTCCTCGACACCGGCGGCCAGGACCTGGTCATCCCGTTCACCCAGACCTGGGTCCTCGACCCGAAGCCGGTGAACCCTCACGGCGGCACCCAGCCGCCCGCCGACGCGGGGGACCACCTGATCACCCTGCTCACGTGCTCGGAGATCTTCCACACCGACAACCGCTCGGTCGTCTTCGGCCACCTCGTTGAGACGAAGCCCACAGGCGAGTCCGCGGCCGGCTGACCCGGCAGGGGTGATGTGCACTACGCTGAGCGATGCACTGCCCGTCACCTTGAACACCACGGGTCGTTGCATGGGGAAGTTCAAGGAGGACACGTGCTCAAGAAGCTGGCTGCGCTCGCCACGCTTGCCGCCGCATTCGCTGTCGCGCCGTCGGCGCCCGCGCGTGCGGATGACGGCTACACGGTCAAGATCCCGACCGTGACCCACATCCAGGTCATCACCGCCGAACCGGGTGAGCCGATCGTGCTGGAGGTCAGCGCGAGCGCCAACTACCCGACGCCGCCCGCCGGCAACATCGCGGTCACCGTCTCCGCGGGGGGCAACGCCGCCCGTGGGGCCCAGGTCGCCGCTGCCAAGCCGGTCTTCTCGACCACGGTGCACTTCGTCGACAAGCCGATCCGGGTCAAGGGTCCGCGCCTGCCCAAGGGCGGCTACCTCGCCCACGCGGCCCTCACCCCCGATGACGCGGCCCGGTTCCTGCCGTCGTCCGACACCACCGGCTTCCGCATCGGCGCTGCCGATGCCGGTGGCGGCGACAAGGGCGGCGCGCTGCCCAACACCGGTGGCCCGGACCTGATCTGGCTGGTCCTCGGCGCCGGCCTCGTCGCCGCGGGTGCGGGTGGGGTCGGCTACGGCCGCCGCCGCAGCGCCCCGGCTGCCGCCTGACGCACCACGATCCATCCCACCGGCCGTCCCCTCGGGGGCGGCCGGTGTGCTGTGCGCCGACCCCGTCGTGCGACGGGGTCGGTCAGGGGGCGAACCAGCCCGTGCTGCGGGCCATGCCGATGGCGCGGTCGGCGCCCTTCCAGTTGGCCTGCATGAACAGCCAGGGCCGGGCGTACCAGAGGAAGCCGTCGACGTACTGCTTCGCCTCGCGGCTGGTCTGCTTCGACAGGCCCCAGCGCTCGTCCCCGACGCGGGAGGTCGGGGGGATGCCGAGGGTGACGCAGCCGCGGCGGTCGGAGGTCGAGCCGCAGACGCGGGCGTTGTCGTTGACCCGGCTGCCCTGGGCCTCGACCTCAGGCCAGGTCATGCCGTTGCCGTTCTGGGCGGTGTCGACGACGAAGTGGACGCCCTTGACACCACGCGCGCGCAGGATCCGGACCAGCTCGGCGCCGTAGGCGACGGACTCCTCGGTGCCGACGTAGTGGGTGGCGTTGAGGGCGAAGCCGCGGGCCTCGGCGATGCCGTTGGCCATCAGCAGGTCGGCGGCCTGGGAGGCGCGGGGCGCGCCGACCTGCGGGGTGCTGCTCCAGTCGGCGGCGCCGGCGTCGAGGTAGACGCTGGTGTTGGGCTGTGCGGCGAAGGTCTTGACGGCGTAGGTGATCAGCGAGCTGGTCACCGCGCGGTTCGAGCACCACCAGAACGGCAGGTCCGGCTGCAGGATGATCGCGGTGTGCTGGCGTCCGAGGGCCCGGGCGGCGTTGGCGATCCAGCGCCGGTAGGTGTCCTGACCGCCGCGGGACGGGGCACGACCGCCGCAGACGGCGTGCTCCCACGGGTCCATCCGGAAGATCGCGAGCTGGACGAGGACCTTCGGGTCGCCGCCGGAGGCGTTCTCGACGTACTCCCGCACGACCGAGCCGATCTGCTCCGGCGACCCGCTCCAGTCGCCGAGCCACAGCGACTTGGGGCGCAGCGCGATCTTGCCGAGCAGCCGCTTCGTGTCCCCGCCGGCGGACTCGTACGCGCGCCAGGTCTGCTCGAGGTCGCCCTTGTAGACGCCCCAGCGTCGCTCGGCGAGCGGGTTCTTCAGGTTCTGCAGGTGGGCCGGCTGCGCCTTCTGCCAGACCTCCTTGTCCCTGAGGTAGGGCCGCTGGGTGCGCTGGACGTGGGGCAGCGCCGTCTTCGACTGCTCGGCCGCGGGCGGCTCCGGCGCCGGTGTCGGCGGGGGAGCGGCCGTGGTCGGCGGTGCGGTCGTGGGTACGGCGGCCGCGGGCTCCGCGGGGCCGGGCTCCTGCTCGTTGCAGCCGGCCAGGGCCACGGTCGCGAGGACGGCGACGAGGGTCGCGAGGGTACGTCGGACGGGGGCTCCAGGGCTGCGCATCGCCGTCGAGGCTAACCCGACGGGCGCCTCGTGCCGAAGTCGCCGGAGCTCCGGGTCGCCCTAGACTGGAACGCGTTCTGTTCCCCGTTCCCGGAGGTCCCGATGCCCTCGCTGCGTTGCCCCTGCGACACCACCCTGCGCGCCGACACCGACGACGAGCTGGTCGAGAAGGTGCAGGAGCACCTCGCGGCCGAGCACCCCGGTCGGGAGTACAGCCGCGAGGAGATCCTCTTCATGGCGATGTGACCCGCCGGGTCACACGATCCGGGGCAGCTGCGACGCCTTGCCGCTGAAGCTCGGCGTGCGCTTGTCCAGGAACGCCGCGACGCCCTCCTTGCCGTCGCCGATCGACGTCCAGAACATGGCGAGCGAGTCGGTGAGGTGCGCCTCGAGCGGGTCGGCGGCCGCGCTGTTGCGGTAGAGCATCTGCTTGGCCAGGCCGAGCGCGACGGGGGAGCGGTCCGTGACGAACGACCGTGCCAGCTCGTACGCCGCCGGGAGCAGCTCGTCGGGCTCGTGGACGCTGCGCAGCAGCCGGCCCGCCAGGGCCTGCTCGGCAGTGAGGATGTCGGCCGAGTAGACCCACTCCAGGGCCTGCTGGATGCCCACGATGCGCGGCAGGAACCAGGTCGAGCAGGCCTCCGGCACGATGCCCAGTCGGCCGAAGACGAACCCGATCCGGGCCTTCGTCGAGGCCAGCCGCAGGTCCATCGCCAGGGTCATGGTGGCGCCGATGCCGACCGCCGGGCCGTTGATCGCGGCGATGACCGGCTTGGGCAGGGCGTGGATCGCCAGGGTGATCTTGCCGCCGGTGTCGCGCACGCCGTCCGCGTACGGCGGCTCGTCGTACGCCGCCCGGAAGGCCTCGGGCGTCGGGGCGAGCGACTCGTCGAGCCCGAACACGTTGCCGTCGGCGGACAGGTCCATGCCGGCGCAGAACGCACGCCCGGAGCCGGTCACCACGACCGCGCGGACGGCGTCGTCGCGGGCTTCGGTGGTGAACACCTGCAGCAGCTCGCGGGCCATGGTGAGGTCGAACGCGTTGAGCGCGTCGGGCCGGTGCAGGGTCAGCGTCGCGATGCCGTCGTCGTCGACGTGCCAGGTCAGGGTCTCGTACACGAGGTCCTCCGGTGGGGTGCGGTCAGCGGGCGAGGCCGGTGGCCGTGCAGAGATCGGGGGTGATCTCGTCGGTCCGGTCGGCAGCGATCTTGCCGAAGAGCTGCTGCGCGCGCTTGGTGTCCCACGTGGTGTCGGCCCGGGCGAGCGGCACGGTGCACGACTTCTCGACCTTGGTCATCGCCAGCGCCCACTTGCCGGCGGCGACCGGGCCGGTCGTCTTGCCGAAGCGGAAGAAGTCCGGCACGGCGCCGTTGAGCTCCCACCAGCGGATCGGGTTGAGCACCGACCACGGGGAGAGCACCTTGTCGCCGACCGCCGCGATCACCTCGCGCTGCTGCTGGACCCGGGCCAGGTCGGAGATCGGGCTGTACTTGCGTGCTCGCGAGTAGGCCAGCGCGGTGGCGCCGTCGACCTCCTGGCAGCCCTTCTTCACGTTGAGTCCGGAGTCCTTGTCCTTGATCCGCTGCTTGGGGCAGATCTCGATGCCGCCGACGGCGTCGACGACCCCGACGAGGCCGCCGAAGCCGATCTCGACGTACTGGTCGACACGCAGACCGGTCGCCTTCTCCAGGGTCTGGACGAGCAGCGGCGTGCCGCCCTTGGCGTACGCCGAGTTGACCTTGCTCCTCCCGAACCCGGGGATCTCGAGGGGGGAGTCGCGGGGGATCGACACCAGCGTCGTCGGGCCGTCGCCGGTGTGCAGCAGCAGGATGGTGTCGGTCAGCTCGGAGGCGGCGTCGCCGGTGTGGAGCTTGCGGCGCTCCTTCGGGGACAGGCCCGCGCGTGAGTCGCTGCCGACGAGCAGGTACGTCGTCCCCGGCTGCTCGGCCGGGCGGTCGGCGCTGGGCTCGAAGTCGACCTTGTCGACCTTGTTCCACGCGATGAGCGGGACGGCCACGAGGAAGGCCAGCCACAGCACCAGCACGAGGAGCACCAGTCGCACGTAGGTGCGCGGCCGGGTCCAGCGCCCGCGCCTCGGCGGGCGGGCCGAGGGGCGCGGCCCACCGGGCTCGGGCGTGGCGCCGTACTGCTGGG
This sequence comes from Nocardioides kongjuensis, assembly GCF_013409625.1. Classification (NCBI taxonomy): domain Bacteria; kingdom Bacillati; phylum Actinomycetota; class Actinomycetes; order Propionibacteriales; family Nocardioidaceae; genus Nocardioides; species Nocardioides kongjuensis. The sequence continues at coordinate 11,164 of NZ_JACCBF010000001.1, forward strand.
CCGGGGGCAGCCGGACCGGCGGCGGCGGCGGACCCGGCGGGGTCGCTCCCGGTCGTCGCTGGACCGGGATCCGGCGGGTGGGTTCGGGGTCGGAGGAGCCGCGGGGACCGTCCTGCGAGCCGGACCCGTAGACCCAGTCGAAGTCCTCGCCGCCGGTGCCCCCGGTGTCGTTGCCACGCCCTGCCATGCCGATGACGCTACCGTCACGGCGTGAGCGAAATCGTCGCGGCACGCACGCCGTCGTACTCCCGCATCGAGCTGGCCACGCTGACCTCGCGGGCGCAGGCCAACCTGCTGGGCAACATCCACGGCGGCGAGGTGGTCAAGCTGGCCGACTCCACGGCGGGTGTCGTGGCGCAGCGGCACAGCGGGGGCCCGGCCGTCACCGCGGCGCTCGACGAGATGGCCTTCCTCGAGCCGGTCCGGGTCGGCGACATCATCCGGACCTTCGGCCAGGTCAACTGGGTGGGCCGGTCCTCGATGGAGATCGGCGTCCGGATCGAGACCGAGCCGTGGGACGCGGCCGGCAAGGTGCTGCACGTCGGCTCGGCCTACTTCGTGTTCGTGGCCGTCGACGGCGCGGGCCACGGCCGGCCGGTCCCGGCGCTCGAGCCGGAGACCGACGAGGACCGTCGCCGGATGCACGAGGCCGAGGTGCGCCGGGCCCACCGGCTCGCGCGACGCACGGAGATCGACGCGATCCGCGCCGGGTCCTAGGCCCTTGCCACCTCGGTCAGCGCGGCGGCCACGGCGTCGACGGCAGCGGGACGCGGGGGAGCGCCGTACGTCGAGAGCTGGACGCGGCGGTGCGCGGCGAGCGGGCGGCGTACGACGTCGCGGTTCTGGTGGGCACGCAGGGCCAGCCCGGGCAGCACGGTGACGCCGAGCCCGCTCGCGACCAAGGACTGCACGGCGACGTAGTCGTCGCTCGCGAACGCGATCGCGGGGGTGAAGCCGGCGTCCGCGCACAGGCTGAGCAGCTCGCGCCGGCAGCGCTCGCAGCCGGTGATCCAGCCCGACCCGGCGTAGCCGGCGAGGTCGACGGCGCCGTCGGGCGGCGCGGCCGAGGCGGGCGTGACCAGGTGCAGCGGGTCGTCGACGACGGGGACCGAGGTGATCTGCTCGGGCTCGGGCTGGTCGGGGTAGGCGAAGGTGAGGGCCAGGTCGATCTCGCCGCCGCGCAGCAGCTCGTAGGCCTCGGGCGGCTCGGCCTCGACCAGGTCGAGCTGGATCCCCGGGTGCCGGGTCGCGAGCAGGGCCAGTGCATCGGGGACCAGGGTGGCCGCGCCGGAGGGGAAGGCCGCGAGCCGCACCCGGCCCGACTGCAGGCTGGTCGCGGCGGCGAGCTCGGCCTCGGCACGCGCGAGCAGGCCCAGGATCTCCTCGCCGCGGCGGGCCAGGCGCTCGCCCTCCGGCGTCAGCCGGACCCCGCGGCCGACCCGCTGGAGCAGCACCGCACCCGTCTCGGCCTCGAGCCGGCGCAGGTGGTGGGAGATCGTCGGCTGCCCGTAGTGCAGGTGGGCCGCGGCCGCCGACACCGAGCCGGTGCGGTGCACGGCGACGAGGGCCTCGAGGCGGCGCAGGTCGATCACCGGTCCAGCATAGATCGACCATGTCGATCATTCCTGTCGAAAGGAACTATTGGACCGATGGATGTTCGGTCGCCGACGATGGACCCATGACCTTCGACCTCACCTACGACGACGTCCTCGCCGCCGCCGAGGTCGTCGGTGCGCACCTGCCGGTCACCCCGCTGCAGGCGCACCCGCTCCTCGACCAGGCGCTCGGCCGCCCGGTGCTGGTCAAGCACGAGAACGTGCAGCCGACCGGCGCCTTCAAGGTCCGCGGCGGCGTGCACCTCTCGGCGACCCTGACCGACGCCGAGCGCCGGCACGGCCTGGTCACCTGCTCGACCGGCAACCACGCCCAGTCGGTGGCGTACGGCGCCCGCCTGGCCGGCGTCCGCGCCACGATCGTGATGCCGGCCAGCGCCCCGGCGGCCAAGCGCGACGCGGTCGCGGCCCTCGGGGCCGAGGTCGTGCTCGTCGGCGCCAGCCTCGGCGAGGCGGGTGAGCACGCCCGCGCGCTGGCGGCCGAGACGGGCGCCGCCTTCGTGTGCCCGACCGACCCGCGGATCGTGCTGGGCCACGCGACGGCGTACCTCGAGCTGTTCGGGCAGGCCCCCGCCCTCGACGCGCTGTTCGTCCCGATCGGCAGTGGCACCGGTGCCGCCGGCGCCTGCCTGGCCCGCGACGCGCTCGCTCCCGGCTGCCGGGTCATCGGCGTGCAGTCGTCGGCAGCCCCCGCCGGCTGGCACTCGTGGCGCACCGGCCTGATCGAGGCTGCCCCGGCCACGACGCGCGCGGCCGGCCTGGCGACGACGACCGGCTATCCCCGGACCCAGGCGATCCTGCGCGCCCGCCTCGACGACTTCGTGCTGGTCGACGACGACGCGATCGACGAGGCCGCGCGCCTCCTGGCCACCTGTGCGCACACGCTGGCCGAGGGCGCCGGCGCTGCGTCGCTGGCCGGCGCGATCGCGACCGGCGTCGAGGGGGCCGTGGCGGTCGTCTGCACCGGTGCCAATGCCTCGGCCGACGAGATCGCCCGGCTCGCAGGCTCGGTCGCTGCTGCCTGACCCGCCCGCGGCGCGTCGTCACCGGAGTGGCGTGTGGGACTGGTGATACTGGACGGGTGCCTCAGCAGATGCCCGTCGACGAACGCGCCGCCCGGGTGCGGTTCCGCCGGGCCCTGACCCTGATGGCCTTCACCCTCGTGGTGCCGGGCTCGGCCCAGCTGCTCGCCGGCAACCGTGCGATCGGCAAGCTCGCGCTGCGGATCTGGCTGTTCTCGCTCGCCACCCTGCTCGCTGTCGCCGCCTGGAGCTGGTTCGACAAGGGCTTCGCGCTGACGCTGGCCTTCAGCCCCACCGTGATGCTGGTGATCCGCCTCTACCTGATCGTCGGGGCGCTCGGCTGGGCCGCGCTCTTCGTCGATGCCTGGCGGATCGGGCAGCCGCTGAGCCTGCGCCTCCCGCACCGCCGCGCCGTCGTCGGCGTCAACGGCATCCTCTGCTTCTCGGTCGCCGGCACCATGCTCTTCGGCGCGCACCTCGCCGCCGCGCAGCGCGAGTGGCTGACGATGTTCGCCGACGGCGACCTCGGCAGTGCCCACAACGGCCGCTACAACATCCTGCTGATCGGCGGCGACTCCGGCAACGACCGCTGGGGGCTGCGCACGGACTCGATGACCATCGCCTCCGTCGACGCCACCACCGGACGCACGGTGATGATCGGCCTGCCGCGCAACATGCAGAACTTCCCGTTCCGCAAGGGCAGCGTGATGGCCGAGCAGTTCCCCAAGGGCTTCAACTGCGACGGCTGCTACCTCAACGGTGTCAGCACGTGGGTCGGCGACCACACCCAGCTGTTCAAGGACTCCGAGAACCCCGGCATCGACGCCACCGTCTCGGCGATCGAGGGCATCACCGACCTCGACATCAACTACTGGGTGATGGTCAACATGCGCGGCTTCGAGCGCCTGGTCAACGCGTTCGGCGGCGTCACCCTCAACGTCCGCTCGCGAATCCCCGTCGGCGGCCTCGGCAAGGACGTCACCGGCTACATCGAGCCCGGCAGGCGCAAGCTCAACGGCCACGACGCGCTCTGGTACGCCCGGGCCCGTGAGGGCTCCGACGACTACTCGCGGATGGCGCGGCAGAAGTGCGTGTTCTCCGCGCTCGCCTCACAGGTCAGCCCGGCCCAGGCGCTGACCAACTTCCAGGAGATCGCCAAGGCGTCCAGCGCGATGATCCAGACCGACATCCCCGGCGGCGCGCTGAGCGACTTCGTCCAGCTGGCGCTGCGGGCCCGCACGCAGAAGATCTCCTCGGTCTCGCTCGTGCCCCCGCGCATCGACACCGCGCACCCCGACATCGACCTGGTCCAGCAGATGATCCGCAACGCCATCGACCGGGCCGAGGGCGACCCGAAGGCGGCCAGGAAGGGCGCGACGCCGGAGACCGGCAAGCCGAAGAGTGGCAATGGGGACCAGACCACCGACCAGGCCACCGACCCGGCCACCGAGCAGCCCGCCCAGCAGTCCGGCACCGTCACCGGCGGCTCGCTCGGATCGCGCAACCAGGGCTACCGGGCCAACGAGACCGACGACGTCGCGGCGGCCTGCTGACCGCGGGCGTCAGCGGTTCAGCGGACGATCTTGAAGTTGAACGACGCGCTGCCGAGCGCGCCGTACAACCGCAGCCAGACCGGCAGCATCATCTCGGTGCCCCGGGCGGTCGTGATGTCGCCGAGGTCGATGACGTCGGTGTGACCGAGCTCCTCGAGCAGCGCCGTCGCCGTGCCCTTGGCGTCGGCGTCGTTGCCCGAGACGAACACGCTCGACCCCTCCGGCAGGGTCTCCGGGTGGACCATCAGGTCGGCGTTGAGGGTGTTGAGCGTCTTGACCACCCGCGCGTCGGGGAAGGCCCGCTGGACCTGCTCGCCGAGCGAGTCGGTGTCCTTGACGAACAGCGTGGGCGGCATGCCCTGCGAGAAGTCGAGGGGATTGGCGACGTCGAGGAGCACCTTGCCCGCGAGCCGCTCGGCGCCGGCGAGCGCCAGCACGTCGAGGGAGGCGGCGCCGTTGGTGGCGCACACGACCACCTCGGCGCCCGCCGCGGCGTCGGCGAAGGTGGCCAGCCCGATCCGGGGGTGCTCGGCGGCCCATGCGGCGTACGACGCAGTGCCCTCGTCGCGTGCTCGCGTCGCCTCGGGGTCGCGGGTGCCGACGACCACGGTGTGGCCGAGCTCGTCGAGCCGGCCGGCGATCGCCCGACCGACCATGCCGGTGCCCAGGACTGCGATGTTCATGGAGTGCTCCTCGGGGGCGGGTGCTGCGCAGGGGGTCAGGGGGTCAGATCGGGAGCGCCGCCACCACGGCGTCGTACGTCGCCCGGTCGGGGGCGGCGACCAGCCCACCGGCCAGGCGTTGCGGCTGCATCGCGGAGCCGTCGTGCTGGCCGATCACGCCGCCGGCCTCGGTGAGGACGAGCGACCCGGGGAGGTGGTCCCACGGCATCGAGCGGCTGTAGACGAGTGCCCGGGCGTCCCCGGCGATCAGGTGCGGGTAGTCGACGCCGCAGCACGCCCAGGTGAGCTCCAGGGCGCCGAGCGTGCCGAGCTCCTGGCCGACCCAGGCGCGCCGCGCGGTCCGGAACGGCACCCCGCCACCGGCACTCGCCACGGTGAGCCGCTCGCCGTTGCGCCAAGCGCCGGCGCCGCGCTCGGCGACGTACGACGCCTCGTGCTGGGGCTGCCAGATCCAGCCGCGGGTCACCTCGCCGCCCCGGACCTCGGCCACCATCACCGCGTGGTCGGGGGAGCCGTTCACGAAGTTCTTGGTGCCGTCGACCGGGTCGACGGTGAACGCGTGGTCGGCCGACGCGAACCGGTCGAGCAAGGTGGCGTCCGCGGCCATCGCCTCCTCGCCGAGCACCAGCGCCTCCGGGTAGGCCGCCTGCAGGGCCGCGGTGATCAGCGCCTCGGACTCGTGGTCGGCCACGGTGACCAGGTCGCCGGGATTCTTCTCGGTGACCTGCTCGTCGGCGAGCGCGCGGAACCGGGGGTTGATCACCTCCGCGGCGACGTCCTGGAGCAGGGTCAGCACGGCGGCGGTGTCCACAGCGCCACGGTAACGGGACACCACACGCCCTGGTGAGGTTGGGTAGGACCATGCGCTTCACCGAGCACGAGCTGACCGCAGCACTCGCCGGCGCGGCCAAGGTCGTGCTGGCCGCCGACCGGCGCCTGCGCAAGCGCGGCGTCGACGTCGACACGGCGTGGGAGCAGATGGACCGCTACCAGCGGTTCAAGGTGCTCGACGCGCTCGGCGACCAGGTGCTGCCGGTCCTCGTCGCCCTGCCCGACGTCGATGTCGCCCCCGGTACCCGCCCGACGTACGACGACCGCCAGGTCGCCGAGGTCGTCGAGGGTCTTGCCGGCAGCGGCAGGGGGCGGCTGCGCCGGGCGGTCGAGGTCAAGGCACGCACCGCCCTGGTCCAGGCCGCGCTCGCGGCGATCCCGCCGCGACTCGACCCGGACGCGCTGCTCACCGACGACGACCTCTAGGTCCGGAGTACAGCCCAGCGCAGCCTCCGCGACACGGGTTTTCGGCGGCCGCCCCGCTAGGGTCTAGGCCGTGCGAGTCCAGGCCGTCGTGGTGACCTTCAACAGGTTGGCGATGCTGCAGCGACTCGTCGCGCGGCTGCAGGAGATCGCCGGCCTGGAGCGCATCCTCGTCGTCGACAACGCCTCGACGGACGGCACGGGGGAGTGGCTGGCCGGGCTGGACGACGAGCGGCTGCGCCACGAGACCCTGGCGGCCAACACCGGTGGTGCCGGCGGCTTCCACCACGGGCTCGGCTGGGCGGTGCGCGAGGGCGCCGACCTGGTGTGGCTGATGGACGACGACGGGCTGCCGGCCCTCGACTGCCTCGACCTCCTGCTGGAGCGGCAGCAGCGCGACGGCCTGGAGTTCTGCGGCCCGGCTGTGCTGGCCGAGCAGGACCCGTCGCGGCTGTGCTTCCCGATCCGGCTCCCGGGCGGCACGCGGGTCGTGCACGACATGGCCGCCGTCGAGGCGGCGGCGCGCGAGGGCCTGATCGACGACGTCGTGATCCCGTTCAACGGCGTGCTCGTCACCCGCGAGCTGGTCGAGCGGATCGGCCTGCCCCGCGAGGAGTTCTTCATCTGGGGCGACGACGTCGAGTACCTGTGGCGCGCGCAGCGGGCCGGCGCCCGGGTCGCCACCGTCGTGGATGCCCACTTCCTGCACCCGGCCACCGACGACCTCGGCACGCCGATGATGTTCGGGCGCACGACGTACAACCACACCGCGAGCGACCTCAAGCACTACTGCATGGCGCGCAACAACACGCTGAACCTGCGCACCTACCGCGGCTGGCTGCACGTGCTGCTGTTCTGGCTGAAGACCGTGTGGTTCTACCTGTTCACGAAGCCGCAGCCGGCGCGGATCCCGCTGAGCGCCCGCGCCGCGGCCGCCGGCCTGCGCGGCGACTTCACCGGCCACCGGAGGTACCTGACGTGAGCTCCGAGGCTCGCTCCGCTCGCGCCTCGACCACCGAGGCACGGGTGGCCGTCGTCGTCGTGACGTTCAACCGGGCCGACCTGCTCGAGCGGATGCTGGCCGGTCTCGGTGCGCTCGACCGTGCGCCGGACGCGGTGTTCGTGGTCAACAACGCCAGCACCGACCACACCCGCGAGGTGCTCGAGCGCAGCGCCCTCGCCGGTCTGGTGCCGATCCACACGACCGACAACCTCGGGGGAGCCGGCGGCTTCCGGCTGGGCCTGCAGACCGCCTACGACCGGGGCTTCGACGTGATGTGGCTGATGGACGACGACGTCGTCCCGGCTCCGGACTGCCTGACCAGGCTGCTCGAGGCCGACGGCTCCTGCCTGATCGCGGTCCGCGAGGACCTGACCGGCAGGCTCGTCGAGAAGGCGGCGCTGCGCTTCGACCTGCGCAACCCGCTCGCGATCCGGCCGAAGACGGCGAGCATCGACTCGACGTACGCCAGTCGTGCGGCGATGCCGGCCAGCGTCGAGGTCGAGAACGTCGCCTTCGAGGGCTTCCTGGTCCGCCGGGAGGTGATCGACCGGATCGGCCTGCCGGACGCGTCCTTCTTCATCTTCTACGACGACGTCGACTTCGCGATCCGGGCCCGTCGCGCGGGCTTCGCGATCCGGGCGGTGCGCGACGCCGTCCTCGTGCGCCAGCTCGACTTCGACCAGCAGCACGACCTCGCCGGCTGGAAGGGGTACTACATGTACCGCAACCTGTTCGTCGTGCACTTCCGGTACGGCGAGAACCTGCTCGTGCGGCTCAAGCCCGCGCTGATCGCACTGGTCGTGGTGCTGCTCAGTCCGCTGCGGGGCGGTCGGGCAGAGGCAGCGAACGTGACGCGAGCGCTTCGGGATGGCTGGCGGATGCGGGCTCTCCCGACTCGCTGACCTCCGGCACCAGGCGCACACGCAGGCCGACCCGGTTGCCGGTCGCGATGCCGGCGATCCACACCGCGAACGCTCCGAGCGCGGCGCCGGCGATCACGTCGACGAAGAAGTGCCAGCCGAGGTAGACAGTGGCGAGCACGGTCAGGCCGAAGAAGGTCCACGCGCCGATCCGGACCCAGCGGGCCAGCTTGACCGCCTGCACGATGAGGCAGATCGTCATCATGATGCCGACGTGCAGGGACGCGAACGCTGCGATCGTCTGCAGGCCCGACTCGCCGTGGGTGGCGAGGGTGTCGACCCGGTCGGTCCACATCGAGTCGGCGAGCTTGCTGACGTAGGTGTCGGGCAGGTCCGCGAAGGTGCTGCTGTCGGAGTAGATCGGTCCGACCGTCGGGACCAGCACGTAGAGCAGCGCCCCGAGCGCCCAGTCGACCGCGACGGCCGTGACGTACCACTCACCCGCGCGCGTCTGCCGGGTCCAGACCAGGGCGATCGCGATCGACACCGGGACCAGCGCGATCCACACGATGTAGACCGACGAGAAGAAGTGGGCGGCGATGCCGGTGCCGAACCATGCGTGCAGCACGGCGGCCGGGTCGTGGCCGGCGAAGAGGAACTTGTCGATCTCGGCCAGCGGGTCGTCGTAGATCTTCTCGTGGACGAACGGCGCCATGCTCTTCACGTTGCGGAAGGCGGCGTAGCACAGGTACCACGCGATCACGCCGTTGAGCGCGAACTTCCAGTGCGACAGCGGCCAGCGCTCCCGCATCACGGTGCGGAAGGCGGTGCGGATCCGGCTCAGCCAGCCGCCGCCCGGACGCCCGGCGGCCATGAAGGTGTGGGGCACCACGTCGAGGGCGATGGCACCGAGGACGATCGCGGGGAACCGGATGTAGCCCGGGATGAGGCTGTCGGGGTCCTTGATCGGGATGTCCTCGAACCTGGAGAACGCCACCGTGGCTACGGCCAGACCGAGGCCGGCGAGCCAGGCAAGGGCAAAGGATGGCGCGCCGCGTCCGGTCGACTGGTGGGTATACACCAGAACAGGATATTCGTCACCTCCCCCAGTGGGTGAACAGGGCATGGCCGCGCGTCCGAATGGGGATCGGCGCAGTGGGTCCGTAAACTCACCGATCGTGTCTCTCACCTCGTCGAACCCCGACCTCCCTGACCTGGTCGTCGTCGGCTCCGGATTCTTCGGCCTGACCATCGCGGAGCGGTGCGCTGCCGACCTCGGGCTCAAGGTCCTGGTCCTCGAGCGCCGCTACCACCTCGGGGGCAACGCCTACAGCGAGTTCGACCCCGAGACGGGCATCGAGGTGCACAAGTACGGCACCCACCTGTTCCACACCAGCAACGAGCGCGTGTGGGAGTACGTCAACCGGTTCACCGAGTTCACCAGCTACCAGCACCGGGTGTTCGGTCGCTACCAGGGGCAGGTCTACTCCCTGCCGATGAACCTCGCGCTGATCAACAGCTTCTTCGGCAAGAGCCACACGCCGGACGAGGCCCGGGCGCTCATCGCGGAGCAGGCCAGCGAGATCGACACCAAGGACGCGAAGAACCTCGAGGAGAAGGCGATCAGCCTGATCGGGCGCCCGCTCTACGAGGCGTTCATCAAGGGCTACACCGCCAAGCAGTGGCAGACCGACCCCACCGAGCTGAGCGCGGACATCATCACCCGGCTCCCGGTGCGCTACAACTTCGACAACCGGTACTTCAACGACACCTACGAGGGCCTCCCGGTCGACGGCTACACCGCCTGGCTGTCCCGGATGGCCGAGCACCCGAACATCGAGGTGCGGGTCGACACCGACTTCTTCGACGTCGCCGACGACTACAAGGGCAAGGTCCCGATCGTCTACACCGGCCCGGTCGACGAGTACTTCGACAACCGCGAGGGTCGCCTGTCGTGGCGCACCGTCGACCTGGTCCAGGAGACGCTCGACGTCGACGACTACCAGGGCACCGGCGTCGTCAACGCCAACGACGCGGACGTCCCGTTCACCCGCGAGCTCGAGTTCAAGCACCTGCACCCGGAGCGGGCGGCGTCGTACAAGCCGGGCCGCACGGTCGTCGTGCGCGAGTACAGCCGGTTCGCCGAGGAGGGCGACGAGCCCTACTACCCGATCAACACGGCCGAGGACCGGGCCAAGCTGCTCAAGTACCGCGACCTCGCCGAGAAGGAGCCGATGGTGCTCTTCGGCGGCCGCCTCGGCACCTACAAGTACCTCGACATGCACATGGCGATCGCCTCGGCGCTCTCCATGTACGACAACAAGCTCAAGCCGCACTTCGCCGACGGTGCCGAGCTCAAGAGTGGTGGGGTGGACGCATGAGCACCGCTGACACGGGGACGGTGCAGCGCCTGCTGCAGCGCCAGATCCTGCCGCTGGACACCGACCCGGACGTCCTGCCGCTCTACCTCGACTGCGAGGAGCCGAACCTCGACGAGGACAAGTACGTCGTCGGCGGGTCGCGTGCGGCCAAGGAGCTGAACAACGCCTCGATCCGGCAGAAGACCGCGACCGGACGCACGGTCCGGCCCGACCAGGTGCTCTCCCGCACCGCCGTCCTGGTGCCGTCGGGGGAGAAGGTGTCGTTCGGCACCTACTTCAACGCGTTCCCGGCCAGCTACTGGCGCCGGTGGAGCGTCGTCGACGCCGTCACGCTGACCGTCACGGTCCGCGGCTCGGGCGCGACCGTCATCGTCAACAAGTCGATGGCCAACGGACGCCAGCAGAAGGTCGACAGCGGCGTCACCGAGGCCGAGGGCCCGACCACGCTCACCTTCCAGCTGCCGCTCGGCCCGTTCATCGACGGCGGCTGGTACTGGTACGACGTCGTGGCCGGTCACGGCGACGTCACCGTCGAGTCGGCCGAGTGGACCGCCGCCGTCCCTGCCGACCGGGCCGAGCACGGCACCGTCGACCTGGCGATCACCACGATGAACCGCCCGGACTTCTGCGCCAAGCTGCTCGCCCAGCTCGGCACCCCCGAGCTGCTGCCCTACCTCGACACCGTCTTCGTGATGGAGCAGGGCACCCAGCTGGTCCGCGACAGCGAGTTCTTCCCCGGCGCCGAGGCCGGCCTCGACGGCCGGCTCAAGGTGCTCCAGCAGGGCAACCTCGGCGGCTCGGGCGGCTACGCCCGCGGTCAGCTCGAGTCGGTGCGTAAGGGCACCGCGACGTACGCGATGATGATGGACGACGACGTCGTCTGCGAGCCCGAGGGCATCATCCGCGCGGTCACCTTCGGCGACCTGGCCAAGCGTCCGACCATCGTCGGTGGCCACATGTTCAGCCTCTACGCCAAGAGCCGGCTGCACAGCTTCGGCGAGATCGTCCAGCCCTACCGGTTCTGGTGGATGTCGCCCAAGGACGGCTTCCAGGACTGGGACTTCGGCGCCCGCAACCTGCGCTCCGCGCGGTGGCTGCACAAGCGCCAGGACGTCGACTTCAACGGCTGGTTCATGTGCATGATCCCGCGCCAGGTGCTCGAGGACATCGGCCTGTCGCTGCCACTGTTCATCAAGTGGGACGACTCCGAGTACGGCCTGCGCGCCAAGGCGGCCGGCGTGCCCACCGTCACCTTCCCGGGGGCCGCGGTCTGGCACGTCCCGTGGACCGACAAGAACGACGCCCTCGACTGGCAGGCCTACTTCCACCAGCGCAACCGGTTCGTCGCGGCGCTGCTGCACTCCGGCTACCCGCGTGGTGGCCGGCTGCTCCAGGAGAGCTTCGCCTTCGACCTGGCCCACCTCGTCTCCATGCAGTACTCCACGGTGGAGCTGCGCATCCAGGCGCTCGAGGACGTCCTCGCCGGACCGCAGGGCCTGCACGGCATGCTCGGCACCCGCCTCGGTGAGGTCAACGCCTTCCGCAAGCAGTTCTCCGACGCGCAGCTGCACGCCGACCCCGACGACTTCCCGCCCGTGCGGCGCGAGAAGCCCCCGCGCAAGGGCAAGGACCTCAGCGACGTCCCCGGCCGCCTGTCCAAGGCGATCACCGCGGGCCTGGCGCCGATCCGGCAGCTGAAGAAGCCGCGTGACCTGTCCCGCGAGTTCCCGGAGGTCGAGATCCGTGCGATGGACGCGAAGTGGTACCGGATCGCGGGCTTCGACTCCGCGATCGTCTCGATGAACGACGGCACCTCCGCGGCGCTCTACCAGCGCGACCGCGAGCGCTACAAGGCGCTGGTCCGTCGTACCGTCCAGCTCCACAACCGGTTCCGGCGCGACTGGGACGAGATCGCCGCGCAGTACCGCTCGGCGCTCGGCGACATCACCTCGCCCGACACCTGGGAGAAGACCTTCGCTCCGTGGATCGAGGGGAGCGACGTGACCGAGGGGGAGGGCCGATGACCACCGACGCACCCGGCGCCCGGGCCATCGACGACGACGAGCCCGGCCTCCCGCCGCTGCGACCGCCGTCAGCGGAGAACGGCCTGCTCGGGGTCTTCCGGCGCCGCTACCTGCTCCGGCTGCTGGTGACCCGCGAGATCAGCGCGCGCTACCAGGGCTCGTTCCTGGGCCTGCTGTGGTCGTACATCAACCCGCTGACGCAGTTCTTCATCTACTTCTTCGTCGTCGGGTACATCTTCAACCTGCACGCGAACATCCCGAACTTCGCCATCCACCTCTTCGCCGGGCTCACGGTGGTGCACTTCTTCACCGAGACCTTCGGGGCGGGGACGCGGTCCATCGTGCGCAACCGCGCCCTCGTGGTGAAGATGGCGATGCCACGGGAGATGTTCCCCGTCGCCACGATGATGGTGTCGCTCTACCACGTCCTGCCCCAGCTCGTGATCCTCACCATCGCGTCGCTGATGTCGGGCTGGATGCCGGAGCCGGTCGACCTGATCGCGCTGGTCCTCGGCCTGCTGATCTGCGGCCTGCTCGGCCTCGCCGGTGCGCTCTTCTTCAGCGCCGCCAACGTCTTCTTCAGCGACTTCGGCAACATCGTCAGCGTCTTCAACAACTTCGTCCGCTGGGGCGTGCCGATGATGTACTCGTACTCGATGGTCGACGACCGGTTCGGCCGCTTCGCCCAGTACTACCTCTACAACCCGCTGGCCGACGCCGTCCTGCTGTTCCAGCGGGCGTTCTGGGTCGGCACCGTGCCGCCGGGGCACGAGGCGGTCCGAGCGATGCCCGACCACCTCATCGTGCACGGTTTCATCATCCTCGTCGCGTCGGTCGGCGTGCTCGCCGCTGCCCAGTTCGTCTTCAGCCGTCTCGAGAACAAGATCCCGGAGCGCCTCTGATGGCCAAGTCGATCGTGGTGGAGAACGCCACCAAGTACTTCACCCTGCGCTACCACCGCACCTTCAAGGAGGTCACGGTCGCGAAGGCCAAGGGCCGCAAGACAGGCGAGACCTTCCGCGCCGTCGACGACGTGTCCTTCAGCGTCGACATCGGCGAGTCGGTCGGGATCATGGGGCTCAACGGCTCCGGCAAGAGCACGCTGCTCAAGATGATCAACGGCGTGATGCGGCCCGACGAGGGCTCGATCCTCACCCGCGGGCGGATCGCGGGCCTGATCGCCACCGGCGCCGGCTTCCACAACCAGCTCACCGGGCGCGAGAACCTGTACCTCAACGCCGCGATCCTGGGCATGAGCGAGCAGGAGATCAAGCGGAAGTTCGACTCGATCGTCGACTTCGCCGACCTCGGCGCCACCCTCGACGGACCGGTCGGCCACTACTCCTCCGGCCAGAAGGCACGACTGGGCTTCGCCATCGCGATCCACGTCGACTCCGACATCTTCCTGGCCGACGAGGTGCTGGCCGTCGGTGACAAGCCGTTCCGGGTCAAGTGCATGAAGAAGATGCGCGAGATCCGCAACAGCGGCGACCGCACCCTCTTCTACGTCAGCCACTCCCCGGAGTCGGTCATCAAGATGTGCAACCGCGTCCTGGTCCTGGAGAAGGGACGCCTCGGCTTCGACGGCGACCCGGTCGAGGCGGTCCACTACCTGCGCTACGACGAGGACGACGACCTCGACGACGACTCGCTCGCCAACGACATCTGAGGCGGATGGCGCGAGCGGCTCGCTCGCGCCTCCTCACTCGCCATGCCCGGTGGGGAGCGGGCCTCGTCGTGCCCGGGTGACGGCGAGGACGAGCGCCGCCGCCAGCCCGCCGAGGGTGCCGAGGACCTCGTCGCCGAGCGTGTCCTCGTACGCCGTGTCGAGCTCGGTGCCGTTGCGGATGAAGCTCACCCACTCGCCGACCTCCCAGCCGATGGCGAGCACCGCTCCCAGGCCGGTGACGGCGACGACCAGGACCCAGGCGGGGGACAGGCGCGGCGCCAGCAGCAGTCCGAGCCCACCGCACAGGAGTGCCCAGTTGGCGAAGTGGTTGACGTCGTCCCACCACGCCACGGCGTCGTAGAGGTCGAGGCTGTTGCCGGTCACGTCCACCAGGAACGGCAGCATGACGAGGGTGAACGCGCCCCACGGCGGTGCGGCCGGCGCCGGAGCACGCCGCGCGCGTAGCCACCACCAGGTCGGCACGACCAGCATGAGCAGGGGATAGGCGACCAGGCGGGCGCCGAAGGCCTTGCCGTCGAAGCGGTCGATCCCGGGGGCTAACGCAGCCATGCCGAGCTGGGCGACGGTTGCAGCGAGGACCAGACCGGGGACCCACCCCGGGCAGCGTGGCGGAGCGGTGGCGAGCATGCGCGCAGCGTCGCACAGGGCGGCGTGCAGGGCGCGGGCCCGGCTCAGATACCGCCGTCCCGGGCCGATCTACAAATTTGCAGGCGATCGGCGTGTCGAGTGGAAATTACACGATTGTAGTTACTCACTTTCCCTTCCCAGACTCGTGTGACGCATGTGAAAGTTGCTACTCGTGTGACACCTTCCCCGCACACACGTCTGGAGCAGAACCATGTCGCCGTACCCCACGGAGATCCCCGAGCACACCCGGCGGAGCCGGTTCGTGACGCTGTGCCAGCAGGCGCTGGCCCTGGCTGTCGTCGTCGCCGTCCTCACGCCCGCAGCACGCACCGTGACCATGGAGGTCCGCCCCGCCGAGCCGGGCGCCACGACCCTGCCCGGCACGGTCAGCCTGCAGGCCGCGACCACCCCGCTGACGGTCCCGACCGCCACGGTCGACCCGACCGTGACGTCGTACTCGCTCACCCCGTCGCCGAGCGCCGTCAGCGGCCGGGTCACGCTGCACGGCAGCGTCAAGGAGCTGGCCGACGGCGGTGACAAGGTCACGAGCGACGCGCTGCCGGTCGAGGGCTACGGCACCGTCGGCGTCACCTGGGCCCACGGCGCCGCCGTCCCCGAGGACGGGATCACGGTCGACGTCCGCACCCGTACCGGTGACACCTGGAGCGGCTGGACCGCCGCCGACTACCACGACGAGCACGGCCCCGACCCCGACAGC
Organism: Nocardioides kongjuensis; assembly: GCF_013409625.1. Lineage (NCBI taxonomy): Bacteria > Bacillati > Actinomycetota > Actinomycetes > Propionibacteriales > Nocardioidaceae > Nocardioides > Nocardioides kongjuensis. The sequence goes on from NZ_JACCBF010000001.1 coordinate 26,592, forward strand.
GAGGAGGGCCAGCACACGCGCCCCGGCACCGAGCCGGTCCTGGTCGGCGACGTCGACCAGGTGCAGGTCCGGGTCGAGACCGCCGACGTCGCGCCGGCCGACCTGCAGGTCGCCGTCATCGACCCCGGTACGCCGTCCGCCACCGCGAAGGAGGGCCCGGCGCTCTCCTCGGGTGCCGGTGCCGCGACCACCTCGGGCCAGGCGAACGCGCGACCCGGGACGGACGGCGCGATCGCGATGCAGGCCGCCACGACCGGTGCGCCGCAGCCGCAGATCTACTCGCGGGCCCAGTGGGGCGCGCCCGAGGACCCCAGCTACAAGCCGAAGTACGGCACGATCAGCGCGGGCTTCGTCCACCACACGGTGAACGCCAACGACTACCGGCCCGAGGACGTCCCGGCGATCCTGCGCGGCATCTGGAAGTACCACGTCAAGACCCGGGGTTGGAGCGACATCGGCTACAACTTCCTCGTCGACCGGTTCGGCCGGATCTGGGAAGGCCGTGCCGGTGGCATCGACAAGCCGGTCGTCGGCGCCCACACCCTCGGCTACAACGACTACTCCTTCGCGATGTCCGCGATCGGTAATTACGAGACCGCGCAGCCGACCCCCGAGATGATCAACGCGTACGGCGCCCTGTTCGCGTGGAAGCTCTCCCTGTCCGGCGTCGACGCCGCCTCGATGAGCCAGCAGGTCGGCAAGAGCAGGTTCGCCGCGATCAACGGACACCGTGACGCCGGCAAGACGGCCTGCCCCGGCAAGTACCTGTACGCGCAGATCCCGGCCATCCGGGCGCTCGCCGCCCAGATCCAGCAGGGCGCGCTCCTCGGCCAGCTCAACGGCAACTACATCGGCTCGGCCAACCCGGACGTGGTCGTCCGCAAGGCCTCGACGGGCCGCCTGTTCCTCCACGACCTCGACCGGGTCGGTGGCCGGTGGGCGATCGCGGCGACGGTGAAGACCAACGTCTACGTGCCGTGGGCCAAGCAGGTGCTCCGCGTCGGCGACTGGGACGGCGACGGGCTCAACGACCTGATCGTGATCCGCAAGAGCGACAAGGCGCCGGTGCTCTTCCGTGGCGCCGGTGGCGGGACGTTCCAGCCCGCACAGGTGCTGCCGGGCAGCTTCGGCGGCGTGAAGATGCTCGCTGCCGTCGGGGACATGACCGGCGACAAGCTGCCGGACCTGATGGGCCAGCCGAAGGGCGGCCAGATGCAGGTCTACCCGGGCAACGGTGTCAACGGCTTCCAGGCGGCCGTGCCCGCAGCGGGCCCGGTCCCGGGCAAGCGACTCGTCCCGGTCGGACGCTGGAACAAGGACGGGTCGCCCGACGCCCTCGTCAGCGACGGGACGGCGCTCTCGCTCTACACCGGCATCCTGCCCGGTGGGTGGGCGGCCGCGAAGGCCATGAAGTCGGGCGTCCCCGGCTACGACTGGGTGATCGGCCTGGGCCCGATGGCCAGCGGTGGCAAGGTCGTCGTCGTGCGCAGCAAGGCGACCGGAGCGGTCTACGCCCTGGAGAAGACCAAGGCCAAGAAGTTCGGCTCGCCCATCTTCTTGAAGAAGCGCAAGAAGTTCGACCTCGCGGGCTAGACCCCGCGAACCGATCCGTCCTGGTCGTTCAGGCGGGGAAGCGGGCCGTGGCGTGCTCGGCGACGTACGTCGCCTCGAGCCGCTCCGGCTCGGCCCGGACGACCAGGACGAGTGAGCCGCCTGCAAGGAGCGGCTCACAGAGGATCGCCGGCTCCGCGACGGGGTCGGCGACCGCGAGCAGGCGGCCGTTGCCGACCAGACCGGTGACGGCCGCCTCGCTCCACAGCCCGGCCTGGCTCAGCGTCCGGTCCCCCACCTCGAGGGCCAGGTCGTCGGCCTGTGGCGGGTCCCATGCCGTGAAGGCGTCGGGCTGGGACCAGATGTCGATGCCGACGTCGGTCACGCCGGCCGGGACCGGCTCCGCGAACCGGACGCCGAGCGGCAGCAGGGCACAGGCCAGGACCGCGAGCTCGCCGGTCCGCTCAGCCCACGCGGACAGGGTGTCGGGTCCGCACACGACGGCGGCGAGATCGGTGGGGGCGGCGTCCGCGCTCGTCGTGACGACCAGGCCGCAGTTCCAGGCCGCGCCGAGGAAGACGGTTCCGAGCCAGTGCGGCGGCAGGTCGACCGCGATCCGGTCGCCACGCTCCAGGCCCAGCTCGTCGACGAGCAGCGAGCTCGCCTTCGCCACCCAGTTCGCCCACGTGGTGACCGACAGCTCGACCCGCTCGCCGGTCGCCTGGTCGTAGAAGGTCACCAGCGGCTGGCCCGGGTCGGTGCGGAGGCGGGCGGCCAGGACAGCGGGAAACGTGGTCGGGGTCGTCACGTCCCGAGCCTAGGGTTCGGCGGTTGACCGGTGGGCCATAGGGTGCGGCCATGGTCCTCGACGAGATCCCCGGCTTCTGGGCCGTGGTCCCCGCCGGCGGTGCCGGGACGCGGCTGTGGCCGCTGTCGCGCTCGCACGCTCCCAAGTTCCTCCACGACCTCACCGGCGCCGGTCGCACCCTGCTCGAGCAGACCCACGACCGGCTCACCCCGCTCGCGGGTGACCGGATCCTCGTCGTCACCGGCGCCGCGCACCGTGCGGCCGTCCGCGGTCAGCTCCCGACGCTGCCCGAGGACGCCGTCGTGGCCGAGCCGTCGGCCCGGGACTCGATGGCCGCCATCGGACTGGCGGCCGCCCTGCTCGAGGCCCGTGGCGCCGAGGTGATGGGCTCCTTCGCGGCCGACCACGTGATCCCCGACCCGGAGCGCTTCGGCGCCTCCGTGGCCGAGGCCGTCGCCGCCGCCCGCGAGGGCTGGCTGGTCACCATCGGCATCGAGCCGACCTTCGCCTCGTCCGCGTTCGGGTACGTCCGTCAGGGCGAGCCGCTGCCCGGTCACCCGTCCGCGCGCCGGGTCGTCGAGTTCGTGGAGAAGCCGTCGGTCCCGGTGGCCGAGGAGTACCTCGCGACCGGTCAGTACCGGTGGAACGCCGGCATGTTCGTCGTACGCCCGACGGTGCTGCTCGACCTGCTGGCCGAGCAGGACCCCGGCTTCGCGGCCACCCTGCGCACCATCGCCGCCGCCCCGGAGCGCCTGGGTGAGCTGTGGGAGAGCCTGCCGAAGATCGCCATCGACCACGCCGTGGCCGAGCCCGCGGCCGCCGCCGGCAAGGTGGTCACCATCCCCGGGACCTTCGCCTGGGACGACATCGGCGACTTCGACTCGCTCGCCACGCTCCTCGGCGACGACGACGCCTGCAGCGTCCTCGGCGACGAGACCCTGACCCAGTTGATCGGTGCGAGCGGGATCGTCGTCCCGCGCTCGGGCCGCACCGTCGCGGTGATCGGGCTGGACGACGTCGTCGTCGTCGACACCCCGGACGCGCTGCTCGTCACCACGCGGGCGCGGGCGCAGGAGGTCAAGAACGTGGTCGCCGCGCTGAAGGAGCAGGGGCGCGCGGACCTGGTGTGACGGGGCGAGTGCTGGCGACGGGTGCTCGTGGCGGGTGCGCGTGGGTGGTGCGCGTGGGTGGTGCGCGTGGGTGGTGCGCGTGGGTGGTGCGCTACGTGAGCGACTCACGGTGTTGGTTTGGCGCTCGCTTCGCTCGCGCATGTCGCGCCGCCTTGTGACGCCGTTTCTTCCTCCCCCGCTCGCTCGTTCCTCGCTCGCTCCTCCGTCCAGAAACGGCGGGCGGCGCGACGAGAATCAGCCGAATGTCGTGCGCGACCGCACGACATTCGGCTGAGTGCTCTCTGTCGGGCGCCCCGCGTGATCTGGACTGAGCGGAGCGAGCGACCGAGGAACGAGGGAGCGAGCGCAGCGAGGGAAGATCACGCGCCAAAGGGCGCCCGACATGCGCGAGCGAAGCGAGCGCCAAACGACTCAGTACGCGTAGGGCTCCGGGGCGTCGGTGAACGGGTACTTGTCCATGAACGTGCTCAGTGCGGCACCGCTGACCTCGGAGCAGTACTGCCAGGAGCCGTACTGCTTCTGGGTGTCGGGGTCGACGCGCCAGTGGGTGAAGGCGATGTGCTGGCCCTTCGGGAACTTGCCGACCTCCTTCTCGTCCGCCTTGGTCCACGGGGCGACCTTGAACTTCAGTCGCTGGTTGGTGTCGTTGGCGTCCATGATCTTGGCGATGGCGCGCATGGCCGAGATCTCGGAGGAGTCGTCGTTGGCGGTGGTGTCGTACCACAGGATCGTGTAGCCGTGCTCGAGGTTGTGCACGAGCGCCTCGAGCTCGGGGCGGGAGTCCTCGGTGTAGAAGCGGTCGCCGATCGGGGTGGGAGCGACGCCGGCCACGTTCCAGTGGGCGCCGAAGGCGGGCGGGGCGTCCTTGTAGTCGACCTGCTGGCCCTCGGGGACGTGCTCGCCGCTGCCCGTGGCCTCCTTCTCGGTGATCTTGCCGCACACGCTGGCAGAAGCGCCGATCTCGGCGACGCTCTTGCCCTTCCACTTCTGGTCGTTGACCATGTCGCGGACCTTCGGGTAGAGCGCCGCGCCGACGATGATGAGTGCGACCGCGACGCAGACGCCGACGATGGCCATGCCCTGGCGCTTGTCGGCGCGCTTCTGCTTGCGCCGGATGTCGTCGATGACTTGGCGGCGCTCCGACTTCTCGGACTTGCTGGACTTGGCCACGTGCGGGGTACCTCGTCTTGGTCGTGAAGGGCATGCGGGAGCACGCCCCGTGCGGCGAACGCGGTGAGTCTACGGAGTCACCGGTCGAAACCGCAGGTCGGTGTCGACATCGCCGGTCTGCGTGCTGTGCCATCCGTGGGCGAACGCGACGATGTCGGCGGCCGCGCGTCGCTCCCTGTCCGTGTGCACGACGTCCGGGGCCGTCGCGTGGGCGGTGATCCCCGCGCGGCCGAGCGCGGCGACGAACTCCGCGGCGTCGACGGGACTGCCGAACGGCGTGCGTGCGCCCGGCTGGGCGGCGACCGCCTGGATGACGGCCTCGCGGGCGCCGTACCCGAACAGGTCGGCGCCCTCGGCGCGGATCAGTGCGCGGGCGCCGGGACCGTCCTCGCCCGGGGCGAGGACGAGGTCCGCGCGACCTCGCAGCACGGCGCAGGGGCGGGCGCCGAGCTTGCCCTGGGCGAGCTCGACGGCGGAGGCGATCTCGTCGGCGACGGCGGGGGCGGTGACGGCGAGCTCGTTGCCGTGGGCGTCGACCCGGCCGGCGAACGACTCGAGCACGGCCAGGCCGGCGGCGCCGATGGCGATGTCGGTCTGGCCCTCGCGCCAGGCCCGGCCGGCGGTGTCGGTGACGACGACGCCGACGTTGACGCCGCGCCGCTCGGCGACCGCGGCTCGCAGCGCGCGGGCCGAGGCGTCGGGGTCGAGGGGGAGCAGGACCACGGACCCCGCGGCGACGTTCGAGGCGTCGACGCCGGCAGCGGCCATGGTCAGGCCGAGGCGGTTGCGCACGATCCGGGTCGGGCCGCGGCGGGCGACCAGGCGGTCGGTCTCGGCGTCGATCCACACCTCGCGGTCGCCGTCCTCGATCCGGCCCTCGGCCTTGCTGACCACCTTGCTGGTCACCACGAGCACGTCGCCGTCGACGAGGTCCTCGGGTCCGAGCGCGGCGAGCAGGGCAGCAGCGAGGTCGTCGCCCGGACGGATCTCGGGCACGCCGTCGGGCGCGGTCACGCTCAGCGCCATCAGCGCACCAGGTCGATCGCAGCGGCGGCCATGGCGGCCGTGGCGTCGTGGTCGGTCATCATCAGCGGTACGGCGGCCGAGCGGATCCCGGCCGCCTCCAGCCGCGCCACCTGCGCGGCATCGCGCTCGTCGACCAGCCAGCCGTCGAGCACCCCGCCGGCCGCACGGGCGCCGTAGTTGAGGCCGACGCCGGCCGCGCTGATCTCGACGCCGATCGAGGTCAGCATCTGCTCGGCCATGCCGCGCACGTGGCTGTCGCCGACGATGGGGGACAGGCCGACGACCTTCGCGTCGGTCGCGCGCACGGCGTCGCGCAGGCCGGGGACGCCGAGGATCGTCCCGACCGACACGACCGGGTTCGACGGTGGCAGCACCACCAGGTCGGCGCCGGTGATGGCGTCGAGCACGCCCGGCGCGGGGGAGGACTGGTCGAGGCCCACGAACACGACCTGCTCGGCGGGCACCTCCGCGCGCAGCCGGACCCAGTACTCCTGGAAGTGCACGACCCTCTTGCCGCTGGCGCTGTCCGCGTCGGCGACGGCGACGTGGGTCTCGACGCGGTCGTCGGTCATCGGCAACAGGCGCAGCCGGTCGCCGTACGTCGGCTCCAGCCAGCGCTTGCACAGCGCCTGCGTGACCTGCGAGAGCGGGTAGCCCGCGTCGAGCATCTGGGTGCGCACCAGGTGGGTGGCGATGTCGCGATCGCCGAGACCGAACCAGGTCGGCTCGACGCCGTACGCCGCCAGCTCCTCCTTGGCGCTCCAGGTCTCCTCCCGCCGGCCCCAGCCGCGCTCGAGGTCGATGCCGTCGCCGAGGGTGTACATCACGGTGTCGAGGTCGGGGCAGACCTTGAGGCCGTGGATCCACCAGTCGTCGGCGTTGTTGGCGACCACCGTCACGTGGGCGTCCGGGGCGACACCCGGTAGGGTTCCAGCGGCGATGCCGTGGAGCAGGCCTTGCAGGAAACGGGCTCCGCCCATGCCGCCCGAGAGGACGGTCAGCTTCCGCGCAGGTCGGCCGATGGGTCCACTGGCTGTCGCGTCAGGTGTCGAGTCCACGGGGGACAACTGTGCCGTGCCCGAAAAAGGCTGCGAGCACGGGGCTCCCCATAGCAGACTCGACCTTGACTGTTTGGGTATGACACGTATGTAATTCCAGAGATGTCGTTCGGGGCATCGGGTCGAGACGTAAGGGGCGTAATCGTGAGGGAACTGTTCCTGGTCGAAGCAGATTCCGAAGAGCTGGGGTGGCAGGAGCGCGCGCTGTGCGCGCAGACCGACCCCGAGGCGTTCTTCCCGGAGAAGGGAGGATCGACGCGCGAGGCCAAGAAGGTCTGCCAGACCTGCGAGGTGCGCATCGAGTGCCTCGAGGCGGCGCTGGGCAACGACGAGCGCTTCGGCATCTGGGGTGGCATGTCGGAGCGCGAGCGCCGCAAGCTGAAGAAGCGCGCCGTCTGAGACGTACGACGCGCGGTCGCTCCCTGCTGACGGTTCGCCCCCTTCGGGCCGTCGGTCGTAGGGTCTGACCTCGTGTCGCAACAACCCGAGGTGGCTGTCCTCCTGGTCAGCCACGACGGCAGCACCTGGCTGCCGGCGGTCCTCGACGGCCTGCTCGCGCAGACTGCGCCCCCCGCGCGCGTGGTGGCCGTCGACACCGGCAGCAAGGACGGCAGTGCCGACCTGGTCCGGGCCGCACTGGCCGGACGCCTGTCCCTCGAGCAGCGCTCCCTGGCCGGCGACACCGGGTTCCCCGACGCCGTCGCCGAGGGCCTGCTCGTCCTGGCCGAGACCGGCACCGCCCCGGACTGGGTGTGGATCCTCCACGACGACGCGAACCCCGCACCCGACGCCCTCGCCGCCCTGCTGGCCGCGGCCGCTGCGCGCCCCGACGCCGACATCCTCGGCCCCAAGCTGCGCGAGTGGCCCTCGCTGCGCCGGCTCCTCGAGCTGGGCGTCACGATCAGCGGCACCGGCCGGCGCGAGACCGGGCTGGAGCGCGGAGAGTACGACCAGGGCCAGCACGACGAGGTCCGCGAGGTGCTCGCGGTCAACTCGGCCGGCATGCTCGTGCGCCGCGAGGTGCTCGAGGAGCTCGGCGGCTTCGACAGTGCACTGCCGATCTTCGGCAACGACATCGACCTCGGCTGGCGCGCCGCCGCGGCCGGCCGCACCACGCTGGTCGTCCCCGACGCCGTCGTCTTCCACGCCGAGGCCGCCCACCGCGGCATCCGTCGTACGCCGCTGACCGGGCGGCACACCCACTTCCAGGAGCGCCGCGCCGCGCTCTTCACGCTGCTCGCCAACGGCCGTGGGGCCACGCTCCCGCTGCAGGTCCTGCGCCTGACCCTCGGCTCGCTGCTGCGCGTGCTCGGCCTGCTCGGTGTCCGCGCCGTCGGCGAGGCGCTGGACGAGCTCGCCGCCCTGGTCTCCGTGCTGCGGCACCCGGGCCAGGTCCGGGCGGCCCGCCGGGCACGACGTGGCGCCGGCGCCGCGGGCACCGACCGTGCGCGGGTACGACGCCTGCTGGCCCCGTGGTGGCTGCCCTACCGGCACGGCCTCGACTTCGCCTCCGACCTCGTCGCCGCAGCGACCAACCAGGCGGCCGACGTCGCCGACCGGAGGCGGATCGCGGCCGCCGAGCGCGACGCCGCCACGGCCCCGCCCGCCGCCCGGCACCGCGACGAGGACGAGGAGTTCGCCGACACCGGCATCGTCGTCCGCTTCTTGACGAACCCGGTCGCGGTCGCGACCGCGATCACCGTGCTGGCACTGCTCATCGGCGTGCGCGACGTCGTCGGCGGGGTCGCCGGCGGGGCCTTGTCGCCCGCGCCCGGCAGCGTCGGCGAGTGGTGGGCGCTGCACCTCGAGGGGCGGCACCCGATCGGGTTCGGCAGCGACGTGCCGGCGCCGCCGTACGTCCTGCCGCTCGCAGTGCTCGGCCTCCCGTTCGGCCCGTCGCTGCTGATGTCCCTGCTGATGGCGTTCGCCGCGCCGCTCGGGCTGTGGGGCGCCTGGCGCTTCCTGCGGGTGGTCGGCCGCCTCGTCACGCCGTACGGCGCACCGCGCTGGCTGCTGCTGTGGGGCTCGGTGACCTGGGCGCTGGTGCCGCTGGTCGCCGGCGCCTGGGGCGGTGGTCGCTGGGGGATCGTCGTCGCGGCGGCCGTGCTGCCGTGGATGGCGCACGCCGCGCTGGGCTTCGCCGATCCCGACGCCGACCACCGCTGGCGCGCCGGCTGGCGCACCGGCCTCGCGCTCGCCCTGCTGAGCGCCGTCGCGCCCCCGGCGTGGCTGGTCGTCGCGGTCCTGATCGGGGTGCTGCTCGGCTGCGCCGTGCGACTGCTGCCCAGCGAGGCCGGCGACAGGTCGGTCTGGGGGCCGCCGCTGCTCGCGCTCGCGGTGCCGCTGCTGGTGCTGCTGCCGTGGTGGCTGCCGGCCCTGCTGGAGGGCGGGATCGCCGGCACCGTGCTCGACATCGGTCGCTGGCCGACCGCGGCCACCTCCGGCTGGGACCTGCTCGCCGGCCGCCTCGGCGGCCTCGGCGCCCCGGTGCCGGTCGGCTACGTGCTGCCGGTGCTGGCTGCGCTGGCGCTGGTGCCGCGCGCGACCCGGATCCCGGTGGTCGTGTGCTGGCTGGTCGCTGCGGTGAGCGCCGTGGTCGCCGTACCGCTGGCCGTCACGACCATCGACATCGCCGGTCCGGCCGGCCAGCAGCCCGGCCTCGGCGCCGTCCTGCTGATGCTGCAGGGCGCGTGGATCACCGCGATCGTGCTGGGCGGCCTCTCGCTGCACCACCTCGGCGACCAGGCGAAGCCGGCACAGGCCGTGCTGGCGCTCTCCGGCGTCGTCGGCCTGGTCGCCCCGCTCATCGGTCTGGTCTGGTTCGCCGGCTGGGGCGCCGAGGAGCTCGACGACCCGCCGGCCTCCGACGTCCCCGTCTACATGGCCCAGCGCGCCGAGCAGGCCGACCAGAACGGCGTCCTGGTGCTGCGCGGCAGCAAGGACACCGGCCTGCGGTACGACGTCCACCGCGGCGACGGCCCGACCGTCGGCGAGGACGAGATCGCCGCGCTCACGCCGGAGGACACGAAGGTCACCGCGACCATCCGCTCGCTGGTCACCTCGCCCGACCCGGACGCGGTGGCCCGTCTCGCCGACCTCGGCATCCTCTACATCGTCCAGGCGGCACCCGCCGACGGGTCGGTCGCCGCCAGCCTCGACGCCACCACCGGCCTCGTCCAGGCCAGCTCCGAGCGGGGCACCCGCGCCTGGCAGGTCAGCCCCGAACCGGGACCGCTGCCGAGCCACCACGCCTGGCTGCGCTGGATCCTGCTGCTCGTCCAGGCCGCCGCGATCCCGGTGCTGGTCGTGCTCGCCCTCCCGCCGCTGCGAAGGAACCGCGATGAGTGAGTCCAAGCCCGCAGGCCGCCGCGCGGCAGTCGTCCGCCGTCGGCGGGTCGACGTCCTGGTGGCCCTGGCGATCCTGCTGCCCACCGTCGTCGCCCTCGCGCTCGGGGCGATCGGCGACGAGCAGTCGCCCGTCGCCGGGCCGCAGCCGCCGGGCACCGCCGAGCTCACCTCCGCCACCGTCGTGTGCCCGGGCGGCACCCGCGCGACGAGCTCGACGCGGGTCGGCCGCGCGCCCGGTGTCGCCGGCGGCGAGCTCGAGGTGCTCACCGCCCCGGCAGACGGTGCCGAGGCGGTCCCGGGGGCTCCGGTCACCGCCGACACGGCGGGCTCGGCCGTCGTACCGGACAGCTCGGGTCCGGTCGTCCTCGACGGTCGCGGCGCTGCCGCCCCCGGCGTCGTCGCCGGCCGCGACGACCCGCTGGCCGTCCCCGAGTGCCGCGCCCCGGCGTACGACGAGTGGCTGGTCGGCCTCGGTGCCACCGCCCGCTACGCCACCACCCTCGAGCTGGTGAACCCCGACGACGGCGAGGCGGTCGTCGACGTGGCGCTGTCCGACGCCGACGGTCCGGTCGAGGAGCCCGCCCTGCGGGGCATCCAGGTCCCGGCGCACGGCGTGCACCGGATCGACCTGGCCGCCTCGGCGCCGCGTCGCGAGCTGACCGCCGCCCACGTCACCGTGACCCGGGGCCGGGTGACCCTGACCGCCCGCACCACGCGGGACCAGCTCGGCCGCGGCCGCGTCACCACCGACTTCCTCCCGACGCAGGCCGCGCCCGACACCGACAACCTGATCCTGGGCCTACCGGCGGGCGCGCGCGGCGCCTCGCTGCTCGTGGCCAACCCGGGCGACGACGAGGTCCGGGCGCGGGTCCGGCTGGTGACCGCCGAGGCGACCTTCACCCCCACCGATGCGCCGGAGGTCGCCGTCGGGCCGCACGCGATGCAGGAGGTCGACCTCGGCCCGCTGCTCTCCGGCGACAACGGCACCGGGGTGGTCGGTCTCGTCGTCGAGTCCGAGGACCCGGTCGTGGCGTCGGTGCGGCTGGTGTCGCGCAAGGACCTGGTCCTGCTCGCGCCTGCGATCGAGGTCCGCGAGCCCACGGCCGCGGTGCTGCCGACGGGCGAGAAGACCCTCCTGCTCGGCCACGCCCTGCGCACCGGCGTCGTCCACGTCACGTCGTACGACGCCGACGGGACGGTCCTGCGTGAGGACCAGGTCGAGGTCGCTCCCGACCGGGCCGCGTCCCTGGCGCTGCCGCCGGAGGCCGTCCTCGTGGCGGTCGAGCCCCGCAACACCCGGATCGCAGGGGTCGTCTCGATGCCGACCGGCGGCGCCCAGCCGGGCCTCGCGACGCTGCGTCTGCGGCCGGCCGAGACCCACGCCCGGATCCCGGTCGTCTCGCCCGACTGACCCCTCGCTCCCGCTGGCCCCGGGCCTCAGTCGTCGTCGAGGTCGGAGGGGTAGCGCGGGTCCACGTCGTGCGGCTCGATGCCGAGCAGCTCGGCGACCTGCTCGACCACGAGCGCCAGCACGATGGCCTCGAGGTCGGCCCGGTCGGCCGCGCGGTGCTCGAGCGGACGGCGGAACACCACCAGCCGGGTCGGCGTCGTGCCCGAGCCGCGCACGAGCGAGGACAGCGGCACGCGCCCCGAGTCCCAGTCGTCGGGCAGCTGCGGTGCGTCCTCGACGGCGTACTCCACCAGGCCGAGGTGCTCGGACCAGCGCGCGTCGATGTCGGTGACGACGTCGAGCATGATCTTGTCGAACACCTCGCGCCGGCTGCGCGGCAACGGCGGCCGGTGCCCGGTCGCGGCCAGCGGCTGCACCGCCGGACCGCGCATCCCGCGCCCGCGCCGGTCGCGGCGTCGGCGGGGGACCAGCTCATCGCGCTCCGTCACACCAGCGAGCCTATCCACCGCTCGACCGTGGGGGCGGTAGCGTCTGCGCCGTGAGTGTGACGGCGAACGCGGGACCGCAGAGCCTGCGAACCTGCTCGCGCACGGCCTGCGGCCGGCGCGCGGTCGCCACGCTGACCTACGTGTACGCCGACTCCACCGCCGTCCTCGGCCCGCTGGCGACGTACGCCGAGCCGCACGCCTACGACCTGTGCGACGTCCACAGCGAGCGGCTGTCGGCCCCCCGCGGCTGGGAGGTGGTCCGGCTCTCCCTCGGCACCCAGCAGCCCGGCCCCAGCAACGACGACCTGCTCGCGCTCGCCGACGCGGTCCGCGAGGCCGCCCGCCCGGTCCGGCGCGAGCCGGTCGAGGCGCCGCGTGAGCCCGGTCGCGAGGTGGCCCGCAAGGGGCACCTGAGGATGCTCACCACCGACTGAGTGCACCGGGCGCGACATGCCCTAGGGTCTGGGCATGGCCACGACCAGTCCTGACAACCTCGGCAAGGTCTTCAAGGCCTACGACGTGCGCGGCCTCGTGGGTGAGCAGCTCGACGAGGAGCTGGCGCGCGCGACCGGTGCGGCATACGTCGAGGTGCTCGGCGTCGACGCGATGGTGATCGGCTACGACATGCGGCCCAGCTCGCCGTCGCTCGCGGGCGCCTTCGCCGAGGGCGCCACCGCTGCCGGCGCCGACGTGACGATGATCGGCCTGGCCTCGACCGACCAGCTGTACTTCGCGTCCGGGCACCTCGGCCTGCCCGGCGCCATGTTCACTGCGAGCCACAACCCGGCGGCCTACAACGGCATCAAGATGTGCCGTGCCCTCGCGCAGCCGGTCGGCATGGAGAGCGGCCTCGCCGAGATCCGCGACCGGGTCGCCGCCGGGGTCTCGACCGGCGGGGGACCGCAGCGGAGCATCGGGGCGATCAGCTCCCACGACGTGCTGCAGGCGTACGCCGCCCACCTGCTCACCCTCGCCCCGGTGACCGGGCGCAGGCTGAAGGTCGTCGTCGACGCCGGCAACGGCATGGCCGGCCACACCGCGCCCGCCGTCTTCGGCCGCCTCGCCGACCAGGTCGAGATGGTGCCGCTCTACTTCGAGCTCGACGGCACCTTCCCCCACCACGAGGCGAACCCGATCGAGCCGGACAACCTGGTCGACCTGCAGAAGGCGGTCATCGCCGAGCAGGCCGACATCGGCCTGGCCTTCGACGGCGACGCCGACCGCTGCTTCCTCGTCGACGAGCGTGGCGAGCTGGTCTCGCCGTCCACGCTGACCGCCCTCATCGCCGCCCGCGAGCTCGCCAAGGAGCCGGGCGCCACGGTGATCCACAACCTGATCACCTCGCGCGCCGTGCCCGAGATCGTCACCGAGCTGGGCGGCACCCCGGTCCGCACCCGCGTCGGGCACTCCTACATCAAGGCCACGATGGCCGAGACCGGGGCGATCTTCGGCGGCGAGCACAGTGGCCACTTCTACTTCCGCGACTTCTGGCGCGCCGACTCCGGCATGCTCGCCGCGCTGCACGCGATGGCGGCGCTGGCCGAGTCCAACCGGCCGCTCTCCGAGCTGCTGGCCAGCTACGCCCGCTACCCGCTCAGCGGTGAGATCAACAGCACCGTCGCCGACCAGGACGCGGTGCTCGCCGCGCTGGAGGCGTCGTACGGTGGCCGGGACGGGGTGAGCATCGACAAGCTCGACGGTCTCAGCGTCAGCCACCAGGACTGGGCGTTCAACGTGCGCGCCTCGAACACCGAGCCGCTGCTGCGGCTCAACGTCGAAGGAAAGGACGAGACCACCATGGCCCGAGTCCGGGACGAGGTCCTCGCGATCATCCGGAGTGGCAAGTGAGCGCCGCGCAGGGCGGGATCTCGCCCGAGCTGCTGGCGATCATCGTGTGCCCCTCCTGCAAGGGCGACCTCGCGGTGACGCCCGCGGGGGAGTCCGTCGAGCTGGTGTGCCAGGGCTGCGGCCTCGCGTACCCGGTGCGCGACGGCATCCCGGTCCTGCTGGTCGACGAGGCCCGTAAGCCGGCCTGACATGGTCTGGTTCGACGAGTCCCGGCTGGACGACGAGGCGGCGCTCGCCACCGCCGACCTGCGGTTGCGCACGCTCGCGGAGTCCGGCGCCCGGGTGCGCCGGGAGGTCGGTGACTCCGCCGAGGCCATCGCCGAGGCGGTGGCCCGTTCGATCGAGACCCGCCCGCGTGCGGTGATCGCCGCCGGGCCCGACTCCCGCCTGCTGCGGGCCGTGCTCGAGCCGTTCTGCCCCGTGCCGTTCGTGGCCTGGCCCTCGCCGGCCCTGCCCGGCTGGGCCGGCAGCCTCGACCTCGTCGTGGTGCTCGCTCCGGAGGGAGCCGACCCCGGCACGGCGCTGGCCGTCGCCGAGGCCGCGCGCCGCGGCTGCCAGCTCGTCGTGGCCGCGCCGCGAGGGTCGATGGTCGCCGAGCACGTGACCGGCCGATGGACCACGCTGCTGCCCACGAGCACCGGCGACCAGCTCGCGACCGCCGTCGCGATGCTGTCCTTCCTCGACCGCGTGCACCTCGGGCCGAGCGCCGAGCCGGAGGCCGTGTCCGAGGCCCTCGACGCGGTTGCCATCGCCTGCTCGCCGAACCGCGACATCTCGATCAACCCTGCGAAGATGCTGGCCATCTCGCTCGCCGACGCCGCTCCGCTGGTCTGGGGTGGCTCCGTGCTCGCGGCCCGGGCCGCGCGCCGGATCGCCGAGTCGATCCGCCGCACCTCCGGGCGCACCGCGCTCGCCGGCGACGCCGAGCACCTCCTCCCCGTGATCGAGGCCGCCCGCCCGCGCAACGTGTTCGCCGACCCGGTCGCCGACGGCACGGGCGATCGCCGTCCGGTGCTGGTCATGCTCGACGACGGCGTCGACGACCCGGTCGTCCGCGACCAGCGCCAGCGGCTCGAGGACGCTGCCCGCAGCAAGGACGTCCGGATCGAGCACGTCGCCTCCGAGGCGACCGGCGAGGTGGCCCGCTACGCGTCGCTGCTGCTGAGCGGGACGTACGCCGCGGAGTACCTGCGCCTGGGCCTCGTGGACGACTGAGCCGACCGGGTTTGCCGCGACCGGTTCGCCGGGTAGCAACTCAGCATGCCTCACTCCACCGTGCCCAGCAGGTGCCGATGACCGGGTTCTTCGTCGTCCCGGGCGCGTTGCGCTCCTACGCCGACACCCTCAGCGCCGCCGCCACCAACGGTGGCATCAACCTGGCGACCGACTTCTTCAACACCGCCCCGCCGTACGTCGACAAGTACCTCGCGGTCGACCGCACCTCGGGACTCAGCGACCTCTTCGAGGTGATCTTGTCCTCCAACGAGACGCTGGTGACCAACGTCAAGGACACCTACTCCACGGTCGGCATGCGCATGTCGATGTCCGGGCTCGCGCTGGCCGACTCGGCCGATCTCTACGAGACGACCGACGACGAGGCCAATGCCCGGATGGACAAGCTGTGGCCCGGGGCCGGCAAGGTGCCGGAGCTCGACTCGGGGGCCGGTGGCGGCAAGGTGGCCGAGGCGGCCGGGCCGCTGAACGCCGTACCGTCCGACGACGTGCTGATCCCCGACCCGGTGCACTGGATCATGGACCAGGCCGGTTGGTTCTCCGTCGGCGACAACCTGCTCAAGATCGCCAACATCTTCGGTCTCGACCCGGCCTCGTCGCTGACCAAGCTGCTGGCCGGCGACTACGGGCTGGTCGCGCGTGCCGGCCACGCCGCGACGGCCCTCGCGGACTTCGAGCGCAACGTCGCCGAGTCGATGGCGGCGGGCCTCACCACCATGACGACCCAGTGGACCGGGCACGCGGCCGACCAGGCCACGTCCTACTTCACCCAGTTCGTCAACGCCTTCGAGGACCACGCCTCCCAGCTCGACGAGGTCGCCTCGAAGTACGCCGAGATCGCCCAGGCCCTCGCCCAGGTCGCCGAGCTCCTCGGCGGCCTGCTCGCCACCGCCATCGACAAGCTGTTGATCTGCCTGGCGAAGCTGGCCGCGGCCGGCTGCCTGGCGGAGATCCCCGGCGTCAACGTGATCGCGGGGATCATCGGCGCCTACTCGGTGTGGCAGGCCAAGGAGGCGGTCGCCGCCTTCCTCAAGGCGACGAGCGTGATGGCCGACACCTGCGAGGCGGTCGTGGCGCTGGCGGTCGGCATCTCCGGGTTGTGCACCTCGGGCTCGGCCGATGCCGCCTTCCCCGCGGTGACCTACGCGAACGGAGCGCAGAAGTGAGCGGCTACGGTGTCCCGCCCGGGCGTCGCGACGAGCCGGAGATCCCCGACGCCCGCAGCGCTGCTGACATGAGGCGCCCCGAGATCGACTACTCGGCGATCGACGCGGTCGCCGGTGGGGATGCCCGGGCCGCCCGTGAGCTGCGCGCCAGCGTCGCCGTGATCGCCCGGCGGACCGAGGACCCCACGTTGCGCGAGCTGTGCCTGGCCGTGCTGGCCGGGCGGCAGAGCGTGCGCCGCGTGTTCGAGCACCCGGAGTTCCAGCAGATGAGCATGGTCAGCCTCCGGCACCTCGAGGAGGGACTGGCACGGCTCGACGACGAGGATCGGGAGGACCTGCTCGCGAGGGTCGGCATCCCCACGCTGGAGCAGGACGCCGAGTTCGACCTGATGGAGGGACGCGGGCTGCCCGAGCAGTGACCGGGCCGGCCCCGGCCTCACAGGCTCGTGAACAGCCGGCGGGTGTCGTGGGGAGCAGGGGCGGCCAGGGCGGCGGCGGTGTCGATCGTGGCGCCGGCGCCGGCCGCACGGCGCCGCAGGTCGCCGACGAAGTCCTCGTGCCCGGCGAGGAAGTGGACGCGGAACGGGCGTCGGCCCCGCGCCGCGATCCACACCGTGTGTCGCGCGACGTCGGGCCGCCCGTCCTGGTGCTCCCAGCTGGCGGCGGTGACCTCGGACAGCGGCACGCGCACCGTGGTCACCCGTCCCCGCACGACCAGCTCGTCCGCCGTGAGGACGACGGCGCGACGCAGCTCGCTCCAGACCCCGATGCCCGCCAGCACCCCCAGCGCCGGCAGCACGATCATGCCGGGGACCGAGCCCGATGCGAACGACGCCGCCGCCAGCAGCGCGCTGACGATCCCGAGAGCGCCCAGCCCGAGAACCATGCGCACGCGGATGGCATCGGTGGGCCTGTAGGTGGTGTCCACGCCATCAGTCTCCCATCGCCCCTGCTCGCGCCGCGGCGCGAGCAGGGGCGTCGCCGGGTTGTCTGACAGTTGGTGTCCGCAGAGGCGATTCGGGTACCAAGGAGTGATGGCCTCAGCACCTCGGACTCGGGACCCGTGGCTCGACAACGCGAAGATGGGCCTGGTCACGCTCGTCGTGGTCGGGCACCTGCTCGCGCTGCTGCCCTCCGACGGACCCGGCGGGCGGACGTACGACTTCGTCTACCTGTGGCACATGCCGGCGTTCGTGTTCCTGTCCGGCTACCTGTCGCGGGGGTTCGGCTACACCCCCGCGCGGCTGTGGCAGCTGGTGACCACGCTGCTGGTGCCGTACGTCCTGTTCGAGGGTGCGCTGGCCTGGTTCCGGATCAACGTGGGGCACGAGCACCTCTCCGACCTGTGGACCGACCCGCACTTCCCGCTGTGGTACCTGCTCGCGATGGTGGCCTGGCGGCTGGTGACCCCGCTGCTCCGGCCGCTGCGGGGCGGCGTGCTGGTCGCGGTGGGCCTGAGCGTCGCCGGTGGCTTCCTCCTCACCGGGGACTGGACCCGCTGGCTGGACGCCCCGCGGATCGTCGGCTTCCTTCCGTTCTTCGTGCTCGGCCTGAAGGCCACGCCCGAGGCGCTGGAGTGGCTGCGTGGCCGGTTCGCCGCGGTGGTCGGCGTCGCGACCTTCGCGGCGCTGTGGGTCGCCGCCGGCTCGCTCGACGAGTGGGCCAGCCGCGACTACCTCTACCAGCGGCCGTTCGCGCTGCTCGACGACCCGACCTCGACCGCGGTCCTGACCCGGCTGCTCGTGCTGCTCGCCGGTGTCGCCGGCGCGCTGGCCTGGCTGAGCGTCGTACCCCGCATCGGCGGCTGGTTCACCCGGATGGGCTCGGCGACCCTGGTCGTCTACCTGTTCCACGGCTTCCTCGTGAAGGAGCTGGAGTACCTCGGCTTCATCGAGTGGGCGCACGACCGGCCCTGGCTCGGCCTGCTCGCCGCGGTCGGCATCGGCGTCGCGGTGGCGCTCGGCCTGGCCGCACCACCCGCGCGCCGTGTGCTCGAACGGGTCGTCGACCCCTTCGACGTCGCCCACCGGCGGGTCCGGGAGGCGGTGCAGCTCACCGGGGTCGTCCACGAGCAGGAGTGGGAGACCACGGACGCGGGCCTCGTGGCCGCGGGCCGGTAGCCTTCGAGCATGCCTCTCACCACGGACCGACCCTCGTGAGCGCCGGCCTGTTCGGTCTCCTCGACGACGTCGCAGCCATCGCCAAGATGGCCGCCGCGTCGATGGACGACGTGAGTGCCGCGGCCGGCAAGGCCACCGCCAAGGCCGCCGGCGTGGTGATCGACGACACGGCGGTCACGCCGCAGTACGTCCAGGGCGTCGCCGCCACGCGTGAGCTCCCGATCGTGAAGAAGATCGCGATCGGCTCGATCCGCAACAAGCTGCTGATCATCCTCCCGGCGTCGCTGCTGCTCAGCCAGTTCCTGCCGGACCTGCTCCCCATCATCTTGATGATCGGCGGCACCTTCCTCGCCTACGAGGGCGCCCACAAGATCTGGCACGTGGTCTCCGGCCACGACGAGCACGAGACGCCCGTCGCCGAGGTCAGCGCCGAGGCCGAGAAGGAGCTGGTCTCCGGCGCGATCCGCACCGACCTGATCCTGTCCGCTGAGATCATGGTCATCGCGCTGGCCTCGGTCGAGGACGAGTCCTTCTGGACCAAGCTCGCCACCCTGCTCGTCGTCGCCGTCGTCATCACCGTGGCCGTCTACGGCGTGGTGGCGCTCATCGTGAAGATGGACGACGCGGGCCTGAGCCTCGCGCAGCGCTCCTCGGCGTTCGCGCAGCGGCTGGGCCGCGGCCTGGTCGCGTTCATGCCGCGACTGCTGTCGATCATCTCGATCGTCGGCACCGTCGCGATGCTCTGGGTCGGTGGCCACATCCTGCTCGTCAACCTGCACGAGGCCGGCTGGTGGGACGCGCCGTACGAGTGGGTCCACGGCATCGAGCACGACGTCGAGCACGCCGTGCACGGCGTCCTCGGCAGCGCCCTGGCCTGGCTCGCCAACACCGGGATCTCCGCGGTGATCGGCCTGGTCGTCGGCTCGGTCGTGGTCGCCGTCGTGCGGGTGCTGCCGTTCACCGGCGACAAGGACCCGATCGAGCGGTACGACGACGGCGAGCCCGCCGCGCACTGACCTCGGTCAGGCGCGGCAGGCCCGGCCGCGGGCTCAGAGTGCGGGGAGCCGGACGGTCGCGTCCAGCGCGTTGGCCAGCTCGCGGCCCTTCGTCTCGAAGTGGCGGCGGAAGTAGTCCAGGTGCTCGTCGTGCTCGTGGAAGTGGTGCGGCGTGAGCACCGCGGAGAACACCGGCACGTCGGTCTCCAGCTGGACCCGCATCAGCGCGTCCACGACGCTGGACGCGACGAAGTCGTGGCGGTAGATGCCGCCGTCGACGACCAGGGCGGCGGCCGCGACGCCGGCGTACCGGCCGGACAGGGCGCGTCGTCGTACCTGCAGCGGGATCTCGAACGCACCGGGCACGTGGACGACGTCCACGGCGTAACCGCGCTGCTCGAGCTCGGTGGTGAACGTGGTGACGGCGACGTCGACGATGTCGGCGTGCCAGCGGGCCGCGACGATGGCGACGCGGGGGGCGGTGGGTGACATGGGCTCTCCTCTTCGCGTGTCACCCAGGGCGTGACGACGCGCGCGAGGCCCGTCGCGTTCTCTTCCATCCGGACTGTGACCGTCGGCTCCGGAGTCGCACCGGATCTGCTGACCCGCCCCGGTCGTGACCGGGCCGGCGCTCGCGGGCTCGGTCGCCCCGGATCGGCCGGGACGCCCTCACCGCCGGTGGGGAGTTCCACCCCGCCCTGAGAACGTACGGCGTCAGACTACTGGCCCCGCGCCGCGTGCCGGTCGCGTGCCCGCCTGATGCCCACGAGCCCCGCCGCCACGAACGGCACCGGTGCCAGCGCGGCGACCAGGCCGCCCTGGCGGCCCACCGTCCGGATGGAGGCGGCGCCGACCACCACGTCGGTCAGGTCGCTGGCCAGCGCCGTCGTCGCCCAGCGGGTGAGGTCGGCGTCGGGTGCGAGCACGGTGCCGGCTCCGAGCACCAGGTCGCGGACCCCGATCGTGCGCAGCAACAGCTGGAACGACGGGTCGTCGTTGCGGCCGACCAGCCGCGGCGCGGCCAGCATCGTGACGCCCACCGCCATCCGTAGGGCGCCGAGGCCACGGGCCACGCTGGTGTCCGCCATGGCAGCAGGCTAGGACACGCCCCTGGTGGTGACCTCGGGAGTCGTCCGGGCCGCGGCGTGGGCACGCGGCCCCAGAAGTCTGGGGAGCGCGCACCACCGGAGGATCTGGGGCACCGGAGAACCCGCCCGCTTGGGATGGTCGGCGTACCGGCGCGACGGACAGCATCTCGTGCCATGACATCCGCCACCTCCCCGACACCTGCGACGACCGCGACCCCACCGCTCGCCCGGACCGCCGCCGACCGGACGCTCAGCATCGCCGTCGCCTGCGTGGCGACCGTGATGCTGATGCTGGACGTCAGCGTGGTCAACACCGCACTCGACGACATCGCGGCCGGCCTCGGGGCCAGCCTGTCCGGGCTGCAGTGGGTGATCGACGCCTACACCCTGCCGCTGGCGGCCGTCGTCCTGTCCGCCGGCTCGATCGCCGACCGTGTCGGCCGCAAGCAGGTCTTCCTCGGCGGCATGGTGCTGTTCACGGCCGCGTCCGCCGCCTGCGCCGTCTCACCGGGCATCGGCACCCTCGTCGCGGCCCGTGCCGTCCAGGGCATCGGCGCGGCGGTGCTGTTCGCCACCGCCCTCGCCCTGATCTCCGAGGTGACCCCGACGGCTGAGGAACGCGCCAGGGCGCTCGGCGTGTACGGCGCGTCGATCGGAGCCGCCTTCGCGATCGGCCCGTTCGTCGGCGGGGTGCTGACCGACGCCATCGGCTGGCGGGCGATCTTCTGGTGCAACGTGCCGATCGGCCTGCTCGCCCTCGCCCTGGCCCGCCGGGTGCAGGAGAGCCGGGACCCGCAGGCGCGGCGGCTCGACGTACCAGGTCAGCTGGCCCTCGTCGCCGGGCTGTTCCTCCTCGTGCTCGCCCTGCTGCGGGGCAACGAGGACGGCTGGGGCAGCGGCCTGGTCGCGGGGTCGCTGGCCGGCGCCGCGGTCGCCCTCGGGGCGCTGGTCGTCATCGAGCACCGCTCGCGGGCGCCGATGCTCCCGCTGCGGCACTTCCGGCAACCGGCCTTCAGCGCACCGCAGGTGCTGGTGTTCGGCATCTCGGCGTCGTTCTTCGCCGGCTTCCTCTACCTCACGCTCTACCTCCAGGGGGTCGTCGGTCTGAGCCCGTTGCAGACCGGGCTCGCGTACCTGCCCGGCACCGCGCTCGTCTTCGTCGTCTCCGGCACGACGGCCGGGCTGATGACCCGGTTCGCCCCTGCCGCCCTGGCCGTCGTCGGTCTGCTGCTCGTCGCTGCCGGGATGGCGGTCTTCGCCTGGACCACGCACGCGGACTCCGGCTGGGCCTCGATCCTGCCCGGCTTCCTGCTCGCCAGCGTCGGCACCGGGCTGTTCAACCCCTCCGGCAGCGCCCTCGCCCTCGCCGCCCTCCCGCCCGAGCAGAGCGGGCTCGCCGCCGGCGCGAACGACACCTTCCGGCAGACCGGTCTGGCCGTCGGCGTCGCCTGGCTCGGCACCTTCGTCCCCGCCGCCGGGCCGTACGGCGCCGACGCCGCCGGGTTCGTCGACGGGCTGCACCACGCGGTGCTCGCGGGCGCGGTCGTCGCGCTCGGGTGCGCGGTGGTGGGCGGCGTGCTACTGCGGGCGGGGCACGGGCGTGGCGGAGCGGTGGAAGGACATTCCCGATGATTCCCCGGCCCTCGGAGCACGCTTGTAGGGTGTCCTACGTCATGCGCGGGAGATCCCGACGATGCGCAGATGCGCCGCAGGACCCAGCTGTCACACGACACTCGAACCTCGAGGATCACTCATGGACTACAAGGTTGCTGACCTGAGCCTGGCCGAGTTCGGCCGCAAGGAGATCGAGCTCGCCGAGCACGAGATGCCCGGCCTGATGGCGATGCGCGCCCGCTACGGCGCCGACCAGCCGCTCAAGGGCGCCCGGATCGCCGGCTCGCTGCACATGACCATCCAGACCGCCGTCCTCATCGAGACGCTCACCGCCCTCGGCGCCGACGTGCGCTGGGCGACGTGCAACATCTTCTCGACCCAGGACCACGCCGCCGCGGCCGTCGTCGTCGGCAAGAACGGCACCGTCGACGCCCCCGCCGGCACCCCGGTCTTCGCCTGGAAGGGCGAGACCCTGGCCGAGTACTGGGACGAGGCCGAGAAGGTCTTCGACTTCACCGACGCCGACGGCAACAAGATCGGCCCCAACATGCTGCTCGACGACGGCGGCGACATCACGCTGCTCGTCCACAAGGGCGTGGAGTTCGAGAAGGCCGGTGCCGTGCCGGGCCAGGACTCGACCGACAACGAGGAGTACAAGGAGGTCCTCCGGGTCCTCGCGCGCTCGCTCGACAACGACCCGCAGCGCTGGACCAACATCGCCAACGGCATCAAGGGCGTCACCGAGGAGACCACCACCGGTGTCCTGCGCCTCTACGACCGCTTCAAGGAGGGCTCGCTCCTCTTCCCGGCGATCAACGTCAACGACTCGGTCACCAAGTCGAAGTTCGACAACAAGTACGGCTGCCGCCACTCGCTCATCGACGGCATCAACCGCGGCACCGACGTGATGATCGCCGGCAAGACGGCGGTCGTGTGCGGCTACGGCGACGTGGGCAAGGGCTCCGCCGAGTCGCTCCGCGGCCAGGGCGCTCGCGTCATCATCACCGAGATCGACCCGATCTGCGCGCTGCAGGCGGCGATGGACGGCTACGAGGTCAAGCGCCTCGAGTCGGTCGTCGACTTCGCCGACATCTTCATCACCACGACGGGCAACTTCGACATCATCCGCGTCGAGCACTTCGAGAGGATGAAGAACCAGGCCATCGTCGGCAACATCGGCCACTTCGACAACGAGATCGACATGGCCGGCCTCGCGAAGATCCCGGGCATCGTCAAGGACGAGATCAAGCCGCAGGTCCACCAGTGGATCTTCCCCGACGGCAAGAAGGTCATCGTCCTCTCCGAGGGCCGCCTGCTGAACCTCGGCAACGCGACCGGCCACCCGTCGTTCGTCATGTCGAACTCCTTCACCAACCAGGTGCTCGCGCAGATCGAGATCTTCACCAAGACCGACGAGTACCCGATCGGCGTCTACGTGCTCCCGAAGCACCTCGACGAGGAGGTCGCCCGCCTCCACCTCGACGCCATCGGCGTGGAGCTGACCGAGCTCAACCAGGCGCAGGCCGACTACCTCGGCGTCCCGGTCGAGGGCCCGTACAAGTCGGAGCACTACCGCTACTGACCAGCTACTGAGCAGTACGTCGACGAGGCCCGGCACCGTGGTGGTGCCGGGCCTTCGTCGTGCCCCCGCCTAATATTGCGGGCGTGACCCCGCCCAGCAGCGCGCCGTACCCGACGAAGGGACGCGTCCTCGTCGTCGACGACGACGCCCCGCTCGCGGAGATGCTCGGCATCGTGCTGGGGCAGGAGGGCTTCGAGAGCCGGGTCTGCCCGCGGGGCGACCTGGCGCTGGCGGCGTTCCGCGACTACAAGCCCGACCTGGTGCTGCTCGACCTGATGCTGCCCGGCAAGGACGGCATCGACGTCTGCAAGGAGATCCGCGCCGAGTCCGGCGTCCCGATCGTGATGCTGACCGCCAAGGGCGACACCGTCGACGTGGTGGTCGGACTGGAGTCCGGGGCCGACGACTACGTCGTCAAGCCGTTCAAGCCCAAGGAGCTCGTCGCCCGGATCCGAGCGCGGGTACGCCGTACCGAGGCGGTCCCGCAGGAGGCGCTCGCCATCCGAGACGTCGAGATCGACGTGGCCGGGCACGCGGTGACCCGTGGCGGCGAGGAGATCTCGTTGACGCCGCTCGAGTTCGACCTGCTGCTGTGCCTGGCGCGCAAGCCCGGCCAGGTGTTCACCCGCCAGGCGCTCCTGGAGGAGGTCTGGGGCTACCAGCACGCCGCGGACACCCGCCTGGTCAACGTGCACGTGCAGCGACTGCGCTCCAAGGTCGAGCACGACCCCGAGCACCCCGAGATCGTGCTGACCGTGCGCGGGGTCGGCTACAAGGCCGGCTCGGCCCAGTGATCACAGGTGCTTGAGGCGCTCCGCCGCTGCTGGGGGTGGCTCGCACCCCGGCTGCGCCGCGCACTGACCTTCTGGCGGCGCTCGATCCAGGCCCGGGTCGTGGCGAGCACGGTGGTGCTGTCCGCGGTCGTGGTCAGCGGCGTCGGCTGGATCCTGCTGCAGCAGACCCGTGACGGCCTGCTGCGGCACCGCTCCGAGGTCGTGCTCGGCGAGGTCGACGCCGAGGTCGCCGACGCCCAGGACCGCCTCGAGGCGGCGTCGGGACGCGAGGTCAACGCCAGCCAGCAGCAGCGCGACCTGGTCGACCCGATCATCGAGCGGGGCGCGAGCCGGGGGTACGCCGTCGTGCTGGCCGGGCCCGAGGGGGAGGACCCGGCCCTGCGCACCGGCGGCGGCGAGTACACCAGCGGCCTCGACCTGATCAGCATCCCCACCTCCCTCGAGGAGCACTTCGACGCCCCGCGCCGGGCGACGGCGTGGACCTACACCGAGATCGTGCGCACGACGGGCGCCGGCTCCGACGCGAGGACCACCCGGGAGCCGGGGATCGTGGTCGGCTCCCAGGTCCAGCTGCCCTCGGACGGCAAGACCTACACGCTCTACTTCCTGTTCCCGCTCTCCGAGGAGCAGGACACCCTCGACCTGGTGACCCGGGCGCTGCTGACGGCGGCCGGGCTGCTGCTCGCGCTGGTCGCGGGCCTGACCTGGCTGGTGACCCGGCAGGTGGTAACCCCGATCCGGCTGGCCCGGCGGGTCGCCGAGCGGCTCGCGGCCGGGCGGCTGCAGGAACGGCTGCAGGTCACCGGCGAGGACGACATCGCGCGCCTGGCGTACTCCTTCAACCAGATGGCGACCAGCCTCCAGCGCCAGATCCGCCAGCTCGAGGAGCTCAGCTGGGTCCAGCGCCGGTTCGTGTCGGACGTGTCCCACGAGCTGCGCACCCCGCTGACGACCGTGCGGATGGCCTCCGACGTCCTTCACGACGCGCGCGAGAGCTTCGACCCGGCGACGGCCCGCTCGGCGGAGCTGATGCAGGCCGAGCTCGACCGGTTCGAGAACCTGCTCGTCGACCTGCTCGAGATCAGCCGCTTCGACGCCGGCGCCGCGGTGCTCGCCACCGAGAACGTCAACCTCGGCGACCTCGTACGACGGGTGGTCGAGGCCGCTCAGCCACTGGCGGACCAGCGCGGGATCCGGGTGCAGGTCGTCGAGCCGGGGCACCCCGTCCAGGCCGACGTCGACGTGCGCCGGATCGAGCGGATCGTGCGCAACCTGGTCACCAACGCGATCGACCACGCCCTCGCCGACGACCCGACCGAGGCGGTCATCGTGCGCCTCGAGTCGGACGAGGAGGCGGCCGCGATCACCGTGCGCGACCACGGGGTCGGCCTGGCGCCCGGCGAGGCGTCGATGGTCTTCAACCGCTTCTGGCGCTCCGACCCGGCCCGCACCCGCACCAGCGGTGGCACCGGCCTGGGCCTCGCGATCGCGCAGGAGGACGCGCACCTGCACGGCGGCTGGCTGCAGGCGTGGGGCAGGACCGGTCAGGGGGCACAGTTCCGGCTGACCGTGCCCCGGCACGCCGACGGCACGCTGCGGCACAGCCCGCTCCCGCTGGTTCCCGAGGACGCGATGTCGAGCGACGCCGCCGTCGTGGTCGGGCCCGCGGGCGTCGTACCCGAGGGGGAGGAGTGATGACCCGCCTGCGCGCCGTCGTGGTGCTCGTGCTCGCCCTGGCGGTGCTGTCCGGCTGCACGTCGCTCCCGACCTCCGGCCCCGTGGTCCAGAGCCGCGGCACCGACCGCGGTGACACCCGCCGGGCCAGTGACATCGACGCCCGGCCCCCGGTCGAGGGTGCATCGCGCACCGAGGTGGTCGCCGGGTTCCTCGACGCGATGACGGCGTGGCCGGTGCAGACCAGCGTCGCGAAGCAGTACCTCACCAAGGAGGCCGCGGCCGGCTGGAACCCCGAGCAGGAGACGATCATCTACAGCGACTCGCTGCCCGTGCGCGAGAGCGGGGGCTTCGTGTCGGTGTCCCTGACCGCCGCCGACCGGCTCGACTCGGTCGGGGCGTGGCGGGGCGCGATGGGCGCCGAGGAGCTGACCCTCGACTTCAAGGTCACCGTGCAGGACGGGGAGTACCGGATCACCGACCCGCCGGACGCGCTCGTCGTGCCCGCCTCGTGGTTCCGGCAGCGCTACCACCAGGTCTCGCTCTACTACTTCGACCCGGTCGCCAAGATCCTCGTCCCCGAGCCGGTGTTCGTGCCGGAGGGCGACCAGCTCGCCACCAGCCTCGTCGCCGGCCTGCTCGCCGGTCCGCCGCCACTGGCCCAGGGCGTGGTGCGCTCGTTCCTGCCCTCGGGGCTGTCCGTGGGGCTGTCCGTGCCCGTCAGCGACGCCGGCGTCGCCGACATCTCGCTCGTCGGCGAGGCCCAGTCGGTCACCTCCGAGCAGGCCGGCCTGATGCTCGCCCAGCTCGCGTGGACGCTGCGCCAGGACCCGTCGGTCACCGCACTGCGGGTCAGCGTCGACGGCTCCCCGCTGCCGCTGCCGGGCGGTGTCGCGCAGTACTCCGTCGACGCGGCCGCCGCCTACGGCCCGGCCGGCCCCGGCGGCGGCAAGACGCTCTACGGCATCAGCCAGGGCCGGCTGGTCTCCGGCGCCCAGGACACCGACCTCGACCCCGTCACCGGCGTGTTCGGCGACGAGGGGGCAGGTCTCACCGCGATCGCGGTCAGCCCCGACAACGAGGAGGTCGCCGGCGTCGACGCGGGTGGGCGCCGCGTCCGCCTCGCCCACGTCCAGCAGTCGACCTCCGAGCCCGCCGCGCAGGTGCTGCTCGACGGCGGCAGCTACGCCCGCCCGACCTGGGACCACGCCGGACGGCTGTGGGTGCTGGAGCGCAGGGCGAGCGGCGCGGTCGTGTGGTTGTACGACGGCGCCCAGCTGCGCACCGTGAGGGTCCCCGGCATCACCGGCACCCGCGCCCGCAGCCTCGTCGTCAGCCGCGACGGCACCCGCCTGGTCGGGGTGGTCCGGGTGAGCGGGCAGGGCGACGAGGTCGTCGGTGCCCGGGTGTTCCTCAACGGTCGCGGCCAGGTCGCCCGGGCGGGCCGGCCGTTCGTCGTACGCGCTCCCGAGGGCAGTGCCGTCATCGACATCGCCTGGGCCAGCCCGGTCCGGGTCGCGCTGCTGACCGCGAGCGTCCCCGGCAACCTCTACGAGGTCGACGTGGTCGCCGTCGACGGCGCCACGGTCGGCGTCGACGTCCTGTCCACCATCGTCACCGGCGAGGTCCTCGGGCTGGCTGCCTCGCCCGTCGAGGACGCGCCGATGTACGCCGTCTACGCCCGCCAGTACGTCGACCTGGTGCGCCAGGAGGACCACGAGGCCGGGCCGGGAGGGCTCTCGGAGCTCGACTACGCGGGCTGAGCACCGAGCTGAGCACCGAGCTGAGCACCGAGCTGAGCACCGAGCTGAGTCTCCACAGGCTCCCCGGCGCCGGTTGCCCGGGTGGGGGTGGCCTGCTGAGGTGGGCCGGTGGCCACCGCGCAGCTGATCGACGGGTTCGTCGACCTGGTGCTCGGCTCGCGCTGCGTGGGCTGCGACCGGCCCGGGCGCCCCTGCTGCCCGGCCTGCCGCGACCTGTGCCGGCTGCTGGCCACCCAGGCCGTGCCGCACTGGCCGACGCCCTGCCCGGCGGGGCTGGTGCCGACCTACGCGGTGGGGGACTACGACGGCCTGCTGCGTGACCTCGTCCTCGCCCACAAGGAGCGCCGGGTGCTCGCCCTCGCCCGGCCCCTCGGTGACCTGCTCGCCGGGTCGGTCGGGGCCGCGGCACCGCCGGGCCCGCTGGTCCTGGTCCCCGTGCCGTCGCGTGCCACGACCGTGCGCCAGCGCGGCCACGACCCCACCCTCGCCATGACCCGGGCCGCCGCCGCGCTGCTCGGCGCCGAGACACGGGTGGCCCGGCTGCTGCGGCTGCGCCCCGGTGTCGTCGACCAGGCCGGCCTCGACGCCGCCGGCCGCTCCGCCAACCTCGCCGGCTCGATGACGGCGCCCGCGCACGCCGTACGACGCCTCGCGCGGCGCTGCCCCCGCGCCCACGTCGTGGTGTGCGACGACGTGCTCACCACCGGCGCCACGCTGCGTGAGGCACAGCGCGCGCTGGAGGCCGCCGGGGTGCCCGTGCAGGCCGCGGCGGCCGTCGCCGCGACCCGGCGCCGGAACCCCGCCAGATGAAGGGTCTGAACTTCGGGCCAAGCCTTTCGCCGTCACCACCGACGGACTAACGTCTGGTCATGGAGTCCGCCCGGGTCCGTGGTTGCGTCGCCCAGGCCGGGCGCGAGCCCAGCCGGGTGCGGCAAGCCGATGCCAGTCGCAGGCGAAACGGTCCACGTAAGCCGGCCCCCGGGCCGGTGATCACGGTGCGGCTTAGTCGTCAGTCCTGCCTCGGCCCGGACGTCAGATACGTCCGGCCCCGGGAGAGGGCCGGTAGTGGCAACAAGCTGCGGAAGCCCCAGCAGGCGGGTGTGGGGACGAAGACCAGGTCGGCCGGGCGGACTCCGCCATTTCGCGCTCGCTTCGCTCGCGCATGTCGCGCCGCCTGCCAGCGCCGTTTCTTCCTCCCCCGCTCGCTCGTTCCTCGCTCGCTCCTCCGTGCAGGAACGGCGGGCGGCGCGACGATGGCGCCCTGGCGCTCGCTTCGCTCGCGCGCCGGGCGTCGCCCCTTGAGTTCGTGCTGGTCGAGCAACGGGCCAGCACACCGGCTTCCTGCCTGGGCGGCAGGAGTACCCATCACGCCGAAATCCCCTTGGAGGTAACTGATGGATGTTGTGGTCACCGGACGGCACTGCGAGATCTCGGACAGGTTCCGGGAGCATGCCGCGGAGAAGCTCACCAAGCTGGAGAAGCACGATCACCGGATCATCCGGGTCCATGTGGAGGTGGACTGCGAACCCAACCCCCGCCAGCACGACCAGGCGGTGCACGTCGAGCTCACGGCCTTCTCCAAGGGGCCGGTGATCCGGGCCGAGGCCGCCGCTGACGACAAGATGGGTGCGCTCGACCTCGCGCTCGACAAGATGGCCGCGCAGATGCGCAAGGCCGCCGACCGCCGGCGGGTCCACCGCGGCCGTCGTACGCCGGTCTCGGTCGGCAAGGCGCTCTCCGACGTCCCGACCACCGTGGTCGAGGAGGACAGCGACGAGGTCGCGATCGACCGGCAGGTCGGTCCGATCACGGTCACCGGCGACGGGCCGCTCGTGGTCCGCGAGAAGACCCACCCGGCGAGCCCGATGACTCTCGACCAGGCGCTCTACGAGATGGAGCTGGTGGGCCACGACTTCTACCTGTACGTCGACAAGGAGAGCGAGCGTCCGGCCGTCGTCTACCGCCGCCGCGGCTACGACTACGGCGTCATCTCGCTCGACATCGGGAGCGTGCAGGACTGATCTCCCCAGCATCGTGCAGCGCTCGAAACCGGACTGGACCGGCACTCACTCGGGAGGTCGTGTCATGATGCCGCCGTGGCGGATGGTACTTCGCCGGCCGCAGCACCGGGACAGCCCGTGAGCGAGCCGGTACGTGTGGTGGTGGTCGACGACCAGGAGCTGTTCCGGCGTGGGCTGACCATGCTCCTGGGCATCGAGGACGGCATCGAGGTCGTCGGCGAGGCCAGCAACGGCATCGACGGCGTCAGCCTCGTGGTCAGCAGCGTGCCCGACGTGGTGCTGCTGGACGTCCGGATGCCCAAGCAGTCCGGGATCGAGGCGTGCGTCGCGATCAAGGAGGCGGTCCCGATGACGAAGATCATCATGCTGACCGTCTCCGACGACGAGGCCGACCTCTACGAGGCGGTCAAGAGCGGTGCCTCGGGCTACCTCCTCAAGGACTCCTCCATCGAGGAGGTGGCCCAGGGCATCCGCGTCGTCGCCGACGGCCAGTCGCTGATCAGCCCGTCGATGGCGGCCAAGCTGATCGACGAGTTCAAGACGATGTCGAAGCCCGACCGCACCGCCGGCCCGGCCCTCAAGCTCACCGAGCGGGAGCTGGAGGTGCTCCGGTTCGTCGCCCGCGGCCTGAGCAACCGCGACGTCGCCGCACAGCTCGCGATCAGCGAGAACACCGTCAAGAACCACGTCCGCAACATCCTCGAGAAGCTCCAGCTGCACTCGCGGATGGAGGCGGTCATGTACGCCGTGCGCGCCAAGCTGGTCGAGCTGGAGTAGTCGGGGCACTGCTCGCGCGCGCTGCACGGATCCCCGGAAGTCCCTGACCGGTGTGACCCCAGGGACAGGTGGGACGGCGGCGGCTGTCGGCGGCGGCTCCTAGGGTGGGCCCGTGCCCACCACGCAGTCGCTGTCGCTCGCCCAGGCCCGCCGCATCGCACTGGCCGCGCAGGGCTTCCTCGACCCGGCCCACAGCGCCCCGACGCTGCGCACCTTCGACCGCACCCTGGCCCGCACCGGGGTGCTGCAGGTCGACAGCGTCAACGTCCTGCAGCGCGCCCACTTCATGCCGCTCTACTCCCGGATGGGGCCCTACGACGTCCAGCTGCTGCAGCGGGCGGCGAGCGGGCGCAACCGGCGCGTCGTCGAGTACTGGGCTCACGTGCAGGCCTTCATGCCGGTCGAGCTGTGGCCGGCGATGCGGCACCGGATGGACGACTACCGGGCACGGCGCGGCAAGTGGTTCACCGTCGAGGAGGGCGACCAGCTCGAGGCGGCGCTGCTCGCCGAGATCACCGACCGCGGCGCCAGCACCGCGCGCGAGCTCGACGACGGACTGCCGCGCACGAAGGACCACTGGGGCTGGAACTGGTCGCGCACCCGCCGGATGCTCGACTACCTCTACATGACCGGGGAGCTGGCCATCGCGGGCCGCAACAGCCAGTTCGAGATCCGCTACGACCTGCCCGAGCGGGTCCTGCCGGCAGCGGTCCTGGACGCGCCGGCGATGACCGCGGCCGAGGCCCACGTCGAGCTCGTACGACGAGCGGCCCGGTCCCACGGCGTGGCCTCGGCCAACTGCCTGGCCGACTACTACCGGATCCGGGTCGGGGAGGCCCGGGCCGCGGTCGACGAGCTCGTCGCGGCCGGCGAGCTGGAGCCGGTCGAGGTGCAGGGCTGGAAGCGTCCGGCCTACCTGCACACCGAGGCGCGGCTCCCGCGCCGCATCGGCGCCCGGTCGCTGCTCAGCCCGTTCGACCCGGTGGTGTGGGAGCGCGACCGCGCCGAGGCGCTGTTCGACTTCTTCTACCGCATCGAGATCTACGTCCCCGCCGAGCAGCGGGTGCACGGCTACTACGTGCTGCCGTTCCTGCTCGGCGACCGGATCGTCGGCCGGGTCGACCTCAAGGCAGACCGGGTCTCCGGACGGCTGCTGGTGCAGTCGGCGTGGTCGGAGCCGCACGCCCCCGCCGAGACCGCGGGCGAGCTCGCCGCCGAGCTCGAGCGGCTGGCCGGTTGGCTCGGCCTCTCCGAGGTGGTGGTCGCGCCCAAGGGCGACCTCGCCCCGGCCCTCATCGCCGAGGTCAGCGCACCCGCAGCCTCCTGAGCAGCCTGAGCTGGGCGTTGCCGAGCCCCACGAACCTCTCCACCGCCATGCCGGCGGGCGGGCCGAGGGGGACCAGGCGCTGGGTGGCGACGGTCTGCGACTCGGTGTACTTGCGCATGCCCTCCGCGCCGTGGCGCCGACCCAGGCCGCTGTCGCCCATGCCGCCCATCCCGGCCTCGATCGATCCGGCCGCGGCGGCTGCGCCGTCGTTGACGTTGACCGAGCCGGCCCGGATGCGCTGAGCGAGTGCCTCCGCACGGGCGGCGTCGCGTGACCAGATGCTCGCGGAGAGGCCGTAGCGGCCCTCGTTGGCCTTCTCGATCGCGTCGAGGTCGGTGGCGACGCGGTAGAGCGAGATCACCGGGCCGAAGGTCTCCTCGAGGCAGACCGGCATGTCGGCGGTGACGCCCTCGAGCACGGTCGGCTCGTGGACCAGCGGGCCGAGGTCGGGCCGCGCCCGGCCTCCGGTCAGCACCCGAGCGCCCGACGCCACGGCGGAGGCAACGTGGGAGGTGACCGCCTCGAGCTGGGCCGGGGAGGCCAGGGAGCCGACGTCGACGGTGTAGTCGTAGGCCTGCCCGAGGGTGAGCGCCTCGGTCGCGGCCACGAGCGCCGACCGGAAGGCGTCGTAGACGTCCTCGTGGACGATCACCCGCTCGATGTGGATGCACATCTGGCCGGTGTTCGCGAAGGCCGCCGCCACGCAGCCGGCCGCGGCCTTCCCGACGTCGGCGTCGGCGAGCACGACCAGCGGGTTCTTGCCACCGAGCTCGAGCGAGGCCGAGATCAGCATCTCGCCGGCACGACGACCGACGTGGCGGCCGGTGGCGGTCGAGCCGGTGAAGCAGATGTGGTCGACACCGGTGCCCGGGGAGTCCGGCGAGCCGATGAGGGCGTCGCCGACGACCGCGCCCGGGCCGACGACGACGTGCCAGACGTCGCGGGGCAGGCCCGCCTCGGCGAGCAGGGCGCGGGTCCACAGCAGGGTGAGCGGGGTCTGCGAGTCCGCCTTGCTGACCACGCCGTTGCCGGCGAGCAGCGCGGGCAGCACGTCGCCGACGGCGAGGTAGAGCGGGTAGTTCCAGGGCGAGATCATCCCGATCACCCCCTTCGGCACCCGCACCTCGCGGACCCGGGTCAGGCCCGGCATCGCGCCGCGGACCTTGTTGTCGACCAGGTAACGGCGGCCGTGGCGGGCGTAGTGGCGGGCGATGGTGGCGACCTGCAGGATCTCCTGCCAGGCACTGAAGCGGGACTTGCCCATCTCCCACTGGATCAGGTCGATCACCTCGTCCTGCCGTTCGACCAGCAGGTCGTGGAAGCGCAGCACGATCCCGGCACGGGTGCTCCACGGCAGCAGCGCCCAGCGGTGCTGGGCGTCGAGAGCGCTCGCGACGGCGTCGGCGACGTCGACGGCGCTGGAGACCGGCACGGCGGCCGTCGGCTGCCCGTCGTACGGCGCGACCGCGGTGCTGGTGGCGGTCGAGGCCGCGTCGCGCGACACCCACCGGTTCCACGCGGAGATCCGCTCGTCGGTGACCCAGCCGGGACGGGCGGTGCTGGTGGGGGCAGCAGTGGTGGTGCTCACGAGTAGAGCCTCTCCAGGACGTCGGCGTACTTGGCGTGGACGACGCGGCGCTTGAGCTTGAGGGTCGGGGTGAGCTCCTCGGACTCGGCGGTCCACTCGACCGGGAGCAGCTCCCAGGCCTTGACCTGCTCGGGGCGGGAAAGTCGGTCGTTGGCGGCGTCGACGGCCTGCTGGGCGACCGCGAGGATCGCGGGGTGCTGGGCCAGCTCGGCGAGCGAGGTGCCGGCCGGGATGCCGAGCTGGGCGCCGACCAGAGGCGCGATCTCGGCGTCGAGGGTGAGCACCGCGACGACGTACGGCCTGCCCTCGCCGAAGACCAGCGCGTGGCCGACGATCGGGCTCTCCTTGAGGTAGTTCTCGATGTTGGAGGGCGCGATGTTCTTGCCGGAGGAGGTGATGATCATCTCCTTCTTCCGGTCGACGACCTTGAGGAAGCCGTCGGCGTCGATCTCGCCGATGTCGCCGGTGTGCACCCAGCCGTCGGCGTCGATGAGGGCGGCGGTCGCCTCGGGCTGCTTGTAGTAGCCCTTCGAGGCGACCGGGCCGCGGGCCAGGATCTCCCCGTCCTCGGCGAGGGTGATCTCGATGCCGGGCAGGGCGCGGCCGACGGTCCCGAGCCGGAACTGGTCGGGTCCGCAGGACGTGACCGCGGCGCAGGTCTCGGTCATGCCGTAGACGTCGTAGATGCGCATCCCGAGACCGGCGAAGAACCTGGCCACCTCCAGCGGCATCGGGGCGGCGGCGGACGCCGCCCACTCGCAGCGGTCGAGACCGAGCAGGGCGCGCAGGAAGGCGAGCAGGCCTTCGTCGGCGGCGCGGAACCGGGCCTCGAGCTCGGGAGAGACGCTGCTACCCGACTGGAGCGCCTCGACGTGCTCCAGGCCGATGGCGAGCGCGGCCTCGACCTGTGCCTTCTTCTCGGGGTCGGTCTCGGCGGCGAGCTTGGCGGAGATGCCCGTCCTGATCTTCTCCCAGACCCGCGGGACGCCGAAGAAGCGCGTCGGGTGCACCTCGCCGAGGGCGCCGAGCAGCAGCGCGGGGTCGGCGATCAGGTGGATGTGGGCGCCCATGACCTGCGGGATGTACATGCCGAGCGTGCGCTCGGCGATGTGGGCGAACGGCAGGTAGGAGATGAACTCGTTGCGCTGGGTCGGCGAGGCGACGCGCAGCGAGCAGACGCACTCGTAGAGCACCGCGTGGTGGGTGAGCACGACACCCTTCGGGTTCCCGGTGGTGCCCGACGTGTAGAGGATGGTCAGCGGGTCGTCGGGGGAGATGCCTGCGGTGCGCTCGGCGAGCTCGGTCGCGTGGTCGGCACGCCAGGCGGCGCCCGAGGCGAGGAAGGCGTCCCAGGTCACGAAGCGGCCGTCGTCCTCGGGAGGCGCCGCGTCGATCACCACGACGGTGCGGATCGAGGTGGACTCGGCGAGCGCTCGCTCCCACCGGGCGAGGTGGTCGGCGCTCTCCAGCACGACGAGGGTGGGCTCGGCGTGCCCGGCGACGTAGGCCACCTGGTCGGGGGAGAGGGTGTTGTAGACCGACATCGACACCCCGGCGGCGTGCACGACGCCGACGTCGGCGACGACGTGCTCGATCCGGTTGCTCGCCATCAGCGCGACCCGGTCGCCCGCGGCGACGCCCGCCGCCATCAGCGCGCCGGCCACGTCGAGCGCCTGCTCGCGCAGCCCGGTCCAGCCGACCGTGCGCCACCCCGGTGCGTAGCCCGCGGACAGGTCGATCCCGACCTTGTCGGAGTACGCCGCCCGGTCGCCCTCGGCCTCCACGGTGCGGGCCAGGGCCGCG
Organism: Nocardioides kongjuensis; assembly: GCF_013409625.1. Taxonomy (NCBI): domain Bacteria; kingdom Bacillati; phylum Actinomycetota; class Actinomycetes; order Propionibacteriales; family Nocardioidaceae; genus Nocardioides; species Nocardioides kongjuensis. Next base: position 61,975 of record NZ_JACCBF010000001.1, read on the forward strand.
GGCAGGGTGAGGCCGGCGATCTCCTGCTCGATCTCGGCGCGGATCGTCAGGGTGTCGGTGCTCATCGTGGTTCCTCTCGGTTGGGCGGACGGGACTACTGCTGGGGGACCTCGGCGGAGCCGCGGCCCTGGGTGCCCTTCGGCGGGTCGGTGCAACGCACGTCGGTGCGCGGCTCGCGGCGGCTGGTGTCCTGGATGTCGCGCTGGACGCTGCGGTCGTAGACGCAGTTCTTGAGGATCCGGGGGACGAGCACGACCCGGCCGCTGCCGTCGCGCGTGCTGCCGGCCATCACGTCGGCCTGGACCGGCGCCCAGTCCAGCCAGTGCTGGAGCCCGCGCAGGTGACCGGCGGCCATCTCGGTCAGGGGCACCCCGTCGCGCAGCATCCGCCGCAGCTGCGGGGAGGCCGACCGCCACCAGCGCTGGAGACGCGGCACCAGGTCGATCGCGGTCGTGACGGTGCTGCGCACGGCGGGCGTGGCCGTCGCGAGCGACTGGGCCACGGCCTCGAGGTCCGCGGAGAGCCGGCGGATCTCGGGGGAGAGGTCGGCCACCGTGGTCAGCGGTGTCTCGGCCTGCTCCGCGAGCCTCGTCAGGGCGGGCTCGAGCCGGCGCAGCATCGCGAACGCACTCTCCAGCTCGACCGCCAACGAGCGCAGGTCGACGTCCTGGTCGTTGTCGCCGAAGATCGCGGCGGTCTCGGTGGCGATGGTCTGCACGTCGGCGACGTCGAGGTGCGACATCAGCCGCTGCGCGTGCGCCAGCACGTCGGGCACGCCGAGCGGCACACTGGTCGCCGACAGGGGAACGGTCGACCCGTCGGCGAGGAACGGGCCCTTGCTCGACGAGGGACGTACGTCGAGGTACTGCTCGCCGACCGCGGACAGGTTGCGGACCTCCATCGCGCTGTCCCGCGGCACCTCCACGCCGGACTCGATCTCGATCCGCGCGACGACGCCGACGCCGGGCTTCGCGCTCAGCCGGACGTGGGTCACCTCGCCGATGCGCTGGCCGCGGTAGGTGACGACCGAGCCCTCGTGCAGGCCGGCGGCCTGCGGGAGCTCGACGGTGACGGCGTAGGGGTGGTGGAACAGGGACCCGCCGACGACGGTGTCGGCCACGTGGACGACGCCGCCGACGAGGATGACCAGGATCAGCGACTGGGCGACCCGGATCCGGCGCTGCCACATCCGGGCGGTGGCGGCGACGGCCTCCACGGGCGTGGGGCGGCGGCTCACTGCGCACCTCCGGTCGCCGACAGCGCCTGGAGGTCGAGCAGGAAGGTCAGGTCGAAGTTGGCGAAGTCGCCGGGTGCCGCCCGGTCACTGCCCTCGGCGAAGGCGACCAGCCCGGTCATCACGCCGTCGATGTCGTCGCGGCCGGCGAGCAGGGTGCGGACCACCGGTTCCATGTCCTCGAGCTGGGCGACGAGGTCCTCGCGCACGGCCGCGGTCAGCGGCGTGGCGACGGCGTCGAACCGGCTCAGCGACTCCATCGCCGTGACCAGCTGCGCGCGCTGCCGGTCGAAGGTGGTGACCAGCCCGGAGAGGGCGGTGAGGGAGCGGGTGATGTCAGGCAGGTCGCCGGCCAGCCGGATGGTCAGCCGGTCCAGCGCGGCGGTCAGCCGGTCGACCCGCGGGAAGTCTGCGTTCAGGTCGGTGACCGCGGTGTCGAGGCGGTGCAGGAGGCGTCGCACGTCGTCGGCGTTGCCGGTCAGCGCCGCGTTGAGCTGGTCGATGATCGTGGAGATGTCGGCGAAGCTGCCGCCGGTGACCACCGTGGACAGCGCGCTGAGCAGGTCGGTCACGTCGGGTGCGCTGCCGGTCGCGGCGACCGGGAGGGTTGCCCCGTCGGCCAGCACGGCTCCGGTGTCGCCGGGGAAGAGCTGCACGAACGCCGTCCCCATGGGGGAGGTCAGGCGGATCTCGGCGCGCGAGGTGTCGCGCAGCCGCACGGACGTCGACAGCGCGAGCTCGACCTCGGCGACGTAGTCGCCCGCCTCGACCGCGGTGACCTGCCCGACGGTGGCGCCGTCCAGCTTCACCGGGGCATCCACGGGGAGGTTGAGCGCGTCGGTGAACTCGACCGTGACGGCGTACGTCGGACCGTCGACCAGGTCCGGCAGCGGCACGTCCTCCAGGGTCAGCCCGCAGCCGGCGGTGAGGCCGGCGACCAGGAGGGTCACGATGGCGAGTGCGCGCCTCACGGGATCGCCCCCGGCAGGCCGTCGTAGACGCCGTCGAGGAGCGGGTCGAGCAGCCCGGTGCCCTGCTCGGTGAAGAGCAGCCCGCAGATCCGGGTGCCGCCGTCGCCGGCGAGCGCCTTCGCGAAGACCCGGCAGCTGTGGTCGCGGAAGGCGGCGGAGAACGGACCGGCGCTGAACGCGAACTGCACGCGAAGCCGGCCGAGGTCCCAGTCGTAGGCGCGGGCGAAGTTCTCCGCCATCGTCGGCATCGTGTCGAAGGCCTCGGCCAGCGAGTCCTGCCGGGAGCGGACCAGGGCGACCACGTCCGCGAGGCCCGACAGGTCGTCGCCGAGGACGCCGCCGTTCTGCTTCAGGAAGCGGTCGGCCAGCCGGGTGAGCTCGTCGAGGCTGTCGAGGGTCGCGACCAGCTCCTGGCGCTGGTCGGCGAGGACGTCGCCGGTGTCGGCGGCCGCCTTCGTGAAGTCGCGGATCGACCGGTCGCGCTCGGAGAGCGTGTCGACCAGGGCGACGAGGTTGTCGGTGACCGCGGTCAGGTCGCCGGCCTTGGCGTTGATCGTCGCCAGTGCGTCGCGGCTCTCGGCGAGCGCGGCCCGCAGGTGCGGCCCGTTGCCGTCCAGCGTCCTCGCCATGGCAGAGAGCACGTCACCGAGGCCCTTGTCGCCCTTGCTGCCCGGGCCCTCGGGACCGCCGTCGAGGGCGAGCACCAGGTCGTCGATCGCCTTCGCGATCTCGTCGACGGTGGCCGGCGCCCGGGTGTGGTCGGCGGCGATGTGGGCCCCGGACGCGAGGGTCGGCCCGTCGGTCCAGGCAGGCCCGAGCTCGACGTACCGGTCCGTGACCAGGGAGCCCTGCAGGATCTCGGCGCCCGCGTCGCGGGGGACCCGGGTGTCCGGGGCGAGGTGCATGACCACCCGCATGGTCGCGCCCTGCGGCTCGATCCGGACGATCTCGCCGACCCTCACGCCGAGGTAGGTGACGTCGTTGCCGACGTACACGCCGGTCGTGTCGGCGAAGTCGGCGGTCACGACCAGGTCGTCGGGGTCGTCGCCACCGAGCCAGCCGAGCAGTCGGGCGCCGGAGACGAGCAGGGCCAGCGCGACGACTGCCCCGGCGATCGTGAGGATGCGCTGCCGGCTCACTTGCAGTCCTCCGGCGAGATCGAGCAGACCAGGTCGTCGGGCACGATCGCCCAGGGCGCGTTCACGCCGAGCCAGGGCCCGTCGCCGGTCGCGTTGGTGAAGACCCGCATGGTGGGGCCGGCGAGCTCGAGGGTGCGGTCGAGCAGCGCGGTGTGCTCGTCGAGGACCTTCAGCACGGTGCGCAGGTCGCGCAGCGCCGGCTTGAGCTGGGGTGCCGTCGCCCGCACCAGTGCGGTGAGGCCGGTGACGAACCGGTGCGCGTCGGAGAGCAGCGCGCGCAGGGTCTCCTTGCGCTGCTGGACCATGAGCATCACGGTCGTGCCGTGGGCGAGGACCTGGTCGAGCTCGTCGCTCTGCTCCAGGACCAGGTCGGTGACCTTGCGGATCGAGGTGAGCAGCTCGTCGAGCTGCTGCTCGCGGTCGTTGGCGATCGCGGACACCCCAGCGATGCCGTCGAGAGCGTCCCGCAGGGCGTCCGGCTCGACGGCGAGGTCCGTGGCCAGCACGTCGACCGCGCGGTGCACCCGGTCGAGGTCGAGCGCCTCGACCTGGGGAGTGGACTCCAGCCAGAACCGCTCGATCGTGTAGCTGTCCACGGCGTGCTCGACGGCGATCGTCCCGTCGTCGCCGAGCGCCGCGCCCTCGCCCGGGCTGAGCGAGAGGAAGCGCTCGCCGAGGATGGAGAGCAGCTTGACCTGCACGGTGCTGTCCGCGGTGACACCGAGGTCCCCGGGAGCGCCGGTCAGGCTGAACCGGACGTCGACCTGGTCGCGCTCGGCCGTCACCGCAGTCACCTCGCCGATCCTCAGCCCTGCCATCCGTACGTCGTCCCCGGGCTCCAGCCCCGCGGCGTGCCGCAGCCGCGCGTGGTACGCCGGATCGCCCGCGAACGCGCGGACACCCAGCAGCAGCAGGCCGAGCACGACCAGGGCCGCGACCAGGCGCAGCGGCCAGGCGAGTCGTCCGAGCGTCCCCATCAGCGGCACCTCGTGGAGTGCCTGTTGCCGGTCACGCCGAGGTCGAGCCTGAACGGGAACCCGGCACCGCCGGCAGCGAGCGTGCAGACGTAGACGTTGAGGTAGCTGCCGTAGCCGAGCGTGCGCAGGTAGGTGTCCAGCTGCCGGGGGACGGCCGCGCCCGTCTGCACGAGCAGGTCGCGGCGCTGGGCGAGGTAGCGGAACCACGGAGCACTCAGGTCGGCCACGTCGGTGACCGGCTGGCGGACCTCGCCGACCAGGTCGGCCGTCGTGGCCGAGAGCCGGGCGATCGAGTCGAGGCTGCTCGCGATCCGGTCGCTGTCCTTCGCGAGACCGCCGGTGAGGGACGCCAGCCCGTCGACCAGGCGGGTGATCTCGGTGCGGTGCTCGTCGGTGGTGTCGAGGACCAGCGTGACGTTGTCGACGACCTTCGCGAGCGTGGCGTCACGGTCGACGATGCCGGAGGTGAGCCTCGCTGTCTGGTCCAGCAGGTGCGCCATCGTGGGGCCCCGGCCCTGCAGCACCTCGACGATGTTGGTCGCGAGCTGGTTGATGTCGGCGGGCTGCAGCAGGTCGAAGATCGGCTCGAAGGCGTTGAACATCGCGGTCAGGTCGAGCGCGGGCCGGGTGCGGGCGAGCGGGATACGGGCGCCGTCGGTGAGCCGTCCGGCCCTCGCCGTGCGGTCGGGCCGGGCCAGGGCGACGTACCGCTGGCCCATCAGGTTGAGGTAGTCGACCGACGCGGTCACGTCGTCGTGCAGCCGCTGCCCCGCGTCGACGCTCATGGTCACGACCGCGAGGCCGCGCTCATCGCCGCTGCCGAGGCGGGTGCCGGTGACCCGGCCGACCCTCACCCCTGCGATCCGCACGTCGTCGCCGGCGCGCAACCCGGTGGCGTCGCGGAACACGGCGGTGACGGTGATCGCGTCGCCGTGCTGGGCACGGGACAGGGTGCCGGCGACCATGCTGGTCAGCACGACGGCGACCAGCGCGAAGCAGGCGACCCCGAGCGCGGCGCCGCGGTGGCGGCGCAGCTCGCTCAGCTGGCGGCTCACCGGTGGTCACCCCCGCAGGGTCCGGTGAGTCCGCGGTAGGTGGGGCAGTCCTTCGGGTCGGCGGGGTCGTACGGGTCGAGCAGCTGGGGCGCGAGCACGCCCTCCATCTGGATCCGGCCGTCCTTGACGGCTTCGGCGCCGTTGCGCAGCAGGACCGGCACCTTGCGGAGGAGCTCGGCGAAGGCGGGGTACCGCTCGGCGAACACCTCGAGCGTCGCGGCGCTGGCGTTGAGCAGGCGCGCGGTCGCAGCTGCGTTGTCACGCAGGAAGGTGGTCACGCCGTCCTCGCCGTCGAGGAGCTCGGGCACGTCGGCGAGCAGCTGCGAGATCCTCGCCTGCTGCTGCACGAAGGTCCGGGCCAGCGGCCGGGTGTCGCGCAGTGCCTTCACCAGCCGAGGCTCGACCTCGCCGGCCAGGTCGGTGTCGCGGGCGAGCAGGTCGAGGTCCTCGCGCACCTGCGGGTGCAGGTCGGCCCAGCGGCCGAGGAAGCCGTTGCCGTCGCGGACCAGCTCCGCGATCCGTGCCCCCCGCCCGTCCAGCGCGTCGGCGAGCTGCGACAGCGCGAGGTCCCACCGGGCCGGGTCGACGGCCGCGAGCAGCCGCTGGGTCGCGGAGAAGGTGTCCATCAGCCGCAGCGTCGCGGTCGAGGTGTCCGCCGGCACGACGGCGCCCTCGGCCAGGTGTGCCCCGCCGGCGGCCGCGGTGGGGGTCGCGGTGGGGGTCGCGGTGGCGCTCGCGCTCACCAGGTCGACGTACTCGTTGCCGAACAGGGTGCCCGGCAGCACCCGCGCGACCACGCCCGCCGGGATCAGCGCGGCGTGCTCGGGTGCGACCAGCACCTCGGCGCTCGGTCCGGCGGGATCGACCTCGACGACGCGGCCGACCCGCAGGCCGTCGTACTTCACGTCGGAGTTGATCCCGAGCGTGTCGCCGACGGTGGGGAGCTGGACGGTCACCCGGACGTCGTCGCTGACGATGCCGAGGGTCTGCAGGCCGAGCGCGCCGGTGAGCGCGCCGAGCAGCAGGAGGCCGACGACGCCGAGCGCGGCCAGCCGCAGCCGCAGGGCGCGCGGGTCGGCCTTGCTGTGGGCGAACAGGAACTCGCTCATACCGGGGTCCCCGACCGATTGTTCGCGCAGGAGCGAAGCGGGGGAGCGGAGAATCGAGTGGGGTGGTTCACGCGCTCACCCCGAGATCTGGACCTGCTGGTCCGCGCCCCACAGGAGCAGCGTCAGCAGGATGTCGACGACGGTGAGCGAGATGATGCTGGCCCGGATCGCGCGGCCGGTCGCGCGGCCCACGCCCTCGGGGCCGCCGGTGGCGGTGAAGCCGTGGTAGCAGTGGATCAGGGTCACGACCGTGGTCAGCACGACGACCTTGATCGCGGAGTAGATGACGTCGACCGGGGCGACGAAGGTGCGGAAGTAGTGGTCGTAGGTGCCGGCGGACTGGCCGTAGAAGGTGGTGACCATCAGGTCCGTGGCGACGTAGGTGCCGACCAGGCCGATCAGGTAGAGCGGCAGCACGACGATCCACGCGGCGACCAGGCGGGTGCTGACCAGGTAGGGGATCGGGCGGATCGCCATCGACTCGAGCGCGTCGATCTCCTCGCTGATCCGCATCGCGCCGAGCCGGGAGGTGAAGCCGCAGCCGATCCGGGCGGCGAAGCCGAGTGCGGCGACCATGGGCGCGAGCTCGCGGGTGTTGGCGTACCCCGAGATGAACCCGGTCAGCGGCGCCAGGCCGATCACGTCGAGGCCCTGGTAGCCCTCGAGCCCGACCTCGGTGCCGGTCAGCGTCGACAGCAGCAGCACGACGCCCACGACGCCGCCGCCGACGAGGAAGATGCCCGAGCCGAGGGTGACCTCCGCCAGGACCCGCTGGATCTCGCCGCGGTAGCGGGTGAGCGCGACCGGCAGCGCCACGACCGCGCGCCAGGCCAGGACGAGCTGCAGCCCGATGCCGGCCAGGGGCCCGACGACCGCCTTGTCGACGCTCTCCTCGATCGCCGTCACGGGTGGTTCATCCGATCGGCCCTCCCGCGAAGGTGCTGTAGACCTGCGAGATCACGAAGTTGGCCGCGAAGAGCAGCACGAAGTTGGTCACCACCGCGCTGGTGACCGCCTCGCCGACGCCGGTCGGGCCGCGCTCGGCCCGCAGTCCCTTGTACGACGCCACGAGGGCGCAGATCACCGCGAAGATCGCCGCCTTGGCCAGCGAGAGCCACAGGTCGGAGACCTGGGCCAGCGTGGTGACCGAGGCGAGGTAGCTGCCCGGCGGGAGGTCCTGCAGCACCACGCTGACGCTGAGCGTGGTGATGATCGTGAAGAACATGACGACGCCGTTGAGCAGCACCGCGACGGCGACGACCGCGAACATCCGCGGCACGACGAGCCGCTCTACCACCGAGAGGCCCATCACCTCCATCGCGTCGATCTCCTCGCGGATCCGGCGCGAGCCGAGGTCCGCGCAGATCGCCGAGCCGGCGACGCCGGACAGCATCAGGGCCGTGATCAGGGGAGAGGCCTGGCGGACGACGGCCAGCGTGTTGCCCGCGCCGGTGAACGCGACGGCCCCGACCTCCTGGGCGAGCACGCCGACCTGCAGCGCGAGGATGATGCCGAACGGGACCGAGACCGCGAGGGCGGGCAGCGTGCAGACCCGGATCGCGTACCAGGTCTGCACCACGGTCTCGGCCAGCGGGAACCGGCGACCCGTGACCGACCCGAGAGCGGCGGCGAGCACCCGGCGGGTGAACCCGAGCAGCGCGACGACCTCCGCGAGCGGCCTGCCGAGGGCCAGGGCGGCCCGCGGGGCGCTGTGGGCGGGCATGGCGCTCCTGTCGTCGTACGGCTGCGGTCAGGCTCGGAGGGGGCACAATGACAGTAGAACTGTCACACACGTACTGTCCACGTCGATGTGACGCGCGTCAACCCTTGAAGGAGATCCTGCGTTGCACGCAGCAAATGACAGTCGTACTGTGACAGTCATGAGTTCTGTTGCCGGGGTCGACCCGGCGCCCCGGGCCGACGACGGCGGCCCGCTGCGCACCATCGACGAGCTGGCCGCGGCCGCCGGGCTGACCGTGCGGACGACCCGCTACTACGCCAGCCTCGGCCTGCTCCCGCCGCCGGCCCGGCGCGGCCGGATGGCGTGGTACGACGACACCCACCTCGCGCGCCTGGAGATGATCCGCGCGCTGCAGGGGCACGGCTTCACGCTCCAGGCGATCGAGAAGTACCTCGCCTCGCTGCCCGTCGACGCCGGCGTCGAGGACCTCGCGGTGCAGCGCGCGATGCTCACGTCGTGGACGGTGGGGGAGCCGCAGGAGCTGACCCGTCGCCAGCTCGACCAGCACGCCGGCCGCCGGCTCACCGACGACGAGGTGACCCTGATCGAGGAGTTCGGCCTGCTCCGGGTCGCGACCGACGAGCGTGGTGCGGTCCGCTTCACCCCGGTCCACGGCTTCGATGTCGCCGTCCAGCTGCTCGAGGTCGACATCCCCGTCGCCGGGATGCGGGCCGCCGGGGACGCGATCGAGCGGCACATGTCGGCGCTCGCCGAGGAGCTCACGCGGGTGCTGCGCGACGAGGTGATCGAGCCCTGGCGCCACGCCAGCGACCACCACTCCCGTGAGGACGCCGAGCAGCTCGAGGCCACCATCAGCACGCTGCGCCGGCTCACCCTCGACGCGATCGTGCGCGGCTTCCAGCGCTCTGCCAACAAGGTCATCGCGCGCTCGCTGCACCGTGCCTGAACCCGGGGGAGCGGCAGCGCGGCCCGATGGCCTAGTGTCGCGCCCGTGACCCAACGCACTCTCGTCCTGCTCAAGCCCGACGCGGTACGCCGTGGCCTGGTCGGCAACGTGCTGGCCCGGTTCGAGGCCAAGGGCCTGGTCATCGTCGCCATGGAGCACCGCCACATCGACGCGGCGATGGCCGACGCGCACTACGCCGAGCACGTCGAGCGCGACTTCTACCCGCCGCTGCGGACGTTCGTGACCAGCGGCCCGCTCGTCGCGCTGGTGCTCGAGGGCGACGAGGCGATCGAGGTCGTGCGCGCGCTCAACGGGGCGACCGACGGCCGCAAGGCGGCGCCGGGCACCATCCGCGGCGACCTGTCGCTGTCGAACCGCGAGAACCTGGTCCACGGCTCCGACTCGCCGGAGTCGGCCGCGCGCGAGATCGCGCTCTGGTTCCCCGGGCTCGCCTGAGGCGTCCCGGGCGCAGGAACAACCGCTTCAGCGGCGATTCCGCTGCTTCCTGGCCGTGGCAACGGCCAGGAAGCGCAAGAACACGTCAGTCGATGTGACCCGTGTGACTCCTGAGACCAGGCACGCCGTACCGGCGTGCCTGCGCACCCTGACCCGTCTCGTTCCTTACGCTCGCAAGCGGAGACGGGCGGATCGTGCGCTCGTCCGGCTCCCCGGCACACTCCTCGCACCACGAGGGGAGCGGGTCGGCTTCCCCGACGCGCGCGGACGGGCCTGTCAGCCGACCGGTCCGGTGACGTCTTGCGAGGAAGCGTGAGGGCGAACTCCATCATCGGCCGCGACATGGCCGTGGACCTCGGTACCGCCAACACGCTCGTCTACGTCCGCCGGCGCGGCGTGCTGCTCGACGAGCCGAGCGTGGTGGCACTCAACGACAGCACCGGCGAGGTGATCGCCGTCGGGCACCAGGCCAAGCAGATGCTGGGCCGCACCCCGGACAACATCACCGCCCTGCGCCCCCTGCGCGACGGCGTGATCGCCGACTTCGAGGCGACCGAGCAGATGCTGCGCCACTTCATCGCGCGCGTGCACCGTCGTCGCTACTTCGCCAAGCCCCGCATGGTCATCTGCGTCCCGAGCTCGATCACCCCGGTCGAGCAGCGCGCGGTCAAGGAGGCCGGCTACCAGGCCGGCGCCCGCCGCGTGTACGTCGTCGAGGAGCCGATGGCCGCCGCGATCGGCGCCGGGCTGCCGGTGCACGAGGCGACCGGCAACATGATCGTCGACGTCGGCGGCGGCACGACGGAGGTCGCCGTCATCTCGCTCGGCGGCATCGTCACCTCCCTCTCGGTCCGCACGGCCGGCGACGACCTCGACGCCGCGATCATCGCGTGGATGAAGAAGGAGCACGGCGTGATGCTCGGCGAGCGCACCGCCGAGGACGTCAAGATCACCCTCGGCTCGGCCTTCCCGCGCCCCGGTGAGCCCCAGGGCGAGGTCCGCGGCCGCGACATGGTCACCGGCCTGCCGCGCACGGTCGAGGTCACCAGCGCCGACATCCGGCACGCGCTCGAGGAGCCGCTGCACGCCATCGTCGACGCGGTCCGGGTCACCCTCGACCAGACGCCTCCCGAGCTCGCCGGCGACATCATGGACCGCGGCATCGTGCTGACCGGCGGCGGAGCGCTGCTGCGCGGCCTCGACGAGCGGATCCGCCACGAGACCGGCATGCCCGTGCACGTCGCCGAGGACCCGCTGGTCTCGGTCGCGATGGGTGCGGGTCGCTGCGTCGAGGAGTTCGAGGCCCTCCAGCAGGTGCTCGTGACCAACCAGCGACGGTTCTGATGGCCATCGACACCCGTCCCCCCGCGAGCAGGCCGAACCCCCAGGTACGCCGTACCGGCACGTCCCGCGACGCCGACCGCGACGCCGGCCGCCCGGCCCGGTCGCTGGTGGTCGCCCTGGTGCTCGCGTCGGCGGCGCTGATGGTGGTCGACAAGGCCGACGGCTCACCGGTCGACCCGGTGCGTCGCGTCGTGGGCGAGGTCGTCGGTCCGGTCCAGGCCGGCGTCTCCACGCTCGTGCGCCCGCTCGTCGACCTGCCGGACACGCTGCGGACCAACGGCTCGCTGCGCGACGACCTCGGCAGGCTCGAGGCCGAGAACGCCGACCTGCGCAGCAAGCTCGACAAGGCCGGGTACGACGACCAGCGGCTCGCCGACCTCCAGGGGCTGCGCGCGCTGTCCGGCGACATCGGCTACGCCCTCGTGCCTGCGCGGGTGATCGCGATCGGTCCTGCGCAGTCCTTCTCCAGCACCGTCACCCTCGACGCCGGCTCCGACGCGGGCCTGCACCCCGACATGACCGTGGTCGCCGCGGAGGGCCTGGTCGGGCGGATCACCTCGGTGACCGCGCACACCGCCACGGTGCTGCTCATCGTGGACGACAGCTCCCGCGTGGGCGGCCGGATCGGCGACAACCAGGAGCTCGGGTTCGTCCGTGGGCACGGCACGCTCGGCACCGACGACCGGCTGGAGATGGAGCTCGCCGACCACAACCTGGTCCCCAAGGTCGGCCAGTCGATCCTGACCTGGGGCAGCGAGGGCGGCTCGCCGTACGTCGCCGGCGTCCCGATCGGCACCGTCGGCAAGGTCTACGAGTCGCTGCGGGAGACGTCCTACCGCGCCGTCATCACGCCGGCCGTCGACTTCACCGCGCTCGACCTGGTCGGCGTCGTGGTGCCCTACGGCACCAAGGGCCGCGTGATCGAGGGAGGCGCGCAGTGAACCGCCGCGGTCGGCTGGTCGCCACCCTCGTCTCGGTGTTCGCCGCCCTGCTGCTGCAGGTGACGGTGCTGCCGAACTTCGCCTGGGACATCGGCGGACTCGGCGTCGTCCCCGACGTGGTGCTGCTCGTGGTGGTCGCGACCGCCGTCGCCACGGACACGCGGTTCGCCACCCTGACCGGCTTCTGGGCCGGCCTGCTGCTCGACGTCGCGCCGCCGGCCGACCACCTCGCCGGCCGCTGGGCGCTCGCCCTCATGGTCGTCGGCTACGTCGTGGGCCGGCTCGTCCACGACAACGCCGGCGATGTCGGGGCCGGCAGCCGCTTCGCCCGCGAAGGCGTACGCCGCCCGCCGCTCCTGCTCGCCCTCGCCGCCGCGGCAGGCGGCTCGTTCATCGGCACGTCGGTCTACGCGCTGACCGGGCTGCTGCTGCGCGACTCCGGTGCCGCGATCGGCGACCTGCTGCCGGTCGCCCTGATCGCGCTCGTGCTCGACGTGGTGGCGGCCCTGGTCGTCGTCCCCGCCTCGTTGTGGCTGCTCGACCGCACCACCCGCGACGGCCTGCCGCGTCCCACCCAGCGGATCCGGGCCCGCGCCTGATGGCCTCCTCTACCACGAGCGCGGGCGCCTCCCACCGCAGCCGGCTGCGGCTGATCGTCATCCAGACCCTGGTGTTCTCGCTGCTGGCCACGCTCGGCGCGCGGCTCTACTACCTGCAGGTCATCGCGGGGGAGCGCTACCAGGGCAAGGCCGCCTCGCAGTCGGTCCGCGAGATCGTCGTGCAGCCGCAGCGCGGCCTGATCGTCGACGCGATGGGTCGCCCGCTGGTGACCAACCGGCTCACCTGGGTGGTCTCGGTCGACCGCACGCTGATCGGCAAGATGTCGTCCGCGGACCGCGCCGAGCTGCTGGCGCGCACCTCCGACGCCATCGACGTCCCCGTCGAGGAGATCGCCGGCAAGCTGCTGCTCTGCGGCGACGACGGCGCGGTGGCCGGCGAGTGCTGGAACGGCTCGCCCTACCAGCCGGTCCCGGTCGCGCAGGACGTCAAGGAGGCCGCGGCGCTGCGGATCCTGGAGCAGCCCGAGGACTTCCCGGGCGTGGTCGTCGACCGCCAGAGCGTGCGGCAGTACCCCGCGCCGTACGGCATCAACGCCGCCCACGTCCTCGGCTACCTCAGCCCGATCACCAAGGACGAGCTCGAGTCCGCCGAGGACTCCGGCGACAGCTCGGTCAACGGCGCCTCCGTCGTCGGCCGGGCCGGCGTGGAGAAGGAGTACGACGAGTGGCTGCGCGGGCAGCCGGGCTACGACCAGGTCGCCGTCGACTCCAAGGGCCGCGTCCGTGAGGACGTGTCCGGGCTGGAGGCGCAGCCCGGCGACACCCTGGTGACCTCGATCGACGCGAAGGTGCAGAGCGTCGTCGAGGAGCAGCTCGCGAAGATGATCGCGACCCAGCGCCAGACCCGCGACCCGGTCACCAAGCGCAACTTCGAGGCCGACTCCGGTGCCGCCGTCGTGATGGAGGCGCGGACCGGCCGGATCGTGGCGATCGCCAGCCAGCCGACGTACGACCCCTCGGTGTGGGTCGGCGGGATCACCGACAAGCAGCTCAAGCGGCTCTACTCCGAGGCTGCCGGCACGCCGCTGCTCGCGCGCTCCTTCCAGGGGCAGTTCGCGCCGGGCTCCACCTGGAAGCCGTTCATGACCGTCGGCGCGCTGACCCACGGCTACGCGCCCTCCACCACGCTGCCGTGCTCCTCGGCCGTGCAGATCGGCAACCGTGCCTTCCACAACCACGAGTCGGCGGCCTACGGCCAGATCACCTTCGCCCGCGCGCTCGAGGTCTCCTGCAACACCTTCTTCTTCCAGGTCGGCATGCACTTCTGGCAGACCCTCGGCTCCGACCCCGACGACGCCAGGGCCAAGGACCCGCTGGTCGAGCAGGCCGAGAAGTTCGGCTTCGGCGAGCGCACCGGCGTCGACCTGCCGGGCGAGGCGTCGGGTCGGGTCGCCGACCGCAGGTGGAAGCGCAAGTACTACGAGTCGATGAAGGACTACTACTGCGGCATCGCGAAGAAGCCGCAGGACACCGGGCCGAAGGGCACCTCCGACTTCGTCTACAAGTTCGCCCGCGAGTTCTGCGTGGAGGGCTGGAAGTACAAGATCACCGATGCCGCGAACTTCGCGATCGGCCAGGGCGACACCATCGTCACGCCGCTGCAGCTGGCCCGCGGGTACGCCGCGATCTCCAACGGCGGCACGCTGTGGGATCCCCGCGTCGGCAAGGCGATCGTGTCGCCCGACGGCAAGGTGATCCGTCAGATCGAGCCGAAGAAGGAGCGAAGGCTCAAGATCCCGGCCTCGGTGCTGACCTACCTCGACGAGGCGCTCCAGGGCGTCGCGCTGCGCGGCACGATGAACTGGAAGCTCCAGGGATTCCCGCTCGACAAGGTCAAGATCCGGGCCAAGACCGGCTCCGCCGAGGTCTACGGCAAGCAGTCGACCGGCTGGGTCGCGTCGTACACCAAGGACTACGTCGTGGTGATGATGATGAGCCAGGGCGGCACCGGTTCCGGATCCACGGGTGACGGCATCCGGGCGATCTGGGAGGCGCTGTACGGCGTCGACGGCGACCAGGTCGACCCCGGCAAGGCCGCCATCCCCGGCGTCACCCCGCCCGCCCAGCTGCCGACGTTCGGTGACGACGGCTCGATCCTCCCGCCCGCGCGCGCGAAGGGAAGCGACCAGTGAGCAACCGCATCCCCGGCCGCAGCCGGGCCAGCACCCGTCGTACGACGGCCTCCCGGCGGGTCGGCCGCCTCCAGTGGGCCGACCTCGACCTGGTCCTGCTCGGGGCCGTGCTCGTGCTCTCGCTGCTCGGCTGCCTGCTGATCTGGTCGGCCACGCTCGAGCGCGACGACCTGACCGGCGGCGACTCGCGGGCGTTCCTGGTCAAGCAGGTCGTCAACGTCGTGATCGGGATCGGGCTGATGCTGCTGGTGGTGGTCACCGACCACCGCTGGGTTCGGATCCTCGCGCCGATCGGCTACCTGGTCGCGATCGGCGGACTGGTGCTCGTCCTCGTCATGGGCTCGACCATCAACGGCTCTCGCTCGTGGCTGATCCTCGGCGGGATGTCCTTCCAGCCCTCCGAGCTGGCCAAGCTGGCCGTCGTGGTCGGCATGGCCCTGGTCGTCGCCGAGCGCAGCGAGGGCCGCTGGCGCGACCGTGTCGGCACCTCCGACGTGCTCCTCATGCTGCTGGTCGCCGGCGTGCCCGCCGTGCTAATCCTGGCCCAGCCCGACCTCGGCACCATGCTCGTGCTGACCGCCACCGTCTTCGGCGTGATCGCCGCCTCGGGTGCCCACCGGCGCTGGCTGGCCCTGCTCGCCGGCGGCGGCGTGCTCGCGGCGGCCGCGGCGGTGTCGAGCGGGATGCTCAAGGCCTACCAGGTCGACCGGTTCCTCGCCTTCACCAACCCCGCGCTCGACCCGAAGGGCGCCGGCTACAACGTCGAGCAGGCCCGGATCGCGGTCGGCAACGGCGGGCTGTTCGGGCAGGGGCTCTTCGACGGCTCGCAGACCCAGTCCGGCTTCGTCCCCGAGCAGCACACCGACTTCGTGTTCACGGTCGCGGGGGAGGAGCTCGGCCTGGTCGGCGCCGCGCTGATCGTGCTGCTGCTCGGCGTCGTGCTGTGGCGGGCGCTGCGGATCGCCACCCGCACCGACGACGTGTTCGGCCGGATCGCCGCCGCCGGCATCGCCTGCTGGTTCGGCTTCCAGGCCTTCCAGAACATCGGCATGTGCCTCGGCATCATGCCGGTCACCGGTGTCCCGCTGCCGTTCGTGTCCTACGGCGGCTCGTCGATGTTCGCCGGCATGCTCGCCGTCGGCCTGCTCCAGAACATCCACCTGCGCGCACTGTCCGCCCCGGCGTCGCGGCTCGCGCCACAGCAGCGGGTGCTCGTCCGGGGCTGAGGACGGGGGCCGATCACCGATCCGGCAGGATGGGGGCCGTGCTGACCCTCCGCCGTGCGCCGCGCTCCCGCGTGCGGCTCTCGGCGATGCTGGGCAGCCTCGAGAGCGTGACGGCGCTGGTCCTGGCCCACCTGGCGGCCGGGGGAGAGCTCCCGCCGGCGGGGTGGCTGGCCGCCTTCGCCGTCCTCGTGTACGCCGCCAGCAGCGTCGTGCTGCGCGGGCGGGCCGGCATCCGCGTGGTCCTGCCGGCGCTGCTCGGCGCCCAGGTGCTCGGGCACGCGTGGCTGGTCACCCTGGCCCCGGACCTGCACCCGGGGCACGAGCACGTGACGTCGGCCTTCCTCGGCCTCACCCCGGCGATGCTGGCCGCCCACCTGGTGGCGGCCGCGGTCACCGGCGCGATGTGGGTGCTGCGCCGCCGGGCGGTGGAGGTGCTGCTGCGCTGGACCGACGCGGGCGTCGTACCGCTGCCGGGGGTGCGTGGCGCTGCCGCCCCGGCCCCCCGACGGAGCCGGACCGCGCGCGAGCACCGTGCGCTGGCGCCGACCCGCGGACCGCCGGCGGGCCCGCTCGCGACCGCCTGACTCCCGTGGTGGAGGGCAGGCGTTCGCCGCTGCCCTCCGTACGAGTCACCCGATCGAGAGAGACATCCATGCAGATCCGACGCTTCACCCTGCCCACCCTCGGCGCCACCGCGGCGCTCGGGATCGTCGCCCTGACCGCCGGCGCCGCCAGCGCCCACGTCGACGTCGCGCCCGACACCACCGCCGCCGGGTCCTACGCCGTGCTCACCTTCAGCGTGCCCCACGGCTGCGAGGGCTCGCCGACCACCAAGATCGCCATCCAGATGCCCGCGGACATCCCGCAGGTCACGCCGACCGTCAACCCGGGCTGGACGGTCGAGAAGGTCAGCGAGAAGCTGCCCGAGCCGATCGAGGACGCCCACGGCAACGAGCTCACCGAGCGGGTCAGCCAGGTGGTCTACACGGCGAGGACCCCGCTCCAGGACGGCTACCGCGACACCCTCGCCCTGTCGGTCCAGCTGCCCGAGAGGGTCGGCGAGACCCTCACCTTCCCGGTGCTGCAGACCTGCGCCAAGGGCGAGACCGCCTGGAACGAGACCCCGGCGCAGGGTCAGGACGAGGAGGAGCTGGAGAACCCGGCTCCCGCCCTGACCATCACCGAGCCCAGCGCCGAGGGCCACCACGGCGGTGCAGCGGAGTCGGACGAGAAGTCCGACGCCGAGGCTGACGAGAAGGCCGACGCCGAGGACGACGAGGGCGCCGGCAACGGCCTCGCCATCGGCGGCCTCGTGGCGGGTCTGGGCGGGCTGGCGCTCGGTGGCCTCGCCCTCGCCCGCACGGGCAAGAAGGCCTGAGCGCTCCGATGATGCGGCGTGTGCCGGCGTACCTGCTCGCTGTCCTGGTCGCCGTCCTGACGGTGGTCGGGGCGGCGGGCCCGGCGTCGGCACACGCCACCCTCGTCTCCACCGACCCGGCCGAGGGCGCGGTCCTCCCCGAGGCGCCCACCCGGGTGACCTTCACCTTCGACGAGCCGGTCCAGCTCGTCCCCGACGGCCTGCTCGCCTTCGACGCGGCGGGCAAGCGGGTCGACGTGGACCCGTCCGCCAAGGGCGTCGAGGTCACCGGCAGGCTGCCGGGCGAGCTCGACAACGGGACGTACGTCGTCACCTGGCGGGTCGTCTCCGCCGACGGCCACCCGATCGCCGGCTCGCTGACCTTCCACGTCGGTGCGCCCAGCCCGAAGGTGGTGCCGCCCCAGACCGGGCCGGCCGATCCCGGCGCGGTCCCGACCGTCCAGGGCATCGTGCACGGCCTCGACTACGCCGCCCTGCTGCTCGCCGGCGGGCTCGCGATCTTCCTGGCGTGGACCGCCCGCGGCGTCCGCCTGCGCGATGACGTGCGTCGACGGCTGGTCCGGGTGCTGCGCTGGAGCGCGCTCGTGGCGGTGGTCGCGGCGGCGCTCGCCGTACCGCTGGCGGGGGCCTACCAGCTCGGCTCCGGACTCGGCGGGGTGCTGGACCCGGGCTCGTTCGACCCCGGTCTGGTGCAGGACGACCTGCAGGTGCTCGCCCTCCAGGTCGCCGGGCTCGGCGTCGCCGCATGGGCGGCCGGACAGGCCCGCTCCTCGCTGGTCGTCGACCTCGTCACGGCGCTGGCGGTGTGGTCGCCCGCGCTGGTCGGGCACACCCGCGCCTACGAGCCCAGCATGCTGCTCGTGATCACCGACGCACTGCACCTGTCCGCCGGCGCGGTCTGGCTCGGCGGCCTCGTCGGGCTCGCCCTCGCCCTGCCCGCGCTCGCCGGGCGGCCCAAGGACGCGGCGCAGCTGATCACCCGGTTCTCCACGGTCGCGGCCGGGCTGCTCGCCGCGCTGGCGCTCACCGGCGTGCTGATGGGCTGGCGGATCGTGGGCGCCTGGGCGCCGCTGGTGGAGGAGACCTGGGGCCGGCTGCTGCTGGTCAAGGTCGGCCTCGTGCTCGTGGTCGTCGCGATCGCGGCGTACAACCGCTTCCGGCTGGTGCCGCGCGTGGCCGGCGACGGCGGGCACGACGAGCGCCGGCTCGCGACCGGCCTGGTCCGGCGGACGGTCGCCGCCGAGGCCGCCCTGCTCGTCGCGGTCCTCGGCGTGACCGGCTTCCTGACCCAGAAGCCCCCGGGCGGCGAGGCACCCGCGCAGGCGCAGACCGCCGACACCGGTGTCGTGACCGGTGTCGCGAGCGACGACCTCAAGGTGCTCGCGGTGCTCGACGCCGGACCGGGCCTGCAGCGCACCCTGATCGTCCAGGTGCAGAACCTGGCCGGCGACCCGCTCGACCTCGCGGCCGCCCCCGCCGTGGCGCTGCGCTCCGACAGTGTCGACCTCGGCACCGTCCCGGTCGTGCCGACCGGTGCCGGCACCTACACCGCCGACGTCGTCTTCCCGCACGCCGGTGCGTGGAAGCTGCAGGTCAGCATCCGGGTCGACACGTTCACCAGCCCGGTGACGACGGTGGACCTCAGGGTGCGCTGAGGTCGTAGGACAACGCCAGCTCGACGCCGGGCTCGGCCGTCACCTTGACCGGCCGGCTCTGGCCGTCGAGCCAGACGTCGGCGTCGAGGGTGTCGGGGAGCATCGCCTGGACCTGCGCCGGCAGCGTGATGCCGGCGAGCGCGGCCCTCGGGTCGAGCGTGATCCGGTAGTGCTCGGTCGCGACGCCGCCGACCTGCTCGGGACCGATGTGGACGAGCTGCTCCACGGTGACGGCGTCCAGGGCGGCGGCGACCTGGGTGGTGTCGATGGTCAGCTCGCGGGCGGGGCCGCCGGCCAGGGAGGCGCTCACCTTCACGCGGCCCGCGGTGCGCAGCGCAGCGGCGACCGCGTCCAGGACCGGGCCCGCGTCCTGCGTCGTCCCTTCGTGGGCGAAGGGCGTGGGCCTTCCGGAGGAGGAGGCGGCCGTCGGCGTCGAGCTCGGCCTCTGGGGCTCGTCGTCGCCCCCGCAGCCGGCGAGGAGCACCGACGAGGTCAGCAGTACGACGGCAGGCAGGGCGGTGCGGCGGTTCACGAGACCTCCTCGGGAGCGATGACCGGGGCGGTCACGGCGAGCTGGTGGAGCAGCCCGTCGACGCGCACCTGCAGGAACAGGCGGTAGTCGCCGGGCTGGGTGAAGACGGTGTGGAAGGTGAGCACGGTGCCGTCGTCGGTGACCTCGGGGGCGCCGTACGGGTGCACGTGGACGAACCCGCGCGAGTCGATCGCGAAGCCGGTGAGGTGGGCACTGGTGCCGAGGTAGCTGCCGAGCGCGACCGGATCGCCGTCCTCGTCGGTGACCCGCAGCCGCAGCCGCCCGTTCGGGCCGACCTCGCCCTCGGCCTGCAGGCGTGCCTTCACGACGCCGTCGTCGCCGGTCTGGGCGGCCGTGCCCCGCGGTACCTCGGCCGGCGTCCAGTCGCCCGCGACCCGCAGCGTCGTCCCGAGGACGATCGGGTTCGTCGCGCCCTGCGGGATGAACTCGGCGACCACGCGCCACCTGCCCGGAGAGCCGAGGTCCACGCGGGCGGTCCAGGTGCCGTCGTCGCCGAGCGTCGGGTGGAGGTGGCGGAACTGCGCGAGGTCGTCGCGCACGACGTAGAGGTGGAGCAGCTTGGTCTGCTCCTCGGTGTAGGTCAGCAGGGGAGCCCCCGACGGGTCGAGGATCCGGAAGGCGACGTCGCCGGTGCCGTCGGCGCCGGGCAGCGTCACGTCGCTCATCCGGTACCCCTCGACCGTCGCGCTGGTGCCGTCGCCGACCGGGTTGCCGACCGGCTGCGCGCCCGAGCCGCCGTCCTCGGCGGGGGTGAGCGTGATCCGGTCCGCGTCGTCGGCGGACCGTTCGTCGGAGGAGCAGGCGGACAGGCCGAGCGCGAGGAGGGTCGCGGTGGCTGCGGCGACCAGTGTCGTCGTACGGCGGTGCGGGTGGGTCACGGCGCCACCGTCAGCAGCAGGAAGGCCGCGAGGAGCAGCAGGTGGACGATGCCGTTGAGCGGCTTCGCGCGCCCCGGCACCACCGTCAGGATGCCGACGACCGAGGACAGTGCGAGCAGCACCAGCTGCAGCGGATCGAGTCCCAGCGCGAGGTCGCCCTCGAGCCAGATGGAGGCGACGGCGATCGCCGGGATGGTGAGGCCGATCGAGGCCATCGCCGATCCGTAGGCCAGGTTGAGGCTGATCTGGACCCGCTGCTGGCGCGCGGCCCGCACCGCGGCGATGGTCTCGGGCAGCAGCACCAGCATCGCGATCACCACGCCGACGACGGCGTGCGGGAAGCCGAGCCAGTCGACGGCGTCCTCGATCGAGTAGGACTCGACCTTCGCCAGGCCGACCACGGTGACCAGCGAGACGATGAGCAGGGCCAGCGCGACCTTCGTCTCCCGGCTGGTCGGCGGGTCCGCGTGGTCGTCCCCGTCGGCGTCGTTCTCGGCCGTCCAGCCACCGGGCGTGGAGGTGGTGCCGGGCAGGAAGAAGTCGCGGTGCCGGACGGTCTGGGTGAACACGAACGAGCCGTAGAGCACGAGCGAGGCGAGCGCCGCGAAGGTCAGCTGGGTGCCGGTCAGCACCGGGCCCGACTCGCTCACGGTGAAGGTGGGGACGACCATGGTCAGGCCGGCCAGGGTGATCACCGTCGCCAGGGCGGACCCGGTGCCCTCGGGGTTGAAGACAGCGAGGTGGTGGCGCACCGCGCCGACCACCAGCGCGAGCCCCACGATCCCGTTGACCGTGATCATGACCGCGGCGAAGACGGTGTCGCGGGCCAGCGTGGAGGTGTCGCCGTTGCCGGACACCATGAGCATCACGATCAGGCCCACCTCGATGACGGTCACCGCCACGGCCAGGAGCAGCGACCCGAAGGGCTCGCCGACGCGGTGCGCCACGACCTCGGCGTGGTGGACCGCTGCCAGCACCGCCCCGATCAGCGCGATGCCGATGAGGCTGGCCGCGAGCGGCCCCGGGTGGGTGCCCCAGCTCACCGCGAGCACGAGGGCGGCGAGAGGCGGCGTGAACACCGTCCACCCGAGACGTCCGGAGGTGGAGGCACTCATGGTGGTGGATCCTACGGGGACGGGCCAGTGACGATGCCGCTCGCGCCCGGGCACCCTCGTAGAATCGGTGGCATGTCCGTCGAGTCCGTCTTCCCCCGGCTGGAGCCCCACCTGCTCTCGGTCTCCAAGCCGATCCAGTACGTCGGCGGCGAGCTCAACATGGTCTCGAAGGACTGGGACGCCGCCGAGGTGCGCTGGGTGCTCATGTACCCCGACGCCTACGAGGTCGGCCTGCCCAACCAGGGCGTCCAGATCCTCTACGAGGTGCTCAACGAGCGGGAGTGGATCCTCGCCGAGCGCACCTACGCCGTGTGGCCCGACATGGAGAAGGTGCTGCGCGAGCAGCAGATCCCGCAGTTCACCGTCGACAACCACCGTCCCGTCGGTGCCTTCGACCTGTTCGGCGTGAGCTTCTCCACCGAGCTCGGCTACACCAACCTGCTCACCGCGCTCGACCTGGCCGGCATCCCGCTGCACGCCGTCGACCGCGACGAGTCGCACCCGGTCGTCATCGCGGGCGGCCACGCCGCGTTCAACCCCGAGCCGATCGCCGACTTCGTCGACGCCGCCGTCCTCGGTGACGGCGAGGAGGTCGTGCTCAAGATCTCCGAGGTCGTGCGCGAGTGGAAGGGCGAGGGTCGTCCCGGCGGCCGCCAGGAGCTGCTGCGCCGCCTCGCGGTGTCCGGCACCGTCTACGTGCCGCAGTTCTACGACGTCACGTACGACGACAGCGGCGCGATCGCGGCCGTCGTACCCAACCACCCGGAGGCTCCCGACCGGGTCCGCAAGCACACGCTGATGGACCTCGACCAGTGGCCCTACCCGCGCAACCCGCTGGTTCCGCTCGCCGAGACCGTCCACGAGCGCTTCTCGGTCGAGATCTTCCGCGGCTGCACGCGCGGGTGCCGGTTCTGCCAGGCGGGCATGATCACCCGCCCCGTGCGCGAGCGGTCGATCGAGACCATCGGCGCGATGGTCGACAACGGCATCAGGAAGACCGGATTCGAGGAGGTCGGCCTGCTCTCCCTGAGCTCGGCCGACCACACCGAGATCGGCGACGTCGCCACCGGCCTGGCCGACCGCTACGAGGGCTCCAACGTCTCGCTGTCGCTGCCCTCGACCCGTGTCGACGCGTTCAACATCACCCTCGCCAACGAGTTCTCCCGCAACGGTCGCCGCTCCGGCCTGACCTTCGCGCCCGAGGGCGGCAGCGAGCGGATGCGCAAGGTGATCAACAAGATGGTCACCGAGGACGACCTGATCCGCACCGTCGCCACGGCCTACTCCCACGGCTGGCGGCAGGTGAAGCTCTACTTCATGTGCGGCCTCCCGACCGAGACCGACGAGGACGTCCTGCAGATCGCCGAGCTCGCCAAGCGCGTGATCGCGACCGGCCGTGAGGTCTCCGGCCGCAACGACATCCGCTGCACCGTCTCCATCGGCGGCTTCGTGCCCAAGCCGCACACGCCGTTCCAGTGGGCCGCCCAGCTCGACGCCGAGACCACCGACCGCCGCCTGCAGGTGCTGCGCGACACCGTCCGTGCCGACCGTCGCTACGGCAAGGCGATCGGCTTCCGCTACCACGACGGCCAGCCCGGCCTGATCGAGGGGCTGTTGTCGCGCGGCGACCGCCGCGTCGGCCGGATCATCGAGCAGGTGTGGCGCGACGGCGGCCGCTTCGACGGCTGGTCCGAGCACTTCTCCTTCGACCGGTGGGCCGCGTCGGCCGAGGTCGCGCTCGAGGGCACCGGCGTCGACCTCGACTGGTACACCACCCGCGAGCGGGAGTACGACGAGGTGCTGCCCTGGGACCACCTCGACTCCGGCCTCGACAAGGACTGGCTGTGGGCCGACTGGGAGGACGCCCTCGCCGTCGGTGCGGGGGAGTCGGACGTCGAGGTCGAGGACTGCCGCTGGACGCCGTGCTACGACTGCGGGGTGTGCCCGGAGATGGGCACCGAGATCCAGGTCGGTCCGACCGGTCAGAAGCTGCTGCCGCTCTCCGTGGTCTGAGGTGGGCCGGGTCGTGTCTCAGGCCCCGACCTGCTCACCCTGGTCACGGATCCGTCCCGTGAGCTCGTCGCCGTCGGCCCGCTCCAGGTGGCAGAAGAAGTTGTCGCCCTGCTCAGGCTCGTCGTCGTCGAACGAGTCCGACTCGACACGTACGTCGTACTCGCCGCTCTCGATGGCCGACCGGTAGGCCGGGGCGAGCCCCGGCAGTCCGCCGCAGAACCCTGCGGGCGACACATCCTGGAACAGTTCGGCCAGGTCGTCGTCGAACGCGCCGACCCAGATCACCTCGCCTGCGTGCGGCTCGTCGCAGTGCGCCTTGACCGGGTCGTCGAGGAAGTCGAGGTCGATGCACTGGCCGACCCGCGCCTCGTCCTCCCAGACCGTCCGGCTGCCCATGACCGCGGCGAAGACCACGAACCCGATGCCGGCGAGCAGGACGACCACACCCACCACGAGGCCCGTGACGGCCGCCCACCGTCCCGATCGCCGGCCTGCGCGCGTGCGCACGATGCCGGCGATGCCGAGACCGATCCCGACCGGCGCCGCGCAGCACGTGAGCGAGCAGACGAGCGCGGCGATCGACAGGCCGTCGTACGGCACCCGGGTGCCGTACGACGACGACCCGTACGACCCGGACGAGCCGTCGTACGGGTTCGAGCCGGGCTCGTAGGAGGGGTAGCCGCCGTACGGGTTCGTCATCCGAGAGGTTGCGACGGGGTCAGAGGATCGGCTTGGTGAGCTTGTCGTCGGGCTGGACGTAGCAGACCAGGTGGTCGCCGACGGACACCTTGTCGGGGTCCTCGATGACCGCGTTGATGTCCTGGATGTACGACGTGAGCTTGGCCAGGTCGTCGGAGTCGATCGCCTTCGCGCAGTAGCCGGCCATGCTGTCCTCGACCTCGCTGAGGTTGGCGGAGGTGACCTTCGCGACGCCGACGATCTCGGCGTCGTGCGACTCGGTGCACTTCTTCTCGCGCATCAAGATGGTGCCGTCGCTGTCGTCGACGTCGACGCACTGGCCGACCTCGGCCTCACCCGGCGTGACCAGGGAGTCGGCGAACAGGAACAGGGCTGCACCGGCCACGGCCGAGCCGATCGACATCAGCAGACCGATCACGATGCCCGCGACGGCGAGCCCGCGACCCTTGCGCTGCCCACCCTTGGTCCGGGAGAGGCCCACGATGCCGAGGATGACGCCGAGCGGCGCCAGGCAGCACAGCAGGCTGGTCACCAGCGCGGCGATCGAGACGCCGTCGGTCTTGGGCGGCATCGGGTCGGAACCCCCGGGGAATCCGCCCGGGGCGCCGTACCCGCCACCACTGCCGCTCGCGTACGGCGCGGGCGGGGGTGCCGGCTGACCGTACGGGTTCGGGGGCTGGTTCTGGCCGTAGGGGTTCTGCGGCGGGTTCTGGCCGTAAGGGTCGCTCACGGGCGTCACCCTAGGCGAACACGAGGGGGTCGCACCGGAGATGTGCCGAACCCGGCCGCGTTGTGCCGGGCCGACCCTCACTAGAATCGGCGCATGCCCGAGCCGACGCCTGCCGTCCACGACCCCGGAACGTGCCGGGCATGACCAGGTATGACTACGTCGTCGTGGGCGGCGGCATCGTGGGTGCTGCGACCGCACGGGCACTGACGGATCGCTTCCCCGGCCGCAGCGTGCTGCTGCTCGACAAGGAGGACGGCTTCGGCCGTCACCAGACCGGGCACAATTCGGGCGTCATCCACTCGGGGATCTACTACACGCCGGGCAGCCTCAAGGCCGAGCTGTGCCGAGCCGGCGCTGCTGCGACCGAGCGCTTCGCCGAGGAGCACGGGGTTCCGTGGAACCGGATCGGCAAGCTCCTGGTTGCCACCACCCCCGCGGAGGTTGCCGGCATGCGTGCGCTCGCGCAGCGAGCCGAGGTCAACAAGATCCCCGCAACCCTCCTCAGCGCCGCGGAGCTGCGCGAGCGCGAACCTCACATCAGGGGCCTCGGCGCGCTGCACCTGACGTCCACGGGCATCACCGACTATCGCCGAATCAACACCACGCTCGCTGGCTTGGTCGGCGAGGCGGGCGGCACCCTGATGACCCGCACCGCGCTCACAGGCGTGCGCGAGACGAGCAAGGAGGTCGTGCTCTCCACCACCTCCGGCGAGGTGGTGGCCGACTACGTCGTCTACTGTGCCGGGATCCAGGCCGACCGGGTCGCCGCGATGGCAGGTATCGACGTCGACTTCGCGATGATCCCGTTCCGCGGCGAGTACTACGACGTCCGGCCCGAGCGTGCTGACCTCGCGCGCACCCTGATCTACCCCATACCCGATCCGGACCTGCCGTTTCTCGGTGTCCACCTGACGCCGACCGTCGATGGTGGCCTCAACGTGGGGCCGAACGCGGTCCTGGGCCTCGCCCGTGAGGGATACCCGAAGTTCTCCTTCGACCGGCGCGACGCCGCCGACATCGTGAAGTTCCCGGGAATCTGGCACGTCGCTCGCAACAACGTGCGCACTGGTGCGCGGGAGATGTGGAACTCGGTGTCGAAGCGCGGCTACCTCAAGCTGTGCCAGAAGTACTGCCCCGACCTGCGCCTCGAGGATCTCACTCCCCGCGAGGCCGGAATCCGGGCACAGGCTGTGATGCGCGACGGCTCTTTCGTCCACGACTTCCTGCTGCGCGAGACCGCGCGGGGTCTCCACGTCGTCAACGCGCCGTCCCCGGCTGCGACCTCCGCGCTGCCCATCGCCGACGAGATCGTCCAGCGCGTCACGCAGGCGCAGGGAGCCTGATTCCCGAACTCAGAGCTCGTCGTCCTCGATGCCGGGATCGTGGTGGATCGGGCCGTGCCGGCGTCGCTCGTAAACACCGACCGCGGCGGCAGCCGCGGCAGTCACGATGTCGGCAGCGGTGAGCATGACCCGGGACACGGCAGCCAACGCGATCGAGGTCCCGGTACCGACATGCGGGGCCAGCGCGGTGACGATCACCAACTCCCGGACGCCCGCGCCAGAGGGCAGGATGAAGAAGAACAGCCCGGAGATCATCGCCACGGCCATCGTGCCGATGCAGGTGAGCAGCAGCCCGGCGCCGTCGCCGGCCCCCTCGCTCAGCAGCCACAGGTGGACGCCGAAGAAGACGTATGACGTCACCGCGGCCGCCAGTGACAGGACGATCGCCCGGCCGCGGACGGGATGGTCGCGCTGGGGGCGTCGCAGCACCTTGAACCCGACGCCGACCAGCCGGTCGAGCACAAGCGGGTGCAGACAGACCAGGCCGACGGGAAGGAGGAGGTACAGCCACTGAAGCGGCGCCAAGGAGTCGTCGTTGTCGATGAGGGACGGGATGACCAGAGCGCCGGTCAGCAGTGCGGCGACGACGGCCACTGCGAGCGAGAACACGGTCGCAGTGAAGATCCGGGCGCGGGCGAGGCCGGCCCGGCGGCCGAGCTCCATCTGGAGCACGTAGGCCCACACGGAACCGGGGAGATACTTGCCGAGCTGTCCGACCAGGAAGATCTGTGCCCCGCGGGCGGGTCCGATCGGCTCCCCGATCTCGTCGACCAGGAACTGCCAGCTCAGTGTGGAGCACGCGATGGCGACAGGCAGGGCAAGGAACGCCGGGAGCACGGTCGTCCACGACATCGTGCTGATCGTGTCGCTGACCTCGGACCAGTGAGACCGGACCGTCCAGAACGCGGCCAGCACCACGGCCAAGACCATGGCGATGCGGCCCCAGTGGAAGAGGCGGCCGATGAGACTGTGCGACGGTGCGGGTGATGTCGCCGGGGTCGACGTGGTCGGCGTGGCGTCGCGCGAGGACATCAGGCTCTCCGGTTCGAGGATGGACGGACACCTCATCCTGCCTCACGGCCGGCGCAAACCGTGGATCCCGGGCCCGCACCGCGTCTCCGGTACAGTTCCCGCGTCCTGACGTCCAGTGCTAGGTCTCCCGCATGTCTGTACCGCTCCGTGTTGCCCTCATCGGTTCCGGTTCGATGGGGCGCAACCACGCCCGCGTCATCGCCACCAGTGAGCGCACCGATCTCGCCGTGGTCGTCGACCCACACGAGGAGACCGGACGAGCGGTCGCCGAGCAGCACGGGTCCACCTGGGTGCCCTCACTCGACGGTCTCGGCGACGTCGACGCGGCCGTGATCGCCGCGCCGACCGAACACCACTTCGACCTCGCGAGCGACGTCATCGCGAGCGGCCTGCCGCTGCTGGTGGAGAAGCCGCTGTGCCCCTCGCTCGCCCAGACGCAGGAACTCGTCGATGCATCGGCCGCGGCGGGAACGCCGCTGATGTGCGGCCTGCTCGAGCGGTTCAACCCGGCCGTGATGGTGGCGCTGCGCATGGTGGAAGAGCCGCTCTACGTGCGAGCGACCCGGCACTCGCCTTACGCACCCCGGATCAAGACCGGCGTCGCGTGGGACCTGCTCGTCCACGACGTCGACCTGGTCGTACGAGTCTTCGGCGGTGACCATCCCGACAAGTTCGACGTCGAGGTCGGCCAGTACCACCCGCAGTCGGTGCCGGGCGCCGAGGACATCGTCGAGGCGTCGCTGCGCTTCACCTCGGGAGGGATCGCCTCCGTCTCCGCGAGCCGGATGGGCCAGACGAAGGTCCGCACCATGGTCATCCAGGAGCTCGACCGGATGATCGAGGTCGACCTGCTGCGCCGTGGACTCACCAGCTACCGTCATGCGACCGTCGCCGAGGACGAGGGACAGAGCGGGTTCCGCCAGTTCACCGAGATGGAGATTCCCGACATCGCCGGCGTGGAGCCACTCGTGGGCCAGCTCAACCATTTCGTCGACCTGGTGGGTGGCAAGGTCGACGTCGACCTGGAGCGGGACTCGATCCTGCCGGCGCACCGGGTCGTCGACCAGGTACTGGCACTTCGCTCGGCCTGACTAGGCTGGCGGGAACGTCGGCCGCGACGGATCGCTGAGGTCAACCGTCGCGACGACCCGCGCCGGAACCCCGGCGACGACTGTCCGCGGCGGCACGTCCCCGGTGACGACCGCGCCCGCCCCGACGACCGCCTCGTCGCCGATTTCCACCCCCATGTTGACGATGGCGCCCGCGCCGATGAACACACGGTCTCCGATCCGCACGGGCATGCGCTCGACCTCGGGGAACTGACGGCCGCTCACACATCGTCTTGCCGACGAGTGAGTGTAGATCTGCACGCCCGAGGAGATGTCGCATCCGCGGCCGATGACCAGACCGCCGGAGCCGTCGATGACGGTGAACGCACCGATCCAGGTACCCTCACCGATCTCCGGCTCACCGACGATCCAGGCGTGCTCGTTGTATGGGTTCGGGGGTAGGGAGGCGCCCACGGGATCAGTCGGCCCGGATGAGGTCGGTCATCCCCTTGACCACGTCGATCGTCGGCTCGAAGCCGAGGATCTCCTTCGCCCGCGTCACATCGGCCGCACGACGGGCGACCAGCACGTCGCGCGGGTTGAAGATCGGCTCGACGTCGGCGCCCACGGCGTCGATCAGGATCCGGGCCAGCTCGGCGATCGAGGTGTCGATGCCGGTGCCGACGTTGACGGGCACGTTGGCCTGCTCGGACTCGAGCGCCAGCACGACCGAGCGTGCGATGTCGTGGACGTGGATGAAGTCCATCGACTGCTCGCCCTTGCCGTCGATGACGGGCGGCTCACCGTTGCGGATCCGGTTGACGAAGTGGTTGATGACTGACGTGTAGTAGGCGGTGGTCTTCTGGCCCGGGCCGTAGACGTTGAAGAAGCGCAGCGCGATCCAGGACAGGTCGCTGCGACGCTCGTAGAAGCCGAGCAGGTCCTCGCCGGCGCGCTTCGCGATGCAGTACGGCGTCAGCGGGTTGAGCACGTCGTCCTCGTGCATCGGCAGCTTCTCCGGGTCGCCGTACACAGACGCCGAGGAGCAGTAGACGAGCCGGTCCACACCGTGATCGGCAGCGGCCGCGAACACGTTGTGGTTGCCGATCATGTTGATGTCCATCGACTCGTACGGGTCGGCCTGGCTCTTGTTGATCGACACCGCGGCGGCGTGGATGACCTTGGTGCAGCCCTTCATCGCTGCGTGCACTGCGCCGCCGTACCGAATGTCCTGGTCGATCAGCTCGACATCGTCGCCGAAGGCTGTGATCGCGTCCCGGTCGCCGCGGAACATGTTGTCGAAGATCCGGACCTTGTAGTCCTTCTCCAGCAGCATCGGGACGACGTGCAGGCCGATGAAGCCCGCGCCTCCGGTGAAGAAGACGGTCTCGGAAGTCATGTTGGTGGGGCTCCTCAGGCGCAGTTCGGTTGGGTCGGGCGGGTAGCCGACGTCGGGAAGGCTACCAACGGGTGAGTCAGACGCTGGTACGGGACGAGACGAGGTCACCGAGGACTTCGAGGTGCTGGTCGAGCACCCGCTCGAGGGCGAAGTGCTGGTCGACGATGGTGCGTGCCTTCGCGCCGACCTCGCGGGTCGCCTCGGGGTCGTCGAGCGCGCGGATGATGCGCTCGCCGAGGCCCGTCACGTCCCCGACCTCGCACATGTAGATCTCGCGGCCGTCCACCATCGGGACGCCCGGGAAGTTGTCGATGCGACCCCACGCGACCACGGGGACGCCGGCAGCCATCGACTCGAGGGTCGCAGTGCCGAGGCCGAGGCCCTGCTCGTGCGACTCCACGCGGGCGGCGGCGAGCAGATGGGGGATGTCCGCCTTTGGCACGGCCCCGAGGGCGCGCACCGCGTGGTCGACGCCGAGCTCCTTGGCACGCTGGAGGAAGAGGTCGTAGTAGACCCGTCCCACGACGGCGAGGACGGCGTTCGGGTGCTTGTCGAGGATCGCCGGCATGGCTTCGACGAGGCCGAGCCGGTCGCGCAAGGGAATCACGTGACCGACGGACAGGATGACGGGCGTCTCCGCGTCGACACCGATGAGCTCGCGACCGCGTTCTGCGTCACCGGCACGCACCCAGTCCGGGTCGACGCCGACAGGGATGGCGACGAGGTCGCGGTACCCGCCGCTGTAGCGCTCCTCGATGTAGTCCTGCATGTAGCTGTCCATGACCACCAGGGACGGCTTGTTCAGGCGCAGGCGTGGGGCGACCAGACTGGCGTCGAGGAAGCGGAAGGCATGGCGGTAGCGGGCGACCGGGTTCTCCAGGCGGGTGTGGATGCTGAGCAAGGAGGGGATCCGGCGTCGGCGGGCGTAGGCGCCGGTCGACCAGGTGAGGTCCATGAACTGGCCGTGCTGGTGGATGACGTCGGGCTTGAACTCGTCGAGGAGCGTGGCCAGCCGGCGCCGGATGCTGGGCCGGGTCGCGAACGAGAGGTCGAATGAGACGGCCAGCCGGCTCTCGGGCAGCGTGATGGCCGGGAGCCGCACGATCCGGATACCGTCGCGCACCTCCTCCGACGGGGCGTCCTGGTACGCAGCCGTCACGACGAGGACGTCGTGGCCGCGGCGGGCGTAGCCGCGGGCGAGGGCGTCGCTGAGATGGGCGCTTCCGCCGACGCGGGGCGGGAAGAAGTTGTTCACGACGACGATGCGCACGCTCTGCTGTCTCCGATCGAGGCCGCGGTGCACGTCGGACGTTCCGGCGGCACACACGGACCAGCGCAGCATCGTAGCCGCGGTTCCGAGGGAGCCGGGAATCAGCGCAAGGGCTCAGGCGCCGGCGCGCACAGTGGCGTTGACCGCAGTGACGATCCGCTCGAGCTCTCCCTCGCTCAGCGACGGGTGCACGGGCAGGGAGATGACCTCGCGGGCCGCGACCTCCGTCTGAGGCAGGTCGAGACCCGGCGCGAACTTCGCCAGCGAGGCAAGGCGGTGGTTGGGGATTGGGTAGTAGACACCCGTTCCGACCTGGTGCTCCTCGCGGAGCGCGGAGACGATCCGGTCGCGCTCGGCACCGTCGACCCGGATTGTGTACTGGTGGTACACATGGGTGGCCGGCGCGGCCACCGGCGGCACCGTCACACCCTCCAGGTGCTCGTCAAAGTACGCTGCGTTGCGCTGGCGAGTCGTCGTCCAGGCCCTTACCTTGCTGAGCTGGACCCGGCCGATCGCTGCGTGCAGGTCGGTCATCCGGGCGTTGAAGCCGACAACCTCGTTGGCGTACTGGCGCTCCATGCCCTGGTTGCGCAGCAGTCGGACCTGGCGGGCCAGGTCGTCGTTGGCCACAGAGACCATGCCGCCCTCGCCCGACGTCATGTTCTTGGTGGGGTAAAGGCTGAACATCGCGAAGTCGCCGAACGTCCCGACCGCGCGGCCCTGCCAGGTCGCGAGGTGCGCCTGCGCGGCGTCCTCGAAGACTCGCAGGCCGTGCTCCGCAGCGACCGCACCCAAGGCGTCCATGTCGGCGGGGTGCCCGTAGAGGTGGACGGGCATGATCGCGGTGGTGCGGTCTGTGACGGCGGCGCGCACCGCGTCGGCGGCGAGGCAGAAGTGGTCGGGCTCGATGTCGGCGAACACAGGGGTGGCCCCGGTCAGGGCGACGGCGTTCGCGGTCGCGGCGAACGTGAAGGACGGGACGATGACCTCGTCACCCGGCCCGATCCCGGCGGCGAGCAGACCGAGGTGAAGGCCGGAGGTGCCGGAGTTCACCGCGACGCAGGTACGCCCCTGGGTCACCTGCTCGGCGAACTCCGACTCGAAGGCCGCGACCTCCGGACCCTGGGCGATCATCCCGGAGAGGAGGACGCGGTCGACGGCTGCGCGCTCCTCCTCGCCCAGGATCGGCTTGGCGGGGGGGATGAAAGCTTCGGACATCGAAGGCCTCTCGGTTGTTCGGGTGAGGTGCTCAGGCGTCGAGGCGCTCGAGCCAGGCGGTGATCGAGGGGAGGAGCGGGCCCGGGAGCCCGGCGGTGTCGCGGGAGCCCCCGAGCAGGACTGCGGCCAGGTGTGCGTGCTGGTCCTCGGTGACGCCGAGTCGCTGCAGCCGGTGGGTGTTGAGGCGCCGCGGGCGGGCGGGCACGCCCATGCTGACGACGTAGGGCGGCAGGTCGGTGGTCACCGCCGCCTGCATGCCGATCATGCTTCCGGCCGGTACGACGCGGCGTTGGTGGACGACCGCGCCCAGGCCGAGGTTGGCTCCGTCCTCGACCGTGACGTGCCCGGCGGCGACGACCATCGCGGAGATGGTCACGTCGTCGCCGATGCGGCAGTCGTGGTTGACGTGGGCCTTGCTCATGAAGAAGCCGTCATTGCCGATCGACGTCGCGTGGGCCCAGCCGCCGCTGACGGTGACGTGCTCCTTGAAGACGTTGCGGGAACCGATCAGGACGGGTTGGCCGTCGATCTCTTCCTCCCACGCGGGGGTGAAGCCGTGGCCGCGGACCTCGGGTAGCCCGCCGATGCAGGCGAAGGCGGACACGTAGTTGTCGTCGCCGAGGGTGACCGGACCCTGCAGCACGGCGTACGGACCGATGACATTGCCCGTGCCGAGTCGGACCTGTGGACCGAGGACGGCGGTCGGGTGGATCCGGTTGGTCATGCGTGCAGCTCCCGCGCACTCACGCCCGGACTCCGGCGCCGCCAACCACTTCGCGCACGACTGAGGTGACGTAGCTGACGTCGTCCTCGGTGAGGTTGGCATGCATCGGAAGAGCGAACTGCGTTCGGAACAGACGGGCCGCGACCGGGCATTCCTGGGCCGAACCGTAGACGGGCTGGACGTGGCTGGAGTAGGTGCCGATGTTGCTGCCCACACCGCGCTCGCGCAGGGCCATCACGACCGCGTCGCGGTCGACACCGTCGCCGGCCGTGAGCAGGTAGGACTGCCAAGGGTGGGTGCGGTCGTCGAGGACGACCGGCAGGCTGATCTGCTCCAGGTCGCCGAGCTCCTCGGCGTACTGGTCGGCGGCCCGGCTGCGGGCGGCAACCAGGTCTGGGAGCCGGCGCAGCTGAACCCGCATGATCGCGGCCTGCACGTCGGAGAGGCGGTAGTTGTAGCCGGCCACGTCGAAGCTCGGTACAGCGAGAGCGTTGCTGCCCTCACGGCTAACGGCTGGTGCGATGCCGTACGTGTGCAGTTTGCGGGCCAGGTCCATCCGGTCCGTGTCGTCACCGACCAGCGCGCCGCCCTCGCCGCTCGTGATGCCCTTGCGGCCGTGGAAGCTGAAGGCGGCAAGGTCGGCGAGGGAGCCCGCCGGGCGGCCCTTGTACGTGGCTCCAGCGCTGCACGCGGCGTCCTCGAGCAGCCACAGGCCGTGCTTGTCGGCGAGGGCCCGCAGCTCGTCGTAGTCGGCGGGCTGGCCGACCAGGTCGACGGCGATGATGCCGACCGTGCGCTCGGTGACGAGCGCTGCCGCGGCTTCGGGATCGATCGTGCCGATGTCGGGCCGGACATCGGCGAACACAGGCGTGGCGCCGGTCCACATGACCGAGTGACCGGTGGCAGGGAAGGTGTAGTCGGCGACGATCACCTCATCGCCCGGACCTGCGCCCAGTACCTGGAGGGCGAGGTGGAGGGCAGAGCCGCAGTTCGACGTCGACAGCGCGTGGCTGGTGCCCACAGCCGCGGCGAACTCCTTCTCGAAGGTGACGCACGTCGGTCCGGCGCCTGAGATCCAGCCGCTTGCGAAGACCTCACGGAGTGCTTCGATCTCCTCCTCGCCGACGGTGGGCTGGCCCAGGGCGACCTGACGAAGGTCCTGCATGTCGTACCTTTCCTGCTGACCGGGGAGTCTCCAACGTAGTGCGGACGTCATGGAGTGGTGAAACCGTGAGCTCCGGCGTGTTTCACCACAGCGTGACGCACCAGCTCAGGACGCTGATGGTCGCCAAGGCGCCGAGCACGCGGGCGAACCACGGGTGGTCCTTGAACAGGAGCAGGACGACCAGCACGAAAAGAGGCGCCAGCGAGATCGAGTACCGGGAGACGATCGGGTGGTCGATGCCGACGTTCACGGCGTTCGACAACCGCAGGAGCGGCGGATACAGCAAGAAGCCGAGCAGGGCCGACACGCTGAGCAGACGCAGCGGGGATGTGGCCCGATTAGTCGCGTGACCTTCGGAGGTCGATTCGTCCGCGGGAGCACTGTCGGCCGGCGCGGGACGGTTGCCGGAGGTGCGGACGAGGACGGTGCCGACGGCTCCGGCGGCGCCGGCCAGGAGCCCACCCAGAACAGCGACCGTGACGGGGAGGGGAAGGGAGACGCCGGCGTTGCGGGCATACGCCCGGGGGAGACTGAGCGAGGCCGGGATGAGCTCGCTGTCGTCGGACCACGGGTCATGGAGGCTGAAGACCTCCCCCCAGACGCCGAGCAGCACCTTCGACCAGTCGGCGAGAACGTACCCGGCATAGATCTCGTCGTTGGTCATCGTGGCCCGTGAGCTGGTCCAGAGGCCGAACGCGACGATGGGGACGACGAGGATCGCGGCCAGGACGCCGGCCTGCCACCACCTCGGGATCCAGCCACCTGTGAACTCGTAGCCTCGCCGCCGCGCCACCAGTCCGATCAGGCAGGCAATCAGGAACACGCCTCCGGGCAACGACGACGTCACTGCCACGCCTGCCGCGAACGCTGTCGCGGCAGCCAGCCACCAGAAGCCGCGACCTGTCGTCATCCACCGGATCCCGGCCCCTGCGACGAGCGCCCCGCACAGCGGTGCCATCGACATCGGGTTCACCATGGTCGCGAAGACGAGAATGCCTCCTGCGGCGACGGGGGTGAGTGCTGCCGCCAGCAGGCTGCTGCCCCGCAATCCGACCAGCCAGGCCATCGCCGCGCAGGCCACGACTCCCAGCAGGGTGACCACGGCCGCGTACTGCCGGTAGGAGTCGATCTCGTACCGCGGCGAACCGAGGACGCGGTCGTGGACCTGGCGGAACAGTTCTCCGCCGAGGAAGTACGTGGGGTAGTGGATGTAGCCGGTCGTGTAGGAGCCAGACGGGATCAGGTTGGGGCGGGATTGCTTCGAGTGGCAGCGCGCCGTCCAGTCGACGTACGCGTGACCGGTGTAGCAGGTCCAGGTGTCGACGGTCTCCTGGTTGATCTTGTCCCCGCGGAACGGGTAGTTGCCGTGGTGCACCTTGAAGGCGGTGTCGGCGTGCACGGTCTCGTCGATGGCGGAGAAGGGCTTGCCCTCGCCGGCGACCCGGTAGGTGACGATCCCCAGCAGCGCGACCGTGCCGACGAGAATCGCGAGGCTCGACCACGTCCCGAGCCGGGAGGCGATGGAAGACGCTCGATGACCCGAGTGGTGGGACCTCATGGAACCGGGATCCTAGTGCGGGGATACGAGTGCGCCTGGCTCCAGGGTGGTGCCCTAGCCTGTCGACGTGCCGCGGAATCAGCCCGAACAACAGGCCCCGCCTGTCCAGAAGATCCGCATCCGGTACGCCAAGCGCGGCCGGCTGCGGTTCACCAGCCACCGGGACGTGAGTCGAGCGATCGAACGGGCCGTCGTGCGGGCCGGCATCCCGATGGCGTACTCCTCCGGCTTCCACCCGCACCCGCGGATCTCGTACGCCGGCGCCTCGCCGACCGGTGCGGCCAGCGAGTCGGAGTACGTCGAGCTCGGGCTCGCCGAGACCCGGGACCCGGCGGCGGTGGGGGAGGCGCTCGACGCCGTCCTGCCCGACGGGCTCGACGTCGTGGTGGCCGTCGACGCGGCCACGACGGCTGCGGGATCGCTGGCTGACCTGCTGACCGCCAGCCACTGGCTGATCGACCTCGGAGGGACCGAGCCCGACCGGGCCAGGGCCGCGGTCGAGGCGTTCCTGGCGACGGAGTCGGTCACCGTGGAGCGGATGACCAAGAAGGGGCTGCGCTCGTTCGACTGCCGCGCGGCCGTGGTGCGGCTGCTGGTGACGCCCGAGGGCGACCTTGACCTGCTGCTCGAGCACACCGTGCCCGCCGTACGCCCGGACGACGTGCTCACCGGGCTGCGCGAGGTCAGCGGTCTCGACGTGGCCGCGACGGGGTTGCTCACCCGGGTCGCGCAGGGCGTCCTCGAGCGGTCCACCGAGTCGATCGGCGACCCGCTCGCGACCCGCTGACGGGCCAGGGATGCCGGCCGTGTGATGGCCGTGTGCGATACTCGCCACAGATTTCCACCCGCGCGCGTCCCACAGGACAGCGTGCGGAGAGATCGACGACGTTCTCGCCGGACGGCAGGTGACTGACCGCCCGGCACGGTGGAGACGGACCACCGCCCGACGCGACGCACACGGCGACCGCGGCAGGCGAGCGGCCCCGTCTCCGGCGACGCATGACCGCGGAGGGTGTCGTCCCACGCAGGCTTGTGGCGCCGCCCTGGGCGAGCGCCGACGACACACCCCGGGCGCCGAGCGCCCGGGTGGAGGAGTAGCGCAATGACCGACGCGCCCACCGACACCCCGACCGAGGCTCCCGCCGACAAGGTGGAGAAGGCAGAGAAGCCGGAGAAGGCCGCGAAGCCGGCCAAGAAGGCGGCGGCCAAGAAGACCGCGGCGAAGAAGGCCACCACCGCCAAGAAGACCGCCGCCAAGAAGACGGCTGCGAAGAAGACGACGGCCAAGAAGACCGCCGCGAAGAAGACCACCGCGGCGAAGAAGACCACCGCGAGCCGGGCCAAGGCCAAGGCCGCGCCCGCGCCCACCTCCGAGCAGCTCGAGCTCGCCGCCGAGGTCGAGGAGGCCGCCCAGGCGCCCGTGGACCTCGAGGCCGCCGAGGCCGCGCCCGCGACCGCCGTTCTCTTCCAGGCGCCCGTCGCGCCGGTCGGGGAGCCTGCCGTCGAGGAGCCTGCCGCCGAGGACGAGCCGCTCGAGGAGCCGGCCGCTGACGAGCCGGCCGCTGAGGAGCCGGCCGTGGAGACCGAGGCTGCCGCCGACGAGGAGCCGGCTGCCGAGGAGTCCGCGGCCGAGGCGTCCGCGGACGAGCCGGCCGGGGACGAGCCGGCCGGGGACGAGTCGGCCGACGAGGACGAGGGCGAGGAGGGCGACGAGTCCGGCAACGGAACCGGTGCCGCTCGCCGGCGCCGTCGTCGCGGTGGCCGTCGCCGCCGCAAGCCGTCCGCGAACGCCGAGGGCGAGGACACCGAGTCCGCCGAGGGCGAGGACGCGGAGGGTGCCGATTCGGGCACCGCCAAGGACAAGGACGCCGAGAGCGCCGAGGGCGAGGACGCTGCCGCCGAGGGCGAGGAGTCCGAGGAGGGCGAGGGCGCCACGTCCGGCGGCTCCTCCTCGTCGCGCCGGCGTCGCCGGCGTCGCCGGGCCGGCGAGGGGGGCGGCGACAACGAGGGCGACGACCCCGAGAACACCGTGACCCGGGTCCGCAAGCCGCGTTCGTCGGAGGACGAGATCACCTCGATCTCCGGCTCCACCCGTCTCGAGGCCAAGAAGCAGCGCCGCCGCGAGGGCCGCGAGGCCGGCCGCCGCCGTGCACCGATCGTCAGCGAGGCCGAGTTCCTGGCCCGGCGCGAGTCCGTCGAGCGCGTGATGGCCGTGCGCCAGCGCAAGGACCTCACCCAGATCGCGGTGCTCGAGGACAAGGTCCTCGTCGAGCACTACGTCGCCCGCGAGTCGCAGACCTCGCTGATCGGCAACGTCTACCTCGGCCGCGTCCAGA
This sequence comes from Nocardioides kongjuensis, assembly GCF_013409625.1. Taxonomy (NCBI): domain Bacteria; kingdom Bacillati; phylum Actinomycetota; class Actinomycetes; order Propionibacteriales; family Nocardioidaceae; genus Nocardioides; species Nocardioides kongjuensis. The sequence goes on from NZ_JACCBF010000001.1 coordinate 99,942, forward strand.
ACGTGCTGCCCTCCATGGAGGCGGCGTTCATCGACATCGGCAAGGGCCGCAACGCCGTGCTGTACGCCGGCGAGGTCAACTGGAGCGCGCTGGGCCACAAGGACGGCGAGCCCCGCAAGATCGAGTCGGTCCTGCAGTCGGGCCAGACGGTGCTGGTCCAGGTCACCAAGGACCCGATCGGCCACAAGGGTGCCCGGCTCACCAGCCAGGTCAGCCTCGCCGGCCGCTTCCTGGTCTACGTCCCGGACGGCACCACCTCCGGCATCTCCCGCAAGCTGCCCGACACCGAGCGCTCGCGCCTGAAGACGCTGCTCAAGGAGATCGTCCCCGACACCGCCGGCGTCATCGTGCGCACCGCGGCCGAGGGCGCCTCGGAGGAGGAGCTGACCCGCGACGTCGAGCGTCTCAAGGCACGCTGGGAGGACATCGAGGGCAAGGTCGCCAAGGGCAACGCCCCGCAGCTGCTGTACGGCGAGCCGGACCTGACCCTCAAGGTCGTCCGCGACCTGTTCACCGAGGACTTCGCCAAGCTCGTCGTCCAGGGTGACGACGCCTGGGCCACCGTCAAGGAGTACGTCGACCAGGTCGCCCCCGACCTCGCCGAGCGTCTCGAGCGCCACGAGTCCGGTGACGGCGTCCCGGACCTGTTCTCCACGTACCGCATCGACGAGCAGATCGCGAAGGGCCTGGACCGCAAGGTCTGGCTGCCGTCGGGCGGCTCGCTGATCATCGACCGCACCGAGGCGATGACCGTCGTCGACGTCAACACCGGCAAGTTCACCGGCTCGGGTGGCAACCTCGAGGAGACGGTCACCAAGAACAACCTCGAGGCCGCCGAGGAGATCGTGCGCCAGCTCCGGCTGCGCGACATCGGCGGCATCATCGTCGTCGACTTCATCGACATGGTGCTCGAGTCGAACCGCGACCTCGTGCTGCGTCGCCTGGTCGAGTGCCTGGGTCGCGACCGCACCCGTCACCAGGTCGCCGAGGTCACCTCGCTCGGCCTGGTGCAGATGACCCGCAAGCGGATCGGCACCGGCCTGCTCGAGGCGTTCAGCGAGACCTGCACGCACTGCCAGGGCCGCGGCATCGTCGTCCACGACCTGCCGGTCGAGCCGAAGCGTGGGGGAGGCGAGCAGGACGAGTCCCGCCGCCCGAGCCGGCGCCGCAAGGGCAAGGGCGGCAACCAGGCCGACAACCAGGCGGAGACGCCCGCCGAGGCGCCGAAGGCGGTGCCGTCACCGAAGGACATCGCCGCGATGGCCAAGCCGGCCGACCACGAGCACGAGAACCCGGAGGTCGAGGCCCCCGAGGTCGAGGCTCCCGAGGTCGAGGCTCCCGAGGTCGAGCAGCCGGTCGTCGAGGCGGCGCACGTCGAGAAGGCATCCGTCGAGGTCCAGGAAGCCGAGCCGGAGCCGGAGCCGGAGCCCGAGCCGGAGCCGGAGCCGGAGCCCGAGCCGGCCCCCGTCGCCACCACGACCGTGGTGACCCGGACCCGCCGTCGCGCGGCCACGCGTCCCGCGGGCCCGCCGGCCGAGGTCGCAGAGCCCGCTGCCCAGGCGGCTCCCGAGGCGACCCCGGAGAGCACGGACGAGCCGACGGCGGACGCCTCGCACGAGGACTCCCACGAGGAGCCGCACGTCGAGCACGTCCCGATCAAGCGCAAGGGTGGCTCGCGCAAGCGCTAGTCATCACCACGCAGCCGGGCCGGAGGCCCCGTTTTGGCGGAATCCGGCCCGGCTGCGTAACATTGTTCGTCGGTGCGCCGCCGAGGCGTGCCGTTCTGCTGGCACCCGGCATCTTGCGACGTAGTCGCGGCGTGGGATCCGCAGTGTGCCGTAGACAACAGACGTTGAACCAGAAGGAGCCCGGTGGTGTACGCGATCGTGCGCGCAGGCGCGAAGCAGGAGAAGGTCGCTGTCGGCGACGTCATCGAGATCGACAAGGTCTCCACGCCCGTCGGCGACACCCTGACCCTGCCGGTCGTGCTCGCCGTTGACGGCGACAAGGTGACGGCCACCGGCCTCGACAAGGCGGCCGTGACGGTCGAGGTCCTCGGTGCCGCCAAGGGCCCGAAGATCGTCATCCAGAAGTACAAGAACAAGACCGGCTACAAGAAGCGCCAGGGTCACCGCCAGAAGTACACCCAGGTCAAGGTCACCGACATCAAGCTCTGACCTCCGGTCAGCACGACACCCCAAGGACTGAAACATGGCACACAAGAAGGGCGCGGCGTCCACCAAGAACGGCCGCGACTCCAACGCCCAGCGCCTCGGCGTGAAGCGCTTCGGCGGCCAGCTCGTCAACGCCGGCGAGATCATCGTTCGCCAGCGCGGCACCCACTTCCACCCGGGCTCCGGCGTCGGCCGTGGCGGCGACGACACGCTGTTCGCGCTGATCCCCGGCTCGGTGGAGTTCGGCAAGAAGCGCGGCCGCAAGGTCGTCAACATCGTCCCGGGTGAGTGAGCAACGCTCACTCCGACCTGAGGCTTCGAAGGGCGTCCCGGTTCGGGGCGCCCTTCGCCCATTTCTACTGAAAGACTGAATCCATGGCCGTCCCCACCTTCGTCGACCGCGTGGTCCTGTCCGTGTCCGCCGGTCGCGGCGGCAACGGCGTCGCGTCCGTGCACCGCGAGAAGTTCAAGCCGCTCGGCGGCCCCGACGGTGGCAACGGCGGTCCGGGGGGCTCGGTCATCCTGCGCGTCGACCCCGACGTCACGACGCTGCTCGACTACCACCACAGCCCGCGGCGCAAGGCCGAGCACGGCGGCCACGGTGCCGGTGACCGGCGCAACGGCTCGCACGGCGCTGACCTGGTGCTCGCCGTCCCCGCGGGGACGGTCGTCAAGCACCGCAACGGCGAGGTCGTCGCCGACCTGGTGACGCCCGGCGCCGAGCTCGTCGTCGCCCAGGGCGGGCGCGGCGGCCTCGGCAACGCCGCGCTGGCCTCCAAGACCCGCAAGGCCCCCGGCTTCGCGCTGCTCGGCGAGCCCGGCGACGAGCTGGAGGTCGTGCTCGAGCTCAAGGTCGTCGCCGACGTCGGCCTGGTCGGCTACCCCAGTGCCGGCAAGTCCAGCCTGATCGCCGCGATCTCGCGCGCGCGTCCCAAGATCGCCGACTACCCGTTCACCACCCTGGTCCCCAACCTCGGCGTCGTCACCGCGGGCGAGACGGTCTTCACCGTCGCCGACGTGCCCGGCCTGATCGAGGGCGCGGCCGAGGGACGCGGCCTCGGCCACGACTTCCTGCGCCACATCGAGCGCTGCGCCGCGATCGTGCACGTCCTCGACACGGCCACCCTCGAGCCGGGGCGCAACCCGCTCGACGACCTCGACGTGATCGAGGACGAGCTGCGCCGGTACGGCGGCCTCGACGACCGGCCGCGCCTGGTCGCGCTCAACAAGGTCGACGTGCCCGACGGCCGCGGCATCGCCGAGCTCGTCGTGGAGGAGCTGCGCGAGCGCGGCCTGCGGGTCTTCGAGATCTCCGCGGTGTCCGGCGAGGGCACCCGCGAGCTGGTCTACGCGATGGCCGAGATCGTGCTCGAGGCCCGCCGGGCCAAGGCCACCGAGATCCCGGCGCGGATCGTCGTACGTCCCAAGGCGGTCGACGACGACGGCTTCACCGTCAAGCGGACCGGCGCCGGCTGGCGGGTCCGCGGTGCGAAGCCGGAGCGCTGGGTGCGCCAGACCGACTTCAGCAACGACGAGGCCGTCGGCTACCTCGCCGACCGGCTCAACCGCCTCGGCGTCGAGACCAAGCTCCTCGAGATGGGTGCCGAGGAGGGCGACGCCGTCCTCATCGGGCCCACCGAGAACGCGGTGGTCTTCGACTTCAAGCCCGGCATCGACGCCGGGGCCGAGAACCTGTCGCGCCGCGGCGAGGACGACCGGTTCCACGAGGAGCGACCCGCTGCTGCCCGTCGTCGCGAGATCCAGGAGCAGATGGGCGAGCGGGCCGAGAACGAGACCCGTGCCGACGTCGCGCGCCGCATCGACCAGCCCGACGTCTACGGTCCGAGCTCCTTCGAGATCGGCTCCGCGGACGACCCGGACACGAAGCCGGTGACCGGCTTCGAGGACGACTGGCTGGAGGACGACCCCGGTGAGTGAGCGCGCCCTCGTGACGCAGGCGCGCCGGGTCGTGGTCAAGGTCGGCTCCTCGTCGCTGACCACGGCGTCCGGCGGCATCGACCCGGAGCGGATGAGTGCGCTGGTCGACGTCCTCGCGGCCGCTCGTGCGCGGGGCGCCGAGGTGGTCCTGGTGTCCTCCGGCGCGATCGCGGCGGGACTCGCGCCGCTCGGCCTCAAGAAGCGGCCGCGCGGCCTCGCAGCCCAGCAGGCCGCGGCCAGCGTCGGCCAGGGCCTGCTGGTGCACCGCTACACCGAGGAGCTCGCTCGCCACGGCCTGATCGCCGGGCAGGTGCTGCTCACGCTCGACGACGTCACCCGGCGCTCCCACTACCGCAACGCGCACCAGACGTTCGCGCAGCTGCTCGAGCTCGGCGTGATCCCGATCGTCAACGAGAACGACACCGTGGCGACCACCGAGATCCGGTTCGGCGACAACGACCGCCTCGCGGCCCTCGTCGCCCACCTGGTCCACGCCGACCTGCTGGTGCTGCTCTCCGACGTCGACGGCCTGTACGACGGCCCGCCGTCACGCCCCGGCGCCCAGTTGATCCCCGACGTGCGCACGGACGCCGACCTCGCCGACGTGGTGGTCGGCTCGGTCGGCGCGGCCGGCGTCGGCACCGGTGGCATGGTGACCAAGGTCGACGCCGCCGCGATCGCCACCGGCTCCGGCATCCCCGTCGTCCTCACCTCGGCCGACCGCGCCGGCGAGGCGCTGGCGGGCAAGCCGGTCGGGACCCTGTTCCACCCCACCGGCAAGCGCCGCCCCACGCGGCTGCTGTGGCTGCGCCACGCCACCGAGGCCAAGGGCGCCCTCGTCCTCGACGCGGGCGCCGTCCGCGCCGTCGTCGAGCGCCGGGCCTCGCTGCTCGCGGCCGGCGTGACCGGTGTCCAGGGCGACTTCAGCGCCGGCGACCCGGTCGACCTGCTCGACCCCGACAGCACCGTCGTGGCCCGCGGCCTGGTCAACTTCGACGCCTCCGAGGTGCCGAACCTGCTGGGCCGCTCGTCGAAGGAGCTCAAGCGCGACCTGGGGGCGGCCTACGAGCGCGAGGTCATCCACCGCGACGACCTCGTCATCCTCTGAGTCACCCGCTGAGTCACCCGCTGAGGATCCGCCGCACCACCGCGTCGGGCACCAGCGCCGAGAGCCGGTGCACGGCGGGGGGCGCGTCGACGACCCGGCTGGCCGCGCGGGAGGCCCGGACCAACCGCTCGGTGGGACGACGCCGCTGCTGCTCGAACGACGTGAACGCGGCAGCCGGCGTCCCCGGTACGGCGAGCAGCGACGCCAGCAGGGCCGCGTCGACCAGCGCCTGGCCACCGCCCTGCCCCAGGTGGGGTCGCATCGGGTGCGCGGCGTCGCCCATGACCACGACCGGGCCGTCGGCCCAGCGCCGCAGCCGTTCCCGGTCGAGCACGTCGTTGCGGCTGACACTCGCCGGGTCCGTGGCGGCCAGCACCCTCGCGACCGGGTCCGGCCAGCCGTCGAACGCCCGGCTGAGGTGGGCGAGCTCGTCGGGCGCCCCACCTCCCTCGGGCTCGCGGACCGTCGCGAACCAGTAGGCCAGGCCGTCGCCGAGCGGCACCACACCGAGCTCCTGCCGCTCGCCCCACAGCTGCACGGGCGCCAGCCCGGGCGCGGTGGTCAGGCCGCGCCACGCCGGGAAGCCGGCGTACCTCTCGGCCAGGCCGGGCTGCAGGGCCCGCGCGACCCGTGAGCGGAAGCCGTCGGCGCCGACCAGTGCCGCCGCGTCGAGCGGCCCGCCGGCCGTCTCCACCCGCACGCCGGCACCGGTCCGCCGGTAGCCCGTGACCGCGCACCCGAAGGTGAGGCTGCCGGGGGAGACCGCCGCGTGCAGGAGCTCGACCAGCAGTCCGCGGCGCACGGCGAGCAGGGGCAGGTCGAGCGAGCGGATCGTCCGTCCGCCGCGGGTGCGGACCGAGCCGGGCCCGACCGGGTGCCCGGCCGCACGGACGGCGGCGCCGACGCCGATCCGGTCGAGTGCGTCGAGCGCCGCCGGCCACAGCGAGATCGCGCCGCCGGTGCTGCCGAGGGCGGGCCGCTCGTCGAGGAGCCGGTAGCGCCAGGGTGCACCCGCGTGGCTGAGGCCCGCAGCGAGCGCGAGGCCGGCGATCCCGGCCCCGGCGATCACCAGCTCGGGCTCCTCGGGCACGTGGCCACGGTAGCGACGTGTGGCGGTTGGTCGCCGCTCCCGGGCGCGCCGTAACCTTGGAGGCGCCATGAACGACTCCCGGACGGTCTACCTCGACCACGCCGCGACGACGCCGATGACCGACGTCGCGGTGGAGGCGATGACCGCCCACCTGCGCGAGGTCGGCAACGCCAGCTCGCTGCACGCCTCGGGTCGTCGTGCCCGTCGCGTGGTCGAGGAGTCGCGCGAGACCGTCGCGCAGGCGCTGGGCTGCCGCCCGGGCGAGGTGGTCTTCACCTCCGGCGGCACCGAGGCCGACAACCTGGCGGTCAAGGGGTTGTACTGGTCGCGCCGCGACGCCGACCCGCGCCGCACCCGGATCCTCGCGACCGCGGTCGAGCACCACGCCGTGCTCGACGCGCTGGCCTGGCTCGAGGAGCACGAGGGTGCCGTGGTCGAGCTGCTCCCCGTCGACCCCGACGGCCGGCTCCGGATCGACGCGCTGCGGGTGGCGGTGGAGCGGGAGCCGGAGTCGGTCGCGCTGGTCACCGTGATGTGGGCCAACAACGAGGTCGGCACCCTCCAGCCGGTCGGCGAGGTCGTCGCGGTCGCCCACCCCCACGGCATCCCCGTCCACACCGACGCGGTCCAGGCCGTCGGTGCCGTCCCCGTCGACTTCGCCGCCTCGGGCGTCGACGCCTTGTCCCTGTCGGGGCACAAGGTCGGCGGACCGCAGGGCGTCGGCGCGCTGGTCGTACGCCGCGAGGTCGAGCTGGCCGCCCTGGTCCACGGCGGCGGCCAGGAGCGCGACGTGCGCAGCGGCACCCTCGACGTGCCCGCCATCGCCGGCTTCGCGGCCGCGGTCGAGCTCGCGGTCAAGCAGCAGAGCGAGCACGCCGCCCGGCTCACCGGCCTGCGCGACGACCTCGTCGACGCCGTACGACGGGCCGTGCCGGACGCCGTCCTCAACGGCGACCCGGTCGACCGGCTGCCCGGCAACGCCCACCTGAGCTTCCCGGGCTGCGAGGGCGACTCGCTGCTGATGCTGCTCGACGCCCGCGGCATCGAGTGCTCGACCGGCTCGGCCTGCTCGGCCGGCGTGCCGCAGCCCTCGCACGTCCTGCTCGCGATGGGTCGCAGCAGCGACGGTGCCCGCAGCTCGCTGCGGTTCAGCCTCGGCCACACCAGCAGCGCCGCCGACGTCGAGGCGGTCGCCGGCGCGATCGGCGCCGTCGTCGAGCGCGCCCGCGCGGCCCGCGCCTGATACGGGACCACGAGGATGAAGGTCGTCGCCGCCATGTCCGGGGGAGTGGACTCCGCCGTCGCCGCCGCCCGTGCCGCCGAGGCCGGGCACGAGGTGACCGGCATCCACCTCGCGCTCTCGCGCAACCCGAAGTCGTACCGCACCGGCGCCCGCGGCTGCTGCACGATCGAGGACGCCAACGACGCCCGCCGCGCCGCCGACGTGATCGGCATCCCGTTCTACGTCTGGGACCTCTCCGACCGCTTCCACACCGACGTGGTCGAGGACTTCATGGACACCTACGCTGCCGGCCAGACGCCCAACCCGTGCCTGCGGTGCAACGAGAGGATCAAGTTCGCCGCCGTCCTCGACAAGGCGCTGGCCCTGGGCTTCGACGCGGTCGCCACGGGCCACTACGCGAGCGTGCGTACGGCGGCCGGTGGCGAGATCGAGCTGCACCGGGCCGTCGACGGCGCCAAGGACCAGTCCTACGTCCTCGGCGTGCTCGACGAGCAGCAGCTGCGGCACTCGCTGTTCCCGTTGGGCGACACCCCGAAGCCGCAGGTCCGGGCCGAGGCCGCCGCCCGGGGGCTGCTGGTCGCGGACAAGCCCGACAGCCACGACATCTGCTTCGTCGCCGACGGCGACAACACCGGCTGGCTGCGCGAGAAGCTGGGCGACCGGGCGCCCAACCAGGGCGGCGCGATCGTCGACGACGCGACCGGGGCGGTGCTCGGCGAGCACACCGGGACCTACGGGTTCACGATCGGCCAGCGCAAGGGGCTGCGTCTCGGGCACCCGGCGCCCGACGGCCGGCCGCGCTACGTCCTCGACATCGAGCCGGTCTCCGGCACGGTCACGGTCGGACCGCGCGAGCGGCTCGCCGTCGACCGGGTCGAGGGCGACCGGGTCCGCTGGTGCGGCCGCCCGCTCGAGGCCGGCACCGTCCTCGCGGGAGACAGCGTGACCGTCCAGCTGCGCGCCCACGGTGCCGAGCACCGCGCGGTCGTCCACGTCGGCGACGACACCCTGCGCGTCGACCTGGTCGAGCACGCCGAGGGCATCGCGCCCGGCCAGGCCGTGGTCGTCTACGACGGCACCCGGGTCGTCGGGTCCGCCACCATCACGGCCACCCGGCGGGTGTCGGCGTGAGCGTCGGCGTGAGGGGCACCGGCGTCGGCTCCTTCCCGGGCGAGGGCCAGCGCGACTACGACGAGGCGCTGTCCGTCGTGCTCGGTGAGCTGGCGGCCGACGAGCACGGGCTGGCGTTCGTGCCGGAGGTGCCCGGGCGTGGTGCGGGTGCCGCGATGACGGGACGCACCCTCGGCCTGGTCACCGAGCTCGACGCCGACCTGCAGCCCGAGGGCTGGCGGCTCACCGGCACCTCCGGTGCCTCGCCCGCCGACCAGCGCCGCGCCCGCAGCCTGCTCGCGCAGGACCTCGACGCCCTCGAGGAGCAGGCCTCCGCTCACACGGGGCCGTTCAAGGTCCAGGTCACCGGTCCGTGGACCCTCGCCGCCACCGTCGAGCGCCCCCGGGGCGACAAGCTGCTCGCCGACCACGGCGCCCGCCGCGACCTCGCGCAGGCACTCGCGCTCGCCGTGAGCGACCACCTGGCCGACGTACGCCGCCGGCTGCCGGACGCCTCCGAGCTGGTCCTCCAGCTCGACGAGCCTGCGCTGTCGGCGGTGCTGGCGGCCGGCGTGCCGACGGCGTCGGGGTTCGGCAAGCACCGCATGGTCCACCCGCCGGAGGCCAGCGAGGCACTCGAGTGGGTGCTCGCCGCGGCCGAGGCTGCGGGGGCGACGCCGTGGGTGCACTGCTGTGCGCCGGACGTGCCGATCGGACTGCTCCGCGGGGCCGGCGCCCGGGGCGTGATGGTCGACCTCGACCTGCTCGACGCCGGCGGCCACGACGCGGCCGCCGAGGCGCTGGAGGCGGGCGACACGATCGTGCTCGGCGTGGTCCCGACGACCGGCCCGCTGCCGGGGGACAAGGTGCTCGTCGAGCGGGTGCTGCGCTGGCTCGACATGCTCGGCCTGGATCCCGAGGAGGTCGGCGCCGGGCTGGCCGTCTCGCCCACCTGCGGCCTCGCTGCCAGCACCCCAGCCGGCGCCCGCCGCGCCCTGGAGTTGGCCCGGAACGTGGCGAGGTCCGTGTCAGGCTGACCGGGTGAACACTCGGGTCTACCTGCTCAAGAACCTGGCCGCAGGCCTGGTCGTGCTGGCCGTGGTGGCCGGGATCGTGGCCCTCGGGCGCTGGATCAGCGGTCCCGACGAGCCCGACGACACCCCGGTGCCGGCGACCAAGAAGGCGATCGCCGCCGTGGCGGTCGAGGTGCTGGACCTGCACCCGACGTCGTTCAACGTGAACCCGTACTACGACGTCCCGGACCCGCTCGGCGTCGAGATCCGGTTCCGTCCGCCGGGTGACGGGGGCGACTCGCACTACCTGCACGTCGGGGTCGGTCCGGCGCGCGACTCCGACGCCGGCTGCGGCGACTCCTACGACTGCGCCGACTGGGACGGCCACGGCGGTCACTTCCACCTCGCCTGGCAGGAGGAGCAGCCCGAGGAGGACCCCGGCATCCTCACCCTGACCTTCCGCACCGCCGCGGGCGAGGAGCGCAGCGTCACGTATGCCGGCACCCTCATCGAGGGCGACCCACGCGACCAGGAGCTGCCGCTGAGCGTCGAGGGCGACCTGGTGCGTCTGCTGACCGACGAACGGTTCTCCGCGACCACCACGCGGGCGATGGTCGACGCCGACCTGGCGAAGTGGCCCAAGCACGACACCCTCGGCGACCCGGTCGCGACCACCCCCGAGGTCGTCGCCCAGTGGATGGTCGAGGAGGGTGTGCGGGACGTTCCGGACCGGCGCCCCGTCGACACGTCGGCGTACGGCGACGGCGCCGTCGGTGTCGAGCTGGTCGCCCGCGACCACACCACGAGCGTGGTGCTGGTGCCGAAGGACAGCCCGGCGGTGCCGACCTGCGGCGCGGACTGGCACTGCGTGAGCAAGCGGGGCGTCGTGCGCGGTTGGCAGCCGGGGGTGGCGATCGCGATCCGGCAGACGGCCGACGCGGTCGCGCTGGTGACGGTCCGGGCCCCGGGTGTGGACGGGCCGATCGGCCGGCGGAGCGCCGACGGGCGCGTGGGGTCGGACTACCTCGCGCTGGCCGACGGGTTCGCCGCGTTCACGCTGACGACGACGAAGGAGTTCGCGGGCGACGTCCCCGCGTCCTGAGCACCGACGGCACGAGGCCCCCTGCTCGGTCGAGCAGGGGGCCTCGTGCGCGTGGGTGTCGGGTCGGGATCAGCCGACGTGCACGCCCTCGGGGGCGTCGGTGGCGAGCTCGGTGTGCTTGACGTTGAGGAACGCCCAGATCACGGCCGACGCCGTCAGCATGAGGATCGACGCCACGAGGAAGGCGTGGACCGCGCCCTCGGGGAAGCTCGAGCCGAAGATGCCCGCCTCGAGGAGGGTCAGGTCGGTGCCCGGTACGACGGCCGTCGGGTCGCCGCCACCGGCGACGATCGCGTCGGCCATCGGCTTGGCGACCGCGCTGGCCTGGTTGTTGGTGAAGTGCAGCGCGACCGTGCTCAGCGTCGCCAGGCCCAACGCGCCGCCGACCTGCTGCATGGTGTTCAGCACGCCGGAGCCGATGCCCGAGTCCTCGGCGCGCACGTGGTGCACGGCCGTGAGGGTCATCGGGACGAAGACCAGGCCCATGCCGACGGCCATCAGGATGATGAACGGGAACACGTGGGTCCAGTAGTTGATGTCGGCGCCACCGTCGGTCATCGCCTGCAGGACGGCCTTCGGCGACTCGTCGACCGGGATCCGCGAGAACATGAACAGCGCGGTGGCTGCGAGCAGCGTGCCGGTCCCGGCGAGGAAGCGTGCGTCGATCCGGGCGACCAGGTTGGACGCCAGGCCGGCGCCGATCACGATGCCGAAGGAGAACGGCAGGAACGCGAACCCGGCCTCGAGCGGGCTGAAGCCCATGATCTGCTGGATGAACAGGCTGAGGAAGTAGAACATCGCGAACATCGCGGCGGGGGCGATCATCATGGCCACGAAGCTCGTTGCCCGGGTGCGGCTGGCGAAGATGCGGACCGGCAGCAGCGGGTGGGCGACGCGGGACTCGATGACGGCGAAGGTGACCAGGAGGGCGACACCGGCGACCAGCGCGACGATGGTCTGCGGGTGGTCCCAGCCGTAGGCCTCCTCGCCGGCCCGGGACAGGCCGAAGACGATGCCCAGCAGGCCGAGGGTGCCGGTGATGGCGCCGGGGATGTCCATCTCACCGGGGTGCACCTCGGACTCGGCGAGCACCCGCGGCACGGCGAAGGCGGCGATCAGGCCGATCGGGACGTTGATCAGGAACGTCATCCGCCAGCCTTCGACGTCGAGGCCGACGAAGGAGTCCAGGCCGGTGAGCCAGCCGCCGAGGATCAGGCCGATCGCGGCACCGACGCCGGACATGGTGGCGTAGGCGGCCATGGCGCGGTTGCGGGCCGGGCCCGCGGCGAACGTCGTGGTGATCAGGGCGAGGGCGGCCGGAGCGGCCATCGCAGCGCCGACGCCCTGCAGCGCACGTGAGGCGAGCAGCATGCCCTCGTTCGCTGCGAGGCCGCCGAGCAGGGAGGCGATGGAGAACGTCACCAGGCCGACCATGAAGAGGCGGCGGCGGCCGTAGAGGTCACCGAGACGGCCGCCGAGGAGCAGCAGGCCGCCGAACGCGAGCGCGTAGCCCGTCACGATCCAGGTCAGGTTGGCCTGGGAGATGTCCAGGTCGCGGCCGATGTAGGGCAGCGCGATGTTGGCGATGGTGGAGTCGAGCACCACCATCAGTTGGGCGGTGAGGATCAGCACGAGCGCCAGGCCGGCGTGCTTCGTGGTGGTCACCTCGGCTTCCGCGGGCGAGGTCGTCCCCGCGGGGTCGAGCGATTCGACGTCGGTCATGAGGGTTCCTTCGTGAGGAGGCGGGCGAGAGGAGGTCAGCCGCGGGTGGCGGCCGGGATGATGACCTGGTCCACCACGCGGGCGATCAGGTCCTGGGTCGGGGGGTCTCCGAGCAGGAAGCCGCGGTGCAGCACGATGCCGGGCAGCGCCGCGGTGAGGATGTCGAGGTCGACGTCGTCGCGGAGCTCGCCGCGCTGGCGGGCCCGTTCGTAGACGACGCGGCCGACCTCGACCTTGGGGGCGATGAAACGGTCCCGGAAGGCCGCGGCGAACTCCGGGTCACGACCGATCGCGGTGACGACGCTGCCGAGGAGCGCGGTCTGGTGCTCGTCGGTGAGGCCGCCGTGGCCGCAGTACATGCTGAGCAGGTCGCCCCGCAGGCTGCCGGTGTCCGGCGGCGTCTCCAGTGGCGTCTTCTGCGACATGAGCGCGTCGATGACCAGCGCCGCCTTGCCGTCCCACTTGCGGTACAGCGTGGCCTTCGACGCCTTCGCCCTGGTGGCGACGGCGTCCATGGTGAGCCGGTCGTAGCCGACGTCGACGAGGACGGCGATCGCGGCGTCGAGGATCTCCTGCTCCCGGTCGCCCTCGACGCGGGGTCGGCTCGGCGCCTCGCGGCGGCTGATGCGGGGGACCATGGTGACTCCGGGTGGTTCGATGGAACGGAACGGTTTCGTTCCACATAGATAGTACGGAACGGTTTCGTTCTGTCAACCCCATTTCCGTCGAGCCCGTTCCCCGGCTTGTCGGAAGGACCCGGCAGGATGTCCCCATGAGCGACGCCGACCTCCCCGCCGTCCCGCCCGAGGCCCGCGAGGAGCACGCGACGATCAGCGAGGTGATCGAGGACGCGCGCTACCGCTACTACGTCCTGGACGACCCCACGCTGTCCGACGCGGACTTCGACCAGCGGATGCGCCGGCTCGAGGCGCTCGAGGAGGAGTTCCCCGAGCTGCGCACGCCGGACTCGCCGACCCAGAAGGTCGGCGGCGCGGTCGCGACCGACTTCACCGCGGTCGACCACCTGCAGCGGATGGAGAGCCTCGACAACGCCTTCTCGTTCGAGGACCTCGGCGCCTGGTACGCCCGCCTCGGCCGTGACGGCGTCGAGGCGCCGGCACTGCTGTGCGAGCTCAAGGTCGACGGCCTGGCGATCAACCTGCTCTACGAGCAGGGGCGCCTGGTGCGGGCGCTGACCCGCGGCGACGGCCGCACGGGCGAGGACGTGACGCCCAACGTGAAGACCATCGCCGCCATACCCCACCGGCTCACCGGCACCGACGAGTTCCCGGTGCCGGCGCTGGTCGAGGTGCGCGGGGAGGTGTTCTTGCCGGTCGCGGCCTTCGAGGCGCTCAACGTGTCGATGACCGAGGCCGGCCGGCCCGCCTTCGCCAACCCGCGCAACGCGGCCGCCGGCTCGCTGCGCCAGAAGGACCCGCGGGTCACCGCGTCCCGCGCGCTCGGGATGGTCTGCCACGGCATCGGCGCCCGCGAGGGCTTCGAGCCGAAGGCCCAGTCGCAGGCCTACGAGGCGCTGGCCGCATGGGGCCTGCCGGTCTCCGAGCAGGTCCGGGTGCTGCCCACGCTCGCCGACGTCGAGGGCTACATCGCCAACGCCGGCGAGAACCGGCACACGATCGTGCCCTACGAGATCGACGGCGTCGTGGTGAAGGTCGACGACGTCGCCCTGCAGCGGCGGCTGGGCTCGACGAGCCGCGCGCCGCGATGGGCGATCGCGTACAAGTACCCGCCCGAGGAGGTCAACACCTTGCTCCTCGACATCGCGGTCAACGTCGGCCGCACGGGCCGGGTCACGCCGTACGGCGTCATGGAGCCCACCAAGGTCGCCGGTTCCACGGTCGAGAACGCCACGTTGCACAACTTCCACGAGGTCGAGCGCAAGGACGTGCGGCCCGGCGACACCGTCATCCTGCGCAAGGCCGGTGACGTGATCCCCGAGATCGTCGGCCCGGTGCTGCCGCTGCGGCCCGAGGGGCTCCAGCCGTGGGTCGCCCCGACGACCTGCCCGGCCTGCGGGACCGAGCTGGTCGAGCAGAAGGAGGGCGACAAGGACCGGCGGTGCCCCAACCACGAGAAGTGCCCGGGACAGGTGCGCGAGCGGGTCTTCTTCGTCGCCGGCCGCAGCGCCTTCGACATCGAGGGGCTCGGCTACGAGGCCGCCGTCGCGCTGCTCGACGCGGGCGTGATCACCAACGAGGGCGACGTGTTCGACCTCGACGCCGACAAGCTCCGCGCGACGGACCTGTTCACGCGGGCGCCGAAGAAGGACGAGGACGGCCCGCAGCTCTCCGCCAACGGCGAGAAGCTGCTCGCCAACCTCGACGCCCGCAAGCACGTCGCGCTGTGGCGGGTCATCGTCGCCCTCTCCATCCGGCACACCGGGCCGAGCGCGTCGCGCGCGCTGGCGCAGGAGTTCGGCTCGATGGAGGCCATCCGGGCCGCCACCGAGGAGGAGCTCGCCGCCGCCGAGGGCGTGGGTCCCACCATCGCCCGCGCGGTGATCGAGTGGTTCGAGGTGCCGTGGCACGTCGAGATCGTCGACAAGTGGACCGCCGCCGGCGTCTCGATGGCCGACGAGCGCGACGAGTCCGTCGAGCGCACCCTCGAGGGCCTCACCGTCGTGGTCACCGGCTCGCTGCAGGACTTCTCCCGCGACTCGGCCAAGGAGGCGATCCTGTCGCGCGGCGGCAAGGCCGCCGGGTCCGTTTCGAAGAAGACCGACTTCGTGGTCATCGGCGAGAACGCCGGTTCCAAGGCCGAGAAGGCCGAGCAGCTCGGCGTACCGATCCTCGACGAGGACGGCTTCAAGAAGCTGCTGGCCGAGGGACCTCCGCGGGCCGCCGAGGCACCATGAGCTCATGAGGCGCGCCATCCCGGTCGTCCTGCTCGCGGTCCTCGGGGCCGCGTGCAGCAGCACGGACGCGCCCGGGGGCGCGCCGACGCCCGCGGTGTCGAGCAGCCCGGTGCCGGACGGTACGACGCCGGACGGGGCGACGCCGTCGGGGCCGGCGGCCGCCGTACCGAACCGGGTGTCCCTGCCGGCGCTCGCACAGAAGGCGTTCGACGGCAGCGGGTTGCGGGTGGGCGAGGAGGTCGCGCGGACGCCGCGGCACCGGCAGTACGCCGTCACCTGGCGCAGCGGCGGGCTGAGGGTGTCCGGCCGGTTGGCCGTGCCGGAGGGCCGCGGGCCGTTCCCGACGGTGGTCCTCGCTCACGGTTACATCGATCCGGCGGTCTACGTGAGCGGGCAGGGGATGACCCGGGAGCGGGCGTGGCTCGGCGAGCACGGCTACGTCGCACTGCACGTCGACTACCGCGGGCACGCCGGCTCCGACCCCGACCCGAGCGGCGGGCTCGACATGCGGCTGGGCTACACCGAGGACGTGATCAACGCCGTGCTCGCCCTGCGGGAGTGGGAGGGGCCCGTCGACGACGACCGGGTCGCGCTCGTCGGGCGCTCGATGGGTGGCGGGGTCGTCTACAACGCTCTCGTCGCGCAGCCCGGCCTGGTCGACGCCGCCGTGGTCTTCGCGCCGGTGAGCTCCGACGCGGTCGACAACTTCGAGCGGTGGACACGCCCGGACCTCGGCCGGGCCGGCATCGCGCGCCGCATCCTGCGCACCCATGGCGAGCCGTCGGCGCAGCCCGCGTTCTGGCAGGGGATCAGCGCCCGCACCTACTTCCGCGACATCACCGAGCCGGTGCTCATCCACCACGGCACCTCGGACGACTCCTGCCCGATCGCGTGGAGCCGCACCACCGCCCGGCTGATGGAGAGGGCCGGCGTCGACGTGACGCTGCGGACCTATGCCGGGGAGGAGCACGCCTTCGGGCCGCGGTTCGAGCAGTCGATGCAGCGGACCGAGCGGTTCCTGGCCCGCCACCTCGGCTGAGCCGGCGGCGGAGGACCGCGGCGGGACGGCTAGGCGAGGAACAGCTCGGCGTCGGCGCGCAGGGCGAGGGCGGCCGTACGACGGCCGTGGACGCTGGCGGGGCAGGGCATCCAGTAGGGGACGGCGCTCGCCTCACGGGCAGCCTGCTCCTCCTCGCGGGCAGCGAGTCTCAGCAGCTCCTGGCGGACGAGGGCCCGGACGTGGTCTGAGGTGGACATGACTCGAGGATGGTCCCCACGGTCGCCGGACAGCAGGGCCGAAGGGCCCGGTCCGCCACGTCCCTTGGTCTAGGCCGACGGGTCGAGCGAGCGCAGCCAGCTCTCCGCGGCGTCCGGGTCCGGGAGCCGGAGCACGGTCAGGCGCGGGTGGATCAGCGGTGCGCGGTCGACCCAACCGAGGTCGGGCTCGCGCTCGCGGGCCTCGGAGCGGATCCGGCGCAGGGTGCGGCGTACCTTCCCGGCGAAGGTGGCGGCCTCCAGGTCGACCCGGACCAGGACGTCGCTGCGCTCGAGGACGAGCGGGCGGGCCCACGCCTCGTCGGCCGTCGTCACCCAGCCGTCGAACGCCGCCAGCCGGGCCACCTCGCTCGGCCCGGACAGGTCCGCGAGCGGGACGAGGGGGACGTCGAGGGTGCTCGCGAGGCGGGTCAGGAAGGCCGCGAGCGGGTCGCCGGGGGCGCCGGCCACGACCACGCGCTGCGGGAGGCGGCGTGGAGTGGGGGCGAGGGCGTGCACCCGGCGGATTCTAGGGCTGCCCTCAGCACCTAGAATCGCGGGCATGTCTCAACTCACCCGCGACGAGGTGGCCCACCTGGCCGACCTCGCCCGGATCGACCTCGACGACGCCGAGCTGGACCACCTGGCGCCCCAGCTCAACGTGATCCTCGAGGCGGTCGCGTCCATCAGCGGTGTCGCCGGCGACGACGTGCCGCCGACCTCCCACCCGATCCCGCTCACCAACGTCTTCCGTGAGGACGTGGTCCGCCCGAGCCTGAGCGCCGAGCAGGCGCTGTCCGGCGCGCCGGCGGTCGAGGAGCAGCGGTTCCGGGTCCCGCGGATCCTGGGGGACGAGCAGTGAGCGAGCTGATCACCAAGACCGCCGCCGAGCTGGCTGATGCGCTGGCCGCCGGCGAGACCACGTCCGTCGAGGTCACCCAGGCCCACCTCGACCGGATCGCCGCCGTCGACGGCTCGGCCGAGGCCGGCGTCCACGCGTTCCTCCACGTCGACGCCGAGGGCGCGCTCGCCCAGGCAGCCGAGTCCGACGCCCGCCGCGCGGCAGGGGAGACCCGGCACCTGCTCGACGGCGTCCCGATCGCGGTCAAGGACGTGCTGGCCACTGAGGGCCTGCCCACCACCTGCGGCTCGAAGATCCTCGAGGGGTGGGTACCGCCGTACGACGCCACCGTCGTGCGCCGCATCAAGGACGCCGGTCTGCCGATCCTCGGCAAGACCAACATGGACGAGTTCGCCATGGGCTCCTCGACCGAGCACTCGGCGTACGGTCCGACCCGCAACCCGTGGGACCAGACCCGGATCCCCGGCGGCTCCGGCGGCGGCTCCGCCGCGGCCGTCGCGGCCTACGAGGCCCCGCTGGCGCTCGGCACCGACACCGGCGGCTCGATCCGCCAGCCCGGCGCCGTCACCGGCACGGTCGGCGTCAAGCCGACCTACGGCGGCGTCTCGCGCTACGGCCTGGTCGCGCTCGCCAACAGCCTCGACCAGGTCGGGCCGGTCACCCGGACGGTCCTCGACTCGGCGCTGCTGCACGAGCTGATCGGCGGGCACGACCCGCTCGACTCGACCTCGGTCGACGTCCCTGTCGGCAGCTTCGTCGAGGCGGCGCGCCAGGGCGCCACCGGTGACCTCGCCGGGCTGCGCGTCGGCGTGATCAAGGAGCTCGCCGGCGACGGCTGGCAGCCCGGCGTCATGCAGCGCTTCGCCGAGACCGTCGACCTGCTCGAGGAGCTGGGCGCCGAGGTCACCGAGGTGTCCTGCCCGACTTTCGTGCACGCGATGGCGACCTACTACCTGATCCTGCCGGCGGAGTGCTCCTCCAACCTCGCCAAGTTCGACGCCATGCGCTACGGCCTGCGCGTCGTGCCCGAGGGAGACCCGAGCGCCGAGGCGGTCATGAAGGCGACCCGCGACGCCGGCTTCGGCGACGAGGTCAAGCGCCGGATCATGATCGGCACCTACGCCCTGTCGAGCGGCTACTACGACGCCTACTACGGCCAGGCGCAGAAGGTCCGCACGCTCATCTCGCGCGACTTCGCGGCCGCCTTCGAGAACGTTGACGTGCTGGTCTCGCCGACCTCGCCGACCACGGCGTTCCCGCTGGGCGACAAGCTCGACGACCCGCTGGCGATGTACCTGCAGGACCTCGCCACGATCCCGGCCAACCTGGCCGGCGTACCCGGCATCTCGGTCCCCGCCGGCCTCGCCGACGAGGACGGCCTGCCGGTCGGCTTCCAGGTGCTGGCGCCGGCGCTCGCCGACGACCGGCTCTACCGCGTCGGCGCTGCCGTCGAGGCGGCCCTGACCTCCCGCTGGGGCGGTCCGATCCTTGCCAAGGCTCCGACCCTGGAGGTGTCTCGATGACCGAGGTTCTCGTTCCCTTCGACGAGGTCATCGCGAAGTACGACCCCGCCCTCGGCCTCGAGGTGCACGTCGAGCTCAACACGAACACGAAGATGTTCTGCGGCTGCCCGGCCGTCTTCGGCGGCGAGCCCAACACCCAGGTCTGCCCGACCTGCCTGGGCCTGCCCGGCGCGATGCCGGTCGTCAACGGCAAGGCCGTCGAGTCGGCGATCCGGATCGGCCTGGCGCTGAACTGCTCGATCGCCGAGTGGTGCCGGTTCGCGCGGAAGAACTACTTCTACCCGGACATGCCGAAGAACTTCCAGACCTCCCAGTACGACGAGCCGATCGCCTTCGACGGCTGGCTCGACGTCGAGGTCGAGGGGGAGACCTTCCGGGTCGAGATCGAGCGCGCCCACATGGAGGAGGACACCGGCAAGTCCACCCACGTCGGTGGCGCGACCGGCCGGATCCACGGCGCCGACTACTCGCTGGTCGACTACAACCGTGCCGGCATCCCCCTGATCGAGATCGTCACCCGCCCGATCCTGGTGCCGGCCGAGAAGGCTCCGGCCGTGGCCCGCGCGTACGTCGGGCAGCTCCGCGACCTGATCCTCGCCCTCGGCGTCTCCGACGCCCGGATGGACCAGGGCTCGATCCGCGCCGACGTGAACCTGTCGCTCGCGCCGAAGGGTGCCGACAAGCTCGGGACGCGCTCGGAGACCAAGAACGTCAACTCGCTGCGCTCGGTCGAGCGCGCGGTCCGCTACGAGATGTCGCGTCACGCCGGCATCCTCGACGCGGGCGGCTCGGTGCTGCAGGAGACGCGGCACTTCCACGAGGACACCGGTACGACGTCCTCGGGCCGCGAGAAGTCCGACGCCGAGGACTACCGCTACTTCCCCGAGCCCGACCTGGTGCCCGTGGCACCCTCGCGCGAGTGGGTCGAGGAGCTGCGCGGCACGCTGCCCGAGAACCCGACCCAGAAGCGGGCCCGGCTCCAGGAGGAGTACGGCTTCTCCGACCTGGAGATGCGTGACGTCTGGGCGGCCGGCGCGCTGCCGCTGATCGAGGCCACCGTCGCCGAGGGCACCGCCCCGCAGTCGGCGCGCAAGTGGTGGGTCGCCGAGCTGCTGCGCCGCGCCAACGACGCCGGCGTCGAGCTGGCCGAGGTCGGCGTGACCCCGAAGCAGGTCGCCGAGGTGCAGGCCCTGGTCGACGCCAAGACGATCAACGACAAGCTGGCCCGCCAGGTCTTCGACGGCCTCATCGCCGGCGAGGGCACGGCTGCCGAAGTCATCGAGAAGCGCGGCCTCGCGCTCGTGTCCGACGACGGTCCGCTGATCGCAGCCATCGACGACGCGCTCGCCGCCCAGCCCGACATCGCCGAGAAGATCCGGGGTGGCAACCACGCCGCCGCCGGCGCGGTCATCGGTGCGGTCATGAAGGCGACCCGGGGCCAGGCCGACGCCGCCCGAGTGCGCGAGCTGATCCTCGAGAAGCTCGCCTGAGCCCACCGCTGCGGAGCCGCCCGTCCCCGGATGAACCGGGGGCAGGCGGCTCCGGTGCTGTCCGGGTCACGCCGCCAGGCCGGCGTAGGTGTCGCGGAGGACCGCGCGCACCAGGTCGGGGTGATGCATCACCTGGGGCCAGGTGAACCGGAGCACCCGCCAGCCGGTGGCGGCCAGAGCGTTGTAGCGCTCGCAATCCGTCTCGAACGCGTGCTTCTCCCTGCCGTGGAACTCCCAGGACTCCGCCTCGAGGACAACGCCGGCCAGCGGGTCGACCAGGTCGGGGTGCAGCACGAGCCCTCGCGCGTGGATCTCGAACTGCGGCACCACGGGTACCCCCGCCTCGATGGCGATCGCCCTCAGCGCCGACTCGAACGGGTTGGCCGCGACCTTCGTCGCATGCAGCAGGACCGCACGGTCACGCCCGGAGGCCGCGGCCTGCAGGTCGTCGTACGTCATCGCGTCGTGGCGCAGGGCCGAGTCGGCCACGGCCAGCGCATCCGCGAACGGAAGGTGGCGGGCACACTGCAGGACGGTCGCGAGTGGGCTGGTGGCCCAGCCCTCGGTCGTGGTGCCACGGGGGAGGCGATGCACGTCTGCCGCCCCGACCCGGGCAGCGGTCGCCCGTGGGGTACGCCGACCTGCGGTCGCCGGGGCGGCATCCGGACCTCCCACCCCCAGTGCAGGGCGGCGCTGAGGAGCGTGACGTGACCGCCGACCAGCACGGCCGCGCGTCGGGCCTGGTCCGCGACCGGCAGCGCGTAGCGACCGTGACCCGCCTGGAGGATCGCGCGTCCCTGCACGGCGGTCCGCAGACGCCGGCGCGAGGTGAGCAGGAGCAGGTCGCGCGCCGCGGCGATGCCGCCCAACCGCTCGAGAGCCTCCACCGTGTCCACCCCCTCAGCCTCTCCCGATGGCCGGGCGGCTGCACCCGGCCCTCCACAGGCCAGGTCGCGCAGCGATCGGGCGCCGACACGCCGATCGGCCGGCATGTCGCAATGCTCCCAAGGCATCGAATGGCCGGTGACGGGCGGATGAGGGCGCGGGGTCGCAGCGGAGGTACGCTGACCCGGTTACATCGAGAACACGCCCGTGGTGGGGGAAGCCGGTCGAATCCCGGCGCTGACCCGCAACCGTGGACCGCCCCTCGGGGAGCGGTGAGCCGGAGCACCCGACGCGGCGCGTCCTGACACAACGCTGTCGCGGAGAGCAGCGGGTCAGCGGCACAGGACTTCTGGGCCCGCCCGTCGGCTGCAGCGGGAAGGCACCACATGTCCACCTCCCTGTTCGTACGCCGGGCGGTCGCTGCCGTCGCCGGTACTGCCGTTGTCGCCGGTGGGTTGATGGCCGTCGCGCCGGCTCCGGCCGCGCACGCGGTCCCGGCCGCGCCCAACGCCGAGGCGAGTGCCGCCGCGGCATGGCTCAGCGATGCGATCGGCGGTGACGGCCTGATCCCTGGTGGCGGGGTTGGTGGCTTCTTCTACGGCGCCAATCTCGACTTCGGCATCAGCCTCGCCGCGACCGGTCAGGCGCCGTCCGCCGCATTGACCAAGATCACCGACGGCATCGACGCCACCGTTGCAGACTACGTCGGCGACATCAATGCCGCGGCGAACGCAGGCAAGGTCGCCCACGCGGCCTACTTCTACGCCGTGACCGGCGGCAACGCCTCTGACGCGGGCGACGATCACCTTGACCTCGCTGCGGCGCTGGCCGCCCAGGTCGACGACACGACGGGCCAGCTCGGCAGCACCAACACCGTCTACAACCAGGTGTGGGCGGTCTTCGCGCTGAAGGCGATCGACAGCAACGAGGCCGCGAAGGCTCGCGACTTCCTCGTCGCTCAGCGCGGTCCCGCTGCCACCGACGGTTGGGGCTATGACGCCGGTGTCTGGACGAATGACGTTGACGCCACGTCCTGGGCCCTGCAGGCACTCGCGCCGTGGCAGTCCGACACCACCGTCAAGGCCGCGATTGACGCCGGAGCGACCTACCTGCGCTCGACGCAGAAGCCGAGCGGCGGGATCGATGCGGGCTTCCTGGGGGTGAACGCCAACAGCACGGGGCTTGCCGCGTACGCGTTCGGCCTCACAGGACGTACGACCGAGGCCTCTGCTGCCGCATCGTGGGTAGCGGCCCACCAGTCCGTCGCTCTCGCGGGCTGTGGCGTGCCCGGGCCGAATGCCGGTGCCATCGCCTATGACGACCTCGCGTTCGCCGGCGGCGTGACCGCGGACGAGGTCGACCAGGCCGGGCCTGCGACCGCGCAGGCCCTGGAGGGCCTGGCCTACCTCCCGGCGGCCCAGCCGAGCCTCCCGAAGTTCGCCGATGCCGGTACGACGAACAGCCTTCCGCTCCAGGGGGCGCGCACCGGTCAGCAGGTCTGCGTCACCGGGCTCGGCGCCCCGCAGCAGTTGACCGCCCCGGCCTCCGCCACCTACGCAGCGCCGGCGGGCACTGCCGACCACCCGGTCACGCTGACCTTCCTCGGAGGCAGCACCACGACGACCCTCAAGGCCCTCGACGCCACCAGGCTCAAGGTCAAGGTCGCCACCAAGCTCAAGGCGAACAAGAAGGCCACGATCAAGGTCAAGGGTCTCGCCGCCGGCGAGAGCGTGAGCGTGAAGATCGGCAAGAAGACCGCCACCGGCACCGCGAACGCCAACGGCGTCGCCAAGGTGAGGATCAAGGTGAAGAAGAAGGGCAAGGCCAAGGTCAAGGTGGTCGGTCAGTTCCCCGACCGCAAGGGCAAGGCCACCACCCGGGTCGTGTGATGACCTCCAGCAGCACCCTGCGCACTGCAGCCGCGACGATCCTCGTCGCGGCTGCCGTCGTGCTGCTCCCGCAGGCGTCGGCGTCGGCGGCGGCCTGTGGCGGCAGCACGGGCATCACCGTCGTGGTCGACTCCAACCAGCTCGGCGCCGGCATCAGCGCGGGCTGCGACGCGGACGGCGGCACCGCGGCGAACAACTTCGCCGACGCTGGTTACCAGCTCGAGTACAGCCAGGCAGCGGGCATGAGCGGCTTCGTCTGCAAGATCAACGGCAACCCGGCCAACGGCGACTGCACGGAGACCGACGCCTACTGGAGCCTGTGGTGGTCCGACGGGAAGTCGGGCACCTGGACGTACGCCGCCCGCGGAGTGGGGAGCCTGCGCGTTCCCGACGGCGGGTACGTCGCCTTCGCGTGGCACCAGGGCAATGGCCAGGCCGCGCCTCCCGACGTCGCGCCGACCCCGCGGGTCCAGGAGGCCAAGCCGACGCCCGCACCCAGCCCGACCAGGTCCACGAAGCCGAAGCCGTCGGCGAAGCCCACGCCCAAGCCGACCCCGAAGCCCTCGGCCAGTGCGACCTCGGCGACCCCGAGCGCCAGCGCCACCCCGAGCGCCTCGGCGTCCACGGCGACGCCGACCGCGACTCCGACGGACGCGACTCCGAGCGACACCCCGAGCCAGACCACGACCACCGGTCTGCCGTCGATCGACGAGATCACCGACGGCCCCGAGGCGACGTCCGCGGACGTGGACGGCGAGAACGACGGCGGCGGGTTCCCCGCGTGGCTGGGGATCGGGCTGGTCGTGGTGGTGCTGGGGGCGGCGGGCGCCGTACCCCTGATCCGTCGACGCAGGGCCTGAGCGGGTCATGGGCGCAGGACGGCTGGCACGGGACCTCCACCCGGTCGCGTGGTGGGTCTGGGCGGTGGGGCTGGCCGTGGCCGCCTCCTGCACGACCAACCCGTGGCTGCTGCTCGTCCTGCTCGGCGTGGTCACCCTCGTCGTGCTCACCTGCCGCTCCGACCAGCCGTGGGCGCGCTCGTTCCGGCTCTACGTCTGGCTCGGCGTCGTGGTGCTCGTCGTGCGGATCCTGTTCCGGGTGCTGCTCGGCGGCGACGTGCCGGGCCACGTCCTGTTCACGCTGCCGAGCATCCCCCTGCCCGACTGGGCGGCGGGCATCTCGCTGCTCGGGCCGTTCACCCGCGAGGAGCTGCTCGCGGCGACGTACGAGGGACTGCGCCTGGCAACCCTGCTGATCGCGGTCGGCGCCGCCAACGCGCTGGCCAACCCCAAGCGACTGATGAAGTCGCTGCCGCCGGCCCTCTACGAGATCGGTACGGCGATGACGGTGGCGATCAGCGTGGTCCCGCAGCTCGCCGACAGCGCGCGGCGGGTGCGGGCTGCGCAGCAGCTGCGCGGGGGACCGGAGGGGCGGTTCCGCCGGGTCCGGGGCGTACGACGCCTGCTGGTCCCGATCCTCGAGGACGCCTTCGACCGCTCGCTGGCACTGGCCGCCGGCATGGACGCCCGCGGCTACGGCCGCACCGGTGAGCTCACCGCCGTCCAGCGCCGCCGCACCGGAGCGCTCATCATCGGCGGCCTGGTCGGGGTGTGCGTCGGCGTCTACGCCTTCCTCGACAGCACCGCGCCGCGCCTGCTGGCGTTGCCGATGCTGGTGCTCGGGATGCTCCTCGCCCTCGGCGGCTTCGCGCTGGCGGGCCGGCGGGTGCAGCGCACGCGCTACCGCCCTGACCGCTGGCAGCTCCCGGAGCTCGTCGTCGCCGGGGCCGGGATCGCCGCAGGTGCAGGGATGTGGGCGCTCCAGCGGTGGGACACGGCCGTCGCGCACCCCGGCGTCCTGGTCCGCCCCGACGTCTCGCTGCTGGCCCTCGCGGCAGCGCTGGTCGCCGTGCTCCCGGTCTGGGCCGCGCCGCTGCCGGTCACCGCCCGACGGCGCGTGGAGGTGGTGGCCTGATGCTCGAGCTGCGCGGGATCACGCTGACCTACGACGACCCGGAGACCACCGCCCGCACCACCGTCCTCGACCGGGTCGACCTGACCGTCACCGACGGCGAGCTGGTCGTCCTGGCCGGTCCGACCGGCGTCGGCAAGTCGACGCTGCTCGGCGTCGTGGCCGGCCTGGTGCCGTCGTACACCGGCGGCACGCTCGCCGGCGACGTCCTCCTCGACGGCGCCAGCATCGTCGAGCGGCCGGCCAGGGAGCGCGCCCACGCGATCGGGTACGTCGGCCAGAACCCCGCCGCGTGGTTCGTCACCGACACGGTGGAGGAGGAGCTGGCGTTCGGGATGGAGCAGCTGGGGCTGCCCGCGCCGACGATGCGTCGCCGGGTCGAGGAGACCCTCGACCTGCTCGGCATCGCCGAGCTGCGCCACCGCGACCTGCGCACCCTCTCGGGCGGCCAGCAGCAACGCGTGGCGATCGGCGCCGTGCTCACCACCCACCCCCGGCTGCTGGTCCTCGACGAGCCCACCTCGGCGCTCGACCCGACCGCGGCCGAGGACGTCCTCGCGACGCTCACGCGGCTGGTCCACGACCTCGGCGTCTCGGTGCTGGTCGCCGAGCACCGCCTCGAGCGCGTGGTGCCCTTCGCCGACCGGCTCTGCCTGCTCCACCGGGGTGGCCGGGTCGAGGTCGGCGAGCCTGCCGAGGTGCTCCGGGACGCGCCGATCGCGCCGCCGCTGGTCGAGCTGGGCCGGCTCGCCGGGTGGCAGCCGTTGCCCCTCACCGTCCGCGAGGCCCGGCGCCGCGCGCCCGCGCTGAAGGAGCGGCTGGGGGAGCCGCCGCACCGCGAGCAGCCCGCCAGCGCCGAGCCCGTCGTCGACGTACGACGCCTCGTGCTCGCCCACGGCCGCACGCCGGTTCTCCGCGAGGTCGACCTCACCCTGCGGCCCGGGACGGTCACCGCCCTGATGGGTCGCAACGGCGCCGGGAAGTCGACGCTGCTCTGGGCGCTCCAGGGCCGTCACGCCGCGACCTCCGGCACCGTCCGCGTCGCCGGCCAGGACCCGGCCGAGCTCAGGCCCGAGCAGCGCCGGGGCACCACCGGCCTGGTGCCGCAGAGCCCTGCCGACCTGCTCTACCTCGAGACGGTCGCCGAGGAGTGTGCCGCCGCCGACCAGTCCGCCCGCGCCGACGCCGGGACCTGCCGAGCCGTCCTCGACCGGCTCGCGCCCGGCATCGACCCCGACGGGCACCCCCGCGACCTCTCCGAGGGGCAGCGGCTCGCGCTGGCCGTGGCGATCGTGCTCACCGCCCGGCCCCCGGTGCTGCTGCTCGACGAGCCGACCCGTGGCCTCGACTACCCGGCCAAGCGCGCCCTCGCCGGCCTGCTCCGCGAGCTCGCCGCCGAGCCGGGTGCGGCCCGTGCCGTGCTGGTCGCCACGCACGACGTCGAGTTCGTCGCGCAGGTCGCCGACGACCTGGTGGTCCTCGCCGAGGGCGAGGTCGTCTCCGCCGGTCCCGTGGTCCCGACGGTCTCCGAGTCGCCCGCCTTCGCGCCGCAGGTCACCAAGGTGCTCGGCGCCGGCTGGCTGCGCGTCGACGACGTGGCGGCGAGCCTGGCGGCCGAGGTCGCCCGGTGAGCGCCACCGCGAGCGAGACCCGCTCGGTCGCCGTACCCCTGCGGCTGCGCTCCGGCGTCGTCCTCGCGATCACCTCGGTGATCGGCCTGCTGATGCTCGCCTGGCCGCTGCTCCTCGACGTGCCGGCCGACACCGAGCGGGTCGACCCGCCGTTCCTCTTCCTGCTCCTGCTGCCGGTGATCCTGGGCGTGGTCCTCGCCGAGATGAGCGAGGGCGGCATGGACGCCCGTGTGCTCGCGATCCTCGGCGTGCTCAGCGCGGTCAACGCGGTGCTCCGCCTCGTCAGCGCCGGTACGGCGGGCCTGGAGCTCGTGTTCTTCCTGCTGATCCTCGGCGGCCGGGTGTTCGGGGCCGGGTTCGGCTTCGTGCTCGGCTGCACCTCGCTGTTCGCCTCGGCCCTGATGACCGCCGGCGTCGGCCCGTGGCTGCCGTTCCAGATGCTCGTCGCCGCCTGGGTCGGCATGGGCGCCGGGCTGCTCCCGCGCCGGGTGCGCGGACGTGCGGAGGTCGCCCTGCTGGCGGCGTACGGCGTCGTCTCGGCCTATCTCTACGGCCTGCTGATGAACCTGCAGGGCTGGCCGTTCATGGCCGGCATCCAGGTGCCCGGGCAGGACTCCACCGAGATCTCCTACGTCCCGGGCGCGGGCGTGCTCGAGAACCTGCACCACTTCGTCGTCTACACCCTGCTGACCTCGACCGGCGGCTGGGACACCGGTCGCGCGGTCACCAACGCGCTCGCGATCGTGCTGCTCGGCCCGGCGGTGCTGGTCACCCTGCGCCGTGCGGCCCGGAAGGCACGGATCGACCGGACCGGCCGGGGGACCGCTACGGCTCGATGAGCAGGATCCGGTCGTCGTCGGCACCCGGGGTGCCGCGACCGTCCTTGTTGCTCGTGCTCAGCCACAGCCTCCCGTCGGGTGCGCGGGCCACGGTCCGCAGCCGGCCGTACTCGCCGGCGGCGCCCTTCCCCTCCCCGGCGAAGTACGCCGTCGGGTCGCTCACCTGGCCGTCGGCCACCTTGATCCGCCACAGCCGCTCGCCGTTGAGCGCCGCCATCCACAGGTAGGTGCCGGCGTAGGCCAGGCCGGAGGGGGACGCCTCGTCGGGCGACCAGGTCAGCAGCGGCTGGGTGTACTTCGCCGGGCCGCCGGTGCCCTCGACGACCGGCCAGCCGTAGTCCTCGCCGGGCACGATCCGGTTCAGCTCGTCGGCCTTGGCGTCGCCGAACTCGGATGCCCACAGCAGGCCCTTGTCGTCCCAGGCGAGGCCCTGGACGTTGCGGTGTCCCCAGGACCACACGGCGTCGCCGAAGGGGTTGCCGGGGGCGGGCTGGCCGTCCGCGGTGATCCGCAGGATCTTGCCGGCGTACGACTTCCTGTCCCGCGCCAGCTGGTCGTCGCCCGTCTCGCCGGTGGAGACGTAGAGGAAGCCGTCGGGGCCGAACGCCAGCCGGCCGCCGTCGTGGATGCGGCCGTTGGGGATCCCGGTGAGGACCGGCTCGACCGGGCCGAGCTCGTCGCCGGTCAGCCTCGCGCGCACCACGCGGTTGTCGTCCTTGGTGCAGACGTAGAAGTAGACCAGGCCGTCGGAGGCGAAGCCGGGCGAGACGGCCACGCCGAGCAGGCCGGCCTCGCCGCCGGGCGCCGTCTCGGGGATGGTGCCGACCTCGACGACCTTGCCCTCGTCCTTCGTGGTCTTCCCGTTGCCGCCGACCTTGGGCGCGGTGACCACCAGGACCCGGCCGCTGTCGCGCTCGGTGACCACGCCACGGCCGTCGGGGAGGAAGTCGATGCCCCACGGCGTCGACAGCCCGCTCGCCACGGTGGCCACGACGTCGGGGACGCCGTCGATGGTGAAGATCACCTCGCCGTCGACGACCGACCCGGTGGGGGCCGCCGTCGCGGTGCCCATCACGTCGACCTCGCTCACGTTGCCGCCCTGGCCGCAGCCCGCAGCGAGCAGCGCGAGCGCGGCGAGGCCGGCTGCGCTGCGGGAGCGCCGCGTCACGACAGCTGCTCCAGGAACTCGAGCAGCAGGTCGTGGACGCGCTCGGGCTGCTCGAGCTGGACGAAGTGGGAGCCGCGCAGCTCGACGTACGTGCTCTGCTTGCCGGTCTCGGCGAGCCGTCGGGAGGCGCTGGCCATGTCGCGGGCACCGGCCAGGACGTCCCACGTCGCGGAGACGAACATGGTGGGCACGTTGATCTGGCTCAGCCGCACGCGTGGGTGCCTCGAGGTGCTGATCGCGAGGTGGGCGTACCAGTCGACCGGGGTCGTGGCGAACTCCTGCAGGCCGATCGCGGCCGCCTCCGGGTCGGCCACCGGGAACATGAACCCGGTCCGGCCCAGCAGCCGCACCGTGCTCGCGTTGATCGGGAGGTGCCGGACCAGCGGGTTCACCGCCCAGCCGGCGTATTGCGCGACCCGGCAGGCGTTGACCGTCACCGCGCGGGCGACCAGTCGCGGCAGGTGCAGTGGCCCGAGCATGGTGGCGAAGGTGTCGCCGGGGACGCCGCACATCGCGAAGATCCCGCGGACCCGCTCCGGGTGCCGGTAGGTCAGCTCGAAGGCGGTGTTGACGCCCATCGACCAGCCCATCAGCACGGCGCTGTCGATGCCGAAGTGGTCCATGACGGACAGTCCGTCCTGGACGAAGTGCTCGATCTCGACGTGCTTGGGGTCGGCCGGCCGTTCCGAGCCGCCGACACCGCGGTGGTTCCACGACACCACGCGTACGCCGCAGTCGGGCTCGAGCAGCCGCGGCCACAGGTAGGGGTTGGTGCCCAGCCCGTTGCAGAGCACGACGGTGGGCCCGTCGATCTCGCCGTCGGGGTCGTTGGTCCAGGCGCGGACGTGGGTCCCGTCGTCGGACAGGATGTCGCGGAAGGCGATCGACGCGGACCGGACGCGCTGTCCGGGCTGGGGAGCGGAGGTCGACATGGCGTCGATTCTGCCGGACCCGGCCCGGATCGGCGGGATGCTCAGGCGTGCAGCGAGACGGAGCCCTCGACGACAGGGCCACGGCGGGCGTCGGCGCGAGCGGCGAGGAAGGCCTCGACGTCCTCACGCTCGGCGCGGCGCTGGGTGCACGCGGTGAGCGCGACCATGGCGTTGCGGCGGGCCCGCTGCTGGAGGGCGACGGACCAGGTGTGGGCGATGCGGGTCACGGGCTGGGTGATCGAGGTGGCAGGCAGTGACATGGGGGTGTCGACTTCCGGAAGGGGAGTGGCGGAGTACCGACACTACGAGCGCGCAGCGCGTCCCGGGTCACGTCGGCGTGACATCTGGGTGAACCTCGGCGCGCGTCGCCCGGGTCGCGCCCACGCTGGCGACCACGACGCAGCCGATCGCCACCCACTGCACGGGGGCGAGCGACTCGCCCACGACGACCAGGCCGGCCAGCGCCGCGGCGGCCGGCTCGAGGCTCATCAGCACGCCGAAGGTCGCCGCCGGGAGGGTCCGCAGCGCCGCCAGCTCGGCGCTGTAGGGCACCACCGAGCTGAGCAGGCCGACGGCCGCGCCGAGCAGGAGGACCCGCTGGTCGGCCAGGTCGGCGGTGTCGACGGTGAGCAGCAGCGGGGTCAGCAGGACGACGGCGACCATGCTCGCCACGCCCAGCCCGTCGATGCCCTCCCAGCGCCGGCCGGTCGCCGCGCTGGAGAGGATGTAGCCGGACCACGCCGCGCCGGCGAGGACGGCGTACATGATGCCGAGGGGGTCGAGGTGCCCGCGCTCGAAGCCGAGCAGCAGCACGCCGAGGCCCGCCAGGACGACCCAGCCGAGGTCACGCGGGCGACGGAAGCCGATCGCCGCGAGGACCAGGGGGCCGATGAACTCGATGGTGACCGCGACGCCGATGGGGATCCGCGAGAACGACTGGTAGATGCCCCAGTTCATCGCGCCGAGGCAGGCGCCGTACCGCGCCGCGACCAGCCAGTCCTCGCGACTGCGACCGCGCAGCCGGGGCCGGGCCCACAGCATGAGGACCAGTGAGCTGGTCGCCAACCGCAGCCACACGACGCCGTTGGGAGCGATGTCGTCGAAGAGGAGCTTCGCGAACCCCGCGCCGAGCTGGACCGAGCCGATCCCGAGGAGGACCAACCCGATCGCCACGCCGAGGGGCGGGCCGTGGCGGGGCGTCGTGTGCACCCGAAGAAGGTAGGACGTCTCACCGCAAAGCGACGAACCGCCGATCCCCCATCGGACCGGCGGCTCGTCGCCCCCTCGGCGGGGGCTACTTGGCGGCGACGATGCCGTCGATGGTGACCTTGCGGCCGTTCTTGCTGACGACCTTGATCTTGAGGGTGCCGGTCTGGACGCTGCCGAGGTCGAGGACGGGGACGGTGACCTGGCCGGTGCCCTTGAGGTTGATGGTCTTCACGGCCGTGCCGTTCCAGTAGACCTTGACCTTGCCGCCCTTCGTGGCCTTGGTGAGGATCAGGTCGAGGTGGCGGGCCTGGATGCCGGTGAGGGTGAGCTTGCGGCCCTTCTTCTTGGTCATGGTGGCGGTGTTGTTGAAGGCGCCGGCCTTGGTGGTCCGCTTCCACTTGGTGCCGACGAGGGCGGTGTCGTCGAGGGGGACGGTGGTGCACCGCTCGGGGGAGCGGAAGCCGAGGTTGCCTGCCTTGTCGGTGCCCTGGGCCTGGAAGCAGTGGGTGCTGCCGAAGGTGCCGGCGAAGGGCTGGGAGGTGGTGGTGGTGTTGTCGGCGATGACCTGCTGGGGGCCGAAGCCGCTGTTCCAGGCGGCGGTGCGGACCATGACGTCGGTGCTCTTCACGCCGGACAGGGAGTCGGTGACCTTCCACGCGACGTCGAAGCTCGGCGAGCCGACGACCGCACCCGGTGCGGTCACGGCTGCCGCCGGCCCGGCGATGTCGAGGAAGTCGGCCTGCACGTAGGAGTTGAAGGCGTTCTCGACGACGCCGACGGCGACCACGTTGCCCTCACGGTCCATGTCGGCGGCGAAGGCACCGTTGGTGGCGCCGGCGTCGTACTGGCTCCAGGGGAGCACCGGGTTGGTGTGGTGGCGCACGTTGAGCTGGTCGGCGTCGTTGTGGACGACGACCTGGTCGGCGCCGTCGGACACCAGGCTGCGGTGGTCCTGGCTGAGCGTGGTGCCGGGATCGGCGATGCCCGCGGTGCCGAAGGCCTGAGCGGGCTTGGCGACGGCCGCGCGGACGACGTACCCACCGTTCTCGAACGCGCTCCAGGTGGCCTGCATCGTGCCGTTAGGGCTCATCGCCAGGTCGCGCCAGGTGGCGTTGACGCCGGCGGCCGACAGCGGCTGGGGGAAGCCGAGGGTCCCGGTCGGGGACACGCGGGTCACGACGGCACGGACCTTGCCGTCCTCCATCCCGCCCATCATCACGGCGCCTTCACCGTTGTCGGCCAGGACGGCGACGGTGTCGTCCATGACGTTCTCGATCCACGACAGCGACTTCGGGCCGAGCCACCCGACGCTCGCGTTGCGCCGGGTGGCCTTGACCTCGGTGCCGTTGGTGCTGTCGAAGTACGACATCAGGACGTCGCCGGCCTCGTTGACGTCGATCGACGGCTCGAAGCTGTCGTCGTCGAGGGCGGAGAGCTGCGGCGCGACGCCCGGGCTCCACATGGTCGTCTGCACGCGGTGCTCGCCGTTGTTCACCGCCTCGTAGGCGACGTGCACGCGACCAGCGCCGTCCATGCCGGCGTCGATGGAGTGCACGGTCTCGAGGTCGAACGCGGGGCTGAGCAGCGTGGAGCCGTCCCAGGTGCCGTTGGCGAGGTAGCGCGAGCCGCGCACCTTCTCCTCGCCGCCGGTGGTCTGGTTCCACACCACGGCGAGGTCGCCGTTGGCGTTGGCCACGGCGTGGGCGTCGTGCGCGTCGGTGACCGGTGCGGCGGTGACCGTCTTCGCGGCTCCCCAGACGCCGTCGGTGGCGATGGCGGCGTAGACCTTGGTGCCACCGACCACCGGTCGGGTCCAGGTCGCCAGCGCGTCGCCGGAGCCGAAGGCCGTGACGTCGACCGAGGTCGGGACGTCGCCGTAGTTGCTGATGTTGCCGCCGTCGATGCCGCCCACCGCCTGGGCAGGGCTGCCCGTGAGGGCGAGGGTGCCGACGGTGAGAGCCGCGGCCGCCAGGCCGAGGACCTGGGTGCGGATCGAGGTGCTCCTCGTGGTGCTCATGATGTTCTCCCTGTGCTGGTCGGGCGGGGCCCGGTTCGTTGTCGTCGGGAGTAGGAGCAGCCGGCGGGGGAGACCTTGCAGGTTTTCCGGAGAACTTCTCGGCCGGTTCTCCGTCGGGAAATGACACGAACCGCCGGCCCCCCACGGGCCGGCGGTTCGTCGCCCCAGGTGGGGCGTGTGGTGGAGCTGCTGGGGCTACTTGGCGGCGACGATGCCGTCGATGGTGACCTTGCGGCCGTTCTTGCTGACGACCTTGATCTTGAGGGTGCCGGTCTGGACGCTGCCGAGGTCGAGGACGGGGACGGTGACCTGGCCGGTGCCCTTGAGGTTGATGGTCTT
This sequence comes from Nocardioides kongjuensis, assembly GCF_013409625.1. Lineage (NCBI taxonomy): Bacteria > Bacillati > Actinomycetota > Actinomycetes > Propionibacteriales > Nocardioidaceae > Nocardioides > Nocardioides kongjuensis. The sequence continues at coordinate 133,326 of NZ_JACCBF010000001.1, forward strand.
CACGGCCGTGCCGTTCCAGTAGACCTTGACCTTGCCGCCCTTCTTGGCCTTGGTGAGGATCAGGTCGAGGTGGCGGGCCTGGACGCCGGTGAGGGTGAGCTTGCGGCCCTTCTTCTTGGTCACGGTGGCGGTGTTGTTGAAGGCGCCGGCCTTGGTGGTCCGCTTCCACTTGGTGCCGACGAGGGCGGTGTCGTCGAGGGGGACGGTGGTGCACCGCTCGGGGGAGCGGAAGCCGAGATTGCCTGCCTTGTCGGTGCCCTGGGCCTGGAAGCAGTGGGTGCTGCCGAAGGTGCCGGCGAAGGGCTGGGAGGTGGTGGTGGTGTTGTCGGCGATGACCTGCTGGGGGCCGAAGCCGCTGTTCCAGGCGGCGGTGCGGACCATGACGTCGGTGCTCTTCACGCCGGACAGGGAGTCGGTGACCTTCCACGCGACGTCGAAGCTCGGCGAGCCGACGACCGCACCCGGTGCGGTCACGGCTGCCGCCGGACCGGCGATGTCGAGGAAGTCGGCCTGCACGTAGGAGTTGAAGGCGTTCTCGACGACGCCGACGGCGACCACGTTGCCCTCACGGTCCATGTCGGCGGCGAAGGCACCGTTGGTGGCGCCGGCGTCGTACTGGTCCCAGGGGAGCACCGGGTTGGTGTGGTGGCGCACGGTGAGCTGGTCGGCGTCGTTGTGCACGACGACCTGGTCGGCGCCGTCGGACACCAGGCTCACGTGCGGCTGGCTGGTGATCGTCTTGGGCTCGGCGAGGGCGGCCGTGCCGAATCCCTGGCCGGGCTTGGACACGGCGGCGCGGATCACGTAGGTGTTCCCGCCCTCGAACGCGGTCCACGTCGCCTGCATCGTCCCGTTGGGGCTGACGGCGAGGTCGCGGTACGACGTACCGACGCCGGTCGGCGAGACCAGCTCGATGTTGCCGAGCGTGCCGTTGGGGCTGACCCGGACGACGATGGCCCGGGTCTTGGCGGCCTCGACGCCGCCGAACATCACGGCTCCGCTGCCGTCGTCGGCCAGCTCCGCCTCGGTCTCGTTCTGGGTGTCGCCGAGCCACACGATCGGCTTCGGGCCGAGCCAGCCCAGCGACGCGTTGCGCCGGGTGACCATGATCGTGTCCTCGCCGCTCTCGTTGTCGTAGTACGACAGGAGGACGTCACCCGCCGCGTTCACGTCGAGCGACGGGTCGAAGGTGTGGTAGCCGAAGTTGTCGACGACAGGGGTGCCGCCCTTGGCCCACACCGAGGTCTGGATCCGGTCCGCCCCGCTGTGCTCGGTGTCGAAGGCGACGTGCACCCGGCCCGCCGCGTCCATGCCGGCGTCGATGGAGTCGACGGTCGAGATGTCCGTGCTCGCGCTGAGCAGCGTCGAGCCGTCCCAGGTCCCGTTGGCGAGGTAGCGCGAGCCACGCACCTTCTGCTCGCCGCCGATGGTCTGGTTCCACACGACCGCGAGGTCGCCGTTGGCGTTGGCCACGGCATGGGCGTCGTGGGCGTCGGTGACCGGCGCGGCGGTCACGGCCTGGGGGCTGCCCCAGACGCCGTCGGTGGCGATGGCGGCGTACACCTTCGTGCCACCGACCACGGGCTTGGTCCAGGTGGCCAGCGCGTCGCCGGCACCGAAGGCGGCGACGTCGACCGACGTGGGCACGTCGCCGGAGGTGCTGATGTTGCCGCCGTCGATGCCTCCGACGGCCTGGGCCGGAGCCGAGAGACCGAGGGCGAGGCTGCTGACGGCGAGAGCTGCAGTGGTCAGTCCGAGAAGCTGGGTACGCATGGTGCTGCCTTTCGCAGAGGGGGTGATCGACGGGAGTAGGAGCGGCCCGCCGGCAGGACCTTGCAGATTTCCGACGACTCTCTCCTCGGAAGATCCGGTGTGGCCCGGTGACACCCACGTTCGTCCAGCCGGGGGGCCGGCCACATCCGCGCGCACCACGCAACCAACGCCGGGCGGTACGGACGCAACACGGAGCCAAGGCGTGCCGAACGCCCTACGATGCCGACGTGCGCTCCCCAGTGCTCGTCTCTCGGACCCTCGAACGTGCCCGCCTCCGGGGCGCCCTCGAGGCGCTCGGCAAGGGGCAGGGCGGGCTGTGGGTGCTGCGCGGCGACCCCGGGATCGGGAAGTCCCGGCTCGCGACCGCACTCGGTGCGGAGGCGACGGAGCTCGGGTTCGAGGTGCTGTCCGGGCGGGCCGTCCCCTCCGGTACGCCGACCCCGCTCCGCCCGCTCAGCGAGGCACTGCTCGGCTGGCTGCGCACCCATGACGTCCCGGACGACCGGCTGCTGGCGCCGTACCTGCCCACGCTCGCGCGGCTCGCGCCCCAGCTCGGCCCGGTCGCACCCGACGGCGTCTCCTCGGTCATGCTGCTCGGGGAGGGGCTGCTGCGGCTGGCCCGGACGGTCCCGGCACCCGGCATGGTGCTCGTCGTCGAGGACCTGCACTGGGCCGACCCGGAGACCCTCGCGCTGGTGGAATACCTCGGCGACAACATGCGGGAGGTGCCCCTGCTGGTGGTGGTCACCAGCCGGCTGCACGAGTCACCGGCGGCCAACGAGCTGGTCACCGCACTCGAGTGGCGGCGCTCGGCCGAGACCGTCGACCTGCTGCCGATGGCCGACGACGACGTCGCCACCATGGCGCGCGCCTGCCTCGACGCGGAGCCGTCGGACGAGGTGGTCGCCTGGCTGCAGAGGTACAGCGCGGGCTACCCGCTCTTCGTCGAGGAGATGCTCGCCGACCTGCGTGACGCCGGCCTCCTCGAGGGCCCGTTGCCCGTGCTGGTGCCGCGTCCGTTCGCCCGCTCGGTCGAGGCCCGGCTCGGTGAGGTCGGTCCCGCTGCCCGTGAGGTCGCGATGGCGGCCGCGATGCTCGGGCCGGAGTTCGACTGGACCCTCGTGGCCCAGGCGCTCTCGCTCTCCGACACCGAGGTCGCCGGCGCGCTGCGGCAGCTGCGCGACCAGCGCCTGGTGGTGGCCGCGTCGGCCGACAGGTTCGTGTTCCGGCACGCGCTCACCCGGGAGGCGGTGCTCTCCGGCCTCCTGGCGCCGGAGCGATCACGCCTCGCCGGCCTGCTCGCCGCCGCGCTCGCGGGCCGGTCGGCCGAGTCCGCCGACGACCACCTCCAGCTCGCCGAGCTGTTCGAGGCCGCGGGCGACGACGAGCGGGCCGTCGAGCTGTGGCTGACGACCGCGCGCGACGCGATCGACCGGGGTGCACTGGCCAGCGCCCGCGAGGCGATCGGCCGCGCACTGCAGCGCAGCACGCCGGGCAGCGACCTGGACAGCCGGGCGCGCGAGGCCGAGGTCGAGGTGCACGCGCTGGCGGGCGACGTGCCCCGGGCGCTGGAGGCGGGGGAGCGGCTGACCGCCGAGCTCACCGGCGACCCGGGCCGGCTGGCCGCCGTACGGCTCCGGTTGGCGCGGGCCCTGCTGGCCGGTGGCCGGTGGGACGAGGCCGAGGCGATGCTCGAGGCGGCCGCGGGTCACGACCCGGTGCAGGAGCACGTGCTCGCGGCGCGGCTGGCGCTCGGCAGGGAGGACGACCTCGCCGCTGCGGAGCGGGCGTCGGCCGCGCTCGCCGGCGTGGGGGAGGACCGCCCCGAGATCGCCTGCGAGGCGTGGGAGGTGCTCGGTCGGGCGACCCGGGCGCGCGACCACGTCGCCGGCGAGGAGGCGTTCGAGGCCGGCTACCGGCTCGCCGACGCCGAGGACCTTCCGTTGTGGCGCTGCCGCCTGCTCGCGGCCCTCGGGGCGCTGGACCTGGCCGCTCGCCGCCCGACCGAGGACCGGCTGGTCGCCGCCCGTCAGGTCGCGCTCGACGTCGGCGCCATCGCCGTCGCCGCGCGGATCGAGATCGACCTCAACCTGGTGCGGATCCGCTACCTGGACCTCGACGACGCGATGGCCGCGATCGACAACGCCATCACGATGATGGGCCGGCTCCGGCTGCCCGAGCTGCCGACGGCGTACCTGCTGCGTGCGGCGACCCACGGCCTCGCCGGCCGCAGTGAAGCGATGGAGGCCGACGTCGCGACCGCCAGCGCGATGCCGATGGACGAGGCGCTGCGCCTGGTCGGGATCCCCGGGCACATCCGGGCGTTCGTCGCCCTCGGCCACGGTCGGTACGACGAGGCGCGGACCCAGCTCGCGACCGCGATGGAGTACCACCGCCGCTCGCCCAGCCTGCCGTTCTCCCTGCGTGGGTTCTGGGCGCTGCTCGAGACGGCGCTCGGTGACGGTGCCGCGGCGCGGGAGGAGGTCCGCACCGGTCCGCAGGCCAACAGCCCGCACAACGCCTTCGCACTGCGGTACGCCGACGCGATCGCCCTCGGGCGCAGTGGCGACACCGCCGAGGCGGAGCGGGTCTTCGCCGACGCCGAGTGGGGCCTGCCCGGACGGGAGCCGTGGCCCGACCTGCACGCCCGGTTGCTGGTCGCGACGGCGGCCGCACGGGACGGCTGGGGCACCCCCGAGCCGTGGTTCCGGCACTGCCTCGACGGGCTGGTGGGCTACGGCCTCACCGAGGCGGCATCGGGCTGTCGCGTCGCGATGCGCGAGGCCGGGTACGCCGTGCCGCGCAAGGCGGCGGGCGCCCAGCGGGTCCCCACCCACCTGCAGCGCCTCGGCGTCACCGCCCGCGAGCACGACGTGCTCGGGCTGGTGGCCGAGGGCCTGCAGAACAAGCAGATCGCGGACCGGCTCTACCTGTCGGTCCGGACCGTCGAGACCCACGTCGCGCGGCTGCTGCAGCGCACCGGCTGCGCCGACCGCAGCGAGCTCGCGGCACACCTGGAGGCACCTACAGCGTGATGCTCGGCCGGGCGGCCAGGCCCAGGTCCTCGACCGCCTCCAGCCGCTCGCACCACCACGACCGCGCGGTGTCGTGGGTGCCCGGCGCGAGCGCCGCCTCGAGGTCCGGTACGGCGACCGCGTCGGCCAGCTCGACCACGACGGTGCAACGGTCGTGGTCGGCGGCCAGCAGCCACCGGCTCGTCACGAACCCGGGCAGCCGGCGCAGCCATGGCGCCACCTCGCTGCGCAACCGGGTCAGCACCTCGTCGCTGCGGTCGGGCACGAGGACCAGGGTGGCCAGCAGCGTCGTCATGGGTCCAGCGTGGCGGGCGGGCCGGCGGCGCTACATCCGTGGCGGGTACGGACTCAAGAAATGACCTCCGGCAGCGATGACTTCCGTCGGCGGTCGGGGTCACAGTGGGAGGACCAGGTCGGTCGGCGCAGACCAGCGAGGAGGAACGATGACCACGATCCTGATGGTGGGCACCCGCAAGGGACTCTGGGTGGGCCGGTCCGAGGACCGCGTCGACTGGGCGTTCACCGGACCCCACCACGACATGGAGGAGGTCTACTCCTGCCTGGTCGACACCCGCGGGTCCACGCCGCGGCTGTTCGCGGGCGCCTCCTCGAGCTGGCTGGGCCCGCAGCTGCGCTGGTCCGACGACCTCGGCGCGACCTGGCAGGAGACCCCCAACGGCGCGATCCGGTTCCCCGAGGGCGCCGGCGCGACCGTCGAGCGGATCTGGCAGGTCGTCCCCGGCGTCGGCGACGGCGTCCTGCACGCCGGCACCGAGCCCGGCGCCGTCTTCACCTCCCGCGACGGCGGCGCCAGCTTCGCGCTCGAGGAGGGGCTGTGGAACCACCCCCACCGCGAGCAGTGGGACGCGGGCTTCGGTGGTCAGGCCTTCCACACCGTGCTCCCGCACCCGAGCGACCCGGCGTCGATGACCGTCGCCATCTCCACGGGCGGCGTCTACCGCACCACCGACGGCGGCTCCTCGTGGGAGCCGCGCAACCAGGGCATCCGCGCCGACTTCCTCCCTGAGGACCAGCGCTACCCCGAGTTCGGCCAGTGCGTCCACAAGGTCACCCGCCACCCCTCGCGTCCCGAGCGCCTCTACGCCCAGAACCACGGCGGTGTCTACCGCTCCGACGACGAGGGCGGCACCTGGACCTCGATCGGCGACGACCTGCCCAGCGACTTCGGCTTCCCGATCGTCGTCCACCCCCACCGTCCCGACACGATCTGGGTGTTCCCACTCGGCGGCGGCGACCGCCGCTACCCGCCCGACGCCCGGCCGCGGGTGTGGCGCTCCGACGACGCGGGCGAGTCCTGGACGCCGTACGGCACCGGTCTGCCGGACGCCTTCTACGTCGGCGTCATGCGCGACGCGATGTGCGCCGACTCCCACGACCCCGCCGGCCTCTACCTCGGTGCCCGCAACGGCACGGTCTGGGCCTCCGCCGACGACGGCGAGACCTGGCGCCAGATCGCCGCCGACCTGCCCGACGTCATGTCGGTCAAGGTCGGCGTGGCCTAGGGTCGCGCCGTGCCTGCCTTCTCCCAGACCCACGAGACGACGATCGCCGCGCCCGCCGCGACCGTCCACGCACTGATCGCCTCCTTCCCCGAGTGGGTCCGGTGGTCCCCGTGGGAGGGCCTCGACCCCGACCTCTCCCGGACGTACGACGGCGCCGGCGTCGGGGCGTCGTACGCCTGGTCGGGCAACAAGAAGGCCGGCGAGGGCCGGATGACCTTCACCTCGATCACCCCGGCCCAGGTCGTCGTCGACCTCGAGTTCCTCAAGCCGTTCAAGGCCCGCAACGTCGTCACCTTCGACCTCACGCCGGTCGGCGACGGCACCCGGGTGGCCTGGACGATGAGCGGGCAGCGCAACCTCGCGTTCGCGGTGATGGGCAGGCTGTTCTTCGACAAGGCGATCGCCAAGGACTTCCAGCGGGGGCTGGCGTCGCTGAAGGCGGCGGCCGAGTCGACGTGAGTTTCACCGGCCGGCCGGTGAAACTCGTGCTTGGACGAGGAAGCATCCTCGTCCAAGCGCCAGTTTCGTCGTCCAACCGTCAGTTTCACCGGTCGGCCGGTGAAACTGACGGCTGGCCCACAGGCGTAGCCTTGCGGCATGCCCACCCTTCGTTCCGCGACGTCCACCTCGGGCCGCAACATGGCCGGCGCGCGTGCCCTGTGGCGCGCCACTGGCATGACCGACTCGGACTTCGGCAAGCCGATCATCGCCATCGCGAACTCGTTCACCGAGTTCGTCCCCGGTCACGTCCACCTGCGTGACCTCGGCAAGATCGTCGCGGAGTCGGTCGTAGCGGCCGGCGGTGTCGCGAAGGAGTTCAACACGATCGCCGTCGACGACGGCATCGCGATGGGCCACGGCGGCATGCTCTACTCCCTGCCGAGCCGTGAGCTGATCGCGGACGCCGTGGAGTACATGGTCAATGCCCACTGCGCCGACGCGATCGTCTGCATCTCCAACTGCGACAAGATCACCCCCGGCATGCTGCTGGCGAGCCTGCGCCTCAACATCCCCGTGGTCTTCGTGTCCGGCGGCCCGATGGAGGCCGGCAAGACCACCGCCATCGAGGGCATCGTCCACAGCAAGCTCGACCTGGTCGACGCGATGGTGGCCTCGGCCAACGAGGCGGTCACCGACGAGCAGCTCGACACCATCGAGCGCTCGGCGTGCCCGACCTGCGGCTCCTGCTCGGGCATGTTCACCGCCAACTCGATGAACTGCCTGACCGAGGCGATCGGCCTGTCCCTGCCGGGCAACGGCTCGACCCTGGCCACCCACGCCAAGCGCCGGGCGCTGTTCGAGGAGGCCGGCCGGGTCGTCATGGACCTGTGCCGCCGCTACTACGAGGACGACGACGAGTCCGTCCTGCCGCGCAACATCGCCAACCGGGAGGCGTTCGAGAACGCCGTGGCGCTCGATGTCGCGATGGGCGGCTCGACCAACACAGTCCTTCACCTGCTCGCCGCGGCCCGCGAGGCCGAGCTCGACTTCGACGTCCACGACATCGACGCGATCTCCCGCCGCGTGCCGTGCCTCAGCAAGGTCGCCCCCAACTCCCCGAAGTTCCACATGGAGGACGTCCACCGCGCCGGCGGCATCCCCGCCCTGCTCGGCGAGCTGCGCCGCGGCGGCGCGCTCAAGGAGGGCGTCCACTCCGTGCACGCGCCGAACCTCGACGAGTGGCTCGACAAGTGGGACATCCGCGGCAAGAACCCCTCGCCGGAGGCGCTGGAGCTGTTCCAGGCCGCTCCCGGCGGCGTTCGTACGACGGAGCCGTTCTCGACCGAGAACCGCTGGGGCACGCTCGACACCGACGCGGCCGAGGGCTGCATCCGCGACTTCGAGCACGCCTACTCCGCCGACGGCGGACTGGCCATCCTCACCGGCAACATCGCGGTCGACGGCTGCGTCGTGAAGACCGCGGGCGTCCCGGACGACTGCCTGGTCTTCCACGGCACGGCGATCGTCTTCGAGTCCCAGGACGCCGCCGTGGAGGGCATCTTGGGCAAGAAGGTCGAGGAGGGCCACGTCGTGGTCATCCGCTACGAGGGCCCCAAGGGCGGCCCCGGCATGCAGGAGATGCTCTACCCGACCGCCTTCCTCAAGGGTCGCGGCCTGGGCCAGAAGTGCGCGCTGATCACCGACGGCCGGTTCTCGGGCGGCACCAGCGGCCTGTCCATCGGGCACATCTCGCCCGAGGCGGCCGGCGGCGGCCTGATCGCGCTGATCGAGGACGGCGACCCGATCTCGATCGACATCCCCAACCGGACCATCCACCTCGACGTCGACGACCACACGCTGTTCGAGCGCAAGATCCTGCAGGAGAAGCGGGACAAGCCCTACACCCCGCTCGACCGTCAGCGTCCGGTCTCGGCCGCGCTGCGGGCCTACGCGTCGATGGCCACCGCGGCCTCCGACGGCGCGTACCGCCGCGTCCCCGAGTGAGCGATGGGGAAGGTCCACGCCAGGGTCGACGGACGGCTCCGGGAGTTCGTCGACGCGCAGCAGGTGTTCTTCGTCGCGACCGCGCCGCTCGCCGGTGACGGCCACCTGAACCTGTCGCCGCGCGGCATCCCGGGGACCTTCGGCATGCTCGACGAGACCACGTTCGCGTGGCTCGACGGCACCGGCAGTGGCAGCGAGACGATCGCCCACCTGCGCGAGAACGGCCGGATCACGGTGATGTTCTGCGCCTTCGGGGGTGCCCCCAACATCGTCCGCTTCCACGGCCGCGGCCGGGTGGCGACGGTCTACGACGAGGAGTACGCCGGCCTCGCGGCCCGCTTCACCGACCTGCCCGGGGCGCGGGCGGTGGTCGTGGTCGACATCGAGCGGATCTCCGACTCGTGCGGCTGGACGGTCCCGCTGATGGAGTACGCCGGTGAGCGGGACCTGCTGGCGCCGTACTTCGAGCGCAAGGGCGTCGACGGCTCCGCCGACTACCGCCGGCGCAAGAACCGCACCAGCATCGACGGCCTGCCCGCCTTCGACTTCGACCCGCTCGACGAGTGGTCGACGCTCGCGGGCCTGGGCAGGATCCGGGAGCGGCTCGCGGCGCAGATCGACGGCTGGACCTACCCGGTGTCCTACGCCCTCGCGCTGGACGGCGAGATCGGCCACGTCAACCTGCCGGGCGGGCAGCACCGGTTGCCGGGCGTCGTGCTCGCCACCGTGCTCAAGCACGACGGCTCCACCGCGACCCTCGACGTGAGCCGCCAGCAGCTCGACGAGGCGATCACCACCCTCGCCCCCGCGACCGCCTGCACCGAGGTCGAGCACCCCAACCTCGCCGCCTGGCGGGCGCTGCGCGACGCGCACGACGAGCGCGGCGGCACGATCACGGCGGTCTTCGTCCGCGACGCGGCCGACCCCGCGTCCTCCACGACCGACGCGACCCTGCGCTCGCTCTGGTGACCGGGCCGCACCGCGTCGCCGCCGTCCTCATCCTGGGGCTGGCGCTGCTGCTCGCCGCGTTCACGGACCCGGGACACACCAACCGGGACCGCGACCGCGCCCCCGCGGCCGCCGTACCTCCGGTGGGACCGGCCGCCGAGCCCACGCCCGGCACGCCCGCGCCCCCGAACCTGCCCACCGGCACCCCGCGCTGGCGCAGCGAGCGGGTCCTGCCGGACCGCGGCATGCTCGTCGCCTACTACGGCACGCCCGGCACCGGCTCCCTCGGCGTGCTGGGGGAGACCTCGCCGAGGAAGGCCTTCCGCCGCCTGCAGCGCGCCGCTGCGCCCTTCGAGCGCCCCGGGCGCCCGGTGCGCCCGGTTTTCGAGCTGATCGTCAGCGTCGCCGACGGCCACCCCGGCAAGGACCGTGACTTCAGCCACGACGTCGGCCGCGCCGCCGTCCAGGAGTACGTCGACGCGGCCCGCGACCTCGGCGCCCTCCTCGTGCTCGACCTCCAGCCCGGCCGTACCGACTTCCTCGAGGTCGCAAAGCGCTGGGAGTGGGCCCTGGTGCAGCCCCACGTCAGCCTGGCCATCGACCCCGAGTGGCGCGTACGCCGCGGGCAGCGCCCGGCCCGGGTCATCGGCAGCGTGGGCGCGGGCGAGGTCAACCGCACCAGCGCCTGGCTCTCGCGGCTCGTCGTCGAGCACGACCTGCCCGAGAAGCTGTTCGTCGTCCACCAGTTCCGCACCTCGATGGTGCGCCACATCGGCCGGGTCAAGGCGCGCGACGGCCTCCAGCTCCTCCAGCACGTCGACGGCTTCGGCAACCGCGGCCAGAAGCTGGCCACCTACCGTGCCGTCGCACGCCCCGACATCTTCGCGATGGGCTTCAAGCTCTTCTACGACGAGGACTACAACCGGATGGGCGCGAAGGCGGTCCACCGGATCCGCCCACGGGTCCGGTTCGTCTCGTACCAGTGAGCGGGAGGGCGTCGATGCAGACCAACGAGCACGGCCAGCGGATCGGTGACCCGGTTCCGGACTGGGAGCCCCGGCCGTGGCCCGAGCCGGTGCTCCTGCAGGGTCGGTACGTCGCCGTCGAGCCCCTCGGCTCGGCCCGCTACGCCGAGCTGTTCGCGGCGACCTGCGGCGACGACGACGCCGGCCTGTGGACCTACCGGCCGATCCCCAGGCCGCGGAGCCTGCCCCAGCTGTGGATGCACCTGGCCGCCCACCTCGACGACCCCGCCATGGTGACCTTCGCCCTCGTCCCGCTGGAGGGCGAGGCCGCGGGTACGGCGGCCGGCATCGCGTCCTACATGCGGATCGATCCCCACCACGGCCAGGTCGAGGTCGCGGGCGTCCTCCTCGGCCGCGCCCTGCAGCGCACCCGGGCCGCGACCGAGGCGATCCACCTGCTGATGCGCAACGCCTTCGACCTCGGCTACCGGCGCTTCGAGTGGAAGTGCGACAGCCTCAACGAGCCGTCACGTCGCGCCGCGCTGCGGCTCGGCTTCGTCGAGGAGGGCCGGTTCCGCAACCACATGGTCACCCAGGGTCGCAACCGCGACACCGACTGGTTCTCGCTCACCGACGGCGAGTGGCCCGCCGTCCGCACCGCCCACGAGCGGTGGCTGGACCCGGCCAACTTCGACGACGAGGGGCGGCAGCGGGTCGCCCTCGCCGCCATGCGAGCCGGGTAGGACCTGGTCCGCCGCTCCGGCCGGCCCGTCCCGCCGCCCCGGGCGGCGATGTCCTCGCCGAGTGCTTGAGTGGCAGGCATGGACCAGCGGATCAGCTTCATCACCCTCGCGACCGACGACCTCGACGCCACGCGGCGCTTCTACCGCGACGGCCTCGGGTGGGTGCCCGAGCTCGACGTGCCGGGCGAGGTGCTCATGTTCAAGGCGGGCCAGCTGCTCGTCCTGTCCTTCTGGGAGCGCGGCCACTTCGAGGCCGAGGTGGGTGCGACCATGCGCGGCCCGGGCGTCGCCCCGATCACGATCTCCCACAACATGCCCACACCGGCGGGCGTCGACGAGGTGCTGGAGGCAGCGCGGGCGGCCGGTGCACCGGAGGTGCACGCGGCCGTGGAACGCGACTGGGGCGGCTACTCCGGCTACTTCGCCGATCCCGACGGCTACCGGTGGGAGGTCGCCCACAACCCGGGACCGGTGGGGGAGGTGGTGCTGCCCTGACCGACCGGCCGCAGCTCGACAGCGGGGCGGGCCGGCGGCCTCAGGCCACCAGCTCGCCGACCTGGCGCAGCACGTCGAGCAGCAGCCGCGACGCCGCGCGCTCGTCGTCGGGGCGGTGCACGGCGAGCAGGGTGCGGTGCATCGGCGGGTCGAAGCCGCGCGACACCACGCCGGGCAGGGGCGCGCGTCGTGGGTCGAGGCTGTGCCACAGGCAGGAGGCGACGCCGCTGCTGACGGCCGCCAGCCAGGCGTGCCGCTCGTCGGTCTCGACCGCGACCTCGGGCGCGATCCCGCAGCCCTCGAAGAACGCGTCGAGCGTCGCGCGGCGGTCGGAGCCGGCCGTCGGCAGCACGAGCGGGACGCTCGCCAGGTCGGCGAAGGTCACGCGTTCGGGCAGGTCGAGGCCCGCGGGGGAGTAGAGCCGCACCTCGGCCCGGCCGATCACGACCTGGGGCAGGTCCGCCGGGACCGCGCTGTCGCACAGGCCCAGGTCTGCCCGGCCCGCGGCGACGAGCTCGGCGACCTCGGCCGAGCTGCCGGCGCCGAGCAGGCGGGCGTGCAGTCGTGCGCCGTGCTCGCGCAGCCCGGCGATGATCGGGATGGCGAGGGCCGCCTGCAGCGTGGGCGAGGCGGCGATGACGAGCGGTGCCGAGCCCTGGTCGGCGGCGACGGTGGTGCCCAGCCGGTCGATGCTGTGCAGCACGGCACGCGCCCGGTGCACGAAGGTCTGGCCTGCCGGGGTGAGGATGACGCCGCGTCCGTCGCGGGCGAACAGCGGCAGGTCCAGCTCGCGCTCGAGCTGCCGGACGGCACGGCTGAGCGCCGGCTGGGCCACGAACAGGGCCGCGGCGGCGGCCGTCATGCTGCCGCGCTCGGCAGTCGCGACGACGTACCGCAGCTGCTGGATGTTCATCTCTTCTCCGGGCGGTGCCATGCCGAACAGGTCTTGGACGCGTGCACGTCCGGGCCCTGAATGTAGAACGCGTTCCACTCGGGTACCACCCTCCACGAGGAGTTCGTGATGCGTCCTGTTCCCTCCCGCCCCCTGCTCCCGCGCCTGCTGGCCGTCGGCGTCGGCCTCGCTGCCGGTGTCGCCGGCATCGTCGCCGCGTCGCCCGTGACCGCGGCGCCGTCCGAGACGGTGACCGCCGGGACGACCGCACCGCCCTTGGCCGGCCTCGAGATCCTGCTCACCAACGACGACAGCGCCCGCGGTGCCGACGCCGGGTTCGGCACCGACGGCAAGGGTCTCTACGTCCTGCGCCGGGCGCTGTGCAACGCCGGAGCCGACGTCCTGGTGGTGGCGCCCTGGTCGCAGCAGAGCGGCGCCGGGGCGCGGATGACCTCGCCGGGCTTCGCGCCGGTGCCGCTGACCGTCCAGGCGGTGACGGTGCCGGCGGCGTACGCCGGTGACTGCGCCGGTACGTCGACCGGCGGCGCCGTGTTCGGGGTCTGCGCGTCGGCCGGGCCCTGCTCCTCGACCACGCCGTCGGCCTCGCCCGCCGACGCGGTCAACGTCGGCCTGAGCCGGTTCGCGAAGAACTACTGGAGCGGCGGCCCGGACGTGGTTCTGTCCGGCACCAACTTCGGCCAGAACATCGGCGCCACGCTCAACCACTCGGGCACGGTCGGCGCGGCGGTCACCGCGCACGAGTACGCGGTCCCCGCCGTCGCGGTGAGCGCGGAGGTGCCTCGCGAACTGGCGCAGATCCCCAACGTCGCGTTCACGGGCGCGGCCGACTTCACGGTCAAGCTGCTCGGCGGCCTGGTGAAGCGCAACCTGCTGGCCGACGACCTCGTGCTCAACGTGAACTTCCCGTTCGTCGGGCCCGGAGAGACCCTCGGCCGCGCGGTCAAGGCCGACGTGGGCCGCAGCAGCGACCTGGGCCTGACCTACGCCGGTGACGTGCCGGCCACGGGCGGCACCTACCTCCTCTCGGCGGGCGCTCCTGCGACCGAGACCCGGCCCAACGCCGACACGACGGCGCTGGCGGCCAACAACATCCCGGTGACCGCGCTCGACGGCGACTGGGGACGGCCGATGCCGGTCGGGATCTGGCTGCTGCTGGGCTCGCTGCGCTGATCCCGCCCTGCCGGGGCGTCCGCCAGAATGGGAGGTGTGGCGGACTCCCCGGCAGGCGACCTGCTCTCCACGGTGATCGGCGACCTGGTCGCCGACGTCCTCACCGGGCGGGAGCCGGCCCTCGCCGACGAGCCCGACGCGGTCCACCAGCTCCGCACGTCGGTACGCCGGCTGCGCAACGTGCTGGCCGGCTTCGGGCGGTACGTCGAGAAGCGGCCGGCGCGGGAGATGCGCGCTCGCCTGGCGTCGTACGGCGCCCTGCTGGGGGCCGGCCGGGACCTGGAGGTCCGGGCCGAGGACTGTCGACGGGTGCTGGCCGAGCTGGGCCGCACCGACCTCGGGCACGCACTCGTCGATCCGCTGCTCGCCGCCCACAGCGGGGCGCACGCGGCCCTCGTCGCGTGGCACGCCTCCCCGGACGCGGCGGCCCTGGCTCACCTCCTCGGCATGTGGGGCGAGGAGGTCCCGCTGGCCGACCGGGCCCGGCGGCACGCCGACCGGGTGACGGATGCGGTGCTGCGCCACGAGGTGCACCGGGTTCTGGACCGGGCCGCCGAGGGCGAGACCTCCCACGAGGTCCGCAAGGCCGCGCGCCGGCTGCGCCACGTCGCCGACGCCGTCGGGGACAGGGAGCGGGCAGCCGCGGGCAAGGACATCCAGGGCCGGCTCGGCGACCACCGGGACGCGCTCCTGCTCGCCGGCCACCTGTGGTCCGCCGGCGCCCCGGCCGTCGTGGTCGCTCATGTCGAGACCGCTGCGAGCCGCGCCCTGGACGGCCTCCCCGAGGCGATCGCCGCGCTCCGCTCGCTGGCCGGGGGACAGACGAATCCTGAGACTGCAGTCTTGCCATCTGAGACGATGTGAGACACTGGTTCGACGGCACGACGTGCGGCGGCTACGGTGATTCCATGCATGACCTGCTTCTCGTACGCACCGGACGCGCCGGCTGATCCTGACCAGGACAATCCGTCAGTCAATCGCCAGCGCGTCCACCCCTCGTTGCCCAGCAACCGAGGGGTTTTTTGTTGAGTTACGACCAGCAGATCAGCCCACCACAGCAGACAAGGAACGACTCGGATGAGTGAGCAGCAGGGCTCGGGCGCCAACTCCCAGCAACACGGCATCACCGGGGCGCAGAGCCTGGTCCGGTCCCTCGAGGCGGCGGGTGTCACCGACATCTTCGGCATCCCCGGCGGAGCGATCCTCCCGGCGTACGACCCGCTGATGGACAGCAGCATCCGGCACATCCTCGTGCGCCACGAGCAGGGTGCCGGCCACGCCGCGCAGGGGTACGCCGCCGCGTCCGGCAAGGTCGGCGTCTGCATGGCGACGTCCGGCCCCGGTGCGACCAACCTGGTCACCCCGCTCGCGGACGCCCACATGGACTCGCTGCCGATGGTCGCGATCACCGGCCAGGTCGGCGCCTCGCTGATCGGCACGGACGCCTTCCAGGAGGCGGACATCCGCGGCATCACGATGCCGATCACCAAGCACAGCTTCCTGGTGACCGACCCCGCGGAGATCCCCACCAAGATCGCCGAGGCCTTCCACATCGCCTCGACCGGCCGCCCCGGCCCGGTCCTGGTCGACGTGACGAAGTCCGCGCTGCAGTCCAGCACCACCTTCCAGTGGCCCACCGAGCTGAACCTGCCCGGCTACCGACCGGTGACCCGGCCGCACGCCAAGCAGATCCGCGAGGCCGCGCGCCTCATGCTCGAGTCGCGCAAGCCGGTCCTGTACGTCGGCGGCGGCACCATCCGGTCCGGCGCCTCCAAGGAGCTGCTGGCCCTCGCCGAGCTCACCGGCATCCCGGTGGTCACCACGCTGATGGCGCGCGGCGCGTTCCCCGACAGCCACCCGCAGCACCTCGGCATGCCCGGCATGCACGGCACCGTGGCGGCCGTCGCGGCGCTGCAGAAGAGCGACCTGATCATCAGCCTCGGTGCCCGCTTCGACGACCGCGTCACCGGCAACCTCGACTCGTTCGCGCCCGGTGCGAAGGTCATCCACGCCGACATCGACCCGGCCGAGATCGGCAAGAACCGCTACGCCGACGTCCCGATCGTGGGCGACGTGCGCGAGGTGCTGGTCGACCTGATCACCACCCTGCGCACCGAGCAGGAGGCCGGCAACACGGGTGACTACGAGGGCTGGGTCGCGTTCTGCGCCGGGGTGAAGAAGAAGTACCCGCTCGGCTACGACCGTCCCACCGACGGCGGCCTCGCGCCGCAGTACGTCCTCGAGCGACTCGGCGTCATCTCCGGCCCCGACACGATCTACACCGCGGGCGTCGGCCAGCACCAGATGTGGGCCGCGCACTTCGTCGGCTACGAGCGCCCCAACACCTGGATCAACTCCGGCGGTCTCGGCACCATGGGCTTCTCGGTCCCGGCCGCGATGGGTGCCAAGGTCGCCATGCCCGACCAGACCGTGTGGTCGGTCGACGGCGACGGCTGCTTCCAGATGACCAACCAGGAGCTCGCCACCTGCGCGATCAACAACATCCCGATCAAGGTCGCGGTCATCAACAACGAGTCGCTCGGCATGGTGCGCCAGTGGCAGACGCTGTTCTACAACTCGCGCTACTCCAACACCGACCTGCACTCGAAGCGGATCCCGGACTTCGTCAAGCTGGCCGACGCCTACGGCTGCGTGGGCCTGGCCTGCGAGTCGCCCGACGACGTCGACGCGACCATCCAGAAGGCGATGGAGATCAACGACGTGCCCGTCGTCGTCGACTTCCGGGTGCACCGCGACGCCATGGTGTGGCCGATGGTGGCCGCCGGCACCAGCAACGACGACATCAAGTACGCGCGGGACCTCGCGCCCCAGTTCGACGAGGACGACCTCTGATGGCCAAGCACACCCTGTCCGTCCTCGTCGAGGACAAGCCCGGAGTCCTGGCGCGCATCTCCGCGCTGTTCAGCCGCCGCGGCTTCAACATCGAGTCGCTGGCGGTCGGCCCGACCGAGCACGACGAGATCTCGCGGATGACGATCGTGGTCAACGTCGACTCCTCGCCGCTCGAGCAGGTCACCAAGCAGCTCAACAAGCTGGTCGAGGTCATCAAGATCGTCGAGCTCGACCCGACGGCCTCGGTCAACCGGGAGCTGGTGCTGGTCAAGGTCGCCGCCACGGCGGAGAACCGCGGCGAGGTCCTCGACATCGTCCAGCTGTTCAAGGCGAAGGTCATCGACGTCGCCTCGGACGCCATCACCATGCAGATCGTCGGCAACGACGGCAAGATCTCCGACTTCCTGCGCGTGCTGGAGCCCTTCGGGATCCGCGAGCTCGTGCAGTCCGGCATGGTGGCCATCGGCCGCGGGCCGCGCTCCATCTCGGAGCGCAGCAAGCCCGTCGCCGTACCGGTGCCGCCCGCCGCCAACGCCTGAAAACACCCCACCCCTGAGGTTCGAGGCTCGCTGCCCTCGCACCTCAACCACCGAGATACAAGGAGAAGCCCGACGTGGCTGAGATCTACTACGACGACGACGCCGACCTGTCCCTGATCCAGGGCAAGCACGTCGCCGTCATCGGTTACGGCAGCCAGGGCCACGCGCACGCGCTGAACCTGCGCGACTCCGGCGTCGACGTCCGCGTCGGCCTCAAGGAGGGCTCGAAGAGCCGCGCCAAGGCGGAGGAGGAGGGCCTGCGCGTCCTGACCCCCCGCGAGGCCGCGGAGGAGGCCGACGTCATCGTCATCCTCGCCCCCGACCAGGTGCAGCGTCACCTGTACGCCGACGACATCGCGCCGGCGCTCGCCGAGGGCGACACCCTGGTCTTCGGCCACGGATTCAACATCCGCTTCGGCTACATCCAGCCGCCGGCCGGCGTCGACGTCATCCTCGTCGCGCCGAAGGCCCCGGGCCACACCGTGCGCCGCGAGTACGTCGCCGGGCGCGGCATCCCGGACATCATCGCCGTCGAGCAGGACGCCTCGGGCAAGGCCTGGGACCTCGCGAAGTCCTACGCGAAGGGCATCGGCGGCACCCGCGCCGGCGTCATCAAGACCACCTTCACCGAGGAGACCGAGACCGACCTGTTCGGTGAGCAGTCGGTCCTGTGCGGTGGTGTCTCGCAGCTGATCCAGTACGGCTACGAGACCCTCACCGAGGCCGGCTACCAGGGCGAGATCGCCTACTTCGAGGTCCTTCACGAGCTCAAGCTCATCGTCGACCTGATGTGGGAGGGCGGCATCGCCAAGCAGCGCTGGTCGGTCTCCGACACCGCTGAGTACGGCGACTACGTCTCCGGCCCGCGCGTCATCGACCCGCACGTGAAGGAGAACATGCAGGCCGTCCTCGCCGACATCCAGAGCGGCGCGTTCGCCGAGCGCTTCATCGCCGACCAGGACGCCGGCGCGCCGGAGTTCAAGGCGCTGCGTGAGAAGGGTGCCCAGCACCCGATCGAGGCCGTCGGCAAGACCCTGCGCTCGCACTTCTCGTGGGCGCACACCGACGACGACTACACCGAGGGCTCGGCCGCGCGCTGACCTCGCGTCGTACGCACGACACCCCCGGACCCGTCAGGGCCGGGGGTGTCGGCGTCTCGTGGCAGGGTTGCGGACATGGGCTACCCGCGGCTGCGCAGCACCGTCCTCGACACCACCGACGTCCCCCTGCTGGCGGAGTTCTACCGCCGGCTCCTCGGCTGGTCCTACCCCGAGGGCTTCGACATCGACGAGTTCACCGACTGGCGCTCGATCGTCGGGCCCTCCGGCGAGCGGCTGTCCTTCCAGCAGGTCGACGAGCTCGCTGCGACGACCTGGCCGGACGCCGAGGTGCCGCAGCAGCTGCACCTCGACTTCCAGGTCGAGGACCGCACCGACCTCGAGGTGAACCACCAGCGCGCCCTCGAGCTGGGCGCCGTCGTCCGCTCCGACCAGTCCGACGACCCCGAGGAGCCGTTGCGCGTGTACGCCGACCCGGCGGGCCACACCTTCTGCCTGTTCACCCGCTGAGGGGCCCGAGGACCTCGGCCAGCCGGCCGTCGAGGGCGTGCGAGCCTCCGGCGAGCGAGAGCCGCCTGATCCCGCCGGCGGTCACCAGCTCGATGGCCGTCGAGCGGCCGTCGGCCCCGGTCGACACCGACACCGCCGTGATGGAGGAGCGCGGGACCAGGACCGTCTCCACGTGGTGCCGGCGTTGCCGGTGGGCGACGACGACGGTCGTCGGCGTGACGACGATCAGCCCGTCGACGGGCCTGCCGTCCAGGTCCTGCACGACAGCCGCGAGGTCGACCACGTCGTCCGAGGCGACGACAGGCCCGATCGTCGCGGCGAGCCGGCGGTGCAGCCGCCGAGCACGGCGTGCGACCCGCCTGTCCCCGACGAGGAGACCGGTCTCCTCGAGCCCCACGTCAACCGCCGAGCCCGCACCTCCAGCCCCGGCAGATCGAGGTGACCGGTCGTCCATGGGCAGGACGCTAGGGCTTGCCACGAGAGGGCGTCGATGGGGAGAACTCCCCACCAGGAAAGGGAATTCACCCGCTGACCACCAGCAGAACGGCACCCGCGCCCACCAGCGCGACCCCGCCCCACTGCAGGAGCGAGAGCCGCTCGCCGAGCAGGGTCACGCCGAAGACGGCCACGAGCACGACGCTGAGCTTGTCGACCGGTGCGACCAGTGAGGCGTCGCCGAGCTTGAGGGCGCGGAAGTAGCAGATCCAGGACGCACCGGTGGCGAGCCCGGACAGGACGAGGAACACCCAGGTCCGGGTGCCGACCTCGCCGGGGGAGTGGAACTTGCCGAGCGCCAGCAGGATCAGGCCGAGCGTGACCAGGATGACGACGGTGCGGACGAAGGTCGCGACGTCGGAGTCGATCTGCTTCACGCCCACCTTCGCGAAGATCGCCGTCAGGGCTGCGAAGGCGGCCGACAGCAGGGCCCAGAACCACCAGGTCGAGGTCAGCTCCATGCCCGGATCCTCGCACGGCCGCGCCCGGTGTGGGCGCGGCCTGCGCGGTCGTGCGGGCCGGGTCAGTGCAGGGCGATCGTGACGCTGGTTCCCTTCGCCGCGGAGTCGGCGGTGGCGACCTGGTCGCCGTACTGGCCCGCGGCGACGGGACCGCCGGTGTCGGCGACGAGCTGGTCGGCGTGGGCGCCGCCGGTGCCGATCAGGCGTTGCCGCACGGTCGATCCGGCGGGCTCGGTGAAGGCCGTCGTCGCGGAGGACCGGTCGGCCCACACGGTGACCACCCAGTTGCCGGGCGTGCTGACCAGCGGACTGTGGTGCGTGGTCGTCGCGGTCGTCTCGCCGAGGCCGGCGACCGCGGCCACGGGACCACCGGGGTCGGTGCCGGAGTAGGCCAACACGGTCAGCGTCGCCTTCACCGCCGTGGCGCCGAAGCTGACGGTCACGTTGCGGCCGGCGTCGTCGGCCGCGGCCACCTTCTGCCAGACCACGGTCGTCATCGCGTCGGTGGCGGCGGGGGAACCGACCTGGGTCCAGCCCGCCGGTGCCGCGGGTACGGCGGTAGTGGCCGCCGAGACGACGGCGACCAGGCCGTCGCCGGCCTGCGCGGTCGCCGGGATCGGCGAGACGATGCTGGTCGCGTTGGTGACCTTGCCCGTGGAGTCCCGGTAGCCGATCTGGCTGGTGCCGCCCTGGATCACGACGGGCTGCGTCGTGGTGCCCGTGCCGCCGTTCTCGTCGGTCACGGTGAGCGTCACCTGGTAGGTGCCCGGCGCGGCGTACACGTGGCTGGGCTGGGCGCCCGTCGCCGTACCGCCGTCGCCGAAGCTCCACGCCCACGAGGTGACCGTGCCGTCGGCATCGGTCGACGCGGTGCCGTCGAAGGAGCAGGACTGCCCGGCGCAGGTCGGCGTGAACGCCGCGGTCGGCAGCTGGTTGGCGAGCGGGCCGAGGAACATGGTGCCGCTCGACCACACCGGGCTGGTGTCGATGCCGTTGCCGGTCACCCGGGTCCAGGTGCCGCTGGTGACGCCGTCCGCGACGGGCAGGCGCCACAGCTGGTTCGTCGACATGCCGGCCCACAGCTGGCCGTCGGCGTACACGAGGTTGCGGACGTCCTGCAGCAGCGGGAAGTTCGACGACGCGACCGTGAACTCGGCCGCTCCGACGATCAGGCTCTGCGGCGAGAACCAGCGCCAGAACACCTTCCCCTGCAGGCTGCGGGTGTAGTAGAGCCGACCGTCGGCGTACGCCATGCCGGTCACGTTGGACAGCTGCCCGTAGAGGTTGGGCACCCGGCCGCGATAGGTCTGCGTGCCACCACTGGTGGTGACGCTGCTCCAGTAGGGGTCGTTGTAGGGGTCGATGACGTTGTCCGGCCCGAACGCCGTGCCGTCGAAGGTCCGGTAGTGCAGCTTGTTGTCGGTCGCCCCGTAGACCAGCTTGGAGCCGATCATGAACGCGCCGCGCACGTTGTTCCAGTTGGCTCCGCCCGTGGTGGGCACCGTGGTCGGGGTCGTGATCGAGGTGCCGGAGAACTGTCGCGTGGTGACCGTGTTGGCGGAGAGCCGGTAGAGGCTGCGCGGCAGCACCGGGTCGGCCTGGGTGACCGGGGCCGTCCCGCCTTCCACAGGGAAGAAGGCGAGGCGGGCCCGGCGGTACTCACCGTTGCCGATGTACTCGGTGTCGCTGCCGACGTACACGCCGTTGTCGGTCGCCAGCAGCTCCTCGGCGCCGATGCCGCGCGGGTGCCGGCCCGGGTTCCAGGTCAACGGGATGCCGTTCTGCGGGTCGAGAGCGGCCAGGCCGGGCCGCGGCACCTGCCCGGCCTGCTCGTCGGAGCCGCTCTGGATGGCGTTCATCCACTTCTGGTGGCCGCCGACGTAGACGACGTTGTCGGCGATCGCGACCGAGAGCAGCGAGTCCTGGCCGGTCGCGGCCTGCCAGGTCGGCTGCACGTCCTGGCCGGTGACCGCGGTGTCGAAGCGGGCCGCGGAGTCGCACAGCGTTCCGTTGTAGCCGGCGCCGCTGGAGGCGACCACGAAGTAGGAGCTGTCGGGGGAGTAGTCGACGTCGCGCACGTAGGAGTCGAAGGAGTTCTTGCTGCACGCGGGCGTGTAGCGCGTCGTCTTCCAGTCGGGGTCGACGTAGGCGTTGTCGGTGCCGAGCCGGATCAGCACGACCTGGTCGCGGTCGAGGCCGTCGGCGTGCTTGAAGTTGCCGATCCCGACCAGTCGGGAGCCGTCGGGGCTGGCGGCCAGCTTCCCGACGCCCACCGGCGCCTTCGCCGTACCGGAGGGCCAGTTGTGGTTCGTGTCGACGGCGACCTTGAGGTACTCGTCCACCTCGCCGGTGGTCGCGCTCAGCGAGGCCAGCCCGGCCCGCGGCAGGGTGGCGACCGTGGTGAAGGTTCCTGCGAGGAACAGCCGGCTGCCGACGAGGGCGAGGTCGAGCACGCTGCCGTTGGGGCTGGGGTTCTTGAACCCCGGGACCAGGGCCCCGGTGGTCGTGTTGATCTTGATGACGTTGCGGACCTTCGTCGTACCGGCGAGCTTGAAGGTGCCGGCGACGTACAGCGCGCTGCCGTCCGGCGACGCCACGATCGCGGTCACCTGGCCGTCGAGCGCCGGCGCGAAGACCGGGTCGATGACGCCGGTGCCACGGTCGTAGGCGAACAGGTACGGCGTCGGCAGCTGCGCGCTCGTGTCCGGGTTCTGCGCCAGGGTGAAGGTGCCACCCACGAAGACCTTGCTGCCGACCTCGGCGATCGCCAGCGTCCGACCGTCCAGGATGTTCGGTGTCGTCGCCGGCACTGCCGACGGGATCAGCCGATGGTGCGCCGGTTGCGCGTGCGCGGGTGACTGTCCCGCGCCGGCGGCGCCGAGGAGGGCAGCCACCATGGCCGCGACGAGCAGGATGATGCGGACAGGACGACTGCGCACGGTTGGCCCCCAGGTGAGTCTGTCGAGACCACACGACGCTCGCATGTTCCCGCCCCGGGCGACTCACCCATGTTGGGCATCTGCATGCACGCCGACCCGGCAGGAACTGGCTCGGGAAATGCCCCGACCCGGCAGAAGATGACATCGGGGGAGTCATCTTCTGCCGGGTCGGCGCTGATGGCGAGCTGCTTCGAGCCGGGTCGCTACTTCACCTCGGAGCGGAGCACCAGCCGGGTGCCGATGAGGAGCGGCAGCGCGATCCACAGGAGCGAGGTGACGCCGAGCTGGGCCCACTCCTGGCCGGTGAGGCTGCTGTCGAAGAGCAGGAAGCGGGTCTGGTTGAGGTCGAACCAGCCGGCGTTGTCGGCCCACCACTCCTGGGCGGAGGCCAGGGCGCCGGACAGGCCGGGGAGCACGAGGTTGACCACGAAGTAGCCGACGATCGCGGCGGGCGAGCTGCGGAACAGCAGGCCGAGCGCGAAGCCGAGCAGCATGCCGAGCTCGTTGGCGAGCACGATCTGCGCGAAGGTGCCGAACGAGATGTCCCAGACCGGGTCGACGCCGGTGATCATCGAGGTGACCAGGTTGCCGAGGGCGCCCACGCCGAGCGCGATGAGCATGCCGGCGAAGCCGATGGCCAACGTGTTGAGCAGCTTGGCCGCCAGCACCCGGGAGCGGCCCGGCACCAGGGTGAACGTGGTCAGCGTGGTGCGCTGGCTCCACTCGCTGGTCACCGCGAGCACGCCGATCACCGGGAGGATGATCGACATCGGGCTGCCGATCGCCGCGGCGAACGAGTCGAAGGTGAGGTCGTCGCGATCGCCGACCAGCAGCGTGATCACCGTGGCGATGGCGGAGGTGATGACGATGCTCGCCATCAGCCAGAAGCCGGAGCGGGTGTCGAACATCTTGCGCAGCTCGACGCGCTGCACCCGGCTGAACGGGGTCCGGGCGGGCACGGGACGCGTCCGCTCGGGTACGACGCCCGGTGCGGCGTCGAGGGTGGTGGCTCTCGGATCGGGGTCCCCGCTGAGTTGTTCGGGGGAGCGAAGCGGAGGAGAAGAACTCAGTGGGGTGATCATGCCGCTGCTCCTTGGGTGGTGGTGGTCTGGGTGGTGGTGACGGTCTCGCGCTGGCTCTCGGCGGTGAGCGCCAGGAACATCTCCTCGAGGCCGGCGCCGTCGGCGGCGCGCAGCTCGGTGACGGCGATGCCGGCCGCGAAGGCGGCCTGGCCGACGCGGGTGAGGTCGGCCTCGGCGAGGACGGCGCCACCGGAGGTGGGCCGCGCGGTGATCCCGGCGGCGGCCAGCGCGGCGGCGAGCGTCGTGCCGTCGGCGGCGCGGACCAGGGTGCCGGCGCCGGCGAGCAGCTCCTCCTTGGTGCCCTGGGCGACGATCCGGCCGTTGCCGATGACGACGAGGTCGTCGGCGATGACCTCGATCTCGTGCAGCAGGTGGCTGGAGAGCAGGACGGTGCCGCCCTGGTCGGCGAAGTCGCGCAGCAGGTCGCGCATCCAGCGGATGCCGGCCGGGTCCAGGCCGTTGGCGGGCTCGTCGAGGATCAGCACCTCGGGGTTGCCGAGCAGCGCCGTACCGATGCCCAGGCGCTGCCGCATGCCCAGCGAGTAGTTGCGGACCCGGCGGCTGGCCTCGTCCGGCGTCAGGCTGACCCGCTCGAGCATCTCGTCGACACGGGTGCGCGGCAGGCCCATGGTCAGGGCGGCGATCGTGAGGATCTCGCGCCCGGTCCGCCCGGCGTGCTGGGCCGACGCGTCCAGGAGCACGCCGACCTCGCGGCCCGGGTCGGGCAGGTCGGCGAAACGGCGCCCGAGGACGCGGACCTCACCGCTGCCGGGCGCCGTCAGGCCGACCATCACCCGCATGGTGGTGGACTTGCCGGCACCGTTGGGTCCGAGGAACCCGGTGACGCGGCCCGGTGCGGCGGTGAACGACACGTCGTCGACGGCGGTGAAGCTCCCGTACGACTTGCTGAGGGACTCGACTGTGATCATGTCCCGAAGCCTGTCGCCCGGAGGGGGCCGCTCGCTTCGGGCAGATCCCTTGACCCGTCCCTGACCTCGCCCCCGCGGCCCCTAGGGGTTCGCCGGGGAAGCAATCAGGGGTACGACGCGTTGCACCCCTCGTGCGTATCGAGATCTGGGCTGACGTCGTGTGTCCGTGGTGCTACATCGGCAAGCGCCGACTGGAGAAGGCGCTCGCCTCGTTCGAGCACCGCGACGAGGTGGAGGTCGTCTACCGCTCCTACGAGCTGGACCCGTTCGCGCCCGAGGTCGGCACCGAGACCACCGTGCAGGTGCTGGGTCGCAAGTTCGGTGCCGACGAGGCCGGCACCCGGGAGATGATGGCCCGCGCCGACGAGGTCGCCGCGGGGGAGGGCCTGGAGTTCGCCCACGCCGACGCGCTCCACGCGCGCACGCTGACCGCGCACCGCCTGCTCCACCTGGCCGCGGCCGAGGGTCGTCAGCACCAGCTGATGGAGCAGGTCCTGGCGGCGTACTTCACCCGCGGTGAGTCGCTCGGCGACCACGACGTGCTCCGCCGGGCGGCGGCCGCGGCCGGGCTCGACGCCGGCCGGGTCGAGGACGTGCTCGGCAGCGACGAGTTCCGCGACGAGGTGATGGCCGACGTCGCGCAGGCGCGGGCCTACGGCTCGAGCGGCGTCCCGTTCTTCGTCCTCGACGGCCGCTTCGGCATCTCCGGCGCGCAGCCGACCGAGCTGTTCGAGCAGGCGCTCACGCAGGCCTGGGACAGCCGCGAGGCCGAGCTCGTCGAGTAGTCCGTCTCGGGCCACAGCTCGACGAGCTCGGTTCAGGGCAGCAGCAGGACGACCGTCTCGGCGACGCAGGCCGGCTTGGCCTCGTCCTCGATCTCGATCGTGTGGTGCACGGTGAGCTGCTTGCCGCTGGGGATGTCGACGACGTCACCCATCGTGACGTGCAGCCGGATCCGCTTGCCGACGAGCAGCGGCGCGGGGAAGCGGACCTTGTTGACGCCGTAGTTGAGCTTGGCGCCCGGGGTGCGCAGCGTGAACACCTGGCTGCCGAGCCACGGCACCAGCGACAGGGTCAGGTAGCCGTGGGCGATGGTGCCGCCGAACGGTCCCTCCTTGGCGCGCTCCAGGTCGACGTGGATCCACTGGTGGTCGCCGGTCGCGTCCGCGAACTGGTTGACCCGGCGCTGGTCGATGGTGACCCAGTCACTGGTCCCCAGCTCGGTCCCGGCGGCCTCGGTGAGCTCCTCGAACGTCGTGAAAACGCGCATGGCCTGACTCCTTCGTCGACGGCGAATCCCTGGTGCCTCGACCTTAGGACTCCCGGGTACGACGGTCAGCAACCGCCGCGCCCCGTCTCACGTCCCGGGGCGCCACCGGGCGCGCGGGACAGGTAGGTGAGGGCACCCTCCATTAGGCAAGGCTAACCATGGGGAGTAACCTCGACGTTCGTGCTCGCCAACTTGCTGATCGGACTGCGCGAAGGCCTCGAGGCCGCGCTGGTCGTCAGCATCCTGGTGGCCTACCTCGTCAAGACCGAGCGCCGTGAGCTGCTGCCCAGGATCTGGCTGGGCGTCGGCATCGCGGTCGCGGTCGCGCTCGGGTTCGGCGCCGCCCTGACCTTCGGGCCCCGTGGCCTGACCTTCGAGGCCCAGGAGGCGATCGGCGGCAGCCTGTCGATCGTCGCCGTCGCGTTCGTGACCTGGATGATCTTCTGGATGTCGACCGCGGCCCGCGGGCTGGGTGCCGAGCTGCGCGGCCAGATCGACCGGGCCGCCGACGGTGGGCGCTGGTCGCTGGTGGTCGTCGCGGTCCTGGCGGTCGGCCGCGAGGGCCTCGAGACCGCGCTCTTCCTGTGGGCGGCCACCCAGGCCGGGACCCGCGACACGATCGGGTCGGTGACCCCGACCTGGGAGCCGTTGGTCGGCGCGCTGCTCGGCATCCTGGTCGCCGTCGCACTCGGCCACCTGATCTACCGGGGCGCGATCCGCCTCGACCTGTCGGCCTTCTTCACCTGGACCGGCGCCTTCCTCATCCTGGTCGCCGCCGGCGTCCTCGCCTACGGCATCCACGACCTGCAGGAGGCAGGGATCCTGCCGGGCCTGCACGCCCTGGCCTTCGACGTCTCCGACGCGATCGCGCCGTCGTCCTGGTACGGCACCCTGCTCAAGGGCGTCTTCAACTTCTCGCCCGCCACGACCTGGCTCGAGGCCACCGCCTGGGTGCTGTACGTCGTCCCCGTCGGCGGACTCTTCCTCCTCCGGACCCGCAGCAAGCGTCCGACCCCTCCCTCCCCGCAGCTCCAGGAGCACTGATCCATGCGCACCAAGACCCTGCTCGCGTCCGTGGCCGCGCTGGCCGTCGCACCGATGCTCGCCGCCTGCACCGAGAACGCCTCCTCCGGCGACGACGGGGGCAAGGGCGCCGACGCCCGCGCCCTGACCGTCGGCTCGAGCGCCGACGGCTGCGAGCTCTCGGCGACCAAGGCGCCCGCCGGCACGCTGAGCTTCGACGTCACCAACACCGGCTCGGACGTCACCGAGTTCTACCTGCTCGGCAGCGACGGGCTGCGGATCGTCGGCGAGGTCGAGAACATCGGCCCGAACCTCACGAAGAAGCTCACCGTCAACGTGCCCGAGGGTGACTACTTCACCGCCTGCAAGCCGGGCATGGTCGGCGAGGGCATCCGGGCGCCGTTCACCGTCACCCACTCCGACGACGAGCAGCAGGTCAGCGCGTCCGACCAGGAGCTGATCGACCAGGCCCAGGCCAACTACCGCAGCTACGTGCAGGACCAGTCCGGCCAGCTGCTGGAGAAGACCAAGCAGTTCGTCGAGCTCTACGAGGCCGGCAAGGACGACGAGGCCCGAGCGCTCTACCCGGTCGCCCGCGAGCACTGGGAGCGGATCGAGACCGTCGCGGAGTCCTTCGGCGACCTCGACCCCAAGACCGACGCCCGCGAGGCCGACGTCGACCTCGCCGCCGGCGAGAAGTGGACCGGATGGCACCGCATCGAGAAGGACCTGTGGCCCCAGGACGCGAAGGGCTACACCGCGCTGACGCCCGCCGAGCGCACGACGTACGGCGACGACCTGCTGGCCAACGTCACCGAGCTCGACGGGCGGATCCGGGCCACGGGCGCCGACGCACTGACCTACCCGATCGACGCGATCGCCAACGGCTCGATCGGCCTGCTCGAGGAGGTCGCCAACGGCAAGATCACCGGCGAGGAGGAGGCCTGGTCGCACACCGACCTGTGGGACTTCCAGGCCAACGTCGACGGCGCCCGGGTGGCCTACGAGGGGGTCCAGGGCCTGCTCGAGGGCAAGGACCCGGCGCTGGCGAAGGAGCTGACCGCGAAGTTCGACGCGCTGCAGGCGGTGCTCGACGAGTACCGCGACGGTGACGGCTTCGTGCTCTACACCGCGCTCGAGCCGGCGGACACGAAGAAGATGACCGACGCGGTCAACGCGCTGTCCGAGCCGCTCTCCAGGCTCACCGCGGCGGTGACCTCCTGACCGGCAACGGCCGCGTCAGCAGGCGCGGGCTCCTCGGCGGTGGCGCGGCTGCGGCCGGGGTCGCCGGCGCCTTCGCGGCCGGCCGGTTCGCTGCTCCCGAGACCGCGAAGGTCGCGGCCGCGGCGGCGTCGTACCCGTTCCACGGGGAGCGCCAGGCGGGCATCGTCACGCCCGCCCAGGACCGGCTGCACTTCGTCGCGCTCGACGTGACGACCGAGGACCGCGACGAGCTGGTCGCACTGCTGAAGGCGTGGACCGAGGCGGCGGCGCGGATGACCGAGGGCGGGTCCGCCGGCCCGGTCGGCGCTGTCGACGGTCCGGGCAACGCGCCGCCCGACGACACCGGCGAGGCGCTCGACCTGCCGCCGAGCAGGCTCACGATCACCTTCGGCTTCGGCCCCGGCCTGTTCGTCGACGCCGACGGCAAGGACCGCTTCGGTCTCGCCGAGCGCCGTCCGGAGGCGCTCGAGCAGCTGCCCCGGTTCTCCGCCGACGTGCTCGACCCCGCCCGCAGCGACGGCGACATCTGCATCCAGGCCTGCGCCGACGACCCGCAGGTCGCGGTCCACGCGATCCGCAACCTGGTCCGGATCGGGTTCGGCACGACGGCGGTGCGCTGGTCCCAGCTCGGCTTCGGGCGCACCTCGACCACCTCGACCACCCAGTCCACGCCGCGCAACCTGTTCGGCTTCAAGGACGGCACCGCCAACATCAAGGCGGAGGAGACGAAGGCGCTCGACCAGCACGTCTGGGTCGGGGCCGGCGACGACCCGAAGGCTGCCTGGCTGACGGGCGGCTCGTACCTCGTCACCCGCCGGATCAACATGACCATCGAGGTCTGGGACCGGCAGTCGCTGGAGTCCCAGGAGCAGTTCATCGGCCGCACGAAGGGCATTGGCGCGCCGCTGTCGGGCGGCGAGGAGATGACCGAGCCGGACTTCGACATGAAGGGAAGCGCCGGGCCGGTCATCCCGGTCGACTCACACGTCCGCGTCGTGCACCCCGACACCAACGACGGGGTGCGGATCCTGCGCCGCGGCTACAACTTCGTCGACGGCAGCAACGACGTCGGCGGCCTCGACGCCGGCCTGTTCTTCATCGCCTACCTCCGTGACCCGCGCACCCACTTCATCCCGCTCCAACGGGCGATGTCGAAGTCCGACGCGCTGATGGAGTACCTCCGCTTCACCGGCCAGGCGCTGTTCGCCGTACCTCCCGGGGTCGGCAGGGGCGAGTACGTCGGTCAGGCGCTCTTCGAGGCCTGAGCACCCCCTCCTGCGCCCGCTTCGGACTTGCCTGCGGGCGCGCGGAGCGGGCGAGTAGGCTGGCGGCACCCCGCACAGCGCCGTGCACCCCTTCTCGAACCGCACCTTCGAAGGACCCGCTGTGACCGATCCGACCGCGCGCCCCGCCGTCCCCGTCGTCCTGATCGCCGAAGAGCTGAGCCCGGCCACCGTCGACGCGCTCGGCCCGGACTTCGAGGTCCGGTACTGCAACGGCGCGGACCGCGGCGAGCTGCTGGCGGCGATCGCGGACGTCGACGCGATCCTGGTGCGCTCCGCCACCAAGGTCGACGCCGAGGCGCTGGCCGCCGCCGGCCGGCTCAAGGTCGTCGCGCGCGCCGGGGTCGGCCTCGACAACGTCGACGTGAAGGCCGCGACCCAGTCCGGCGTGATGGTCGTGAACGCCCCGACCTCCAACATCGTCTCCGCGGCCGAGCTCGCCGTCGCGCTGATGCTCGCCGCGGCCCGCCACGTCTCGCCCGCGCACGCCGCGCTGCGCAACGGCGAGTGGAAGCGGTCGAAGTACACCGGCATCGAGCTGTTCGAGAAGACCGTCGGCATCGTCGGCCTCGGTCGGATCGGCGTCCTGGTCGCCCAGCGCCTCGCGGCGTTCGGCATGAACGTCATCGCCTACGACCCCTACGTCCAGGCCGGCCGCGCCGCCCAGGTCGGCGTCCGCCTCGTCGACCTCGACACCCTCCTGGCCGAGTCCGACTTCATGTCGGTGCACCTGCCCAAGACCGCCGAGACGACCGGCCTGATCGACGCCGAGGCCCTCGCGAAGGCCAAGCCGTCGCTGGTCCTGGTCAACGCCGCACGCGGCGGCATCGTCGACGAGGGTGCGCTGTACGACGCCCTGAAGACCGGCCGGATCGCGGCCGCCGGCCTCGACGTCTTCACCCAGGAGCCCTGCACCGACAGCCCGCTCTTCGAGCTGGAGAACGTCGTCGCCACGCCGCACCTCGGCGCCTCCACCGACGAGGCCCAGGAGAAAGCCGGCCTGGCCGTCGCCAGGTCCGTCCGGCTCGCCCTGTCCGGCGAGCTGGTCCCCGACGCGGTCAACGTCCAGGGCGGTGTGATCGCCGAGGACGTCCGGCCCGGCATCCCGCTCACGGAGAAGCTCGGCCAGATCTTCACCGCCGTCGCCGGCGAGGTCGCCCAGCAGCTCGACGTCGAGGTCCGCGGCGAGATCGCGGACCACGACGTCAAGGTGCTCGAGCTGGCCGCCCTCAAGGGTGTCTTCGCCCACGTCGTCGAGGAGCAGGTCTCCTTCGTCAACGCCCCGCTGCTCGCGGCCGAGCGCGGGATCGTCGTACGCCTGGTGATGGACAGCGAGAGTGCTGACCACCGCAACCTGATCACCCTGCGCGGCACCCTCGCCGACGGCACCCAGGTCTCCGTCAGCGGCACCCTGGTCGGCATCGCCCAGAAGGAGCGGCTGGTCGAGGTCAACGGCTACCTCGTCGACATCGAGCCGACCGACCACCTCGCGTTCTTCACCTACGTCGACCGGCCCGGCATGGTCGGAACCGTCGGTCAGATCCTCGGCGACGCGATGGTCAACATCGCCGGCATGCAGGTCTCCCGCGAGACCAAGGGCGGCGAGGCACTGGTCGCGCTGTCCGTCGACTCCGCCATCCCGGCCGACGCGCTGGCGCAGATCGAGACCGCCATCGAGGCCACCTCGATCCACGCGGTCGACCTGGTCTGATCCATGCCCTTGTCAGGGGTTGCAACGCCTGACAAGCGCATGAACTCCCTGACACGTACGCCGCTCAGGCCACCAGGACCGGCTCGGATCCCGACGGCGGGGTCGGTGCGCCCAGCCGGCCGGAGGTGACGACCGCCCAGGCGTCCGCGATCCGTCGTACCGCCTCGACCAGCTGGGGCGCGGCGATCGCGTAGGGGAGCCGGACGTAGCGGTCCAGACCGCCCTCCGGTGCGAACGACGGGCCCGGTGCGAGCAGCACGCCGTGCCGTTCGGCCTCGGTCGACAGTGCGGTCGCACCCGCGACGGGCAGGTGGCACCACAGCGCCATCCCGCCACCCGGCGGCCGGAACTCCCAGTCGGGCAGGTGCTCGGCGAGCGCGCCGGCCATCGCGTCGCGCTGCTCGCGCAGCCGCGCCCGCTGCCCGCGCAGCAGCGGCTCGAGGTCGCCGGTCAGCAGGCGGGTCAGCACCAGCTGCTCGAGCACGGGCACGCCGAGGTCGAGCCCGACCCGGGCCCGGGTGAGCCGGTCGACGAGGGCGTGCGGCGCCCGGATCCAGCCCAGTCGCAGTCCGCCCCAGATGCTCTTGCTCGCGCTGCCCACGCAGACCGCGTCCTTCGCGAGCGACGCGAACGGTGTGCCGGCGCGCGCGTCGTCGTCGAGCGCCAGCAGGTGGTGTGCCTCGTCGACGACGGGGACGGCGTCGTGGCGGGCGAGCAGGCCGGCGTAACGCTCCCGGTCGGCCTCCGACATCACCAGCCCGGTCGGGTTGTGGAAGTCCGGCATCAGGTGGACGAGCCGCGGCTTGTGCCGGGTCACGGTCGCGGTCACGGCGTCCAGGTCCCACCCGGACGGGTCCAGGGCGATCGTGGTCAGGCGGCCGCCGCCGGTGCGCAGCGCCCGCACGGCGTTGGGGTACGTCGGTGACTCCACCAGCACCCGCTCGCGCGCGCCCGCGAGCGCGCTGCCGACCACCGCGGTCGCCGCGAGCGCGCCCGGGGTGACGATGACCTGCTCGGGCGCGGTCGGCAGCCCGCGGGCGTCGTACGTCGCCGCGATGGCGGCCTGCAGGTCGGGCATCCCGGCCGGGAAGTACCCGTGCCCGCCGAGGTGGGCAGGCAGGTCGGCGGCGGCCTCGGCGTACACCGCGGCGATGCCCGGGGGAGCGGTGGCCGCCGCGCAGACCAGGTCGATCACGCCGTTGCCGACGTCGCTGGGCCACAGCGCGCGGTCGAGCGCGCGGGTGCGCCCGCCGGGCAGCCGGGTGAAGGTGCCCGCGCCCTGGCGGGCCTCGGCGTAGTGGGACTCGCGCAGCACGGCGTACGCCCGGGTCACCGTCGTCCGCGAGACGCCGAGCGCGTCGGTGAGGTCGCGCTCGCTGGGCAGGCGGGTGCCGTAGCCGATCCGGCCGTCGCCGATCAGCTCGCGCAGGGCGTCGGCCAGGCCGACGTACGCCGGCGACCGGTCGAAGCCCGCGACGAGGGTCGCGAGGCGCGCCGCCGTCAGAGTGGACTGCGTCATGCAGGCCACTGTCTCACGATTGGCTATTTCAGAACAGTCCAATCGCCGGCACGCTGGTGTCATGTCGATCGCCGCCCCTGCCCCTCGGGTCGCCGTCCAGCTCGCCGACCTCGGCCCCGTCGCCCAGCTCCGCGCCGGCCGGCTGCCCCGCCGCCTCGTCCAGCTGTACGTCGGGCTCTACCTCTACGGCGTCAGCCTGGCCCTGATGGTCCTCGGCGACATCGGCCTGGCGCCGTGGGACGTGCTGCACTCCGGCTTCATCCGCCACGTCCCGATCACCCTCGGGCAGGCCGTCGTGCTGTTCAGCTTCGTGGTGCTCGTGCTGTGGATCCCGCTGCGCGAGAAGCCCGGCCTCGGCACCATCTCCAACGCGATCGTCGTCGGCATGTCCGCCGACCTCACCCTCGCCATGTTCGACGCGCCCGACAACCTGGCTGCCCGGATCGCCCTCATGGTCGGTGGCATCGTGCTGTGCGGCCTCGCCACCGCGCTCTACATCGGCGCCCAGCTCGGCCGCGGTCCCCGAGACGGCCTGATGACCGGCCTGCACCGTCGTACGGGACTCTCGATCCGGCTGGTCCGCACCGGCATCGAGGTCGCGGTGGTCGCCATCGGCCTGGCCCTCGGCGGCACGCTCGGCCTCGGCACGGTCGTGTTCGCGCTGACCATCGGCCCGATCACGCAGTGGATGATGCCGTGGTTCCTGGTGGACCTGGAGTCCTGACGGAACCCGCGGGGTCGGTGGGATCCCTGAACCGGACCCTGATTTGCACTCGCGACCCTGCATGAGGAGAGGGTTCGCTGGATAGGCTCGGGCCATGACCACCGACGGTTCCCCGGCCGCTGCCCCCGAACCCGCCCCGCTCGCCCCTCCCGAGCCCGTCATCCAGCTGACGGCACCGGAGGCGCCGGCGCCGGTCGTGGAGACCCAGGCGCCCAAGATGGCGCCGCAGGTCGAGGCCGCGATGGTGCCCGAGCTCGACGCGAAGGTCGACAACTTCATCACCGCGCTGACCTCCACCAAGGCGGGCAGCCCGGAGTTCGCCGCGCAGGCCGAGAACGTGCGCACCATGGGCGACGCCGACATCCGCAAGGCGGCAGAGACGTCCAACCGGATGCTCGACAAGCCGGTCAACGCGCTCAAGACCGGCGGCATCGCGCAGGGCTCCAACGTCGGCAAGACGTTGCTGGAGCTGCGCCGCACGGTCGAGGACCTCGACCCGGGCCAGGCCACCGGCGTGAAGAAGTGGTGGGACAAGCTGCCCTTCAACGACAAGATCGAGGACTACTTCCGCAAGTACCAGTCCTCGCAGAGCCAGCTCAACGGGATCCTCCACTCGCTGCGCAGCGGGCAGGACGAGCTGACCCGCGACAACGTCGCGCTCAACCTGGAGAAGACCAACCTCTGGGGCGTGATGGGCCGGCTCAACCAGTACATCTACGTCGCCGAGAAGCTCGACGCGCGGCTGTCGGCCAAGATCGCCGAGCTCGAGCTGAGCGACCCCGAGACGGCGAAGACGCTGTCGCAGGACGTTCTGTTCTACGTGCGCCAGAAGCACCAGGACCTGCTCACGCAGCTCGCGGTGTCGATCCAGGCGTACCTCGCGATCGACATCATCATCAAGAACAACATCGAGCTCATCAAGGGCGTCGACCGGGCGACCACGACGACCATCTCCGCCCTGCGGACGGCGGTCATCGTCGCGCAGGCGCTGAGCAACCAGAAGCTGGTGCTCGACCAGATCACGGCGCTCAACACCACGACGTCCACGATGATCCAGCGCACCTCGGAGATGCTCAAGGAGAACTCCGCGGCGATCCAGGAGCAGGCGGCGTCCTCGACGATCGGGATCGAGCAGCTGCAGGCCGCGTTCGCCAACATCTACGCGACGATGGACTCGATCGACGAGTTCAAGCTCAAGGCGCTCGACAACATGTCGACCACGATCGGCGTCCTCGAGAACGAGGTGCAGAAGTCGAAGGCCTACCTCGAGCGCGTCCAGCAGCACGACGCCCGCAACGCCGCCGGCACGCTGGATCTGGGCTAGGCCGGAGAGTACAGGGGACAGGACAGATTTCGGGTGGGGCTGAAGTCGTGGTGGCGCCGGTCTCGGAGCGCCACGGAGCAGCCGGCGTACGTCGTACCGCCGGCGCCGACCGAGCAGGACATCCGGGCTGCGCTCAACCAGGTGGCCGCGATGCTCACCGAGAACAACGCGCCGCCGGTGGTCGTCTCGCGCGTGCAGCGGATCGCGCGCACGATCAACCAGACGCTGCCGCGCCTGAGCCAGCTCGGGCTCGGCAGCGAGGAGAGCTACTCGGTCGTCGCGACGGCGACCGACTACCTCCCTGAGGCGCTGCAGTCCTACCTCCGGCTGCCCCGCGACTGGGCCGACACCCGGCCGATCGACGGCCCGAAGACCGCGCTGCTGGTGCTCATCGAGGCGCTCGAGCTGCTCGGCGTGACGATGGACCAGATCCTCGACGCCGCCAACCGCGCCGACGCGCAGGCGCTCATCGCCCACAGCCGCTTCCTCGACGCCAAGTTCGGCCACTCCTCCTCGGGCGGCCCCGACCTCACCCTGGGAACCCCATGACGACGCTCACCGAAGCCCTCGACGCCCTCGTCGCCGCGGCCCGCGCGGCCGGGCTCGACGAGGCGGCCGCCCGCGCCGAGGGCGAGGCGGTCGCCGCGACCGTCTCCGAGCGCTCCCGCGGCGCCTTCGTCGACTGGTGCGCGCAGACCGGGCGCGAGCGCTCCGCCGAGGAGCACATGCTCGCCGCCAAGCGAGGCAACCGCTTCCGCGCCGGCCCGACCCCGCTGATGGCCCAGCTGCTGCTGGAGAAGTCCGCCGCCTCGGCCGACTACGCCGGCGCCCTGGCCGACGTCGCCCTCGCCGGCTCGGCGCTCGGCGAGCCCGGTCCCGACGCGGTCGGCGCCGCCACCACGGTCACGACCGCCCAGCTCGGTGGGGGAGCGACCGGCCTGACCCCGTCCGCGAGCGCCCCCGGCGCCTTCGACCTGCCCACCCGGCAGCCCGTCCCGGGCCTGGGCGACCAGGTGCTCGACCAGGTACGCCGCGTGGGCGAGCAGGTGCGACGCCAGCTCGGTGCGCTCAACGACGCAGCCCCGCCGCTGCCGAGCCCCACGCTCACCTCGGACGCGCCGACGCCCGTGGACGCGTCGCAGCCCGCGGACGGCGTACAGACCCAGGCGGCGCAGCCGGAGACCCCGCCGGCCGAGGAGCCGAAGCCCGAGGAGCCCACGAAGACGGTCGAGGAGCTGCTCGCCGAGCTCGACGGCCTGATCGGCCTGGCCAACGTCAAGGGCGAGATCCACCGCCAGGCAGCGGTGCTGCGGGTCGAGGGCCTGCGCAAGAAGGCCGGCCTGGAGAGCCCGACGATCACCCGGCACCTCGTCTTCAACGGCAACCCCGGCACCGGCAAGACCACGGTCGCCCGCCTGGTCGCCGGGATCTACCGCGCGCTCGGCCTGCTCACCAAGGGCCAGCTGGTCGAGGTGGACCGCTCCGAGCTGGTGGCCGGATACCTCGGCCAGACCGCCGCCAAGACCGCCGAGGTGGTGAAGTCCGCCGAGGGCGGCGTGCTGTTCATCGACGAGGCCTACTCCCTCTCCGGCGACCAGTACGGCAAGGAAGCGATCGACACCCTGGTCAAGGAGATGGAGGACAAGCGCGAGGACCTCGTGGTCATCGTCGCCGGCTACCCGCTCCCCATGGCCATCTTCATCTCCGAGAACCCGGGCCTGGAGAGCCGGTTCCGGACCACGATCGACTTCGCCGACTACACCGACGACGAGCTGGCCGCGATCTTCGAGTCGATGGTCAAGGGCGCCGACTACGACGCCGGCGAGCCGGTGCTGGCGCGGCTGCGCGAGATCCTGGGCGCGGCCGAGCGCGGGCCGTCGTTCGGCAACGCGCGGTTCGTGCGCAACCTGATGGAGGCCGCGATCGGACGCCACGCCTGGCGCCTGCGCGACGTCGCCGAGCCCACGCTCGAGCAGCTGCGCGCCCTCGAGCCCGAGGACCTCGTGGTCGACCCGAACGACGAGGCCCCTGCCGAACCCGCGGCCGAGGGCGAGGTCGTCGCGCCCGCCGACGCTCCGCCCGCCGAGCCGGTCGACCCGTTCGGCGACGACGCCACGGTCGCCCGCAAGCCGAAGGACCCCCAGGCCGAGACCCCCGAGGAGGAGTCGTGAGCCAGACCGCCACCCCCGCGGCCGCCCCGCCGCCCGCCGCCGCACCCGTGCCGGCTGCGGCGGCGCCCGCCGTCGCGGGCCAGCCCGCGCCGTCGTACGTCGACACGCCGGCCCTCCTCAACCGCTGGCAGCTGATCGGCATGAGCGTGGCTGTCGTGTTCGGCATCGTCAGCGCGCTCGTGCAGTTCGTCGGCTGGCAGTCCGACGGGCGCGCTGCCGACGACACCGAGCAGCTGCTGCGGGTGCAGGAGGTCAAGACCTCGCTGCTGCGCGCCGACGCGCTCGCGACCAACGCCTTCCTCAAGGGCGGCCTCGAGGACCCCGCCCAACGCAAGGAGTACGACGCCGCGATCGACGGCGTGCTCCAGGACATCGCCGACGCGGCCGAGGCCCAGCCTGCCGACCGCAAGGCGCTCGCGGCGCTCAACGTCGAGGTCACCGACTACACCACCGGTGTCGCGCAGGGGCGCGACAACAACCGGCAGAACTTCCCGATCGGAGCGGAGTACCTCAACACGGCCAGCACCGAGCTGCGCGCGTCCGCCCTGCCGATCCTGGACGAGCTGATCAAGGCGAACCAGCAGCGCGCCGAGGACGCCATGAACGGTCAGCACCCGATCTGGCTGCTCCTCTTCGGTGTCGTGATCCTGGTGGCGCTGGTGTGGCTCAACCGCGAGCTCGCCCGGCACTTCCGACGGCGGATCAACAAGGGCCTCGCCGTCGCCGCTGTCATCGTCCTCGCGGTCACCCTCGTGACGGTGGCCGGCGCCTGGATCCGGGACAGCTCCAACGACAGCCTGCGCGACGGCGAGTTCGCGACCGCGGTCCACGAGGCCAACGCCCGCACCGCAGGCAACGACGCGAAGGCGTTCGAGAGCCTGCGGCTGATCAAGCGAGGCTCGGGCGCGATCAACGAGCCCAGGTGGGAGCTCGCCGCGAAGGCCGTGACTTCGTCAGGCACCCGCGAGTCGGGCGCCTGGGACGCCTACACCAAGGTGCACGAGGAGATCGTCAAGCTCGACGACGCCGGCGGTTGGGACAAGGCCCGCCAGCTGGCGATCGAGCAGAGTGGCAAGGCCTTCGAGCCGTTCGACACCGGGACGCGCGCGGCCGTCGAGAAGAACGGCACCACCGCGACCGACGACCTGCGCAGCGGCCGCTGGTTCGCCCTTCTGATGAGCGGGCTGACCCTGCTCCTCGGAGTGGCCGCCGCGCTGTCCGTGGCCCGAGGTATCGGCGAACGACGGAGGGAGTTCTCCTGATGAGGATTCGAGTCCTGGCGGCGACGTTCGCCGCGACGGCGGCTCTCCTGGCCGGCTGCGGCTACGACGCGACGCCGCTGCCGAAGCCGGAGGAGGCGGCGTCGTCGCCGACGCAGGCCGCGACGCCGGTCGAGTGCGACAACGCCACGCAGTCCTACGCGCCCAGCAACGACAAGGGCGCGGCTCTCAAGCAGCTGATCAACAAGGGGCGGCTGGTCGTCGGGGTGTCGGGTGACACCTACAAGATGGGGTTCACCGATCCGACAGACGGCGAGCTCAAGGGCTTCGACATCGCGTTCGCGCAGGAGATCGCCAAGGCGCTCGGGGTCGACCTCGAGCTCCGCGTCATCCTCGCCTCCGACCGGATCACGATGCTCGATGAGGGCAAGATCGACATGGTGGCGCGCAACATGACGGTCAACTGCGATCGCTGGACGCAGGTCGCCTTCTCCTCCGTCTACTACAACGCCACCCAGAAGGTCCTGGTCGGCAGCGACGAGGCCGACAAGTACACCGGTCCGGCGAGCCTGGCCGGCAAGCGGGTCTGCGCCCCGACGGCCACGACGAGCGTCGCCAACATCAAGAAGATCGAGCCCGACGTGATCGCGGTCGAGGCCGCCAACCACACCGGCTGCCTGATCAAGTTCCAAAACAGCGAGGTCGACGCCATCACCGGCGACGACACCGTCCTCGCGGGACTGGCCGCCCAGGATCCCTACACCGCTGTTCCGAAGCAGGAGAAGCTGACCGACGAGCCGTACGGCCTGGCGTTCAACAAGGACGACGTTGCTCTCGTGAGGTTCGCCAACTCCGTGCTCGACCAGATGCGCGCCGACGGCCGCTGGACCGGGATCTACGACGAGTGGCTCAAGCCCACCCTCAAGGTCGACGCCACGCCACCCGCCCCCGCCTACGGCCGGTGAGCGTGCAGGCCACCATGACCACCACGGCGCCCGTCGCCCCCGGCAAGCTGGGGGACGCGCTGGAGCCTGCCGCAATCCAGACCTACCTGGGCGAGCTCGACACCTGGTTGCGCGTACGACGCTCCGAGCTCGACGAGCTCGACCGAGCCGCCCTGGCCGTGGGTCGTGGGGGAGAGCTGGCGGGCGACATGTCGTTGGCGCTGGCGCTGTGGAAGGCGACGTCCGACCGTTACCAGCTGGTCTTCGCGACCTGGGACGGCGGGCGGGTGCTCCAGCAGGAGCGCGAGCGGATCTCGGCACTGATCTGGGGCCGGCTCGACGGAGCGACCGAGCTGCCCGGTGGGCTGGCGGTGTCGCTGCCCGAGGCCGGGCGGCTGTGCGACGCACTGACCGGTCAGCTGCGCAGCCGGCTGGCGCTGGTGCCGGGTGCCGACGAGCAGGCGGCGCGGATCCGGGAGCTGCGGGCGCAGCTGGAGCGGATCCGCGACCAGGTGGGGCTCGAGCCGGCGCTGACCCGCGACGCGGCCGTCAACCGGCTGGCCGAGCTGATGTCGCGGCTGGAGGGGATCACCGCGAAGGCCGAGCGCGGCGGCGACGCCGGGGGGATGCTCGGTCCGCTGGAGGTCGAGGCGACCACGTTCGAGCGCGACCTCATCGTCGGCAACGCCCGGCGCCGTGACGCCCGCGACCAGGTGATCTCCGCGCGCGAGCTGCGCACCGACCTCGAGGCGCGGGAGGCCGCGCTGCAGAAGCTGGCCGAGACCTGTGTGGCGACGGTCGACCCCGCGCCGAGGTACGCCGTCCCCGACGTCGACCTGCTCGGCCCGGTCCCGGTCACGCCCGACGCGATCGGGCCGTACCTCGAACGCCTCGACCGCGTCTCGCAGGCGCTCGAGGTCGCCCAGCACGCCTATGCGGCAGCACTCGACGAGCACACCCAGCTGGTCGCCCTGCTCGACGCGTACGTCGCCAAGGCGCGCGCGTCCGCGGTCGCCGACCACCCCGACCTCGTCGCGAGCGAGAAGTCCGCCCGCGACCTCCTCGAGCGCCGCCCGACCCCGATGGCGGTCGCGAAGCAGCTCGTCACGACGTACCAGACCTGGCTGATCAAGGAGACGAGCACATGAGCGCAGGCGCCTGCACCCAACCCGGTTGCACGGGCAACATCGTCGACGGCTACTGCGACGTGTGCGGCATGCCGGGGGCCTCGACCGGCTCGACCGCCGTGTCGTCGACGCCCGCCGCCGCCACGCCCATCGGGGACTCCGGCACGGTCAAGGCCCCGATCGCCGCAGCCGTGGCGGGCAACCCGGCCAGCGTCGCGGCGTCCACCTGCCAGCAGCCCGGCTGCACCGGCACCATCCTCGACGGCTACTGCGACGTCTGCGGCTCGCCCGCGGTCCCGGGCGCGAAGGTCGCGGAGGCGACCGCGCTGGCCGAGTCCCAGCCGCTCTCCGGACGCGAGGGCACCTCCGCCACCGCGGCCAGCCGGGTCCAGTCCGCGGCCATCGGCTCGAAGCGTGCCGGCGCGACGGGAAGCACGTCCACCCGACGCACGCGCACCGGCTCGCAGCGGATGCGTGCCGCGCGCATCGGCGCCGGGCTGACCGTCGTACCTCCCGCGCCGCCGGTCGACGCAGCCAAGGCGATCATGGCCAACCCGCAGGTGCCCGAGGACAAGCGCAGCTGCGCCAAGTGCGGCAACGCCGTCGGCCGCAGCATCGACGGAGCGCCCGGACGCAGCGAGGGCTTCTGCCCCAACTGCGGCCAGCAGTTCTCGTTCACGCCGAAGCTGAAGCAGGGCGACCTCGTCGCCGGCCAGTACGAGGTCGCGGGTGCGCTCGCCCACGGTGGCCTCGGGTGGATCTACCTCGCCCGCGACCGCAACGTCTCCAACAGGTGGGTCGTGCTCAAGGGCCTGCTCAACTCCGGCGACCCCGACGCGCTCGCCGCGGCGATCGCCGAGCAGCAGTTCCTCGCCCAGGTCGAGCACCCGCTGATCGTCGAGATCTACAACTTCGTCACGCACGAGGGTGCGGGCTACATCGTGATGGAGTACGTCGGCGGCAAGTCGCTCAAGCAGATCCTCAAGCAGCGCATGGTCGCCAACAACGGCGCCTACGACCCGCTGCCGGTCGACCAGGCCTTGGCCTACATCCTCGAGCTGCTGCCGGCGTTCCAGTACCTCCACGACCTCGGCCTGGTCTACTGCGACTTCAAGCCCGACAACATGATCCAGGTCGGCGACGCGATGAAGCTGATCGACCTCGGCGGCGTGCGACGCATCGACGACGAGGAGTCCGCGATCTACGGCACCGTCGGCTACCAGGCGCCGGAGGTGGCCGAGGTCGGGCCGTCGGTCGCGTCCGACATCTACACGATCGGCCGCACGCTCGTGGTGCTGTGCATGGAGTTCCGCGGCTACCAGGGCACCTACCTGCACAGCCTGCCGCCGGTCGACACGACACCGCTGTTCCAGGAGTACGACTCGCTCTACCAGCTGATCGCCAAGTGCTGCGCGCCCGACCCCGCCGACCGGTTCGCCTCGGTCGACGAGATGCGCACCCAGGTGCTGGGCGTGCTGCGCGAGGTGGTGGCCCGCACGCGGCAGGGCACGGCGACCACCTCGGCCGCATCCGTGCTCTTCGAGTCGCCCGCGACCGCCCGCCCGATCACCGAGTGGAGCCAGCTGCCGGACCTGCGCACCGACACCACCGACCCGCAGTACGGCTGGCTCAGCACGATCGGCGACGACGACCCGAAGCAGCGGCTCAAGGACCTCGAGTCCGCGCCGGAGGACACCGCGGAGGTGTGGCTGGCCCGCGCCCACGCGGCGCTCGCGCTGGGCGACCCGGTGCTGGCCCGGAACCACGCGCAGAGGCTGCTCACCGACGACCCGTGGGAGTGGCGGGCACTGTGGATCGAGGGGCTCGCCTCGGTGCAGGCCGGCGACTGGGAGACCGCGAAGGCGTCGTTCAACGCCGTCTACCAGCAGGTCCCCGGTGAGCTCGCGCCCAAGCTGGCGCTGGCGTTCGCCTGCGAGCGGGGTGGCCTGCCCGAGGTGGCCGAGGGCCTCTACCTCGTGTGCGCGTCGACCGACGCGGCCTACGTCCCTCCGGCGGCATTCGGGATGGCCCGGGTCCGTGCCGACCGGCACGACGTCCCCGCTGCCGTGGCCGCGCTCGACCTGGTGCCGACGACCAGCCGGGGCTACACGGAGAGCCGCCAGCAGCGGGCCGAGGTGCTGCTGTCGGGCAGCGCGCAGGACATCACCGTGCTCGACCAGGCGATGCGCACCATCGACTCCTCGAGCGTCGACCAGGCCACCCGGCAGCGGTTCACGGTGCGGATCCTCAACGAGGCGCTGCCCGTGGTCTCGGCCGGCAAGGTGCCCGCGGGCGCGCGGATCGGGGCCGTCGAGGCGACCGAGGCCGGCGTGCGCGACGGGATCGAGAACGCCCTGCGGCTGCTCGCCCGCGACGCCGTCGACCTCAAGGAGCGGGTCACCCTGGTCAACCAGGCCAACGCCGTCCGGAACTGGAGCCTCACGTGAACTGCCCCTCCTGCCAGGCAGCGCTGGCTCCCGGTGCCCGCTTCTGCGAGAACTGCGGTGCGCAGGTCGGTACGCCGGCCGCCGCCCCCGTTCCCGCCGCAGCGGCTGCGGTGGACCACCCGCTCGGGGACGCCCCGATCAGCGCCCCCACCCGCAAGCCGGCGGCCGCGCTGCCCGACCCGCCGGCCCCGGCCGGCCGGCGCCCCTGCACCGAGTGCGGGGGAGAGGTCGGCCCCGACCTCTACTGCCTCGAGTGCGGCACCAAGGCCCCCAGCGAGCGCGATCACTTCCAGGAGCAGCCGGCCCCCTGGGTCGCCGGCGTGTGCGACAAGGCGATCGGCAAGAACCGCAACGAGGACGCGATGGCGCTGCTGGCCGGCGCGCAGCCCGGTGGTCAGCCGGGCTCACGGGCGGTGCTGATCGTGATGGACGGGGTCTCGAACTCGATCGACTCCGACGTCGCGTCGCTGGCCGGAGCGCGGGCGGCTCGCGAGGTGCTGCGGATGCCGCTGCCGGCGGGGATGGGTACGCCGGAGAGCCGCGACGCCGCCGTACGCAAGGTCTTCACCGATGCCGCGGCCGCCGCCAACACCGCGATCGTGGCCGTCACCGACCCCGACTCGCCCAACCCCGCGTCGGCGACCTTCACGACCGCCGTCCTCGAAGGCCGGCGGATCACGTGGGCCAACATCGGCGACTCGCGCTC
Source organism: Nocardioides kongjuensis (assembly GCF_013409625.1). NCBI lineage: Bacteria > Bacillati > Actinomycetota > Actinomycetes > Propionibacteriales > Nocardioidaceae > Nocardioides > Nocardioides kongjuensis. The sequence continues at coordinate 176,895 of NZ_JACCBF010000001.1, forward strand.
GTACTGGCTGCCCGACGACGGCACCCCCGTCCAGCTCACCGTCGACGACTCCGTCGCCCAGGCCCAGATCGCCTCCGGCGTGGCCCGTGAGGTCGCCGAGACCGGACCGCAGGCGCACGCCATCACCAAGTGGCTCGGCCGCGACTCGGAGGACCAGGTGCCCACCGTCGGCTCGCTCGAGGTCGACCGGAGCGGCTGGCTGCTGGCGTGCTCCGACGGCCTGTGGAATTACGCCTCCGAGCCGGAGGCGCTGGCCGCGCAGGTCCGAGCCGCCGCCACCAGTGACCCGCTGTCCCTCGCGCTCGCGCTGGTCGCGTTCGCGAACGGCGCCGGCGGGCACGACAACATCACCGCCGCGGTGGCCCGGGTCGACCTGACCCCGCCGCCCCCGCCGCCCCCGCCGCCCCCGCCGCCGCCACCGGCGGTCGGGCAGAATGACCAGACGCCGACCCCAGGAGGAGAGCCGAGCGATGGCTGAGTTCAGCGCCGCCGTCTACCAGAACGAGTTCCTGCCCGACGGCGGGACCGACGTCAACGCGATCGTGACGATCACCTGCAAGGGCGCCGGCACCGCCGGTCAGTCCGGAGCGGGCAGCGCGGGCGAGATCATCATCGTCGACACGTCCGGCTCGATGGGCCCGGCGACGATGGCCGCCGCCAAGGAGGGCGCCCAGGCCGCGCTCGCCGAGATCGTCGACGGCACCTACTTCGCCGTGATCGCCGGCGCCGACCGTGCGATGCTCGCCTACCCCCAGGTCTCCAGCGGACCGGGCATGGTCCCCATGGATGCGCGCACCCGCCACGAGGCGTCGCTCGCGATCGACCGCTTCGTGGGCAGCGGCGGTACGGCGATCAGCACCTGGCTCGACCTCGCCGGCCAGCTCTTCTCCTCGGTCAGCGCGGTCACCCAGCGCCACGTCCTTCTGCTCACCGACGGTGAGAACCGCGAGCGTCCCGGCCGCCTCGACGACGCGATCAACCGCGCCACCGGCTACTTCCAGGCCGACTGCCGCGGTGCCGGCACCGACTGGCAGGTCGCCGAGATCCGCCGGATCGCGCAGGCCCTGCTCGGCACCGTCGACATCATCCCGAGCCCGGCCGAGATGAAGGCCCAGTTCGAGGAGATCATGCGCAACGCCATGGCCCGCGGTGTCGCCGACGCGTCGCTGCGGGTGTGGACGCCGCAGGGCGCCGAGGTGCTGTTCGTGCGCCAGGTGTCGCCGACCGTCGAGGACCTGACCAGCCGTCGTACGCCGGTCAACCCCCTCACCGGCGACTACCCGACCGGCGCGTGGGCCGACGAGTCCCGCGACTACCACGTCGCGGTCCGGGTGCCGGCCAAGGCGATCGGCCAGGAGCAGCTCGCCGCCCGCGTCCAGCTCGCGATCGGCAGCGACGTCGTCGCCCAGGGACTGGTCAAGGCGACCTGGTCCAACAACTCCGAGCTGACCACCCGGATCGACCAGCAAGTCGCCCACTACACCGGCCAGGCCGAGCTCGCCCAAGCGATCCAGGAGGGCCTCGCGGCCAAGGCCGCCGGCGACGAGGCGACCGCGACCACCAAGCTCGGTCGTGCCGTGCAGCTCGCCGCCGAGACCGGCAACGACGAGGCCACCTCCAAGCTGCGCAAGGTCGTCGACGTCGACAACGAGGAGACCGGCACCGTCCGTCTCAAGCGCTCGGTCGAGAAGGCCGACGAGATGGCCCTCGACACCGCGTCCACCAAGACCACGCGGATCCGCAAGGAGCCGACAGCATGAGCACCTGCCCGTCCGGGCACGAGTCGACGTCGGACGACTACTGCGACGTCTGCGGCCTGCCGATCCCGGCGGGCGGTGGTACGCCGGCCCCGGACGGGGCGGGGGCGCCGGCCGCGGTCGAGGAGCCGACCCCTCCGGCGGCTCCTGCCGCTCCCTCGACCGCCGAGTGTCCCAACTGCCAGGCGGCCAACCCGCCGAACGCGCTGTTCTGCGAGGCCTGCGGCTACGACTTCACCACCGGCTCGATGCCGCGCCCGGTCACGCCCTCCGTGCTCGACCTCGGCGTGCCCACGCCGGCCGCCGGCACCGACGACGCCGGCACGGCAGACGCCAGGAAGCCCGCCACCCCGGACGCCTCGATCGCGCCGCCGCTCGCCGACGCGTGGGTGGCCGAGGTCTGGATCGACCCCGACTGGTACGCCGACCAGGAGTCGACCGACCCGCTCCCGTCCGCGGGCGTGCCGACCGTCGTACCCCTCAAGACGACGTCGATCCTCGTCGGCCGCACGTCCCGCAGCCGAGGGATCCATCCCGACATCGACCTCGCCACCGACAACGGCATCAGCCGGCGACACTGCCAGCTCACCACCGACGGCAGCCGCTGGTGGGTCGAGGACCTCGGCTCCTCCAACGGCACCTACCTCGGCTCGGCCGTCGGCCCCCTGCCCAAGGACCCGGTGCCGGCGGGGGAGAAGCGCGAGATCGCCCCGGACGCACGGGTCTACCTCGGCGCCTGGACCCGGATCGTGATCCGGCGGGCCCAGCCCGGCGAGGTGTGAGTCCTTCACCCGGTAGGTTCGGCGCCAGCATCGCGTGCGGGTGACGGACTGCGTCACGCATGGAGGTGCCGGACCAGGAAGGCGATGATCATGACGATCACGTCGACTTCCTCGTTCCTCGCCGATGGCTGAGGCACGAGAGCACGCCAGGCTGGTCGCCTGGCACCGCGAGATGGAGAGCGCGCACGCCCGGCTGCGGCGTGCGCTCGAGGTCACCCGGTAGGCACTCGCCGCGGGTGTCGAGGTACCCGCGGCCGAGCAGGGCCTGCTGCTGTACTGCCACGGCTTGTGCACGGCGCTCGACGGCCACCACCGGGCCGAGGACGACGGCCTGTTCCCGGCCCTGCTCGCCCAGCGGCCCGAGCTGGTCGAGGTCCTCGCCGGCCTCGACCTGCCGCTCGACGTACCCGAGGGACTGGGTCCCCTGTGAGCCCGGATTCTGCGAGCATGCGTCCATGGCGATCAAGGACCAGGTCATCCTCATCACCGGCGGCGCGCGTGGCATCGGGTTCGAGACCGCGAAGGCGCTGGCGGCCAAGGGCGCCCGGCTGGCCCTGACCGACCTGGACGCACCGGCGCTGGCCGACGCGGTCACCGCGATCGGCGCGGATCGGTGCGAGGGGATCGTGGCCGACGTGTGCGACCTGGCCGCCATGGAGGCAGCGGTCGCGACCACGCTGGAGCGGTTCGGCCGGATCGACACCGTGCTCGCCAACGCCGGCATCGCCAGCTACGGCTCGGTGATGGCGATCGACCCGGCCGCGTTCCAGCGCACGATCGACATCAACATCGTCGGCGTCTTCAACACCGCCCGCGCCTCGGTGCCGGCGCTCGCGGAGACCAAGGGCTACCTGCTGGTGGTCTCGTCGCTGGCCGCCTTCGCCGCGGCGCCCGGCCTGGCGGCGTACAACGCCAGCAAGGCCGGGGTGGAGCACTTCGCCAACGCGCTGCGGCTCGAGGTCGCGCACCAGGGGATCGCGGTCGGCTCGGCGCACATGTCGTGGATCGACACCCCGCTGGTGCAGGACGCCAAGAGCGACCTGCCGACCTTCCAGGAGCTGTTGAGCAAGCTGCCGCCGCCGCTGAACCGGACCACCGGTGTCGAGGCCTGCGTCAAGGCGTTCGTCAAGGGCGTCGAGAAGCGCTCGCGGCACGTCTACTGCCCGGGCTGGGTGCGCGGTGCCGGACTGAACCGCAACGTGATCAACTCCGCCGCCGGCAACCGGCCGATCCTCAAGCTGGTTCCGGACCTGCTGCCGCGGATGGACGCCGAGGTGCGGGCGCTCGGTCGCTCGACCAGCGCGCGCAACATCGCCAACGACGAGCGCAGGGCCCGCGAGGAGGGTTGAGCAGCGGAGGGGGCGCGGGGATCGGACGCTCGGGTGAGTCAGTTTTCTCGTCCAAGCGCCAGTTTCACCGGCCGGCCGGTGAAACTGGCTCAGCGGCGGGTCGCGATCAGCGCCGACGCGTCCGGCGCGACCATCACCTCGACGGTGGTGAACCGCTCGTCGGTCAGCCACTCCTCGCGCAGCGTGTCGACCCGGCCTCCGGTGATCGGCGGCCACATCTCGCACGGGACGAAGTCGTCGAGCACCACGATGCCGCCCGGCTCGACCAGGTCGGCGATCTTGTCGACCCCGACGGCCGACGGGTCGCCGGAGTCGAGGAACAGCAGCGAGAACGGCCCCTTGTCCATCAGCGTGGACCAGTCCGCCTCGAGGACGTCGACCAGCGGGTCGTCGTCGAAGATCTCGATCGCGGCCGCCGCCAGCTTGGGGTTCAGCTCGGCGGTGAGGATCCGCGCCTTGTCGTTGCGTACGCCGGAGCGCAGCCAGGCGGTGCCGACGCCGCAACCGGTGCCGAACTCGGCCATCGTCCCCTCGCGGGTCGCGGCGAGCGCCGCGAGCAGTCGGCCGGTCTCGTTGCGGCAGAACGAGACGTAGCCCGCACGCCGGGACACGTCGAACGCGCGGTGGACCACGTCAGGAAGCTCGGGGGGCGCGCTCATGTCTTGAGTTTCACCCCTGCGATCAAGGAGCGGGACGCCGGTCTCGGATCGTGGTCCGGGCTGCCGCCGTTGCTGCGGGCCGTCCCATCGGCATCACCTGTATCCCCGGATGTCCGGCGATCCATGCAGCAGACCGCCCGCATGCTGGACGAAACAGGGACAGCGGCGGTCCGGCTCCTCTACAGTCGTCCCATCATGCGGAGCGCTCTTCTCGTAATCGTGCGCCGCGGCGAGGCCTGAGAGAGGCCACCTCGCCGCGGTGATTGCGGCGTTCCCGATACCGCGTCGGGCTTCTCGATCAAACCGAAGAAGTCCTGACGCGTCTCCGATCCGCACCGCGGCGGGGCCACCGGCCGGCAACGCGTGATCCGTACCCCCGTCGTAGTCGAGCTCCCGTGAGACCCACGAGCTGACGCCCCACCCGCCGTGGTGGGAGACGCGCAGGACAGCACTCGTCCAGCACCGTCCTCAGCACCTTCAGCTCTCACGGAGACCCAGCGATGTTCACCACCTCGACCCGCCCCGGCGCCCAGTACCGCGACTCCCGCGAGTGGGGCCCCGCCAAGCACGACCCGGAGCACCCCTTCCACCTCGCCCAGCTCGACACGCCCGCGGGGACTGACCTGCGAGACGGTGACGCCGGGCTCCCCGACGACAACTAGGTTTTCCTCCCATGACCGACTCCTCCGCTGCAGCCCCCGTCACCACCGGCCAGGTCGCCCTGGGCGTCATCCCCGGTGACGGGATCGGCCCCGAGGTGACCGCCGAGGCCCTCAAGGTCCTCGAGGTCGCGGCGCCGGCCGACCTGAAGTTCGCGCAGACCCAGTACGACCTCGGTGCCGAGCGCTACCTGCGCACCGGCGAGGTGCTGCCCGACAGCGTGCTCGAGGAGATCCGCAACCAGGACGCCCTGCTGCTGGGCGCGGTCGGCGGCAAGCCCAACGACCCGAACCTGCCCCCGGGCATCCTCGAGCGCGGCCTGCTGCTCAAGCTGCGCTTCGAGCTCGACCACTACGTCAACCTGCGCCCCTCGCGCATCTACCCGGGCGCTGCTCGACTTGGCTCCCCGCTGTCCGACGAGGTGCTGGGCAAGGGCGAGGTCGACTTCGTGGTCGTCCGCGAGGGCACCGAGGGCCCCTACACCGGCAACGGCGGCGCCCTGCGCGTCGGTACGCCGGCCGAGGTCGCCACCGAGGTGTCGGTCAACACGGCCTACGGCGTCGAGCGGGTCATCCGCGACGCCTTCGAGCGCGCCCGAAAGCGGCCCCGCAAGAAGCTCACCCTCGTCCACAAGACCAACGTGCTCGTCCACGCGGGCCAGGTCTGGTGGCGGCTGTTCCAGCAGGTGGCCGAGGAGTACCCGGACGTCACCACCGACTACAGCCACATCGACGCGGTGATGATCTACCTGACCACCGACCCGCAGCGCTTCGACGTCATCGTCACCGACAACCTGTTCGGCGACATCGTCACCGACCTCGCCGCCGCGATCAGCGGAGGCATCGGCCTGGCCGCGTCCGGCAACGTGAACCCGGATCGCACCTCGCCCTCCATGTTCGAGCCCGTGCACGGCTCGGCACCCGACATCGCGGGGCAGCTGATCGCCGACCCCACCGCCGCGATCCTCTCCGGCGCGCTCCTGCTCGACCACCTCGGCCACCCCGAGGCGGCGGCCCGCATCGAGGCGGCGGTGCTCGCCGACCTCGAGGCGCGCGAGCCGGGCCAGCAGCGTCGTACGCCCGAGGTGGGCGACGCGATCGCGGCGCGAGTAGCCGGCTGAGTCCGCGCCGGGGCACATCGCCCCAGACGCGGGCAGACGGCCCACTCCCGACCCGCGTTAACGAGGACTAACCTGATGACCATGCAGATCACCACCACGCTCTCTGCGACCCCGACCGACGACGCCCGCCTGGCCGAGATCCTGGCCAACCCGGGCTTCGGGGTGCACTTCTCCGACCACATGTTCACCGTCGAGTGGACGCCGGAGCAGGGCTGGTACGACGCCCGCATCACGCCGTACGGCCCGATCACGCTCGACCCCGCGGCCGCCGTCCTGCACTACGCGCAGGAGACGTTCGAGGGGATGAAGGCCTACCGCCACCACGGTGCCGACGGGGACTCGCTGTGGCTGTTCCGGCCCGAGGCCAACGCCGAGCGGATGAAGCGCTCCAGCCACCGCCTCGCGCTGCCGGTGCTCGAGGTGCCGGACTTCATCCAGGCCGTCGAGGAGCTGGTGAAGGTCGACGCGCGGTGGGTGCCGGGGAACCCCGACGGCGGCGAGAAGAGCCTCTACCTGCGCCCGTTCATGTTCGCCTCGGAGAAGTTCCTCGGCGTGCGCCCGGCCCAGCACGTCACCTTCATGGTGATCGCGAGCCCGGCCGGTGCCTACTTCAAGGGCGGCATCAAGCCGGTCACCCTGTGGCTGACCGAGGAGTACACCCGCGCCGGCCGTGGCGGCATGGGCGCGGCCAAGACCGGCGGCAACTACGCCTCGTCGCTGGTCGCGCAGCAGGAGGCCTACGCCCAGGGCTGCGACCAGGTCGTCTTCCTCGACGCCCAGGAGGGCAGGTACGTCGAGGAGCTCGGCGGGATGAACATGTACTTCGTCTTCGACGACGGCTCGATCGTCACCCCGGAGACCGGCACCATCCTCGAGGGCATCACCCGCTCCTCGATCATCGAGCTGGCCGGCAAGATGGGCCACCAGGTCACCGAGCGCAAGTTCGGCATCGACGAGTGGCGCGAGGGCGTCGCCAGCGGCCGGATCACCGAGATCTTCGCCTGCGGCACCGCCGCCGTGGTCACCCCCGTCGGCTCGCTGAAGTACACCGGCGGCGAGACCCCGGCACCCGCCAGCCAGGACCTGACCATGCGGATCCGCGAGGCGCTCGTCGGCGTCCAGCTCGGCCGAGCCGAGGACACCTTCGGCTGGATGCGCCGCATCGACTGAGGTTCGCCGCGAGCCGGGTGGGTGCGGGCGACCTGCCGGTCACTGCCCGCCACCCGGCTCGCGGAGGAAGCGCCCGACCGCTGCGGCCACGGCGGCGGCGTGACTGACCGCGAGGCCGTGGTCGGCCCCGGCGACCACCACGTCGGCAGCGTCCGGGAACCACGCGAGCACCTGGCGTCGTACGGCGGCCCACCAGGGGCCGCTCGCGTCGCCACCGACGTGCAGGACCGGGCAGCGGACCCGGGCCGCGTCGACGGCGGTGAACGTCCACGCGAGCAGGGCGGGCAGGTCGGCGCCGAGGAAGGTCGCTGCGTCTCGACGCACCTGGGCGCGGGCGTCCGGGACGACCGGCTCCAGCGCTGCCCACCACTCCGGCGGCGCCTGCATCGCGAGGAAGGCGTCGAGCGCGGCCTCCACCCCCTGCTCCCGGCGGAGCTCGAGCAGGTCCGAGACCACCTCCAGGAACGCGGCCCGGTGCTCGCTCACGCTCGGTGGCGGCTCGAGCAGCACCAGGCTCGCGACCCGGTCCGGGTGGGCCGCCGCGAGATCGAGCGCGACGGCGGCGGAGTAGGAGTAGCCCAGCACGTGCGCCCGGTCGAGGCCGAGCTCGTCGAGCAGGACCACGCAGTCGTCGGCATCGGTCGCGATCGACGGCACGGGGTGCGGCGGCGGACTGCCGGCGTACCCCCGTCGGTGCAGGACCAGGCGGCGGTGGCCGGCGAGGTCGGGCTGCAGCGCGAGCGGGAGCAGCTCGTCGGCGGTCAGCCCCGTCTGGACCATCAGCAGCGGGACGCCGTCACCGAGGTCGTGCACCTCCAGCGAGGGAGCCATGGCCCATGGTGGCACGCGATACTGGCTGGCATGGCCCACCCGATCATGTTCCGCGACGACGATCCCGGCCTGGTCGAGCTGCGTGCCATCTGTCTCGCGCTGCCGGGCGCCGAGGAGCGGGTCAGCCACGGCCGGCCGACCTTCCGGGCCGGCAGGATCTTCGCCGCCTTCGGAGGCAGCGAGAAGATCAGGCGGGGGAGCACCGGATGGTGCCGAGCGCCTTCATCTTCACCCCCGACGCCGTCGACCTGCCGGCCCTCGACGAGGACCCGAGGTTCTTCGTGCCTGCCTACTACGGCCCGTACGGCGGCCGGGCGATCGACCTCGCCGACCCCGACGTGGACTGGGCCGAGATCGCCGAGCTGGCCGACGCGTCGTACCGCCGCGTCGCCCCGAAGCGCCTGGTCGCGGAGCTCGACGCCCGTGGTCGGGCGTAGCGACCGGTGTGCCCGGGCCTGATCCGGTGCCCGGCTGGGTAGCCTCTGGCTGTGACCCTCCGCCCGGACAGCAGCGCGCCCACGCACGTGGGGCGCTACACGCTGCTCACCAAGCTCGGCGAGGGTGGGATGGGCATCGTGCACCTGGCGCAGGGTCCCGACGGGCAGCGCGTCGCGCTCAAGGTGCTGCGCCCGCAGGTCGTGGGTGACCAGGAGGCTCGCAACCGGCTGGCGCGCGAGGTCGGCTCGCTGACCCGGGTGCGCAGCCCCTGGGTCGCGGAGATGCTCGACGCCGACCCGTGGGCCGAGGTGCCCTACGTCGTCACCCGCTACGTCCCGGGATTCTCCCTGCACGAGCACGTCGCGACCGAGGGCCCGGTCGCCGGCCGCGACCTGCTCTGGCTCGCCGGCTGCCTCGCGGAGGGGATCGCCGCGGTGCACGGGTCAGGCGTCCTGCACCGTGACGTGAAGCCGGGCAACGTGCTGATGGAGGGCCGCACCCCGATCCTCATCGACTTCGGGCTCGCGCGCGTCGCCGACGACGTCCGGCTGACCCAGACCGGCTGGCTGCTGGGCACGCCCGGGTACCTCGCTCCCGAGATCCTGTACGGGGACGAGGCGACCCCGGCCGCCGACGTGCACGCGTGGGCGGCCACGGTCGCCTACGCCGCGAGCGGGCGCCCGCCGTACGGACGCGGTCCCTCGATGGCCGTCATGGATCGCACCCGTCGTGGCCAGCACGACCTCGCAGGCATCGAGAGCCCGCTGGCCGAGGTGCTCGCCGCCGCCCTCGACCCCGACCCGCTCGAGCGGCCGCTGCTCGAGGAGCTGCTCGCCTGGCTGCGCCCGCTCAGCACCCGGCCCGAGCTGCCTCCCGCGCCCCCGCCCGGCGCGTTGTTCACCCCGTCGGGCCCCGTCCCCGACGACTTCACGCTCCCGTTGGCGCTCGCCGCGCACGGCGGCGCACCCGTGCCGCCCGGGCCGGACACCCCGCCCACGGTGCCGGAGCCGGCCGCGCCCGGCACCCAGGTCCTGCCCACCCAGGCGGCACCGGCCGCCGCGCCCGTACCTCCGCCCGCGCCGCCGCCGCCGGCCGCGGCGATGGCGCGGATGGAGGAGCAGTTCGACCAGGCCTGGGACCTCGAGCAGGCGTTCGTCGCACAGCCGAAGCCCCCGCTCGCCGAGCGACTGCGCCGCTGGACGGCGGTCGGGCTCGGTGCCGTCGCGCTCGGGGCAGGCTTCGCCGCCGCACCGTGGGTCGCCACCGCCGTGGTCGTGCTCGCCGTGTGGCTGCTGCGCGCCGGCTCCCTGGCGGCGTCGGCGGTCGCCAGTCGTCGTACGGTCCGCGGCGTCAAGTGGTACGACGGCCTGCGCTGGGTCACGACCAGTCCGTGGCACCTCCTGCGGGCCGTGACCGGCACGGTCGTGCTCGTGTCCTGGAGCGCCGGGCTCGGCGTGGCCGCGGGCCTGCTGGCCTACGCGCTGGCGCTCGACGTACCGACCACGTTGCTGGCCGGCGGCGCGACCCTCGGCGTCGCGCTGTGGTCCGGGCCGGGCAGCAGCAGGTTCCGTTCGCCGCTCTCGCGGGTGCTCGCCCCGCTCGCGCGCCGGCCGGTGCCGTGGTTGCTGACCTGCGCGCTGGTGCTCGCTGTCGCGGCCGGCCTGGGCGTGCTCGTCGCCGGCAACGGAGTCGCGTGGTTCCCCTGGACCACGGGCCCCTTCGACCTGTGAGCCCGTGGACTCCGAGCCGGGCGAGCGGGCATCCGTGGCACACTGACCTCGTGAGCACCATCACCACGATCATTAGTTAGCGCGTCCGACGCCCGTCGGACGCGCCAGCCTCTCGTTGTCGGGAGGCTTTTGTTTTGCCCAGGTGACACCCAGCGAGAGATCCCCGATGAACCAGCAGCTCGACCTCCACGGCTCGTTCCACGTCTACGACACCACCCTGCGCGACGGCATGCAGCAGGAGGGGCTCAACCCCACGGTGGCCGACAAGCTCGCCATCGCGCGGCACCTGGACGGGCTCGGCGTCGGCTACATCGAGGGCGGCTGGCCGGGTGCGAACCCCAAGGACACCGAGTTCTTCCGGCGCGCAGCCGTCGAGCTGGACCTCGAGCACGCCCGGCTCGCGGCGTTCGGCTCGACCCGACGCGCCGGCCTGCTCGCCGCCGACGACCCGCAGGTCGCGGCGCTGCGTGAGAGTGGGGCAGGCGTCGTCACCCTGGTCGCGAAGTCCCACGTCGGGCACGTCGAGAAGGCGCTGCGGACCACGCTCGAGGAGAACCTCGCGATGATCCGCGACACCGTCTCCCACCTGCGGGCCGAGGGACAGCAGGTGTTCCTCGACGCCGAGCACTTCTTCGACGGCTACCGGCTCGACCGGGCCTACGCGCTCGAGGTGCTGCGGACGGCGTACGACGCCGGTGCGGAGGTCATCGCGCTGTGCGACACCAACGGCGGCATGCTTCCGGGCTGGGTCTCCGACGTCGTCAACGACGTCCTCGAGACGACCCAGGTCCGCGTCGGCATCCACTGCCACAACGACACCGGTCTCGCGGTCGCCAACACGCTCGCGGCCGTCGAGGCGGGCGCGACCCACGTCCAGGGCTGCATCAACGGCTACGGAGAGCGCACCGGCAACGCCGACCTCGTCAACGTCGTCGCCAACCTCGAGCTCAAGCTCGACCGGCAGGTGCTGCCGCCCGGCCTGCTCACCGAGGCCACCCGGATCGCCCACGCCGTCGCGGAGGTGACCAACGTGCCGCCGGCCGCGCGCCAGCCCTACGTCGGCGCCTCGGCCTTCGCGCACAAGGCCGGCCTGCACGCCAGCGCGATCAAGGTCGACCCCGACCTCTACCAGCACATGGACCCGGCCGGGGTGGGCAACGACATGCGTCTGCTCGTCTCGGACATGGCCGGTCGCGCGACCATCGAGCTCAAGGGCAAGGAGCTCGGCTTCGACCTCTCCGACAACCCCGAGCTGGTCACCCGGGTGACCAACCGGGTCAAGGAGCTCGAGCTGCGCGGCTACACCTTCGAGGCCGCGGACGCGTCCTTCGAGCTGCTCCTCGCCGAGGAGGTGGACGGCCGGCGGCCGTCGTACTTCGACGTCGAGAGCTGGCGGGTGATCACCGAGACGCTCACCCACGCCGCGCCGGGCGAGGAGGCGGTCTCCGAGGCGACCGTGAAGCTCACCGCCGCCGACGTGCGCTACGTCGTGACGGGGGAGGGCAACGGCCCGGTCAACGCGCTCGACCAGGCGCTGCGCTCGGCGATCGAGCAGGCGTACCCCGAGATCGCGAAGTTCGAGCTGATCGACTTCAAGGTCCGCATCCTCGACCAGGGCCACGGCACCGACGCCATCACCCGTGTGCTCATCGAGACCACCGACGGCGCGTCCTCGTGGGTGACGGTCGGCGTCGGCGCGAACGTCATCGAGGCATCCTGGGAGGCGCTCGTGGACAGCCTCACCTACGGGCTGCTGCGCCACCACCAGGACTGATCTCCCGCTGCTGCCGCGGGCGATGAGTCCCGCGGCCGCGGCCGGTCCATCCTGCATGGACACCCTCGTGAGCGGACTGGGCCTGGTGGAGTCACCGCGGTGGCACGACGGCCGGATCTGGTTCAGCGACTGGACGCACGGCCGGATCATCGCGGTCGACGAGCACGACTGCGTCGAGGTGGTCGTCGAGCACCCGTCGCTGCCGCTGTGCTTCGACTTCCTGCCCGACGGGCGGCTGGTCCTGGTGTCGAACCAGGTGCACGCGCTGCTCGTCCGGGAGCCGGACGGCACCCTGGTGAGGTACGCCGACCTGGCCGGGCTGTCGTCGTACGGCCACAACGACATCGTGGTCGACCGCCTCGGCCGGGCGTACGTCAACAGCTGCGACTTCGACTTCGCCGTCGGCCCGCCGGACGGAGCCCGGGCGCCCGGCTTCGTGGCGCTCGTGCTGCCCGACGGCACCGCCCGCGTGGTGGCCGACGACCTCGCGTTCCCCAACGGGATGGCCCTCACCGCCGACGGCCGGACGCTGGTCGTCGCGGACTCCTACCGCTCGCAGCTGGTGGGATTCGACATCGCCGAGGACGGCTCCCTGTCGCGACGGCGGATCTGGGCCGACCTCGGCACCGACAACCCCGACGGCATCTGCCTCGATGCCGAGGGGGCCGCCTGGTACGCCGACGTCCCGCACCGGCGCTGCGTCCGCGTCGCCGAGGGCGGCGAGGTGCTGCGCACCGTCGAGCTGGACCGCGGCGGGTTCGCCTGCGCGATCGACGGCGACCGGCTCTACGTCGTCGCCGCGCACTGGCCGGGGCCCGCGGAGCTCCCGACCTTCCAGGACTGGGACGGTCAGCTGCTGCGGGTGGCGCTGGGCTGAGCGACGACCCGCGCGACCAGGTCGTTCCAGCCGGCGACGACCTGCGCCTCGCTCATCCCGCCGGCGTCCATCAGCTGGCGCAGCACCGGCACGCCCAGCGGCGCGACCAGCGCCGTCGCCAGGTAGCCCAGGTCGCCCTGCACCCCGAGCTGGGACAGCAGCATCCGCACGTGCAACGACACGAACCCGAGCACGGCGTAGTTCTCGCCCCACGTGGTCCCCGCCGCCTCGATGAGCGCGGCCTGCTCGCGGTGGTGGCGAAGCCGGGACGCGCCGAACGCCAGCAGCCGCTCCATGGGCGGCGCACCCGGGCCCAACGGCGGGGGCCCGCTGATCACGCTCGCCTGCCACTCCTCCTCGCGGTGGTTGAGCAGCGAGGCCATCAGCCCCTCGCGGCTCCCGAACCGCCGGAACACCGTGCCCTTGCCCACGCCCGCCCGGGCGGCGACCGCCTCGGTCGTGAGGTCGTCGACCCCGCAGCTCTCGATCAGCTCGGCCGCGGCCCGCAGCAGCGCCTCCCGGTTGCGGGCGGCGTCGCGTCGTACGACGGGCGCGGTCGTGATCAGCGGGAGGTCCTTCGGCATGGTGAGGCCACCCTAGGTCGCGGCGCCGACAGGCGTTCGCGAAAAAACTCCTCGCACCCCGGGAATGAAAGCGGACCGTGGTCCGTTTCGACCTCCATGACTGACACCCAGAGCACCCGCGTCGCCGTCCTCGTCGGATCCCTCCGGGCCGACTCCCTCAACCGCAAGCTCGCCGAGATCCTGCGCGACGAGGCGCCGGCCGGCGTCACGCTGGACATCATCGAGGGCCTCGGCGAGGTCCCGTTCTACAACGAGGACCTCGACGGCGAGTCTGCCCCTGCCGCCGCCGTCGCCCTGCGCGAGCGCGTCGCCTCCGCCGACCGCGTCCTGGCGGTCACCCCCGAGTACAACGGCACCATGCCCGCGGTCCTCAACAACGCGATCGACTGGATCTCGCGCCCGTACGGCGCCGGCGCCGTGGTCGGCAAGCCGTTCGGCGTCATCGGTGCCACCCCGACGCCCTACGGCGGCAAGTGGGCCCACGGTGACACCGCTCGCTCCGCCGGCATCGCCGGTGCGATCGTCGTCGAGGACGTCACCGTCTCCCAGCCGGCCGTCGACGTCGACCCGACCACCGACCCCGAGGTCCGCGCCAAGCTGCTCGCCGCGCTCGGCACCCTGGTCGAGTTCGCCCCCGAGGTGAGCGCGGCCTGACCCCGCCGTCCCGACGCCGCTGCCGCACGCCCACCGCGTGCGGCAGCGGCATTTTTGGTGAGGCTCCTTACCGGTGACAGCGCGTCACAACAAGAGTTGATCTTCTGGTGAGGGTTCGGCTGAATGGGCCCGATCGCTGCACCCCTCGCTCCCAGGAGAACCCATGCCGCTGCTCCCGTCCCGTCGTGCCCGAGCCCGCCTCGCCGCTCTCGTCGCGCTCGTCGCCCTCCCGGCCGCCACCCTCGTCCCGACCGCCCGGGCGGCCGACGAGCCGCACCCGTTCGAGGTCTTCCGCAACTGCCCGGCCCAGCAGATGCTGGCCGAGGCCGACGACGCGTCGACGTCGTGCGTCACCGCCGTGGTGACCGGCGGCACCTTCGTGATCGGCAAGGGCACCGTGCCCGTGACGGCGCAGTCGGTGCTCTCGCTCGGCATCGCGAGCGTCGGCGCAGGGGAGAAGACCTTCGGGACGCCCGGCAAGGTGTTCACCTCGTCCCCGATGCAGGTCCCCGGCGGGCTGCTCGGCGTGCCGGGTGTCGAGCGGTTGCTGCCCGGCCTCACCGACGTGACCGCCACGGTCGAGCTCGCCACCACGCAGCTCCCGCAGATCGACATCCTCGCCTCGATCTACGGCGGCGAGGTGGTCGCCCTGCCCGTGAAGATCCGGCTCAGGAACGCCCTGCTCGGCGGCGGCTGCTACATCGGGTCGAACGCGAACCCGATCGTGCTGCACCTGGCCATGGAGAAGGCCGGGTCCTTCGAGTTCGTGCCCGTCGGCGAGGCCGGCAGCCTGATCCACGCCCGGGGCGGTGTCGTCGTCGACCGGTCCTTCGCCGTCCCGGCGGCCACCGGGTGCGGGGTCGGCGGCCTGCTCAACGGAGTCGTCAACGCCCGTCAGGGCCTGCCGTCGCCGGCCGGCAAGAACAGCGCCGTCCTCGACCAGGACGCCTACCTCGGCGGCCCGGCCTCGGAGGTCCTCGCCTTCCAGCAGCGCTGATCTCGCCCGAGCACCCGACGGCTAGGGTCGGGTCGTGGCCGAACTCCACGACCTGACCGCCCTCGAGCAGGGGGCGCTGATCCGCTCCGGCGAGATCAGCCCCGTCGAGCTCACCGAGCACTACCTCGAACGCGCCGCGCGTCTCCCGCAGGAGTACGTCGACGGCGCGTTCGTGCACCGGGACCCGGATGCCGCGCGGCGCCGCGCCCGGGAGGTCGCGGCGGTGGGTCCGGTCGGGGACGGTGCGTCCCCGCTGGCCGGCGTACCGACGGCGATCAAGGACCTCAACCTCACCCGCGGTGTCCCGACCGCGTTCGGGTCACCGGCGTTCGCGGGCTACGTGCCCGACGTGTCCGACAGCGTCGCGCTGGCGATCGAGGACGCCGGACTGGTCAGCCTCGGGAAGACGAGCACGCCCGAGTTCGGCTCACCCTGCTACACCGAGCCGGAGGGTCGCCCGCCCGCCGTCACGCCGTGGGACACGACCCGGATGGCGGGTGGCTCGTCGGGGGGTGCGGCGTCCGCCGTCGCGGCCGGGCTGGTGCCGGTCGCGCAGGGCTCCGACGGCGGCGGCTCGATCCGGATCCCGGCGTCCTGCTGCGGGCTGGTCGGGCTGAAGCCGACCCGCGGCCGGATCAGCGGCTTCCCCGTGTACGGCGACCCGGTCGGGCTGGCCGTGTCGGGCCCGATCGCCCGCACGGTCGCGGACGCCGCGGCGCTCCTCGACGTGCTCGCCGGCCGCCGCGCCGGCGACCCGGCCTGGGCCCCCGACCCGACCGGGACCTTCCTGTCCGCCGCGGGCCGCGAGCCCGGCCGGCTGCGGATCGCCCGCTTCGACCGGCCGGTGATCGCGGACGTCGAGGTGCACCCGGAGGTCCAGCAGGCGTACGACGACGCCTCGCGCCTGCTCGCCTCGCTCGGTCATGTGATCGAGGACGTGCAGGTGCCCCTGCCGCCTGAGGCGGTCGCCGTCTTCGAGACCTGCTGGGCGGTGCTCACGGCGCTCTCGACGGTTCCGCTCGAGCCTGCCCAGCGCGAGCAGATCAGGCCGCTCACCCGCTGGCTCGGCGAGCGCGGCGAGGCCGTCTCCGGACCGGAGTTCGGGCTGGCGATCGGGGCGATGCGCCGCTACGCCGCGGGCGCGCTGGTCGCGCTGGCGCCGTACGACATCGTGCTCACCCCGACCCTCGCCGCCCCGCCGCTGCCCGTCGGTGCCCTCCGCGACGACGACGACCCGGCGGCCGACTTCGAGGCGCAGAAGCGCTTCACACCGTGGACCTCCGCGTGGAACGTGACCGGCATGCCGGCGATCTCGCTGCCGCTCCACCAGACCTCCGACGGACTACCGGTCGGCGTCATGCTCGCCGCCCGCCCTGCCGAGGAGGAGCTGCTCATCTCGCTCGCCGCGCAGGTCGAGGCCGCGGCACCATGGAAGGACCGCCACCCGCCGCTGTGGTGAGGTGCGGGAATCGCCGCTTCAGCGGTGATTCCGGCGCTTCCTGCCCTTTGCGACGGCCAAGAAGCGCCAGTTCCGGTCAGGAAGTGGGGCCGAACCATCCCGGCGCGGCCGTCGTGAACTCATCGGGACGCAGGTCCCCGGCACCGTCGGGGATGACGGCGAGGACCGGGACACCGGTCAGGCGGGTCAGGTCGGTGCGGTTGCACGTCTCGGCCACGCCGGGCTCGGCCGGCCAGGCGCCGATGACCAGGCCCGCGGGCTCGACCTGGACCGCCCGCAGCGCAGTGGTGGTCAGCTCGGTGTGGTTGAGCGTGCCGAGACCCGCACGGGTGACGACGACGACCTCCACGGGTGAGGAGACGACGTCGTCCGGTCCCCGGCGGCGCAGGGCGAAGGTCAGGTCGCGGGCGAGGTCGAGCAGGGTGCCGCCCTCGGTGTCGAGGCGGACCAGCAGGCCGCCCGCGCCCTCGACCAGCACGAGGTCGTAGTCCGGGAGCAGCTCGCGGATCCGGGTGACGTGCTCGCGCACGGTCGGGATGGCCACGCCCTGGCGGCGCGCGGCGGTGTCGGGCGCGAGCGGCTCGTCGAGCGCGACCAGCTGGACCGTGTCGGCGCCGGTGAGGCGGGCGACCGTGTCGACGTCGGGCACGTCCGGGTCGGCGCCGCCCACGCCGGTCTGCACCGGCTTCACGACGAGCACCCGGTCTCCGGCCGCGACCGCACGGGCCGCAAGAGCAGCGGTGGCGACGGTCTTCCCGACCCCGGTGTCGGTGCCGGTCACCACCACGACGCGCGTCACTGGTGCTCCTTCACGAGGTCGACGAGCACCTCGACCGCCCGCGCCCAGTCGTCCTCGGGAACTCCCGCGGTGACGGTGATCCGCAGCCGCGAGATGCCGTCGGGGACCGACGGTGGCCGGAAGCAGCCGACCCGCAACCCGGCCTCCAGGGCCGCGGCCTGGGCGGCGACGGCGGCCTGTGGCGAGGACATCGGCACCGAGAGCACCGCGCCCGCAGGGGCCACGACGCCGAGGATGTCGGCGAGGGAGGCGACCCGGGTCCGTACGGTCGCGCCCAGCTCGGGCCGCGCGCGGATCGCCCGCAGCGCGGCCAGCGCGCCCGCGGTCGGGGCCGGCGCGAGGCCGGTGTCGAAGATGAACG
Source organism: Nocardioides kongjuensis (assembly GCF_013409625.1). NCBI lineage: Bacteria > Bacillati > Actinomycetota > Actinomycetes > Propionibacteriales > Nocardioidaceae > Nocardioides > Nocardioides kongjuensis. The sequence goes on from NZ_JACCBF010000001.1 coordinate 194,896, forward strand.
GACGGGCCCGGTTGACGAGGTGCTCGCGCAGCGCGGACGAGCCGAGCATGGCCCCACCCTGGGCGCCGAGCGACTTCGACAGGGTCGCGGTCACGACGACGTGGGGGAGCCCGGCGAGCCCGAGCGTGGCGACGAGCCCGGGCCCGTGGACACCGACGCCGTGGGCCTCGTCGACGACCAGCAGGGCGTCGTACTGCTCGCACAGGGCGGCGAGCTCGACCAGTGGTGCGGCGTCGCCGAGCACGGAGTAGACCGACTCGACGAGCACCATCGCCCGCTCACCGGCCTCGGCGGCGGCCGCCAGGCCGGCGTGGACGGCGTCGACGTCGCTGTGAGGTACGACGCTCAGCCGGGCTCGCGACAGCCGGACGGCATCGACCAGCGAGGCGTGGATGTGGGCGTCCGAGAGCACCCGGGTGGTGCGGTCCGCGAGGGCGGTCACCACCGCCAGGTTGGCGTGGTAGCCGGTCGAGAGGACCAGTGCCGCCGGCTGCCCGAGGTAGTCGGCGAGCTCGAGCTCGAGCTCCTCGTGCAGGACGAAGGTGCCGGTCACCAGGCGGGACGCGCTGGCGCTCGATCCCCACCGGAGCGCGGCGTCCGCGGCCGCCCGCCGGACCTCGGGGTCGCGCGCGAGGCCGAGGTAGTCGTTGCCGGCGAGGTCGATGGTCGCGTCGTCGGCCGCCCAGGCGCGCAGCCGCCGGGTCAGGCCCGCGGCCTCCCGCTGCCCGGCCTCTGCCTCCAGCCACTTCTCCCAGGTGGTCATCCGGCCTTCACCGCCTCCGTCATGCCGCCGATGAGCTGGTCGATCGCGTCCGGCCCGGCGACGTACGGCGGCATCGCGTACACCAGGTCCCGGAAGGGGCGCAGCCACACGCCCGCGGCGAGCGCGGCGTCGGTGGCGGCGACGACGTCGACGAGGTGGTCGAGCTGCACGATGCCGACGGCGCCGATGGTGCGGACGTCGGCCACGCCGGGCAGGTCGCGCAGGGGAGCGAGCCCGGCGCTCAGCTGGTCGCCGATCGCGGTGACCGTCGCCCTCCAGTCGGAGGCGAGCAGCAGGTCGATCGACGCGCTCGCCACGGCGCAGGCGAGCGGGTTCCCCATGAAGGTCGGACCGTGCATGACGACCCCCGCCTCGCTGCCGGAGATGCCGCGGGCGACGGCGTCGGTCGTGATCACGGCGGCGAGGGTCAGGTAGCCGCCGGTCAGTGCCTTGCCCAGGCACAGCACGTCGGGCGTGACGAGCTCGCTGACGAACAGGTGGCCGGTGCGGCCGAAGCCGGTCGCGATCTCGTCGAACACCAGCAGCAGGCCGTGCTCGTCGGCCACCTCGCGCAGCACCTGCAGACAGGCGACGGGGTAGGGCCACATGCCGCCGGCGCCCTGCAGCAGCGGCTCGACGATGATGCCGGCCAGCTCGTGGGCGTGCTGCTCCGCGAGGCTGCGCACGGCGTCGGCCCAGTCCGCGACGGCCGTCGGGTCGGCGTCGTACGACGGCGGCCGGGGCGCAAACACCTGCTCCGGAAGGAGTCCCGCCCACAGCGAGTGCATCCCGCCGATCGGGTCGGTGACGCTCATGCAGTCGAAGGTGTCGCCGTGGTAGCCCCCGAGCACGGTGAGCATGCGGGTGCGCTCGGGCCGGCCGACCCCGCGCTGGTACTGCAGCACCATCTTGATTGCGACCTCGACGCTCACCGAGCCGGAGTCGGCGAGGAAGACCCGCTCCAGCGGTGCCGGGGTGATCTCGACGAGGCGCCGGCCCAGCTCCACCGCGGGCTCGTGGGTGAGGCCGCCGAACATGACGTGGCTGAACCGGCCGGCCTGCTCGGCGACCGCGGCGTCGAGCGCCGGGTGCCGGTAGCCGTGGATCGCCGACCACCACGACGACATCCCGTCCACGACCCACCGGCCGTCGACCTCCAGCTCCCAGCCGCGGGCGGCCGTGACCAGCCGGACCGGGGTCGGCTCGGTCATCGAGGTGTAGGGGTGCCAGAGGTGCTCGCGGTCGAAGGCGAGGGTTTCGACGAGCTCGGTCACCGGGAGATCAGCCATCACGGCAACCTCAGGCGTTGGCGGCGACCTCGGTGCCCGCACCTCGCGTGCGGATCACCGGCTTGTTGTCAGCCTTGGTGTCAGCCCTGTCGGCGGCGACCGAGCAGCCGCCGCAGCCGTCGCCGCACCCGGTGCCGGCCGCCGAGCCGCACGGGGTCGTCGCGTGGGCACGGTGGGTCACGCCGGCCTCGTGGGAGGCGATCAGCTCGTCGAAGGCGCCCTGGTCCATGCCCAGGATCGAGAAGCCGTTGTCGCGCAGCATGTGCAGGTCGGTCAGCGCGTCCTGGCCCTCGGAGGTGAGGTAGTCGCCGAGGAAGATCGAGTTCGCGACCTGCAGGGCGGTGGCCTGCAGCGTGCGCAGGTGCATCTCGCGGCCGCCGGCGATGCGGATCTCCTTGTCGGGGCACACGAAGCGCGCCATCGTCAGGATCTTCACGCAGCGGATGGGGGAGAGCTCCCAGGTGTTCTGGTACGGCGTCCCGTCGAACGGCATCAGGAAGTTCACCGGGATCGAGTCGGTGTCCAGCGCCTTCAGCGCGAACAGCGCCTCGACCAGCTGCTCGTCGGTCTCGCCGAGACCCGCGATCAGGCCGGAGCACGGCGACAGACCGGCGTCCTTGGCCTTGCCGATGGTGTCCACGCGGTCGTCGTACGTGTGCGTCTGGACGATGTTGTCGTGGTGCGACTCGGCCGTGTTGATGTTGTGGTTGTAGGCGTCGACACCCGCTGCCTTGAGCCGCGCGGCCTGCCCGTCCTTGAGCAGGCCGAGGCAGGCGCAGACCTCGACGCCGTCGTACTCGTCCTTGAGGGCCTCGGTCATCTCCACGACCTTGTCGATGTCGCGCTCGGAGGGACCGCGGCCCGACGACACCATGCAGACCCGGGTCGCGCCGCCGCGCAGGCCGGCGCCGGCCTGCTTGAGGGTCTCCTCCTTGGAGAGCCAGGAGTACTTGAGGATCGGCGCCTCGGAGCCCATCGCCTGCGAGCAGTAGTTGCAGTTCTCGGGGCACAGGCCGGACTTGAGGTTGACCAGGTAGTTGACCTTGACCGTGTTGCCGAAGTGCTCGCGCCGCAGTCGCGCCCCTGCTGCGACGACCGACATCAGGTCGGCGTCCGGCGCCCGGAGCACGGCGAGCGCGTCGGCCTCGGTGGCTGCGCCTCCGCCGAGGATGCGGGTGGCCAGCTCGTCGAAGTTCGGGGCGGTCGTCGTGGTGGTCATGGTGCTCCTCGTGCGGTCCTGGATCCGACCTGAACGGTGTTCAGGTCGCTCAGGATAGCCGGGATCCGCGGCTTTGGGGAGAGGTGAGCGCCGTCAGTCGTCGCCGAGGCCCCGCGCGTGCAGCGCGTCCCCGGTGGCCCGGGCGTGCGCGACGACCCGGATGACGAGCGGCGTGAGGTAGGCGCGCGGGTTGCGCTCGAGCCCCCGCGCGCGGGCGGCGTCGCGGGTCTCGCCGGCGATGGCGAGCGTGAGCGGGATGCCGCGGATCATCAACGAGAAGGCGAGCGCGACCAGCTCCGGGTTGACGCCGAGTCGGCGCAACGGCCCGAGCCAGCGGGTGATCGCGTCGACCATCCGCTCGACGGACGTGGTCGTGGTGAAGGCGGTGGCCAGCAGCAGGAGCGCGACGAGGGCGCCGACGACGACGAAGGCGTGCTCGGCACCCCGCTGCCAGGTCTGGTAGGCCGCCAGCAGGGTCATCGCGACCGCGACCCCGCGCAGTGCCCGCAGCACCCGGCCGAGGCGGACGCCGGCGATCGCGCAGCAGGCCACCGCCAGCCCGAGCAGCCCCGCGGTGGTCGGGACCCCGCGGAAGGCCACCGCGACCACGCTGAGCACCAGCAGGCCGAGCAGCTTCGCGCCGACGGGCAGCCGGTGGAGCACGGAGGTGCCCGGCTGGTAGTCGCCGAGCGGACTGGCGGTCACCCCGCGCTCGCGCGGTAGTGGTCGACGACCTCGCCGGGTGCGCCGTCCGCGACGACCGCGCCGTCGTCGACGAGGAGCGCCCGGTCGCAGCGCAGTGCCAGGTCGAGGTCGTGGGTGGCGAGCACCAGCTGCTGGGGGAGGCCGAGCAGCAGGTCGCCGATCATCCGGGCGTTGCGCAGGTCGAGCAGCGTGGTCGGCTCGTCGGCCACCAGGATCGCCGGCTCGGTCGCGAGGACCCCGGCCAGGGCGAGCAGCTGGCGCTGGCCGCCGGACAGCGTGTGCACGCTGCGGTCGGCCAGCTCGTCGAGCCCGTACGACGCCAGCACCGCCCGCGCGGCGAGCGTCCGCTCCTCGCGCCCGCGCACCTGGTGGCGCAGCGACAGAGCGACGTCCTCGACGACGGTCGGCATGACCAGCTGGGCGCTCGGGTCGGTGAAGACGAAGCCGACACGGCGTCGTACCTCCCGGCCCTTCCTCGCCACGTCGAGTCCGTCGACGCTGACCCGGCCGGACGTCGGCTCGACGAGCCCGTTGACCAGTCGGGCGAGGGTCGACTTGCCCGAGCCGTTGGGGCCGATCAGCGCGATCCGCTGCTCGGTGAGGTCGAGCGTGGTCTCCCGCAGGACGGTGACCTCGGGAGCCGGGCCGCCGGGCGTCGCGGCCCGGACGACGACCCGGTCGAGCTCGATCCGGCTCACGCCGCGGAGGTCTCCTCGACCTCGGCGGGGCGGGTGCGGGCCGCGAGGTCGGGGAACGCGCGGTGCACGGCCGTGGCGACGAGCGCCATCACCACGTTCTTGGCGATGTCACCGGGGAAGTAGGCGGCGTCGAAGCCGAACGCCTCCTTGAGGCTGAGGTCCGCGCGCCAGGCGAGGTTGAGCGGTCCGAGGGTGTGCACCACGAGGAAGCTGCTCAGCAGGCCGCAGGTGAACACGAACGCGAACTGGGTGGCGTTGTGGCGGTTGCGGTAGACGAGGAAGCCGCACAGCGCGGCCGCGATCGGGAACGCGACGAGGTAGCCGGCGGTGACGCCGCTGTAGTGCGAGATGCCGGACGCGCCGCCGGAGTAGATCGGCAGCACCAGGCCCGCGACCAGGTAGAGCACCACGCACAGGAAGCCGCGCACGGGGCCGAGCACGGCGCCCGCGAGAAGCACGCCGAAGGTCTGCAGCGAGTACGGGACGCCGATGCCGGTCTTGATGTCCGGCAGGATGGCGCACACCGCGATGAGCGCGGCGAAGCCGGCGATCAGGGCGACGTCGGTGGTGGGGGTACGGCGGGTCATCGGGTCACTCTCGGTTCCGGGGGGCGCATGGTGTCGCGCAGTTGAACGGTGTTCAGGTTAGGCTGGGTGTCGCACCGGGGTCAACGCGGCCCCGCACGGGACGAGGAGCTGCAGGGTGCGGTACCGCAGGGACGACGTGGTCGCGCGGGCGATCGAGGTGCTCGACGCGCACGGCCTCGACGCGCTGTCCATGCGCCGTCTCGCCGGCGACCTCGGCGTCCAGCCCGGCGCGCTCTACCACCACTTCACCAACAAGGACGCGCTGCTCGCCGCCATCGCCGACGAGATCCTGCGCCGCGGCCGGCGTCCGGCCGAGATCATGGCCTGGGACGCGGAGGTGCAGCTGCTCTGCCTCGGCCTGCGCGACGCGATGCGCCGGCACCGCGACGGCGCCGTCCTCATCGCCCAGGTCAACCGCGCCGACGCCGAGGCCCTCGAGCGCCCGTTGCGTGACGCGCTCGAGCGCGCCGGCGCCGGCGCCGACCTCGCCGGGGTGGGTGCCCGCACGCTGCTGCGCTACGTGCTCTCCCACGAGGACGATACGGACGCCGACTTCGCCCTCGGCCTCGGCCTGCTGCTCGACGGACTGCGCCAGCGGCTCACTCCGGGAACGTGATGGACTGGACGATCTCCCGGATGGCGCTGGGAGGATCGCCCGCACACGGATCGCACATGCTCTGCAGGACCACCCGCCGGCCGCCCGCGTCGAGGATCCACCACTCGCCGACGTAGCTCGGCGTGACGTTGTTGTTGGTGCCGTCGATGCCGGGCAGGTTGACCTGTCCGTCGCGGCAGATGGGGGCGTCGAAGTCGGGATCGATCCGCATCAGCAGGTACTGGCCCTGGGCGCCGCCGATCGTGACGGGCTCGGGAGGCGAGACCTGCAGGCCGGGCTGGGTGCGGATCGCCTCGACGAGGTCGGCGACGGTGGGTCCGACGCGAGTGATGCCGTCACCGTGGCACGGGTCCTCGGCCACGCCGTACCGTTCGGTGGCCGCCTCCACCTTCAGCAGGCCGTTCGACGTCAGGATGTAGAGGCCGCCGACCTCGGCACGGGTGCCGGACGGGAGGTCGACGTCGAGGGCGAGGGTGTCGCTGAGCGGGAAGCGGTAGCGGCCTTCGTCGAGGGCGGGCGGCTCCTCTCCGACGGCGGACGTCGGCAGGGCGCGCACACCGTCGGGGAGCACCACGACCGGTGTCGGGTCATGCACCGGCTCTGGGGGACCGGCCTCGTCGCGGGTGTGGAGGCCGATCCCGACCCCGGCGCCGACGACGGCGAGTGCCGCGGCGACTCCGGCGATCCGGTTGCGGCGGTCCCGGGAGCGGGCGGTGCGCACCAGCGATTCGAAGGCGGGAGGCGAGACGTCCTCGCCGACCTCGCGCAGCGAGTTCCAGTCAGCCATGGCTCGGCTCCTCCTTCTCCGCCAGCAGCTCGCCCAACCGGGCCCGGCCCCGGCCCAGGCGAGACTTCACGGTGCCGACCGGCAGGCCCAGGTCAGCGGCGATCTCGGCGACCGAGAGGTCGGCGAGGTGGTGCAGCACGACGACCTCGCGCTGGCCTGCGTCGAGCAGGCCCAGCGCCGTCACGAGGGCGACGTGCTCCGGACCCACGTCGAGGGACGGCTGCGGCGGCCGCTCGGTGGCCTGGTGCCGCCGGACCACCGCGGCATGCCGCCAGCCGTGGTGCAGGCGGTGCAGCGCGACGGTCCGGATCCAGGCCTCCGGATTCTGCACGCTCACGAGGGTCCGGCGCTTGCGGATCGCCGTGATGAAGGCCTCCTGGACGGCGTCCTCTGCGTCGGCCATGACCCCGCAGATCGCGTACATCTGGACGACGAGGCGGCGGTAGCACCCCGCGTACAGCACGTCGAGATCGTCTGCCTCCCGCCTGCTGTCCATGAGCACCTCCGTCATCTGTGACCACGGTCCCGCGTCAGGGCGCTGCTGTGAAGGTGATGGTGTCGACGACCTCGCGAACGCGATCGGACGCGTCCGCTTCGCACGGGTCGCACATGCCCTGGAGGACGACTCGCCGGCCACCGGTGTCGAGGATCCACCACTCTCCGACGTAGGCGGGGGTGACGTTGTTGTTGGTGCCGTGGATGCCGGGCAGGTTCACCTGGTGGTCACGGCACGACGACACGTCGAAGGCCGGGTCGATCCGGACCCGTAGGTACGTGCCGGTTGCGCCGCCGAGCGTTTCAGGGCGCGGCCGGCTCACCTTGAGCCCGGGCTGGTGCCGGATCGCCTTCACGAGGTCGGCCACGCGCGGCCCGACCGGCGTGATGCCGTCGCCGACACAGGGGTCGCTCGCCACGCCGTACCGATCGGTCGCGACCTCCGACTTCAAGACGAAGTCAGGGGTCATCAGGTAGAGGCCGCCGCTGTCGCCCTCGCTCCCCGCGGGGAGGTCGATCTCGAAGGCCAGCGTCTCGTCGAGCGGGACGTGGTACCGCCCCGCGACGAGCGAGGAGTCCTCGCCGGGCGCGGGCAGGAGCCGGGCGCCGTTCGGCAGCAGGCTCTCCTGCGCCGTGGCACTCGGGGTGGGCTCGCTCCCGGACGCCTTGGTGCCCTCGTCGTCGGAGCAGCCGGCGACCAGCGGCAGCAACGCCGCAGCGACCGCCACGCGGGCCGTGATCGTGCGTGATGACATCGGAGTCTCCTGTCGTGGGTGGCGACGGACGCCGAGTCGTCCCTGACACACCGACGAGGTCCAGCGCCGCCGCTTGGTTCCCGCCGCGCCGCGGTCTTCTCGCGCCATGTGCGGGGTACGGCAGACTTGACGTGCTGGAAACAACAGGGAGGCACTGTGGACGACATGGCACCGAAGACCCAGAAGCCCGTGACGGTCGTGCTCTTCGGCGCGACGGGAGACCTCGCCCGCCGCAAGCTGCTGCCGGGGATGCTGCACCTGTTCGAGACCGGGCTGCTGCCCCAGCTGCAGATCATCGGTACGTCCCTCGACGAGCACACCACCGACTCCTTCGTGCAGTTCGTGCACGAGGCCGTCCAGGAGTTCTCCGGGGACGACGGCGACATGGCGGCCTGGCCGGAGTTCGCGAAGCTGCTGCACTGGGCGCCGGGCAGCGAGGGCCCCGCGGGCCTGCGGGCCGCGGTGGAGAAGGCGGAGGCGGACTGGTCGGGCGACCGGGTGCGGCTGCACTACCTCAGCGTCCCGCCGAAGGCCGCGCTGTCGGTGGTGAAGACACTCGACGACGCCGGCCTGGCCGAGGGCAGCCGGATCATCATGGAGAAGCCGTTCGGCGTCGACCTCGTCTCTGCGAAGGCGCTCAACGCCGAGCTGCACAAGACCTTCGCGGAGTCGCAGATCTACCGGATCGACCACTTCCTCGGGAAGGAGGCGGCGCAGAACATCCTCGCGTTCCGGTTCGCGAACGGCCTCTTCGAACCGATCTGGCACCGCAACAACATCGACCACGTGCAGATCGACGTGCCCGAGGAGCTCGGGCTCGAGCAGCGCGCGAACTTCTACGAGTCCACCGGCGCCTACAAGGACATGGTGGTCACCCACCTGTTCCAGGTCCTCGCGTTCACCGCGATGGAGCCGCCGACCTCACTGCACCCGGACGCCATCAACGAGGAGAAGAACAAGGTCTTCCGCTCGATGATGCCGATCGACCCGGCGAACGTCGTCCGCGGTCAGTACCAGGGCTACCGCGACATCGAGGGTGTCGCTCCCGAGTCGGAGACCGAGACGTTCATCGCGCTCAAGTGCTTCGTCGACAACTGGCGCTGGGCCGGCGTGCCGTTCTACCTGCGCACCGGCAAGCGGATGGCGGAGGGGGCGCGGATCATCTCGATCGCGTTCAAGGAGCCGCCCCGCTCGATGTTCCCGAAGAACTCGGGCGTCGGCGACCACGGCCCCGACCACCTGACGTTCGACCTCGCCGACAAGGCCAAGATGTCGCTGTCGTTCTACGGCAAGCGGCCGGGGCCCGGCATGAAGCTCGACAAGCTCTCCATGCAGTTCGCGATGGGCGACACCACCTGGGCCGGCTCGGTGCTCGAGGCCTACGAGCGGCTGATCTACGACGCCGCGCGCGGTGACCAGACCCTGTTCACCTCGGCCGAGGGCATCGAGCGGCTGTGGGAGGTCTCCGAGCCGCTGCTCGAGAACCCGCCGGTCGTCCGGCCCTACCGGCAGGGCAGCTGGGGTCCGAACCAGATCCACCAGCTGGTGGCGCCGTACGCCTGGCGGCTGCCGTTCGAGCGGCAGTGGCGCAACCCGAACGCGATGGGCGGCTGACCCGGACCGTGCTCCGGCGGTGCCTGGTCGCACTGGTCCTCGTGCTCGTCGCCTGGGGACTGGTGGTGGGTGTCCGCGCCCCGGGTCCCGTCCAGGTCGGAGCCACGGGCCCCTCGGCGCGACCGGGTGCGTACGTGCTGGCGCTCGGCGACTCGGTGCCGGCAGGAAGCGCGTGCGGCTGTGAACCCTTCCCGGTTCGGTACGGCGACCTGCTCGGCTCCGCGACGCACACCCGGGTCACCGTCGACAACCGTGCCGTGGGCGGCAGCGACAGCGCGGACCTGCTCGACGCGCTGCGCACCGCGGACCTGCGGGGTGCAGTCCGGCGGGCCGACATCGTGCTGGTCACGATCGGTGCCAACGACTTCGGTGACCAGCACGACGACATCGTCAGCGGCAGCTGCTCGCCGGCCGTCGACTGCGTCGGCGCCGAGCTCACCGCGCTCCACGACCGCCTCGCCTCGGCGCTCCGGATCATCCGGATGCTGCGGGGTGACCAGCCCACGACGGTGCTGGTGACCGGCTACTGGAACGTCTTCGAGGACGGCGACGTCGCGCGCGACGACTACGGCCCGACCGGCCTCGCCGCCGCCCGCGCCCTGACCGTGCGCGCCAACGCGGTCATCCGGACGGTCTCGGGCGCCACCGGAGCGCGCTACGTCGACCTGGCCGCGACCTTCACGGGTGCCGGCCCCGACCCGACCCGGCTCCTCGCCGACGACGGCGACCACCCGAATGCGGCCGGCCACGAGCTGATCGCCCGGGCCCTGCTCGCCGCCGGGCCGGTCATGGACCCAACCCCGAGCGCGGGAGCCTGAGCGAGCCTGACCGCCCCTGTCGCTCAGCGGACGACGGCGTCGCTGTAGCTGAGCGGAGCGCCGAGCAGGTTGCGGCGGGAGACCGGGACGCGGCCGTCGACGTCGGTCACGCCCAGCTCGATCGCCAGCTCCGCGCCGATCAGCGCCCGACCGGAACGCTCTCTCTTCGCGGTGCTGGGCCCGGCGTCGAGCGCGGCGATCGTCCGGCCGGTGAGCTCGGGATGCTCCATGATCGGCAGCGACGCGGCGTACAGGTCCGGGTCGGCGTCGACGACGCGCATGGTGCGCTCGGTGCGCAGTAGGCCCGGCCACAGCGACACCACGCTGACCCCCGACCCGTCGAGGTCGACGGCCATGTCGTGGGTCATCTTGTCGACGCCGGCCTTGACCGCGCCGTACGCCGGCCCGTGCAGGTAGCAGACCGCGCCGAAGCCCGAGATGTTCACGATCAGCGGAGACCGCTCGGCCGAGTCCAGCAGCAGGGGAGTGGCGTGCCAGGTCGTCGTGTACGTCGAGCGCAGTCCCACGTCGAAGGTCGCCACCGCGTCCAGCGACTTCTCCCAGAAGTGACCACTCGCGGTGATGTCGTCGGGAACGGCGAACGCGTTGTTGACCAGCAGGTCCAGCACTCCCTGCTCCCGGCGCACCTGCTCGGCCAGGGCCGCCCCGGCGGCGTCGTCGCGGTGGTCGCACGCGACCGCGATCCCGGTCCCGCCCCGCTCGGTCACCTGCGCGGCCGTCTCGCCGATGGTGCCGCCGAGGTCGTGCGTGCCGGGCTCGGTGCTGCGGCCGGTGACGTACACGGTGTAACCCGCGTCCCCCAGGGCAAGCGCGATTCCCTTGCCCAGCCCACGGCTGGCTCCGGTGACGACGGCGACGCGGTCGTGTGGTGCAGGCACGCGACGACGCTAGCCGACGCGTACCGCGCCCAGCCTTCGCAGTGACCGGGCGAGCTCAGGCGGCGCGGGGTCGGGCGGGTGCGTAGGTGATCCCCGCAGCGCGGTAGCCCTCGCGGGTGTTGCGGGGTGGTGGGGTCCACACGGGTTGACCGGTGTCCTCGTCGATGTGGACGGCCCAGGGGGTCTGGTGGACCAGGACGTGGTGGTGGCGGCACAGCATCACGAGGTTGTCGAGACTGGTCACACCGCCGTCGGCCCAGTGACGGATGTGGTGGGCATCGCAGGCCAACGGCATCCGGGCACAGCCGGGGAACGCACAGTGCCGGTCGCGGACGACCAACGCGGTCCAGATCGCGGCAGTGACGAGTCGTTGGGCACGCCCGACGTCCAACACCTGCCCGTGGGTGCCGAGCACGGTGGGGATGATCTCGGCGTCACACGCCATCCGGCGGACCGCGGCCGCCGAAACCCGGGCCCCGGTCGGGGTGTGTCCGTTGCGGGCGAGTCCGGCGTCGATGACCTGCTGCTCGAGGGATTCCTGGTCGATCAGCACCACCACCCGGGGCTTGGTGCCGTGGTCACGGGGCAGCTGGTCGTCGCTGGCGGCGAGCCGGTCACACGCGTCGACCAGCGCGTCCCAGAGTCGGGCACCCGCCTCACGGGGGTCACGCCCATCGTGGCGGCAGCCCGGGGTCAGACACGCAGCACTCGTGGAGACCCCGTCGTCGTCGAACATCGGTTGACCGGGTTGCCGGTTCACGCCGCCACACGAGCCGGGCTCGGTGGTGGCCGGGGCGGCGAGGGGGTGGAGGGTCGCCTTGATCCTCTCGACGTCCTCCACACTGCCGTAGCCCTTCACCCGGACTCCGCCGTGGCCGTCCTCGGCGAACGACAGGTGCCGGGCGTGATGGGCAGCGCGTTCGGCCTTCGCGCGTTCCTTCTCCGCGTTGACCAGCGCGGCGTCGGGGTCGAGCTCGCGGACCACGTCACCGAACACGGTCTGCAGATCCGACGCGTCGTGCCCACGGACGTCGACCAGCTCCAGCATCCGCCCAGCGACCGCGGTCCGGAACTGCGGCACCCGGGGCAAGGTGTGGACCTTCGACGCGATCGCCCGGGCCTGGGGCAACGTCACCCGGCCCGACTCCAACGCCGCCTGCACCTCGGGGAGGTCACGCAGCTGCTCGACCGCACGGACCAGCCCACCACCAGTCCCCTTGTGACCACCGGTGAGGTGGGTGAGGAAGTCCTTGACCGATGCCCACCCCAACCCCCGGACCGCGTCGGTGGCCTCGAGCCGCTCGATCCCGCGCAGCAACGCGGCATCGAGGAACGAGCGTGCCGCGACGATCGCCTCCACGCCCGCCACCACGTCCGGCCCGTCGACCGCGTCCCACTCGGCGCCGGCCAGCACCGAGGCACGCTCGGCCACGGCTGTGGCCTGGTCGAGCGCCCCGGGAGAAGTCATGCGCTCATCCTACTCGAACACATGTTCGAACACAAGAGTGCGAGCTCCTCCGCCCGCCGGCACGAGGTGGCGGGCGCGCTCGCCTCCTGGGGAATGGCCCTCGGCGAGTCCGGAAACCTGATCAGCGGTCTGGGCATGTTGCTGCTCGCCACTCCGTTGCTGGCTCTGCTCACTGCGGCGGTCAACTTCTGGTTGATCGACCTCGCCCTGACACCCGTTCGCGCGATCGTGACACGACCCAGGTCCTAGCCCGCTCATCGGCATGGGCAGACGGGTTCGCCTTGCGAAACCCATTGGCAGAGCGACGAGCTCCGCTGATGTACTGATCTGGCGCAGAGGATCGGCCGCCCGACGGAGGTAGTGGTTGTGACGGGGTACGAGGCGCTCGCTGAGGTGTACGAGTGGCTGATCTCGGACGCGAAGCTGGCGCCAGCTGACTTTGCTGCGTCGTTCGATGACGTCCTCGCACTGTTGCCGTCGGACGCTGACGTCCTGGACTGTTCGTGCGGAACAGGACAGCTGGCGGTGGGCCTCGCCGCTCGAGGCATGCGGGTTGTCGCCGCTGACGCCAGTGAGGCGATGGTTCGTCGGACTGCGGAGCTGGCCACTGAGCTCGGGGCGCCTGTCCGGTCGGTGCGGGCGGACTGGCGCGACCTGCCCGACCACTTCGACGACGAGACCTTCGACATGGTGTTCTGCGTGGGCAACTCGTTGCACCATGCCGAGGGCGCGAGCGGCAGGGTTGCTGCCCTGGAGTCCATGTCACGGGTCCTGCGCCGCGGCGGGCGCCTGGTGCTCACCTCCCGCACGTGGGAACTGGTGAGGTCGAGGGGTTCGCGGCTGGACATCGGGGACCGTCTCGTTCGCCGGAACGGTCGAGATGCCGTCGTGATCTACCGCTGGGAGATCGCGCCGCGTTGGGAGGACGAGCACCACATCGAGATCGCGGTCGCACAAGTCGATGCCGCCGGGTCGGTCCTGGTCCGCTCGGAGCTGTTGTCGTGCTGGCCCTACCGGTACGACGAGCTCGAGGCAGAGCTGCACAGGGTCGGTCTCCGGACCGAGACGAGCACCTTCAGTCTCGAGGACGAGAACTACAGGGTGGTGGCCCGGAAGGTGTAGGCGCCGCGTGCCGATCCGCCTCAGTCGATGACGCCCGCCTCCCGGGCCAGCCGTACGGCGTGCACCCGGTTGGTCGCGTGCAGCTTGCGCATCGCGTTCTTGAGGTACGACTTCACCGTGCTCTCGACCAGCCCGAGCGACGCCGCGACCTCGCGGTTGCTCTGGCCGAGGGCGACCTGGGCGAGCACGTCGATCTCGCGGGCGGCGAGACCGGTCGGCACGGCACCAGGGGCGCGGCGGGCAGTGGGCTCGGCGGGGGAGCGGCCGTGGTCGACGCGGCTGCGCACCTCCTCGAGGCGGGCGCGCAGGGTCTCGTCCTGCACCAGGGCGGCGAGGTCGGCGAGCTCGTCGGAGATGTCGCGCAGGTCGGCGCGGGTCAGCTGCACGTCGGGCTGGGGTGCGGGGGCCGCGGGCCGGCCGAGGCCGCGCAGGGCGCCGACACGGCGGCGTACCTCGTCGTCGACGGCGATCTCGCGCTCGAGGCGGCGCACGAGCGGGAGGAAGGTGTCGTACCAGACGTCGCCGAGGACGACCTGTGCGCGGTGGCCGACGTAGACGACCATCCGCGGCATCCGGTCGACCACGATCGGCAGGGCCGTCACGGTCTCCAGCTGCTCGGCGCGGACCGGTCCGTCGTACTGGTGGGTGATGCCGCGCGCGTCGTGGTAGTTGGTGACCGAGACCGGCCGGCCCATCAGCAGCGCCTTGCCGCCGAGGCCGTAGCCGGAGCGCACCCGCAGCCCCTGCAGCGAGCGGGTCTGGGCGCTGTGCAGGCCAGTGATGGCGAGGGTGTTGCCGTTGTCGACGACGGGACCACCGAACGCCATGTCGCTGTGCCCTGTGGCCCGGAAGGCTGCGAGCGTGCGCAGCAGCCGGCTGCCGTCGTGCGGCGCCTCCTGGACGAGGTCGAGGGACATGCCCTCAACGGTAGGTGACTGCGGTCACAGGCGGCAACGAGAGCACCCTCCTTGGGGGGTAGTACCCCCTTCGAGGGGTTCGGGCGGATTGTGGCCCCGCTCACACTCCGGGCGATCGACCGAACCCCGAGGAGTGGATTCCATGTCCGAACGACCGACCCCGATGCGGCGGGTGGCCTTCGCGAGCTGCGCCGGCACGACCATCGAGTTCTACGACTTCTTCATCTACGGGACCGCCGCGGCGCTGGTGTTCCCGACGGTGTTCTTCCCGGCGCTGGGGGACTCCGCCGCGAGCGTGGCCTCCTTCGCCACGTTCGCCGTCGCGTTCATCGCGCGGCCGTTGGGCGCGATCGGCTTCGGCCACTTCGGTGACCGGCTCGGCCGCAAGAGGACGCTGATCAGCACGCTGCTGCTGATGGGCGCGGCCACCGTCGCGATCGGACTGCTGCCCGGCGCTGCCACCATCGGCATCACCGCGCCGATCCTGCTCGTGGCGTTGCGCTTCCTCCAGGGCCTGGCAGTCGGCGGCGAGTGGGCGGGTGCGACGCTGCTCGCGGCCGAGTACGCGCCGGCGCACAAGCGCGGCCTGTACGGCGCCTTCCCGCAGATGGGCCCGGCCCTCGCGTTCGCGCTGTCGAGCGGCACCTTCCTGCTCGTCAACCGCGTCGTCGGCGACGCCAGCCCGGCCTTCCTCGACTGGGGCTGGCGGGTGCCGTTCATCGCGAGCGCGCTGCTGGTGGCCGTCGGCCTCTACGTGCGGCTCAAGGTCGAGGAGACCCCGATGTTCCAGGAGAGCGCCCGCACCCGCGCCTCGACGCAGGGTCCGCTCGCCTCGGCGCTGCGCCACCAGTGGAAGGAGATCCTCCTCGGTGGTGGCTCGCTGGCGATGCTGTTCGCGTTCTTCTACGTCGGCACGGCCTTCCTGACGTCGTACGGCGCCACGACGCTCGGCCTGTCCCGCCCCACGGTCCTCACCATCGGTGTCGCCGCCGCGTTCGTGTTCGGCTCGATCACGCTGCTCTCGGCCGTGTTCAGCGACCGGATCGGGCGCAGGAAGGTGGTCCTCGGCTCGTGCGTCATCGCGGTCCCGTGGGGCTTCGCGCTGTTCCCGATCCTCGACCACGGCACGGCGGCGTCCTTCGCCATCGGCCTGTTCGGCACGCTCGCGATCTTCGCGACCTCCTACGGCCCGGCCGGCGCGATGCTGCCCGAGATGTTCCGCACCGAGTACCGCTACACGGGCGCCGGGATGGCCTACAACCTCGCCGGCGTGATCGGCGGCGGCACCGCGCCCTACCTCGCCTCCGACTTCGCGGAGGCCGGCAACACGCAGGCGATCGGCTGGATGCTCGCGGCCTTCGCCCTCGGCAGCGTGGTGTGCGTGCTGCTCATGCCGGAGACCCGGCACCGGGCGATGACCCGTCAGGACGTCGAGGCGGAGACCCTCGCGCCGGTGAACGTGTAGTCGTCCAGCGGGAAGCGGGTGGCCTCGCGTGCTGCGCTCAACGTCGACGTCGGGCGCAGCAGCACCGCCTCCCCGTGCTGGTTGAAGTAGTAGCTGCGGGCGGTGGCGCAGCTGCCGGCGTTGAACACGGAGTTGTCGAGGAGGCCGGTCATCCGGTCCAGGAACTGGTCGTTGGCCTCCTCGGTGACCTCCACGACGTCGGCGCTGCGCTTCCGCATCGCCCGCAGCACCCGCCCCATGTGGGCCATCTGGGTCTCGATCGTCGTGAAGTACGACA
Organism: Nocardioides kongjuensis; assembly: GCF_013409625.1. Lineage (NCBI taxonomy): Bacteria > Bacillati > Actinomycetota > Actinomycetes > Propionibacteriales > Nocardioidaceae > Nocardioides > Nocardioides kongjuensis. The sequence continues at coordinate 211,390 of NZ_JACCBF010000001.1, forward strand.
GGCCCGAGTAGGAGTAGGGGCTGTTGAGCGAGAAGAAGTTCGGGAACTTCGGGACCGTGATGCCCTCGTAGGCGCAGAACCGGTTCGCCCTCCACCAGGCACCGAGGTCGCGCCCCTCGCGCCCGACGATCCGGATCGCGGGGAAGTTCACGTCCCACAGGTTGAAGCCGGTGGCGAGCACGAGGACGTCGAGGTCCGCCCGGTTGCCGTCGGCGGTGACGATGCCGCTCGCGTCGACGTGGTCGATGCTGGTCGTCTCGAGGTCGACGTGCGGCTGGGTGAACGTCGGGTAGTAGGTGTTGGAGAACGTCGGCCGCTTGCAGCCGAAGTCGTAGTCGGGCGTGAGCTTCGCCCGCAGCTCCGGGTCCTTCACCTGCCGCCTGAGGTGCGCATCGCAGACCCGCTTGCCGGCGGCGTTCGCCCACGGCAGGTCGCGGAAGTGCAGCACCCCGGCGACCATCATCACCTCGAGGATCGACGTACCGAGCAGCCGCGTCGCCTTCTGGGTGAGCGGCACCCTCGCGAACGCGCCGCGCACGATGCCCGGCACCGGGCCGTCCAGCTTGGGGCTGACGTAGATCGGCGTGCGCTGGTAGACGGTGAGGTGGTCGGCCACCTTCGCGAGCTCCGGGATGAGCTGGACGGCGGTCGCGCCGGTGCCGATGATGCCGACCCGCTTGCCCTCCAGGTCGACGTCGTCGTCCCAGCGGGTGGTGTGCATGACGGTGCCCGCGAAGTCCTCGACGCCGGGGATGTCCGGCAGCCTGGGCTGTGAGAGGAAGCCGGTCGCGGTCAGCAGGAAGCGGCCGCGCACGACCTCGCCGCCGGCGATCGTCACCTCCCACAGGGAGGTCCCCTCGTCCCAGCGAGCGCCCTCGACGACCGTGCCGAAGCGCATGTGGCGGCGCAGGTCGTACTTGTCGGCGACGTGGACGGCATAGCGCTTGAGCTCGGGCCCGGGCGCGAACAGCCGCGACCAGTGCGGGTTCGGCTCGAAGGAGTAGGAGTACGTCGAGCTCGGGATGTCGACGGCGAGGCCGGGGTAGCGGTTGACGTGCCAGGTGCCGCCCAGGTCGTCCTCGCGCTCGAGGATCACCAGGTCGTCGTACCCCTGGCGCTGGAGCTCGATGGCGGCTCCCATGCCGCCGAAGCCCGCACCGACGATGACGGCGTCGTGGACGTGGGTGTCGGTCGCGCTCATCGGACGGTCCTCTCGGTGGCGGCGGCGTCGAGTCGCGCGGAGTAGCCGGCTCGCTGGGTCGTGTCGGTGTGCAGCGCACGGTCGTCGCGGACGACCTTGCGGACCCGGTCGAGCACGCCGGTGGGGATCAGCGTGGTCGTGGCGGCCAGCACGCCGACGTACCGCGGCACGGCGATCTCGGCCTCGCGGCTGCGGACCGAGCCGACGACCGCGGCGGCGACCCGCTGCGGGGTGACCTTCGGGATCGGCCTCATGTCGAGGCCGGAGGCGAGGTCGGTGTCGACGGCCGACGGCAGCACCGCGGTCAGCGTGACGCCGTGCGGCGCCATCTCCAGGCGGGTCGCGGCGGTCAGGCCCACCACCGCGAACTTGCTGGCGTTGTAGACCGCCAGCCCCGGGATCGGGAACTTGCCCGCGAGCGAGGCGACGTTGACGACGTGGCCGCGACGGCGCTCGACCATGCCGGGCAGCACCCGGCGCATGCCGTGCAGCACGCCGTGGACGTTGACCTCCATCATCAGCCGGTCCAGCGCAGGATCCATGTCCAGGAACGCGCCGTTGGGCATCACGCCCGCGTTGTTGACGAGGACGTCGACCGGGCCGTGCTCCTCCTCGGCCGCGGTGACGAACGCGTCGTACGACGACCGGTCGGCCACGTCGAGGTGGTGGGCGCTCGCGCCGGTCTCCCCGGCGGTCGCCTGCGCGAGGTCGAGGTCCAGGTCGCCGAAGGAGACCTTGGCGCCGCGGGTGAGGAACGCCTCGACGGTGGCGCGGCCGATGCCGCGGGCGCCGCCCGTGACCGCGACGTGCGCGCCGGCGAGGTCGATCGGGGTGGGGTGATTCATCGGAGGACCTCCAGGTGGTCGACGAGGGCAGGAGCGGAGCGGGCGGCTTCCTCGCGGACCCGTGCGAGCCGCGAGCCGTCCATGAAGTTGGGGCCCATCGCCTCGAGGTCGGCGGCGGTCGGTTCGATCCGCACGACGCGGGCGCCGGCGTCGCGCAGCTGCGCGACCTCGTCGTCGACGCGGCGGGTCATCGGCCGGCGCAGCAGCCGCTCGACCCGGCTCAGGCCGCGGGCGGGGGCCCCGCCCCGGCTGGACATCGGGGCCACGACGACCACCTCGTCGATGCTGCCGTCCTGCACCTGCGGGAGCAGGAGGTCGGCCGAGGTGGGGGAGACGGCGCCGCCATCGAGGAGCTGCCGGTCGCCGATCCGGACCGGCGGGAACCAGCCGGGGATCGCCCACGAGGCCGCGATCGCCTGTCCCAGCGCGGCCTTCGGGGCGTCGGGGTGGCCGAGCGGCACCCGCTCGCCGGTGCGGGCGTCGGCCGAGACCAGCCAGGTCCGTGGGTGGGCGACCCATCCGGTGACGGGGTCGGCCAGCCGCTCACCCAGGTCGACGAGCCACTGCGGGTCACCGCCGCCGCGCGGCAGCAGTCCGGCCAGGCCGGCGAGCAGGTCCGCGTGCCCGGTCAGCGCGGCCCGGGTCAGGCCGAGTCCCGGCAGGCCCGGGCGGGGGAGCGGCGGGAGTGCCCGCGGCGGGTCGCCGCCATCGCCCTGGAGAGCGGCGGCGGACATGCCGGCGCCGAGGCGGGCGACCAGCTCGGCACCGGCCGACGTACCGATGAGGACGTCGGCCGTGCGCGGGTCCCAGCCCTTCCGCTCCAGCTCCGCGAGCACGGCGGCGGTCCAGGCGAAGCCCAGTGTGCCGCCGCATCCGATGACCAGTGCGCGCCCCATGCGTCCACCTCAGATCCAAGAACCGGAATGGGATGTCAGTTTCGGAACGTATCGTCAGATCTGGGGGATTGCAATAGGCTCCGGTGTCATGACGGCGACCACGGAGGGGCTCTCGCGGCTGGAGCGGCGCAAGGCCGAGACCCGGCGCGAGATCATCGACGCCGCCTTCACGTGCTTCGCCGAGCAGGGCTACCACGCGACCGGGATCGCCGACATCGCCGCGCGGCTCGGGATCGGGCACGGCACGTTCTACCGCTACTTCGAGAACAAGCGAGACATCGTCGAGCACGTCATCGACGACCTGATCGGCCGCATCGTCGAGGCACTCGGCGCCGAGAACGCGCCCGAGGCGGTGAGCACGCTGGAGGAGTACCGCGCGCAGACCGCGCGGATCGGCACCGCGCTGGCGCAGATCTTCAGCGAGGATCCCCGGGTGGCCCCGCTGCTGCTCTCGGCGGCCGGCATCGACGACGCCATGCGGGAGCGGATGCTCGACCTGTTCGCGATGACCACGCCCCTCACTGCGGCCTACCTCGAGCACGGCGTGCGGCTCGGCTACCTGCGCGCCGACCTCGACGTCGAGCCGACCGCGCAGTCGATCAACGGGATGATCCTCGGCTCGGTGCTGGCCGGCATGCGCGACCCGGCGCCGGCCCAGCAGGAACGACTGAGCGCCGCGATCCGCGCCGTGATGTACGACGGGATCGCGGCGCGCTAGGCCACAGGGCTCAGTCGCCGACGATCGGGTGGTTCGCGGCCGGGCCGGCCGGGACCAGGCGCGGGCCCTCGGGGCCGAACGCGTCCGCGGGCTCGGGGAAGATCCGCAGTGCCGCGAGGTAGAGCACCGCAGCGAGGCCGAGGCTGATCGGGATGCTCAGGTCGATGCCGTTGGCGTGGTTGCCGAGCCAGCCGACGAACTGCCCGGGCAGGTTGACGAACATCAGGCCGACGCCGGCCGAGACCAGCCAGGCGCCCATCGCGCGCCAGTTCCAGCCGTGGGCGAACCAGTAGCGGCCGCCGTGCTGGCGCCGGTTGAAGACCTGCAGCGAGTCGGAGTCGTACCAGCCGCGACGGGTGTACCAGCCGATCATCATCACGACCATCCACGGCGCGGTGCACACGACGATGAGCACGGCGAAGGTGCTGATGCTGGTGACCACGTCGATGGCGAAGCGACCGACGAAGATGAACGCGATCGCGAAGACGCCGATGAACGTCGTCGCCTGGACCCGGTTGAACCGCGGGAACACGCTCGAGAAGTCGAGGCCGGTGCCGTAGAGGGACGTCGTACCCGTGGACAGGCCGCCGATGACGGCGATCGCGCAGACCGGCAGCATGAACCAACCCGGCGAGATGGCGAGCAGGCCGCCCGCGTAGTTGCCCGCGGCGAACAGGTCGGGCTGCTCGGTCGCGACGATGGTGGCGGTGGTGAGGCCGAACAGGAACGGCACCAAGGTGGCGAGCTGGGCTCCGAAGGCGGCGCCCATCAGCTTGCCGTGCGGGGTCTCGCGCGGGATGTAGCGCGACCAGTCGCCGAGGAAGGCGCCGAAGGAGACCGGGTTCGACATCACGATGAGGACCGCGCCGACGAAGGCCGGCCAGAACAGGTCGCCGGTGGCGGTGCCCGCGAAGCCGGGGTCGAAGTCGCCCGCGAACGCGATGATGCCGAGCACGAAGAGCACCGTCGTCGCGACGACGGCGACCTTGTTGACGAGCAGCATGAAGCGGAAGCCGTAGATGCAGACCGCGAGCACGAGCACGGCGAACAGGCCGTAGCCGAAGGCGAGGCTGACGTCGTTCTCGGGGATCTTGATCGCGCGGTGCGCGGCGCCGATCAGCATGTCGCCGGACGACCAGACGGAGATCGAGAAGAACGCGAGCGCCGTCAGCAGGGACAGGAAGGAGCCGACGACCCGGCCGTGCACGCCCAGGTGGGCCGAGGACGACACCGCGTTGTTGGTGCCGTTGCGGGCGCCGAAGAGTGCCATCGGTGCGAGCAGTGCGGCGCCCAGCAGCAGGCCGATCAGGATCGAGGCGAAGCCCTGCCAGAAGGAGAGCCCGAACACGATCGGGAAGGTGCCGAGCACGACGGTCGCGAAGGTGTTCGCGCCGCCGAAGATCAGCCGGAACAGGTCCAGGGGCGAGGCGGACCTTTCGTCGTCGGGGATCGGCGCGATGCCGTTGACCTCGATCGTGGTCGCGGACGGCGGTGCGGCCGGGGTCGCGACTCCGGTGTGCGCGGGGGTGGGCTCGTCGGTCTCGGTGCTCATCGGGGCCTCACTCAGGAGTGGTGGAGAGGTGCTCGTGGACGGCGAGGAGACCGTCGGGGCCGTCGGCGAACACGATGGTCTCGCGTTCGGTGTAGGACTCCTCGGGTGCGTCGGTGGCCGGCCGGACCGTCGTACGGACGGTGTGGGTGAAGATCGCCGTCTCCCCGAGGAGCTGGACCTTGCGGTCGGTGCTGGTGCACTCGACGACCTGCCAGCCGTCGGCCAGCCACGAGGTCCAGAGCGCCTCGTACGCCGCCCGGTCGTCGAGGCGGGCCCGCTCGGTGTGGAAGCAGAACGTCGCGTCGGGCCGGAAGGAGCCGAAGTAGGCCGCCGTGTCGGTCGCCGCGAAGGCGGCCACCAGGCGGTCGGCCGCGGCGAGCACCGCGGTCTCGGTCAGGGCGTCGGTCACGGTTCCTCCAGGGGCCAGCGCAACGTGCGGTCGGCTGACGCTACGGCCGCTCCGGTGGTGTCGCAAGCACAACCATCGGTCGTCGTGGCGGCTCTGTTGTCGATCTGCCGGTCACTTGGGCAGATCATGTCGATTCTGGGATCATCGAGGGTTGGATGCGCCGGATCGACCGGCTGTTCGGTGCGCAAAGGGCGTGCTGCGAAAACCTGCAGGAGGACCGTGGACGAGATCGACACCCGGATCGTCGCCCTGCTCGCCGCCGACGGCCGGATCAGTCACCGCACCGTCGCTGAGCGCACCGGCATCTCCCGCTCTGCGGCCGGCGCTCGCGTCGCGCGCCTCCTCGCTGGCGCCGTGGTCGACGTGCGCGGTGCCGTGAACCCGGAGCTGCTCGGCCACCGCGAGCTCGCCCACCTGTCGCTGCGCCTCACCGGGCCCGCCCTCCCGGTCGCCCGCGCGGTCGCCGAGCGCACCGACGCCACCCTGGTCTCCGTCGTCACGGGCGAGAGTCCGGTGGTCCTCGAGCTCCGCGAGCCCGACCGCGACCGCCTCGCCGCCGCCGTCGCCGAGGTCCGGGCCCTCCCCGGCGTCGCCGGCGTCGACGTCCTCACCTACGACGCCGTCCACCGCGACGTCCTCGGCCCGGTCGGGCCGGTCACCTGTGACCTCGACGACCTCGACCTCGACCTCCTCGGCCTGCTCCAGGTCGACGGCCGCGCGTCGTACGTCGCGCTCGCGGACACCGTCGGCCTCACCCCGGCCGCCGTCCGCCGCCGGGTGCAGCGCCTGGTCGCCTCGTCTGCCGTCCGGATCGGCGGACTGGCCCGCTACTCGACGTACGCCGGGCAGCACGTCACCGGCGTCGCCGTACGCCTCGCGGGGTCGGCGCCCCCGGTCGTGGCCGACCTGCTGGCCATGTCCGAGGTCCGCTTCCTCGCCACCACCTACGGTCGCGCCGACCTGCTGCTGACCGTCGCCGACGCCCACCCGCGCCCGGTCCTGGAGGTGCTGGAGGAGGTCCGCGCCCACCCGGGGGTCCGTGAGATCGGCACGTGGCAGCACGTCGAGGTCGTCAAGGAGTCCTACGACGCACTCACGATCACCCGGGTCACACGAGTTGGCCGGACACCCTGAGAGCGGAGCGCCTAGCCTTCCACCATGGGTGATGACGCTCGGGTGCGCTGGTCCGGCCCAGGCGTGTGGCGCCCGGGGCCCGGTCTCCGTATCGCCTGGCTCGTCATCGGCGTCCTGTTCGTCAGCGGGACGACCTGGTTGTACCTCGACGGCGAGGTTCTCTCCGATGGCGATGTCCCGCTGTTCGCCGTCTCCGACCTGGTCGCGGTCGTCGTCCTGCCGGTCGTGCTGCTCCGGTGGCGGTTGGTGCTGACGGGCGACGAGCTGGTCCGCGTCTTCTTCCGGATCCGGCGGATTCCCCTCCGCGAAGTCGTCGACGCCCGGAACGTGAGCCGCCAGGGGCTCACCTTCGTGTGCGCGGACGGCCGCGAGCTGACCTTCGGCGGCGTCGCCAACTCAGCCTGGGGACACCGTCGAACCACCCCGACGCGTGCCGACCTCGTCGCCCGCGCCGTGCTGAGCGCGGCGGCCACGGCTCAGGGCGAGGAGCCGCCCGTCGACTACCGCCTGCCACCGATGACCGGGCTGAAGCAGGAGATCATCGAGCAGGGGATCGTCGGTGGGATCGTCGGTGGGATCGTCGCGTTCTTCCGCTCGTGACGACCGCGGACGCTCACACTGGAGCGGCGATGGTCGATGATGTGGCGGTGGACCCGCGCCAGCGCAGTTCCGATCGGCGCTTCTTCACGGCGATCGGCATCTGGATCCTGATCGGCGTGAGCCTGATTCTCCTGGGCCTGGTTCTCGCCTGTGCGGGTGCGGACATGTGGGCCTCGGGCTACCGATCTGCTCCGCTCGCCATGCTGTTCCCGATCGGCGCCGCGGTCGTCGGCACCGGCTGCTGGGCTCTCGCGCGGCGGGTGATCCGCGGCCTGACAAGCCGGGCAAGCGTGGTCGCTACTAGTTGGCCGCCTCCAGCAGCCGCTCGCACTCCTCGACCAGCCGCGCTCGCAGCGGAGCACCGCGCTCGGCGAACCCGCGCTGCGCCTCGACGTACGCCGCCTTGCCCTCGGCGGTCTCGATCCGCACCGGCTCGAAGCCGAGGTCTGCGAGGTCGTACGGCGCCGCGCGCATGTCGAGCGTGCGGATGTCCCAGGCGAGCTCGAAGCAGTCGGCGACCAGGTCCGACGACACGAGGGGCGAGAGCCGGAAGGCGTGCTTGTAGAGGTCCATGCCGGCGTGCAGGCATCCGGGCTGCTCGAACGCGGGGCGGTCGTCGCGTCCCGGGCCGAGGGTGTTCAGCGGCCGAGCCGGGGGAGTGAAGAAGCGGTACGCGTCGAAGTGGGAGCAGGCGATGCGGTGGCCCTCGACGACCTCGTCGGTGCCGGCGGTGCCGAGGCGCAGCGGCCAGTCGGCGTGGCGGGTCTCGTCCTCGGAGAGGCGGTAGACCATGGCCCACTCGTGCAGGCCGAAGCAGCCGAAGTGCGGGGCGCGGCCGGCGGTGGCGGCGAGCAGCTCGTGGATCGACGCGACGAGGGGGCGCTGCGAGGCGAGGTACGCCGACGTCACCGCCACGCCGCCGTCGGCAGCCGCGTAGCCCTTGAGCCCCTCGAGCTCCGAGCCCGGTGTCACCACGACCCCGAACCCGGGGTGCCAACGGCGCAGCTGGGCCGGGCGGTACGAGTAGTAGGTGAACAGGAAGTCGAACACCGGGTGCTTCACGGCTGCCCCGCGGCGGGCGAGGTGCGGGCCGACGTAGCGGTCGATGCGCGCGGCGTGCTCCGCGGCTCGCTGACGCCATTCCTCCGCATTCACGACGAGCAAGCGTAGGTCGATAGGCTCACCGGGTGCGCATCGTCAGATTCACGACAGGCGAGGAGCCGTCGTACGGCGTCCTGACCGGCGACCTCGACGAGTACGGCCAGCCCGGCGACGACGCGGCGATCGTCGGTCTCGTCGGCGACCCGCTGTACCAGGGGATCAAGCTGCTCGAGAAGGAGTACCGGCTCGAGGACGTGCGCCTGCTGGCGCCGGTGCTGCCGCGCAGCAAGGTCGTCGGGATCGGCCGCAACTACGCGGCCCACGCGGCCGAGCTCGGCAACGACGTGCCCGACGAGCCGCTCATGTTCCTCAAGCCGAACACCAGCGTGGTCGGGCCGGGCGACACGATCCTCTACCCGCGTCAGACCCAGGACCTGCACTACGAGGGCGAGCTCGCCGTCGTGATCGGCCGCATCTGCCGTGACGTCCCGGCCGAGCAGGCCACCGACGTCATCCACGGCTACACGATCGCCAACGACGTCACCGCGCGCGACCTGCAGCGCTCCGACGGCCAGTTCACGCGCGCCAAGGGCTTCGACACGTTCTGCCCGCTGGGGCCGTGGATCGAGACCGACCTCGACCCGCACGACTTCAACGAGGGCCGTCGGGTCCAGACGTTCCTCAACGGGGACGTGGTCCAGGACGGCACGACGGCCGACATGGTCTTCGACGTGCCGGCGCTGGTCGCGCACGTCTCCAGCGTGATGACGCTGCTGCCCGGCGACGTCATCCTCACCGGCACCCCCGAGGGTGTCGGCCCCATGCAGGTCGGCGACGAGGTGGAGATCTCGATCGAAGGCCTCGGAACCCTCACGAACAAGGTGGAAGCACGATCATGAGCAGCCCCAACGGTCCGGTCCGCGTCCGGATGGCACCCTCCCCGACCGGGAGTCCCCACGTCGGCATGATCCGCACCGCCCTGTTCAACTGGGCCTTCGCGCGCCACCACGGCGGCACCTTCGTCTTCCGCATCGAGGACACCGACAAGGAGCGCAGCACCGACGAGTCGCTGAACGCGATCCTCGACCTGATGCGGTGGCTGGGCCTCGACTGGGACGAGGGCCCGGGCGTGGGCGGCCCGTTCGCGCCGTACAAGCAGAGCGAGCGCAGCGACCTGTACGTCGACGCGCTGGCGCGGCTCAAGGACAGCAGCTTCACCTACGACTGCTACTGCACCAACGAGGAGGCGGCCGCGCGCCGCAAGGCCGCCGGCTCCAAGGTGCAGGGGTACGACGGCTTCTGCCGCGAGCTGACCCAGGAGCAGGTGGAGGCGTTCGTGGCCGAGGGCCGCAAGCCGGTCGTCCGGTTCCGGATGCCTGACGGTTCGATCACCTGGAACGACCTGGTCCGTGGCGAGGTCACCTTCGAGACCGAGTTCGTCCCCGACTTCGCGCTGTGCCGCGCCAACGGCGACCCGCTCTACACGCTGGTCAACCCCGTCGACGACGCGCTGATGGAGATCACCCACGTGCTGCGCGGCGAGGACCTGCTCTCGTCGACGCCGCGCCAGATCGCCCTCTACGAGGCGCTCAAGGAGGTCGGCATCGCCAAGGCGACGCCGGAGTTCGGGCACCTGCCCTACGTCATGGGCGAGGGCAACAAGAAGCTCTCCAAGCGCGACCCCGAGGCGCACGCGCTGGCCTACCGCGACCAGGGCTACCTGCCCGAGGGCCTGCTCAACTACCTCGCCCTGCTGGGTTGGGCGATCGCGGCCGACCGCGACATCTTCAGCCTCGAGGAGATGGTCGAGGCCTTCGACATCACCGACGTCGTCGCCAACCCGGCGCGCTTCGACCTGAAGAAGTGCGACGCCATCAACACCGCCCACATGCGGCTGCTGTCGATCGAGGAGATCACCCACCGGGTGCTGCCGTTCCTCAAGCGCGACGGCGTCGTGAGCGACCCGGTCACCGATGCCGACGCGCAGCTGCTCGAGCTCGCGATGCCGCTCGTCGGCGAGCGGATCAACAAGCTCTCCGAGGCCAGCAGCATGCTCGGCTTCCTGTTCGTCTCCGAGGACGACTTCGAGGTCGACCCCGAGGACGCGGCCAAGCAGATCGGCGAGGCGGGCCTCCCGGTCCTGCAGGCGTCGTACGACGCCCTCGTGGCGCTGCCGACCTGGTCGACCGACGCCATCCAGACCGCCCTGCAGGGCGCCCTCGTCGACGGGCTCGGCCTCAAGCCGCGCAACGCGTTCGGCCCGGTCCGCGTCGCCGTCACCGGCCGCCGGATCTCGCCGCCGCTCTTCGAGTCGATGGAGCTCCTCGGCCGCGACCGCAGCCTCGGGCGGTTGCAGCGTGCCCTCGGCTGACCCAGCCGGACTGAGGCACGACGAGCTCCAGCGGCGCGGGCCGGCGGGCGCCTGGCGTCCGCTGGCCGGCATCCCGCTGCTGCTGGTGATCTTCTTCGCCGGCCAGCTCGTGCTGAGCCTGGTGGTCACCCTCGTGCTCGTCGCGGGCGGCGACTCGTCCACGGAGGCCGTCGACAAGCTCTCGGGCGAGGTGACCACGCCGTCCTTCCTGGCGCTGGTCAACCTGGGCTGGGCGGCCGCGATCCCCGCGGTGTGGGTGGTCGCCCGGCTGCTCCACGGGCAGACACCGGGCTGGGTCACCTCCGTGACCGGCGCCTTTCGCTGGCGCTGGTTCGCGGTGTGCCTCGGCCTCGCCGTGGTCGCCCTCGGTCTCACGCTGGTCGCCTCCGCGGTGCTGCCCGACCAGGGCACGGGATCGCTCGACGCGAGCGGCACCGTCAACCCGTGGACGACGACCGTGCGCGACTTCCTGCTCGTGATCGTGCTGCTGACGCCCCTGCAGGCAGCGGGGGAGGAGTACGTCTTCCGCGGCTACCTCGCGCAGGCCTTCGGCGGGCTCGCCGCCCGCGCCGGGTCACGTGGCGCAGCGGCGGTCTCGGTCGTCGTCCCGGCGCTGCTGTTCGCGCTGGCTCACGGCCTGGGCCAGGACGTGCCGACCTTCTTCGACCGGTTCGCGTTCGGTCTGGTCGCGGGCGCCCTCGTGGTCCTCACCGGCGGCCTCGAGGCCGGCATCGCGATGCACGTCCTCAACAACTTCCTCGCCTTCGGCCTGGCCCTCGCGTTCGGCGACATGACCGATGCGCTGAACCCCACGGGAGGAAGCTGGTGGTCGATCCCGGTGACCCTCGTCCAGTCGGTCGGCTACCTGCTCCTCGCGGTCTGGGCGGCCCGCCGGACGGGCGTCCAGAACCGCACCAGGACCCCGGACGGTGGGGCCATTTTGGTCGCCGAGCGACCCGACGGGTAAGGTAGGTTCTCGGTTCGCCGGCCTCGGCCGGAGACCGAAACCATTGGGATATGGTGTAATTGGCAACACAGCTGATTCTGGTTCAGTCGTTCTAGGTTCGAGTCCTAGTATCCCAGCGAAGCTCTCGCGAGAGACAGGTCACTCCGTCAGGATTTGGCCGGTCAGGCAGGAAATCGCTAGAGTTCACGACGTTGTCACGGAGAGATCCGGAACAACGAATGCCCCCGTTGTGTAGCGGCCTAGCACGCCTGCCTCTCACGTAGGTAGCGCCGGTTCGAATCCGGTCGGGGGTACAGCTTCGGGCCCGGTCCTTCTGGACCGGGCCCGACTGGTTTTTCCGACCACCGCGCGGGCCCGGCGCGTTCCTCATGTTGTTGCATTGCTTCAACTTGCAGGTCCCGGTCCATTGACCGTGGATTCGGCCAGCCACGAGGTTGTGCTCTGGCCGCCCGGCACCCACCTCTCGCCGAGCCGGCCATCCACCCGGCTCGCCACTCCCCGGACCTTCGAGGCGCGAGCGAGCCCGACTCTCAAGAGGAGTGTTGGTTCGAAGTGAAGCGCAACCTGATGGGTGGCCTGGTCGCCACCCTCGTCACGGCCTCGGCACTTGCCGTGGCGCCCCTCGCCCCACCGTCCGCCCACGCCGATCCCGGTTCGGTGGTGAAGGCGAAGCCGCGCGACGACGCGCACCAGAAGGCCCGCCGCTCCGCCAAGGCGCTGATCGCGAGCCAGGCTCCGCAGCTGCGCACGAGCGACGACGAGCAGTTCGCGGCCGCGCCCGTCGTCAGCGGCGGCGCGGGCCTGCAGTACGCGTCCTACACCCGGACGTATGACGGGCTGCCGGTCCGCGGCGGTGACTTCGTCGTCGTCACCGACCGTGACGGCAAGATCCTCGACACCAGCGTGGCGCAGAAGAAGGTGATCGGCCGGCTGTCGGTGACCCCGACGCGGACGGCGGGCGCCGCGACCGCGACGGCGAAGGGGACGCTGCGCGACGCGGAGCTGCGGGGCACGCCCGAGCTCGTCGTCCACGCGCTCGCCGCACCAAGGCTCGCGTGGAAGGTGACGGTCAGCGGCCTCACCGCCGACGGCGACCGCTCGGTCCGTGACGTCTACGTGGACGCGAAGCAGGGCTCCGTCATCGAGTCCGACGAGCTGGTCCACTTCGCGACGGGCACGGGCAACGGCCACCACAACGGCCCGGGACTGGCGATCGAGACCACCCAGGCGTCCGCGTCGTCGTACACGCTGGCCGACCCCGGCAACCCCGGCGTCGACTGCCGCATCGACAACAACACCACCAACAGCGTCCCGGTCGTCTCCGGGCCGGACAACAGCTGGGGTGACGGCTCCGGCACCAGCACGGAGACCGGCTGCGTCGACACCCTGTACGCGCTCCAGGTCCAGGACCGGATGCTCAGCCAGTGGCTGGGCCGCGACGGGTTCAACGGCAACGGCGGCGGCTGGCAGGCGCGCGTCGGCAAGGACGAGGTCAATGCGTTCTACTGCCCGCCGGGCCTCAGCGAGCCGGGCTACTGCACCGGCACCGAGTGGGTCCGGATCGGCCACAACCAGGCCGGCACCGAGTGGCTGACCAACCTCGACGTCGTCGGCCACGAGTACGGCCACGGCGTCGACCAGAACACCCCGGGCGGCCACTCCAACGGCAACACCGGTGAGTTCGTCGGTGACGTCTTCGGCGCGCTGACCGAGCACTACGCCAACGAGTCCAGCACGTACGACGAGCCGGACTACCTCGTGGGCGAGGAGGTCAACCTCGTGGGCGACGGCGAGATCCGCAACATGTACAACCCGTCGGCCAAGGGCGACCCGAACTGCTACTCCAGCTCGATCCCGAACGCCGAGGTGCACTCGGCGGCCGGTCCCGGCAACCACTGGTTCTACCTGCTCGCCGAGGGCACCAACCCGGCCGGGGGCCCGACCAGCACCACGTGCAACAACGGCGGGACGCTCACCGGGATCGGGATCCAGAAGGCCGGCAAGATCTTCTACAACGCGATGCTCATGAAGACCACGAGCTCGAGCTACCTCAAGTACCGCACCTGGACGCTGAGCGCTGCGAAGAACCTGTTCCCGGGCTCCTGCGCCGAGTTCAACGCCGTCAAGGCCGCGTGGAACGCGGTCTCCGTCCCGGCCCAGACCGCCGACCCGACCTGCACCACGGCCGGCAACACGGTCACCGTCACCAACCCGGGCAACCGCACCGGCACCGTCGGCACGGCCACCTCGCTGCAGCTGACCGGGTCGTCCTCGGGGGCCGGTCAGACGATCACCTGGTCGGCCACCGGCCTGCCCGCCGGCCTGACGATCAATGCCAGCACCGGCCTCGTGTCCGGTACGCCGACCGCCGCCGCCACGTCGAACGTGACGGTCACCGCGAAGGACACCACCGGCGCCACCGGGTCCACCAGCTTCACGTGGACGATCAGCACGAGCGGTGGCGGCCCGACGGGCAACCTGCTCCAGAACCCCGGCTTCGAGTCCGGGGCCGTCAGCTGGACCGGCACGAGCGGACCGATCACCAACAACACCGGCCGTGCGGCGCGGACCGGCAGCTGGAAGCTGTGGCTCGGCGGCAACGGCAGCACGTCGACCGAGAACGAGAGCCAGACGGTCACGATCCCCGCGACGGCCACGACGGCGTCGCTGAGCTTCTGGGTGGCGATCGACAGCGCGGAGACGACCACGTCGACGGCGTACGACACCGCGAAGGTGCAGGTCGTCAACGGTGCGACGACGAGCACGCTCGCGACGTACTCCAACCTGAACAAGTCGAGCGGGTACGTGCAGAAGACGTTCGACCTCGCCGCCTACAAGGGGAAGACGATCACGCTGAAGTTCCTGATGAACGAGGACTCGTCCCTGCAGACGAGCTTCGTCATCGACGACACCGCGATCAACGTCGGCTGAGCTCAGCGACGAAGCGGCGGGCGGTCACCGGTCTCCGGTGGCCGCCCGTCCGTCCTTGGCGGCCGTGCTCCTCGCAGTGGCCGTCTTCTTGGCGGCCCGCGTCTTCGGCGGCGTCGGCTCGGTGCCGACGATCGCGAACACCGGCGCGGTGACCTTCTCCAGCGCGGCAACCGCGTCGGCGTGCCGCTCGGCGAGCTTGGCGACGACGCCGGCGAGCTCGGCCTGGGCCTCGGCCAGCGTGTGCACGGTGTCGGCGAGCTCGCGCTGGCGCACGATGAAGTCCTGCAACGGCTGCGCGGTCGAGCTCGCCAGGCTGGTGACGGCACCGGCCATCCCGGCCACGGCGCCGGCGAGGTCGCCGACCTGCCGGGCGAGCTCGTCGGGCTGCGTGACACCGGTGACGGCGGTGTCGCGCACGCCCCTGAGGACGTCGGTGGTGAGCTTCAGGGCGATCTGCTGGGACTTGATCAGCAGGTCGAGGGGATTGATCGGAGCGTCCGCCATGGGAGCAGCGTGGCAGAACCGGCCCCCTTGCGGTCACCGTCATGTCCGATTTCCGCGAGAGACTGTCGGTGGCGGGCGGCAGGATGGACGACATGGAGAGCACAGTGACCACGCCGGAGCAGCTCGACTTCGAGCGCTGCTACACGGCCGTGCAGTCGCGTGACCGTCGCTTCGACGGCGTCTTCTACACCGCGGTGCGCTCGACGGGCATCTACTGCCGGCCGTCCTGCCCGGCCCGCACGCCCGCCTCCCGCAACGTCTCCTTCCACCGCACCGCGGCGGCCGCCCAGGCCGCCGGCTACCGCGCCTGCAAGCGCTGCCTGCCCGACGCGACGCCCGGCAGCCCGGACTGGGACGTCGCGGCGACCGTCGCCGGACGGGCGATGCGTCTGATCGCCGACGGCGTCGTCGACCGGGAAGGCGTCGAAGGGCTCGCCGCCCGCCTCGGGTACACCTCCCGACACCTCTCGCGGCTGCTGACCGCCGAGCTCGGCGCGGGTCCCCTCGCGCTCGCGCGAACCCAGCGCGCCCAGACCGCCCGTGCGCTCGTCGAGAGCACGACGCTCAGCCTCGCCGACGTGGCGTTCGCAGCGGGCTTCTCGAGCGTGCGGCAGTTCAACGACACCATGCTCGAGGTCTACGACGCGACGCCGAGCCACCTGCGCGGCCGCAGGTCGCCCACGGCGAGCCAGGTCCCCGGAGCCATCGACCTGCGGATCGCCGTTCGTACGCCGTTCCGGGGCTCCGCGCTGCTCCGCTTCCTCGCCGACCGCGCCGTCCCCGGCGTCGAGGTCGCCGAGGTCGCGGCCGACGGCAGCGGCTGCTACTCCCGCACGCTCGCCCTGCCCCACGGGCCGGGCGTCGCCCGGGTCGAGCTCGCCGACCTCGACGGCGTCGGGTCGTCGTACCTGCCGCTGCGCCTGGTCGTCGAGGACCTCCGTGACACCACCGCCGCGCTCGCCCGGATGCGCGCGCTGCTCGACGCCGATGCCGATCCCGTGGCGGTGGACGCCCACCTGGCCACGGATCCGCTGCTGGCACCACTCGTCGCGGCCCGGCCGGGACTGCGCGTGCCGGGACACGTCGACGGCGCCGAGGTGGCGGTGCGCGCGGTCCTCGGCCAGCAGGTCACGGTCGTCGCCGCCCGCACCGCCGCTGCCCGGCTCGTCGCCGCCCACGGGCGTCCCGTCGAGACCGGGGTCCCCGGACTGACGCACCTGTTCCCCGACGCGGCAACCGTCGCGGCCCTGCCGCCCGAGGAGTTCCGGATGCCCCGAGCCCGCGGGAGGGCGCTCGTCGGGATGTGCGCGGCGATCGCGGCGGGCGAGGTCGTGCTGGACCGCGGCCCCGACCGCGGCGACGTACGCCGCACGCTGCTCGCCCTGCCCGGCATCGGCCCCTGGACGGCCGACTACATCGCGCTGCGTGCACTCGGGCACCCCGACGTGTGGCTGCCGACCGACGTCGGCGTCCGCAACGCGCTCGCCCGGCACCCCGACGCCGACATCACCCCGGAGGGCTGGGCGCCCTGGCGCTCCTACGCCCTCCTCCACCTGTGGACCTCGCTGGAAGGATGAGCACTGCCATGTGGACCGTCATCGAATCGCCCATCGGGCCGCTGCGCCTCGTCGAGCAGGGCGGCGCGATCACCGCGATCGAGTTCTCGCCGTTCCGCGACGGCGTCCGCCCGCTCGGCGCCGAGGGCGCCGACCACCCCGTCCTGGTCGCCGCTGCGCACCAGCTCGCCGAGTACTTCGCCGGCGACCGCACCGAGTTCGACCTGCCGCTCGCGCCGGCCGGCAGCGCCTGGCAGCGCTCCGTGTGGGCCCAGCTGCTCGGCATCGGCTACGGACAGACCGCGTCGTACGGCGAGATCGCCGCACGCCTCGGCAAGACGAACGCCGCATCCCGCGCCGTCGGCACGGCCAACGGCGCGAACCCGATCCCGATCGTGATCCCGTGCCACCGGGTGATCGGTGCCAACGGGACGCTCACCGGCTACGCCGGGGGACTGGAGCGCAAGCAGCTCCTGCTCGACCTGGAGCGGGACGAGGACGCCGCGCTGTTCTGACGGGAGCGGTGGGTCAGTTTCACCGGCCGGCCGGTGAAACTGGTGCTTGGACGAGGAAGCATCCTCGTCCAAGCGCGAGTTTCGTCGTCCAGGCCGACACTGCTGGGGCTGGAGTTACTCCGCAGCCGCGCGGCGCAGCGACTCGGAGAGCCGCTCGGCGGCGGCGAGCACCGCAGGTGCGTGCATCCGGCCGGGCTGGCGGGACAGGCGCTCGAGCGGGCCCGAGACGGACACGGCGGCGATCACCTTGCCGCCGGGGGAGCGGACGGGAGCGGACACCGAGGCCACGCCCTGCTCGCGCTCGCCGACCGACTGCGCCCAGCCGCGGCGGCGGATGGCGGACAGCTCGGCCGCGGAGAACGCGGAGTTCTGCAGGCCGCGGTGGATCCGCTCCGGGTCGTCCCAGGCGAGCAGCACCTGTGCGGCGGAGCCGGCGCGCATGGTGAGCTGGGAGCCGATCGGGATCGTGTCGCGCAGACCGGAGGGCCGCTCGGCGGCGGCGACGCATACGCGGTGGTCGCCCTGGCGCCGCCACAGCTGGGCGGACTCGCCGGTGATGTCGCGCAGCCGCGCGAGCACGGGGCCGGCGGTCGCGAGCAGCCGGTCCTCGCCGGCTGCCGCGGAGAGCTCCGCGAGGCGCGGCCCGAGCACGAAGCGGCCCTGCATGTCGCGGGCGACGAGGCGGTGGTGCTCGAGGGCGACCGCCAGGCGGTGGGCCGTCGGCCGGGCCAGGCCGGTGCCTGCCACCAGGCCGGCCAGGGTGGCCGGGCCGGACTCCAGTGCGGTGAGCACCAGGGCCGCCTTGTCGAGAACTCCGACGCCGCTCGAGTTGTCCATATGGCAATACTGCCGTCTCGGATCCTGGGATGCAAGAGTACGCTTCGTCACGGAGGGCGGCAGAGGTGCCGTCATCGACCCGAACGAGGAGGAGCGAGTCATGGGCAAGACCCTGGCGGAGAAGGTGTGGGACGAGCACGTCGTCCGATCGACCCCGGGGGAGCCGGACCTCCTCTACATCGACCTCCACCTCATCCACGAGGTCACCAGCCCGCAGGCCTTCGACGGCCTGCGCCTGGCCGGGCGCAAGGTGCGCCGTCCCGACCTGACCCTCGCGACCGAGGACCACAACGTCCCGACGCTCGACTGGGACAAGCCGATCGCGGACCCCGTGAGCAAGACCCAGGTCGACACCCTGCGCAAGAACGCCGAGGAGTTCGGCGTCCGGCTGCACCCGCTCGGCGACGTCGAGCAGGGCATCGTCCACGTCGTCGGCCCGCAGCTCGGCCTGACCCAGCCCGGCATGACGATCGTGTGCGGTGACTCGCACACCAGCACCCACGGCGCCTTCGGCGCGATCGCGTTCGGCATCGGCACCTCCGAGGTCGAGCACGTGCTCGCCACGCAGACGCTGCCGCAGGCCAAGCCGAAGACCATGGCCGTCACGGTCAACGGCAGCCTCGCCGCGGGCGTGACCGCCAAGGACCTGATCCTCTACCTGATCACGCAGACCGGCACCGGTGGCGGCCAGGGCTACATCGTCGAGTACCGCGGCGAGGCCATCGAGGCGCTCTCGATGGAGGGCCGGATGACGGTCTGCAACATGTCCATCGAGTGGGGCGCCAAGGCGGGCATGATCGCGCCGGACGAGACCACGTTCGCCTACATCGAGGGCAAGGCCGAGGCGCCGAAGGGTGCCGAGTGGGACGCCGCCGTCGCCCACTGGAAGACGCTGGTCACCGACGCCGACGCGACCTTCGACAA
The DNA here is from genome assembly GCF_013409625.1 of Nocardioides kongjuensis. Taxonomy (NCBI): domain Bacteria; kingdom Bacillati; phylum Actinomycetota; class Actinomycetes; order Propionibacteriales; family Nocardioidaceae; genus Nocardioides; species Nocardioides kongjuensis. The sequence goes on from NZ_JACCBF010000001.1 coordinate 230,451, forward strand.
GGAGATCGTGATCGACGCGGCCGACGTCACGCCGTTCGTCACGTGGGGCACGAACCCCGGCCAGGGCGCGCCCCTGGGCGCGAACGTCCCCTCGCCGGAGGACTTCGAGGACCCCTCCGACAAGCTCGCCGCCGAGAAGGCGCTGGAGTACATGGGCCTCGAGGCCGGCCAGCCGCTGCGCTCGGTCAAGGTCGACACCGTCTTCGTGGGCTCCTGCACCAACGGCCGCATCGAGGACCTGCGCCTGGCCGCCGAGATCATCAAGGGACACAAGGTCGCCGAGGGCACCCGGCTGCTCGTCGTCCCGGGCTCGGTGCGCGTGCGCAACCAGGCCATGGAGGAGGGCCTCGACAAGGTCTTCATCGAGGCCGGTGCCGAGTGGCGCGGTGCGGGCTGCTCGATGTGCCTGGGCATGAACCCCGACACCCTGAAGCCGCAGGAGCGCTCGGCGTCGACGTCCAACCGCAACTTCGAGGGTCGGCAGGGCAAGGGCGGACGCACCCACCTGGTGTCCGTCCCCGTCGCGGCCGCCACCGCCGTCAAGGGCACGCTGGCCTCTCCGGCCGACCTGTCCGCCGAGCTGGTCTGAGAAGGAGACAGAGTCATGGAGAAGTTCACCTCCCACACCGGTACGGCGCTCCCGCTGCGCCGCAGCAACGTCGACACCGACCAGATCATCCCGGCGGTCTACCTCAAGCGCGTGACCCGCACCGGCTTCGAGGACGGCCTGTTCGCCGCGTGGCGCAACGACCCGGAGTTCGTCGCCAACAAGCCCGAGTACCAGGGTGTCTCGATCCTGGTCGCCGGCCCCGACTTCGGCACCGGCTCGTCGCGCGAGCACGCCGTGTGGGCACTCATGGACTACGGCTTCAAGGTCGTGCTGTCGAGCCGGTTCGCCGACATCTTCCGCGGCAACTCGGGCAAGGCCGGACTGCTGTCCGTCCCGGTCGAGCAGGACGTCATCGAGCAGCTGTGGGCGGCGATCGAGGCCGACCCCACCACGCAGATCACCGTCGACCTCGGGTCCCGCACCGTCACCTGCGGCGACCTGGTCGCGCCGTTCGACATCGACGACTACACCCGCTACCGCCTGCTCAACGGGCTCGACGACATCGGCATCACGCTGGGCAACGAGGCCGACATCGCGGCGTACGAGAGCGGTCGCCCGAGCTGGAAGCCGGTCACCCAGCACGCATGAGAAGAGGCTGAATACCGCTCTACGACGGGCCGATCCGCGACTTTCGCGGGTCGGCCCGTCGTCTTTCCCGCATTCGTCGTGAAAGCTGCGAACAAGCCCCGACAGGCGGAATGAGGCCCGAAATGGCCGAAATACCGCTGAAATCGCGAAAAAAGACGCACGAACTTCGGCGTGGTGATTGTGAGTGTGCCCACTAGTGCCTAGCGTTCCCATGAAAGGACGGCTGGGCGAGGGCTCGGCCGCATCAGCCCAAGGGACGCCCAGCGCGGCGTTTCGGAAGGACAGGTAGTGAACAAGTCTCAGTTGATCGACGCGCTGGCCGACCGATTCGAGGGCAGCCGCAAGGACGCGGCCCACGCTCTCGACGCGGTCCTCGACACGATCACCCGTCAGGTGGCCAAGGGCGAGAAGGTCGCCATCACCGGCTTCGGCTCGTTCGAGAAGGCCGTCCGCAACGCCCGTTGGGTCCGCAACCCGCAGACCGGCGAGCGTGTGAAGACCAAGAAGAAGGCCGTCCCGAAGTTCAGCGCCGGCGCTGACCTCAAGAACGTCGTCTCCGGCGCGAAGAAGCTCGCGCCGCTGCCGAAGCCGGCCAAGAAGGCCGCTGCTCCGGCGAAGAAGGCCGCCGCTGCTGCCGCCGCTCCGGCCAAGAAGGCTGCGACCACCGCCGCCAAGAAGGCTGCTGCTCCTGCCAAGAAGGCCGCCGCCACCGCGAAGAAGGCGGCTCCCGCCAAGAAGGCTCCGGCCAAGAAGGCTCCGGCCAAGAAGGCCCCGGCTGCGAAGAAGGCGGCCCCGGCCAAGAAGGCGGCTCCGGCCAAGAAGGCGCCCGCCGCCAAGAAGGCCCCTGCCAAGAAGGCTCCGGCCAAGAAGGCTCCGGCCAAGAAGACCGCGAAGAAGGCCTGACGCCTGCTTCGACGATCACCCCGAACGGGCCGTACTCCACACGGAGTGCGGCCCGTTCGTCGTGTCAGGAGCCCCGAGGGAGCAGACCGATCGACCGCACGACGTCTGCGGAGGAGTCGCCGAGGCCCAGCGCGATCGCGTCCGCCAGGCTGTCGACGTCGTCGACGTCGCGGCGCAGCGTGGGCAGCTCCCCGGCCAACGGACGCGCGCCGGAACCCTCATGGGCCGCGGCCGATCCTGCGCCGAAGCGCGGGTCGAAGCCGTCGTACGACGCGCAGTACAGCGTGGTTCCCGTCGTGTCGGCGTCGCGGACGAAGCACGGACCGGGCTGGGTCGCGGCGTCAGCCAGGGCCGTGGCGAGGTCGCCGGGCACCAGCGACGGCAGGTCGCCGCACAGCGCGACGGGCCGCAGGTCGGGGCGGCGTTCGTGCAGGTGTGCCGCCGCGTGCCGCAGCGCGGCGTTGAGGCCGCCGCCCGGATCGGCACAGGTCGCCGCACCGCGAGCGGCCAGGGTGGCGGCGAACGCGGCGTCGTCACTGACCACCAGGACGCCGGCGACGCCGTCGGCGCGCAGGCACGCATCGACCACGTCGGTCGCGAACGCCGCCGCCAGCCGGGCCCGCTGGTCGTCGCGCAGCGTCGAGAGCCGCGACTTCCCGGTCCCCGGGGACTTCACCGGCAGCAGCACGGCGAAGGCGCCCGGACGGGTGAACACCCCTGAATCCTGACAGGTCGGTCGTGCCCGGCCGTGGCCGGTGTCACTGACCGGTAACCTGCATTCTCGTGAGCGTGCGGAAGCTGCAGGAGAAGCGGGGCTGGGCCTTCAACATCGCCGTACCCATCATCAAGCCGACGCTGCTGGCCACCACCCGCCGCGAGTGGATCGGCGGGGAGAACATCCCCGAGCGGGGCGGTTTCATCATCGCGCTCAACCACATCTCGCACGTCGACCCGCTCACCGCCGCGCACCTCGTCTACGACCACGGCTACAAGCCGCGCTACCTCGCCAAGTCCGGCCTGTTCGACAACAAGGCACTCGGGTTCTTCCTGCGCAGCGCGGGCCAGATCCCCGTGCGGCGCGAGACCAAGGACGCCGTCGGTGCGTACTCCGCCGCGGTCGACGCCGTGCGCGACGGCCAGTGCGTCGTGATCTACCCGGAGGCCACCATCACCCGTGACCCCGACATGTGGCCGATGAAGGGCAAGTCCGGCGCCGCACGGATCGCCCTGGAGACCGGGTGCCCGGTCATCCCCGTCGGGCAGTGGGGCGCCCACGAGATCCTGGCGCCGTACACGAAGCGTCCACACCTGGTCCCTCGCCACAAGGTCGTGATGCGCGTCGGGCCGCCCGTCGAGCTCGACGACCTGCGGGCGAAGGAGCGCACCACTGCCGTCGTCAACGAGGCCACCGCCCGGATCATGGCGGCGATCACGCACGAGCTCGAGCTGGTGCGCGGCGAGACGGCGCCGGCCGAGCGCTACGACATGGCCGTGCGCGGCGACCGGTTCAAGAAGAACAAGAAGGCGGCGAGCTGATGGGCAACAAGATCGCGGTGCTCGGCGCCGGTTCCTGGGGTACGGCGTTCTCGATCGTGCTGGCCGACGCCGGCAACGACGTGTGCATCTGGGCCCGTCGCGAGGAGGTCGCAGCCGCGATCAACGAGCGCCACGAGAACGTCGACTACCTCTCGGGCATCGAGCTCCCGCGCCGGATCACCGCCACCCACGACCCCGAGCGGGCCCTCGCCGGGGCCGACGTCGTCGTCCTGGCGGTGCCCTCGCAGTCGCTGCGCGACAACCTGCCCACCTTCCTTCCCCACGTCGAGAAGGACGCCGTCCTCGTCTCCCTGATGAAGGGCGTCGAGCTCGGTACCCTCAAGCGGATGTCCGAGGTGATCGCGGAGGTCGGTGACGTCGGCGCCAGTCGGATCGCCGTCGTCAGCGGCCCCAACCTGGCCCGTGAGATCGCCCGTCGCGAGCCGGCGGCCTCCGTGGTCGCGTGCGCCGACGAGGACGTCGCCACGATGCTGCAGCACCGGCTGCACTCGCCGGCGTTCCGCCCCTACACCAGCGTCGACGTCCTCGGCTGCGAGTACGGCGGTGCCTACAAGAACGTCGTCGCCCTGTGCGTCGGCATGGCCGTCGGCCAGGGCTTCGGCGACAACACGACCGCCTCGCTGATCACGCGCGGCCTCGCCGAGACCGCCCGCCTGGCCATGAACCTCGGCGCCAATCCGCTCACCCTGATGGGCCTCGCCGGGCTCGGCGACCTCGTCGCCACCTGCTCCTCGCCGCTCTCGCGCAACCGCACCTTCGGCGAGAAGCTCGGCCAGGGCATGACCGTCGAGGAGATCTACGCCTCGACCCGGCAGGTCGCCGAGGGTGCCAAGTCCTGCTCCTCGCTGCGTGCCCTCGCCGCGCGCACCGGCGTCGACGCGCCGATCGTGGACGCCGTGGACGAGGTCGTGCAGGGGCGGCTGACCACGTCGCAGCTGATGGACGCCTTCATCTCGCGCGACACCAAGGCCGAGCTGAGCTGAGCCGGCTCACAGCAGCCGGTTCTCGAACGCGTACGCCGCGGCGGCGGTGCGCGACGAGACGTCCAGCTTGGTGAAGATGTTGGACAGGTGCCGGGCGACGGTCTTGTCGCTCAGCACCAGCGCTGCCGCGATCTCCGGGTTGCTGCGTCCGCTGGCGACCAGGCGGAGCACCTCGACCTCGCGCTCGGTGAGCCCGCCCGGCCGGACCGGCCCGAGGAGTGCGGCCGCAACCTGCTCGGCCGGCCGGGCGCCCAGGTCCTGGAAGGCCCGCCGGGCCCGCGCGAGCTCGGACGTGGCGGAGTCCTCGTCGCCCAGCTGCCGCAGCGCCCGACCCAGCAGCACCTGCGCGCGGGCGACCTCGTACGGTGCCGTGAGGCCGCGCCACACGCCCTCGGCGCCGCGGGCGGCGGTGGCGGCGGCGCCCGGCTCGTCGGCTGCGAGCAGGCACTGCGCCCGGGCGTGCAGTGCGCGACCGCGCAGTCCCTCGCACCCGAAGGCGTCGGCGAGGGCGGTGAGCTCGTCCGAGGCGGCAGCCGCGGCCTCGACCCGCCCGGCCTCCAGCAGCACCTCGACGGCTCCGGGAAGGAGCTGCGAGCGGTGGACCGGGTCCCGCGGCTCGTCCAGCAGTCGCTGGACGGCGTTGACCGCGGCCGTGGTGCGACCGCGTGCGAGCCAGAGCAGGGCGAGTCCGGGCTGCGGCTCGAAGCCGTACGACGACGCCTGCTCGTAGGCCCCGTCGGCGGCGTCGAGCTCGCCGCGGATGCGACGGACTTCGCCACACTCGGCGTAGGCGATGCCCGCCGGAGCGGGTGTCCCGGCGGCGAGGTAGCGCTCGGCCGCCCGGGCCAGCTCGTCGAGGGCGTCGGCGTACGCCCCCTGCATCCGCATGATCTGCCCGCGGTGGACGGCGCACTGGCCGGCGAACGCGATCAGGCCCGGCTGGGCGTCGACCCACGAGGTGAGCGCCCGCGTCCACTGCGTCATCCGGCCGAGGTCGGAGACCTCCTGGCACGCCTCGATCAGCGAGCAGTAGATCTGGCCCGCGAAGAGCGGCGACACCTCTCCGGTGGAGAGGCCGATCATGGCCTCGTCCAGCAGGGCGAGGCCCTCCGGCACCTGTCCCGCGTAGAGCAGCATCCGGCCCTGCGCGTTGAGCCCGTTCGCCAGCAGGTCCGGGTCGTTGAACCTGCGGCCGTAGGAGGTGACCTCGAGCGCGAGGTCGAGCGCCGGTGCGAGCTCGCCGGAGAAGATGCGCCGCATCATCGTGTGGGTGAGCAGGTAGCCCTGCTCGACGACGTCCCCGGGGACCTCGTCCAGGAGTCGCTGGCTGCGCGCTGCCCAGCCGCTGCTCACCGCATCCTCACCGGCCTCCAGGAGCACCATGGCCAGCCAGAACCCGGCGCGGACCGCTTCGAGTCTCCGGCCCGCAGCGAGGTGGCCCTGGTAGGCCCGCTGCAGCGCCTGGACGCAGTCGTTGTGCCGCCCGAGGAGGTAGGCAGCGGTGGCGAGCTGGGCGAAGTCGTGAGCGGTCGGTGCCGGCCCCTCCGTGTCCTCGGCCCCGGACAGCAGGTCGTAGGCGCGCACCCAGTCGCGGCGTTCGTAGGCCTCCCGGGCCCGGGCGAGATCGTCGACGACACCCATCGCGCACCACCTTCCCTGCCGATTATGCGCCGGTCCGGGACGTGGCGGGGTGCGCCGTCAGGCGGCCGCGGCCTCGCTGCCGCGTGCGGCGATCCGGCGGGCGACGTACTCGGCGTCGCGCCCCACGCCGGGCAGGACCATCGAGCTGAAGGCGAACTGGAAAGACAGCCCGCAGAAGAAGAGGCCGGGCACCTGGTCGACCACCCCGCGGTACTCCTGCGGCCAGCCGTCCGGCCCGATCGCAGGCAGGTCGATCCAGCCGAAGGCCTGCTCGAAACCGGTGGCCCAGATGACGGTCGCGGCATCGACGACCGTGCCGTCCTCGAGAACCGGCAGCCCGTCCCGGACGCCGGACACCCGCTGCTCGATCCGTTCGACGCCGCGCTGCGCGAGGTCCTCCCGCTTGACCCGCAGCATCGGTCCGCCGTGGTGGCGGACCTCCTCCATCTCCTTGCGCCCCAGCGGCGTGCGACGGGTCAGGACGTGGCGCCAGACGAACACCAGGACCGGGAACACCCGGCGGATGGCCTTCTTCTCCCACCGGAACGGGATCTGCCCGCAGTCCCGGCCGACGAGGGTCGTGGGCCGGTGCTCGGCCACCTCGTAGGCGATGTCGCAGCCGGAGTGGGAGGCTCCGACCACCAGGACCCGGCCCTCGGCGAGGTCGTCCGGTCGCTTGTACTGCGTGGAGTGCAGCTGCCGGATCGACGGGTCCAGCCCGGCGGCGACGTCGGGCACGTGCGGCGTACGGCCGAAGGAGCCGGTCGCCACCACGACGTTGTCGCAGGTGATCGTGTCGTCGCCGACGGCAGCGGTGAACCCGCCGGCGGTACGCCGAGCGAGCCGGTCGATCCGGGTCCGCATCCGGACGGGCAGGTCGAACTCGACGGCGTACTTCTCGAGGTAGTCGGCGACGTCGTCCTTGGACGGGTAGGTCCAGGGCGCTGCGGGGAAGCGCAGGCCCGGGAGCCCGTCGTACTTCGCGGGGCTGTACAGCCGCAGCGAGTCGTAGTGTGCCCGCCAGTTGTCGCCGACGCGCTCCGCGCCGTCGACGATGAGGAAGCGGCGGCCGCGCCCCTGCAGGGCGTGACCGGTGGCGAGGCCGGCCTGGCCGGCGCCGATGATCAGGGTCTCGATGTGCTGGGTCGACATGGTCTGCTCCTGGTGGCTCGTGGGGACGAGCACGACGTTAGGAAGCAGCACCGCCCGGGCGCGTCGGGCGAACCACCCATCCGACCGTGGAGCTCGATGGGTAGGACGACCCAGTGTCGTTCGGCGAGCGCCAGATCAAGGAGCGAGCGCCAGTCAGGCAGAGATGCGGTCCAAGGCCTGCTTCAGGTCCGCCCACAGGTCCTCGACGTCCTCGATCCCGACGGACAGCCGCACCAGCCCCTCGGGGATCGTGGTCGGCTCGAGCTTCCACCGGCGCCGGCGCTCGAAGGTCGACTCGACGCCACCGAGCGAGGTGGTGTGCACCCACAGCGAGGTGGCGCGGACCAGGAAGTCGCCGGCGTCGGCGCCACCGGCGAGCACGGGCGCGACGATCGCGCCGAAGCCGGGGTAGCGGACCTCTGCGACGGAGGGGTGGTCGGTGAGGCGGCGGGCCAGCTCGGCGGCGTTCGCGGCCGCACGCTCCAGGCGCACGTGCAGGGTCCGCAGGCCGCGCAGGGCGAGCCAGGCCTCGAACGGACCGGGTACGGCGCCCGCGAGGTCGCGGCGGCCCTTGAGGGCGCCGTACACGTCGTCGTCGGTCCCGTCAGCAGGCACGACGATCGCGCCCATCAGCACGTCGCTGTGCCCGGCGATGTACTTCGTGGCCGAGTGCACGACGATGTCCGCGCCGAGGGACAGCGGCTGCTGGAGCAGGGGAGTGGCGAAGGTGTTGTCGACGACCACACGGATCCCGAGCTCGTGGGCGGCCGCGGACAGCGCTGTGATGTCGGCGATCTCCAGGGCCGGGTTGGTCGGGGACTCCAGCCAGAGCAGCCCGCAGTCCTCGTCGGCCTCCATCGCGGCGATCACGGCCGCGGTGTCGGTGATGTCGACCAGCGTGGCCTTCAGCCGGCCGCGGGACTCGGCGTCGGTGAGGGCGGTCACCGAGCCGTTGTAGGCGTGCCGCGGCGCGATCACGCTGCTGCCGAGGCCCACCAGGTCGAGGATCGTGGTGACCGCGGCCATGCCGGACGAGAACGCCAGCGCCCGGCCACCCTCCAGCGCACCGAGGGCGTCCTCGAACGCCGTCCAGGTCGGGTTGCCGTACCGGCCGTACTCGAGGTCGCCGGTCGCGCCGTAGGTCGAGGTCATCGTGATCGGCACGTTCATCGGCTGGTCGGGCTCGTGCGGGGGACGTCCCGCCGTGACGGCGACTGTTGCGGGGCGGAGCGGACGAGGCGGGTGGGGTGCGGACTCGGATCCGGACATGTCCCAAAGGTAGGGTCATCGCCGATGAGCTCTCCCACCGGCCGCCGTGTCCGCGTCGCTGTCGTCTTCGGCGGCCGCTCCAGTGAGCACGCCATCTCGTGCGTGACCGCCGGGAGCGTGCTGCAGGCGATCGACCGTGAGAAGTACGACGTCGTCCCCGTCGGCATCGCCACCGACGGCCGCTGGGTGCTGGAGGCCGACGACCCGCAGCGGCACCGGATCACGGGCCCCGGCCAGCTGCCGTCGGTCGACGGCGGGCGAGCACCCGTCGCGCTCGCGCCCACGAGCGACGGCACCGGCCTGGTCGTCAGCGAGCCGGCCGAGACGCCGCGCGCTCTCGGTGACGTCGACGTCGTCTTCCCGCTGCTCCACGGCCCCTGGGGCGAGGACGGCACCATCCAGGGTCTCTTCGAGATGTCCGACGTCCGCTACGTCGGCTCCGGTGTGCTCGCCTCGGCGGTCAGCATGGACAAGGCGTTCATGAAGGTCGTCCTGAAGGACGCCGGCCTGCCGGTGATGCCGAGCGTCACCGTCACCGCGCGCGAGTGGAAGGCGGACCCGCAGGCCGTGCGGGAGCGTGCCGCCGAGCTCGGGTACCCCCTCTTCGTGAAGCCGGCCCGTGGCGGCTCCAGCATCGGCATCGCCAAGGCCCACACGCCCGACGAGATCGACGCCGCGATCGAGGGGGCGCTCGAGCACGACCCCAAGGTCCTGGTCGAGGTGTCCGCCGAGGGCGCCCGCGAGATCGAGTGCGGCGTCCTGGAAGCCCTCGACGGCGGCGTGGAGACCAGCCTGCCCGCCGAGATCCGGATCACCGGCGAGCACGAGTTCTACGACTTCGAGGCCAAGTACCTCCCCGAGGAGCACACCGAGCTCGACGTCCCCGCGATCCTGCCCGACGGCGTCGAGGAGCGGATGCGCGCGATGGCCGCGGCCGCCTTCACCGCGGTCGGCTGCGAGGGCCTCGCGCGCGTCGACTTCTTCCTCATGCCCGACGGATCGCTGGTCGTCAACGAGCTGAACACGATGCCGGGCTTCACGCCGCTGTCGATGTTCCCGCAGATGTGGGCCGCGACGGGCGTGACGTACGGCGAGCTGGTCGACCGGCTCCTCACGCTGGCTCTCCAGCGCGACACCGGCCTGCGCTGACCCGGCCTAGCCCCGGACCCGGAAAGACGGGGGCATCAGCGTCTCGACCGGGCGCCGCAACGCGTCCCGCTCGGTGAACGACGCGCGGTAGTCGTCGAAGAAGCGCTGGGCGCGCGCCCGCATCGCGGGTACGTCGACGCCGGGCACCGCGCCGTCGCGCACGACGAACCGGCCGTCGACCACGACGTGCCGGACGTGCTGGCCGCCGCCGTGCATCACGATCGAGCGGAGCGGGTCGTCGACCGGTCCGAGCCGCAGGTCGTCGAGACCGACGACGACCAGGTCGGCCTTCGCGCCGACCGCCAGCCGTCCGAGGTCGGGACGGCCGAGGGCTTCGGCGCCGCCGACGGTCGCGGCCCGGAACAGGTCGGCCACCGACCCGGCCGTGTGGTCCTGCTCCACTGCCTTGGTCAGCACCGAGCCGTGGTCGATCGCGCGCAGCACGTCGGGCGGGAAGGTGTCGGTGCCCAGGCACATCCGCACGCCGGCACGACGGTAGGAGTCGAAGGAGTCCAGCACCATGCCGTAGCGACCGGACGCCAACGGGCAGAAGACGACCGTCGTCCCGGTCTCGGCGAGGCGTCGCACGTCGTCCCCGGCCGCGTCGACGGCCCAGCAGTGAGGGACCAGCAGGCCCGGCCCGAGCAGGCCGAGCCGGTCGAGCACCTCGACCGGGCGGGCGTCGTACCGCTCACGGAGGAGGACGACCTCCTCGTGGGACTGGCCCGCGTGCAACCGGACCGGTACGCCGAGCCGGGCCGCCTCCTCGCGGGTGCGGACGAGCAGCTCCGGCGTCTGGGTCTCGATCCGCGCCGGGGCGAGCAGGCCCCGGATCCGCCCGTCGTGGGCGCCCTCCCAGCGCTCGGTGAACCGGATCGCGCCGTCGAGCCCGCGCTCGCCCTCGGTCTCGTCCCAGTGCATCGCCCGGGTGCCGTCGGCGTCGGTCGTCGGTACGCCGGCGCGGTAGCTCGGCCCCAGGTACATGCGGATCCCGAGCCGCCCGGCGATCTCGGCGAGGTCGTCGAGCTCGTCCTCGGTCTCCGCCCAGGCCCGGTAGGTCTCGGCGGCGATCGGCAGCGCCGTCGTGACGCCGTTGAGGAGCAGCTGGACGACGGCGTACTCCCGGCGGAACGCGAGGTCGGCCCGGTCGAAGACCTCGCGCCGGTGGTGCCGGGCGTGGTCCGGCGACCAGTCCTGCCCGGCCAGCAGCTCGTCGGGCTGGAAGCTGTCGAAGATCGCGTGGTCGATGTCGCCGAGGGCGTTGAGGTCGACGAAGCCGGGGACGACCACGGCCTCGCCGCAGTCGACGGTCTCGTCGACCGGTCCGTCGTAGCGGCCGCCGACGTGGACCAGCCGGTCGTCCTCCCAGACCACGTCGCCGTCGCGGACCAGGAGGTGGTCGCCGTCCCCGTGCCCGACGACGTGGGCCGCGCGGAGGCGGGTCCTCACGAGGCCGTGCCGCTGCGCTGGGGCGTCCAGCCGGGCCGGGGGACCGCGTCGATGAGGCGCCGCGTGTACTCCTGGGCGGGGGAGGAGAGGACCCGGGCGGTCGGCCCCTCCTCCACCACCGTGCCGCCCCGCATGACCAGGGTGCGCTCGCAGACCTGGTTGACGACGGCGAGGTCGTGGGTGATGAACAGGAACGCGATGTCGGTGCTCTCGCGGATGTCGCAGAGCAGGTTGAGGACCTGCGCCTGCACCGACACGTCGAGGGCGGCGACCGCCTCGTCGAGCACGAGCACCGAGGGCTGCGCGGCAAGCGCGCGGGCGATGGCGACCCGCTGCCGCTGCCCGCCCGAGAGCTGGCGGGGGTACACGGTGGCGTGGCGGGGGAGCAGGCCGACCTGCTCCATCAGCTCGTCCACCCGGGCGCGGCGCGCCTCGCGGGACAGGTCGTGCTGCAGCCGGACCGCGGTGTCGAGGATGTCGCCGATGCGCTGGGAGCGGTCCAGGGACAGGTACGGGTCCTGGAAGACGAGCTGCATCTCGCGAGCCCGGCGGCGCCGCTCCGCGGCCCCGGGGCGGCCGCTGCCGCGCGACCGGCCGCACACCTCGATCGTGCCGCTGGTGCGCTGCTCGAGGCCCATCAGCATCCGGGCGACGGTGGTCTTGCCGGACCCGGACTCGCCCACGACGGCGAGCGCCTCCCCGGCTCCGAGGTCGAAGCCGACCCCGTCGACGGCCACGACGGGGTGGCGTCGGTCGTGGCCCGGGAACTCCTTGCGCAGGCCGCGGACCCGGACGACGGGCGTGGGGTGCTGCTCAGGCATCGGCGGTCGCCTCCTGCGGGGACGGGACGGGGGTCGCGGTGGCGAGCTCGTCGTGCCGGTGGCACGCGACGTGGCCGGTCGTGGTGGTCACCAGGGGCGGGGCCGAGGCCCGGCAGGCGTCGGCGACGTGGGCGCACCGGCTGGCGAACGCACATCCCGCACCGGCCTCGAAGGCGGCGAGCGGACGGCCGGGGATCACCGGCAGCCGTCGTACGGACGTGTCGATGCTGGGCCGGGCGACGAGCAGCCCTGCGGTGTACGGGTGCTGGGGATGGTCGGCGAGGGAGGACGACGCCTGCTCCTCGACGATCCGGCCGGCGTACATGACGGTGGTCCGGTCGCAGGTGGCGGCGGCCAGCTCGAGGTCGTGGGTGATGAAGAGCATCGCCAAGCCGCGCTGCGTGCGCAGGTCGCCGAGGATCGCCATCACCTCCGACTGGGTGGTGACGTCGAGCGCCGTCGTCGGCTCGTCGGCGAGGATGAGCTCGGGCTCGATCGCGATCGCCGTGGCGATCATGACCCGCTGCAGCAGGCCGCCCGACAGCTCGTGCGGGTACTGGCGCACTCGCCGCTCCCCGTCCGGGATGCCCACCTCGCCGAGCAGGTCGACGGCCCGCTTCTCGGCCGCAGCCCGCTTCATGCCGAGGTTGCGCCGCATCGCCTCGGTCATGAAGTCGCCGACACGGTGCACGGCGTTGATGTGGGCACGTGGGTCCTGGAAGATCATCGCGACCCGCCGTTCGCGCGCTGCCCGCAGCGCCCTGCGGTCGCCGAGCACGGAGGCCCCGCCGACCTCGATCCGGCCGGAGACGTCGGCACCGGGCGGGAACAGCCCCAGCACCGAGCGCGCCGTCATCGACTTGCCGGAGCCGGACTCGCCGACCAGGCCGACCGCCGTGCCGGCGTCGATCGCGAGGTGGACGCCGTCGACGATCGTGCGGTGGCCGCCGCGGTGGCGGACGCCGACCCGGAGGTCCTCGATGGACAGGACGGTGCTCATGCGCGCTCCTCGGAACGACGGGTCAGCCGGTCGCCGAGCACGATGACCGAGCCGACCAGCAGGGCGATGCAGGATCCGGCGAAGACCGCCTCGCCCGGTTGGTTGCGCAGCATCCCGTCCAGGCCCGAGCGCATCGTCAGGCCCCAGTCGGGGTCGGGCGCCTGGACGCCGAGGCCCAGGAACGACAGCGCCGACAGGTCGATCAGGGCGAAGCCCAGCGAGCTGACGGCCTGCGCCACGATCAGCGGCATCAGGTTGGGCAGCAGGTGGCGCAGGCAGATCGCGGTACCGCTGCGTCCCTGCACCCAGGCGGCAGCGACGTAGTCGAGCCTCGCCTCCCGCAGCACCGCGCCCCGCACCACCCGGGCGACGTACGGCGTGTAGCCGATCGTGAGGCCGAGGACGACGCCCGTCGTGCCGGGGCCGGCGATCGCCACTGCCGAGAGGGCGAAGACGATGCCGGGCACGGCGAAGAGGATGTCGAGGACCCGGGACACGAACGCGTCGACCACACCGCCGATCCAGCCGCTCGCGAGCGCGATGGCGGTGCCGACGACGGTCGACAGCACGATCACCGAGACCGAGGCGACCAGCGCCACGCGGCCGCCGTACATGAGCCGGGAGAGGAGGTCGCGACCGAGCGCGTCGGTGCCGAGCAGGTGCGCGCCCGACGGCGGTGCGTACGCCTCGAGCGGGGCCGGCAGGTTCGGCGGGTAGGGGGCCAGCCACGGCGCGAGTGCGGCAGCGAGCACCACCAGCACCAGGTAGGCGAGCGACAGGGTGCCGCCGGGACCGAGCGTGCGCCAGACCGCGCGGAAGGGCCTGCGGCGCACGCGCACCGAGGGCACCGCGTGGTCGAGGGCGAGGGCGTGACTCATGGGTTTCCTCCGTCAGGAGAGCGAGATGCGGGGGTCGACGAGGACGTAGACGACGTCGACGAGCGTGTTGACGACGACGAACGTCGCGACCAGCGCGAGGATGACGGCCTGCACCACGACGAAGTCGCTGCGCAGGATCGCCTCGACCAGCAGTGAGCCGAGACCGTCGAGCGCGAAGACGTTCTCGACGACCACCGCTCCCGCGATCAGGGTCGCGATGGTGAGGCCGAGGACGGTCGTGATCGGGATCATCGAGTTGCGCAGCACGTGGTGCCGCAGCACGTAGCCGCTGCTCAGGCCGCGGCTGCGCGCGGTCTCCACGTGCTCGCTGCGCAGCTCGTCGGACACCGCCGCCCGGGTGATCCGCGCGAGGTACGCCGCCGACGCGAGGCTGAGCGTGACCGCGGGCAGGACCAGGTGGACCAACCGGTCACCGAAGCCGGACCCGGCGCCGTACAGCGGGAGCCAGTCCAGCTGGCTGGCGAAGACCCAGATCAGGGCGACGCCGCTGACGAAGACCGGCGTCGCGAGGAAGGACGTCGTCACGAAGGTGATCACGCCGTCCACCGGGCCGGGCCGGGTGCCCGCCAGCAGCCCGAGCCCGACGCCGGCGACCGCGATCAGCAGGCCCGCGAGGAGCACCAGCCCGACGGTGGTCAGCACCCGCGGCCCGAGCAGGTCGAGCACGTCCTGCTTGTAGGCCACGCTGCGCCCGAGGTCGCCGTGGAGCACGTCGGTCAGCCAGGTCCAGTACCGCACGAGGAACGGGTCGTCGAGGTGGTACCGGGCCTCGACCCGGGCGATCTGCTCCGGGGACGCGCTGCGGTTGCCCAGCAGGAAGGTGAGCGGGCTGCCCGGGGCGAGCTCCATCAGGCTGAACACCAGGAAGGAGGCGGCCAGCATCACCACGAGCAGGCTCGCGATCCGCTTGCCGGCGAACGTCAGGACGGTCACGGCGGGCCTCAGCGGGTCCCGATGGCCGAGGCCCACGGGTAGTAGAGGTAGTTGGACGTCGCGATCGACCCGGTGATCCGCTTGTTCTGGACCAGGATGACCGGCAGGTACTCCAGCGGCAGCCAGGCCTCGTCGGTCACGGCCCTGTGCTCCAGCTCGGCGACCAGCTCGGCCCGGGTCTCGTCGTCGGTCTCCGAGCGCGCCGCGACCAGCTGGTCGGCGATCGCGTCGTACCGGCCGTAGTTGTTGTAGGCGTCCTTCTCGAACATCAGGTACGAGTCGAGCGGGTCCGCGACGCTGTAGTAGGTGCTGAGGAAGGCGTCGATGCCCTTGCGTGCCTGCGGGTCGACGTAGACGTTGCCGTACTGCTCCACCGGGATCGTCTTGATCTCGATGTGGAGGCCGATCGCCTCGCCGGCGGCCTGGAGCAGGTTGGCCGTCTGCTCGTGGACGACCGAGCTGCCCTGGACGGCGATCGTGATCGGCTGGTCGCCGACGCCGGAGTCCTCGACCAGCTTGGTCGCAGCCTCGATGTCGACGTCGGTGCCGGGGAGCTCGTCGTACGCCTTCTCGAAGATGCTCCTGCCGTAGGTCCAGGAGGCCGGCGTGGCCAGCGAACGGGCTGGGATGGCGGTGTTCTGGAGCACGGTGGAGGCGATCGCGGCCCGGTCGGTCGCCATCGACAGCGCGCGACGCACGTCCGGGTCGGCGAACGGCCCGTCGGATGCGGCGCCGAGCAGGTACCAGCCGGCGAGCGAGGTGCCGAGGACGACCTCGGTGTCCTCGCCGTTGCGCAGCTTGTCGAGCCCCGCCGGCGGCAGGTAGAAGAACTCGCCGTCGAGCTCGCCGCTCTCCAGGGCGAGGACGGCGGTCGACTCGTCGGTCACGAACGAGAGCTCGAGCTTCGAGGAGAGCGGCTTCAAGGCGTCGTCCCAGTAGGCGTCGTTGCGGCTCAGCTCGATCGCCTGCCCGGGCTTCCAGGAGTCGAGGCGGAACGGGCCGGTGCACATCGGGAGGTGCTGCGGCGTGCCGAAGTCCTCGCCCGCGGCCAGGCTCGACGCCTTCTCGGTGACGATGCCGCCGAGGGAGGCCAGTGCCTGGGTGAGCAGGGCGTCGGGCTTCTTCATCCTCATCGTGACCTCGAGCGGTCCGCTCGCGGTCACCGAGGCGACGTTGGTCAGGTACGTCGCGACGTACGACCCGGAGTCGGGGTCGAGGTGACGCCCGATGCTCCACGCGACGTCCTCGGCCGTCAGCGGCTTGCCGTTCCAGAAGGTGACGCCCGGGCGCAGGTGGAAGACCCACGTCGTCGGGTCGGGCTGGTCCCACTTCTCGGCGAGGCCCGGACCGACGGTGAAGTCGGGGTTCGCGCGCAGCAGTGCCTCGCACGAGTTGGCCAGGGCCGTGTTCTCGGCGTAGTTGAAGGTCTTGATCGGGTCGAGGCTGAGCGGCTCGTAGGGCAGGTTCCAGTGGATGGTCCCGGCGTCGCCCGTGCCGGCCGGTGGGTCCTGGGCGAGGTCGGAGAAGTCGAGCGCGTCGGCGGGGTCGGGGGAGGCCGGCGTACCGGCGTTGCAGGCGGTCGCGACCAGCAGGACGGACGCGGCTGCGGTGGCGCGGAGGGCGGTGCGGGTGCGGGGCATCAGTCTTCTCCCTGGGGTTCAGGCCCGAGTGGTGGTGCTGGCGGTGGCGGCGGGGGTGAGGTGACCGTCGGCGGCGACGACGCGGCCGGCGCGGAGCACGAGGCGGGGGAGCGGGCGGTCGACGACGGCCTGCGCGGCGCACTCGGCGTCGAGGACCATGACGTCGGCCGGGTCGCCGACGTGGAGGCCGGAGTGCGGCAGGCCGAGCAGCTCGGCACCTGCGTGGGCCGCGACGTCGAGGCACGCCTCGATCTCGTCGTCGGTCGCAGCGCCCAGCTGGTAGGCGAGGAGGTGGGTGCGGTCGATCATGTCGGCGTTGCCGAACGGGGACCAGGCGTCCCGGATGCCGTCGGAGCCGAGGACGACGCGTACGCCGGCCGCGCGGAGCTCGGGCACGGGCAGCGCGAGGTCCGGACCGCCCAGCGCGCAGGTCGCGAGGGTGACGCCGGCCTCCGCCGTCGCCGCGGCGAGGTCGGCGAGCGCGGATCCGGTGAGGTCGGCGTAGTAGAACGCGTGCCCGAGGGTCATCCGGCCCTGCCAGCCGGCCTCGACCGTGCGCCGGAGGACGGCCTCGACCTGGAGCCGGCCGGTCTCGCCGGTGTCGTGCAGGTGGATGTCGAGGTCGACGTCGAGCTCGGCGGCGAGCCCGAAGACGATGTCGAGGTGGCCGTCGAGGTCGCCGTCGAGGCCGAGCGGGTCGATGCCACCGAGCACGGTGGCGCCGGCGCCGACCGCCTCCCGGAGCAGCTCGGCCGTGCCCGGCGTGCGGAGGATCCCGAGCTGCGGGAAGGCGACGATCTCGACGTCGAGCGCCGGGCCGATCGCCGCGGCGGCCTCGGCGACTCCGCGGACGTTGTCGAGGCCGTGGACCGGGGCGACGTCGACGTGCGCCCGGACGGCGCGGGCACCGTGGGCGACGTAGCGCTCCAGCAGGCTGCCCGAGCGCTCGGCGACCGAGCGGGTGAGCTGCTTCTGCACCCGTACGTCGTTGTCGATCAGGTCGGCCAGGCTCTGAGCGGGCTGCCGGGAGAGCCACGGCTCGCCCCAGGTCGTCTTGTCCGGGTGGCAGTGGCCGTCGACGAGGGTCGGCAGCAGCAGCCCGCCACCGCCGTCGACGATCTCGTCCGCAACCGGTCGAGGCGCGCCGGGGGCGAGGACGGCGGCGATGGTGCCGTCCTCGATCACGACGTCCGCGGCGCGGCCGGTGGCCGTCGTGCGGACGTCGCTGAGCAGGGTCGTGGCCACGCGAGCTCCGTTCGTTAGTGGTATACCGTTATCCGCGGAACGTAGCAGGGCGAATCGGCCGATGTGAAGTGGCTCACGAGAAAATCCCGATAGCATCGCCAGATGGCAGGCATCTGATCACCTGCACCAAGCGTGGATTGCGGCATACCAACGGGTCGCAGGAGGAGGGCTGATGGCGACAGCACAGGGGCGCCGCTCCTTGGCCGTCCAGGCGTTCGAGCGGATCAAGGGCGAGATCGTCTCGCTGCAGCGCCCGCCCGGGCAGCGCCTCGTCGAGCGCGACCTCGCGGCCGAGCTCGAGATCTCCCGCATCCCGTTGCGCGAGGCGCTGCGCCAGCTGGAGGCCGAGGGGCTGGTCGTGATAGTGCCGCGTCAGGGCGCGATGGTCGCGCCGTTCACCGCGGCGGACGTGCGTCACCTGTTCGACGTCCGCGAGAGCCTCGAGGTCCTCGCGGTGCGGCTGGCCGCCCAGCAGGCCGACAGCCGTGGGCTCGCCACGCTCCAGGGCCACCTCGCAGCGGCGCACGCCGCGCTCGCGGCCCGGGACCTGAACGCCCTCGCCGACGCCAATGCAGGCTTCCACGAGACCGTGATCGCGATGTCGGCCAACCCGCTCCTGCAGTCGATCATGCAGCCGCTCAACGCGCGGGTGCGCTGGCTCTTCCACCTCGCACAGGGCCCCGACGAGGACGACGACATGTGCGCCGAGCACGAGGCGATCTACCGGGCGATCGCCGCCGGTGACGCGGAGCGTGGCGCGGCACTCGCCTACGAGCACGTGCGGGAGACGCGCGAGGCGACGCTCGAGATGGCCGCCGGCTGGACGGTGCCGGACCTGGACCCGGTCGCCGTCACCCGCACCCGGCAGCGCGAGCGGCGCTCCTGAGCACTCCCTAGTTGCAGTCGTCGACCAGGGTGAGGTGCTGCTTGATGAGAGGGGCCAGGACGGCCATCGCGGCCGGCCCGGCGTTCGGCCGGTAGCGCGACGGGATGCTGACCTCGACCCGGGGCCGGTAGCCGGCGGCGGTCAGGGTGAGGTCGAGGCCCTGGTCGGTGTACTGCTCGTCGGGGATGTAGTAGCCCACCCCGTTGGCGGACTCGCAGGACGCGGTCTCGTCGAAGCCCTTCGGCACGCCGACGCCGCAGCGCACGACGATCGCCGGGTCGCCGTACGCCGCCGCGGGCGCGTCAGCAGGCTCGATGTCGACCCGCTCCTCGTCGTACAGGGTGGCGGGCAGGTCGGCGGTGAACGCGTCGCACGCCGCCTGGTCCGCCCGCGACAGCTCGGGCACGTCGACCTGCACCGGCCCACCGCACCCGGCCGCCAGCAGGGTGAGGGGCAGTGCGAGACCGGCGAGCGTCAGATGTGGACGACGGGGCACGTCAGGGTGCGGGTGATGCCCTCGAGGTTCTGCACCTTGGACACCACGAGCTTGCCCAGCTCGTCGACGTTGCGGGCCTCGGCGCGCACGATCACGTCGTACGGACCGGTGACGTCCTCGGCCAGCGTGACGCCGGCGATCTCGCCGACCTCGCGGGCGACCTCGGCCGCCTTGCCGACGTCGGTCTGGATCAGGATGTAGGCCTGCACCGTCATGGGGTCACGCTCCCGCCGGATTGGATTGGTGGAACGCCTCAACCTACCGCGCGCCCCCGGGGGAACAGAACTCGTGAGCCCAGGAACTTACCGACGGGTACGTCTGGTGGGATGGGGGCATGGCTGACGCGATCGACCGGGACACGACGCTGGCGGACCTCGGGGAGTTCGGGTTGATCGCCCGGATCGGCGAGCTGGTCGCCGCCACCGCACCCGGTGAGGACGTGCTGCTGGGGCCGGGCGACGACGCCGCCGTGCTGCGTGTGCGCAAGGGTCACGTGGTCGTGTCGACCGACGTGCTGGTCGAGGGGCGGCACTTCCGGCGCGACTGGGTGGAGGCCTACGACGTCGGCCGTCGCGCCGCCGCGCAGAACCTCTCCGACATCAACGCCATGGGCGGGCGTGCCCAGTGGCTCACCGTCGGGCTGGCCGCGCCCGCCGACCTCCCGGCCCAGTGGGCCCTCGACTTCACGCGCGGGTTCGCCGAGGAATGTGCCCTTGTCGGCGCCGGCCTCGTCGGCGGCGACGTCACCCGTGCCGACCAGGTCGTCATCGCGGTGACCGCGTTGGGTGCCTGCACGGTCTCCCCGGTGCTGCGCTCCGGCGCCGCGCCCGGCGACGTGCTGGCCCTGTGCGGCCGCCAGGGCTGGTCCGCCGGCGGCCTCGCCGTGCTCGGCCGCGGGTTCCGCTCGCCGCGGGTCCTCGTCGAGGCCTACCGCCGCCCCGAGCCGCCGTACGACGCCGGACCGGCCGCCGCCGAGGCCGGTGCCACGGCCATGATCGACGTCTCCGACGGCCTGCTCGCCGAGGTCGGCCACCTGGCCGCCGACTCCGGGGTGAGCATCGACGTCGAGACGGCCGCCTTCGACGTACCCGAGCCGCTGCTGGCCGTCGGCCAGGCCACCGGCGCCGACCCGCTCCAGTTCATCCTCGGCGGGGGAGAGGACCACCCCCTGCTCGCCACGTTCCCGCCCGGCGTCGCCCTGCCCGACGGCTGGACCCGGATCGGCTCGGTCAGCGCCCGCGGCGACCTGCCCGTCACCGTCGACGGTGCGGCGTACGACGGCCCCACCGGCTGGACCCACTTCTGACCGACCCGGCCCGAACTGGCTCCCTGGTTGCGCCGACCCGGCGCGAACTGGCCCCCGGAACGCGCCGACCCGGCAGGAAGTGGCGCGCTCATCGTGCACGGCGCGCCATCTTCTGCCGGGTCAGCGCGATGTTCGAGCCACGTCGCGCCGGGTCGGCAGGAATCCCGGGCCACTTCCTGCCGGGTCGGCCAAAAACACACCGACCCGCCGCGGAGTGCGGCGGGTCGGTGAGAGGACGAGCGTCAGGTCAGCGGGAGACCTTGCCGGCCTTCAGGCAGCCGGTGCACACGTTCATGCGCTTCGGGGTGCCGTTGACGACGGCGCGGACGCGCTGGATGTTGGGGTTGAAGCGGCGCTTGGTGATCTTGCGCGACCACGGCCGGTTGTTGCCGAAGGTCGGCTTCTTGTCGCAGATGTCGCACACGGCGGCCATGGTTGTCACTCCTGGATCGCGGATCTAAGTTTCACGGGCAGCCCGCGCGCTCAGAAGGCGCTTCGGGCAACCGGAAGAGAATAGCCGACCGGGTCGCACCGGCCGAAATCGGCGAGGTTCCCCTAGGGTGACCCCGATGGACGAGCGGACGGTGCCGGGGGAGCGGCGGAGAGGGATCGCGCTGTCGGCCGTGCTCCGGTTCGTCGACATCGCGGTGGACGCCCTCGCGGGCGCGCGCGAGGAGGTCGACGCGCTCAACGTCTACCCGGTGCCCGACGGCGACACCGGCACGAACATGTACCTCACCGTCGTCGCGGCCCGGGACGCGATCCGCACGGCCCTGGGCGAGCACGCCGACCACCCGGACGACGCCGGGGCGGCCGACGGACCGCTCGCCGCGCTCGCCCGCGGAGCCCTGCTCGGCGCCCGCGGCAACTCCGGCGTGATCCTCAGCGAGATGCTCGGTGCCGCCGCCCGCCGGATCGCGGCCGCTCGTCCCGACGAGCGCAACGCGGTCGTCATGGCCGAGGCGCTGCAGGAGGCGTCGAGCGCGAGCTACGCCGCCGTGGGGGAGCCGGTCGAGGGCACCATGCTGACGGTGATGCGTGCCGCCGCCGAAGCCGGTACGACGACCGCCACCGACCCCGAGGCGCGCACCAGCGACGTGCTCACCGCCGCGGCCGCCGCCGCCCGTGAGGCGCTGGGCCACACGCCCGAGCAGCTCGAGGTGCTCGCCCAGGCCGGTGTCGTCGACGCCGGCGGGCGGGGGGTGTCGGTGATCCTCGACGCCGCCGAGACCGTGCTGACCGGGCGCCGTCCGATCCCGGTCACGGCGCCGCTCGGCAGCCACGTCATCCCGGTGCCCCATGTCGAGCACGCGAGCGACGAGCTGAGTGCGGACGGCCCGGCGTACGAGGTGATGTACCTCCTCGACACCGACGACGACCGGGCCCCGCGGCTGCGGGAGCAGCTCGGCGAGCTCGGCGACTCGGTCGTGGTGGTCGGCCGCGACGGGCTGTGGAACGTGCACGTGCACACCGACGACGTCGGCGCCGCGATCGAGCTCGGGCTGGGGATCGGGCGTCCGTACCGGATCCGGGTCACCCACTTCGCCGAGCAGATCGCCGCCCAGACGGCGGCCCAGGAGCAACCGGCGCCCCTCGCCGGGCGCCGCGTGGTCGCGGTGGCTGCCGGGCCGGGCCTGGCCGAGCTGTTCGAGGAGGCCGGCGCCGAGGTCGTGCGCGGAGGCCCCGGCCGGCGTCCGTCGACCGGCGAGCTGCTCGAGGCGATCACCGCCTGCGGCGCGCGCGAGGTCGTCGTGCTGCCCAACGACGAGCCGACCATCCGCGCGGCGCTGGCCGCGGCGAGCACCGCCGAGGCCGACCACGGCAACCGCGGCCTGCGGGTGGCGGTGATCCCGACCCACACCCAGGTCCAGGGCCTGGCCGCGGTCGCCGTCCACGAACCCGGCCGCGCCTTCGACCAGGACGTCACCGAGATGACGGCGACGGCGCGCCACGTGCGCCACGGCGCGGTGACCATCGCGGCCCGGCAGGCGATGACGATGGCCGGACCCTGTGAGCCCGGCGACGCGCTCGGCGTCATCGCCGGCGACTTCGCCGTCGTGGGCGACGACCTCGGCTCGGTCGCGCTGGTCGTCCTCGACCGGTTGCTGGCCGCCGGCGGCGAGCTGGTCACGATCGTCAGCGGTGTCGACGGCGAGGGCCTGGCCGAGCGCGCGAGCGCCTGGGTCGAGGAGTTCCACCCCCATGTCGACGTCGTGGTGTACGACGGTGGCCAGGAGCGCTACCCGCTCCTGATGTCCGTCGAATGAGAGAGCAGCACCCGTGGCGATCACCCTCGACTCCCCGCTGACCGCCGTCCTCGGCGCGGCGACCCCGGCCAAGCGCAAGCGGTTCGCGGCCGGCCTCGGCCTGCAGACGGTCGGCGACCTCCTGCGCCACTTCCCCCGCCGCTACCTCGAGACCGGCTCGCTGACCCGGATCGACAACCTGCGGATCGGGCAGCTGCTGTGCGTCGTCGGCGAGATCGACGAGTGCGAGATCAAGACCTACACGGACCGCCGCTCGGGCCGCACGGCGTACCGCGTCGAGGCGGTGCTCCGCACCGGTGGACCCCGTCTGAAGATGACCTTCTTCGCCAAGAACCAGGGCACCGCGGGCTGGCAGGCGCGTCGGGTGGCCGTCGGCAACCGCGGCGTCTTCCTCGGCAAGGCCGACCGGTTCCGCGACCAGTGGCAGCTGGTCAACCCGGCCATGACGATCTTCGGGATGGGCGACGAGGCCGAGGGGGAGGGCGACGGCGTCGAGGACGTCCTCGACTTCGGCCCGCTGTTCCCGATCTACCCGCTCACCAAGGGCGTCGAGACCTGGGACATCGCCCGGGCGGTCACCTTCGCGCGCCAGGTGATGGAGCCGGTCCCCGAGCTGCTCCCCGACGCCCTGCGCGAGGAGTACGACGTCCTCGGCATCCAGCAGGCCTACGACTGGGTGCACCAGCCCGACGACCGCGACCAGGTCGCGCTCGCCCACCACCGGTTCCGGTTCGAGGAGGCGCTGGTCACCCAGCTGGTGCTCGGCCGGCGCCGGCGGGCCCGGCAGGCCGAGGGCGCGACCGCCCGGACCGGGGGAGTCGGCAACGTCCTGGCCGCCTTCGACGCCCGGCTGCCGTTCGAGCTCACCGCCGGGCAGACGGCCGTCGGCAAGGAGATCGACCACGACCTCGCCCAGCCGCACCCGATGAACCGCCTGCTGCAGGGCGAGGTCGGCTCCGGCAAGACCCTCGTCGCGCTGCGGGCGATGCTCCGCGTCGTCGACTCCGGCGGACAGGCGGCGCTGCTCGCGCCGACCGAGGTGCTCGCCCAGCAGCACTACCGCTCCATCGCCGCCATGCTCGGCGACCTCGGCGAGGGCGGCACCATCTTCGGCTCGGGGGAGGGCACCCGCGTCGAGCTGCTCACCGGCTCGATGGGCAAGACCCAGCGCACCGGCCCGCTCTCGCGGATCGCCAGCGGCGAGGCCGGCATCGTGATCGGCACCCACGCGCTGCTGCAGGACCAGGTGATGTTCGCCGACCTCGGCCTGGTCGTGGTCGACGAGCAGCACCGCTTCGGCGTCGAGCAGCGCGCCGCGCTCACCGACAAGGCCGCCGCGCCGCCGCACCTGCTGGTGATGACCGCGACCCCCATCCCGCGCACGGTCGCGATGACCGTCTTCGGCGACCTCGAGACCTCGACCCTGACCGAGCTGCCGGCCGGCCGCGCGCCGATCCAGACCAACGTCGTCCCCCTGGCCGAGCAGCCCGGCTGGATCGGCCGGGTCTGGGAGCGGGTGCGCGAGGAGGTCGGGAAGGGCCACCAGGTGTACGTCGTGTGCCCGCGCATCTCCGGCGACGAGCACGAGGCCGGTCAGGTCGACGCGGTCGACCTGCCTGACGAGGACGCCCCGGTCGAGGAGACCCCCAAGCCGCCCGCCGCGGCCGTCGAGGAGGTGGTGGGCCGCCTCGCCCGGGGCCCGCTGTCCGGCATCCGGGTGACCGGCCTGCACGGCCGGCTCCCGGCCGACGAGAAGGACGCCACCATGCGCGCCTTCGCCGCCGGCGAGGTCGACGTGCTCGTCTCCACGACCGTGATCGAGGTCGGTGTCGACGTCGCCAACGCGACCACGATGGTCATCCTCGACGCCGACCGGTTCGGCATCTCCCAGCTCCACCAGCTGCGCGGCCGGGTCGGTCGTGGCGGCCTGCCGGGCCTGTGCCTGCTGGTGACCCACGCCGAGGCCGGCTCGCCGTCGCGGGAGCGGCTGGAGGCGGTCGCCTCGACCACCGACGGCTTCGTGCTCAGCCGGATCGACCTCGAGATGCGGCGCGAGGGCGACGTCCTCGGCGCCTCCCAGGCCGGCGGCCGCTCCAGCCTCGAGAACCTGCGCGTGCTGCGCGACGAGGACACCATCGTCACCGCCCGCCAGGCCGCCGAGGGGCTGCTCGACGTGGACGCCGACCTCGGCCAGGCCCCGGGGCTCGCCGCCGCCGTCCGTGACCTCGAGCAGTCCCAGCTCGCCGAGTTCGTCGACAAGTCCTGAGGAGCCATGACCCGCATCATCGCCGGCCGCGCCGGCGGCCGCCGGCTGCAGACGCCCAAGGGGGACCAGACCCGCCCCACCAGCGACCGGGTCCGCGAGGCACTCTTCTCCGCGATCGAGGCCTGGGCCGGCTCGCTCCACGACCTGCGCTTCCTGGACCTGTACGCCGGGTCCGGCGCGATCGGCCTCGAGGCCTGGTCGCGCGGCGCTGCGGCGGTCACCCTGGTCGAGGCCGACCGCCGCACCGCGGAGCTGGTCCGGGCCAACGCCCGCAGCGTCGACTGCGACGTCGCCGACGTCGTGGCCCGCGCGGTCGCCACCGTGCTCGCCGAGCCCGCCCGGTCGTCGTACGACCTCGTGTTCGCCGACCCGCCCTACCCGCTGCCCGACGAGGCCGTCGCCACCGACCTCGCGCTGCTCGTCGAGCACGGCTGGCTCGCCGACGGCGCCCTCGTGGTCGTCGAGCGCTCCCGCCGCAGCCCCGAGCCGACCTGGCCCACCGGCCTCACGCCGCTCGCGGGCAAGCGTCGCCTCAAGAAGTACGGCGAGACCAACCTCTGGCTCGCCGAGGCGGGCCCCACCGATAGCCTCGCCCCATGACCCGCGCGGTGTGCCCCGGCTCCTTCGACCCGGTCACGTACGGCCATCTCGACATCTTCCGTCGTACCGCCGGGCTCTTCGACGAGCTCGTCGTCGCGACCGGCACCAACATCTCGAAGTCGCGCCTGTTCGACCCCGACGAGCGCCTCGAGATGCTCCGCGAGGCGTGCGCGGAGATCCCCAATGTCACCGTGATGGGCTTCACCGGCCTGATCGTCGACTTCTGCCGCGAGATCGACGCCCAGGCCATCGTCAAGGGACTGCGTGGCGGCAACGACTACGAGTACGAGCTGCCGATGGCCCAGATGAACGCCCACCTCACCGGGATCGAGACCATCTTCGTGCCGACGACCGCGAGGCTGGGCTACGTGTCGTCCAGCCTGGTCAAGGAGGTCGCCTCGCTGGGCGGCGACGTGTCGGAGTTCGTGACCCCCGCGGTGCACGAGCGACTGACCGCGAAGCTCGCCGCCCGCCACGCGTGAGCGCCGGGTGATTTGGTCGCGCTGCCGACGCCCCACTAATATCGACCTGATCTGTTGTGCCCGGACCTGGAAGTGAACCCCTGAACACCCTGGACCCGAGAGCGCCGCTCGTGCTCGACACTCGCGAGCTCGGCCGCCGCCCGGGGTCCCAGCGTCAGGTGTCGCGGACAGTGCCGGCCCCAGCAGATCTGGGCATCGAAGTCCTCTCCGTCCCCGAGGGCGCGCCGGTCGAGCTCGACCTGCGCCTGGAGGCGGTCATGGAAGGCGTGCTCGTCACCGGGACGGCCTCGGCCGTGCTGGAGGGTGAGTGCGTACGGTGCCTGGAGCCGATCCACGACGAGCTCGAGGTGCGGTTCCAGGAGCTGTTCGTCTACGACGACATCCGTGACTCCGAGGGAGCCGAGGAGGACGACGAGGTCAGCATGCTCCAGGACGACCTGCTCGACCTGGAGACCGTGCTGCGGGACGCGGTGGTGCTCGCACTGCCGTTCCAGCCCTTGTGCCAGGACGACTGTCCCGGGTTGTGCCCCGAGTGCGGGGTACGACTCATCGACGAGCCGGACCACACGCACGAGGCTGCGATCGACCCGCGGTGGGCGGCGCTGACCGAGCTCAAGCAAGACCCAACGGACTGAAGAGGCGCTCGACCCCGAGCGCACCCGAACCAAGGAGAAGACAGTGGCTGTTCCGAAGCGGAAGATGTCGCGCAGCAACACGCGGCACCGTCGCTCGCAGTGGAAGGCTGTCGCCCCGTCGCTGGTGACCTGCGCCAACCCGGCCTGCGGTGCCAAGCACCTCCCGCACCGTGCCTGCGGCACCTGCGGCCAGTACGGCGCGCGCGCCGACCGTCGCCAGGTCCTCTGACCCACCCGGTCGATCCAGGCCCGTCGAGTCAGGCCAGCGGCATCACCAACTACGTCGAGCTGCGTCGAGCGCTCGGGGATCCGACCCTGGACCCCGAGCTGCTCGAGCGCGCGATGACGCACCGGTCCTTCGCCTACGAGAACGGTGGTCTTCCGACCAACGAGAGGCTGGAGTTCCTCGGCGACTCGGTGCTCGGCGTGGTGGTGACCGAGACGCTCTACCTGGCGCACCCGGACCTCTCCGAGGGCCGGCTCGCCAAGCTGCGCGCAGCGGTCGTCAACGCCCGTGCGCTCGCCGGAGTGG
This sequence comes from Nocardioides kongjuensis, assembly GCF_013409625.1. Classification (NCBI taxonomy): domain Bacteria; kingdom Bacillati; phylum Actinomycetota; class Actinomycetes; order Propionibacteriales; family Nocardioidaceae; genus Nocardioides; species Nocardioides kongjuensis. The sequence goes on from NZ_JACCBF010000001.1 coordinate 257,760, forward strand.
CCCGTGACATCGGGCTCGGAGCCCACATCAAGCTCGGTCGCGGCGAGGAGGCCACGGGCGGTCGCGACAAGGCCTCGATCCTGTCCGACACGGTCGAGGCCGTCATCGGCGCGATCCACCTCAGCGGCGGCATCGAGGTGTCCGCGACCGTCGTGCACCGGCTGTTCGACCCGCTCATCGAGGCGGCGTCGGCCCTCGGCGCCGGCCTCGACTGGAAGACCTCGCTCCAGGAGCTGGCCGCCGACCAGTCGCTCGGCGTGCCCGAGTACGTCATCGAGGACGACGGTCCCGACCACATGAAGACCTTCACCGCACAGGTCCGGGTCGGCGACAAGCTCTACGGCAACGGCACCGGCCGCTCCAAGAAGGAGGCCGAGCAGGGCGCCGCCGAGACGGCGTACGGCGAGATCGCCTCCGCCCTCGGCCTCGACGCAAACGGCCGCCCGATCAGCTCCGGCAGCTGACGTCCGCGCGATGCCCGAGCTCCCCGAGGTCGAGGTCGTCCGCGCCGGCCTCGAGCGCCACGTCACCGGCGCCACGATCGCCGCGGTCGACGTCCTCCACGACCGCCCCGTGCGCCGCCACCCGACCGGTGCCTCCGGCTTCGCGGCCGCACTGACCGGCCGCCGGATCGAGGGCGCCCGCCGTCGCGGCAAGTACCTCTGGCTCCCGCTCGACGACGGGAACGCGATCCTCGGCCACCTCGGCATGAGCGGCCAGATGCTGGTCCAGCCCGTCGCCGCCCCGGCCGAGCGTCACCTGCGGGTCCGCTTCGCCCTCACCGGCACCGAGCACGGGCGTGAGCTGCGCTTCGTCGACCAGCGCATGTTCGGGGGACTGTCGGTCTCGCTCGGCGGCGCTGACCTGCCGCCCGAGATCGCCCACATCGCCCGCGACCCGCTCGACCCCGAGTTCGACGACGACGCCTTCGTGGCCCGGCTGCGCAAGCGCACGTCCGGCGTGAAGCGACTGCTGCTCGACCAGGGCCTGATCTCCGGCGTCGGCAACATCTACGCCGACGAGTCGCTGTGGCGGGCCCGCCTCCACGGCGAGCGGCCGGGCAACCGCCTGACCCGCGCCCAGGCGGTCGAGCTGCTCGGCCACGCCCGTGACGTGATGAACGCGGCGCTGGCCCAGGGCGGCACGTCCTTCGACGCGCTCTACGTCAACGTCAACGGCGAGTCGGGCTACTTCGACCGCTCGCTGCACGCCTACGGGCGCGAGGACGAGCCCTGCGACCGGTGCGGCACGGCGATCCGCCGGGTCGCGTTCATGAACCGGTCGTCGTACTACTGCCCGCGCTGCCAGACGGCTCCGCGCTCGGCGAGGCCGAGGGCGACGGCGTAGCCGACGGGACCCGCGGCACCCGCACCGTGATCCACCGCTGGACGGCAGTGTGGGTCGAGGTGCCGAGCACCCGGACCAGCACCCGCACGCGTCCGGTCCAGGCGGACAGGTCGTAGCTCGCGTCGCCCCGGTCGTCGAGCCTGCGGATCCCGATCCGCTCCAACCGGCCGTCGGCGGCGCGGCGGCTGACCGTGATCGCGTCACCGGTCCCCGCGCCGACCGCGTGCACGTCGACGACGGGGCCGCTCGAGCTCAGCGTGAGGATCGGCTGCACGCCGATCCGGCGCTTGCGGGACAGCAGCACGCGGTCCGCCTCGGCGTCGCCGTCGGTGTCGACCTCGACCCGGAACCGGAAGGTGGTCGTCTCGACCAGGGGACCGGTCGCGAAGATCGCCGTGCCCTCCTGTCCGGTGACCGCGGTCCCGGCGCGGGTCCACCCGCTGGTGCCGTGGCGCTGCAGCAGCGTGACCTCGGCGCCCTCGACCAGGTCGCCGTGGTCGCGGACCACCCCCGTGACGCTCGCGCGCCCGCCGGTGACGACCCGCCGCGTGGACGCTGTCGCGCCGACGCTGGTCGCACCGACCGGCGGCGTCGGGGCTCCGGTGGTCGGCTCGTCGGTGCCGGGGCTCGTCGGCCCCGTCGAGCCGCCCACCGAGGGGGAGCCGGACCCGGACGGGGAGCCGGTCGCCGTACCCGTCGCCTCGGGGGAGGAGGCCCCGGTCGTGCCGACCGAGGCGTCGTCGCCGATGGACGGCTGCCCGCCGGGCCGGGGCGAGCGCTCGCCGTCGGGCGTACGACGCTCCTCGGGACGCTCGCTCGCGGTGGCGCTCGGGGTCGGCGTCGCAGTGGGCGCCGGCCGGGGGGCACGGGTCCGCGGTGCCGCGGGGCGGGCCGGTGGCACGCCGACGCCGCCGAAGGCGTCGTGGGCGAGGACCTGCACGGAGTGCGGCAGCCGTTGGGTGTAGGCCGCCGCGGCCACCCCGCCGGTCAGGGTGACGGTCGCGAGCAGGGCGGCGCCGCCGACGCCGATCCGCCCGAGGACCCGGCCTCCCCGCCCTCCCCGGCCTCCCCGGCCTCCCCGGCCGCTGTGCGCGACCGGCCGGCGTGCTGCGGCGAAGGCGGCGACGAAGCGCGCCTCGTCGGCCAGCTCCTCGGGCGTGCCGGGGGCGCGCAGCGCCCGGACCAGCGGGGAGTCCTCGAACTCCTCCAGGTCGTCGTGCTCCGTGCTCATCTCACCCCCCTCGTGGTGCGGCTCTCGTGCGTGTGGGCCAGCTTCTTCAGCGCCCGGTGGATGTTGACCGCCACCGTGCCGGGTTTCTTGCCGACGATCGCGGCGACCTCCGCCACCGAGAGGCCGGCCACCACCCGCAGCATCACCATCTCCGCCTGGTGGGCCGGCAGGGTGGCCACCAGGCGGACGGCCGCCTCGGTGTCGACCCGTTCGAGCGCGGCTGCCTCGGCGCTCGGCGCCGTACCGATGTCGATCACCTCGGCTGTCGGCGTGCTCGGCCGCGCGGCCCGCGCGCGGCCGGCATCGATCGCCCGGTGCCGGCCCAGGGTGAAGACCCAGGCCCGGAACTCCGCGGGGCCGCCCGCGAACCGGTGCAGGTCGCGCACGACGTGCAGCCAGGTCTCCGCCGCGACGTCCTCGGCGGCCTCGCGCTCCCGCACCCGCAGGTAGCGCAGCAGCGGTGGGTGCAGCAGGCGCCAGACCTCGCCGAAGGCGTCCTCGTCACCGCTGAGGGCCCGGGCCAACGGCTCCCCGAGGGGGTCGACGGCGGGGCGGTCGGGCGGGATCAGGACGCCTCCTCGCTCGGTGGTCAGGGCACGGACGGCAGGAAGCGCCGGGACGTCCCCGAGCTCGCCCACCGCCATCGATCCTGACACACCACGGTGAGCGGGCCGGGAGACCGATCCATTACACCCGTGAACCGCCTGCTCCCGCCTTCCCCGTCCGGCTGTGTGTAATCCCTCACAGCCGCCGTCCGCTCCCCGGTGAGACATCCGGCTCTCGACAGGAGTGCACACCATGAACCGTCGATCTCGGGCAGTGACGGCCATGACCGTCCTGGCGACGGGCGGGGCCCTGTGGGCCGCCCTCGGCGTACCGGTCACCGCGAGCGCGGCACCCGCGCCGGAGTGCGGCGGACGCCCGGCGACCATCATCGGCAAGGACGGCGACGACGTCCTCGTCGGTACGCCGGGCGACGATGTCGCCTTCCTCGACAGGGGCAGCGACCGCTTCGACGGCCTCGGCGGCAACGACGTCGTCTGCGGGGGACCGGGCAACGACGTGATCGTCGGCGGCGACGGCAACGACGTGGTCAACGGCGGCGACGGGGACGACTGGATCGACGGCGGCGCGGGCGACGACAGGATCAGCGTGCTCGCCGGCAGCGACGGCGTGCTCGCCGGCGACGGTGCCGACACGATCACGGTGCGGGTCCCGGTCGCCGACGTGCACGCAGGAGCCGGGAACGACGTCGTCTACGCCGCCTGGCTCACCACCCCGCTGCGGATGAACGCGGGCGACGACACCGTGGTCTTCCACAACACCTCCGGCGAGGTGCGCGGCGGCAAGGGCGAGGACGTCTTCGTCGACGCCGCGTCCGACCCGGTCCTCGCGGACCAGCCCGACCTCAACCGGGCGACGACCTCGCTGCTGCGCGGCGGCTCGGGCGAGGACACCTTCACGCTCGTCTCCCAGCCGGCACCGGTCCGGCTCGACGCGGAGGCCGGTCTGGTGACCTGGCAGGACAACGCCGCCCGGACCAGGGGGATGCAGACCTACGTCGGGGGCACCGGCACTGACGTCCTCCTCGGCAGCCACCGTGCGGAGACGATCCGCGGCAGTGCCGGCAACGACGTGATCCGCGCCCGCGCGGGCAACGACCGCGTCCGAGGCGGTGCGGACCTCGACGTCGTCTACGGCGGCGCCGGCCGCGACGACTGCACGGGCGAGGCGCGGCACTCCTGCTGATCGGTCCGTGGTCCCACCAGCCCCACCTGTAATGCCCCACCGCCGCGATCCGCTGTGGTGGGTGTCATGTTCGACGACACCCAAGGAGTACGAACCATGAACACCAATCTTCGGCGCACGGCCGGCGCCCTCGCCCTCGTGACCGGCGGCGCCCTGTGGGCCACGACCGTGGTGAGCGGCACGGCGTACGCCGTCGACGCCCCGCTGTGCAACGGCAAGGCGGCGACCATCCTCGGCACCGACGGCGACGACACCCTGTCCGGCACCGACGGCGACGACGTCGTCTTCCTCGGCAAGGGCAACGACAAGTTCGACGGCCTCGCTGGCAACGACACGATCTGCGGCGGCGAGGGCAACGACACCCTCGACGGCGGTGCGGGCGACGACTGGATCGACGCGGGCCTGGGCGACGACAAGGTGAGCGTGCTGGCCGGGAACGACCACGTCTACGGCAACGACGGCGACGACACCATCACCGCCACCGTGCCCGTCGCCGACATCCACGCCGGCGCGGGTGACGACATCGCCTACGTCACCCACCTGACCAGCGGACTGAGCATGAACGCCGGTGACGACACCGTCGTGTTCGACCGCACCTCGGGCGAGCTGCGCGGCGGCAAGGGCGAGGACGCGTTCCTCGTCGCCACCCCGACGCCCGCACCGGGCGAGCCGACCCCGGGCCTCAACACCGCCACCACCTCGGTCCTCAAGGGTGGCTCCGGCGTCGACACCTTCACCCTGGCCCCGCTCACGGTCCCGGTCCGCATCGACGTCGCGGCGGGCGTCGCCACCTGGGAGGGCGGCAACGCGGCGAGGCTGAAGGGCTTCCAGGCCTACATCGGCGGTGGCGGCAGCGACACCCTGCTCGGCAGCGACCGTCCCGAGACCATCCGCGGCAAGGGCGGTGACGACGTGGTCCGTGGTCGCGGCGGCAACGACACCCTGCGCGGCGGCCCCGGCACCGACGTGGTCTACGGCGGCACCGGCCGTGACAACTGCACCGGCGAGGTCCAGCACGGCTGCTGAGCCCCGCCGTCCCTGAGCGTGTCGGGAAGGCCCGGTCTCCGGGCCTTCCCCGTTGCGGCGACCGCGGCCTTCCCGGCACTTCCCCGACGCTCCCGGCTCCGGCCGGCGCAGGTTTGACCCGGCCGTCTCGAAGTGGGACTCTTGGAGACGGCCCCCCACGGGCCGACACCCGTCGAACCGGAAGGCTCAACTTCATGGCCAAGGCGCTGATCGGCCACCTGAACAGCGACCTCCGCGACCCCCGTATCGCCCTCGAGAACGCTCGACTGCGCAACCGGGTCGCTGAGCTGGAGTCCCTCGTCCTCCGCCTCTCCGAGGAGAACGACAAGCTGATGTCGGCCCGCGCGGCCGAGATCCTGACCGGCGACGCGGAGATGCAGCCGGCCTGACCCAGGACTCCGACGACGAGCTCCCGTCGTCGCCCCCAGGTGCACAACAACGGACCACCCCCCGCCGAGCACCGGCGCCGGGTGGTCCGAGTGCCTTTTCACCCGGCAGTCGACGCGAGGACCCGCTCGGCGCGTGCAGCGAACCGTCGATCCCGCGGGGTAACGTGAGGCCTGCCGAGCTTCCCCCGCGTCGGAACCACCTTGCCCGACCCCGAAGGGAGACCGCGTGTACCTGAAGAGCCTGACCCTCAAGGGGTTCAAGTCCTTCGCCTCCGCGACAACCCTGCAGCTCGAGCCCGGCATCACCTGCATCGTCGGCCCCAACGGGTCCGGCAAGTCCAACGTCGTCGACGCGCTCGCCTGGGTGATGGGCGAGGCCAGCGCCAAGAGCCTGCGCGGCGGCAAGATGGACGACGTCATCTTCGCCGGTACCTCGGGCCGCCCGCCCCTGGGCCGGGCCGAGGTCGTGCTGACCATCGACAACTCCGACGGTGCGCTGCCGATCGACTACACCGAGGTCACCATCAGCCGGACCATGTTCCGCACCGGTGGCTCCGAGTACGCCATCAACGGCACGACCTGCCGCCTGCTCGACGTCCAGGAGCTGCTCAGCGACTCCGGCATCGGCCGGGAGATGCACGTCATCGTCGGCCAGGGCCAGCTCGACCAGATCCTGCACGCCACCCCCGAGGACCGCCGCGGGTTCATCGAGGAGGCCGCGGGCGTCCTCAAGCACCGCAAGCGCAAGGAGAAGGCGCTGCGGAAGCTGGACTCCACCGAGGGCAACCTCAACCGGCTCAACGACCTGCTCAGCGAGATCCGGCGCCAGCTCAAGCCGCTCGGTCGCCAGGCCGAGGTCGCAAGGCGCGCCGCGACGGTGCAGGCCGACGTCCGCGATGCGCGGGCGCGGCTGCTCGCCGACGACCTGGTGACCGCCCGGACCTCCCTCGAGCAGGAGCTCGCCGACGAGAGCGTGCTGCTCGCCCGCCGCGAGGAGGTCGAGTCCGCGATCGCGACCGCGCGCGAGCAGGAGGCCACCTTGGAGGCGGCGCTGCGCGAGGACCTGCCCGCGCTCTCGGCGGCGCAGGAGACGCTGTCGTCGCTGACCGCCCTGCGCGAGCGGTTCCGCGGAACCCAGAGCCTGGCCGCCGAGCGGGTCCGCAACGCCGCCGGCGTCGCCGAGACCGAGGTGGAGCAGGGCCGCGACCCCGACGAGATCGAGGCCGAGGCCGGGCGGCTCGCCGCCCAGGAGGCCGAGATCGCCGCGCAGGTCACCGAGCAGCAGGCCGCGCTCGAGGAGGCCGTCGCCGCTCGCCGGGGCGCCGAGGAGGCCGCGGCCAACGAGGAACGACGGGTCGCCGGGCTGCTCCGCGCCGCCGCCGACCGCCGCGAGGGCCTCGCCCGCCTGCACGGCCAGGTCAACACCCTGCGCTCGCGAGCCCACGCCGCCGAGGAGGAGATCGGCCGCCTCGAGGCCGCCCGCGCCGACGCCCTGGCCCGCGCCGAGCGCTCCCAGCGCGACTTCACCGCGCTCGAGACCAAGGTCGCCGGCCTCGACGCCGGCGAGGAGGGCCTCGACGCCGAGCACGAGGCCGCGGTCGCCGCGCTCGACGACATCGAGGAGCGGCTGGTCAAGGTCCGCGAGGAGGCCCAGCAGGCCGACCGCGAGAAGGCCGGGCTCAGCGCCCGCAAGGAGGCCCTCGAGATCGGCCTGGCCCGCAAGGACGGTGCTGGCGCGCTGCTCGCCGCCTCCGACACCGTCTCGGGCCTGCTCGGCTCGGTCGCCGCGCTGGTCACGGTGCGCGGCGGCTACGAGGGTGCGGTCGCGGCCGCGCTGGGTGCTGCCGCCGACGCCGTCGCCGTCGCCGACGCCGACACGGCCGTCGCGGCCATCGACCACCTCAAGAACGACGACCTCGGCCGCGCCGGGCTGCTGCTCGGCGGGGGAGAGGCCGAGACCACGTCGGGCTGGCCGGCGTTGCCGCCCGGTACGTCGTACGCCGTCGACGTGGTCGAGTGCCCCGCCCAGGTCCGGCCCGCGCTCAACCGGCTGCTGCGCAAGGTCGCGGTCGTCGACGACCTCGGCGCCGCCCGCGCCCTGGTCGGCGACCTCGCCGACGTGGTCGCGGTGACCCGCGACGGCGACCTGCTCGGCGCCCACTTCGCCTCCGGCGGCTCCCACGCCACGCAGAGCCTGATCGAGATCCAGGCCGCGGTCGACGAGGCCACCGAGTCGCTCGTCGAGGCCGTCGCTGCCGCGGAACGGCTCGGCTTCGACCTCGCCCGCCTGGAGAACGAGCGGCTCGAGGCCCGCCAGCGCGTCGACGTCGCCCTCGCCCGGTTGCACGAGTCCGACGCGACTCTCGCCGCCGTCGCCGAGGAGCTCGGCCAGCACGGCTCGCTCGCCCGCGCCGCCCGCGCCGAGGCCGAGCGGATGACCGAGGCGATCGCGCAGGCCGAGACCTCCCGCGAGCAGGCCCTGGTCGGGCTCGCCGAGCTCGAGCAGCGACTCGCCACGGCCGAGCAGGACACCGACGAGGAGCCTGACACCACCGAGCAGGAGCGCCTCGTCGAGGCCACGCGCGCGGCCCGGCAGAGCGAGATGGAGGCGCGTCTCGCGCTGCGCACCTCCGAGGAGCGCGCCCGCGCGCTGCACGGACGGGTCGACCAGATGCGCAAGGCCGCCGAGACGGAGCGCCAGGCGCGGGCCCGCGCGGCCGAGCGGCGTACCCGTCTGCTGGCCGAGGGCCGCGCCGGCCAGGCGGTCGCCACCGCCGTCACCTTCGTGCTCGCCCGCCTCGAGCGCTCGATCGAGGAGGCCGCGGCCCGGCGCCAGTCCGTCGAGGACTCCCGCCGTGGCCGCGAGCAGGAGCTGATGGTGGTGCGGCAGACGCTGCGCGACCTCGGCAAGGAGCACCAGGACCTGGTCAGCTCCGTGCACCGTGACGAGATGGCCCGGGCCCAGCAGCGGATGCGGATCGAGCAGATCGAGACCAAGGCGCTCGAGGAGCTCGGCCTCGAGCCCGACGGCCTGGTCGCCGACTACGGCCCCGACCAGCCGGTGCCGGTGCTCGAGCCGCCCGCCGAGGGCGAGGCGGCCGACCCCGACGCCGAGCCCCGCACGGTGCCCTACGTGCGCGAGGAGCAGGCCAAGCGGCTCAAGACCGCGCAGAAGGCGCTCGGCATGCTCGGCCGGGTCAACCCGCTCGCGCTCGAGGAGTTCAGTGCGATGGAGGAGCGCCACCAGTTCCTCTCCGAGCAGCTCGAGGACCTGCGCGCCACCCGCAAGGACCTGCTCGACATCGTCAAGGACGTCGACGTGAAGGTCGAGCAGGTCTTCACCGAGGCGTACGCCGACGTCACCAAGGCCTTCGACCACACCTTCGCCCGCCTGTTCCCGGGAGGCGAGGGCCGCCTGGTCCTCACCGACCCCTCCGACATGCTCGCGACGGGCGTCGAGGTCGAGGCCCGGCCCCCCGGCAAGAAGGTCAAGCGGCTCTCGCTCCTCTCCGGCGGCGAGCGCTCGCTGGTCGCCGTCGCCTTCCTGGTCGCCCTGTTCAAGGCCCGGCCCTCGCCGTTCTACATCCTCGACGAGGTCGAGGCCGCCCTCGACGACACCAACCTCGGCCGCCTGCTGGAGATCTACGAGGAGCTGCGCGAGAACTCCCAGCTGCTCGTCATCACCCACCAGAAGCGCACCATGGAGGTCGGTGACGCGCTCTACGGCGTCACCATGCGCGGCGACGGTGTCTCGGCGGTGATCAGCCAGCGGCTGCGGGACGAGTCGGCATGAACCACCCCACCACGTTCCTCGTCCCCCCGCTTCGCTCCTCCGCGAACGCCGCCGCGGGGAACCCGGTGTGAGCGCTCCCGACCGCACCCGGCCCGACCGGTCGTCGTACCGCGCCTGGCGCACGGCGACCACCCGTTGGTCCGACGACGACGTCTACGGGCACCTCAACAACGCCCGCTACTTCGACCTGATCGACACCGCGGTCAACGCGCACCTCCACGAGGCGACCGGCACCGACATCCGCCGGCTCCCCGCGATCGGGGTGGTCGCGGAGGTGTCGTGCCGCTACTTCGCCGAGATGGGCTACCCGCGCCCGATCGAGCTGGGGCTGGCGGTCGAGCGCCTCGGCACGTCGTCGGTGATCTACCGCGTCGGCCTCTTCCAGGGCGACCCCGAGGGCGAGGGCGCGCTGGCGTCCGCGGAGGGCCGGTTCGTCCACGTGTACGTCGACAACACCGACCCCGCGCGGCCGGTCACGCCGTTGCCGGACGTCGTCCGTTCGGTACTCGAACCGTTGGTGGCGCAGCCGGATCGCTGAGGCTCGCCCGCCGTACCTGCTCGACGACGCGGTGAGCGGCGCCGTCGTCGGCAGGACCGACCAGGTGGTCGCGGCACCGGGTGTAGCGCTCGACCTCGTCCGGGGTGCGCGCGGCCAGTGCCCGCTCCAGGGCCGGGACCAGGTCGGCGCCCGTGCGGCACACCGGACCCGGCAGCTCCGGCTCCGCGTCAGCGCCATCGAGGACGACGACCGGATCGCCCGTGAGCAGGAAGTCGGCCAGGTAGTGCGAGTTGTCGGTGACCAACAGGTCCGCCTCGCGGAAGAGCACCTCGACGTCGGGGAACCGACGGGGCATCAGCAGGAGCGGGTCGAGGTCGGTGAAGAGGTGGCCGTCCGCGTTGCTCCGGACGCCGACAACCGTCCCCGTGCGTCGCGCCCAGTCGGCCAGCGCAGCTGTCTCGGTGCCCCCGAGGCCGGGGATGCGGGTGCCTCCGGCCGGCAGCCACAGGACCAGGCGGCGACCGGCGAGCAGGGCCCGCAGGTCGGCGAGCTCGGCGCGCAGGTCGGCGGGCAGCTGCTCCTCGGGACGCAGCAGGAACGCGTGCCGAGGCTGGCCGGTCGCCCACACCTCGAGGCCCGGTGACACGCCGTCCCGGGTCTCGACCGGCATCGCGTCGAGCGCACTGGTGGTCACCACGACGTGCCGTTCAGGCCGTGCGCGACCACGGCGCACGGCGGTCGGCGAGGGGGAGAGCGGGTGCTGCTCGCCGTTCGCGCGCGGCCGCGGCAGTCCGGCGCCGACGTCGATGACCCGGTGCTGGTCCATGTCCAGCTCCCAGGGAAAGGTCAGGTCGACGCTGTGTCGCACGAAGACCTGCCCCGCTCGGGCGAGGAGCTCTTGCCCGGCCCGGCTGTCGAGCGGCACCGTGACGACGTTCTCGCCGGTCAGGTCCACCGTGCGGGATCGGGTCAGCACGATCTTCCTGATCGACGGGTCGTGCCGGACCTCCTCGAAGATCGCGCGCTCGTTGCCGGTCAAGGAGGGCTCGCCCGGCGCGACCGGGAAGGCCCACCAGTGGTCGAACCGGGGTGACACCCGGCTCTCGACCCGGAACTCCTTCTTGTTGAGCCGCCGCTGGAAGTCGACCAGTCCGTTGAGCTGCGTGTGGACCCGACTGGTCCGGTCCAGCTTGTCGGCCGGGGCCACGCGGTGCAGGTTGCGCTCGAACAGCTCGACGGGTGCGTCCGGGACCTGTGCCAGCACGCGCTCCTTCCAGCGGCCCAGGTCGGGCGTGCCGACGTTCTCGCCGATGAAGTTCCGCTTGAGGAGCGGGAAGCCGCGGGCCACCAGCTCGAAGTAGTCGGCCGAGTAGAGCGGGTGGAACGGGTAGAGGTCGGGGACGAAGGTCTCGAAGTCGAAGCCGGCCTTGATCAGGTAGTCGCTGAGCCCGATCTCGTACTTGAGGATCACCAGCTCCTTGTGCCCCTGGCTCACCACGGCGCCCAACCGGCGGCGGAAGCCCGGGTCGGCGACCACGGGCCGCCGGAACGTCAGGAAGTAGGAGCTGAGGTGCATCCGGTAGTGCGGGTTCCAGTCCTCGAGCTCGGTGTGGAACCGCTTGCCCTCGTCGAGCGGGACAGGGGCGAGGTGCCCCTCGTGGCGGGAGAAGTCCATCTTGGTGGCCTGCATGCCCCACCAGTCGGCGGCGCGGGCATCCATCCGCGCGAAGGTCTCGTCGAGGCTGCGCAGCAGGTAGCAGCTGTCGTTGGCGAACATCAGCTCGTCGTACTGGTCGATCGTCTCCCAGCCCACGAGCTCGGTGGCGAGCAGCGAGAAGGAGCCGAAGTCGTAGCGCGCGTGGGGGATCGACCACGCCGCGACGGTGACCTCGGCCAGCTTCGCCAGCTCGGTGTGCGGCATCACGCCGTCGGCGAGGTAGTAGACGTCAGCGTGCCGGCTCAGCTCGCGCAGGTAGTGCAGGACGTAGTCGTCGACGATGCCGTCGGCGTCGTAGGCGGCGTACAGGCAGATCCGGCGCGGGCCCGAGGCGGGGGGAAGGACGCCCGTGCGCGGAGCGACCCGGGGCGGAGCGGTCGGGAGACCGGCGCGGCGGCCGACGAGCACGTGGAAGAGCAGTGGGTTGATGGCGTCGTGGGTCGGGTCGAGATGCTCGGACCAGTACCACCACACGTCGAAGTCGGGGCGCGGGCTGCGCAGCCAGCGCCACCCGATCCGGCAGAAGTGCTCGACGGGATCCATCTGCTCGTCGCGCAGGACCTTGAGCTCCTTGTTGGCGCGTGCATAGCGGCGGGGCTTCATCGCACGAGCCCGACGGATCACCTCGATCTCGCAGGCGAGCAGCACCTCTGCCTCCGGTTCGGGAAGCGCGTCGCCCGCGTGCGAAGGCAGCCCGTTGCGGACGGCGTCGGCGAGCAGGCCGTCGGCGGCCTTGCGATCGTCGGCTGCGAGGGTCTCCCAGCGGCTGACCAGGGCGTGCCAGGCTCGGGTGAACTGCTCAGGGGTCATCGCTGTGAGCGCAGGTGGTGGAGGAGGGGATTGACCTCCGCGCCGAGCTCGGGGTGCTGGCGCCGGTAGGCACGGGTGTCGAAGTCCGGGCCCGGGTCCTTGCCCGACCAGGCGCCCCGGCGCAGGTAGTGCAGGGCCGGAGTGGCGCCGCTGCCCGCAGCCGCGGGATAGGTGCGCAGGTACCACGCGCCGTCGAACAGGTTCGAGCTGGTGATGAGCGCCAGGTCCGCCCGCTCCGAGCGCGTCGGCATCTCGGGAGCGAGCCACCTGCGCAGCGGTCCCCACCAGCGCGACCGGCGCTCGCGCTTGGTGAGCCAGGTGTCCACGGCCAGCGACAGCTTGATCAGCTGCTCCTCGGCGCGCGCGGCCGTAGCCAGCAGCTCGCGGTCGATCTCCTGCTGCTCGCGCAGGGCCGCCAGCTCGAGGCGGCAGGTGTGCAGCTCCTCGCGGAGCTGCGAGGGCTCACGCGCGCTGTCGGCAAGGATCTCCGGCTCCACGGTCTGCTGCCCTCTTCGTCCCTGTTCGTCGCCTTGCTGTCCGTCGCTCGACGCTAGCATCCGCGCGTCCGCGGGCGGGAGCGGGCGCGCGTTGGCCCAGCGCTGGGCGGCTTGGAGGCGCGACGTAGGATCAGGGCACCGTTTGCCCCGCAGCGATCCCTACTCGGAGGAGTCGAAGGTGCTGTTCGTCGCGCTCGCCGTGATCCTGAGCCTCGCCGTTTCTGCTGTTGTCGCGCTCTACGTCGCCTACCCCGGCCGGGGCGAGCAGATGCCGCTCGTCCCGTGGCTCGGTGACGCCCTGGGGCGTGCCGTCGACTCGGCTCCGGTGCTGGCCGACGACGAGCGGGACCTGCAGCGTCTCGGCTGATCCCTGTGCCTGCCTGCGTCGACCTGCCAGCGTCGAGCTGAGCGGGGCCGCCCGTTTCTGAGTCGGGCGGGCGGCGTGATGGGATGACCGCATGCAGGAGTGGCTCTACCTCGTCATCGGGGTCGCCGTCGTCGGCGTCCTCGCGATCGCCGGCTTCGTCGGGACCCGGGTCCGTCGTACGCCGAAGGCCCCGGAGGCGACGACCGACGTCATCGCCCCGCCGGCCCCCGAGGTCGGGACCGAGGCGCCCGACGTCGCGGTCGAGACCCCCGAGGTCGAGACGCCCGCGGAGCCCGCGGCTCCCGCCCTCGAGACCCCGGAGAAGCCGGCCTCGCGGCTGGTCCGGCTGCGTCAGCGGCTCGCCGGGTCCAACGCGCTGGGCCGCGGCCTGCTCGGGCTGCTCAGCCGCGACAAGCTGGACGAGGACACCTGGGAGGCGATCGAGGACCTGCTCCTCGCCGCCGACATCGGCGTCGCGCCCACCCAGGAGCTCGTCGAGAGGCTCCGCACCCGCCTGCGGGTCGAGGGCGGCCAGGCGCCGGACGCCCGCACCGTGCTCCGCGAGGAGCTGATCAACCTGGTCGACCCGACGATGGACCGCTCGCTGCGGGTGAGCGGCGAGGGTGACGCCCCCGGCGTGGTCCTCGTGGTCGGCGTCAACGGCACCGGCAAGACGACCACCGTGGGCAAGCTGGCCCGGATCCTGGTGGCCGACGACCGCACGGCGCTCCTCGCCGCCGCCGACACCTTCCGCGCGGCCGCGACCGAGCAGCTCGCCACGTGGGGTGAGCGGGTCGGCGTCGAGGTCGTCCGCGGTCCCGAGGCCGGCGACCCGGCCAGCGTCGCGTTCGACGCCGTCAAGCAGGGCGTGGACCGCGGCGTGGACACCGTCGTCGTCGACACCGCGGGCCGGCTGCAGAACAAGCAGGGCCTGATGGACGAGCTCGGCAAGGTCAAGCGCGTCATCGAGAAGCAGGCGCCGGTCACCGAGGTGCTGCTCGTCCTCGACGCCACCACGGGGCAGAACGGCCTGATCCAGGCCAAGGTGTTCTCCGAGGTCGTCGACGTGACGGGCATCGTGCTCACCAAGCTCGACGGCTCCGCGAAGGGCGGCATCGTCGTCGCCGTGCAGCGCCAGCTCGGCGTACCGGTCAAGCTGGTCGGCCTGGGCGAGGGCCCCGACGACCTCGCGCCGTTCGACGCCGCCGCGTTCGTCGACGCGCTCCTCGGCTGATCGACGGCGCCTCGCCGTCACCGGCGAGTGTGGCCCGCCTCACGTCCGCGGCGGGGTTCATCGGCCCGTAACTGCCGTGCGGCACCCGTTACGAGCCGGAAACATCCGGTCGCGCGAGCCGAAACCTGCGCCGCCGAGTCTTCGGGCATGGAAAACGGCTACTACACCTGGATGCTGGTGTCGGCCTCGCTCGTCCTCTTGATGACCGCCCCTGGCCTGGCGCTCTTCTACGGCGGCATGAGCCGGACCAAGTCAGTGCTCAACATGATGATGATGTCCTTCAGCGCCCTCGGCGTGGTGGGCATCGTGTACGCCCTGTGGGGCTGGTCGATGTCGTACAGCACGACGTTCGCCACCGCCGGGGGTACGACGGGCAAGGAGATCGGCAAGCTCTTCTCCAACCCGTTCAACCAGTTCGGCCTCGAGAGCACGGATCCCGCGAACTACGTCTTCGTCGCCTTCCAGCTGACCTTCGCGGTGATCACCGCCGCGCTGATCAGCGGTGCGGTGGCCGACCGGATGAAGTTCTCCGCGTGGCTGGTGTTCCTGCCGATCTGGGTGACCCTGTCGTACTTCCCGCTGGCGCACATGGTGTGGGGCGGCGGCTTCCTCAGCGGCGTGGAGAACGGTCTGGCCGACCTGGTCTTCCCCGGTGACGGTGGCGCCTCCGTCGCGCCGATCGACTACGCCGGCGGAACGGTGGTCCACATCAACGCCGGTGTCGCGGGCCTGGTGCTCGCCCTCCTGCTCGGCCGGCGGCTCGGCTTCGGCAAGGAGCCGATGAAGCCGCACAACCTGACCCTGACCATGATCGGCGCGGGCCTGCTGTGGTTCGGCTGGTTCGGCTTCAACGTCGGCTCGATCGTCAACCTCGACGACTACACGACCGAGACCGGCCTGGTCTGGCTCAACACCACCCTGGCCACCTGCGCCGCGATGATGGGCTGGCTGCTCGTGGAGAAGATCCGCGACGGCCACGCCACCTCCCTCGGTGCCGCCTCCGGCGCGGTCGCGGGTCTGGTCGCGATCACCCCGGCCTGCGGCAACCTGGTGCCCTGGAGCTCGATGGTGCTCGGCCTGGTCGCCGGTGGCGTCTGCGCCCTGGCGGTCGGCCTCAAGTACCGGTTCGGGTACGACGACTCGCTCGACGTCGTCGGCGTCCACCTGGTCGGCGGCCTGATCGGCACGATCGGCGTCGGCTTCCTCGCCTCCAATGACGGTGGTCTGCTCACCGGCGGTGGTGCCAAGCAGCTGGTCGTCCAGGTCCTGGTCGCGGCGTTCGCGATGGTCTGGTCGGCGATCGCGACCCTCGTGGTCGGCCTCGGCATCAAGGCCGTGATCGGCCTGCGGCTCCCGGAGGAGGACGAGGTCGACGGGATCGACTTCGCCGAGCACGGCGAGGCGGCCTACGATCTCACCACCGGCGGCGGTGCCGCCCGTCGTACCTCGCTCCTGAGCACGTCGTCGACCACCCCTTCGGAGGTAAACGCATGAAGCTGGTCACCGCGGTCATCAAGCCGCACAAGTGGGAGGACGTCCGGGAGGCGCTCGAGGCCTTCGGCGTCACCGGGATGACGGTCAGTGAGGTCAGCGGCTACGGCCGGCAGAAGGGCCACACCGAGGTCTACCGGGGCGCGGAGTACGACATCGCGCTGGTGCCCAAGATCCGGATCGAGATCGTCGTCGACGACGCCGATGCGGCCGACATCGTCGGGATCATCACCAAGACGGCCCACACCGGCCGGATCGGTGACGGCAAGGTCTGGGTGAGCCCGGTCGAGTCGGTGGTGCGGGTCCGCACCGGCGACACGGACGCCGCGGCACTCTGAGTCAGACGAACCCCGAGCCGGGGTCCGCCCACGCGGCGGACCCCGGCTTCACGGGCGTGTAACCGCTGTCGGGAGACGCGTTACACGCGCGAAACATTCGGACCTCACAGTGTCCGAGTGCTCGATCCACTGCTCGTCGCCGCGCCCCCCTCGGCCGCCGGTGACACCGCCTGGCTCCTCGCCGCGGCCGCCCTGGTCCTGCTGATGGCGCCGGGCCTGGCGTTCTTCTACGGCGGCATGGTCCGCTCCAAGAGCGTGCTCAACATGATGATGATGGTCTTCGGCGCCCTTGCCGTCGTCATGGTCGTGTGGGTCGTCGTCGGCTACTCGCTGGCGTTCGGCGACGACATCGGCGGCGGTCTTCTCGGCGACCCGGCCCAGTTCTTCGGCT
This sequence comes from Nocardioides kongjuensis, assembly GCF_013409625.1. Lineage (NCBI taxonomy): Bacteria > Bacillati > Actinomycetota > Actinomycetes > Propionibacteriales > Nocardioidaceae > Nocardioides > Nocardioides kongjuensis. The sequence goes on from NZ_JACCBF010000001.1 coordinate 274,639, forward strand.
TCAAGGGGATGCTCGAGGCCGACCCGGAGGCGTCGTACCCGATCACGCTGTTCGCCGCCTTCCAGGGCCTGTTCGCGGTGATCACCGTCGGCCTGATCGCGGGTGCGATCGCCGACCGCACCCGGTTCGGGACCTGGCTGCTGTTCGCAGGGCTGTGGACGGTGCTGGTCTACGCCCCGGTGGCCCACTGGATCTTCGGCGGTGGCTGGATGGCCGGGAAGCTCGGTGCGCTCGACTTCGCCGGGGGCACGGCGGTCGAGATCAACTCCGGCGCCGCCGGACTGGCTGCGGCGCTCGTGCTGGGTCGCCGGGTCGGCTTCGGGCGCGACCCGATGAAGCCGCACAACCTGACCCTGGTCATGGTCGGTGCCGGCCTGCTGTGGTTCGGCTGGTTCGGCTTCAACGCCGGCTCCGCGCTCGCGGCGGACAACACGGCCGCGATCGTCTTCGTCAACACACTGCTGGCCGGCTGCACCGGCCTGCTGGCCTGGCTCGGCGTCGAGCGCTACCGCGACGGCCACGCCACCTCCTTCGGCGCCGCCTCCGGCGTGGTCGCCGGCCTGGTCGCGATCACCCCGTCCTGCGGCGCGGTCACCCCGATCGGCGCGATGCTGGTCGGAGTCGCAGCCGGCGCGATCTGTGCGCTGGCCGTCGGCCTGAAGTACACGTTCAAGTACGACGACTCGCTCGACGTCGTCGGCGTCCACCTCGTCGGCGGGCTCGTCGGCACCGTCGTCATCGGCTTGCTGGCCTCGTCCTCGGTGACCGCCGTCGACGGCCTCTTCTACGGCGGAGGAACGCACCTGCTCGGCAAGCAGCTGGTGGCGGCGGGCGTGACGCTCGTGTTCTCCTTCACCATGACCGCGCTGCTGGTGTGGGTGCTGGAGAAGACCGTCGGCTTCCGGGTGGACCCGGAGCACGAGGTCGCCGGCGTCGACCTGGTCATCCATGCCGAGACCGCCTACGACCTGCACGTCGCGACCAGTGGTGGCCGCCCCCACTTCGGGCACGGATGACAGCGGCGGAGCGCGCCGAACGGACCGAGGCGGCCGACGGGCTGTGCGTGGGCGCGTACGACGCCGCGGGGGGCCCCGACACGGGCGTCGCCCTGGTGGCCGTCGGCGGCTACGGGCGCGGCGAGCTGGCGCCGTACTCCGACCTCGACGTGGTCCTGGTCGCCGACGAGGGCGTCGACGAGGAGCTGTGGCACGACCTGGCCGGTCAGGTCTGGTACCCGCTGTGGGACTCGGGAGCGAAGCTCGACCACGCGGTCCGCACGCTGCCGGAGATGCTGGCGGCGGCCGAGGGCGACGTCCGGGTGGCGTCCGGGCTGCTCGACGTGCGGCACGTCGCCGGCGACCACAGCCTGGCGCTGCGGCTGCGCACGACCACGCTGACGCACTGGCGTCGGCAGGCCCGCGAGCGGCTGCCCGAGCTGCGCGAGCTGGTCCGCAGCCGGCACCGGCTGGTCGGTGAGCTCGCGCACCTGTCCCTGCCCGACCTCAAGGAGGCCGAGGGCGGGCTGCGTGACGCGACCGTGCTCAAGAGCCTCACCGCGACCTGGCTGGTCGACGTGCCGGCGGCCGATCTCGAGCGCTGCCGCCAGCAGCTGCTCGACGTACGCGACCTGCTGCACGCCGCCGCCGGTCGCGCGTCCGACCGGATCGCCCCTGAGTACTGGGGGCAGCTGGCCGAGGGGCTCGGGCTGCCGGACGAGGCGTCCGCGCAGCGCCACGTCCGCGAGCTGGGCCGCCGGGTGACCCACCTGTCGCGGCTGGCCTGGCGGCGCACCGACGACGCACTGCGCCGTACGCCGGCCGCCAAGCCCCGGCGCCCCGAGCTGGAGCGGGTCGCTCCCGGCGTCGCGCTGTCGCGCGGGGAGATCGTGCTCGAGGCCGCCGCCAAGCCGGCCGCCGACCCCGTGCTGCTGCTCCGTGCGGCTGCGGAGGCAGCGGTGCGCGACGTCGTCCTCGCGCCGCCGACCGCCGCCCGGCTGGTCCGCGAGTGCCCGCCGCTGCCCGAGCCGTGGCCCGACGAGGCCCGCCAGCAGCTCGTGCGCCTGCTCGCCGCGGGCCCCGGCCTGCTGCCGGTCTGGGAGACGCTCGACGAGACCGGTGCGCTCGACCGGATCCTGCCCGAGTGGGAGCGGATCCGGCTGCTGCCGCACGCCTCGGCGATCCACCGGTTCACCGTCGACCGGCACGTGGTCGAGACCTGTGTCGAGGCGGCCGCGCTGATCCGCGACGTGTCCCGTCCCGACGTGCTCGTCGTGGCCGCCCTGCTGCACGACATCGGCAAGGGCGAGCTGACCGAGCACAGCGTCGCCGGTGCCCCGATCGCGCGAGCCATCGCCGCCCGCATGGGCTTCGGCCCGCACGAGGTCGAGCTGATCGCCCAGCTGGTGCGCTGGCACCTGCTGCTGGCCGACATCGCGACGACGCGCGACCCCGACGACCCGGCCACGATCGACGCCCTGCTCGAGCACGTCGACAGCCTCGACGCGCTCGCGCTGCTGACGGCGCTCACCGAGGCCGACGCCAAGGCGACCTCGCCGAAGGCCTGGTCGTCGTGGCGCGCCGGCCTGGTGCTCGACCTGTCCCGGCGTGCGCGCTCGGCGCTGGAGCGGGGGAGTGCGCCGCCGGCGTTCACCGTCGAGGAGATCCCGGTCCCGGCAGGCGTCGTCGGCGGCGACGTGTCGATCGTCGTCGAGCCGGTCGTCGACGGGTCGCGGGTGACCGTCGTGGCCGTCGACCGGGTGGGCCTGCTCGCCGACGTGGCCGCCGTGTTCGCGCTGCGGCGGGTCACGGTGCGCGCTGCCAGGTTGTGGGCGCAGGGGGACTACGCCGTCTCGGTCTGGGACGTCGCCGAGGCCGGGCTCGACCCGCGTGCCCTGGGCGACCAGCTGGACGCGATCACCTCGCGCCGCGTCGATCCCGCCGCGCGGCTGGGGGCACGCCAGGTGGCCGGCGAGCTGGACCCGGCGGTCGTCCTCCGACCGGAGGCGAGCGACCACGCGACGGTGATCGAGGTCCGGGCCGCCGACCGCCTCGGCGTCGTGTACCTCGTCAGCGCGGCCCTCGCCGCCCTGGACATGACGGTGCGCTCGGCGCACATCTCGACGCTCGGCCCCCAGGCCGTGGACGTGTTCTACGTCCAGGAGGTGGCGGCAGGAGCGCTCTCCGAGACGCGGGCGGCCGAGGCCGCCCACGCCGTGCGGAGGGCGATCAGCTCGGGCTGACCACGCGGTCGGTCACGACTGCGGCGAGGTCACCTGGGTGGCGGCACCGGTCACGGGGTCGACCTCGTAGTAGTAGTGCGGCGAGCCGTCGCGGTTGGGCATGCCCGCCGGGTCGGGGCTGACGCCGAAGGCGGTGCAGACCAGGGTGCCGTTGGGGTTCAGGTGGGCCTTGATCATCTCCGTGTTGCCCGGGAACCGCTCCGAGAACGGAAGCTGCGGCTTGTTGGCGCAGGTCTCGGGCAGCATCAGGCCGTAGATGCCGCCGTGGGCGACCACGACGCCGGTGCCACGGTCGTTGCGGTGCTCGCGGGCGTACCGGGTCCACCAGCGGTCCCAGCGCGCCTCGACGTCGTAGTAGTTCTCGGCGCCGCCGAAGCTGTTGGTCCGGGTGGAGGGGTCCATCACCCAGCTGGCCAGGATCCCGCCCGCGACACGCTCGTCCTTGGAGACCAGCTCGACCTCGCGGAGGTCCTCGTCGGCCAGCACCGGGACGTCGTGGTCCGCGGCCACCCCGTCGGCGGTCTGGTAGGTCCGGACCATGATCGAGGAGTCGACCGACTCGATCGGCTCGTCGTGGAGGAAGGTGACCAGCTTGGCCGCCTGCTGGATCCCGAGCGGCGACAGCTCCTCCTCCGGGACGGGGTAGGTGCTGTTGGCGTGACGGACGAAGAGGATGTCGTAGCCGGGGTTCGCCTGCTTGGGCCTCGGGTCGGCGTCGGCGCCCTGCAGGCCCACCACGGCGGGCGTCGTGGCGAGGACGGCGAACGTCGCGGCGAGGGCGGAGAGTCGGGTACGGCGCTTCATGGTGCCTCCGGTCGGGAGTGGGACGGAGCGCCGAGCATCGGGAGGCGGGAGTGGCCGGGGGCGCGGGGTCCCGGTGAGTGAGACCTGCGTCACGCTGCCGGGCCACGCCGGGCGGCGCTCAGCGGGGCCGCCGTACCTTCGCGACGCCGGAGGCGAGGTCGACCCGGACCGGCCGGTCGTCCTCGTCCGGCTCGGGCGTCACGGTGCCCTGGTTGTCGTGGGACCGCAGGTCCCGGTCCGCGCGTGCCCGGGCGGGGTCGAACACGTCGATGAAGCTGCCCATCCCGTCGGCGATGCCGCCGCCGGTGGGGCCGCCCTTGCGGAGGGTGCGGTCGCCGGCCAGCACGACGAGCACGAGCAGCACCAGGCCTCCGCCGCCGAGCACCGCCACCGTCGTCACGTCCCCACCCTAGGTCGCCTCAGCAACACCGCGACTGCGGTCGGTGCTCCCTCGCCTCGGCGCGGTTCCGCTCCCAGGTCCGCCGCGAGACCGGCTCCGTGCCCTCGCGGGCGCAGGACTCGACGTACGCGTCCCAGCGGGCCTCCCCGGTGGCCTCCCGGACGTACCAGCGCACGCCGCGCCAGGCGCGGAGCGCCGGGTCCAGGACGCTCACGGGTGCCTCCCGGTCCCGGTCAGGCGCGACGCCTCCCACTCCCTGACGGCGGCCTTCTCCTCCGCCGTCGCGAAGAAGTCGGCCGGCGCCACGATCCGGGACGGTACGGCGGGCACCTCGGTCGTCGGCAGGCCGCCGGCCCGCAGCGCCCGGACCCAGACCACGACGGCGTTCGCGACGACGACGACCACGAGGATCGCGAAGGTCAGCTGCAGGACGCCGTTGGTCGTCGAGTTGGTGATCACCTGGTCCATCTGCCCGGCGTCCTTCGCCGGAGCCAGGACCTGGCCGGCGTCGCGGGCGTCGCGGTAGCGGTCGGCCTGGGCGAAGTAGCCGATCGCGGGGTTGTCCGAGAAGACCTTCTGCCAGCTGGCGGTCATCGTGGTGACCAGGTCCCACACCAGGGGGGCCAGAGGGACCCACACCCAGCGGGCCCTGCCGTGCTTGAGCATCAGGGTCACGCACACGCACAGCGCGATCGCCGCGAGCAGCTGGTTGGAGATGCCGAACAGCGGGAACAGCTGGTTGATCCCGCCGAGGGGGTCGGTCACGCCGACGTAGAGCATGTACCCCCATGCCGCGACCACGAGGGCGCTCGCCGACCACGCCGCCGGCCGCCAGGACGTGTCGGCGTACCGCGGCCAGATGTTGCCGATCGTGTCCTGCAGCATGAACCGGCCCACCCGGGTGCCGGCGTCGACCGCCGTGAGGATGAACAGTGCCTCGAACATGATCGCGAAGTGGTACCAGAACGCCGCGAGCCCCCCGCCGAACGCGTCGGTGAAGATCTGCGAGATGCCGACCGCCAGGGTCGGCGCGCCTCCGGTGCGGGAGACCAGCGTCGGCTCCTGCACGGCCGCCGCCGCCTGTGTGAGCGTGTCGGGGGAGAGGGTGAACCCGAGCGAGCCCACGAACTGCGCCGCGCTGGAGGCGGTGCCACCCGTGGCGCCCGCGGGGCTGTTGATCGCGAAGTAGAGGCCCTGGTCGATCACGCACGCCGCGATCAGTGCGCTGATGGCGACGAACGACTCCATCAGCATGCCGCCGTAGCCGATCATCCGGACGTGGCTCTCCTTGGCGATCATCTTCGGGGTCGTCCCGGAGGAGATGAGGGCGTGGAAGCCCGACAGGGCGCCGCACGCGATGGTGATGAACACGAACGGGAACAGCTTGCCGGCGAACACGGGGCCGTCCCCGTCGAGCGCGAAGCTGGTGACGTCGTCGTTGGCGAGCACCGGCCGGGCCAGGACCAGGCCGACCGCGAGCAGCGCGATCACCCCGACCTTCATGAACGTCGAGAGGTAGTCGCGCGGCGTCAGCAGCATCCACACCGGCAGCACCGAGGCGACGAAGCCGTACACGACCAGGCAGATCGTCAGCGTCTCGTGGGACAGGGTCAGGCTGTCGCCGAGCCCGGTGTCGTCGATCCAGCCGCCGAGGACGATCGCTAGCAGCAGCAGGCCGACCCCGATCGCCGTGGTCTCCGAGACCCGGCCCGGCCGCAGGTAGCGCAGGTAGAAGCCCATGAAGAGCGCGATCGGGATGGTCAGGCCGATGGAGAACACGCCCCAGGGCGACTCGGCGAGCGCGTTGACCACGACCAGCGCCAGCACGGCGAGGATGATGATCATGATGGCGAACACCGCCACCAGGGCGGCGATGCCGCCGATCGTGCCGATCTCCTCGCGCACCATCTGCCCCAGGCTCTTGCCGTCGCGGCGCATCGAGAAGAACAGGACCATCATGTCCTGGACCGCGCCCGCCAGGATCACGCCGACGATGATCCAGATGGTGCCGGGCAGGTAGCCCATCTGCGCGGCCAGCACCGGACCCACGAGCGGACCGGCGCCCGCGATCGCGGCGAAGTGGTGGCCGAAGAGGACCCGCCGGTCGGTGACGTCGAAGTCGTGGCCGTTCTCCAGCCGTTCGGCCGGGGTCGCCCGCGTGTCGTCGACCTCGAGCACCCGCTCGGCGATGAAGCGGGCGTAGAACCGGTAGGCGATCGCGTACGACGCCAGGGCGGCGAACAGGATCCACAGCGCCGACACCTCCTCGCCGCGCGAGAGCGCCAGCACCGTCCAGCAGACCGCGCCGACGACGGCGATGCCGCCCCAGATCGCGATGCCGGCCGGAGTCATCCGGCGGCCGGGGCCGCCCGGGCGTCGTACGGGTGTCGTGGTTGCCATCGTCGATCCTCCTCGACCCGGTGGGGTGCCCCCGATGGCACTCCCGACCACCGCGACAGGTGGCCAGCACCCGCGCAGTACCCTCGGACCCTCACCGCAGACGTCGGGACCCACGGCCCCGACGGTTACGATCGTGTTCGAAGACTCCACTTCTACCGACGACTCCGACGAGGACGCAACGCTCTTGTTCGCCACACTGTCCGACCGCCTCAACGCGACCTTCAAGAACCTCCGCGGCAAGGGGCGGCTCTCCGAGGCCGACATCGACGCCACCGCCCGGGAGATCCGGATCGCGCTGCTCGAGGCCGACGTCGCGCTGCCGGTCGTCAAGGAGTTCGTCGCCGCCGTCAAGGAGCGCGCCCGCGGCGAGGAGGTCAGCGGAGCGCTGAACCCCGCCCAGCAGGTCGTCAAGATCGTCAACGACGAGCTGATCGAGATCCTCGGTGGCGAGACCCGCCGGCTGCGGTACGCCAAGACCGGCCCGACGGTCATCATGCTCGCCGGTCTGCAGGGTGCCGGAAAGACCACGCTCGCAGCCAAGCTCGCGCTGTGGCTCAAGGACCAGGGCAAGACCCCGATGCTCGTCGCCTGCGACCTGCAGCGCCCGAACGCGGTCCAGCAGCTGCAGGTCAACGGCGAGAAGGTCGGCGTCCCCGTCTTCGCACCCGAGCCGGGCAACGGCGTCGGCGACCCCGTGTCGGTCGCGAAGGCCTCCGCCGAGGAGGCCAAGCGCAAGCTCCACGACGTGGTCATCGTCGACACCGCGGGCCGCCTCGGCGTCGACGCGGAGATGATGGGCCAGGCCGCCGCGATCCGCGACGCCGTCCAGCCCGACGAGGTCCTCTTCGTCGTCGACGCGATGATCGGCCAGGACGCGCTCGTCACGGCGCAGGCATTCCTCGACGGTGTCGGGTACGACGGCGTCGTGCTCACCAAGCTCGACGGTGACGCCCGCGGTGGTGCCGCGCTCTCCATCCGCCAGGTCACCGGCAAGCCGGTCATGTTCGCCTCCTCCGGCGAGAAGATGACCGACTTCGACGTCTTCCACCCCGACCGGATGGCCTCGCGCATCCTGGACATGGGCGACGTCCTCACCCTGATCGAGCAGGCCGAGAAGGCCTTCGACCAGGACGAGGCCCTCAAGGCCGCCGAGAAGCTCACCCAGGGCGACTTCACGCTCGACGACTTCCTCGCCCAGATGCAGCAGCTGAAGAAGCTCGGCTCGATGCAGAAGATCCTCGGGATGCTGCCCGGCATGGGTCAGATCCGCGAGCAGCTCGAGAACTTCGACGACCGCGAGATCGACCGGATCGAGGCGGTCATCCGCTCGATGACGCCCGCCGAGCGCGCCAACCCCAAGATCATCGACGGCTCGCGCCGCGCCCGCATCGCCAAGGGATCGGGCCGCAGCGTCTCCGACGTCAACACCCTCGTCGACCGTTTCTTCGAGGCGCGGAAGATGATGATGCAGATGGCCCGCGGTGGCGGGATGCCCGGGATGCCGGGGATGCCCGGCATGGGTGGTCCCGGCGGCGGCAAGCGAGTCAGCGCCAAGCAGAAGGCCAAGCAGTCCAAGGGCAAGGGTGCGCGCAAGTCGGGCAACCCGGCCAAGGCCGCCCAGGAGGCCGCTGCCGCCAAGGCGAAGGCAGCGGCCGCCACGCCCAACCCGTTCGGGATCGGGCAGGACATCGACTACGAGGCGGCGGCCGAGAACCTGCAGCTGCCGAAGGACTTCTCCAAGTTCCTCAAGTAGGTCACTCATGTTGCGGTTTGGGACCAATCCGCAGCATTTCGGGGCCAGGACGTGCGGTTTGGGACCAATCGATGGGGTGAGGTGAGCTGAGCACACTCATCGTCGACGGCGCCAACGTCGTCGGGGCGCGCCCGGACGGCTGGTGGAAGGACCGGGCGGGCGCGGCAGCTCGGCTGCACGAGCAGCTCCTCGTGGCCGACATCGAGTACGACGTCGTCGTGCTCGTGCTCGAGGGTCAGGCCAAGGGCGGGGTCCGGGCGGGGCGCGACGCGCACGTGCGCACGGTGCACGCCCCGAAGGACGGCGACGCGACGATCCTCGCCGAGGCGCGCAGGGCCGCCGAGAAGGGTGGTCGGGTCGTGGTGGTGACCGCCGACCGGGCCCTGGACGCCCGGGTGCACGGCGTGGGTGCCACGACGCTCTCCCCGACCTGGTTGCTGTCCCACCTCTGACCCCCTTCGGGGGCACCGCTCGCCCGGCCGGCGTTGGTAGCGTCGCCTGCGTGAGTGCGTTGCGTTTCTCCGGTCCGGTCCTGCCCGACGGCGAGGCACGGGAGGTCTACGTCGTCGACGGCCGGATCACCTACGAGCGCCCGGCCGGGCTGGAGGGCGCCGAGACCGCCGCCGAGGGGTGGATCGTCCCCGGCCTGGTCGACGCCCACAACCACCTCGGCCTCGAGGACGGGGGAGCGGTCGACGACGCCGAGATCGAGCGGACCGCGATCGCGGACCGTGACAACGGCGTGCTGCTCACCCGCGACTGCGGCTCCCCGGCCGACACCCGCTGGGTCCACGAGCGCGAGGACCTGCCCCGGCTGATCCGCTGCGGGCGCCACGTCGCCCGCACCCGCCGCTACCTGCGCAACTACGGCGTCGAGGTCGAGCCCGACGGCCTGGTCGACACCGTCGCCGAGCAGGCGCTCGACGGCGACGGCTGGGTGAAGCTGGTCGGCGACTGGATCTCCCGCGAGGAGGGCGACCTGACGCCGTCCTTCCCGGCCGACGCCGTCACCGCCGCGATCGAGGTCGCGCACGCGCAGGGTGCCAAGGTCACCGCGCACTGCTTCGGCGAGGACGCGATCGGCCCGCTCCTCGACGCCGGCATCGACTGCATCGAGCACGGCACCGGCCTCACCGCAGCCCACCTCGAGCAGATGGTCGCGCGCGGCGTCGCGCTGGTCCCGACCGTGCTGCAGACCGCCAAGTTCCCCGAGTTCATCTCGGCGGCGCGTGACAAGTTCCCGACCTACAGCGCCACCATGGAGACGCTGCTCGCCCGCCGTCGGGCCGTCCTGATGGACGCGTACGACGCCGGCGTGGCCCTCTACGTCGGCAGCGACGGCGGCGGCTCTGCCCGCCACGGCGTGCTGCACGAGGAGATCCTCGCGATGGCGGCGATGGGCCTGCCCAACGCCTACGTCCTCGGCGCCGCCTCGTGGCGCGCGCGAGCCTGGCTGGGGTGGAACCCCGGTCTCGACGAGGGCGACCCGGCCGACTTCGTGGTCTACCCCCGCAACCCGGTCGAGGACCTGTCGGTGCTCGCCGAGCCGTCCCGCGTCGTGCTGCGCGGGAAGGTCGTCGCCTGACCCGCACGACTCGGCGATCGGGCGTATCAGGCGCGCCACCCGCCGGCTCCTAGGAGGGAGCGACCACCCGGTCGCGCCCCCTCTCCAAGGAGCCCACCATGCACCGCTACCCCGAGCACCTCACGCACCCCTCCGGTGTGGAGCTCACCCCCAAGCCCGACCGCGTGCTGCTCTCGCCCCGGTCCGGCGGTCCCGCCGCCGCGGGCCAGGCCGACGTCCTCGACTCCCTCGGCCTGGTCCGCGAGGGCGCCGACAGCCACGGCGGTCCGGCCGCCGCCGACGACGGCGAGCGCAAGCAGCCCGCCAACGAGGGGCCGGACTTCCTGTTCGCCCGCACCGCCGACGGCGCCGAGGTCGACGGCGACGCGATCGCCGCGGCCACCGCGAGCGGCAGCGTCGCCTGGTCGTCGCCCGTCTTCACGGCCGACTTCGGGGCCGGGCCCGAGGAGCTCGCCCCGGCCGCGGACGCCGTGGTGCTGCTGCACGCCGACGTCGCCGACCCGGAGGACCTGGCCAAGGTCACCGCGCTCGGACTCCAGCGCGACGAGGTCCGCTCGGCCCTGCTCGGCGACCACGACTACTTCACCGTGACCGACCCGGCGGCCAGCCCGGCGTACGACCTCGCCGAACGGATCGGCGAGGCGCTGGGGCGTCCGGTCGAGGTGCGCCTGGAGTGGGTGCCCGCGCGGGTGCCGGTCGCCTACACGCCCAACGACCCGATGTACGTCGACCAGTGGAACCTGCGCCAGATCCACGCCGGCGGTCCCGGCACGACCGGCTGGAACCTCACGACGGGCTCGTCCGCGGTGACCGTGGCGATCCTGGACGAGGGCGTCGAGCTCGGTCACCCCGACCTCGTCGGCGGCTTCCTGCACAACGGCATCAACCTCGGCACCATGTCCGGGACCGGCGCCCCGACCGGCAACCACGGCACGGCCTGCGCCGGGATCGTCGGCGCCCGCATCGGCAACGGCGTCGGGGTCTCCGGGCTCGCCGGCGGCTGCCGGCTGCTGCCGATCGCGTTCTCGCGGTGGACCGACACCGAGGTCGCGGCCGGCCTGCGCTACGCCCGGATGCAGGGCGCCCAGGTCGTGTCGATGAGCTTCGGCTGGAACGCGTGGAGCCACGCGGTGATCGATCCGGCGATCCAGGAGGCGTTCAACGCCAACATGGTGATGTGCGTCGCCACGCACAACCAGAACCTGGCCAACGGCATCACCTACCCGGCGACCAACCCGCTCGTGATCGCGGTCGGTGCCAGCGACCAGGTCGACAACCGCAAGTCGCCGACCAGCCCGGACGGCGAGCAGTGGGGCGCCAACTACGGCCCGCAGATCTCGGTGGTCGCGCCCGGCGTCCGGATCCCGACCACCGACCGGCTCGGTGCCAACGGCTACACCGGCACCGACTACACCGGCACCTTCAACGGCACCTCCGCCGCGACGCCGCACGTGGCCGCGCTCGCCGCACTGATCCGCTCGCGGAACTCCTCGCTCAGCAATGTGCGGGTCCGCCAGATCATCGAGACCACCGCGGACAAGACCGGCACCGTGGCGTACGCCAACGTGTCCGGCCACCCGAACGGCACCTGGAACGAGCAGATGGGCTACGGCCGGATCAACGTGTACGCCGCCCTGGTGGCTGCCAGCCGGATCGTCAAGCGGTTCCACTTCGAGGACGACCTGATGAAGCACCTGCGCGACGACGTGTTCGAGAAGCGGTTCAAGGAGATCCGAGAGATCGACATCTACAAGCGCGCCGGCCGCGAGATCGACCACCTCGACCCGGGCGACCTGGTCATCAACCCGGTGATCGACGAGCGGGAGGGACTGGAGGAGGTCATCCAGCGCCTCGACCGGATCGAGCGGGTCGTCGGCAGCCTCGGCGCGCCGTTCGTCGGGGCCGAGGACCGGCCCGACGTGTCCGGCGAGGTGGTCGAGGCCGCCCTCAACGGCGCCCACGCCGAAGGGGCGTCGTGATCCTGGTCCTCGCCTCCGAGCGGGACCCCGGGGCCGCGGCCCTGGTCGCGGGGTGGGCGGGCGCACGCCTGCTCACCCCGGCGGACCTGTCGCTGCCCGGCTGGGAGCTCGCGGCGGGCCCGTCCTCCGGGACGGGCCCGTCCGTGGGCCGGGGGATCGCGGACGGCGAGCCGTTCACCGACGACGGGGTGCGCTGCGTGGTCTCGCTGCTCGCCGGGGTCGAGGCCGGGGACCTGGCCTGGATCGCCGAGGAGCACCGCACGTACGTCGCCGGCGAGATGACCGCGTTCCTCGGGCACTGGCTCGAGACGATCGGCGAGCGCTGCCTGGTCGCGCCCTCCCACGCCAGCCTCGCCGGCCCCTGCCTGCCGACCTCCGTGTGGGCGGCGTCCGCCGGCCTGGCGATGACCGACGACGAGGAGCCGGTCACCCCGGTCGTCGTCACCGTGGTCGGCGGCGAGGTGTTCCGGGTCGCGGGCGAAGGGCCCGCCCCGAGCGCCGAGCTGCGGCGCCGCCTGGTCCGGATGGCCATCACGCGGGCCGCACCGCTGCTCACGGTGGTCGTCGACCTCGGTGGCGGTCGCGCCCTCCCGCGGCTGCACGCCGTGCTGCCGGCACCGCTGGCCCGGACCGCGCCGGTCCGCGCGGCGATCCGCACCCAGGTCCGCCGCGTGGTCGGCACGGAGGTGGCGTCGTGATCGTGCTGCACGGGCTGCGGACCGACACCCCGCTGGACGACGTACGCCGGGCGCTCGCGGAGCGCGGGACGCCGTACCTGTTCGTGGACCAGGCCGCCTGCGCCGACGCCGTGGTCGAGCGCACCGAGGACGGGCTGGTCCTGGTCGTCGGTGGTCGCGAGGTCGCGGTCGAGGACGTGCGGGGGATCTACCTGCGGCCCTACGACCTCGGCGACGCCGTCGACACGGCCGAGCGCGCCCGGCTGCTGCGGCTCGCGACGGACCTGCGCGAGTGGGCGGAGGCCGCGCCGGAGTCGGTACGGGTCGTCAACCGGCCCTCCGCCGGGCTGAGCAACCACTCCAAGCCGCGCCAGTGCCGGGCGATCGCGGCAGCAGGGTTCGCCGTCCCGGAGACCCTGCTGACCACCGACCCGGACGCGGCCGCCGCCTTCGTCGCCCGGCACGGGCGGGCGATCGTGAAGTCGATCAGCGGCACCCGCTCCGTCGTGCGCATCCTCGGTCCGGGCGACGACTTCACCGCGGTGCGCTGGTGCCCGACCCAGCTGCAGCGGTTCGTGCCCGGTGCGGAGCACCGCGTGCACGCCGTGGGGGAGCGACTGTTCGCGAACCGGATCCGCACCGACGCGGTCGACTACCGCTACGGCGGCTTCAGTCTCGAGCCCGCCGACCTGCCGGACGTCGTCGCCGCGCGCTGCCGGGCGCTCACCGCCGCGCTCGGGCTCGAGCTCGCGGGCATCGACCTGCGCTTCGGCGAGGACGGACGCTGGTACTGCTGGGAGGTGAACACCTCGCCGGCCTACACCTGCTTCGACACCGGCGACCGGGCGATCGCCGCCGCCCTCGCCGAGCACCTTACGCAGGTCGCGGTCCGGGGGTGAGGGTGGATTCGTCCGGCAGGTCGGGCGTCTGGCAGACTGTCCGACTGAGTTCTGCGACTTCCGGTCCCTCTCAACCGGTGGTGGCAGAACCCGTCCGAGTCCGGGCGCCGGTGTCCCCACCTGGTCGTCCCTGGCTCACCCACCACCAGTTCTCAAGGAGACACCACAAACGTGGCCGTCAAGATTCGTCTGAAGCGCCTGGGCAAGGTCCGGGTCCCGCAGTACCGCATCGTCATCGTCGACTCGCGCAAGAAGCGCGACGGCGCGGTGATCGAGGAGATCGGCAAGTACCACCCCAAGGAGGACCCGTCGTACATCGACGTCGTCTCCGAGCGGGCGCAGTACTGGCTGGGCGTCGGCGCGCAGCCGTCGGAGGCCGTCGAGGCCATCCTCAAGGTCACCGGCGACTGGCAGAAGTTCAAGGGCATCGACGGCGCCGAGGGCACCCTCAAGGTCAAGGAGCCCAAGCGCGACAAGCTCGAGATCTTCAACGAGGCCCTCAAGGAGGCCGCCAGCGAGCCCAAGGCTTCGGCGACCACCGCGAAGAAGAAGGCCGAGAAGAAGGCTGACAAGGTCGAGGCCGCCGACGCCAAGGCCGAGGTCGAGGAGATGGTCGAGAACCTCGCCGCCGAGGAGCAGGCCGCCGACGTGGCTGCCCTCGCCGACGCCCCGGCCGAGACCCCCGAGGCCTGAGCCGATGCTGGCTGACGCGCTGGAGCACCTCGTCCGCGGAGTGGTCGACCACCCCGACGACGTGGTCGTGCGCGACAAGCAGCTGCGCCGCGGCGCCGTGCTCGAGGTCCGGGTCCACCCCGACGACCTCGGCAAGGTGATCGGTCGCAGCGGTCGCACCGCGACCGCGTTCCGCACCGTGATCTCCGCGATCGCCGGCAACAGCAGCACCCGGATCGACTTCGTCGACACCGACCGCCGCTGACGCCTCGTCGACGAGCAGCCCCGCACCGATGTGCGGGGCTGCTCGCATTTCCGGGACAATGGGGCACGTGGAGAGCATCGAGGTCGTCGTCGGCCGCATCGGCAAGCCGCACGGCATCCGGGGTGAGGTGACCGTCGACGTCCGCACCGACGAACCGGACCGGCGCTACGCCGACGGCGCGGTGCTCCAGGTCGAGGCCCCACGAGGCTCGGCGTTCGCGGCCCGCACCCTCACCGTCAGCCGCACCCGCTGGCACCAGGGCGTGCTGCTGGCCAGCTTCGCCGAGCTGCCCGACCGCAACGCCGCCGAGGCCGCGCGGGGCGTGGTGCTGCGCGCCGTCGTACCCGCCGACGAGAGCCCGGACGACCCCGACGAGTTCTACGACCACCAGCTGGTCGGCCTCGCCGCCCACGACCTCGACGGCACGCACCTCGGCGAGGTGGTCGGCCTGACCCACGGCGCCCAGGACCTGCTGCGGATCCGGACGCTGGACCGCCGCGAGGCGCTGGTGCCGTTCGTGACCGCCCTGGTGCCCGAGGTCGACGTCGCCGGTGGCCGCGTGGTCATCGCGGACCGACCCGGCCTGGTCACCCCGTTCCCCGACGACGAGGGCGGCACCGACGAGGCCGACGCCGACGAGGCCGACGCGTGAGGCTCGACTACCTCACCATCTTCCCGGACTTCTTCGCGCCCCTGGAGCTCTCGCTGCCGGGCAAGGCGGCAGCGAGCGGGCTGCTCGACTTCGCGGTCCACGACCTGCGGGACTGGACCCACGACCGGCACCGCAAGGTCGACGACACCCCGTACGGCGGCGGCGCCGGCATGGTGATGAAGCCCGAGCCCTGGGGCGAGGCCTTCGACCAGCTGCTCGCCCCGGGCGCGACCGTCATCTTCACGACGCCCTCGGGCGAGCCGTTCGACCAGCGCCTGGCCGAGGAGCTCGCGACGCGCGAGCGCCTGGTCTTCGCGTGCGGGCGCTACGAGGGCATCGACCAGCGGGTCATCGACCACGCCCGCGAGATCGCCGAGGTCCGCGAGATCAGCCTGGGCGACTACGTCCTCAACGGCGGCGAGGTCGCGGCGCTGGCGATCACCGAGGCCGTCGTCCGGCTGCTGCCGGGCTTCATGGGCAACGCCGAGTCGCTGGTCGAGGAGTCGCACGCGCAGGGCGGGCTTCTGGAGTACCCCGTCTACACCAAGCCGCCGCTGTGGCGCGGCCACGAGGTCCCCGCCGTGCTGCGCTCCGGCGACCACGGCAAGGTCGCCGCCTGGCGCCACGAGCAGGCCGTACGACGCACGGCCGAGCGCCGTCCGGACCTGCTGGCGCCGTCCGTGCTCGACGACGGCACGCCGATCGTGCGTGCCACGCCCGGCGACGCGGGCGAGATCCTGACGCTCCAGCGTGCCTGCTGGGTGCAGGAGGCGCAGGCCAACGACACCCTCGACATCCCCGCCCTGCAGGAGTCGTTCGACGACGTCCGCGGGTGGCTGGGGGAGTGGGACACCTGGGTCGTGCGGCGCGCCGGACGACTCGTCGGCGCCGTGCGTGGCCGGCTCGAGGGCGAGCACACCTGGGACATCGGCCGGATCATGGTCGCGCCGGACCTGCAGGGCAGCGGCCTGGGCCGGGTGCTGCTCGAGCACATCCAGGCCGTGGCGCCGGCCGGCGTGACGTCGTACGTCCTGTTCACGGGGGCCGCGAGCGCCCGCAACCAGCGCCTGTACAAGAAGGCCGGCTTCCGGCTGCGCACCGACCTGCCCGCTCCGCCGCACGCGGTGGTCCTCTCCAAGCGCCGCTGACCTGCGCCGGCTTTTGGGGAGGCGGTCCCGGCTGTGCGAGGATTGCTGGTCGGTGTCACGGACGCTTCTGCCACAGGGGAATCGCCGATCGTGACGCTCGATCCGCATCCATCACCACCACCGCGGCTGACCTGTGTGCATTCGCGAGGAGAATCATGAGCAACCCCACCCCCGCCGTGGTCACCGACCTCGGCAACGCCGCCAAGCGTTCCGACGTCCCGGCCTTCCGCGCCGGTGACACCGTCAAGGTCCACGTCAAGGTCATCGAGGGCAGCCGCTCGCGTGTCCAGGTGTTCCAGGGCGTCGTGATCCGCATGCACGGCTCCGGCATCGGCCGTACCTTCACCGTCCGCAAGGTCTCCTTCGGCGTCGGTGTCGAGCGGACCTTCCCGCTCCACTCGCCGATCTTCGAGTCCATCGAGGTCGTCACCCGCGGTGACGTGCGTCGCGCGAAGCTCTACTACCTGCGCAACCTCACCGGCAAGAAGGCCAAGATCAAGGAGCGCCGCGAGGTCTGACCTCTGCGAGCAGCGCTACCACGAAGGCCCGACCGGGAACGGTCGGGCCTTCGTGCTTCCACCGTGGGCCCTGCTCCTAGACTCGTGTCTCGTGACGACCGACGACCCCGCCGCGGAGCCCGCCGCCCAGGTCCCCGACCCGACGGCGACCGACGAGGCAGGGTCCCGGTCCTCCTCCCAGCGCAAGCACCTGCCGGTGTGGCAGGAGAGCATCCTGCTGCTCGCGGTGGCGCTGGGCCTGGCGATCGTGATCAAGGCGCTGTTCGTCCAGGCCTTCTACATCCCGTCGGAGTCGATGGAGCCGGGCCTGGTCAAGAACGACCGGATCCTGGTCCAGAAGGTCTCCTACTGGTTCGGGCGTACGCCGCAGCGCGGCGACGTCGTCGTCTTCCAGGACCCGGGCGAGTGGCTCGGACCCACGGACAGCCAGGGGCCGACCGGTGTCGCGAACCTGCTGTCCAAGGTCGGCCTCTACCCGACCGGCGGCCACCTCGTGAAGCGCGTCATCGGCACCGAGGGCGACGTCGTCGAGTGCTGTGACGCCCAGGGCCGGATCAAGGTCAACGGCAAGCCGATCGACGAGTCCGAGTACCTCGCGAAGGACCCCGGGCAGTGCAACGCCGAGATCGACGACTTCATCAGCGAGCGCGAGAGCGGCCTGTCCCAGCCCTGTGACTGGATCATCGGGCCGATCCCGAAGGGCAAGCTGCTGGTCCTCGGTGACAACCGCGGCCACTCCGCCGACTCCCGGGCACACCTGTGCAGCCCCGGCGAGGATCCCTGCACGCAGAGCCCCTGGGTCGACACCGACCTCGTGGTCGGCAAGGTGTTCACCCTGATCTGGCCGCGGGACCGCTGGCGCTGGATCAGCCGCCCGGAGGTCTTCGACAGCGTTCCCGACAGCCCACCGGCCGGCCTGCTGAAGAAGGCGGAGAAGGCCGACACCGTCCCGGGCAACTGACCTCGGAGGGAGAGCACAGGGCATGTCCACGCTGCCCAGGGGAGCGACGGTACGCCGCGACGCCGGCATCTACGGCTACGAGCGCGCCCTGCGCCGACACGGCTTCGAGCCGGTCGCCGGAGTCGACGAGGCCGGCCGTGGGGCCTGCGCCGGCCCGCTCGTGGCCGGGGCCGCGATCCTGCCCGCCGGCAAGGCCGGCGTCGTGCCCGGCCTCGCCGACTCCAAGCTGTTGACCGCGGCCGCCCGCGAGCGCTGCTACGACCAGGTCGTGCGCCGCGCTCTCGCCTGGTCGGTCGTGGTGATCCCGCACGACGAGTGCGACCGCCTCGGCATGCACGTCGCGAACGTGCAGGCGCTGCGCCAGGCCGTGGCGAAGCTGGACCTGCCGGCGTCCTACGTGCTCACCGACGGGTTCCCCGTCGACGGCCTCGGTGTTCCCGGCCTCGCGGTGTGGAAGGGCGACCGGGTGGCCGCGTGCGTCGCCGCCGCGTCGGTGCTCGCGAAGGTCACCCGCGACCGGATCATGCTCGACCTCGACGAGCAGTGGCCGGCGTACGACTTCAAGACGCACAAGGGCTACATCACCGCGACCCACACCGCGGCCCTCGAGGAGCACGGCCCGTCGCCGATCCACCGGATGCGGTTCGTCAACGTGCGACGCGCGGCGGGACTCGAGCCGCTGCCGGGTGATCCGTAGCAGCGGGGGCTAGGGTGGGCTCGTGAGTGCCGAGGAGCTCGAGAAGTACGAGACCGAGCAGGAGCTGAACCTCTACCGGGAGTACCGCGACGTCGTCGGCATCTTCAAGTACGTCGTCGAGACGGACCGCCGGTTCTACCTGTGCAACTCGGTCGACGTGAAGGCCCGCTCCGAGGGCGGCGACGTGTTCTTCGAGGTCACCATCGCCGACGCCTGGGTCTGGGACATGTACCGTCCCGCGCGCTTCGCCAAGAACGTGAAGGTGCTGACGTTCAAGGACGTCAACGTCGAGGAGCTGGCGACCTCCGACCTGGAGCTGCCGAAGCCGTGATCCCGGGGTGGGTCAGCCGCTGAGGTGGAGGCCCGACGGCGGGCGGCGCCACTCGCGGTCCAGGCCGTTGGTGACCTTGAGGTGCGAGAGCTGGCCGTTCATGTAGAGGTCGTTGACCACGATCGAGCCGCTGGTCACGCCGTTGCCCGAGTTGCCGTTCGCGTAGAGCGTCGAGCTCAGCGCGTAGATGCTGCCGTAGATGTTGGTCTGGCCGTTGCCCTGGACGTGGACGGGGCTGGTGTTGTGCCGGTCGTAGACGATCGCGAGGTCGCTGAAGCCGAGGGCTCCTGCCGTCAGGCTCAGCTCGTTGCCGTTGCTGGCGTCGAACTGGCCGCCGGCCTCGCCGGTCGTGGCGCAGAACCGCGGTGCGGTCGGAGTGCCGCACACGACGTACAACGTCACGCCCGTGCCGCGGAAGACCGTGTTGTTGCCCATGTCCCACGTGCCGGTCAGGACGTACAGGCCGGGGGAGAGCACGCAGGTCTCGTTGTTGCCGAAGGACCTGGACCCGTAGACGCCCGGGCCGTCGGTGCACGGATTGGTCCGGGCGGTCCCTGCCGGAGTCGGGAGGACCATGGCGCCGAGCGGGTCGCCCATCTTGGTGGCGACGTGCTCGGCGGGCGGGTCGTAGTTGCCGGTGGCCGTGTTCTCGACGGTGATCTCGTTGCCGTCGCCGATCGCCTCGACGATGCCGTTCGGCCCGGTCGAGACGCTGCCGTTGAAGTGCACGCTGCTCGCCGTGACGGTCGCGTCGCCGTTGCCGAGAGTGTGGGTCCCCTCGCCCAGCACGCACAGCGAGCACTTGAACACCACACCCGGGTCGAGGGTCGACGTCGCGATCGCGCCGATCTTCATCTCGCTGACCCCCATCAGGCCGGCGAGCGCCGTCTTCACGGTGCGCTGCGGCACCCGCACCCGCACCCTGCTCGGCCGGTCCGGGTCGTCGAAGGAGATGCACTGCGAGGCCGGCGCGTACGTCAGGTGCCCGGGGTCCTTGCAGCCGCCCCACGCCGCAGCGGGGACGTCGAAGTTCTTCGCGGCGTAGTCCTGCGCTGCCGCGATCGCCACCGCGAGCTGGGCGTCGCCGTGCGCGTCGTAGAGCACGTTGCCGGCAGCGAGCGCCGATGCGTCCGCCGCGTTCTGCGCCTGGCCACGGACGTCGCGCGCCAGGCCGAGGTCGATGACGAGGGAGGCGGTCATCAGCAGCACGACGGCGATCAGGGCGGTCAGGACGGCGACGACGCCGCGCTCGTCGCTCGCGTCGCGGCGGCACGGGCGGGTCATGTGCACCATCCCCAGCTCTGCCCGGTCGGCACGGCCTCGGCGGTCCCGGTCCCCGTCGGCTTCGTGGTGTCCTCCTCGATCGACATCCGGAGGCTGGCGCGGACGTAGCCGCCGTTGGGCATCGGCAGCATTCCGAAGTCACCGCGCGACCGGACCAGGACGCAGACCTGGAGCACGTTTCCCCGGGCCCAGCCGTCGGGCGCGGAGATCTTCACGTAGGTGTCCGCCGGTGCCCGGTCGACCATCTTCTCGACGGTGCACGAGATGCCGGGCCAGCCGAGCGTCGTGCTGCAGCCGGACGAGGTCTTGCCGACCACCGACATGCGAGCCGTCTCCCGGACGCCCTGGTTGGCGTTGAGGGAGTCGTCGAAGTACAGGCCGTACTGGAGGATCCCGAAGACGATCAGCACGAGCAGGCCGCCGACGAGGGCGAACTCGACCGCCGCCGCACCGCGCGCAGCGTCGATCGCGCAGGCGCGACGCGCACGTCGTTCCAGAGCCATTCCTGCCTCCCCCTTGCCGGCCCGAGCCGGCCGAACTCCCGATCTGATTGTCGGCACCCGCGTGGCCGCAGCGAAGGTCCCAAGGGGTCGCAATTGCCCCAGCGCGGGAAGTCGGGCCGACCGACAGGGACCCTCGTGACGTCGGCGAACCATGGACGGGACCTGAACGGGTGGGTCCCGCGAGGACCATCGTCCCGGGCGGCCGGGACCACGGGGGCCTAGTCAGAACGAACTAGCCCGCCCCCGTCGTCCGAGTGGAATGCCCCGGGATTCGTTCCCCGGCCGTTCTCCTCGCCACTACTGTGTGCGCAACGCCGCTCGGGGGCGTCATGGGAGCGAGTCCGGGGGAGGCCGGCCGATGAGGCGTTGTGTGCGAGGAACGGGTGTGCTGCTGCGCCGTCGAAGGACGAGCGACAGGGGTGCAGCCGCGGTCGAGTTCGCGCTGATCCTCTTCCCGCTCATGCTCATCGTGTTCGGCATCATCAACTACGGCGACATGCTCAGCGTGCGTCAGTCCGTCAGCCAGGCCGCGTCCGAGGGAGCGCGCGCGGCGGCGGTCGAGATCGACGCCGCCCAGCGCAGCAGCGCGGCTGCATCGGCCCGGGACGCCGCGCTCAAGGCGCAGGGCCAGACCTGCAACGCCCACTGCCAGGTCGTCGTCGACGACTGCGCCGACGCGACGGGGCTGGCGCGGGGTGCGCTGCCCTCCGGCACGAGCAACTCCGCCGCCGACCCCGTCGACTGCGTGTGGGTCAAGGTCGAGATCGACTACACCGGACTGATCCCCGGCTTCGGCCTGGTGCTGCCTGACAAGCTGCGGTACACCGCCGTGGCTCGGGTGAGCTGAGGTGCGGCGCCCCCTGCGCGGTGAGCGCGGCGCGACCTCCGTGCTGGTTGCCGTCCTCATGGCCGGCGTCCTGCTGGTCTCTGCCGCCTTCGCCGTCGACCTCGGGCAGCAGCGTGTCGTCCGCCGTGACGTCCAGGCCGTCGCAGACGTGGTGGCGCTCGACATGGCCAGGGAGCTGGACGGGCGCACGGCGAACCTCTACAGCGAGTCCGCGATGAACGACGTGATGAGGGCCAGCCTGGCGCGCAACCGTACGGCCCTGGGCGGTGAGATCCCTGGCTCGGAGGTCACGTGGGAGTTCCTCGCCACGGGCGTGGGCGGCGCGTGGGTCACCCTCGCGAAGACCTCCACGACCGGTGTGCCCACAGCGATCCGCGTGCGGGCGAAGTCCGACACCTCGCTCGCCTTCGGAGGATTCACCGGCCGGGAGCGCGGTGCCGCGACCCGGACGGCCATCGCGTCGTCGAGCGAGCCCTCGGTGTGCTTCTCGGTCGGCACCAACCTCCTCGACCTGAACACGGCGGACAACTTCCTGGTCCAGATGCTCAACGGCATCCTCGGCATCGACCTGCTCGCGATCTCCACCTCGGTCGTCGGACCGGGCGGGGTCGTGGCGCTGCAGAACGCGCAGATCCCTCTGCTCGGCCTGTCGGCCGCGCTGGGCGTCGGCACGGTCGAGGGTCTGGTCACCTCGACCCAGCCGATCACCGTCGGCGCATTGCTGAGCGCCTCGGCGGACGTGCTGCGCAAGGACTCGTCGAACCTCGTGAACCTCAACGCGGCGGCGATCCTCGACGCGTTGTCCCTGAAGGCCACGCTCGCGACGCCGACCCTGGTGGTGGGGGAGATCCTCGACCTCGGACCGGACCCGAGCAGCGCACTCCACGCCAAGATCGGTGTGCTCGACCTGCTGAACGCGCTGGTGTACGTGGCGGGCCAGGACGCCCAGGGCGACCCGCACGCGGTGGGGGCGAGTCTCCCGCTCAACCTCGGCGCGCTGGGCACCCTCGACACCCAGGTCACGATCATCGAGCTCCCCAAGATCACCTGCGGCAACCCCAACCGGCCAGGTCCCACGCCGGTGACGGCGACCTCGGCCCAGATCAGGCTGACGACCACCCTCAACCTCCCCACCGGAACCGGTCTCCTCACCGACCTGCTGACCGGGCTCAGCAACACGCTGACCCAGCTGCTCACCCTCGGTGGGCTGTTCGAGTCGACCCAGGAGCGGATCAAGACCGGCTCGCTCTCCTCCACGCTCAAGCTGACCATCACCACGGCGAAGTCGACCGCGACGTTGAGATCGGCGTCGGGGAACTCGTGCAGCGGTGCCGGAGGGGTCAACTTCGACGTCCTGCCGAGCGTGCTCGCCGCCGGCGTCAACCTCGACCTGGCCTACACGGTCGAGCAGCGGAAGAAGCAGCCGCCGCTGTACCTGACGTGGGGGGCCTGGTCCGACAAGACGAAGGTGAACTCCACCCTCCTGGGTCTGGCGGCCAACGTCGGCGACGTGACCGCGTACCCGGTCACCCTGAACTACGCCGCGCCCCCGTCCGAGGAGATGCCGCAGCACACGAAGGCGGTGAACCCGCTGAGCCTGCAGTTCGCGGTGACCTCGTCGGACAAGAACTTCATCGGTGGGATCGTCGGCGACCTGCTGACCCCGGTCATGAACAACCTGGTCACCCCGGTGGTCGGGATCTTGAACGCGGCGCTGCTCCCGGGGCTCACCACGCTGCTGGGCCGCCTCGGGATCGAGCTGGGCAAGACGACGCTCCGGGCGAGTGGGCGACCCGGCTGCGGCACGCCGAAGCTCGTGGGCTGACGCCCCACTGGTCACGTCCGTCAGGCGTGGTGCCGCTCGTTCTCCACAGCTGCAGGGCCGGGCCAGGTTGTGCACAGGCCGGGCGTTCCTGAGGGCACGGCGTCCGCCGTCGCGGCGACCATCGGTGCATGACGACAGCACAGGCCCGCCGGGCGATCGGTGCCTACGGCGAGGACGTGGCGGTGCGCCACCTGACCGGGCTCGGCATGGTGCTGCTCGAGCGCAACTGGCGCTGCGCCGACGGCGAGGTCGACGTGCTGCTGCGCGACGGTGCCACCCTGGTGGTGTGCGAGGTCAAGACCCGCACCTCGCTGGTGGCCGGCACCCCGCACGAGGCGATCACCGACGCCAAGCTCGCCCGGCTGCGCCGGCTGGGGGAGCGGTGGGTCCTCGAGCGAGGCATCCGTCCCGACGGGATCCGGGTCGACCTGGTGGCCGTGATGCGCCCGCGCCGGGGAGCCGCGGTCGTGGAGCACGTGCGGGGGCTGTGCTGATGCCCTTCGCGACCGCGCGGTGCGTGGCCCTCGACGGGGCGGTCGGGCACCTCATCGACGTGCAGACCGACGTCTCGGTCGGGCAGGCGACGACCGTGGTCGTCGGTCGGGCCGACACGTCCCTGCGCGAGGGCGTCGACCGGGTGCGGATGGCGCTGGTCAACTCCGACCTGCGCTGGCCCGCGACGAAGCGGTGCACCTTCCTGTTCTCCCCGGCCGACCTGCGCAAGTCCGGCACCCACTTCGACCTGGCGATGGCGGTGAGCCTGCTGGCGGCCGACGCCCAGCTGGACCCGGCCTGGCTCGACGGCGTGGTGTTCATCGGCGAGCTGACCCTTGCAGGAGGGCTGCGTCCGGCTCTGGGCGTGCTGCCGATGGTCCTGGCCGCCGCGGCGGCCGGGATCCGCCGTGTCTACGTCCCTGAGCCCCAGGTCGCCGAGGCGACGATGGTGCCCGACATGGAGGTGATCGGCGTCCGCTCGCTCGGGCAGGTCGTCGCCGAGCTCCGGTGCGACGAGCTGCCGCTCGCACCACCCGTGGCCGCCTCGACCGGCCTGCGGCTGATCTCCTGGCGGGGTGACGAGCGGCTCGACGAGCTGGACCTGGCCGACCTGCGCGGCATGGCCGAGGAGAAGTACGCCGTCGAGGTCGCCGCAGCCGGCGGCCACCCGATCCAGCTCTCCGGGCCCAAGGGGTGCGGCAAGACAAGCCTGGCCGAGCGGATCCCGACGATCCTGCCGGACCTGACTCCCGAGGAGTCCCTGGAGCTGACCGCTCTGTACTCGCTGGCCGGGGCGCTCGATCCCGGCGGCGGCATGGTGCTGCGGCCGCCGTTCGCCGCGCCGCACCACGACGCGAGCAAGGTCAGCGTGATCGGTGGCGGTTCGGGACGGGTCCAGCCCGGCGAGCTCAGCCGGGCGCACTGCGGCGTCCTGTTCCTCGACGAGTTCCCCTTGTTCCGCTCCGACGTCATCGAGGCCCTGCGCCAGCCCCTCGAGAACGGCGACATCACGATCGCCCGCCGCGACGAGTCCGTGACCCTGCCGGCGGGTGCGCTCCTGGTGCTCGCCAGCAACCCGTGCCCCTGCGGCAACTGGACGAGGTCGTCCCAGACCAACCGCTGCACGTGTGCCGAGACCGTCCGACGCGCCTACCGGGCGAGGATGTCCGGCCCGATCGTCGACCGCATCGACGTCGTGCGCAACGTCGTCCCGGCCTCTCCCTCCAGTCACGACCCGTTCCGTGTGGCCGAGACCTCGGCCGAGGTCCGGATGCGGGTCGGTGCGGCGCGTCAGCGACAGCACGAGCGGTACGCCGGCCGGGGCTGGCGACTCAACGGCCACGTGCCGAGTCCACGACTCAAGGACACCTGGCCGCTCCCGCCCGCAGCGCAGCAGGTCATCGACGCCGAGATGCTGGCCGGCCGCCTCAGCGCTCGCGGCGCCGTCCGCGTCCACCGGCTGGCGCTCACCGTCGCCGACCTCCGGTCGGTGCGCTCCCGCCGCGACGTCACGGCCGGTGTCGACGAGGTCCGTACCGCCCTGCGGCTCCGGTCCGGCCAGCCGCTGGACCTCGCGATGTTCCGGGCCGAGGCCAGCGAGGAGGGCGTCGCATGACCGACCTCGAGCGCGAGCGAGTGGCTCGCGCCACGATCAACCTGGTCACCGAGCCCGGTGACCTGCGTTGCCTCGGGCTGACCCGCGAGCTGGGCGGCCCCCGCTTCCTCGAGGTGCTGCGCGAGCAGCCCGACCTGCGCCCCGAGCTCACCGCCGCAGCCGGCCGGCTCTCGAGCGCCCAGCCCGAGCGCGTCCTCGAGCGCGCCGCACGCCGCGGGATCCGTTTCGTGATCCCCGGCGACGACGAGTGGCCGGCCTCGCTCGACGACCTGGCTCGTGCCGGCGTGCTGCACGCCCGCGGCGACGTGCCGGTCGGTCTGTGGGTGCGCGGTCCGCACCGGCTCGACCGGCTCGAGACCGCGGTCGCGGTGGTCGGTTCGCGTTCGTCGACGCAGTACGGCGACCAGGTGGCCGGTGAGATGGCGGCCGTGCTCGGCGCGGCGGGACGCCCGGTCGTCTCCGGAGCGGCCTACGGCGTCGACTACGCCGCCCATCGTGGCGCCGTCACCGCCGGTGCACCGACCGTCGCCGTCCTGGCCTGCGGCGTCGACCGGGCCTACCCCCTCGGCCACCGTCAGATGCTCGACCATCTCGCCGAGCACCACGCGATCGTCTCCGAGGCCCCACCCGGTGCCGCCCCGTTCCGGATCAGGTTCCTCGCGCGCAACCGGATCATCGCTGCCCTCACCCGCGGTACGGTCGTCGTCGAGGCCGCCGTCCGCAGCGGCGCGCTCAACACCGCGTCCTGGGCCAACCAGCTCCACCGGACCGTGATGGGCGTTCCCGGCCCCGTCTCCAGCGCCGCGTCCGAGGGCGTGCACGAGCTGATCCGCGCCGGCGCCGCGGCGCTGGTCACCGGTGGGCAGGACGTGCTCGAGCTGCTCGGCGCCTCCGGCCAGGACCTGGGCGAGATCGCCCGCGCTCCCGACGGACCTCGCGACCGGCTGTCCGTGCGCGCTCGCCAGGTGCTGGACGCGGTCCCGGTCTCCTCGCCGGCGTCCACCGCCTCCGTCGCGGTCGTCGCCGGCCTCGGCGCCGTGGAGGTCGAGCAGCTGCTCGGCGGGCTCGCCGCCGACGGCCACGTCGAGCGGCTCCCGGCGGGTTGGCGTCTGGGAGGAGGTGATCGACCTACGATCGAGCGGTGAGCGTCGACCCAGCGAGCGTTGCGGACGAGGACGCGACGGCCGAGGGGCAGGCCGACGTCCTGCCCGAGGCGTTCGCGCGCGTCCTGGGCGAGTACGAACGCCACCTCGTCGCCGAGCGCGACCTGACCCGGCACAGCGTTCGGGCCTACGTCGGCGACATCGCCGGCCTGCTCGAGCACGCCGCGCGACTCGGCCTGACAGGCGTCGACGAGCTCGACCTGCGGACGCTGCGCAGCTGGCTCGCCAAGCAGCAGACCATGGGCCTGTCCCGCACGACGATCGCCCGCCGGGCCACCGCCGCGCGAGTCTTCACCGGGTGGCTGACCCGCACCGGCCGGACGCCGAACGACGTCGGCTCGGCGCTCGGGTCGCCGCGCCCGCACCGCACGCTGCCCGACGTGCTGCGGGTCGACGAGGCCACGCGGCTGATCGGGGCCGCGACCGAGCTCGCCGACGACGGGAGCCCGGTCGGCCTGCGAGACGTCGCCATGCTGGAGCTGCTGTACGCCACGGGCATGCGTGTCGGCGAGCTCTGCGGCCTCGACGTCGACGACGTGGACCGCGACCGCAACGTCGTGCGCGTCTTCGGCAAGGGACGCAAGGAGCGCACGGTGCCGTTCGGCCAGCCGGCCGCCGAGGCCATCGACCGCTGGCTCGGCCAGGGCCGCACCGCCCTGGCCCGCCCGGGCTCCGGCCCGGCCCTCTTCCTCGGCGCCCGGGGTGGCCGGATCGACCAGCGCGCGGTCCGGACCCTCGTCCACCGACGGCTCGCCGACGTCCCCGGCGCCCCCGACCTCGGGCCGCACGGTCTCCGGCACACCGCAGCCACCCACCTGCTCGAGGGCGGCGCCGACCTGCGGTCGGTGCAGGAGCTCCTCGGGCACGCGTCCCTGGCCACGACCCAGCGCTACACGCACGTCACCACCGACCGACTGCGCCGCGCCTACCAGCAGGCGCACCCGCGGGCCTGAGCCGCCTCACGAGGTCGACCTCGTGAGGCGACCCCGCACCTGGCGACTGCTCGTCTCACCGGGTTGCTCCGAAGGAGGCAGCAGCCGAACCGATCCCGCGAGGCGTGAGCGTGCGGACGACGGGCAGGTCCCGCCACAACGGCAGCAGCCGGACCGGCCCCGCACCGACCAGTCGCAGCGGGTCGAGGTAGGTCTCGCCGGCGACCCAGCCCCAGTGCAGGCAGGCCCTCGGGAAGCAGTGGGAGCCCGGCAGCTGGAGGACGCCGATGACCTCGCCCGCTGCGAGCACGGCGCCGACGCCGACGCCGGCGGTCACGGGCTCGTAGGTGGTGCGGGTTGCGCCGTGGCCGACGACGACCACGCCCCGCCCGGCGATCGGGCCGGCGAAGACGACCGTGCCGGGGAGGGCGGTGTGGACCGGCTGGCCGACGTGCCCGGCGAGGTCGACGCCGCGGTGCCCGGAGCCGTAGGGCGAGTCGGGTGGGTCGAAGTGGCGCACGACCTCGGGGACGGGCTGGAGCGGCCACACGCCGACCGGGTCGTCCGGGCCGGGCGCGGCCCGGGCGGGGGTGGCGTGCAGCAGGAGCCCGAGGGCGAGGGCGACGAGGGCGGGGACGGTGAGGACGGGCAGAGGACGGGCCATGGGACGAGGGTGCGGTGACGGTGCGGCATCGGGCGGTCGGAAGCGGCGAGGCTGTGGAGGAAGGGTGGGGAGGACGGGGGCTGTGGAGGGGCCAGGTCACGGATTGGTACGACGAGCGCCCGACGCCGTAGGCTTGGAGGCACCGGTCCGCCCTGGACCGGAATTCGCTCGTCCGCAGACCACGACAGCCCCTCTCCGGAGCTGATCGCCCGTGGGCGTCGATCCTCAGTCCGTCAGACCCCTGGGTCGGGCGGTCGGATCGCGTGCAGACGACAGGACCAACTGAAACAAGGCAATAGGAGAAATCATGGCTGTCGTGACCATGCGCCAGCTCCTCGAGAGCGGCGTCCACTTCGGACACCAGACCCGTCGTTGGAACCCGAAGATGAAGCGATTCATCCTCACGGACCGCAACGGCATCTACATCATCGACCTGCAGCAGTCGCTGGCCTACATCGACCGCAGCTACGCCTTCGTCAAGGAGACCGTGGCCAAGGGCGGGACGATCATGTTCATCGGCACCAAGAAGCAGGCGCAGGAGTCGATCGCCGAGCAGGCGACCCGCGTCGGCATGCCCTACGTCAACCAGCGCTGGCTGGGCGGCATGCTCACCAACTTCGCGACCATGAACCAGCGGATCAACCGCCTCAAGGAGCTCGACGACGTCGACTTCGACGACGTGGCCGGCTCGAACCGCACCAAGAAGGAGCTCCTGCAGATGAAGCGGGAGCACGCCAAGCTCGAGAAGACCCTGGGCGGCATCCGCGAGATGTCCCGGGTTCCCTCGGCGGTGTGGATCGTCGACACCAACAAGGAGCACCTCGCCGTCGAGGAGGCGCGCAAGCTGCGCATCCCGATCATCGCGATCCTCGACTCCAACTGCGACCCCGACGACGTCGACTTCCCGATCCCGGGCAACGACGACGCCATCCGCGCCGTGGGCCTGCTGACCCGCGTCATCGCGGACGCTGCGGCCGACGGCCTCATGTCCCGCTCGGGCGCCGGCTCGGCGTCCAGCACCGCCGCCGAGGAGCCCCTCGCTGCGTGGGAGCGCGAGCTCCTCGAGGGTGACGCCGCCGCTCCGGCCGCCGAGGCCACCGAGGCGCCCGCCGAGGCCGCCGAGGCGCCCCTGACCGAGGCCGTCGCGACCGACGCCGAGGTCACCGAGGCGACCGACGCTCCGGCCGAGGCCTGAGCTCTCCACGTCCACCCCTGAGAATCGAACGAGGATCCATGGCATTCACTGCTGCTGACGTCAAGAAGCTCCGCGAGCTGACCAGCGCCGGCATGATGGACTGCAAGAAGGCGCTCGACGAGACCGACGGCGACTTCGACAAGGCCGTCGAGCTGCTCCGCGTCAAGGGCACGGCCAAGGCCGCCGCCCGTGCCGCCGAGCGCGAGGCCTCCGCCGGTCTGGTCGCCGCCGCCGGCAACGCCCTGATCAGCCTCAAGGCCGAGACGGACTTCGTGGCCAAGAACGAGGCGTTCATCAACGCCGCGCAGGCCATCGCCGAGGTCGCCGACGCCACCAAGGCCACCGACATCGAGTCGCTGCGTGCCGCCGCGCTCGGCGACACGACGGTCGGCGAGACCGTCGACGAGCTGGCCCGCACGATCGGCGAGAAGATCGAGCTCGGCGAGGTCGCCTACTTCGAGGGCCCGGTCGCGGTCTACCTGCACAAGAAGGCCTCCGACCTGCCCCCGACCCTCGGCGTCATCGTCGAGTTCGAGGGCGACGAGTCCGCGGCCCGGCAGGCGGCGCAGCAGGCTGCTGCCCTCAAGGCGCAGTTCCTCACCAGCGACGAGGTCCCCGCGGACGTCGTCGCGGCCGAGAAGGACGTCCTGACCAAGAAGACGCTCGAGGAGGGCAAGCCCGAGGCTGCCGTCGCGAAGATCGTCGAGGGTCGGATCAACGCCTTCTTCAAGGAGATCGTCCTGCTCGACCAGGAGTCGGTCTTCGAGGCGAAGAAGTCGGTCAAGCAGGTCCTCGACGCCGCCAACACGACGGTCAAGCGCTTCGCCCGCTTCGAGGTCGGCGCCTGACCCGACGGTCCACAGCACGCACCTGGCGGCACCTTGCCGGGCACGCACTGTGAACCGTCAGGACGCCTGACGCACCAGACGGCCGGTGGTCACCTCGGTGACCACCGGTCGTCTGCTTTTTCGCCTGTGCGGCCACCCGCCAAGGAGTAGGTTTGTGCCGCCCGGCCATCGGACATGTGTCGGACCTGCGCGCCCGCACTCGTGGGCGCACTTCGGTGTCAGAAGGAGAGCGTCACGTGGGACTCATCCAGGCTGCAATCGGTGCCATCGGTGGCACCCTCGCCGACCAGTGGGTCGACTTCTACGGCGTCCCGGACGGCGTCGGCTCGACGGTTGCGGTCTTCCCCGCCGTCGCGAAGGGCCAGAACGCCGGCCGCGGCAGCAACACCCAGGGGTCCGAGGGAGTCATCACCAACGGGTCCAAGATCATCGTGCCCGAGGGGTACGGCCTGGTCCTGATGGAGGACGGCGCCTTCACGGGCTTCGCCGCCGAGCCGGGCGCCTACATCTGGAACTCCGACGACCCGGCCTCCCAGTCGATCTTCACCGGTGGTGGCCTGGTCGACTCGCTGATCAAGCAGAGCTGGGAGCGCTTCAAGTTCGGCGGTCGTCCCTCCGCGCAGCAGTCCGCGATCTTCGTGACGCTCAAGGAGCTGCCCAACAACAAGTTCGGCACCCAGTCGGAGATCTACTGGGACGACGCCTTCCTCAACACCCAGGTCGGTGCGATCACCCGCGGCACCTACACCTTGAAGATCACCGACCCGCTGACCTTCATCCGCAACTTCGTGCCCGCCGACGTCATCGGCGGTCGCAAGTCGTTCGACTTCACCGACATCGACAACCCGGCCGGCGAGCAGCTCTTCAACGAGGTCGTCGGGTCCCTGGCGCCGGCGTTCTCGATGTACACCAACGACCCGGCCAAGGGGAACCGGATCGCGCGCCTGCAGCAGGACTCGATCGGCTTCGCCCAGTCGCTGTCCGCGGCGGTCGAGCAGAACTACCAGTGGCGCACCGACCGCGGCCTCGAGATCGTCAAGACCGCGATCATCGCGATCGAGTACGACGCCAACACGCGTGAGCTGCTCAAGAACGTCCAGCGGGCCGACGCGCTGTCCGGGGCGCGCGGCAACTCCAACCTCCAGGCGTCGGTCGCGGCCGGCATCGAGGCGGCCGGCGAGAACGCCGGTCCGGGTGGCCTGATCGGGATGGGCATGGCGACCGGCGGCATGGGTCTGGGCGGCCTGCAGCAGCCGGTGCCGCCCGCCGGTGCGCCCGCCGCTCCGGCCGCGACCGCCCCGCCGGCCGCTCCCGCAGCCCCCGCGGCCCCGGCCGCGCCCGCTGCTCCCGCCGCCGAGGACCCGATGGCGGTCCTCAAGCGCGCCAAGGACATGCTCGACGCCGGTCTGATCACCCAGGAGGACTACGACGCGGCGAAGGCAAAGGCGCTCGGTCTCTGAGATGACCCAGGAGTCCGCTGAGCCGAAGCAGCCGACCTTCGACGGGCCACCCCTGTCGCTGGAGGAGGAGCTCGCTGCGGCCAAGGCCGAGCCGGAGCCCGGCCCGAGCATCGAGACCGTCAACGAGTCGCTCAAGGACGGCCTCAACCGCTGCCCGAAGTGTGGCTCGACCGACGTGCAGCTGCGTGGCTCGACGGGCATGCTGGTGTGCCTCTTCTGCCGCAACGAGTGGCAGGAGGCGCGCGTCGAGGAGCAGTTCGGCCTCGGTGAGGGCATCGACGAGCTCGAGGGCACCGTCATCGCGAGCGGTGCGGGGGACATCGCTGCTGACGTGGCGGACCAGCTCACGTTCAAGTGCGAGGCGTGCGGTGCCGAGGTCGTGGTCGACACGGCCCACGCACTCAACGCCCGCTGCCACTGGTGCCGCCACACGCTCAACGTCAACCAGCAGATCCCCAACGGCGCCGTGCCCGACGCGGTCCTGCCGTTCCGGTTGACCAAGGACGAGGCGGTCGAGAAGATCCGCGAGTTCGCCTCGAAGCGACGGCTCTTCGCGCACAAGCGGTTCAAGAAGGAGTTCGTGCCGGAGAACGTCCTGGGCGTCTACCTGCCGTACCTCGTCATCGACGCCCGGGCGGAGTCGCAGTACTGGGGCAAGGGCGAGGTCCAGACCCGGCGCTGGACGGAGAAGCAGGGCGACAACAACGTCACCTACTACGCCGCCGACGTCTACCAGGTCGCCCGTCAGGTGTCGTTCACGGTCGACGACCTGACCGTGGAGGGATCCTCGGAGCGGGCCCAGATGGGCCCGGCCAACACCAACAACATCATCAACACGATCCTGCCGTTCGACACGAAGAACGCGGTCCAGTGGAACGCCAGCTACCTCGTGGGCTTCACCAGCGAGAAGCGCGACCTCAACGTCGAGGCGGTGCGCCCGCACCTCGAGGAGCAGCTGCTCTCGATCGGGCGCTCGGAGGTCCGGTCCTCGCTGGGTCGGTTCGACCGGGGTGTGCGCTGGGAGCAGGAGAAGCTCGACGTGGGCGGCTCCCGCTGGGTGTCGATGTACCTCCCGGTCTGGCTCTACTCCTACCGGCAGGAGAGCAACGGCCTGCTGCACTACATCGCGGTCAACGCCCGCACGGGGGAGACGATGGGCAGCATCCCGGTCTCCCAGCCCAAGCTGCTCCTCGCAGCATTCACGGTCGGCACCTTCCTCGAAGGCATCGCCGGCGCGATCCTGGTGGCGACCGCATGACACTCGACCTGATCACGGCCCTCGTCCCGCTCTCCGGCGACAGCAACCCGGTCTGGCTGCTCGCGGCGGGCCCGGCCGGCGGCGCGGCGACGTACTGGGCCTTCTACCGCTACTACCGCAACACCGACAAGTCCCACCAGTTCGAGCGCGACACCCTGATCAAGGCGCAGCCCGTCCAGGGTGGCGAGGAGAAGGTCGGGCACATCTCGAAGACCCGGGACTCCGACATCGACGGTGACAACAGCGGCAACAGCCGCCAGCGGGTCCAGCGGGTGCAATGAGGAGGTGGCGCGCCCACCCCGGTAAGGTCAGCCCGTGCCCGGTTACAAGCGCGTCCTCCTGAAGCTCTCCGGTGAGGTGTTCGGCGGTGGCAAGGTCGGGGTCGACCCCGACGTCGTGCAGGCCATCGCCAAGGAGGTGAAGGCCGTCGCCGACGCAGGTGTGCAGATCGCCGTCGTCACCGGGGGCGGCAACTTCTTCCGCGGCGCCGAGCTCCAGACCCGCGGCATGGACCGGGTCCGGGCCGACTACATGGGCATGCTCGGCATCGTCATGAACTGCCTCGCGCTCCAGGACTTCCTGGAGAAGCAGGGCGTCGAGACCCGCGTGCAGACGGCGATCACGATGGGCCAGGTCGCCGAGCCCTACATCCCGCGGCGCGCGATCCGGCACATGGAGAAGGGCCGCGTGGTCATCTTCGGCGCGGGCATGGGCCTGCCGTACTTCTCGACCGACACCGTCGCCGTCCAGCGCGCGCTGGAGAGCAAGTGCGACGTGGTGCTGGTCGCCAAGAACGGCGTCGACGGCGTCTACAGCGCCGACCCGAACGTGGACCCGACCGCGACGAAGTACGACGAGCTGACCTACGACGACGCGATCGCCCAGGGCCTGCGGATCATGGACCAGACCGCGTTCGCGCTGTGCGGCGAGAACAAGCTCCCGATGATCGTGTTCGGCATGGAGCCCGAGGGCAACATCCTGCGGGTCGTGCAGGGTGAGAAGATCGGCACGCGGGTCAGCGCAGGCTGAACAGGCTGAGGTCTCGACAGGCTCGACCAGCTCTTAGACGAAGGAGAACCGGTGATCAACGACACCCTCAACGAGGCCGACCAGAAGATGGGCAAGTCGGTCGACGCGACCCGTGAGGAGTTCGCGGCGATCCGCGCCGGGCGTGCGCACCCGAGCATGTTCAGCAAGATCCTGGTCGACTACTACGGCACCCCGACGCCGCTGCAGCAGCTGGCGTCCTTCGCCTCGCCCGAGGCGCGCATCATCCTCGTGTCGCCGTACGACGTGGGCGCGCTCAACAGCATCGAGAAGGCGATCCGCGACTCCGACCTGGGCGTGAACCCGTCCAGCGACGGCAAGCAGCTGCGCTGCGTGTTCCCCGAGCTGACCGAGGAGCGCCGCAAGGAGTTCATCAAGCTCGCCAAGGAGAAGGCCGAGGGCGGCAAGGTCGCCGTGCGCCAGGTGCGCCAGAAGGCCAAGCAGAGCCTCGAGAAGCTCGAGAAGGACGGCGAGGTCGGCAAGGACGACGTCACCGGTGCCGAGAAGCGTCTCGACGGCCTCACCAAGAAGCACACCGACGCGATCGACGAGCTGCTGAAGAACAAGGAAGCCGAGCTGCTCGAGGTCTGACCTCCAGCTGCTCCCACACCTCATGTCATCGACAACGCCGTCGACGCCTGCCCCGAAGAAGGACCACGGCCGCGCCGGCCGCG
This sequence comes from Nocardioides kongjuensis, assembly GCF_013409625.1. Lineage (NCBI taxonomy): Bacteria > Bacillati > Actinomycetota > Actinomycetes > Propionibacteriales > Nocardioidaceae > Nocardioides > Nocardioides kongjuensis. The sequence continues at coordinate 309,428 of NZ_JACCBF010000001.1, forward strand.
ACCTCAAGGCGGCGGTCGGTTCCGCGGTCGTGCTGCTCGGCGCCATCGCGGCCTCGCTGCTGTTCTGGAAGCCGGCGTTCATGGTGATCGTCGCGATCGCCGTGGTCGTCGCGGTGTGGGAGCTGCGCAAGGGGCTGCTCGCCAAGGACATCGACCTGCCCGAGCAGCCGCTGATGATCGGCGGCGTCGTGATGGTCGTCGTCGCCTACCTCTGGGGCTCCGCGGCCCTGGTGACGGCGACCGCCGTCAGTGCGCTGGTGATCATGCTGTGGCTGCTGCGCCGCGGCATCGACGGCTACGTCAAGAACGCCACCGCCTCGGTGTTCGCGCTGGTCTACGTGCCGTTCCTGGGCTCGTTCGTCGCGCTGATGCTCGCCGAGGGCGGTCGTGACGGCGGCGGGCTCGACGACCCGGGCGTCAAGGGCATCATCACCTTCATCCTGGTGACGATCGCCTCCGACATCGGTGGGTACGTCGCCGGCGTGCTCTTCGGCAAGCACCCGATGGCTCCGGTGATCTCGCCCAAGAAGTCCTGGGAGGGCTTCGCCGGCTCGACCCTGGCCACCGTCGGCGCCGGCGTGGCCCTCGTGGTCTACCTCCTGGACGGCGAGTGGTGGATCGGGGTCGCGCTCGGCCTGATCGCGGTCGTGATGGCCACGCTCGGCGACCTGTGCGAGTCGGTCATGAAGCGCGACCTCGGCATCAAGGACATGAGCCAGGTCATCCCCGGTCACGGCGGCCTGATGGACCGTCTCGACTCGCTGCTCGCCACGATCGCCCCGATCTGGCTGCTGCTGCACTACGGCATCTTCACCTGAGGCCGACTCACCTCAGGCCGGCAGCGGCCTCCCCGAGCAGGCCGATCGCCTCGGTGAGCTGGTCGTCGGTGAGGTACGGCGCCGGCCCCAGCCGCAGGTGCCGCCCGCGGTGGTCGGCGTGCACCCCGCGCTCGGCAAGCGCTGCGCGCAGCCGCGCCGCCTGCGGCGAGACGAGCGCGAGGAACCCACCGAAGCCCTCGGCCGGGGTGGCGCGGTCGCGGGTGAGGACCTCGTCGGGAAGGTCGAGCGCGTCGAACCCGCGGGCCAGCAGACCGCGTTGGTGCAGCGAGATCTCCCGCAGTCGCGCGGGCGTCAGGCCCTGCTCGACGAAGAAGTCGAGGACCCGGGCCGCCCGGTAGTGGCTGGTCGGGTCGTACGTCGAGCCGGCGAACCGGTCGGCCTCGTGGGCGAACCAGCCGGTGACCACCGGACGCATCCGGCTCGCGTGCGGCGGGACCCGCAGGAAGCAGTTGCCCTCGCCGAGCTGGAGGTACTTGTACCCGCCGCCGACGATCCAGGTCCCGGCCAGCCCGCTGTCCACCACGGACAGGGGCACGACCCCGAGCTGGTGGTAGGCGTCGACGAGCAGCTCGCTGCCGGCGCGTTCGCAGGCCTCGGCCACCGACGCGAGGCCCGGCACGATCCGAGCGCTCTCGAACAGCACGGAGGAGACCACGACCGCGGCGGTGCGGGCGTCGACGAGCGCGGCCAGCCGTTCGGCGAGCGTCTCGACGGGCGCGGCCGGCACCCGCACCACCTCGACACCGATCTCCGGGAGCCGGTCGAGCTGGCGACGGGCAGAGTCGAACTCGCCGTCGGTGGTGACCAGCCGCGGCCGGGACCGCAGGGGCAGGGCGGACAGGAAGCGCACCAGCAGCTCGTGGGCGCTGGCTCCCAGTGCGATCTCGGCGCCGGGCTCGTCCATGAGCACCCGTACGCCGGCGCGCAGCCGCTCCGCGCGGTCCTCGGCGCGGGCCCACTTGCGGTCGACGTCGAGCGCGGCGTCGTCGTACGCCTCGAGCACGCCCTCGCGGGCGACGTCGGGCCAGGCCTGGTGGGCGTGGCCGGTGAGGAGCAGCCGGTCGGCGACCCGGAACCGGGTGTAGTGCCCGGCCAGGTCGCCGGCCGGGCTCACATCTCGCTCCGGATCGCCCACAGGTCGGGGAACAGGGCGCGGGTGACCGTGCTCCACAGGTAGGTCGCGCCGGAGGAGCCACCGGTGCCGGGCTTGGCACCGATGGTGCGCTCGACCATCTTCACGTGGCGGTAGCGCCACTCCTGCAGGCCCTCGTCGAGGTCGACCAGCCGCTCGGCGACCTGGGCGGCACCGCCGTCGTCGTCGTAGGCCGCGAGCAGCAGCCGCTGGACGTCGGGCGACGGCTCCCACGCGGTGGTGAGGTCGCGCTCGAGGGCGGCCGCGGGGACGTCGTACCCCTGGGTGAGGAGGTAGCGCAGGAACGAGTCGAAGATCGACGGGCGCGACATCGCGGCCGCGATCCGGGTGCGGCCCTCGCTGCCCTCGGGGTAGTGCTCGAAGACGCGCGGGTCGCGGCGGCCGAGAGTGGCCTCGAGCTCGCGGAACTGCGCGGACTGGAAGCCGCTCGAGGCGTCGAGGCGGCCGCGGAAGCTGGTGAACTGGCGCGGGGTCATCGTCTCCAGGACGTCGACCTGCGCGACGTTGACCTTCAAGATGGTGCGGACCCGGCCGAGGGTGTGCAGCGCCCGGGGCGTGTCACCCTCCTCGAGCCGCCGCTGGAGGCCGGTGATCTCGTGGAGCATCTGCTTGAACCAGAGCTCGTAGACCTGGTGGATCACGATGAAGAGGAGCTCGTCGTGCTCGTCCGAGCGGGGGTGTTGCGCGGAGAGGACGTCGTCGAGGGCGAGGTAGTCGCTGTAGGTGAGCGACGGGTGCGGTTCGGTCACCGGCCCACTCTCACAGAGCGGCCAGCTTCGCGGCCAGTACGACGCGCTCGGACTCGTTGCGGCACAGGCCCAGGGCCAGCTCGAGCTCGGCACGGGCGTCCTCGGTGCGGCCCATCCGGCGCAGCAGCTCACCGCGCACGCCGGGCAGCAGGTGGGACCCGGCGAAGGCACCCCGTGCGGCCAGCTCGTCGACGAGCGGCAGGGCCGCAGCCGGCCCGGACGCCATCGACACGGCGACCGCGCGGTTGAGCTCGACGACGGCCGAGGGCGCGATCCGGCCGAGTGCCTCGTAGAGCAGGACGACCCGGTCCCAGTCGGTCTCGGCCACCGATGCGGCCCGGGCGTGGCAGGCGGCGATGGCGGCCTGCAGGCCGTAGGCGCCGAGCCCGCGACCGACGGTCTCGGCCCGGGCGAGCGTGGCCAGCCCGCGTTGGATCGCCCGGTGGTCCCAGCGGCGGCGGTCCTGGTCCTCGAGCAGGACCGGGGCGCCCGTGGCCGTCGTACGCGCCGGGAAGCGGGCCGCCGTCAGCTCGAGCAGCGCGAGCAGGCCGTGGACCTCCGCGTCGTCGGGGACCAGCCGCGCCAGCACCCGCGCCATCCGGATCGCCTCACGGGCCAGGTCGGCCCGGATCCACGCATCGCCGGAGGTGGCCGACGAGCCCTCGGTGAAGATCACGTAGACGACGCCGAGGACCGCCCGGAGGCGTTCGCGTCGCTCCTCGGGAGCAGGTACGACGAACGCGACCCGCGCGGCCGCCAGGGTCTTCTTGGCGCGGGTGATCCGGGCCTGGACGGTCGCGGTCGGCACCAGGAACGCGCGGGCGATCTCGTCGCTGGTGAGGCCGCCGACGGTGCGCAGCGTCAGCGCCACCTGTGACTCGGGGGAGAGGGTGGGGTGGCAGGCGATGAACACCAGGGACAGCAGGTCGTCGTCGATCCGGCCGGGGTCGGCGAGCAGGTCGAGGTCGCCGTCGTCGGCCGCGGAGGTGCGGCTGACGAGGTCGCGGCCGAGGGCGGCGTACCGCTCGTCGCGGGCGGCCCGGCGCCGGAACCCGTCGATCGCCCGACGCCGGCCCACCGTGAGCAGCCAGCCGGCCGGGCTCGCCGGGACGCCGTCGCGCGGCCACGCGACGAGCGCCTCGGCGAACGCCTCCTGGGCGAGGTCCTCGGCGAGGGTGAAGTCGCCGGTGTAGCGGGCCAGCGCACCGACGATCCTGGCGGACTCGATCCGCCAGACCGCCTCGACAGCACGCCGGCCCTCGCCGCCCGGCCCGGAGGGCGTGGTCACAGCTGGCCGGTCGCCTCGCGCCAGGCGCGCTCCTTCTGGATCCACGGGTTGTCCTGCGGGAACTCGTCGATCGAGGTGATCCGGCGGATCTCGGACTTCATGCCCGGCCCGGCCAGCGGCGCCCGCTTCGCCCACTCGGCGGCCTCCTCGAGCGAGGCGACGTCGACGATCCAGTACCCGCCGAACAGCTCCTTGGTCTCGCCGTACGGGCCGTCCGTGACGACCGGAGGCTGGCTCGAGTAGTCCACCACCAGCCCCGTGGCGGGGTCGGGGTCGAGGCCCTCCGCGGCGATCAGCACCCCGGCCTGCAGCATCTCCTCGGTGAACCGGCCCATCGCCTCCATCACCTCCTCGAACGGGAGGTTGCTCTCGGCGAAGGCGGCCTCGGCCTCGGCGGTGGCGCGCATGATGAGCATGTACTTCACGGTCGTCTCCTCAGGGCTGGGGGGTCGCGTCTCGACCCTTCCACCCCTCGGTCGATCGGGGAACCTCCGGATCGACACTCGCCGGATATCCGATCCTTGGTGCGCGGCCGCTACGATCGCCCGGACATGACTGAGGCAGGCGAGGGCCGCGTGGGCGGCGAGGCGGAGACGCTGGACGACAGGTCCCGGCGCCCCGACTGGTTCCACCGCGGGCACCCCGTCTTCTTCCCGCTCGCCGGGTTCTTCACCGGCATGGTCGCGGTGATCGTCGTCCCGGGTCTGTACGCCGCCATCATCAAGTGGGTCGCCGGCTACAAGCGGGTCGAGGAGCTGTTCCCGTTCGTGCTGCTGATGTTCGTCGTGCCGATCGGGCTGCTCGTGCCCCAGCACACCCGCCGCTTCGGGCGCTACATGCTGCTCGGCATGGTCGCCACGGTGCTGGTGGTGGTCGGGGTCGGGGCCACCGTCGTGTGGTTCCTGCTCAACAAGGACGCCTGAGCGCGCTTCCGGGCCGGTTCGCAGGATCTCCGGGGGATCCTTTGGGGGATTGGGTCACCGCGCTCGCGGGTGGGAGAATCGCCGGGACATGTCCGAGCAGCCCGACGCGCAGCCCCGCAACCTCCCCCTCGTCTTCACCGAGCCCCGGGGGCGCAAGAAGCCACCCCGGCACCTCGCGGACCTGAGCGAGGCGGAGCGCAAGGACCTGCTGGTCGAGATGGGCCTGCCCGGCTTCCGGGCCAAGCAGCTCGGCATGCACTACTTCGGCCGGCTGGTCCACGACCCCGCCGAGATGACCGACCTCCCGGCCGCCCAGCGCGCCGACCTGGTCGGCGCGCTCCTGCCGGACCTGATGGACCCGATCCGGCAGCAGAGCGCCGACAAGGGCAAGACGGTCAAGACGCTGTGGAAGCTCTTCGACGGCTCGCTCGTCGAGTCGGTGCTGATGCGCTACAAGGACCGCGCCACGATCTGCATCTCGAGCCAGGCCGGCTGCGGCATGGCCTGCCCGTTCTGCGCGACCGGCCAGGGCGGCCTGCAGCGCAACATGTCGACGGCCGAGATCGTGCACCAGGTGGTCGTCGGCGCACGCGCCATGGCCAACGGCGACGTCGCCGGCGGTCCCGGCCGGCTCTCGAACGTGGTGTTCATGGGCATGGGCGAGCCGCTCGCCAACTACAAGGCCACCGTGGGCGCCGTACGCCGCCTCACCGAGCCTGCCCCCTCCGGCCTGGGCCTGTCGGCCCGCCACGTGACCGTCTCGACCGTCGGCCTGGTGCCGCGGATCAAGCAGCTCGCGGGCGAGGGCATCCCCGTCACGCTCGCGCTGTCGCTGCACGCCCCCGACGACGAGCTGCGCAACGACCTGGTGCCGATCAACACCCGCTTCTCGGTCGCCGAGACCGTCGACGCCGCCTACGAGTACTTCGAGAAGACCGGTCGCCGGGTCTCGATCGAGTACGCGCTCATGCGCGACATCAACGACCAGGGCTGGCGCGCCGACCTGCTGGCCGACGTGCTGTCGGGCGAGGGCCGCGGCACCGGCTGGGTCCACGTCAACCCGATCCCGCTCAACGAGGTCCGGGGCTCGCGCTTCACCCGCTCGCGCGAGGAGGACATGGACGAGTTCGTCCGCCGGCTCGAGGCCAAGGGCATCGCGACGACGATGCGCGACACGCGGGGCAGCGAGATCGACGCGGCCTGCGGGCAGCTGGCGGCCTCGGAGTAGGCCGCAGGTGCCGGCTCGGGACCGCGTGCACGCCGCGAGCGCGGCGTGGGTGTTCGTGCCGGCCGGGGCGCCGCGCGTCGAGGCGGAGGAGTACCTGGTCGTCCGCCACCCCGACTGGAACGAGCGGCCCGTCCAGGTCGCGCGTACGTCGCTCGGGCGGCCCGGGCGGCCGGTCGCGGCGGTCGTCGACGAGGTGCTCGAACGGGCCCGGGACCTGGTCGACCCGGCGGTGCCGGCCACGGCCGAGGTGGCGTGGTGGGTGTGCCTGGACGCGCCCGAGGGCCTCGAGCGGGAGCTGGTGGGACGGGGCGCGGTGCTCGACGAGACGGTCGACGTGCTGGCGCTGGACCTCGCCGACGCCGACCCGGCGGCCCTCCTCCCGGCGACGGACGTCGAGCTGCGCTGGAGCGACGACCTCGACGTGTTCGCGGACGCGGTCGGGCTGACGACCGAGGTCCTCGGCGGCACCCCGACCGACCGGGACGTCCTCGAGGAGGTCTTCCCCGGGGAGGCGGCGAAGTTCCGCAGTGGTGGTGGCGGCGCCGTGGTGGCGTACGTCGACGGCCGGCCGGTCGGGTCCGGTGGCATCTCCGTGGTGGGGGCCGACGGGCGGCTGTGGGGCGGCGCGGTGCTGCCCGAGGCACGCGGGCGCGGCGTCTACCGGGCGGTGCTCGCCGCTCGCCTGCGCTACGCCGTCGAGCACGGTGCGGACCTCGCGATCGTGAAGGGCCGGGTCCGGACGTCCGGGCCGATCCTGCGCCGGGCCGGCTTCACCGCGCACGGGCAGGAGCGGTCCTGGCTGCTGCCGCTGCGCTGACCGGCACCTGTGGCCCTTGGCCGCAGGCGGCGTCGCACGTGGCGTCGCGAGCGGCTCAGGCCAGCGGGTTGCCGACCAGCAGCTCGACGTTCCGGTCGTCCGGGGTGCCGAGGCCGGCACCGTGGTCGTGCCAGTCGTTCGCGGCGAGCTCGCGGGCGAGGCCGGCGAGCTGCTCGGCGTTCGCGGTGCCCGCGCCGGCAGAGGCCGGCCCGGCGTGGTCGACCATGGTGGTGAAGATCGACAGGGTGCCGTCGCGGTTGTCGGCGACCTCGATGATCCGGGCCTGCTGCGGCCAGTCGATGTGGGAGGCCGTGGTGATCTCCCACAGGCCGCCACCGCCGGTGCGCGGACGCGGGGTGACCTTGTTGCGGTGGGTGTGGCCGTTGACCCAGGCGATGACCGACGGCGTCGCGAGCAGCGCGTCGAGGACCGTGGCGCCGGTGACCCGGGTCTCCAACGAGCCGCCGGTGGCGACGAGCGGGTTGCCCATGGTGTCGGAGGTGTGGTGGCTGAAGACCAGCACCACCTTGTCGGAGGACTGCGCGAGCAGTGCCGTGAGCCAGGCGAACTGGGTCTTGTCGAGCGAGCCGTCGGCGTACCCGTTGGGGTTGACGGTGTCGAGGACGATGAAGCGGAGCTGCCCCTGGTCGAAGGAGTAGTACGCCGTGCCCTGCTGCCGGTTCGTGCTCGTGAAGCCGTGGCCGAAGGGCGCGCCGCCGAGCGCGAAGTGCTGCTCGACGATCTGCTTGCGGGTGAGCAGGCGGCGGTTCAGGTCGGGGGCGACGGCGCGGACACCGGCGTTGGTGGCGCCGCTGAGCAGGCCGGTGAGGACGGCGCCGGGGTCGGCGGTGAGGTCCTGGAGCAGCTGGCCCGGGTCGAGCCCGAGCGGCGGCGAGACGATCTTGAGGGCGCCGAGCGCGATCAGGTTGAGCTGCAGCGTGGAGGCGGGGAAGTTGCCCTGGGCGAGGCCGTCGTGGTTGCCGAAGACGGAGTACCACGGGATGGTCAGGCCCTCGGCGGTGAAGGGCCGGCGGGCGGCGTCGAGCAGGCCGGGGACGACCGGGAAGCCGTACTCCGAGCGCGGGTGGTCGACCGGCTTGCCGGCGGGATTGCCCTCCGGGTGCCAGTACGCCGGGTCGTAGGTCAGCGGGGTGCTGTCGGCCACGCCCTCCCACCGGGTCAGGTTGCCGGAGTCGAAGCGGACCGGGCCGCCGTTGAGGACGTTGATGTTCCAGCGCACCTCGTTGAGCTGCGAGTTGTCCGAGTTGTCGCCGGTCTGGATCGCGAGCGCGAACGGCTTGCCGGTGACCGGGCCGCTGCCGATCCGGTTGATCGCCCTGACCATGGAGTCGGCCACGTGACCGGTGAGCATCTCGTGCGGCCGGTACGACGACGTGAACAGCCCGGTCGAGGGGAGCGGGCTGGGGTCGTCGAGCCGGTCGGTCCACTCCAGGCGCAGTGGCGACTGGGCGTCGACGACGTGGATGTCGCTGAGCTGGACGAAGGAGATCAGTCCCTGGCGGCGGCCGGTCCGGCCGGCGTCGCTGAGCACGCCGAGCGCCGTGCGCGCGACGTGCGGCTCGCCCGAGGCGGTGATCACGCTGCGGTAGCCGCCGCTCCCGGCCGGTCCGTGGGTGAACGTCCGGCCGAGGGTGGCGGGTGCCGGGACCGGGTCGGCAGCGGCGGGGGAGCGGAGCACGCCCGGGAGCGTGGTGGCGGCGGCCGCGAGACCGCCGGCGGCGATGGCGTTGCGGATCAGGTTTCGGCGAGAGATCTCCACGAAGCAGGCAACGACGCGGGGGTGAGCCGGGTCACGTGTCCCGGTCGTCGTACCCCAGCCGTTCACGAACGGGACGCCCGACACTCGCGCAATCCCGACCTCGTGTTGACGCGCGATTCCTAGCGTCCGTGTCATGAGCGAGGCCGAGCAGTTGGGGAGCAAGCTCCGCGTCCTGGTGGTCGCCGAGTCCTTCCTCCCGCAGGTCAACGGGGTGACCAACTCGGTACGGCGGGTGCTCGAGCACCTCGCGGCCGAGGGCCACCACGCCGAGCTCGTCGCGCCGACCGGCCCGGACACCTACGCCGGCTTCCGGGTCCGTCGCGCCCGGGGCGCCAACCTGCCGTTCTACCCGGACTTCCGGCTCGGCCTGGAGACCCGCCGGCGGCTGCGCCAGCGGATGCTCCGGTTCCGCCCGGACGTCGTCCACATCGCGTCGCCCGCGACGCTCGGCTTCCAGGCCGCTCGCGCCGCCGGGGAGCTGGGCATCCCGACCGTCGCGATCTACCAGACCGACCTGGTCGGCTTCGCGGAGCGCTACGACGTCCCGGGAGGTGTGCGTGCGGCAGCCGGACTGACCCGGCGCATCCACCAGCACGTCGACCGCACCCTCGCCCCGTCGACCGCCAGCATCGACCAGCTCGAGGCGCTGGGCGTGCCCGAGGTGCACCGCTGGGGACGTGGTGTCGACCTGGTCGCCTTCCACCCGCGGCACCGTGACGAGGCGTTGCGCAGGCGGCTGGCGTCGGACGGCCGGCTGCTGGTCGGGTACGTCGGCCGGCTGGCTGCCGAGAAGGAGCTGGACCTGCTCACGCACCTCGCCGACGACCCGCGCTACGCGCTCGTGGTCGTGGGCGGCGGACCCGAGGAGCAGCGACTGCGCGGTCTGCTCGGCGACCGCGCGAGCTTCCTCGGACTGCTGCACGGCGACGAGCTGAGCCGGGCCCACGCCTCGCTCGACGTGTTCGTGCACACCGGCCGCTACGAGACCTACTGCCAGTCGGCGCAGGAGGCGCTCGCCTCAGGCGTCCCGGTGGTCGCCCCGGCCGCCGGGGGACCGGTCGACGTCGTCGCGCACGGAGCCACCGGCCTGCTCTACCGGCCCGGCGACGGGGCGGACCTGGCGGCGTCGGTCGACCGGCTCGCCCGCGACGCCGGGCTGCGCGGGCGGATGGCGGCGACCGCGGTCCGGGCCGTGCAGGAGCGCTCCTGGCACGCGATCAACGAGCAGCTGGTCGCCCACTACCGGGCCGTCCTGGGAGGTCAGGTCAGCGCACGGGCTGCCTGACGAACAGGTCCGCAGCCTCCTCGACCGTGTCGACGAGATGGACGTGTTGCTCCATCGCGCGGCCCCGGGACAGGGCCTGCAGCAGCGGCCAGGCGGGGAGCTCCTCGGTCCAGTAGCGGCGACCGACGAGCACCATCGGCGCGACGGCCTCGTCGCTCGCGTAGTAGTTCTCGCACGCGTCCTGGAAGATCTCCTGGACCGTGCCGCCGGCGCCGGGCAGGAACACGATCCCGGCGTCGCACACCATCAGCAGGATCGCCTCGCGCAGCGCGTTGCGGAAGTACTTCGCGATCGCCGTCGCGAACAGGTTCGGCGGCTCGTGGCCGTAGTGCCAGGTCGGCACGCCGAGCGAGGGCGTCGGCTCGAGCGTGAGGGACAGTGCCTCGCGGGCCGTGGTCACCCAGTCGTCCACCGACGGCCGGAAGGACGGTACGGCGGCCACGCGGCGCAGCGCCTCCGCGAGCGCCTCCGGGGGAGCCGCCGCCATCCGGCAGCCGAGGTTGGCGGCCTCCATCGCGCCCGGTCCGCCGCCGGTCGCGACGACGTGGTCGCGACCCAGCAGGGCACCGAGGCGGGCCGCCTCGTCGTACCCGGGAGTGCCGCGGTCGGCCGCGTGCCCACCCATCACCCCGACCAGGCCGCGGCCGACGCCGGCGACCCACGCACCGAGCGCGTTGTCGATCGCCTGGTCGTGCAGCACCTCCGCCAGGGCCTCCGCCGGGCCCGAGGTCGCCAGTGCCCAGCGGTAGGCGCGACCGTCGAAGGTGTCGGCGTAGCGCGGGGCGTCGTAGAGCTCGTCGGCGGTGTAGAGCCGGGTGCGGGTGATGTCGAGTCCGGCGACGTGGGTGCCGGCGACGGCTCCCGCGCCGGCCTCGAGGGCGTGGTCGTCGTCCGTGCGGCACTCGACGACGAGGCTGCGGGTGCGGGGTCTCCTCACCCGCGCGACGGTATCCCAGCCCGGACCAGCGCCGTGTCCATCCCGCGGACACCCTCTCTGGATTAATTAGAGTAACTCGCTACAGTTAGATCAGAAAGTCACCGCCGACAAGGAGCCCCCCGATGACCCACCGCCCCGAGACCCTCGCCGTGCACGCCGGCCAGGAGCAGCCCGACCCCGCGACCAACGCGCGGGCGGTGCCGATCTACCAGACGACGTCGTACGTCTTCAACGACACCGAGCACGCCGCCAACCTGTTCGCCCTGGCCGAGCCGGGCAACATCTACACGCGGATCATGAACCCGACCCAGTCGGCGTTCGAGGAGCGCGTGACGCAGCTCGAGGGCGGCGTGGGGGCCCTTGCCGTCGCGTCGGGCTCGGCCGCGATCACCTACGCGGTGCTCAACCTGACCTACGCCGGCGACAACATCGTGGCCATCTCCACGCTGTACGGCGGCACCTACGCCCTGTTCGCCCACACGCTGCCGCAGTACGGGATCGAGGTCCGCTTCGTCGACCCGAACCGCCCCGAGGACCTCGCCCAGCACGTCGACGAGAAGACCAAGCTGGTCTTCGCCGAGACCGTCGGCAACCCGAAGATCAACGTGGTCGACATCCGCGCCTGGGCCGACGCCGCCCACGCCGAGGGGCTGCCGCTCGTCGTCGACAACACCGTCACGACGCCGTACCTGGAGCGGGTCTTCGACCACGGCGCCGACGTGTCGGTGCACTCGGCGACGAAGTACATCGGCGGCCACGGCACCTCCATCGGCGGCGTGATCGTCGACTCCGGCAACTTCGACTGGGCCGCGCACTCCGACCGGTTCCCCGGCCTGACCACCCCGGACAGCGCCTACCACGGCGTGGTCTGGACCGAGGCGGTCGGCAACCTCGCCTACATCATCCGGGCCCGCACGGTGCTGCTGCGCAACACGGGCGCCGCGATCGCGCCGCTCAACTCGTTCCTCTTCCTGCAGGGCCTCGAGACCCTGCACCTGCGCCTGGAGCGGCACAGCGAGAACGCGCTCGCCGTCGCGAAGTACCTCCAGGGCCACGAGGCGGTCGCCTGGGTGAGCTACCCCGGCCTGGAGACCGACCCCTCGCACGCGATCGCCAACCGGCTCTTCACCGGCAAGGGGTACGGCGGCCTGGTCTCGTTCGGGCTGAGGTCCGGGCGCGACGGCGGCAAGCGGTTCATCGAGTCGCTCGAGCTGTTCAGCCACCTGGTCAACATCGGCGACGCCAAGTCCCTGGCCGTGCACAACGCGACCACCACCCACTCGCAGCTCACCCCCGAGGAGCTCGACACGGCCGGCGTCCCGGAGGACCTGGTGCGGCTCTCGGTCGGCATCGAGAACATCGACGACATCATCGCCGACCTCGAGCAGGCGCTGATCGCGGCCAAGTGACCACCTCCCACGCAGCCCCCGGTCCGGCGCTGGCCGGATCGGTCGGGCTCGTCACCACCCGGCGGGCCGTGCTCACGCAGCACGGCCCGCTGGTGCTGGCCTCCGGCGCCCGGCTCGACCACGTCGAGGTCGCCTACGAGACGTACGGCGAGCTGACGCCCGCCCGCGACAACGCGGTGTTCGTCTGCCACGCCCTCACCGGCGACGCGCACGCGGCAGGCTGGCACGACGGTGCGCGCCGACCGGGCTGGTGGGACAACCTGATCGGCCCGGGCAGGGCGCTCGACACGGAACGGTTCTTCGTGGTCAGCGCCAACCTGCTCGGCGGCTGCTCGGGCACGACCGGCCCGTCCTCGCCCGACCCGGCGACCGGCCGGGCGTACGGCCCGGACTTCCCGGCCCTCGACATGGCCGACTTCGTGACCGTCCACCGCGGGCTGCTCGACCACCTCGGCATCGAGCGGCTGCACGCGGCCGTCGGGGGATCGCTCGGCGGGATGCAGGTCCTGGAGTGGGCGCTGCAGGAGCCCGAACGGATCGACCGGGCCGTGCTCGTGGCCGCGAGCTCACGGCTGACCACGGAGAACATCGCGTTCTCGGCGGTCGCCCGCGCGGCCATCCTCGAGGACCCCGACTTCCACGGCGGCCGGTACGCCGAGCACGGCGTCAGCCCGCGGCACGGCCTCAAGATCGCCCGGATGATGGCCCACATCACCTACGTCTCCGGGACCTCGCTCGCCGAGAAGTTCGGCCACGCGCGCGACACCTCGGGGAGCGACAAGCGGCTGGCCGCCGACTTCGAGGTCGAGCACTACCTGCAGCACCAGGGGGAGAGCTTCCTGGAGAGGTTCGACGCGCTGTCGTACCTCCACCTGACCCGGCCGATGGACTACTTCGACCCGTTCGTGGACCACCCGGACGTCGTACCGTCGACGCGGTTCGGGCTGGTCTCCTTCGACTCCGACTGGCGCTTCCCGACCGCGCACTCGCTGCGCATCCGCGACCGGCTCGCCGCCCGCGGCGTCGCCGTCGAGCACACCGAGGTCGTCTCGCCCTGGGGGCACGACTCGTTCCTGCTGGAGCCGCCGGGCTACCACGACCTGGTGCGATCCTTCCTCGGCTGACGAGCCGCGCCCTACCATGGCGAGGTGACGACCCGCCCGGTGCTCGAGAGGTTCTCGGTGGTCGACGCCGACGACCTCGACGAGTTCCGGGCCTCGGTGTCGCGGGCGCTCACGCCGCACCGGCTCGCGCCGCTGGACCACGCACGTGTCGAGCACGCATCGGTCGCGGTGGCGCCGCTCGGCTCCCTCTCCCTCGTGTACGGCGAGCACCGCGGCGCCGAGCTCGGCGCGACCCTGACCGAGCAGGTCGACTACTACGACGTGAACCTGTCGTGGGGCGGGCGCAACCTGATCAGCTGCGGCGACGACGAGGTGGTCGTCGACCCGCGCACGGCCGGGATCATCTCGCCGCGGATGCAGGCGACGATGCGGCTCAGCGACGACTACCGCCAGCTGCACGTGCGCTTCGAGAGGTACGCGCTGGAGCGGCACCTCGAGCAGATGCTCGGCCGGACGGTGGTCGCGCCGATCCGGTTCCGGATGGCGATGGACCTGCGCGGACCGGCAGCGGCCTCCTGGGCGCGGGCGGTCCGGCTGCTGGTGGACGACCTCGACGAGCCGCTGGGGCTGGCCGGGACGGTCGACACGGCCAACCCGTTCGCCGGCTTCCTGATGACCGGCCTGCTGCTGGCCCAGCCCCACAACTACAGCGACCAGCTCGCGCAGCGGCGCCACGGTGCGCACCGCCCGACCCCGGTCAAGCGGGTCGTCGACCTGATCGAGGCGCACCCCGAGGAGGAGCTCTCGGTCGAGCGGCTGGCCGAGGAGGCCGGGGTCAGTGCACGTTCGCTGCAGCGACACTTCCGCGAGCACGTGGGTGTCACGCCGCGCCACTACCTCCAGCAGGTGCGCCTCGCCCGGGTCCACGCCGACCTGCGCGCCGCCGGGCCGGGGAGCGGCCTGACCGTCGCCGACGTCGCGCTGCGGTGGGGGTTCACCCACGTCCCACGGTTCGCCGGCGCGTATCTCGACCGCTACGGCGAGAGCCCCTCGGTGACCCTGCGCGCGGCTCCGGAATGACCCCGCGGGTGACGACCGGCACACTGGTGTCGCTCACCGGATCACCCTGACGCGAAGCGGATCGCCGCACGCCGGCGCCGAACCTAGCGTCGCCGTCATGAGCAACGAGTACGACGTGGCGATCGTCGGATACGGACCGGCCGGCCTGGTGCTGGCCTCTGCCCTCGGGAGGGCCGGCCACAAGGTGGTCGTCCTCGAGCGCTGGCCCGGCCTCTACGGCCTGCCGCGCCTGACCCACATCGACGGCGAGACCGCGCGGGTCATCGCGTCGGTCGGCGACCTCGAGCATGCGCTGCGCGACGCGCTCCCGCTCGACTACTACCGCTACTTCAGCGGCTCGGGCGAGCTGCTGGTCGAGCTCGACTGGCGCGGCACGTCGGCCGGTCACCCCGCGCACATCTCGATGTACCAGCCCGACATCGAGGACGCGGTCGACGCCGCGGCCCGGGCCAGCGGCAACGTGGAGGTCAACCAGGGCTGGTCGGTCGTCAACATCCGTCCGCACGACGACGGCGTCGAGGTGACCGCCCGGCCGTGGAGCCAGTCGCGCACCGGGCAGTGGTCGCACGCCGACGAGGAGCGGACCGTCACCGCGTCCTACCTCGTCGGCGCCGACGGCGCCAACAGCTTCGTGCGGGCCACGCTCGGCATCGAGCGCAGCGACAACGGCGTGGACGACCGCTGGCTCAACATCGACACCGAGCAGGTCCGCGAGCTGCCGGAGCGGTTCGCCCGGACCACCCAGTTCTGCGACCCGGAGCGCGGCCACATGTTCATGCCGATCGGCCGCAGCCGGCAGCGCTTCGAGCTCGCCGTCCTGCCCGGTGAGGACCAGGCGGCCTACGAGGACCCCGCCTTCGCCTGGCAGTGGCTCGCACAGACGCACGGCCTCGGCCCCGAGGACGTGAGGATCCTGCGCCAGGTCGTCTACACGTTCCAGGGTCGGATCGCCGAGCGCTGGCGCGAGGGCCGGGTGCTGCTCGCCGGCGACGCGGCGCACACGACGCCGCCGTACATGGGACAGGGCGCCTGCTCCGGCATGCGGGACGGCATCACCCTCGCCTGGAAGCTGGACCTGGTCCTGCGCGGCCTGGCCGGAGAGGAGCTGCTCGACAGCTACGAGGCCGAGCGCCGGCCGCACGCCACCGCGATCACCGAGATCTCCACGATGCTCGGCAAGGTCGCCAACACCCACGACCCGGTCGAGGCGCACGCACGCGACGAGGCGTTCCGGACGGGCAACGTGCCGCCCCCGCCGCCGTTCCCGACCCTGGTGGCCGGCGTCGTCCACCACGACCCCGCGGGTGCGGTCAGCCCGCTCGCCGGCACCCTGACCCCGCACGGCGTGGTGCGTCACGGCGCCGCCGAGGGGCTCTTCGACGACGTCCTCGGTCGCGGCTTCAACCTGGTCACCGCAACCGCCGCACCGCTCGACGCGACCGATCTCGCGTTCCTCGACAAGCTCGGTGCCGTGACCGCCTCCCTCGACACCGTCGCCGACGTGGACGGCACCTACGCCGCCTGGTTCGCCGAGCACGGCGTCGAGGCGTTCCTCGGCCGCCCGGACCACCACCTGTTCTGGGCCGGCGCGCTCGCCGACCTCCCGGCCGCGCTCGGCCAGCTGCGCGAGCGACTGCAGTGGACCGTCGCGTGACGCCCCCGGCCGACGTCCTGTGGCGCTCGATGTCGCCCGAGCGGCTGGTCGACGGAGGTCTCGCCCCCGCCGACGTACGGC
Organism: Nocardioides kongjuensis; assembly: GCF_013409625.1. NCBI lineage: Bacteria > Bacillati > Actinomycetota > Actinomycetes > Propionibacteriales > Nocardioidaceae > Nocardioides > Nocardioides kongjuensis. Next base: position 325,715 of record NZ_JACCBF010000001.1, read on the forward strand.
GGCTCCGAGCCGCGACCGACGCCGGCACCGCCTGGGACGACGCGCTCGTCGCGATCGCCGACGACCGCGCGGCCCAGGCCGAGAAGGCGCTCGCTGCCGGGCACGTCGTGACGGCCCGCGAGGCGTTCCGCTGGTCGGCCGCGGCGCTGCTGTTCGCGCAGATGGCGTGGAACGACGACAGTCCCCACCGCGCGGCGCTCTACGCCCGGTTCACCGCGACCGTGGGACGGGCCGGTGCGCTCGCGGAGCCGGCGTGGGAGCAGGTCGAGCTGCCGTTCGGGGAGGGCCGGCTCCTCGGCTGGCTGGTCCGTCCGCAGGGACAGGCGCGGGGGACGGTGATCGTGCTCGGCGGACAGAGCGGCTGGGGTGCGACCTACCTGCGCGCGGCCGATGCGCTGCTCGACCGCGGGCTGGCCGCCTTCCTGGTGGAGGGGCCGGGGCAGGGGGAGACCCGGATGCGCGGCGGCGTGCTGCTCGACGTCGACGTGCCGGCGGCCTACTCCACCTTCGTCGACCACGTCCTCGCCGACCCCTCGCTCGGAGGCAGCGTGGGCATCTGGGGCAACAGCATGGGTGGCCTGTTCGCCGCCACGACGGCCGCGCGCGACCCGCGGATCTCCGCCGTCTGCGTCAACGGTGCGCCCGCACGCCCGCGGCTGCTGGGCTTCCGGACCTTCGACGAGCAGGCTGCTGCGATGCTCGGGGGCGCCGAGGAGGCCTCCGTGCAGGCCAACTTCGACAGGATCGCGCTGCAGGACGACGACCGGATCGCCGGTGCGGTGCTCGTGGTGCACGGCGGCGAGGACCCGATCGTGTCGCGCGAGGAGCAGCAGCCCTTCCTGGACGCTGCCCTCGGCGTGGCCGACCTGTACGAGTGGGAGGACGGCGACCACACGATCTACCGGCACGGGCAGGAGCGCAACGCCGTCGTCGCGGACTGGTTCGCCGAGCACCTCGCCCCGCCGCGCGCGACGCTGCTGGACGAGGTGCGGGCCAGCTTCGCCGCGACGCCGGACCTGCGCACCCGCACGATCCTCGACGCGGTCACCCGGCACGTCCACGCCCTGGTGCACGAGCTGCGGCCGAGCCTCGCCGAGTGGGAGCAGGCGGTCGACTTCCTGACGGCGGTCGGGCACCGGTGCGACGACACCCGGCAGGAGTTCGTCCTCCTCTCCGACGTGCTCGGTGTCTCGATGCTCGTCGAGACCCTCGGCGGCGGGGACCAGGGCACCGAGAGCACGGTGCTCGGGCCCTTCCACATGACCGAGTCGCCGCGCCGCGCGCTCGGGGACTCGATCAGCGAGGTCGGCCTGGACCGGCCCGCGGTCGTGACGGGTGTGGTCGTCGACCTCGAGGGCCGGCCGGTCCCCGGTGCCGCCGTGGACGTGTGGCAGTGCGACGAGGACGGCTTCTACGACGTCCAGCGACCCGATGTACAGCCTGCGGGCAACGGGCGCGGCATGTTCACGGCCGACGAGGAGGGCGCCTTCTGGTTCCGCACGGTGGTGCCGTCGCACTACCCGATCCCGACCGACGGCCCGGTCGGCCGCCTGCTGGCAGCCAGCGAGCGGCACCCGTACCGACCCGCGCACGTGCACCTCATCGTCGACGCCGACGGCTTCGAGCCGCTGACCACGCACCTGTTCGTCGCCGACAGCCCCTACCTCGACAGCGATGCGGTGTTCGCGGTCAAGCCCAGCCTGGTCCGCGAATTCGCGGTCGTCGAGGACCGGGCCGAGGCGGCGAGGTACGGCGTGGGCGTGCCGTTCCGTCGGGCACACTTCGAGGTGCAGCTGGTCGCCCAGCAAGACGAGGAGACAACGTGACCGGGTTCGTCCACGACGCCCTGCCGATGCGGGTGGTCTTCGGCTCCGGGGCTCTCGACCGCGTCGCCGAGGAGGTCGACCGGCTCGGCCTGCGCCGGGTGCTGGTGCTCTCGACGCCCCGGCAGGGCGCGCTCGCCGCGCGGGTCACCGACCTGCTCGGGGAGCGGGCCGCCGGGACCTTCGACGGGGCGCGGATGCACGTCCCGGTGGAGACCGTCGCGGCTGCTGTCGCGGTCGTCGAGGAGCTCGGTGCCGACGGCTGCCTCGCCATCGGCGGTGGCTCGACGATCGGGCTGGCCAAGGCGCTGTCGCTGCGGCTCGGCCTGCCGTCGGTGGCCGTCCCGACGACGTACGCCGGCTCCGAGATGACGCCGGTCTGGGGCCTGACCGAGCACGGCCGCAAGACGACGGGTCGCGACCCGGTCGTGCTGCCCGGCTCCGTCGTCTACGACCCCGACCTCACCCACGCCCTGCCCGCCGCGGTGTCCGGGCCGAGCGGACTGAACGCGATCGCGCACGCCGTCGAGGCGCTCTACGCGCCGAACGGCACGCCGGTCGTCGGCGCGATGGCCGAGCGCGGTGTGCGCGACCTGGCCGCCGCGTTGCCGCAGGTCGTGGCCGACGGCTCGGACGGTGCCGCGCGCAGCCTGGCGCTGGAGGGCGCGTGGCTGTGCGGCGCCTGCCTCGGCGCGACCACGATGGGCCTGCACCACAAGCTGTGCCACGTGCTCGGTGGCATGCTCGACGTCCCGCACGCCGAGACCCACGCGATCGTGCTGCCGCACGTCGCCGCGTTCAACCTGCCTGCCGCCCCCGAGGCCGACGCCGTGCTGCGGCGCGCGCTCGGGACCGACGACGTACCGGCCGCGCTGCTCTCGCTCGGCGCGGCCGTCGGCGTGCCCGACGGGCTGCAGGCGCTGGGGGTGCGGCACGAGGACCTCGCCCGGGTCGCGGACGAGGTCCTCGCGGCGCCGTACAGCAACCCGGTCGCACCGACCCGGGCCGACCTCGAGGCGATCCTCGACGCCGCCTGGCGCGGCTAGAACGCCTGCGCCATCAGGTCGCCGAACAGCTCCTGAGGGTCGACGTCGAGCCCGCGGCGCTGGAACCACGTGCACACGTTGGTGCAGTCGCGCAGCAGGAAGTCGAAGCCCTGGACGTTGCCGACCAGGTCGACCAGCTGGGGCAGGTCGATGACGACGAGGCGCTCACCGGCGGCGAGGATGTTGTAGGGCGACAGGTCGCCGTGCACCAGCCCGGACTGCACCAGGGTGAGCATGGCCGCGCGCAGCTGGTCGAAGTACGACGCGAGCAGCGCCGGCTCCGGCCGGGTCTGCGCCAGCCGGGGTGCGCTGTCGGTGCCGTCGGGGCCCTCGACGCTGATCCACTCCATCAGGATCTCGGTGCCGTCGATCTGCACCGGGTAGGGGACCGGCAGCCCGAGCGACCAGCAGCGGTTGAGCGCCGACCACTCCGAGATCGCCCACTCGCCGGCCGCGACCTCGCGCCCGAACGTGCTCTTGCGCTTGAGCGCCCGCTCGTCACGGGAACGCTTCATGCTGCGGCCCTCGGTGTAGGCGGCGGATCGGTGGAAGGTGCGGTGGTCGGGCGAGCGGTAGCGCTTCGCCGCCATCACGACACCGTGCTCAGGGTCGTGCGGGTCGGAGCGTTCGAGCAGGAAGACGTCGGCCTCCTTGCCGGTCTTCAGGATGCCCAGCTCGGTGTCGACCGCGCCTTGGGACGTGACGACCCAGTCGGGACGCGGCTCGGGGCCGCGGGACAGTGGCTCGACGTCGAGCCAGGTGGACCATCGCTGGCCGGGTCCGAGCTCGTCGTAGGCCTCGAAGGCGAAGACGAAGCGCGGGTCGATGTCGGAGGTGCGGACGTCGGGGACGTCAGAGGTGGAGATGTTCTCCCAGAACAAGGTGATTCCTCGGGGTCGAGAGGGTGCGGACTGAGGGCAGGCCGACGACAACGATCGACATGTCACGCTCCTCTCGACGGGGCCCGCGCTGACTGCGCGGACCAACGGGCCCACCCTGCCGGGCCGGTGGGCTGGCGTGCAACCGAATATCGCGGCGTACATTGACCCGGTGCGCCGACTCGTAGCCCCGCTGGGCCTCCTGCTCGCCCTCGTGCTGTGCCTGCCCGGCCTGGCCGGCTCGGCCTCCGCCCTCCCGGGCGTCGAGGCCAGCGACACCGGCAACGGCTCGGCGCAGGGGACCGACCCGTACTGGCCGCTCGACGGCAACGGCGGCACCGATGCGCAGCACTACGACGTCCGGGTGCGCTACGACTTCGCGTCCGGCCGGCTGCGCGGGCGCACCGCGATCACGATGAGGGCGACCGCCGACCTGCGCAGCTTCTCCCTCGACCTGCTGCTGCCCACCACCGCGGTCAAGGTCGACGGCCGCAGGGCCCGCTTCCGCAGGGTCGGCAAGCACGAGCTGCGTGTCGTGCCGAAGGCGCCGATCGCCGCGGGTGCGTCCTTCCGCGTCGTCGTGCGGTACGCCGGCAAGCCGGGGGCCTACCGCTACGCCGGCGAGCGCAACTGGCTCGCCAGCGGCACCGAGGTCGTGGCGATGAACCAGCCGCACATGGCGCCGTGGTGGTTCCCCTCCAACGACCACCCCAGCGACAAGGCGACCTTCGACGTCCGGGTCACCGTGCCGAAGGGCAAGCAGGTCGTCGGCAACGGCGTCCGGGTCGGCCGCACGGTCCGGCGCGGCATGGCCACCACGCACTGGCGGATGAGCGACCCGATGGCGACCTACCTCGCCTTCTTCGCCGCCGGTCGCTATGTCATCGACCAGGGCACCACCGCCACCGGGATCCCCTTCTACAACGCGGTCTCGCGCGGCCTCGAGCCCAAGCTGCGCGGCTTCGTGCGCGGCCAGCTCGCCCGCTCCGGCGCCATCACCGACTGGCTGCAGACCAAGCTCGGCCCCTACCCGTTCGCCACCACCGGTGGCCTGGTCACCGGGCTCGACGTCGGGTTCGCGCTGGAGAACCAGTCGCGGCCGACGTACGGCGGCTGGATCTACCCGGGTGTGATCGTCCACGAGCTGGCCCACCAGTGGTTCGGCGACAGCGTCGCCGTCCAGCGCTGGCGCGACATCTGGCTCAACGAGGGCTTCGCGACCTACATGGAGGCCGTGTACGCCGCCGAGCACGGTGGGCCGTCGCTCGTGGCGTACCTCGACAGGGCCTACGACAAGCAGTGCACCTCGCCGGCCACGGACTTCTGGCGCCTCGACATCGCCGACCCCGGTGCGGACCACATCTTCGACGGGGCCGTCTACGACCGCGGCGCGATGGTCCTCGCCGCTCTGCGCAACCGAATCACGCCGGTCCACTTCGACACCCTGCTGCAGACCTGGGTCGCTGCGCACCACGACGGCAACGCCACTGTGGAGCAGTTCGAGGCGCTCGCCGAGCAGGTCTCCGGCGAGCAGCTTGACGGATTCTTCAACGCCTGGCTGCGGTCAGGGACGGTGCCGGCGCAGAACAACGCCGACAACGGGCTGGCGGGGGTCTTCTGCGGCTGACCCGCGCGCCTCCCGTGTGAGGCCTGGGGCCTTTGGTACCAATGTGGGGATCTGTGCCCTCGGGGGCGCACCTGCTACACGGATGGAGACGCCCGCACATGGACGCCAAGAAGCTGACCGCGCTCGTGGTGATCGTGTTCCTCGGGTTCTGGATGTTCACCGACCCGGCGGGCCTCGCGGACACCTCGAAGTCGGCCGCCAGCAGCGGGTGGGACCTGACGACCCAGGCGTTCAACGGGGTCATCGACTTCGTCGGCGCGATGGACTGACACGCGCCGCCGACCGATGGTCCTGTCCTTCGTCTCCGGGGTCGTGACCCGGATGGGTGACCCCAGGATCGGCAAGCACCTGCTGCGCGAGGAGGGCGAGGTCGTCGTCGACGAGGTGACCCACCACTGGTTCGCCTACGTCCGGCCCGCCCTGGAGACCGGCCTGGCGCTGGTGCTGCTCGTCGGCAGCTGGTTCGTCGACGTCCACGTGGCGTGGGCGCTGATCGTCGTCGCCGTGGTGTTCCTGGTCCGTGCCGGCTGGATGGCGCTCGGGGTGGTCCGCGACCGGTTCGTGATCACCAACATGCGCGTCTTCCGCGTGCACGGCGTGCTGTCGCAGAGCCTGGCGACGATGCCACTGAGCCGGATCCTCGACATCTCGGTGCAAAAGCCGCTGCACGGGCGGCTGCTCGGCTTCGGCCACTTCTGCTTCGAGTCGGCCGCGCAGGAGCAGGGCCTGCGCGACATCCGGTACGTCGGTCGCCCCGACGACCGCGACCTCGCCATCCAGCGCGTGGTCCAGCGGGCGGGACTCCGGGGACCCCGCGTCCCGAACTGAGGGCCGTCCGTAGGATTGCGCCCATGACGCAGCAGCCGTTCTCCCGTCCCGGTGCGATCGACCTGTCCGCGCTGAAGCGCACCCCGCCGGCCGGCGCCGGTGCTGCCGGTGCGCCCGCGGGTGGCGGCGGTGCGGGCGGCGGCTCGACGTCGGCGTACTCCGTCGCGGTGGACGAGGCCAACTTCCAGGCGGTGCTCGAGGCGTCGATGACCGCGCCGGTGGTGCTCGTCTTCTCCTCGCCGTCCCAGTCGCCGGAGAGCGCGCAGCTCGCGCTGGACGTGGCCACCGTCGCCGACGAGTACGACGGCCGGTTCCTCGCGGCGACTATCGACGTGGACGTGGTGCCGCAGATCGCGCAGGCGATGCAGATCCCGCAGGTCCCGCTGATGCTGGTGCTGCTCGACGGCCGCCCGGCGACGCAGCCGATCCCGGGAGCGGCGCCGATCGACGACATCCGCGCGCTGTTCAACCAGCTCGCGCAGCAGCTCACCGCACAGGGCATCTCCGGGCGTCACCGGCCCAACGCCTTCGGCGCCGCCGGCGCCGAGGCCGCCGAGGGCGAGGAGCCCGCGATCGACCCGCGCTACGTGCCCGCGCAGGAGGCCCTCGCGGCGGGCGACATCGACGCCGCCGTCGCGGAATACCAGAAGCTCGTCGACGCCAACCCCGCCGACCACGAGGCCGCCGCCGGGCTGGCGATGGCCAAGGTGCTGCAGCGCACCCGGGGCGTCGACCTCAACGCGGCGCGGGCCGCGGCCGCCGCCAACCCCGACGACGTCGACGCGCAGACCATGGTCGCCGACCTCGACATGCTCGGGGGTCACGTCGAGGACGCCTTCGCGCGGCTCGTCGAGCTGGTCCGTCGTACGTCGGGCAAGGAGCGGGACCGGGCCCGCGAGCACCTCGTCGGGTTGTTCGGCGCCGTCGGCAACGACGACCCGCGGGTCCTCAAGGGCCGCCAGGCGCTGGCCTCGGCGCTGTTCTGACCCGCTGACGGACCGCTGACATGGACCGCTGACATGGGTTTCGGGCGCGGTGCCGGCTACCTGCTGCGCGGGCTGCGGCTGTGGCGCCAGCGCCCGGCCCTGATGCTGCTGGGCATCGTGCCGGCGCTGATCGTCGCGGCGGTCGTGGTCGCGGCGCTCGTGGTCCTCGTCATCTACGCCGACGACGTGGTCGACTGGGCGACGCCGTTCGCCGACGGCTGGGACGACGCGGTGCGCGGGCTGTTCCGCGGTGCGCTCTACTTCGTCGTCCTGGGCGGCGCGGTCATGCTGGCGATCGTCACCTTCACCGGGCTCACCCTCGCGGTCGGCGACCCCTTCTACGAGAAGATCTGGAAGGAGGTCGAGCTCTCGCTCGGCGGCGACGTCCCCGACCGGGGGATCGGCTGGGTCCGCGGTGCGATCGACGGCCTGACGCTCGTCGCCCTCGGCATCGGCACGGCGATCGTGGTCTTCGTGGTGGGCCTGCTGCCCGTCGTCGGCACCGTCGTCGGTGCGGTGCTCGGCCTCGTCGTCGCCGGCCGGCTGCTCGCCGGCGAGCTCGTGTCCCGTCCGCTCGAGGCACGGGGCATGGACCGCGCCGCCCGCGCCGCGCTGATGCGCGACCACCGCGGGGCGATGCTCGGCTTCGGGGTCTGCGTGCAGGCCTGCTTCCTGGTGCCGGGCGGCGGCATCCTGGTCATGCCCGCGGCGGTGGCCGGGGCGACGTACCTCGCCCGCGAGGCGCTGGAGGGTCAGCCGGTCGGCGGCAGCTGACCCAGGGCGCCGGTCCGGAGCAGGCCGTGCGCCAGCTCGGCGCCGTCGAGGAGCCGGCCGGTGCGCACGGTCGCGCGCCAGCCCTCGTCGGTGCGGCGCAGCTGCCAGTGGTTGGCGGTCGCGCGGTTGACCCGGAACGCGCCGTCCTCGTGCAGCACCATCAGCGAGTGGGTGACCGCGATCGCCGTGTCACCGTCGACCTGCACCGAGACCGGTCCGTTGAAGTGGGCGCAACCGCCGGCGATGAAGCCCTGGTGCGACGCCGAGCGGACCATCGCACGGATCTCGTCGCGACCGGTCATCACGATGACGTCGTTGTCGTAGACGCCGTCCTCGGTCCAGATCGCGGCCACCTCGTCGGCGCAGCCGGAGTCCACCAGCGGTCCGTACGTCGTCAGCAGCTGCACGATCTCGCGCTCGTCCTCCAGGCGCTGGAGCCGGCGCTCGAGCGCGGCCAGGCGGTCGTCGGTCATCAGATCTCCTTCGCAAGGACGGCCAGCGCCTCGAGCTGGTCGCAGTAGTGGTCGGCGGAGGTGGCCTCGACGGCGGTGGTGACGAGGGTGGCGCCGGCGTCGCGGACCCGGGCCAGGCGGCTCGTCGTACCGCTGGGATCGCCGATCGGGTCGACCATCCGGCCGGGGGAGAGGATCACCTCGAAGCCGGCGGGGAGGTCGCGCCCGGCGAGCATCGTGCGCAGCTCGTCGAGGCCGAGGCCGAACGGCACCCAGCCGTCGCCGAGCTCGACAGCGCGGCGCAGGCTGCGCGCCGTGCGGCCGCCGATGAGGAGCGGGACCCGCTCCTGTACGGCGTGCGGCTCGACGACGAGGCCGTCGAAGTCGTAGTGCGTGCCGTGGTACGACGGCTCGCGCCGTCCCAGGCTGGCCCGCAGCGCGCGCAGGGCGTCGTCGGCGCGCTCGCCGCGGCCCGCGAACGGAGCGCCGAGGAGCGCGAACTCCTCCTCGAGCGAGCCCACGCCGATGCCGAGCATCAGCCGGCCGCCGCTGACCAGGTCGAGGGTGCCGTAGCGCTTCGCGATCGCGAGCGGGTGGTGATAGCCGATCACGAGGACCTGGGTCATCAGCCGCAGCTGGGCGGTGACGGCGGCCAGGTGGCCGAAGGTCGCCAGCGGGTCCCAGTAGGTGCCGCCGCGCAGGTCCGCGGCCTCGGCGGGCACGGCGACGTGCTCGCTGCAGGTGAGGTGGTGGAAGCCGAGCCGGTCGGCGGCCTGCGCGACCTGCACCAGCTCGGCGATGCCGGCGTGCTCCTCCCAGGGCGCGTGGGCGCCGGGGTTGGCGGTCACGATCGGGCTGACGATGCCGAGCTGCACGGGTGCTTCCTTCCGGTGGGGACGGCCGGCAGTCAAGCAGTCCCCGGGCCGGAGAGGGCGGCGTGCTCCCGGTGAGTGGCGGGCCGGTGTCGTCGGTGGAGGGGGCTTGTGATGACCGTCTCCTCTTGCTACCTTCGGATCCAGAAACGAGAATTCATTTCAGTTTTGACCGAGGGGAGCAGTCATGAGCGCTCAGATCGTCGAGCCGGTCGCCGAGGGTGCCGCCACCAACGCGGGCCGGGACCTGCCGCCGTCCATGGTGGAGCGGATGTCGCTGATCCTGGACGCGTTCGAGTCGCCCGCGGCACGGCTCACCCTCGAGCAGGTCTCGCGGGCCACCCACCTCCCGCGCTCGACCGCCCACCGGATCCTCGACCAGCTGGTCCGCCTCGAGTGGCTCGCCCACACCTCGTTCGGCTTCTCGCTCGGGCCGCGCTCCCTCGGCCTGGGGGGTGGTGGCCGCGCTGACACCGAGCTGCGCGAGGCCGCGGCGCCGTACCTCCACGAGCTGCAGGTCCGCACCGGGCTCGTCGCCCACCTCGCCGTCCTCGACGGCCCGGACGTGCGCTACCTCGACAAGATCGGCGGCCGCTTCGCGGTCCGGGTGCCCTCCCGCGTCGGCGGCCACGCTGCGGCCCACGCCACCGCCCTCGGCAAGGCGATCCTCGCCTGGCTGCCGGCCGAGCGCGTCGACGAGATCCTCGACGCGCGGCCCGCCCGGCTGACGAAGTCGACGATCACCGACCTCACCCTGCTCCACCAGGAGCTGCACCGGATCCGCGGTCGCCACGGCGTCGCCTACGAGCGCGGCGAGGCGCACCCCGACATCGCCTGCGTCGCCGCCGCCATCCGCAGCCCCGAGGGCGCGGTCGGCGCGGTCTCCCTCGTCGGCGACCTGCGCGCCCCCGTCGAGCGGGTCGCGCCGCTCGTGCTCCGCGCCGCCCGGCAGACCGCTGGCGACCTGTTCCCGGAGCCGGTGCCCGCGCCCGCTCCGGTCCGTCCCTCGCGTGCCGCCGCCCCCGCACAGCCCACCTGGTCGGCCGCGACCATGGAGCGCCTCGTCGCCGACGCCGCATCCGGCGCCTGGTCCTGACCGACCCGGCTCGAACTGGCTCAGAAATCGCGCCGACCCGGCAGAAACTGGTCGCGAAAAACCGCCGACCCGGCAGAAAGTGGTGTCTACGGAGGCCACTTTCTGCCGGGTCGGCGTGATCTCGAGGTCAGTTTGTGCCGGGTCGGCGCGATTTCAGAGCCACTTCGAGACGGGTCAGCCCCAGTGGTCGCCCCAGCCCCACAGGTCGGGAGCGATCTGCTCGTGCTGGTCCTCGATGCCGAACCTGCCACGGAAGAACAGCATCGGGGTGGCGCGGTGCGGGGTCTCGAGACGAGTGACCCGGCCGATCACGACATCGTGGTCGCCGGCGACCACGACGTTCTCGACGGTGGCGTGCACCCGCATCAACGTGCCGGGCAGGCTCGGGGTGCCCTCGGGGGAGAGCTCCCAGTCGAGCTCCTCGAACTTGCGGCCGCGGCTCGAGCCGAACCGCTGGCACAGGTCGGCCTGGTCCTCGCCGAGCACGTTGACGGTGAACCGTCCCGAGCGCCGGATCCGCGGCCAGGCGCGGCCGCTGTGATCCGCGCAGAACAGCACCAGCGGCGGCTCGAGGGAGACGGAGGCGAAGGACTGGCAGGCGAAGCCGACCGGCTCGCCGTCGTCCAGGCCGGTCACGATCGTCACGCCGGTCGCGAAGTTGCCCATCGCGGCCCGCATCTCCAGCGGGGACGGCTCGATTGCGGTGCTCATGGCGACGACGCTAACGACGCTCCTCTGCGGCGGGTGCGGGCGTCCCGCTGAGTGACGGCGGGGTGCCGCCACGGTCCCCCGGACGTCGTACGACGACCTCGAATCGCCCTGCAGCACAGGGCTTTCCGGTCACCGGAAAGAGCGCGGGCCCGTTCGCGCACCGCAACCTAGCGTGCGGAGCGTGACCGACCTGACCCACGATTCCACGCGACGCGAGCTGGCCACGGACGCCGGCGTGCTGCGCTACCACGAGGCCGGAGACGGCCCCCCGCTGCTCCTGCTGCACGGGTCGGGCCCCGGCGTCACCGGGTGGCGCAACTTCGGCGACAACCTCGCTGCGTTCGCGCCCCACTTCCGGTGCCTGGTGCTGGAGCTGCCGGGCTTCGGCGTCAGCGACACCACCGACCAGCACCCGATGGTGGCCGCGCTTCCGGCCGTGCAGCGCTTCCTCGACGGGCTCGGCCTCGACCGGGTCGACGTCATCGGGAACTCGATGGGCGGCGGTGTCGCGACCCGGCTCGCGATCAGCCAGCCGGACCGGGTACGACGACTGGTCACCGTCGGTGGCGTCGGCCGCAACATCTTCAGCCCCGCCCCCGGCGAGGGCATCAACCTGCTGGTCGAGTTCGTCGAGAACCCGAACCGCGAGAACCTCGTCGCCTGGTTGCGCTCGATGGTCTTCGACCAGGCCATGGTCACCGAGGAGCTGATCGAGCAGCGATGGGCCCAGGCCACCGAGCCGGAGACCCTCGAGGTCGCGCGCCGGATGTACGGCCGATCCGCCATCTCCGCTGCCTTCGCCGGTGCCGGCAGCTCGGCCCAGGCGACGCCCGGCTGGGCGCAGTTCGACCAGATCAAGGCGCGCACCCTGCTCACCTGGGGCCGCGACGACCGGGTCAGCCCGCTCGACATGATGCTGATCCCGATGCGGACGATCCCCGACGTCGAGGTGCACGTGTTCGCCAACTGCGGCCACTGGGCGATGATCGAGCAGAAGCGCGCCTGGGAGCGCACCGTGCTCGCCTTCCTCACCGAGCAGGACGAGGGGGGTGCCCGGTGAGCACCTGGAGCGACGAGTTCGACCTCGTCGTCGTCGGCAGCGGCGGTGGCGGCATGACGGCGGCGCTGGCCGCCGTCGATGCCGGCCTGTCGGTGGTGGTGATCGAGAAGGGCGCCAAGTTCGGCGGCAGCACCGGCATCTCCGGCGGCGGCATCTGGGTGCCCAACAACCCCACCCTGCGCAAGGCGGGGCACGACGACTCACGCGCGTCGGTGCTCGAGTACCTCACCACGATCACCGGCGGGAAGGTCCCCGCGACCCGGCTGGCGGCGTACGTCGACCACGGCCCGGCCGCGATGGAGCTCCTCGAGCGGTCGAAGTGGGTGAGGTTCGCCTGGACCAAGGGGTACGCCGACTACCACCCCGAGCTCGCCGGCGGCCGCCCGCAGGGCCGGTCCATCGAGGCCAAGCCGTTCGACACCCGCAAGCTGGGGGAGGACGAGGCCCACCAGCGGCCCAACAACTTGAAGGGCCCGCTGGGGCTCTGGGTCACCGCGAAGGACTACCACGACCTCGCCATGGTCAAGCGGACCTGGCAGGGCCGCCGCGCATCGCTGCGGGCGGCCTGGCGGGTCAGCTCGAACGTGGTGCGGCGTCGCCACATGGCGACCGGTGGCCGCGCCCTGGTCGCCCGGATGCGCATGGCGCTCAAGGACGCCGGCATCCCGTTGTGGCTGGAGACCACGATGACCTCGCTGGTCGTCGAGGACGGGAGCGTGACCGGCATCGTCGCCACCCGCGACGGCGCGGAGGTGCGGATCCGCGGCCGCAGGGGCGTCCTGCTCGCCGCCGGCGGCTTCGACCACAACCCGGCGATGCGCGAGCGCCACCTCCCGCCCGGTGCGCGTCCCGACCACAGCCTCGGTGCCGTCGAGAACACCGGCGACGCCATCACCGCGGGCCAGGCGGCCGGCGGCGCGGTCGACCTGATGGACGACGCGTGGTGGATGCCGTCGGTCACGCACCCGGCCGGTGCCACGATCCCGCTCGTCTCCGAGCGCGCGATCCCCGGTCAGGTCATCGTGGGCACGGACGGGAAGCGGTTCACCAACGAGGCCTCGCCGTACGTCAACTTCGTCCACGACCAGCTCGCCAGCGGCAACGAGAAGGCCTGGCTGGTCATGGACTCGCGGGCCCGGTCGCGCTACCCGTTCGCCCAGATCCTGCCGGGAGCCCCCTTCCCGCAAGGCTTCTACGACCAGGGGATCGTGCACCGCGCGGACACGGTGGCGGAGCTGGCGGCCGCGATCGGAGTGCCTGCCGACACCCTGCGGGCGACCGTCGACCGGTTCAACGGGTACGCCCGCGCCGGCAGGGACGAGGAGTTCGGTCGAGGCGAGAGCGCCCACGACCGCTACTACGGAGACCCGACGCTGGCCAACCCGAACCTGGACGTCATCGACCGGGCGCCCTACTACGCCGTACGGATCGAGGTCGGCGACCTCGGGACCAAGGGCGGCCTGGTCACCGACGACCGCGGCCGGGTGCTGCGCGAGGACGGCACGGTCGTCGCCGGGCTCTACGCGACCGGCAACTGTGCCGCGTCGGTGATGGGCAACGACTACGCCGGTCCCGGCGCCACCATCGGCCCCTCCATCGTCTTCGGCTACCTGGCCGCGCGCCACGCCGCCGGCCTCTCCGACGACCGGAAGACCCCGCCCGCCGCAGCCGCGCCGGGTGCCACCGTGCAGAGCCACCGCTGAGGAAGTGAGTTCGTGATGAGTGAGGTGCTCGACCAGATCGAGGCCCGCGCCGAGGAGATCGCCGCGCTGGGCCCCAGCAACGAGAAGCTGGGCCGGCTCGACGACCGCGCCGCCGAGCTGCTGCGCGAGACCGGTGTGATCCGGATGCTGCAGCCTGCGAAGTACGGCGGCGCGGAGGCGCACCCCGCCGACTTCGCCGAGGCCGTGATGCGGCTGGCGAGCCTGGACGGCTCGACCGGCTGGGTCGCCGGCATCGTCGGCGTGCACCCGTGGGAGATGGCGATGTGCGACCCGCGTGTGCAGGAGGAGGTGTGGGGCGAGGACAACGACACGTGGATCGCCTCGCCGTACGCGCCGATGGGAGTGATCCGCCCGGTCGACGGCGGCTACGTCTTCAACGGCCGCTGGCAGTTCTCGTCGGGCACCGACCACTGCGACTGGATCTTCCTCGGTGCCTACCTCGGCGACGAGAAGGGCGAGGCGATCATGCCGCCGCGCGTCCACCACGTGATCCTGCCGCGCTCGGACTACACGATCGTCGAGGACTCCTGGGATGTCGTCGGCCTGCGCGGCACCGGGTCCAAGGACATCATCGTCGAGGACGCGTTCATCCCCGACTACCGCGTCGTCGAGTTCTCGCGGTTCACCGACGGCAGCCAGCCGCGCGAGGCCGGACTGACCAACCCGACGTACCACATCCCGTTCACCACGGCCTTCCCGCTCGGCATCACCTCGGCCGTCATCGGCATCGCCGAGGGCGCGCTCGCGGCGCACCTGGCCTACCAGCGCACCCGGGTCCAGATCACCGGCACCAAGGTGAAGGACGACCCGCACGTGCTGTTCGCGATCAGCCAGGCCGCGGCGGAGATCCACGCGTCGCGGGTGACCATGCTCGACAACGCCCGCCGCTTCCACGACAAGGCCGAGCGCGGCGAGGAGGTGACCTTCGCCGAGCGTGCCGAGTCGCGTCGTACCCAGGTCTCGGCGGCCTGGCGTGCCGTGCGCGCCATGGACGAGGTCGTCGCCCGCTCGGGCGGCAACGGGATGCGGATGGACAACCCGATCCAGCGGTTCTGGCGCGACGGGCACATGGGCCTCGCGCACGCCATCCACGTGCCGGGCTCGGTGTTCCACGTGCAGTCGCTGACCGCGATGGACGTGACCCCGCCGCCCGGACCGATGCTCTCGATGATCTGACCCCCTGCCACCGACTGAGACTGAGGAGAACAAGATGACCGCGATCCGTGGCCTCGGCTACCTGATCGTGCAGAGCCAGGACCTGCCCCGCTGGCGCGAGCTGACGGTGGACTGCCTGGCGATGCAGGAGACCACCGGGCCGGTGGCCGACGGCCTCTACCTGCGCATGGACGAGCGGCACGCGCGGCTCGTCGTGCTGCCCGGCGACGTCGACCGCGTGGTCGCCGTCGGCTGGGAGGTGCGCGACCAGTTCGGCCTCGCCGAGGTCGCCGCCGCCGTCGAGGCCGCGGGCGTGCCGTTCAAGGAGCTCAGCCAGGAGGAGTGCGACGAGCGCCGGGTCGAGGCGGCGATCCGCTTCGACGACCCGGCCGGTACGCCGGTCGAGGTCTTCTTCGGCCCGGTCCTCGACCACAGCCCGGTCCTCACCGGCCACGGGCAGAGGTTCGTCACCAGCGAGCAGGGGATGGGCCACGTCGTCCTCCCGACCACGGTGGTCGAGGAGACGGTCGCGTTCTACACCGAGGTCCTCGACTTCCTGCCGCGCGGCTCGATCCGGATGGGCGCGGCCCTGCCGCCGCGCCGGGTGCGCTTCATGGGCGTCAACCAGCGCCACCACAGCCTCGCCGTCTGCCCCGCGCCGCACGGCGAGGCACCCGGCCTGGTGCACCTGATGATGGAGGTCGACAGCCTGGACGCGGTCGGCCGCGCCCTCGACAAGGTCAACAAGGCCGGCTTCTCCTTGTCCTCGACCCTGGGCCGGCACACCAACGACAAGATGGTGTCGTTCTACGTGCGCGCGCCCGGCGGCTGGGACCTGGAGTACGGCTGCGAGGGCATGCTCGTCGACGAGGCGTTCTACACCGCCGAGGAGATCACCGCCGACAGCTACTGGGGCCACGACTGGTCCGGCTCCGAGCCGCTCGCCGCCTTCCTCCCGCCGGCGTGAGCGACGCCGTGCACGACGTCGATGTGGTCGTCGTCGGCTTCGGCTGCGCCGGTGGCGCCGCGGCCCTCGAGGCCCGGCGCACCGACGCCTCGGTGGTGGTCCTCGAACGCGCCAGTGGCGCGGGCGGCTCGTCGGCACAGTCCGGTGGCGAGCTCTACCTCGGTGGCGGGACGGCTGTGCAGGAGGCCCTGGGCTTCGAGGACGACGCCGACAACATGCTCGCCTTCCTGCGCGCGGCCCTCGGCCCGCACGCCGACGAGGAGAAGCTGCGCCTCTACTGCGAGGGCAGCGTCGAGCACTTCGACTGGTTCTGCTCGTTGGGGCTCGAGTTCGAGAAGTCGCTCTACGACGCACCGTCGTGGCTGCCGCCGACCACCGACGGACTGATGTGGCTGGGCGAGAACGCCTGGCCGTACGACGAGCTCGCCCGCCCCGTCCCGCGCGGGCACCGACCCGCCACCTGCGGCTTCGGCGGCTGGCTGGTGATGGACCGTCTGGTCGCCGCGTGCGCGTCGGCCGGTGTGGTGACCGCGACCGACACCCGCGCGGTGTCGCTGGTGGTCGAGTCCGGCCGCGTCGTCGGCGTACGCGCCCGGCGGTTCGGCGACGACGTCACCTACCGCGCCCGCCGCGGCGTGGTGGTCACCACCGGCGGCTTCGCCGACAACCCCGAGATGCTCAGCGCGCACGCGCCCGACCTGCTCGGCCACGGCGTTGTCAGCGACGGGGGAGACGACGGCAGCGGCATCGTGATGGCCCAGGCGGTCGGCGCCGCCGTGCGCCGGATGTCGGTCGTCGAGGTCGCCTACACCGCTCTCCCGGCGCTCGCGTGCCGCGGCATGCTGGTCAACGCGCGCGGCGAGCGGTTCGTCAACGAGGACGTCTACCCGGGGCTGTTCAGCCACGCCGCGCTGCACGAGCCCGGCCCGTGCTGGGTGGTCGTCGACGGGCAGGCGCTCGAGGAGGTCGACGAGGCCGACCTGTGGGGCACCGTGCCGTCGTACGCCGCCGAGACGATCGAGGAGCTCGAGTCCGACCTCGGCATGCCTCCCGGCGCGCTGGCCCGCACCCTCGCGGGCTACAACGACGGCGCTGCTCGCGGTGGGGACCCGTTGTTCCACAAGAACGCCCGCTGGACGCGGGTGCTGACGGGGCCGTTCGCCGCGATCGACCCGCGCATCGGCTTCCACAACCCGACCCACCGCGCCGCTCCCGGCGCCACCGGGTTCGCCGGCTTCACCCTCGGCGGGCTGCACACGACGGTCGACGGCGCGGTGCTGTCGCTCGGCGGCGACCCGATCCCCGGGCTGTACGCCGCCGGACGCGCCAGTTCCGGCATGCACGGGCAGGGGTACGTCTCCGGCACCTCGCTCGGCGACGGGACGTTCTTCGGCCGCCGGGCCGGCCGGGCGGCTGCTCAGTCCCGCTGACCCGGCAGAACGTGGCCCGTGGATCGCGCCGTCCCGGCAGAAGGTGGCCCGAGGATCGCGCCGACCCGGCAGAAGGTGGCCCGTCAGGCAACCAGACCGCGACCGCGCCGCGCCTCTGCGACACCGCGACGCAGGACTGCCTCGACGTCCGCACGCGGACCGAAGAGGTTTTCCTTGCGTACGGCGACGACCCGGAACGGCGTCTCGTTCTCCACGAGTGCGCGGCGATCCCGGTCGTGCCGCAGCTGGTCGGGACTCGAGTGCCACTCGGCGCCGTCGTACTCGGCGGCGAAGGCGATCTCCTCGTTCCCCAGGTCCAGCCTGGCGAGGAAGGTTCCCTCGACGTCGTACACCTCGAGCTGAGGGACGGGCCTAGGGAGATGGGCCTGGAGCCAGCGCAGCCGGAGGATCGACTCGGGCGGGGACTCGGCGCGGCCGTCGACGTACCCGACCATCAGGCGCAGCGTCGTCACCCAGCGCATCCCCTTGAACCGGGGTACGCCGGCTACGAGCTCCGCGGCGGAGAACCGGCCCAGCCGGAGCATCTGGTCCATCGCGGCGAGTGACGGCTCGACGTACCGCTGGCGGCCGAGGTCCCAGGTCGTTCGCAGCGGCGAGGTGACGCGTAGTCCGTCGAGCTCCACGACGTCGCCTGGGCCGAAGCTGCGCTCCCCGCTGGCGGTCAGGCAGTTGCGCAGGCGCCGGCCGGGCGCGGGCAGGAAGACGCAGACCGGCGCGAGGTGCAGGTGCTCGTTGGGCGCGAGCACCATGTCGGCGCCGTGCAGCCAGCCGGCATGACGGTCGCACACCACCGCGTCCGCGGGTACGACGAGCCGCAGGGCCGCGCAGCGGAGCTCGAGGCTGTCGGGGACCGGGTTGGCGACGTACACGCTGCGGACGAGGCGGCGCAGGAATCCCTGCTCGACCAGCCAGGCCAGCTGGCGTGGGGACAGCCCGGCTTCACGACGCGCGGTGGCCGTCGTGAACGGGACATCGAGCGGCAGCGGGAAGTCGGCGGGCAGGAAGGACAGGTGTTCGAGGTCGCTGTGTCTCATGGTTGGCCGCGTGCCTCGCGGAGGCCGCGGCCAACCATGGCGCCCCACGGCCTGTGGACGAGAGCGTGACATGCCCGTCGCGAGAGACATCGTTCGTCCGGGTCGGCCGGAACGCGAGGTCACTTTGTGCCGGGTCAGCGCGTATCAGGAGCTCTTTTGTGCCGGGTCAGCGCTTATTAGGAGCCACTTCGTGCCGGGTCGCTACTCGGAGGCGGCAGGGAGGAGCTTCCTGGACTTGGCCAGCGCGTCCCGGACGAGTGCCGACCGGTCGTGGCCGCTGCGGATCTCGGCGAGCTTCTCGTTGCCTGCGGCGACCCGTACCGGGCCGTCCTGGAGCAGGGAGAGGGCCTGGCGGGCGACGTCGTCAGGCTCGGAGACGTGCATGCCGGGGATGTCGAAGTTGAGGCCGGCGCGCTCCATGGCGGGGGTGCGGGTGACGCCGAGGACGAACTCGAGGACGTCGACGTCGTACTCCTGCATCTCCAGCCACAGGCCCTCGGCGAAGACCCGGCAGAACGACTTCACGGCCGCGTAGATGCTGATCTGGGCCGAGCCCATGTAGCCGGCGAGGGAGCCGATCAGCAGGATGCCGCCGCGGCGCCGTTCGCGCATCGGGGCGCCGAAGAGCTGGACGAGGGCGAGCTGGGCGGTGACGTTGAGGTCGATGACGCCCTGGAAGCGGTCGAGGTCGCCGGTGACGAACTCGTGGCCGTAGGTGTTGGCGCCCGCGTTGAAGACGAGCAGACCGACCTCGAGGCCGTCGGTGACCTCGGCGACCTGCTTGACGGCGTCCGGGTCGGTGAGGTCCACCGCCAGGGTGCGGACGTCGACCCCGAGCTCGCGGCACCCGGCCGCCGTCTCCTCCAGCGGCCCGGGCTTGCGAGCCAGCAGGACCAGGTTCAGGCCGGTCTCGGCGAGCTGCCGGGCGAAGGACGCACCGACGCCCTCCGAGCCGCCGGCGATGACGGCCCAGGGGCCGTGGCGTTCCAGGTCGACGCCCATCAGGCGTGCACCTCCGTGTCGTGCTGGTCGCGATGGTGATCGGGGTTGGTCTTCAGTGGCTCGTCGTCCACGACGTCCAGGGTGCCGCGTACGGCGGCCTCCCGGATCGCCTCGCGCAGGGCGGCGCAGCCGGTGAAGGTGGCGCCGTTGGGTCCGGGCCGCGGGGTCGAGGCGCGGCGCTCGATGCAGGTGGCGAGCGCCGCGTCGTTCCACTGGATGCTGGTCTGGTCCCACGAGCTCTTCCGGGCCTCGACGAGCGCGCCGCAGGTCCCGCACGAGACGGGCTGCATCGGGGCGTCGTCGAGCCGGACGTCGGGCCGGACCGCCATCAGACCGGCTGGCCGGAGGCGGCCGCGCGCTTGGCGATGTTCTCCTCGACCTCGTGCCGCCAGGCCTCGTTGGGCTTCGTGGTGTCGATCTCGAACTCGAAGCGCTCGGTCATCTCGGGGGTGACGTCGGCGGCGTCGACGTAGAACTGCTCGTACCAGCGACGCAGCTGGTAGACGGGCCCGTCCTCCTCGCACAGCAGCGGGTTCTCGATGCGGGCCTTGTTGCGCCAGATCTGGACGTCCTGCTCGAAGCCGATCCGGATGAAGTCGCCGAGTTTGCGCGCGGTGGCGGTGGCGGCCTCGTCCTCCACGCCGGCCGGCTTCTTGGTCATGATGCCGTACTGCAGCACGAACGAGTTCGCGTCGATCGGGTAGTGGCAGTTGATCAGCGTCGTGGGCATGTCGTTGCCGTCGCTGTAGTGGTAGGTGACGTCGTCGATCATGAACGACGGTCCGTAGTACGCCGCCGTCGAGGTCGTCCCGGTGCTGCGCGGGCCGTCGCCGCTGTTCTGCGGGCGGGCGACGTCCTCGCGGCCGGTGCCGGTCATCAGCTGGGTGGCGACGGAGCCCTCGAAGATGTTCTTGAAGTATGTCGGGAAGGTGAAGTGCACGTAGAAGAAGTGCGCCATGTCCACGACGTTGTCGACGATCTCGCGGCAGTTGGAGCCCTCGATCGTCGTGGTGTACCAGACCCAGTCGGTCCACTCGGGGTTGTCGTAGCCCTCGATCCGCGGGATGACGGCGTCCTCGGTGGGCGGGTTGCCCTCTGGGTCGTTCCAGACGAAGAGCATCCCGTCCTGGGTCATCGTCTGCCACGCGGCGGTGCGGGCGCGCAGCGGGACCCGGCGGGCATAGGGGATCTGCTTGCAGCGGCCGTCGCCGCCCCAGCGCCAGTCGTGGAAGGGGCAGGCGATCTCGTTGCCCTTGACCTCGCCCTGCGACAGGTCGCCGCCCATGTGGCGGCAGTACGCGTCGAGGACGTTGATCGCGCCGTCCTCGCCGGCGAACACGACGAGCTTCTGGCCGAAGGCGTTGATCTGGTGGGGCTTGCCGTCGTTGAAGTCGCGGACCAGCCCCAGGCAGTGCCAGCCGCGTGCGAAGCGGGTGGGCGGCGGACCCGACTCGATGTGGCGGACCTCGTCTCCGACTGCGGTCATGTGCGGATCTCCCCTCGAGGATTCGTCGCGCCGGTGGCAGGTACGCCGGGCACGGATGTCTGGTCCGGCGAGTCTGTCCGGCGCCGTACGACGGCCGGTGCCGTCGGTCCCACTCACCGGAAGGGCTGCGGCGGCCGTTCGACCCGTCCGGGATCCCACTGACCGGTAGCATTCGACCCGATCGCCCCCGTCTGGTCCGACCATCGGGACGCAGCCACCGGAGGGAGTCAGCAGTGCCACGGATCGCCGAGGGCCGGCCTGCGGCCAAGCCGAGCTCGAGCGTCCAGAAGGACCGCTACCAGCGGATCCTGAGGGCCGCGGCGAAGCTCGGTGCCGAGCACGGCCTGGAGCACGTCCAGATGAACGACGTCGCCAAGCAGGCGAACGTCGCGATCGCCACGCTCTACCGCTACTTCCCCTCGAAGGTGGACCTGTTCAGCTCGGTGATGCGCTGGCGGGTGGGGGAGTACGACCAGCCCGAGGTCGTCGCCGTGGCCGACCCGGCCGCCGGCGTGGCCGACCTGCTGATCCGGATCAGCCGCGAGATGGCCCGGATGCCGAAGCTCTCGCTGGCGATGATCCAGGCCAACAGCCAGGCCTACGCGATGGGCTCCCAGGAGTCGGCCTTCGACGACGTGCGCTTCGCGCGGATCGTCCAGCGCGCCGCGGGGATGAGCGAGGTGACCGAGGAGGCCGAACGCCAGGTCCGGCTGATCATCTCCTGCTGGTTCGGAACCCTGGTCTCGCTGCTCAACAACCGGTTCTCGATCGAGGACGCCGAGGACGACATCCGGGCCGCCTGCGCGCTGCTGCTGCGTCCGCTCGAGGACTGAGCCAGCGCCACTCCCACTGACCGGTGACCGCGACGGCCCGGCGACGCGATCGTCCCTAGTCTCCGGGGCATGCAGAGGTTCAGCGGCACCAACGTCATCGTCACCGGAGCCGCGTCGGGCATCGGCCAGGCCACGGTCGTGCGACTGGTCGCCGAGGGTGCGGCCGTCTTCGCCGTCGACCGCGACGCGGCCGGTCTGGCCGACACGGTGGCGACCTCGGTCGGGACCGGCCGGGTGATGACCGACGTCGTCGACGTCACCGACGAGGCAGCCGTCGTCGCCGCGGTCCGGGCGGCGCACGCCGAGCTCGGCAGCGTGGAGGCGCTGGTCAACGTGGCCGGTGCCCACCGCACGACACCGATCGCGTCCCTTTCGGTCGAGGACCTGCGGGACCTGTTCGAGATCAACCTGGTCGGTACGGCGCTCTTCTGCCGCGAGGTGGTCCCGCTGCTCCCCGACGGCACCGGCGTGATCGTCAACGTCGCCTCGACGTCGGCCGCTCACGGCAACCCCTACATGTCGGCGTACTCCGCCTCCAAGGGCGCGGTCCTCGGCTTCTCGCTGAGCCTCGCCGCCGAGCTCGTCGGCCGCGGGATCCGGGTCGTGCCGGTCTCACCGGGCACCGTCGACACCCCGTTGACCCGCTCGGTCGCCGTCGAGCCCGGCCTCGACCTCAGCGCGTTCGACCGGATCCGCTCGCCCCTCGGCCCGGCGCGTCCCGAGCAGGTCGCGGCCGCGATCGCCTTCGCCGCCTCGCCCGACGCGTCCTACCTCACCGGCCTCGACCTGCGGGTCGACGGCGGCTCCCACATCTGACCCAGCAGCCCAGACACAGCACGGAGGAAGTCCATGTCCCGCACCATCGCCGTCACCGGTTCCGCCAGCGGGATCGGCGCGGCCCTCGTGAGGATCCTCGAGGCCCGTGGCGACCGCGTCATCACCGTCGACCGGGTCGAGGCGGACCTGGTCGTCGACCTCGCGAGCGCCGAGGGCAGGGCCGCCGCCGTCGCCGGCATCACCGAGCGCTGCGACGGCGTCCTCGACGGTCTGGTGACCTGCGCCGGCACCTCGGTCCCGAGCCCGCTGATGGTCGAGGTCAACTACGCCGGCACCGTCGAGCTCGTCGAGGGCCTGCAGCCGGCGCTGGCCGCCTCCGAGGCCGGCCGGGTGGCCGTGGTGGGCTCGATCTCCGGCACCCAGCCCAACGACCCCGAGCTGGTCGACCTCCTCCTTGCCGGCCGTACGGCGGCCGCCACCGACCGTGCCGCAGCCCTGGTCGAGCAGGGAGCACCGACCCGGATCTACCCGTCCACCAAGGCGGCCATCGCTCGCTGGGCACGCACCACCTGCATCGCGCCCGGCTGGGCCGACGCCGGCGTACCGCTCAACGTGATCGCCCCCGGCGTCATCCTCACGCCGATGAGCGCCGGGCTGGTGGACGACCCGAGGATGCGCGCGGTGATGGACGCCGCCGTGCCGATGCCGCTGAACGGGTACGCCGAGCCGGAGGCGCCGGCCGAGCTGCTCGCCTGGCTGGTCAGCGAGGCCAACAGCCACGTCACCGGACAGGTCATCTACGTCGACGGCGGCGCCGAGGCGACGCTGCGCCCGGCCGAGCACTACTGAGCGGGGACCCGATGCCGATCGACCTCGCCACCGCCCTCGCCGCACCGCCGGCGGTCCGCACCATCGCGTGGACCCGGCGCGACGTGCTGCTCTACCACCTGTCCCTCGGCGCCGGCCGGCACGCGGACGTCGACCCCGAGCTGGCCTACACCTTCGAGCGTGACCTCCAGGTGCTGCCGACCTTCGCGGTGGTCGCAGGCAGGACGATCTCGGCCGGGGACGAGCAGCACGCTCCGGCGATGCGGATGCCCGGCATCGACGTCGACCTGCGCCGGGTCCTGCACGGTGGCCAGGCGCTCACCGTGCACCGGCCGATCCCCGCCGCCGGCACGGCCGAGCTCAGCACCCGGGTCGCCGACGTGTGGGACAAGGGCAAGGCCGCCGTGGTCGTGCTCGAGCACCGGGTCACCGACGCCGACGGTCCGCTGTGGACCGCGCAGATGCAGGTCTGGGCGCGCGGCGAGGGCGGCTTCGGCGGCGAGCCGGGGCCGGACACCTCGTGGAGCGCTCCCGACCGCGCTCCCGACCACGTCCTCGACAGCCCCACGGACCCGGGGCAGGCGCTGCTCTACCGCCTCAACGGGGACCTGAACCCGCTGCACGCCGAGCCGGCCTTCGCCGCGTCCGCCGGCTTCGACCGGCCGATCCTGCACGGCCTCGCGTCGTACGGAATCGTCGCGAAGGCGCTCGTCGACGGACTCCTCGACGGCGACGCCGGCCGGCTGCGCAGCCTCGCGGTCCGCTTCGCCGGGACCCTGGTCCCCGGCGAGACGATCCGCACCTCGGTCTGGCGCGACGGCGACCGGCTCGCGCTCTCGGCGTACTGCCCCGAGCGCGGCGACCGGCCGGTGCTCAGCCACGCTGTCGCGGAGGTGTCCCGATGACGCTGACCGAGCTCACCGCACGACCCGACGAGTCGGGCATCGACACCGCCGTGGCCGCCGTACGACGCCTCGCGGCGGCGCTCCTGGCCGCCGGCGGCCGGGTCGACCTCGACCTCGACGACCTGGCCCGACGGCTGAGCGCGATGGCCGGCGAGGTCGAGGGCCTCGCCCCCGAGCTCGCCGACCGGATGGTCGACATGTGGTCGGGGGAGGGCGTGACCCGCCACGACCCGGTCACCGGACCCGAGAACGCGATCGCGCCGCCGCTCGTGCTCTGCGCCGAGGACGGGGGATCGGTGGCCGGCACCGTCAACCTCGGCATCCCCTACCAGGGCCCGCCGGGTTGCGTGCACGGCGGCATCAGCGCCCTGCTGCTCGACCACACCCTCGGCGTGGCCAACGCGCACGCCGGCACGTCGGGCATGACCGGCACCCTGACCCTGCGCTACGAGCGTCCGGTGCCGCTGCACACCGACCTGGTCGTGCGCGGCTGGCAGGAGCGGGTCGAGGGCCGCAAGATCTGGTCGCACGGCACGATCACGAGCGGCGAGGAGGTCCTCGTCCGGGCCGAGGGCCTGTTCATCGACAAGCACCTGGCGCGGCCCGGCCAGGAGGTCTCCCGGTGAGCGGGAGGACCTGTGTCGCCCGCCACAGCGGCCGACCTACGCTGCCGGACGTCCTGGGGGAGCACGCTCCCCGACACTGCCTGAAGGGATGCGAGCGGATGTCCTTGGATCCGATGCCGGCCGCGCCAGCCACGCCGGCCGGCCCTGGGGCGGCCCGATGAGCCGCCGCCTGGCGCTGCGGCTCGGCGAGCTGGTCGCCGTGCTGCTGCTGGTCAGCTTCGGCGTGTTCATGATGGTGTCGCTGATGCCCGGCGACCCTGCCGTCGCCGTGCTGGGCGAGGGCCACACGCCCGCGGAGTACGCCGCCAAGCGCGCCGAGCTCGGGCTCGACGGCAACGTGTTCGCGCGGTACGTCGACTGGCTCGGCAACGCACTGACCGGCGACCTCGGCCGTTCGCTCGTGCCGCCCAACAGCGACGTCGTCCACCGTGTCCTCACGGCGCTGCCCGTCAGCGTCGAGCTCGCGGGACTGGGCCTGCTGATGGCGCTCGTGCTGGCGATCCCGCTCGCCATGTGGAGCGCCTCGCATGAGGGCGGCCTGGTCGACCGGGCCATCGGCGCCTCGATGTTCGCGATCTTGTCCGTGCCGTCGTTCCTGGGCGGCCTGCTGCTGATCGCGATCTTCGCCAACGGCCTGGGCTGGTTCCCGCGGGCCCAGTGGGTGCGCTTCGGGGACAGCCCGCTCGACAACCTCTACCACGCGTTCCTGCCGGCGCTGACGATCGCGCTGATGGAGCTCGCGCTGTTCACCCGGGTGCTGCGCAACGACCTGCTCGTGACGTTGCACGAGGACTACATCCTCGCCGCACGCGCCAAGGGCATGCCGCCGCTGCGGATCCTGCTGCGCGACGCGCTGCGCCCCTCGTCGTTCTCGCTGGTCACCCTGCTCGGGATCAGCATGGGCAGGCTGATCGGCAGCACCGTGATCGTGGAGTACCTCTTCGCGCTGCCCGGCATGGGCAGCCTGGTCATCAAGTCCGCCAACAACGGCGACTTCCCGATGGTGCAGGGCGCCGTGCTCCTCATCGCCGCGATCTACGTCGTCATCAACGCCGGGATCGACCTCTCCTATGGCTACCTCGACCCAAGGACCCGCCGTGCTCATGCCTAGGAAGAACCCCGTCGGGTCGAAGCTCTCGGCCCGCAGCCTCGGTGGCCTCGGCGCCGGGATGGTCGTCGCCGGCCTCGCCCTGCTCGTCCTGGGCTGGAGCGCGCCGCTGCTGCTGTTCGTGAAGGCCGTGCTCTTCCTGGCCGGCGTCATCGTGCTCGCCCAGGGCCTGTCCCGGGTCGTGTGGGCGGTGCGCGGCGGCCGGCCGGACATCCTGCTGTGGCTGTGCTGCGGCTGGCTGGTGCTGCTGGCCGTGGTCGCCCTGCTCGCCCCGGTGCTGCCCCTCGGCGAGCACGTCGACGTGGTGAAGGCGCTCGACGCGCCGATCTACGAGCCTCCGAAGCTGCTCTCGGCCTACCCCCTCGGCACCAACAACTACGGCCTCGACATGCTGTCCCGCTCGATCTACGGCGCCCGGACCTCGCTCGTCATCGCCCTCTCGGCGGTCGCGATCGGCACCGTCGTCGGCGGCAGCATCGGCGTCGTGGCCGGCTTCCTGCGCTCGGGCGTCGACAGCGTCATCGGCATCGTCACCAACGCCCTGCTCGCGGTCCCGCCCCTGGTGCTGCTGATCGCGCTCGCCACGGTGCTCGAGCCGAAGCTGCGCAACGTCGCGCTGGCGCTGGCCCTGCTCACCATCCCGAGCATGATCCGCCTGGCGCGCGCCAACACGATCGCCTTCGCGCAGCGGGAGTTCGTCCTCGCGGCCCGGGCGATGGGTGCGACCAAGCTGCGGATCATGTGGCGTGAGCTGGTGCCCAACGTCGTGCTGCCGATCTTCTCGATGATGGTCGTGATGATCTCGGTGCTGATCGTGGCCGAGGCATCGCTCAGCTTCCTCGGATTCGGCGTCCAGGCGCCCGAGCCGACCTGGGGCAACATGATCTCGGAGGCGGAGGGCAGCACCATGCAGGAGCACCCGCACATCGTGCTGGTGCCCGGCGTGTTCCTGTTCCTGACCGTGTTCTCGTTCAACCTGCTGGGCGAGAAGGCCCAGAAGCGCTGGGACCCGAGGAGTGCGAAGCTGTGAGCGACCAGACCGTTCTCGAGGTCGAGGACGTCCGAACCGAGTTCCAGACCGCCCGCGGCCTCGTCCGCGCGGTCGACGGCGTCTCGCTCAGCCTGCGCGCCGGCGAGACGCTCGGCATCGTCGGCGAGTCCGGCTCGGGCAAGTCCGTCCTCGGCCGCACCATCATGGGCCTGATCACGACCGGTCACGCCACTCGGGTGCACGGCGCCGTGCGCATCGCCGGCCAGGACGTGCACGCGATCAGCGCCAAGCAGCGCCGCAAGCTGTGGGGCTCCGAGGTCGCGATGGTGTTCCAGGACCCGATGACCAGCCTCAACCCCGTCAAGCGGGTCGGCACCCACATCACCGAGGCCCTGCGGCTGCACCTGGGCCTGGACAAGAAGGCCGCTGCGGAGCGGGCGATCGACCTGCTGCGCCAGGTCGGGATCCCCGAGCCCGCACGCCGGATGAGCCAGTTCCCGCACGAGCTCTCGGGCGGCATGCGGCAGCGCGTCGTGATCGCGATGGCGCTGTGCTGCGACCCCAGGCTGCTCATCGCCGACGAGCCCACCACGGCCCTCGACGTCACCGTGCAGAAGCAGATCCTCGACCTGCTCACCTCGCTGGCCGAGAGCCGGCAGATGGCGACCATCCTGATCAGCCACGACCTCGGCGCCGTCGCCGGCCGCACCGACCGGGTGCAGGTGATGTACGCCGGACGCGTCGTCGAGCGGTCCGCCACCGGTGAGGTGTTCGAAGCCCCCCGGCACCCCTACACCGAGGGCCTGCTGGCCTCGATCCCGCGCCTGTCCGACCCGCCGCACACCACGCTGCGCGCGATCGTCGGCTCGCCGCCGAACATGGCCAACCCGCCGGACGGCTGCCGGTTCGCCCCGCGCTGCCCCTACGTGCAGGACCGCTGCACCGCCGAGCAGCCGGAGCTGCTCGAGATCGGCGTGCGGCGTACGTCCCACGTCGCGGCCTGCCACTTCCCGCTGCCCGACGTCGACCTCGGCGCGCCGCGGGCCGCCCTCGCAGAGGAGATCAGCTGATGGCCGGAAGCGGAACCGCGCACCTGCGCCCCGACCAGGCGCCCGTCCTCACCGTCGACCACATGGTCGTCGAGTTCCCCGTCGGCCGCGGGCAGAAGGTGCACGCGGTCTCGGGCCTGAGCCTCGACCTGCTGCCGGGGGAGACCCTCGGCATCCTCGGCGAGTCCGGTTGCGGCAAGTCCACCGCCGGTCGCGCGGTGATGCAGCTGCCGTCGCCGACGTCGGGCACGGTCCGCCTCGGCGAGCGTGAGCTGACCGGACTCACCTCGCGGCCGTTGCGCAAGGCGCGCTCGCGGATGCAGATGATCATGCAGGACCCCACGTCGTCGCTGAACCCGCGTCGCAAGGTCAAGGACCTGGTCACCGAGGGCCTGGCGATCTGGGGCTTCGAGGGCACGAAGCAGGAGAAGGAGGACCTCGTCCGCGAGACGCTGTCCGCCGTCGGCCTCGATCCCGACGTGGTCTGGGACCGGCGACCGCACGAGCTGTCCGGCGGCCAGTGCCAGCGCGTGTGCATCGCCCGGGCCCTGATGATGAACCCCGAGGTCCTCATCTGCGACGAGCCGGTCTCCGCGCTCGACGTGTCGGTGCAGGCCCAGATCCTCAACCTGCTCGAGCGCACCAAGGAGCGCTACGACCTGAGCATGGTCTTCATCGCCCACGACGTGTCGGTGGTGAAGAACATCAGCGACCGGGTGATGGTGCTCTACCTCGGCAAGACCTGCGAGGTGATCCCGTCCGGCCGCATCGAGCAGGACGCGGCGCACCCGTACACGCAGATGCTGCTCGCCTCGATCCCCGGCGCCGGCGACCGCGAGCTGAGCGCGTCGGCCGCCGCCACCGAGCTGCCCTCACCGCTGAACCCGCCCTCGGGCTGCCGGTTCCGCACCCGCTGCCCGCTCGCCACCGAGCGCTGCGCGGCCGAGGAGCCCGAGCTGCGCGAGATCCGGCCCGGGCAGTACGTCGCCTGCCACCACCCCGTCGTCGAACCCCGCACCGAGGAGTGACCCCATGAGCAGCGCCCTGCCCGATGCCATCGCCACGGCCGCCGCGATCCGCTGCGGCGAGACCAGCGCCCGCGAGGTGGTCGAGGAGAGCATCCGGCGTATCGAGAAGCTCGACCCGCAGCTCAACGCGATGGTCGGCACGCGGTACGACGAGGCGCTCGCCGAGGTCGACGCCGGCCTGCCCGACGGGCCGTTGACCGGGGTCCCGGTGGTCATCAAGTCGCTCGCCGCCGACGTCGCCGGGCTGCCCACGACCGGCGGCAGCCGGCTGTTCGCCGACGACGTGAAGGCCGAGGACAGCGAGCTGGTGCGCCGCTACAAGGCCGCAGGGATGGTCGTCCTGGGCACGACCAACACCCCCGAGCTCGGCAAGAACGGCAGCACCGAGCCGGTGCTGCACGGCGCGTGCCACAACCCGTGGTCGCTCGACCACTCGACCGGCGGATCCAGCGGCGGCTCTGCCGCAGCGGTCGCCGCCGGCCTGGTGCCGGTCGCCCACGGCAACGACGGCGGCGGCTCGATCCGGATCCCGGCCGCCGCCTGCGGACTGTTCGGTCTCAAGCCCAGCCGGGGCCTGATCCCCGGGGCGCCGTACCCGTCCACGCTCGCCGGCCCGACCAGCGTCCACGGCGCGCTCACGACGACCGTGCGCGACACGGCGCTGCTGCTCGACGTGTCCGCGGGCCGCGTGCCCGGCCAGGCGTCGTACGGACCGACGGCCCCGGCCGGCGGGTACCTCGCCTGCGTCGACCGCGAGCCCGGCCGGCTCCGCGTCGGCCTGGCGACCGTCGTCCCCGACGGCCCGGAGACGGACCCGGCCGGTGTCGCGGCGGTCCGTCGTACCGCCGACCTGCTCGCCGTCCTGGGCCACGAGGTCGTCGAGGTCACGCTGCCGGTGGCCTACCCCGAGTTCGCGCGCTGGTCCGGCCTGATGATGGGCGCCAACCTGGTCGCCCACGTCGACGACCGGCTGGCCGCTCTCGGTCGCGATCTGCGCGACGACGACATCGAGCCGTTCACGAGGGTGATGTACGAGCGCTACTCGGCGATGCCCCTCGCCGACCTGTTGCGCGCCCTCGAGGGCTTCGAGCAGGTGGGCTTCGCGACCGCGCGTCTGTTCGCGGACGTCGACGTCGTGCTGACCCCGACGCTGTGCATGCGCACGCCCCGGCTCGGCGTCCTCGACACCACGAAGCCCGAGGTGATGTACACCGTCGCACCCGCGATGGCCGGCTTCACCAGCCTGGTCAACACCACCGGTGGCGCGGCGATGTCGGTGCCCGCCGGCCTCGACCCCGACGGCCTGCCGCTCGGCGCGCACTTCTTCACCGACCTCGGCGGCGAGCCGCTGCTGCTCTCCCTCGCCGGCCAGCTCGAGCGGGCCGCCCCCTGGCCGCGGCACGCGCCGCTCGCCGGCTGAGTCGGCGTCGACAGTCCGCGGCGGTGGAGCTGCTCGTCCTCGCCGCGGTGGCGCTCGTGGTGTTCGTGGTGGCCGCGCTGGTCCAGGCGGTGACAGGCTTCGGGTCCGCGCTGGCCGCCGTACCCGGACTGCTGCTCGTCACCGACCCCGCGCCGGCGGTGGTTGCAGCGACTGTCGTCAGCCTCGTGCTGACCACCGGCATGGCCCTGCGGGAGCGGGAGCACGTCGAGCGGCGTGACGCGGTGGTGCTGACCGTGACCGGCCTCGTCGGCATGCCCGTCGGACTCGTCCTGCTCGCCGTCGCCGACGAGGGGCTGCTGTCGGCGGGCATCGCCGTGGCGATGCTGGTGATGGTCGCGCTGCTCGCCGCCGGGTTGCGCGTCGGCCGGCGTGGCCTGCCGGTCGTCGGCGTCGTCAGCGGGGGACTGCTGACCTCCACGGGGATGAACGGGCCACCGCTGGTGATGGCGCTCGTCGACCGGGAGCCGCGGCGCTACCGGGCCACCCTGCAGGCCGTGTTCGCGGGCCAGGACGTCGTCGCGGTGGCGGCATTCGTCCTCCTCGGTCATGTCGACGTCGACGTGCTGGCGCTCGCCGTCGGCGGCGTCGCGGGGCTGCCGCTCGGGTGGCGGTTGGGCGACGCGATCTTCCACCGGGTCTCGCCCGCCCAGCTGCGTCCGCTCGTCATCGGCACGCTGGTCGCCTCGGCACTCGCGGTCCTGGTGACCGCGCTCGCCTGAGGAGCCCATCGGCCGGGCTGCCGGGCACGCCACGATCCCCGCGAGCACTCGGTTCGCGGGGTGCGGGGCGGGGTCGCTACTCGTCGGGCGGGTGCACCGGGTGGGTGCCGCGGTGGTCGACCCGGAACCGGAACCCGCTCGGACTGGTCCACACGTAGGTCGCCGGCATCGGGGTCTCGTAGCGCCAGGCTGAGTGGGTCTTGGCGCGGTGGTGCCGTCGGCACAGTGGGACGAGGTTGCAGGGGCAGGTCGGCCCGCCCCGGTCGTGGGGCTGGTGGTGGTCGATGTCGCACCGGGTCGCGGGACGGGTGCAGTGCGGGAACCGGCAGATGTGATCACGAAGGATCACCCTCGTCTTGTGCCGGTCGGGGATCTCGTAGGCCGTGACGGGGAGATGGTCGGCGAGGTCGATGACCGGACGCACGATGATCGTGGTGTGCCGGGCACGTAGCCACTCCCGGATCTGCGCGGTGCTGACGGGGCAGCGGCCTTCGTCCCACCGCCCGACCGGGTTCACCAAAGGGTGGTCACCGGTGAGGCTGGTGTCGGTGACGTGCACGTTCAGCACGACCTTGCGGCCGGGGACGGTCGCGACCACCTCCCCGGTGTCGGGGTCCGGGACCAGCAGGTCGAGTGCCAGGTCCTGACGGGCGAGCTCGGCAGCGGCCTTGGAGCGGCGCACGTCGAGTGACGAGTCGTCCCCGAGCCGACCGAGCACCTCCGCCCGGCGTCCTACCGCTTGGTCGAGGTCGTGGCCGTCGGCGGCATCCAGGAGCCCGTCGAGGTGCACGAGTCCGTGCTCGTCGACGTCACCGATGTCGAAGTGCCGGTGGTCGGCAGCCTTCTGGCGGTCGGCTTCCGCGCGTTCGGGGTCGTAGCGGAGCACGGCTTCGGCGACGAGGCGTTCGAGCTGGGCCCACCCGATGCCGGAGGCGTTCCACAGCTGCCGGTCCACGAACCCCGCCGCCTCACCCGACAGGCCACGGGTGAGGTCCGCGATCCGTTCGGCCCGCCACGGCGCCAACCGCCCCGCCACCACCGCCTCGTAGACGTTGGGCAGCCGCCACGCGCACTCGATCACCCGCCCGACGTAGGCCTTGCCACCGTCGGGGGTGCGGCCGAGGACGGCGACGAGCTCCATCAACGCGAACTCCGACACCAGTGGTGCGCCGTCACCGGCGATCGGGACGCCGGTGTCGAGGTAGCCCTCGGTGATGGTCGCGGCACCCTGAGGGCCGGACACGATGTGGTCGCTCGCCCAGGCCGTGATGTCCTCCCACTCCTCGATGACGAGGGTGTTGCGGGAGCGGATCCGGTCGCCCACGCGCGACAGCAGGGCTGCCGTGCTGCGGGGGTGGGTTCCGAGATCCATGACTGAATTCTCCCATCCACCTCCGACAGAAGCGAACGTTCAGAACCCGCCTGGGGACAGGAGAAACTCGATTCCCGGGGTGTGGAGAACCGACGTCACCGACCGTCACGAAGGTGGCTGCGGGACCGCAAGCCGACCGCGGAACCCAGCCACCTCCCCACCTTCCTCGTCACTGCCCTTTCGGAACCCGACCGGCTACGCAACCGAAGGCCCGAGCACGGTCCCCGCAGCAGCGCTCAGCGCCTGAGCACAGGTCAGCCGTTGATGGTCTCGATGCCGGTGGTGTCCAGCTTCGCGACGCCGAACGCGGCGTACGTCTGGTACGGCGAGCGCCCCTCGAAGTACGGCGTCAGCTGGGCGTCGAGCTCGTCGACGCTGAACGTGCCGTCGGCCGCGACGAACTTGTTCTCGACGGTGGGGGCGGCCATCAGCGCGACCATGTCGCCGTACACGACGAAGACCTGGCCGCTGATCTGGGCCGCAGCGGGGGAGGCGAGGTAGCCGACGAAGGACGCGACCCGCTCCGGCGCGAGGATGTCGAGCCGCTGGGTGTCGCCGTCCTCGGCGAAGACCTCCGAGGTCATCGCGGTGCGGGCCCGCGGGCAGATCGCGTTCGCGGTGACGCCGTACCGCTCGAGGCCGCGGGACGTCGACAGGGTCAGTGCCACGATGCCCGCCTTGGCAGCGGCGTAGTTCGACTGGCCCGCCGCGCCGAACAGGAACGCCTCGGACGCGGTGTTCACGATGCGGCCGAACACCGGGCCGCCGGCGGTCTTCGACGCCGAGCGGAAGTGGACGGCGGCGGCGCGGGAGACGGCGGCGTGGCCCTTGAGGTGGACCCGGACCACGTCGTCCCACTGCGCCTCGGTCATGTTGAAGAGCATCGTGTCGCGGGTGATGCCGGCGTTGTTGACGACGACGTCGAGACTGCCGAAGGTGTCGACGGCGGCGTCGACGAGCTCCTGGCCCAGGGCCCAGCTGCCGACGTCACCCTTGACGGCGAGCGCCTTGCGGCCGAGCGCCTCGATCTCGGCGACGACCCGGTCGGCGGCGTCGCCCATGTCGTTGACGACGACGTTCGCGCCCTGCGCGGCGAGCGCCAGCGCCTCGGCGCGGCCGAGCCCGGCGCCCGCGCCGGTGACGACGGCGGTTCGGCCGGTGAGGTCGGTGTTGCCCACGATTGCTCCTTCGGTTGGTGCTGCCCTGTCGGCGCCGTGACCATAGGGACGTCGGCCGCGGACCTGCGAGCCCGACTCCCGCTCACCGGGTGCGGGCGGGCGCGACCCTGCCGTTGCTGGGCATGGTGGCGCGATGAGCACCCTTCCCACCCCTGGAGCACCCGCCGGCGACTGGCTCGGCCTGACCGTCGGTGAGCGCACCGTCGCCTGGACCGATCGCGACCCGATCCTGTTCGCGCTCGCTGCGGGCGCACGTCCCGACGACCTGGACCTCGTCTTCGAGGACCGGCTGCGGGTGCTGCCCGGCTTCGCGCTCACCCTCGCGCAGTGGGCGCCCGACGTGCTGGGCTCGGCCGGCGCCTGGGAGGTCGGTACGGCGCTGCACGGTGCCCAGTCGCTCACTGTGCTGGAGCCGCTGCCGGCGAGCGGTGAGCTGACCATGTCCGCGCGGGTCACCGGGGTGTGGGACAAGGGAGCGGCGGCGGTCTACGACCTCGCCGTCGAGAGCGACCACTTCGTCGCGACCTGGTCCCTCTTCGCACCGGGGCGCGGGGGCTTCGGCGGTGAGCGCGGTCCCGGCCGCCCGGCCGCGCCCGACGGCGAGCCTGCCTGGACCGCGTCCACGGCGACGGCGGACAACGCAGCGCTGCTCTACCGCCTGCTCGGCGACCGGCACCACATCCACGTCGACCCGGCCGCTGCGGCCGGGATCGGCCAGCCGCGCCCGATCCTGCACGGCCTCGCCACGCTCGCGGCCGCGACCCTCGTCGCCGCGCGGGAGACCGGCGCCCATCCCGCCGACCTGACGCAGCTGGAGGGGCGCTTCGCGTCGCCGGTGTTCCCGGGGGAGCCTCTCGTCGTCCGCGGCTGGGCCGACGGCGCTCTCGAGGTCGCCACCGAGCGGGGCCCCGCGATCACAGCCGGCAGGACTGTCTTCGGCTGATTCCGCTCAGCAGGAGTGCTCACCAGCTGAGCCGTTCGTCGTGACCATCATGACCGCGGGACCGCGGCGTGCGGTCATGGACGAGGAGGCTGGAATGGGTTCGCTGACGGGACAGGTCGCACTGGTGACGGGAGCCGGCCAGGGCGTCGGGCAGGGCATCGCGCTGGCGCTCGCCACCGAGGGTGCCGACATCGCGGTGGTCGGCCGGACCGCTGCCAAGCTCGAGACGACCTGTGCGCTGCTCCGCGAGCGTGGGGTGAAGGCGGAGCCGTTCGTCTGCGACATCGTCGAGACCGGCACCATCCCCGCGACGGTCGCCGAGGTCGTCGCGACCATGGGGGGTGTCGACATCCTCGTCAACAACGCCTACTCGGGCGCGTTCGGCCCGCTGCTCACCATCGACGACGACGCCGTCGAGCGCAGCTTCGCCTCCGGCCCGTTCGCCACCCTGGCCTTCATGAAGGCCTGTCACCCGCACTTCGTGGCCCGCGGTGGCGGCCACATCGTCAACCTGGTCACCTCCGCGATGGTGCGCTGGGACCCCACGACGTACGGCGTCTACGCCGCGGCCAAGCAGGCCGTGCGCGCCCTGACCCGCACCGCCGCGGTCGAGTGGGCCCGCGACGGCATCCGTGCCAACAGCATCGCGCCGCACGCCTTGTCGCCGGGCCTGAAGCGGTGGACCGAGAACAACCCCGAGGAGGCCGCCGAGTTCGTCGCCGCCATCCCCGCGGGCCGCATCGGCGACTGCGAGGACGACATCGGCCGTGCCGTCGTCGCCCTCGTGAGCAGCGACCTGCGCTACCTCACCGGCGCCACCATCCCGCTCGACGGCGGGCAGGCCTTCTTCGGCTGACCCGGCCCGAACCGGCTCCGAATTCGCGCCGACCCGGCAGGAAGTGGCCCGCACGCGAGCCACTTCCTGCCGGGTCGGCGGCTTCTTCGAGCTACTTCCTGCCGGGTCGCTAGAGAGCGCGGGCCACCCGCCAGGCGGAGTGGACGGCGCCATGGATGTAGCCGACCTCGCCGGCGTCTCCGACGACGTGCACGTCCAGGCCGCGGGCGCGCAGGTCGTCGGCGAGCGGGGCGCCGGCCTCGACGTACGACGCGACGACGACCAGGTCCGCGGGGACCCGCGCCATCTCGTCGCCGACCCGGTAGTGCACCTCGGACGCGGTGATCTCGACGACCTCGGCGTCGCGGTGGACGGTGACGCCGTGCTCGGTGGCCCTGCGTACGGCGGTCCAGCGGCGCGGGATCGCCATCGGGAGGCCGGCCTGGGCGCCGTGCTCGAGGACGGTCACCGTCTTGCGGCGCTCGGCGAGGAACTCGGCGAGCTCGAGGCCGACCAGGGAGCCGCCGATGACCACGACGTCCTTGCCGATCGGGAGCACCTTGCGGGTCAGGTCGCGGATCCGCTCGGGGTCGCGGGTCAGGCCGCTCATCCGCCCGGCCGCGCCGAGCAGGCGCAGGGTGCGGCTGCCCGACCCGCCCTCCCCGGTGATCAGGCCGCGCAGGGTGTCGCCGGTGTGGACGTGAGGGAGGTCGGCGCCGGGCACGGGCGGCAGGCCGCGGTGGGCGCCGGTGGCGACCACGACGGCGTCGGGGGCCAGCGCGGTGACGTCGTCGGCGTCCACCTGCTCGCCGAGTCGTACGTCGACCCCGAGCCGCGCGACCTCGTGCTGGAGCCAGTCCAGCAGCGGGCCGTTGGCGGGCGTGGTCAGCTGGGAGAACCAGGCCG
This sequence comes from Nocardioides kongjuensis, assembly GCF_013409625.1. Taxonomy (NCBI): domain Bacteria; kingdom Bacillati; phylum Actinomycetota; class Actinomycetes; order Propionibacteriales; family Nocardioidaceae; genus Nocardioides; species Nocardioides kongjuensis. The sequence goes on from NZ_JACCBF010000001.1 coordinate 362,226, forward strand.
ACCCGCCGAGCCGGTCGCCCTTCTCGACGAGGGTGACCCGGTGGCCGCGCTCGGCCGCGACGCGCGCCGCCTCCATGCCGCCGGGACCGCCGCCGACGACCACGACGTGGCGCCGCGACGCGACGGTGGGGAAGGGGAGCAGGGTCTCGTTGCCGAGCGCCGGGTTCACCGCGCACACGGGTACGCCGTCCCAGAAGTTCTGCTCGACGCACACGTAGCAGTTGATGCAGGGACGCACCGACGCCGCACGCCCGTCGCGCAGCTTGCCGACCAGGTCCGGATCGGCCAGCAGCTGACGCCCCATGGCGACGAAGTCCGCGCCACCGCTCGCGATGAGCTCCTCGCCGAGCGCGGGCAGCACCCGGCCCACCGCGATCACCGGGATCGACACGGCGTCCTTCACGGCACGCGCCAGGTCGGCGTACGCGCCCACCTGGTTCGGCAGCGGGCCGTCGGTGAAGTCACGGAACGGGTTGCGCGCCCAGCCGGTGACGTGGATGGCGTCGGCGCCGGCCTCCTCGAACATGCGGGACGCGGCCACGGCCTCCTCGGTCGTGAGGGCGCCCTCCTCGCCGTACTCCTTGCCTGCGACACGGACCAGGATCGCGAGCCCGTCGCCGACCTCGGCGCGCACCGCGCGGATCACGTCGCAGGCGAGGCGCGCCCGGTTCTCGAGCGAGCCGCCCCACGCGTCGGTACGACGGTTGTCGGCCCGGCTGAGGAAGGTCCCGAGCACGTAGCCGTGGGCGCAGTGGATCTCGATCGCGTCGGCACCGGCCTGCTGCACACGCCGTGCAGCGGCGGCGAACTGCCCGACCAGCCAGGCGATGTCCTCCTCGGTCGCCTCGCGGAAGCTCGGCGTCCTCCCCTCGGAGACGGCACTCGCCATCGCGCCGAGCTCGGTCGGGGTGTTGTCGCGCAGGGCGGACATGTCCCGCTCGCCGACGGGCATCGAGGGCACGAGGAGCGGCCGGCCGTCGGCCGTGTCGACCTTCGACATCCTGCCGTGGTGCGTGGCCTGGACGCACAGCCTCGACCCGGCGGCGTGCACCGCATCGGCGAGGGCGGTGAGACCGGGGATGAACCGGTCGTCGGAGAGTCCGGGCTCCTTGCGGCTGGTCGCACCCACGGGGTACGCGACGGCGGCGGCAGAGGTGATCACCAGGCCGGTACCACCGGCGGCACGGGCCGCGTAGTGCGCGACGTCCTGCTCCTCGATGGCGCCCTCGTCGCACAGGTTCATGTCCATGGCGGGCATGACGACGCGGTTGGCGAGGCGCATCGGGCCGATCGTCCCGGGGGCCAGCAGGTGCTCGTAGGTGGCGGTTCGCGAGGTGTGCACGCGCGCAGCCTGCCGCGGCCGGCTGCTCGGGGCGCGCCGTCCTCCCGCACACCGGAAAGGTCGCGGCCACGCACGTCGGAGGGCCCGGTCGACCCGATCGACGAGGCTCTTCAACAACCAAGCAAGTGCTTGCTAAAGTGCTGGAACTCGAGCAGGAGGTGGCGATGAGCACGTCGGGCGGGGTCCTCGAGAGGGCCGATCGGGACGGTGCTGAGGAGCGCCCGCTGTCGATGGTCGAGCGGATGACCACGATCATGGTCGCCTTCGGTGGGCCCTCGGCGCGGCTCTCGCTGGAGGACGTCCAGGACGCCACCGGGCTGCCGCGGTCTACCGCGCACCGCATCCTCAACCAGCTGATCGCGCTGGACTGGGTGCGGCACACGGCGACGGGCTACGCGCTCGGCAGCCGGGCGCTCGGCCTCGGTGGTGGCGATGCCCCGGAGATGGACCTGCGCGCCGCGGCGGCCGAGACCCTGCGCAGCCTGCACCTGGAGACCGGGCTCGTCGTCCACCTCGGGGTGCTGGACGGCTCGGACGTGCGCATCCTGGACAAGGTCGGTGGCGCGTTGGCCGCACGCGTCCCGAGCCGGGTCGGTGGACGCCTGCCGGCGGTCTCGTCCCTGAGCGGCAAGGCCCAGCTGGCCTTCCTGCCTCCTGAGGAGGTGGATGCGATCGTTGCCGTGCAGCAGGCGGACCCGCCGGGCCGGGCGCGGGTCGACCTGGCCTCGCTCCACCGCGAGCTGGTCCGGGCCCGCGCGCGAGCGGGCGTCGTGCTCGACCGTGGGCGCAACCACCTGCGGCTCGGCTGCGTCGCTGCGCCGATCATCGGCCGCGACGGCCCGTGCGGTGCGGTCGCGCTCGTGGGCGGGGCGCAGATCGACTTCGAGAAGCTGGCGCCCGTGGTGGTGCGTGCGACGCGGGTGGTGGCCGACCGGCTGGCGACCTTCCGCTGATCGGGAGCCGGACCGGCGTCCGCGCGACGACGACGCCAAGGTGGTCCGGAACGTTCCCGACGCAGGAGGCCCGATGACCGCGCAGTACGACGAGACCTACGACGTGGTCGTGGTCGGCTCCGGAGCCGGCGCGATGGCCGCCGCCGTCACCGCCGCCCGCAACGGGCTGAGCACCGTCGTGCTGGAGAAGACCGCGCTGCTGGGCGGGACGTCGGCGTACTCCGGCGCGGCCGCCTGGCTGCCCGGCAGCGACGTCACCCGCCGCGCGGGATCGATGGACTCGACCGAGTCCGGTCGCACGTACCTGCGCTCGCTGCTCGGCGACGCCGAGACCGAGCGCCAGGAGGCGTACCTCGAGGGTGCGCCGGCCGTGGTCGCCGAGCTCGAGGCGGAGCCGGCGATCGAGCTGGTGGCGCAGGCGTTCCCCGACTACTTCGACGCGCCGGGCCGGGTGCCGGGCGGTCGCTCGATCGTCCCCGTCCCGGTGCCTGCCGACGCGCTTCCCGACGGGCTGGCCGACCTGGTGCGGCCCGTCGTCGACCGCGACCGCGCCGGCCTCGGCCACCACCCGGACCAGCCGCTCGTCGGTGGCCGGGCGCTGATCGGGCGCTTGCTCCACGCCTTCCACGACAACGGTGGCACCGTCCGCACCGGCACGGAGATGACCGAGCTGGTCGTGGCCGACGGCCGTGTCGTCGGCGTCCTCACCGCCACCGCCGACGGACCTCGCCGGATCGGCGCGCGCCGCGGGGTGCTGCTCGGCAGCGGCGGGTTCGAGCGCAACCAGGACCTCCGCACCAAGTACGGCGTCCCCGGGGCGGCCGCGTGGGCGATGGCACCGGCCGCGACCAACACCGGTGAGCCGATCGCTGCCGCCGTCGCGATCGGCGCGACCACCGAGCTGATGGGCGAGGGTTGGTGGTGCCCGGGCCTGGTCGCCCCCGACGGCCAGGCGGCCTTCACGCTCGGGTTCCGCGGCGGCATCGTGGTCGACCAGCAGGGACGCCGGTTCGCGAACGAGTCGCTGCCCTACGACCAGATGGGCCGCCGGCTCTCCGCCGAGCCCGGCCGGATCCCCGCCTGGTTCGTCTTCGACTCCCGCTCCGACGGCGTCGCGCCGGCGATCACGATGCCGGCCGCGCCCGTCGAGGAGCACCTCGCCGCCGGCACCTGGGTCCGCGCCGACACCGTCGCCGAGCTCGCCATCGACACCGGGCTCCCGGCCGAGGAGCTGCAGGCGACCCTCGACCGGTTCAACACCTTCGCCGCGAACGGCACCGACGAGGACTTCGGCCGTGGCACCGACGAGTACGACCGCTTCTTCGCCGTCGGCGACGGCCCCAACCCGGCGCTCGTCCCGCTCGACCGGCCGCCGTACTACGCCGCGAAGCTGGTCCTCGCCGACCTCGGCACCAAGGGCGGCCTGCGCACGGACGTCGACGCGCGGGTCCTCGGCGCGGACGACCGGCCACTGCCCGGCCTCTACGCCACCGGCAACGCCAGCGCCTCCCTCTCGGGCGCCTGCTACCCGGGACCGGGCGTGCCGATCGGCACCGCCATGGTCTTCGGCTGGCGCGCGGTCCAGGACATGCTGCGCGCCGAGCTCGCCGAGTAGCCGCGAGCGCGCCCGTCAGACGAGCGTGTCCTCCACCTCGAGCCCGAAGGCGTGGCGCCCGTACATCGTCAGCGCGCGCTCCACGTCGTTCGCGACGTGGACCCCGCCGGCATGGGCATCGCGCCACGCCCGCTCGATCGCGTTGCCGCGGCGCAGCGAGGACCCGCCGGCGGTCTTGAAGAGCGCGTCGACTGCAGCAAGCGCCCGCTCGGTCGCGGTGACCTGGTCGCGGCGAGCCCGGAACCGCCAGTCCATGGGGATCTCCTCGCCCCGCACGACGCACTCGTAGACGTCGCGGACGCTGCGCTCGGTCTGCAGCACCGCGGCGTCGATCTCGGAAGCGGCGCGGGCGACCGTGACGTGGGCGTGCGGGTCCTCGGCGAAGCGGCCGCCGCCGAGGCTGAGGCGCACCCGGTCGCGCATCGCGCCCATGTAACGGTCGTGGGCCCCGGCGACGATGCCGATCACCGGTGCCGTGATCGCCATCGGGAAGACCGTGCCGAACGGCATCGCGTAGAGCGGGCCGGTGTTGACGGTGCGGCCCGGCGCCTGCAGCTGGTGCTGCTCGTAGTTGCGCAGGGCGCGGTGCTCGGGGACGAACACGTCCTCCACGACGATGTCGTTGCTGCCCGAGCCGCGCAGGCCCATCGCGTCCCACACGTCGACGATCGTGTAGTCCGCGCGCGGCAGGAGCATGGTCATGAAGTCCTGCGGCCGGCCCTCGGCGTCGACGAGCAGGCCGCCGAGGGTCGCCCACGCCGCGTGGTCGCAGCCGGACGAGAAGCTCCAGCGCCCGGTCAGCCGGAAGCCGCCCTTGACCCGGGTGATCGTCCCGACGGGGGCGTACGACGACGCGACCAGCGTGTCGGAGTCGGCTCCCCAGACCTCCCGCTGGGCGGCGTCGGGGTACTGCGCGACCTGCCACGGGTGGCAGCCGACGACACCGGCGACCCAGCCGGTCGAACCGCACGCCCCGGCGATCGCCCGTACGACCTCGTAGAACTCCAGCGGGTTCCCCTCGCGGCCGCCGTACCGGCTCGGCTGGAGCATCCGGAACACGCCCGCTGCGACCAGCTCGGCCATCGTCTCGTCCGGGATCCGGCGCGCGTCCTCGGTGGCGGACGCCCGCTCGGCGATCCCGGGAAGCAGCTCCTGGACGGCGATGAGGACCTCGTTGCTCACGCGCGGATGCTACTGCCGGCCAGCGCTGCCACGAGGTGTCCGTTCCCGGTCAGTGCTCACGGCGGCGGACGGGCTGTCACACGTTGTTCGCTGCTCCACCCGCCGCAAGACCACGTGGAGGGGCCCCGTGCGGGGCTGGGAGAGGTGGCACACGGCTGCCGGGGGAGCGGACCACGTGTCACAGCGCCTCGCGAGACGCGACGACTCAGGCGCGGAAGCCGCCGAGGAACATCGACGCCATCACGTCGGCGAAGTCCTCGGTGGACCACGACGAGCGGTTCGGCCAGTGCATCGTGGCCCACAGGGTGTCGCGCAGCGAGCGGTAGAAGACGTCGCCCGGTACGTCGGCACGGAAGTCGCCGGCCGCGATGCCGGCGTCGATCGCGGTCCGCCAGTGCCGGCGTACGGCGCGGGACTTGGTGTCGATCGCGTCGAGCAGGCCGTGGGTGCGCAGGTAGGCGCGGTCGCGCTGGTAGATCCGGGTCGCGTGCGGGTGGCTGTCGATGCAGTCCAGGGTGGCGCGGACCAGGCCGCGCACAGTCTCCTCGGGCGATCCGGCCGCGGCGGCGACAGCGGAGAAGGCTCGCTCGACCTGGTCCATGAAGTCGGCGAGCACCTCGCGCACGATCTCGTCCTTCGACGAGAAGTGGTGGTAGAGGCTGCCGGAGAGCACGCCGGCCGACTCGCCGATCTCGCGGACCGTGGTCGCGCCGATGCCGCGCTCGGCGAACATCGCCGCCGCGACCTCCATGATCTCGGTACGCCGCCCGGTGGTGGTGCGCATGGGTCTCCTCCTGGTGGGTCGCCCCGGATTGTTTCCCGATGGTCGGGGTGCGGGGCAGCCGTGCCCGCTCAGCGGGAGTGGCGCTCGCGCCGGAGGTCCCGGGACGGACATCGTGAGCAGCACAGGGGCCGGTCCATCGGTCTATAACCAAGCGCTTGCTCAAGCAGGCGCGGGCGCGGAGGAAGGTCGATGCAGCAGCTCGAGGCCCGGTTCGGGGAGTTCGTCGGCGAGGTGGCCGAGCCGCCGCGCGTGGCGCGGTACGCGGTCAACGAGGCCATGATCCGCAACTGGGTCGAGGCGCACGACGACCTCAACCCCGTCTACGTCGACCCGGAGGCCGCGCGCGCCACCGGCCGCGACGACGTCATCTGCCCGCCGGCGATGGTCACCACCTGGGTGATGCAGGGCTACCGCCGCTGGCGGCAGGTCCAGGCGCTGCGGGCCGAGGGCGTCCAGGAGGACCATGCCTACTCCCGGCTGCTCGCCCTGCTCGACGAGCACGGCTTCACCTCGGTGGTCGCGACGGCGCAGGAGCAGGAGTACGTCCGCGAGCTGACGCCCGGCACCCGGGTCACCTGCCACTTCACGATCGAGGACATCTCCCCGGTCAAGCGGACCGGACTCGGCAACGGCTGCTTCATCACGCTGCGCAAGCGGTACGTCGACCAGGCCGACCAGCTCCTCGTCGACGAGAGGTTCGTGATCCTCCGCTTCGACCCCACCACGAAGGAGAGTGCTGCATGAGCGAGGCAACCCCCGAGCGGCGCACGGCCGTCCCCGGCCTGACGGTCACCCAGGACAACGAGTTCTTCTTCACCGCCGCCCGCGAGGGCCGGCTGGAGATCCAGCGCTGCACCGACTGCAGGACGCTGCGCCACCCACCCGGTCCCGCCTGCCCGGCATGCCGCTCCTTCGCGTGGGACACGGTCGAGTCGACGCGGCGAGCCACGCTGCACAGCTGGACCGTCGTCCACCACCCGCAGGACCCGGCGTTCACCTACCCGCTCGCGGTCGGCCTGGTCGACCTCGAGGAGGGCACCCGCCTGGTCGCCGACATCAGCGGCGTCGACCATGCCGACCTCCGCCGCGGCCTCGAGCTGGAGGTCGGCTTCGCCGAGCACGCCCACGGCGAGGTGCTGCCGCAGCTGCGCCCGGCCAGGACGACGGGCGGTGTCCGGTGAAGGCCGGCGACGTCCTGCCCGAGCTGGCCCTGCCGCTCGACCGGACCACCATCGTCGCGACCGCGATCGCCAGCCAGGACTTCGAGGACGTCCACCACGACCCCGGCAAGGCGAACGAACGCGGCACCCCCGACATCTTCATGTCGATCAACTCCACCAACGGGTTCCTGGACCGCTACGTGACCGACCTGTTCGGCCCGGCGACCCGGATCCGCAAGGTGGCGCTGCGCCTCGGCGTCCCCAACTTCCCCGGCGACACGATGACCTTCTCCGGGGAGGTCGCCGAGGTCACCGACACCGCCGTGACGCTGAAGGTCGCCGGCCGCAACGCCCGCGGCGCGCACGTCACCGCCACCGTCACCCTCGACCACCCCAGCGGAGGCATCCAGTGACCAGTCCCTTCTCCGGCGGCGCCGCGATCGCCGGCATCGGCGCGACCGAGTTCTCCAAGAACTCCGGGCGCAGCGAGTGGCAGCTGGCCTGCGAGGCCGTGCTCGCCGCGCTCGAGGACGCGCAGGTCGGCGTCGAGGAGGTCGACGGGTTCGCGCTGTTCACGATGGAGACCAACCCGGAGATCGCCGTCGCGCGTGCGCTCGGCATCCCGGAGCTCACGTTCTTCAGCCGGATCCCGCACGGCGGCGGTGGCGCCTGCGCCCCGGTGCAGCAGGCCGCGCTGGCAGTGACGTCCGGCGTCGCGGACGTAGTCGTGGTCTACCGCGCGTTCAACGAGCGCTCGGGCCACCGCTTCGGGCAGGGCCCGCCGCCGTTCGCCTACAACCAGAACACCGACCAGGAGTACCGCAACTGGATCAACCCCTACGGCCTGCTCACGCCGGCCCAGCAGGAGGCCTTCCTCGCGCGGCTCTACATGGAGAAGTACGGCGCCACCAGCGCCGACTTCGGCCAGATCTCCGTCCTCTCACGCAAGCACGCGGCGACCAACCCGAAGGCCTGGTTCTTCGAGCGCCCGATCACGCTCGAGGAGCACCAGGCCTCGCGGATGATCGCCGACCCGCTGCGCCTGCTCGACTGCTGCCAGGAGAGCGACGGCGGCCAGGCGCTGGTGATCGTCAGCACCGAGCGGGCCCGCGACCTGCCGCACCCGCCGGCCGTCATCACCGGCGCCGCGCAGGGCGTCGGTCCGCAGCAGATCTCGATGAGCAGCTACTACCGCGACGACATCGACGCGATGCCCGAGGTCGAGCTGGTCGCGCAGCAGCTGTGGCGCCAGGCCGGGATCGGCCCCGACGACATCGACGCCGCGATCCTGTACGACGCCTTCACGCCGATGGTGCTGCTGCAGCTGGAGGAGTACGGCTTCTGCGGCCGCGGCGAGGCGCGGCACTTCATCGCCGACGGCAACCTCGAGGTCGACGGCCGGCTGCCGGTCAACACCAACGGCGGCCAGCTCGGCGAGGGCTACATCCACGGCGTCAACGGCATCGCGGAAGGTGTGCGCCTGGTCCGCGGCACCTCCGTCAACCAGCCCGCCAAGGCGCTCGACAACGTGCTGGTCACGGGAGGGTCGCCGGTCCCGCACTCGGCGCTCGTCCTCGCCGCGGACCGCTGAGGCGCAGACCACGATGACTGCGTCGACGAAGAGGTTCGCGGGCCGCAGGGCGCTGGTGACCGGCGCCAGCCGCGGCATCGGCGCCGGCGTCGCCGAGCGCCTCGCCGCCGAGGGCGCCGACGTCGTCCTCGTCGCCCGCACGGCCGGGCCCGGCGGCAGCCGTCTCGACGGCAGCCTCGCCGAGGTGACGAGCCGGCTCGCGGTCCACGGCACCCGGGTGGCGCCGTACGTCGCCGACCTGGCCGACGAGGACAGCCGGGCCGGGATCGTCCCGGCCGCCGAGGAGCTGCTCGGCGGCACCGTCGAGATCCTGGTCAACAACGCCGCGGCGGCGATCTACCAGCCGCTGGCCGGCTTCCCGCTGCGCCGGCGCCGGCTGACCTTCGAGGTCAACGTGCACGCACCGCTCGACCTCGTCCAGGCCGTCCTCCCGGGCATGCGCGCGGCAGGGGAGGGCTGGATCGTCAACGTCTCCAGCGCATCCGCCCGGCACTTCGACGGCCCGCCGTTCGAGCTGGTCGAGCCCGGCGCCGACCTCGCCGTGTACGCCGCGTCCAAGGCGGCGCTCAACCGCATGACCAACGGCCTCGGAGCCGAGCTCCACGGCACCGGGATCCGGGTCAACACGGTGCAGCCGCGGGCCGCCGTCCTCAGCGAGGGCGCGTCCCTGCTCGTCGGCGGCACGATCCGACCCGACCAGGTCGAGTCGCTGGCGGAGATGGCCGAGGCCGTCCTCGCCCTGTGCGACTGCCCGGCCGACGTCACGGGCCGCACCACCGTGAGCCTCGACCTGATCCGCGACTGGGGACTCACCGTCCACCCCCTCGAAGGAGCACCCGCATGACCCCCGTGATCGTCGACGCCGCCCGCACGCCGTTCGGCAAGCGCGACGGCTGGCTGTCCGGCGTCCACGCCGCCGAGCTGCTCGGCCATGCCCAGCGCGGCGTCCTGGACCGCACCGGCATCGACCCCGACCTCGTCGAGCAGGCCATCGGCGGCTGCGTCACCCCGATCGGCGAGCAGTTCGGCAACATCACCCGGACCTCCTGGCTGCACGCCGGGCTGCCCACCGCCACCGGTACGACGACCATCGACGCCCAGTGCGGCACCGCCGCCCAGGCGCTGAGCCTGGTCGCCGGCCAGATCGCGATCGGCTCGCTCGAGGTCGGCCTGGCCTGCGGCGTCGAGCTGATGTCGCGGGTGCCGCTGACCTACAAGGTCGGCACCGGTCTCGGCACGCCACGGCCCGCGAGCTGGTCGGTCGACAACCCCGACCAGTACACGGCGGCCGACCGGATCGCCGTACGCCGTGGCTTCGGCCGCGAGGACCTCGACGCCTTCGGCCTGCGCTCGCAGCAGCGCGCTGCCGCCGCCTGGGGCGCCGGCCTCTTCGACGACCAGGTGATCCCGGTCGCCACGCCCGATCACGGCACGGTGACCCGCGACCAGGGCCTGCGCGAGTCCTCGACGGAGGGCCTGGCCCGGTTGAAGCCGGTCAAGGACGGCGGCCTGCACACGGCCGGCTCGTCCTCCCAGGTCTCCGACGGCGCCAGCGCCGCGCTGCTCATGTCGCAGGAGAAGGCCGAGGAGCTCGGCCTGAAGCCGAAGGCGCGGCTGCTCAACCAGTGCGTGATGGGCGGCGACCTGGAGTACATGCTCGACGCCCCGATCGAGGCCGCCGCCAAGGTGCTCGCCCGTGCCGGCATGACGATCGGTGACGTCGACGTCTTCGAGGTCAACGAGGCCTTCGCGTCGGTGCCGATGTCCTTCGCGCAGGTCCACGGCGTCGACGACGACCGGCTCAACCCCAACGGTGGTGCCATCGCCCTCGGCCACCCGGCCGGGGCCACCGGCATCCGGCTGATCGCGACCGCGCTCGCCGAGCTCGAGCGCCGCGACGCCCAGGTCGCGATGGTCGCGATCTGTGCCTCCGCCGCCACCACCTGCCTCCTGATCGAACGGCTCTGACATGCCTCTCGCCCTCACCGACGACCACCGCGACCTGGCCGACTCCGTCGCCGCCTGGGCCCGCCGCGCCGCCCCGATCGAGGCGACGCGCGCCCAGCTCGACGACCTCGCCGCCGGCAAGCGGCCCGAGGCGTGGGACGCGCTCGTCCAGCAGGGCCTGCACGCCATCCACCTGCCCGAGGAGGACGGCGGCGCGGGTGCGGGCCTGGTCGAGCTCGCCGTCGTCACCGAGCAGCTGGGCCGCGCCCTGCACCCCGGCCCCTTCCTGAGCACCGTCCTCGCCAGCGCGGTCGTCGCCGCAGCACCCGCGAGCGCGGTCCGCAGCGCCGTGCTGGGGCGCTTCGCCGAGGGCGCCACCGGCGCCCTGTCCGACGGCGACGGCCTCACCGCGACGTCGTACGACGGCAGCTGGGTGCTCGACGGCGAGACCCGTCCCGTCCTGGGCCTGCCCGGCGCCGAGCTGGTCGTCGTCCGGGCGACCACGGCCGCGGGCGAGCCGGTGTGGTGCGTCCTGACGCCCGCCGCCGGCGAGGTCGTCGGCGAGCCGGCCACCGACCTCTCCCGTGCGGTCGGCCGGCTCGTCCTCGACCGCCGCACCGTGACCACCGCGGAGCTGCTGCCCGCGCCCGACGCCGAGCGGGCCGAGCTGGCCACCGCCGCGCTGCTCGCCGCCGACGCCGCCGGCGTCGCCCGCTGGTTCGTCGACGCGGTCGTCGCCCACGTCTCCACCCGCGAGCAGTTCGGCGTCCCCGTCGGCAGCTTCCAGGCGGTGCAGCACAAGGCCGCCCTGCTGCTGGTGAAGACCGAGATGATCGGCGCCGCGGCGTGGGACGCGGCCCGCGCCGGCGACGACGCGCCGGTCCAGCAGTGCCTCGCAGCCGCCCAGGTCGGCCTCACCGCCCTGCCCGCAGTGGTCGACGTCGCGGCCGAGGCGGTGCTGCTCTTCGGCGGCATCGGCTTCACCTGGGAGCACGACGCCCACCTCTACTGGCGCCGAGCGATCAGCCTGTCGGCCGCCAACGGCTCGGAGTCGACGTGGGCGGCCCGCCTCGGCGCCGTGGCCCTCGAGGCCGAGCGGGACTTCGGGTTCGTCGCCGACGACGCCCTGCCCGAGCTGCGCGCGGAGCTGGCGACGATCCTCGATGCTGCGCTCGAGCTCCCCGAGGACGGCGTACCGGCCTCCGGGTGGGCGCCCTCGCGCGGCGGCCGCCGCCAGGAGCACCTCGCCGACGCGCGTCTCGTCGCGCCGCACTACCCCGAGCCGTGGGGGCGTGCGGCCGGCCCGGAGGAGCAGGCGGTGATCGCCCAGGAGCTCGCCCGCCGCGCGCTCGCGCAGCCCTCGACCGTGATCGGCGAGTGGGTGCTGCCGACGCTGCTGCTGCACGGCACGCCCGCCCAGCAGGAGCGGTTCGTCGACCCGACCCTGCGCGGCGAGGTGTTCTGGTGCCAGCTGTTCTCCGAGCCCGGCGCCGGCTCCGACCTCGCCGGCCTGTCCACCCGCGCCCGCAAGGTGGACGGCGGGTGGGTGCTCAGCGGCCAGAAGGTCTGGAACTCGATGGCCGCCGAGGCCGACTGGGGCGTGTGCCTGGCGCGCACCGACCCGGACGCGCCCAAGCACGCCGGCATCTCCTACTTCCTGGTCGACATGCGCAGCGCGGGCGTCGACGTCCGGCCGCTGCGCCAGGCCACCGGGCTCTCGGAGTTCAACGAGGTCTTCCTCGACGACGTCTTCGTGCCCGACGAGTGCCTGGTCGCCGAGCCCGGCGCCGGATGGCGGCTCGCCGTCACCACGCTCGCCAACGAGCGGCTCAGCATGGGCGCCCGGCTCAGCCACGGCTCCAGCGACCTGGTTCGCACCGTGCTCGCCTCCGGCGCCCACGAGGCGAGCCGCGACGCCGTCGTCGAGGTCCTCGGCCGCTGCGTCGGACGGGAGATGGCGCTGTCCGCACTCAACCTGCGCTCCGTCCTCGCCCGGATCGACGGTCTCGATCTCGGCGCCGAGATCAGCGTGCAGAAGGTCTGCAACGCCATCGCCCAGCGCGACAACTCGCGTGACCTGCTCCGCGTCCTGGGACGCGGCGCGCTGGTCGCCGTACCCCCGACCGGCAAGCACACCGCCGACCCCGTCATCGACCACCTCGGCCTGCCGGCCGTCCTCGTCGGCGGCGGAACCATCGAGATCCAGCTCAACGTGATCGCGCGCCGGGTGCTCCGGCTCCCGCGCTGACACCCCACCCACCAAGGAAGCAAGCCATGTACCCAGAGCTCTCCGACAGCTCCAAGGCGCTGCGCGCCGAGCTGCGCGCCTACTTCGCCGCCACCATCACCGACGAGGACCGCGCCGCCCTGGCCGAGCAGACCGAGGGTGGTCCGGTGTTCGACCGGGTCCTGCGCCGGATGGGCAGGGACGGCTGGCTCGGCCTCGGCTTCCCCGAGGAGTACGGCGGCCGCGGCGAGGACCCCGAGGCGCTCTACGTCTTCTACGACGAGGCGCTGCGGGCCGGCGCCCCGCTGTCGCTGGTCACCCTCAACACCGTCGCACCGACGCTGATGAAGCACGGCTCCCAGGAGCAGAAGGACTTCTTCCTCCCCAAGATCCTGCTCGGCGAGCTGATGTTCGCGATCGGCTACACCGAGCCCGGCGCCGGCACCGACCTCGCCAGCCTGCAGACCCGCGCCCGGATCGACGGCGACGAGCTGGTCATCAACGGCAACAAGATCTTCACCAGCGCCGGTGTCTTCGCCGACTGGGTCTGGCTGGCCGTCCGCACCGACCCCGACGCACCGCGCCACCAGGGCATCTCGGTCGTGCTGGTCCCGACCAGCAGCCCGGGCTTCTCGGTCACCGAGATCCACACCGTCGGCGGGATCAGCACCTCGGCCACCTACTACGAGGACGTCCGCGTCCCGCTGAGCAACGTGGTCGGCGAGCTCAACCAGGGCTGGAAGCTGATGACCAGCCAGCTCAACCACGAGCGGGTCGCGCTGGCCGCCCGTGGCGGCATCGCCAACCAGATGTACGACGAGGTGCTCGCCTGGGCCCAGGCCGAGAAGCTCGGCCCGGACAGCTCGACCACGCTGTACGACGTCGCGTGGGTGCGCAGCGCCCTCGCCGAGACCTACGCCCTGCTCAGCGCCGCCGACCTGATGAACCTGCGCCTGGTCTCCGACGTCGCCGCCAACACGCTCGGCGGCGGGGACTCGGCGGCCGCCAAGATCTTCGGCACCGAGGCGGTCGTGACCGCCTACGGCCGTCTGCAGCAGGTCCTCGGCGCAGCCGGACTGCTCCGCCCGGGCTCGGCCGGGGCGGCGATCGAGGGCCGGGTCGAGTCGCTCGGCCGCCGCGCCCAGAACAACACCTTCGGTGGCGGCACCAACGAGGTCATGCGCGAGATCGTCGCCGCCAAGACGCTCGGCATGACGCTCGGCGCCCGCCGCAAGGACAACCAGACCGAGAAGAAGGACGGGAACTGAGATGGACTTCGACCCCACCGACGACCACGCCGAGGTCCGCGACCTCGCCGCGCAGATCCTGGGCGACCTCGCCCGGGTCGAGCGTGTCGTCGACGTCGAGCGCCACCACGGCGGCTTCGACGCGAAGCTGTGGGAGGTGCTGGCCTCCTCGGGCCTGCTCGGCATCGCCGTCCCCGAGGACAAGGGCGGCGCCGGGCTCGGCATGGGCGGCCTGGTCGCCGTGCTCGAGCAGCAGGGCCGCCACGTGGCGCCCGTGCCGCTGTGGTCGGTCGTCGCCGGCGCGGCACTGCCCCTCGCCGAGTTCGGCTCGGCCGCGCAGGTCGAGCGGTGGCTCGCACCGATCGTCGAGGGCGGCACGATCGTGACCGGTGCCTTCGACGCCGCTCCCGGCCAGGTCGCCCGGCTGACCGGGCTCCGGGTCGACGGCGGACTGCGGGTCAGCGGCGAGCTGCCGCAGGTGCCGGCGGCGCCGGTGGCGGCGGCGGTCGTCGTCCCCGTGGCGGTGGAGGACGGCGGGCTGCGGGTCGCGCTCGTCCCCACGGACCGGGCCGGGGTCACCGTGGTCCCGGTCGCGGCCACCAGCAACGAGAGCGCAGGCGCGGTCGCCTTCGAGGACGTCGTCCTCACCGAGGACGACCTGCTGCCCGCCGACGGCACGGCGGTCGTCGCGTGGACCCGGCGCCGGCTGCGGGTCGCGCTCGCCGCGGTCGCGCTGGGCGTCTGCGAGGAGGACCTGCGGATCACCGCCGCCTACACCTCCGAGCGCGTGCAGTTCGGCCGACCGCTGTCGACCAACCAGGCCGTCGCGGTGCGGGCGAGTGACGCCTACCTCGACACCGAGGCGATCCGGCTGACCACGCTCAAGGCCGCGTGGCTGCTCGACCACCCCGAGCACGGTGGCGAGGAGGCCGCCGAGTCGGCCAGCCTGGTCGCCAAGTGGTGGGCCTCGGTCGGCGGCCTGCGCGTGGTGCTCGCCGGGCAGCACCTGCACGGCGGCATCGGTGCCGACGTCGACTACCCGATCCACCGCTACTTCCTCTGGGGTCGCCAGGTCGCCTTCTCGCTCGGCAGCGGCGACGCCATCGCCGCGGAGCTCGGTGACGTGCTGCCCACCGCCCCGCGCATCGGCGCGCCGGCCTGACCCTCGACCGACCAGGAGATCCCATGTCCCGACCCGTCATCGTCGACGCGATCCGCACGCCGTACGGCCGGCGTGGCGGCGCGCTGTCCGGCCTGCACGCCGTCGACCTGCTCGGCCGCGCCCAGCGCGGGATCCTCGAGCGCACCGGCGTGGACCCCGCGAGCATCGGCGAGGTGATCGGCGGCTGTGTCACCCAGGCCGGCGAGCAGTCCGGCAACGTCGTCCGTTTCGCCTGGCTGCACCAGGGCTTCCCCGACGACATCGGCTCGACCACCATCGACGCCCAGTGCGGCTCGGCCCAGCAGGCCGTCCACCTGGTCGCCGCCCAGGTCGCGGCGGGGTACGTCGACGCCGGCATCGCCTGCGGCGTCGAGGCGATGTCGCGGGTGCCCCTGCTGGCCAACCTGGGCGACGGCACGGTCGGCCGGCCCCGGCCCGACGACTGGACCGTCGACCTGCCGGCGCAGTACGAGGCGGCCGACCGGATCGCCGAGCGCCGCGGCCTGACCCGCGCCGACCTCGACGCCTTCGGCCTCCGGTCGCAGCAGCGCGCCCGCGCGGCGTGGGACGCCGGCCTGTTCGCGGGCCAGGTGATCGAGGTGAAGCTGCCCGACGGCACCGTCGTGACCCGCGACGAGGGCCTGCGGGACACCAGCCTGGAGGCGCTCGCCGGGCTCAGGACGATCCGCGAGGGCGGCCTGCACACCGCGGGCACCGCCTCGCAGATCTCCGACGGCGCCACCGCGGCGCTCGTGATGTCGGAGGACCGGGCGCGGGCCGAGGGGCTGCGCCCGCGCGGGCGGATCGTCGCCCAGACCCTGCTCGGCGCCGAGCCGCGGTACCTGCTCGACGGCCCGGTCCGGGCGGGGGAGCGGTTGCTCGAGCGCACCGGCATGTCGATCGGCGACATCGACCTGTTCGAGGTCAACGAGGCCTTCGCCGCGGTGCCGCTGTCGTTCGCCCGGGTCCACGGCGTCGACGAGGACCGGCTCAACGTCAACGGGGGCGCGATCGCGCTCGGTCACCCGGTCGGCTCCACCGGTGTCCGGCTGATCGCCTCCGTGCTCGACGAGCTCGAGCGCCGCGACCAGCAGCTGGCGATGGTGGCCATCTGCGCCGGCGGTGCCCAGGTCACCGGCGCGATCATCGAGCGGGTCTGACGTGCTGGCTGACACGGTGGCGGATCCGGTCGCCGAGGAGGTCGCCGCACTGGCGGCCGCCACCCGGCGGCTGATGCTGGCCGCTGCGACCACCGACGTCGACCTCGACGAGCTCCGCGCCGCCCGTGCCCGGATGGACGAGCTGACCGAGGCGCTCGGACGGCGTACCCGTCCCCGGGCGCTGCGCGCCTCGTTCGACGACCCCGCCCGGGCCCGCGAGGTCGGTCCGGACCTGGCCTGGCCGGTGTTCCGGTTCAACCCGCAGGCGCTGCCGCTCGCCATCCGGTTCGACGGCGACGCGGCGTACGCCACGACCGTGCCGAACGCGCTCTACGAGGGGCCGCCCGAGTCGGTGCACGGCGGCTACCTCGCGCACCTGATGGACTGCATGCTCGGCACGCTGGTCCAGGCCACCGGCCGCCGCTCGGTCACCGGCACCCTCGACCTGCGCTACAACGCGCGCACGCCGCTCGACGTGCCCCTCGAGCTGGGCGCCCGGATCGTCTCGACCACCGGTCGCAAGACCACCGCCGAGGCGTGGGTGGAGGTCGACGGTGCACGCACCGTCGAGGCACGCGGCCTGTTCATCGAGCTCCAGGAGGTGCCGTGGGAAGCGGCTACGAGCTGACCGGATTGACCGGCAAGGTCGCCGTGGTCACCGGCGCCGGGAGGATGCGCTCGATCGGCCGCTCGCTCGCGGTGGAGCTGGCGCGGGCCGGCTGCGACGTCGTCGTCACCGGCACCGGCCGGCGGCCCGAGGACCGGCCGGCCGACGAGGCCGCAGCCGGGTGGGACGACATCGCGTCGGTCGCCGACGAGGTGCGCGCACTCGGCCGCCGGGCGCTGCCCGTCGTGTGCGACGTCGCCGACCCCGACGACGTACGCCGACTGCTCGACCTGACGCTCGCCGAGCTCGGCCGCGTCGACGTCGTCGTCAACAACGCCGCCGCGTCGCGGGGCGAGGACCGGGTCCCGCTGACCGAGCTGTCCGTCGAGGCGTTCGACCGCGTGATCGCGGTCAACCTGCGCGGCACCTTCTTGATGACCCAGGTCTTCGGGCGGCAGCTGGTCGAGCAGGGCGACGGCGGCAGCATCATCAACATCTCGTCGATCGGCGGGAAGCTCAGCGGCGCCGGGACCGGCGCGTACTCGGCGTCCAAGGCGGGCGTGCAGTCGCTGACGTCGTCGGCCGCCAAGGAGCTCGGCAGCCACGGCATCCGCGTCAACGCGCTGTGCCCGGGCGTGACGGAGACCGGCCGGATCGCGGACCGGGATCCCGACACGTGGCAGGCCTACGTGCGTGCCAACCTCCCGCTCGGCAGGACCGGCCTGCCGTGGGAGGTGGCCGCCGCAGCGGTGTTCCTCGCCAGCGACCAGGCCGCCTGGGTCACCGGGCAGGCGTGGAACGTCGACGGCGGGCAGCTGACGATCCGGTGAGTGCAACGAGCGCCGTGGGCGCAGGGGAAGAGGAGAGGCAGAGGATGACCACGCGTGAGGAGGCCGTCGCGCGACTGACCGCGCCCGGCGCGCCGTACGAGATCCGGGTGGAGGACGTCCGCGGCGAGGACCTCGAGGTCTACGCCCGGCGGCAGCACTCGCTGCGCGAGCTGCTCGAGGCGTCCCGGGCCTTCGGGGACGCGGAGTACCTGGTGACCCGCGAGCGACGGATCAGCTTCGCCCAGCACCACGACGAGGTCGCCGCGCTGGCCCACGTGCTGCGCACCGAGCACGGCGTCGGCAAGGGCGACCGGGTGGCGCTGTGCGCGGCCAACTGCCCCGAGTGGATCGTCGGCTTCTGGGCCGCGGTCTCGCTCGGCGCCGTCGCGGTCGGGATGAACTCGATGTGGGCGCGACCCGAGCTGGCCCACGGCATGGAGCTGACCACCCCGAAGGTCCTCATCGCCGACGCGGCCCGCGCCCGGATGGCCGACGGGATGGGCGTCCCGGTCCTCACGGTCGAGGAGGACCTCCCGCGGATCGCCGCCGCCCACCGCGGAGCCGCACTGCCCGAGCCGGACGGGGAGATCGCCGAGGACGACCCCGCCGTCATCCTGTTCACCAGCGGCACGACCGGCCGCGCCAAGGGAGCGACCCACTCGCACCGCAACGTCATCGCGGCGGTGTGGTTCCACCTGCTCAACGACGCGATCGCCGCGGAGACGGGCTTCCCGCAGGTCGACCGGCGGTTCCTGCTCGTGACGCCGCTGTTCCACATCGCCGCGCTCCACAACCTCGCAGTGGTCCGGCTCGTCGTCGGCGACACGGCCGTGCTGCACCTCGGCAGGTTCGACATCGAGCAGGTGCTGCGGCTGGTCGAGTCGGAGCGGGTCACCAACTGGGGCGCGATGCCGACCATGCTCAGCCGGATCGTCGAGCTCGGTGACCGGCTCGCGGACTTCGACCTCTCGTCGCTGCGCAGCATCTCGGTCGGCAGCGCGCCCTCCTCGCCCGAGCTCAAGGAGGCGCTGCGCAAGGCGCTGCCCGGGGCGGGGCGGTCGCTGGGGACGACGTACGGGCTCACCGAGTCGAGCACCGCCGCCACCCTGGCACTGGCCGCCGAGCTCGCCGCCGATCCCTCGACCGTGGGCCGCACCGTGCCGACGATGCAGGTCGAGATCCGCGACACCGCCGGGCGGCCCGTGCCCGACGGCGTCGAGGGGGAGATCCACCTGCGGGGCGCCCAGATGATGCTCGGCTACTGGGGGAACCCCGAGGCGACCGCAGCCTCGACCGCCCCGCACGGATGGTTCCGCACCGGCGACCTGGGCCACCTCGCCGACGGTCAGCTGCACATCGCGAGCCGGCGCTCCGACCTGATCCTGCGCGGCGGAGAGAACGTCTACCCCGCCGAGGTCGAGGACCGGATCGTCGCCCACCCCGCGGTGCGCGAGTGCATCGTGATGGGCATCCCCGACCCCGACTACGGACAGGGCGTCGCCGCTGTCGTGGTGCTGCACCCCGGGGCGCAGGTCTCCCAGGAGGAGCTGTGCGCCCACACGCTCGCCGGCCTCGCCCGCTACAAGGTGCCCACCCGCTGGCAGATCACGCTCGAGGAGCTGCCCCGCAACGCGACCGGGAAGGTCAACCGCCGCGACGTCCGCCTCGTCTGACCTGGTCTCAATCCCCCCAACCGAAGGAGATCGCCATGTCCACCCATGTCCCGGGACTGCGTCGTGCCGCCGCTGTCGTCGTGGTCGCGACGCTGCTCGTGAGCGGATGCGCGTCCGAGGAGGAGAAGGAGCCACGTGGTCAGGGCAAGGCCCTGGCCGAGGGCTTCCGCAACGTCGACGACGGCGGCGAGCCCGTCGACGGCGGCACCCTGACGTACGGCGCCTACACCGAGCCCGCGTCGCTCGACCCGACCGTGACCATCGCGGCCGCGACTACGGGTGGCATCGAGATGGCCAACATCTACGACACGCTGCTCAGCTTCGACCCCGGGAAGCAGGAGTTCGTGCCCCGGCTGGCGAAGGCGATCGAGCACGACGCCGACTACACGACCTGGACGCTCACGCTGCGTGACGGCGTCACCTTCTCCGACGGCACGCCGCTCGACGCCGACGCCGTGGTCTGGAGCCAGCAGCGCTACGCCGCCGCGAAGGCGCCGGAGACCGCGCTGTGGGCGGGCAACGTCACCTCGGCCACCGCCACCGACGCGCACACGGTCACCTACGAGCTGGCCCGCCCGTGGCCGCTGTTCCCGGGCATCCTGAGCACCGGTCCCGGCATGGTCGTGGCGAGGTCGTCGGTGGGGGCCGACGGCAGCTTCAAGCCCGTCGGGGCCGGTCCGTTCACGCTCGGCGACTGGAAGCACGGCGAGTCCCTCGAGCTCGAGGCCCGCGACGACTACTGGGACGGCGCCCCGCACGTGGACAGCGTGAGGATGGCGTTCCTCGGCGACCAGCGCACCAGCCTGGACTCGCTCGAGGGTGGCGACATCGACGCCGCGCTCGTCCGCGACCCCGACCTCGTCGACGAGGTGCTCGAGGAGAAGCTGCCGGCGTACGTGAACATGCGCGCGGCCAGCAACGTCGCCATCATCAACGCCTCCGAGGGCGCTGCCGGCCACGACGTGCGGGTCCGCAGGGCGATCGCCCTGGCGATCGACCCCGACCTGATGCGGGAGCGGATGTTCGGCGGCACCGGCATCGCGTCGTCCGACCTGTTCCCCGACTACTCCGTGTGGCACACCGACGCGGCGGGGCTGCGGCCCGACCGCGCGGAGGCGACGAAGCTCGTCGAGGAGGCCAAGGCCGACGGCTGGGACGGCGTGATCCGGTACGTCGACGGCACCGACCCCGCGTCGCGGGCCGCCACCCAGGCGGTGAAGGCG
Organism: Nocardioides kongjuensis; assembly: GCF_013409625.1. Taxonomy (NCBI): domain Bacteria; kingdom Bacillati; phylum Actinomycetota; class Actinomycetes; order Propionibacteriales; family Nocardioidaceae; genus Nocardioides; species Nocardioides kongjuensis. Next base: position 382,929 of record NZ_JACCBF010000001.1, read on the forward strand.
TCGCTGGAGGCGGTCGGGATGACCCTCGACCCGAAGCCGGCGCGCACGATCTCCGAGCAGATCACCCGGATCGCGGTCGAGCGTGACTACGACCTCGCCGGCTGGAGCATCAACTTCGTGGAGGCCGACCCGTTCGCCCGGATGTACGCCACGATGCACAGCGGCGGGACCCAGACCTACGGGATGTACACCAGCCCGGCCATGGACGAGCACATCGCCGCCTTCCAGGCCGCGACCACGAAGGACGACCAGCTCGCTGCGATCACCGCCCTCCAGGAGCAGGTCAACGAGGACGTCCCGTTCGTCACCTTCGGCCCGTTCTCCGAGCTGAGCGTGTGGACCACGAAGGTCCACGGCATCACCGGCGGCGCGAACTCGATGATCCTGCTCGACGACGCGTGGCTCGGCTGAGCTCCGCGATGACCACCGGCCAGGAGGCCCGGGAGGACCGTTGGGTCCTCCCGGGCATCCTGCTCGTCACGACCGTCACCGGCGTCGTCGGCAGCCTCGGCACGCCGCTCGTCACCGGCATCGCCCGGACCGAGGGCGTCTCGCTGGTCACGGCGCAGTGGGCGATCACCGCCACCCTGGTCACCGCGGCCGTGGTCTGCCCGGTCGTCGGACGGATCGGTGCCGGACGACGGCGGCGGCCGGCGCTGCTGGGCTGCCTGGTGCTCGTCGTGGTCGGCACCGCGCTGGGCGCGCTGCCGCTCGGGTTCGGCCCGCTGCTGGTCGGCCGCGTCCTGCAGGGCCTCGCGTTCGCGATCGTTCCCCTGGCGTTCTCGATCGCCCGTAGCGAGCTCCCCGAGGAGAAGGTGCGCGGTGCGGTCGCGGCGATCTCGGTCGCCAACGTCACCGCTGCCGGTCTGGGGTTCCCGGTCACCGCGTTCGTCGCGACCGTCGCCGGCACGAAGGGCGCCTTCGGCTGGGCCTGCGCGCTGGCCGTCGCCGCGCTCGTCGTCGCGCTGCTCGTGGTGCCCGACAGCGACGAGGACGCGCCCCGCGGCGTCGACTGGTTCGGCGCGGTCCTGCTCAGCAGCGCCACCGCCGCGGTGCTCCTCGCCGTCACCCAGGCGAAGGCCTGGGGGGCCACGTCACCGCCGACCCTCGGGCTGTTGGGCGGCGGCGTGCTGGCGTACGGCGCCTGCGGCTGGTGGTTGCTGCGAGCCGAGCGGCCGCTGGTCGACCTGCGAGTGGCGGTCCGCCCCGGCGTGCTGGTCGCCAACGCGTGCGGGCTGCTCGCCGCGCTCGGCATGTTCGTGCTGCTGTCGGTGTCGATGATCCTCGTGCAGACCACCGAGGAGCACGGCTACGGCCTCGGCCGGTCCGTCGCCGTGGCCGGGCTGATGCTCACGCCGTACGCCGTGACCAGCGTCCTCGGATCGCGGATCGCCCTGTGGCTGGGGCGATTCGTGCCGCCCGACGTGGTGCTGGCCTGCGGCTGCCTGCTGTTCGCCGTCGCCAACCTCGCGCTCGCCCTCGGCCACGACGCGCTGTGGAAGGTGACCCTCGCCGTCGTGATCGGCGGCTTCGGCAGCGGGATGACCTTCAACTCGATGCCGTGGCTGATGGTGCGCTTCGTGCCGCCGGCGGAGACCGGGAGCGCGCTCAGCCTCAACCTGGTCCTGCGCTTCCTCGGCATGTCGACGGGCAGCGCGCTGGCGCTGGCCGTGCTGGCCGCGTTCGCCGCCAGCGGGCGGCAGACCAGTGAGTCCGGCTTCGTCGCCGGGGGCCTGGCCGGAGCGGCCCTCTCGCTCCTCGCCGCCGTCACCTGCCTGGTCCTGGGGCGGACCCGGCGCACCGAACCCGAGACACCAGAGAGAATCGAGACGCCGACGGGACCGTCGGCCGAGGAGAGAGTGTGATGGAGACCTTCGCGCAGATCGTGGCGAGCCGGACCGATGACGACAAGCCGGGCCTGCTCTTCGAGGACCGGCAGTGGACCTGGGCCGAGGTGGTCGGTGAGGGAGCCGCGCGCGCCGCGGCGCTGCGGGCCGCCGTACCCGCGCCCGAGGGCCGCCAGGTCCACGTCGGGGTGCTGCTCGAGAACGTCCCCGACTACGTCTTCTGGATCGCTGCGGCCTCGCTCGCCGACGCCGTCGTGGTCGGCCTCAACGCCAGCCGCAGCGGCCCCGAGATCGCCCAGGACGCCCGGCACGCCGACGTCGACGTGGTCGTCACCGAGGCCCGGCTGCGGCACCTCGCCTCCGACCTGGCCGGCGTGCCGGTGCTGGACGTCGACGACGACGCGTACGGCGAGTGGCTCGCACCGTACCGCGACGCCCCGGTGCCCGGCACCGCCGCGCTGCCCGGGCCGGACCACCTCGCGATGCTGCTGTTCAGCTCCGGCTCGACCGGTGCGCCGAAGGCGGTGGTGGTCGGCCAGGGTCGGCTCGGCCGGCTCACCCAGGCGATCGTCGGACGGGTCCGGATGCGCCGGGACTCGGTGACCTACCTGTGCATGCCGCTGTTCCACGGCAACGCGGTGATGATGAACCTCGCGCCCGCGATGGCGACCGGCGCCACGGTGACGATGACCCGCAAGTTCTCGGCGAGCGCGTTCGCGGACGACATCCACCGTCACGGCGCCACCTACGTCAACTACGTGGGCCGCGCACTGTCCTACGTCCTCACCCGCCCCGAGGACCCGCGCGACCGCACGAGCACGCTGGAGCTGGCCTTCGGCACCGAGGCCTCCGAGGCCGACGTCGCGCGCTTCACCGAGCGCTTCGGCTGCGAGGTGATGGAGGGCTACGGCCTCAGTGAGGGCGTGTTCCGGATCAACCGCACCCCCGACACCCCGGTCGGCTCGCTCGGCCTGCCCGCCGGCGGGGTCGACGTCCGGGTCCTCGACGAGGACACGGGGGAGGAGTGCCCCCGCGCGCGGTTCGACGCGCAGGGCCGGCTGGTCGACGGCGCGGCCGTCGGGCAGATGGTCGCCGTCGGCATGGCCGGCGCCTTCGAGGGCTACTACAAGAACCCCGGCGCCATGGCCGACCGGGTGCGCGGCGACGACTTCTGGTCCGGCGACCTCGCCTACCGCGACGAGGCCGGGTTCTTCTACTTCGCCGGCCGCTCCTCGGACTGGCTGCGCGTCGACAGCGAGAACTTCTCCGCGGCGCCGGTCGAGCGCGTCGTCCAGCGCCTCCCGTGGATCGCGGCGGCACCGGTGTACGCCGTGCCCGACCCGCGCACGGGCGACAACGTGATGGTCGCCGTCGACCTCGAGCCCGGCGCCACCTTCGACCCGGCGGCCTTCGGCGAGCACCTCGCCGCCCAGCCGGACTTCGGCGCCAAGTGGTGGCCGACGTACGTCCGCGTCGTCGACACGATGCCACTCACCGGGAGCGGCAAGATCGACAAGGCGCCGCTGCGTCGCGCGGCGTGGAACACCACCGACCCGGTGTGGGTGCGGGTCGGCCGGACCGCGGAGTTCCAGCTCCTCGACGACGCCGGCCGCGACGCGATCGAGAAGGAATTCGTCGAGCAGGGACGCCAGGCGCTGCTGCCTGCCCGCTGAGTGGGAATCACGCCGACTCGTGGGGTTCGCGCCTTCCTAGTGTGACGCCACGCACAGGCCACCGGGGGCCTGCAGGCGCCCGACAGCCCCAGTACGAGACCCACCTGGAGTGAACAGTGAAGACACGCATTTCCGTGCGCACGCGGATGGCCGCGGCCCTGTGTGCGACCGCTCTCGCCGCCACGGCCTGCGCCAGCAGCGATGACGGGGACAAGGAGTCCTCGGGCGCACAGGCGTCGCCGAAGGACCTGTACAAGGACGGGATCGTCAACCCGGAGAAGGACCCGGGCACGCCGGTCGACGGGGGCACCCTGCGGATGGCGGAGTACTCCGAGGCGGTCGTCCTCGACCCGACGAAGACGTACCCGACGGGCTCGACCGGGCTCAACGTGATGGCGTCGATCTACGACACCCTGATGCGCTACAACCCCGAGACCAAGGGCTACGACCCTCAGCTGGCCGAGTCGCTCGCCACCGATGACAACGTCACCTGGACGCTCGGGCTGCGCGACGGCGTGAAGTTCACCGACGGCACACCGCTCGACGCGGACGCCGTCGTCGCCAGCATCCAGCGCTTCATCACCAACCGCGGCCTGCACGGCCAGATCCTCGGCGCCAACCTGAAGTCGATGGTCGCGACCGACAAGTCGACCGTCACCTTCACCTTCAACGGCGCGTGGGCCCGCTTCCCCAGCCTGCTCGCAGCCGGCCCGGGCCTGATCCTGGCCCCGGCGGCGTACGCCGACCCGGCGAGCTTCAAGCCCATCGGCGCCGGCCCGTTCGTGCTCGAGAGCCAGTCGCCCGGTGAGAAGACCGTGGTGAAGGCCAACGAGGACTACTTCGGCGGCCGCCCGCACCTCGACAAGATCGAGTTCCTCCAGCTCGGTCCCGACCAGACCAAGCTCGAGTCCCTCGAGGCAGGCGAGGTCGACGCGGTCTACGTGGGGAGCGAGAAGGTCGTCAAGGACCTGGTCGCCAAGGGCTACACCGGCAACATGAGCGCCGTCAGCGGCGTGCCGACGATCAACTTCAACCACCGCGAGGGCACGGCCACGGCCGACGTCCGCGTGCGCCAGGCGATCGAGCTGGCCTTCGACGCCAAGACGTTCCTCAAGCGCACCACCGGCAGCGACCTGCTCGCCGACCGCGGCCTGATGGGCGCGAACTCGATCTGGGACACCGGCGTCGAGCCGGTCGAGACCGATGCGGCCGCCGCGAAGAAGCTGGTCGACGAGGCCAAGGCCGACGGCTTCGACGGCAAGCTCCACTACGTCGGTCTCAGCGACGCCGCCTCCAAGTCCGGTGCCGTGGCCATCAAGGCGATGCTCGACGCGGTCGGCTTCGACGTCCAGCTCGACCTGGTCTCCGCCGTGGGCGACGTCGTCAAGAAGGTGTACGTCGACGGCGACTTCGACCTCGCCCGCGGCTCCAACAGCATCCCGGACTCCGACCCGTACGCCGCCCTCGACACGGCGATGGACAGCACCTCGGGCGCCAACCCGGGCCGCTACGCCAGCCCGGAGATGGACGGCCTGCTCGCCGAGCTGCGTGCTGCCAACGGTCCCGAGGAGGGCGACGCGACCCTCGCCGAGATCGAGGAGCTGTGGAAGAAGGACGCGGTCTACCTCAACGTGGGCTTCGGCGGCTTCCTCGAGGCGTGGAACAAGAACGTGCACGGCATCACGCCGACCACGCAGACCGCGGTCCTGTTCGACGACGCGTGGATCAGCAAGTGAGCTGACCTCGCCTGATCAGCACCGACCCCTACGGTGTCCCGGACGTCTCCCGACGTCCGGGACACCGTCCGTCGTATCGAGAGGACCCCACCATGGACGACCGTGCCGCACTGATCGAGCGCCTGGCCGAGATCGCTGCCGCCATCGACGGGCGCGACTGGGAGACCATCGCCGGCGCGTTCACCCCCGACGCCCACGGCTACGGCAAGGACGGCGGCCCCGACGCCATCGTCGCGCAGATGCGGGCCCACCTCGACGGCGTCGGCGCGACCCAGCACCTGCTCGGCAACCACCGGGTCGAGGTCGACGGCGACCGGGCGCGCACCCTCACCTACGCCCGCGTCCACCACGTCGGCGCCGGACCGATGGCGGGCTCGTTCTACGAGTGCATGGGCGAGTACGACGACCGCTGGGTCCGCCACGGCGACGCCTGGCTGCTCAGCCGGCGAAGCTTCGAGATCCGGATCGGGCTCGGCGACTTCGCGGTGCTCCGCGGCGCCGACTGATCCTCAACCGCCCGAGGGCCGCACCCCGTCGAACGCCGCCAGCACCGCGCGCACCGCGGGGGAGTCGGCCATCGTGCGCCGGTGCAGCGCGTCGACCAGGCGCACCGGCTCCGGCTCGGCCACCGGAACGGCGACCAGGTCCTCACCGAGCGCCGCGCGCCCCATCCGCGGGACCAGCGCGACCCCGAGCCCGGCGCGCACCAGCGCCAGGTGGGACTCGAACTCCGCGGAGACGTGGGCGATCCGGGGCGGCCGGCCGGTGCCGTCGTACATCCGCGAGAGCCACTGCCGGCAGATCGTGCCCTCCGGCGTCGCGATCCAGCCGACGTCGACGAGGTCGTGCGGCGTCACTCGCGAGCGGGCGGCCAACGGGTCGTCGCGGTGCACGATCAGGTCGGCGACGTCGCCGTGCAGGGCAGTGGCGGCGACGTGGTCGGGCACGGCGAGCGGGACCCCACCCCAGCGGTGCACGATCCCGAGCTCGACCTGACCGCTGGCCACCAGCTCGACGACGTCCCACGGCTCGGCCTCGCGCAGGGTGAGGGTCAGGCCGGGATGGGCGTCGCGCAGGCTGCGCGCGATCGGTGCGACCAGGCCGCGCATCGCGGTGGAGAACGCGGCCAGCCGCAGCCGCCCGGCGACCACGCCGGCGCGCTCCTGCAGCCTCGCCTCGAGCTGCTCGAGGTCGGCGAGGACCTGTTCGCCGGCGTCGACGAGGTGCTGGCCGTGGCTGGTCAGCATCACGCCACGACCCACGCGCTCGAGCAGCGGGACGCCGGTCTGCTTCTCCAGGCGCTTGACCTGCTGCGAGATGGCGCTGGGCGTGTAGCCGGTCGCCGCCGCGGCCCCGACCACCGACCCGTGGGTGGCGACGGCGCGGAGTCCGGCGAGCGCGTCCAGGTCGATCATGCAGCAACGCTACATCGTTCACGGCAGATCTGTTTGCTGGTGCTTCAAGGTTGCGGCCGGGACGATGGACGCGTGAGCCGCCGTGACCAGTCCCTCGCCGCCCTCGTGGCCGCGATCTGGGGCTTCAACTTCGTCGTCATCGACTGGGGGATGGGCGAGGTGCCGCCGCTGCTGTTCCTGGCCGCGCGCTTCCTCGCCGTCGTCGTCCCGGCGGTCTTCCTGCTCGACCCGCCGCCGGTGCCGTGGCGCACGGTCGCCGCGGTCGGCACGTTCATGTCGCTGGGCCAGTTCGCGTTCCTGTACGTCGCCATGGACGCCGGGATGCCGCCGGGTCTGGCCGGGCTGGTGCTCCAGGCCCAGGTGGTGCTCACGATCCTGCTGGCCGCCGCGGTGCTGCGTGAGCGCCCGACCCGGCCGCAGGTGGCGGGTGTCGTGCTCGGCGCGCTCGGCCTGGTCGTCGTCGGCCTCGGCCGCGGCGGCCACGTCCCGGCCCTCGCCCTGCTGCTGTGCCTGACGGCAGCGCTGATGTGGGCGATCGGCAACGTGGTCTCGCGGGCCTCGGGTGCCACCGGCGGGCTGTCGCTGACCGTGTGGTCGGCGCTCGTCGTCCCCGTTCCCCTGGTGCTGCTCTCCCTCGTCGTCGACGGACCGGCGGCCGTGGTGGACGGGCTCGGCTCCTTCGGCTGGCGCGCCGCGGTCTCCACGCTCTACACCGCCGGCCTCGCCTCGCTGGTCGGCTACGGGATCTTCAACACCCTGCTCTCGCGCAACCCGTCGGCCGCCGTGGTGCCGTGGATCCTGCTCGTCCCACCCGTGGCGATCGGCTCGGCGTGGGCGCTGCTGGACGAGGTGCCGTCGAGCGGTGAGCTGGTCGGGGGAGCAGTGCTGGTGCTGGGCGTGCTGGTCGCCCAGCGCCGGTCCGGGGCAGCCGTCAGCGACCCGACTCGGTGTACGCCGGACCCGTCCCGGCGAGACTCGCCAGGGCGGCCCGCACCCGCCGGGCGGTGAAGTCGGCAGCCCGCTCGTCGATCTCGGCGAGGGTGAGGAAGTCGGCGGTCTTGATCTCCCGGGGCTGCGGGACGACCTGCTGCACGATCGAGGCGGGGTGCACGCCGCCGTCGAAGACCAGGCACAGTGCGTCGTCCCAGCCGCCCCACGGCGGCAGCCAGTCGGTCAGCAGCAGCCCGCCGGCCTCGATGCTGAGCTCGAGCTCCTCCTCGACCTCGCGCGCGACCGCGACCCGCGGCGACTCGCCGACCTCGACCACACCGCCCGGCAGGTCCCAGTCGGTCTTGTAGGTCAGGTTGCACATGAGCACCCGGGGCTCCGAACCGTCCGCCCCGTCTGAGTCGCGCACCAGCATCTGCGCGATCCCGCGCTTGCGCGGCAGGAACGAGTTCAGCAGCGCGCGGAACCCACCGGGCTCGTGCACGGGTACGTCGTCGACCAGCCGTGCGTAGACCACCACGTCGCCCGCGCGGCCGCGCTGCACGCCCTCGCGCCGCATCCCCGACCAGGTCGCGATCCGCTGCGCCTCGGCGTCGTCGATGGCGACCTTCACCTCGACCCGGTCGTGGTCGGTGAGCGCGGCGGCCACCTGACGACGCACGACGTCGACGGCCGCCTGCCAGCCACGCTCGGTCAGGTCCGAGGTCCAGGTCAGCCGAGCGACGCCGTCGTCGACGGTCGAGTGGCTGATCTCGGGCTCGGGCACGCCTTCACCCTAGAGGGTGCCCCCACTCAGGGCGCACGCAACCAGAGGGTGGCGAGAGGGGGCACCACGAGGTCGGCGTACGCCGGGCTGCCGCCGGGCGCACCCGACTCGAGCGGCCCGGCCGCCCGGGCGTGGACCACGCCGAGGTTGCCGACCCCGCTGCCGGCGTACGTCGTCGCGTCGGTGTTGAGCAGCTCGACCCACTCGCCGGCGACCGGGAGGCCGAGGCGGTAGTCGTGGGGGACGGCGGCGAAGTTGGTGACGCAGACCAGGTCGGGCGTGCCGGCCTCGCCCGCGCGGCGGACGAAGGAGAAGACGTTGTGGCCGGCGTCCTGGGCGTCGATCCACGCGAACCCGGCGGGGTCGTTGTCGAGGCGCCACAGCGCCGGCTCCTCGCGGTAGCGCGCGTTGAGGTCGCGCACGAAGTCGCGGAAGGCGGCGTGATCCGGCTTCTGCAGCAGCCACCAGTCGAGCTCGCGGGCCTCGGCCCACTCGGTCTCCTGGGCGAGCTCGGTGCCCATCATCACCAGCTGCTTGCCGGGGTGCGCCCACATGTAGGCGAGGTAGGCGCGCAGTGTCGCGAGCTGCTGCCAGCGGTCGCCGGGCATCTTGCGCACCAGCGAGCCCTTGCCGTGGACCACCTCGTCGTGGCTGAGGGGCAGCACGTAGTTCTCGGAGAACGCGTAGACCAGGGAGAACGCCATCTCGCCGTGGTGGTAGGAGCGGTGCACCGGGTCGTGCGCCAGGTAGCGCAGGCTGTCGTGCATCCAGCCCATGTTCCACTTGAACCCGAACCCGAGCCCGCCGCCCGACGTCGCGCCGGTGACCCCCGGCCACGCGGTCGACTCCTCGGCGATGGTGACGATGCCGGGGACGCGCTTGTACGCCGTCGCGTTCAGCTCCTGCAGGAGCTGGACGGCCTCGAGGTGCTCGTGGCCGCCGTACCTGTTGGGCGTCCACTCGCCGTCCTTGCGGCCGTAGTCGAGGTACAGCATCGACGCGACGCCGTCGACGCGCAGGCCGTCGACGTGGAACTCCTCGAGCCAGTACAGCGCGTTGGCGACGAGGAAGTTGCGGACCTCGGGACGGCCGAAGTCGAAGATGTAGGAGCCCCACTCGGGGTGCCAGCCGCGCTGCGGGTCGGGGTGCTCGTAGAGCGGCGTCCCGTCGAAGCGGACGAGCGCCCAGTCGTCGGTCGCGAAGTGCCCGGGCACCCAGTCGAGGATCACCGCGACGCCCGCCCGGTGGAGCGCGTCGACCAGGCGGCGGAAGCCGTCGGGGTCGCCGAAGCGCGCGTCGGGGGCGAAGTACCCGGTGACGTGGTAGCCCCACGAGCCGCCGAACGGGTGCTGCATGACCGGCATCAGCTCGACGTGGGTGAACCCGAGGTCGGCGAGGTAGCCGGGCAGGTCGGCGGCGAGCTCGTCGTAGGACCAGAACGATCCGTCGGGGTGGCGCTTCCACGAGCCGAGGTGGAGCTCGTAGGTCGCCATCGGCTCGTTGACCGGCTGCCGGGCGGCGCGGGCGGCGAGCCAGGCGTCGTCCTGCCACACGTGGGTGCTGGCGAACACCCGGGACGCGGTCGCCGGCGGGGCCTCCGCGTGGAAGGCCATCGGGTCGGCCTTGTGCCGCCACAGCCCGTCGGCGCCCTCGACGACGTACTTGTACGACGCGCCGGAGCCGACGCCCGGGACGAACACCTCCCACAGGCCCGAGCCGATCGTCGTCAGCCGGTGGGCGTTGCCGTCCCAGCCGTTGAAGTCGCCCACGACGCTGACGTTGCGGGCGTTGGGGGCCCAGACCACGAAGCTCGTGCCTGGCTCGGGCTCGTCGTGGACGTGAGCGCCGAGGACGTGCCACAGGAGCTCGTGTCGACCTTCTCCGATCAGGTGGAGGTCGACCTCGCCGACGGAGGATCCAGAAGTGCTGCGCGGGACGGGCGGCATCTCGTTGAGTCTAGCCGGTGGGCAATGATGCACGAGTGAGCGAACGCATCGGCTGGAGGTACACCGTCCTCGTCCCCGCGGTCCTGGCGGTCTTGTCGATGATCGGGCCGTTCAGCATCGACACGCCGTTCCCGGCGTTCCCGGAGATGGGGCGCGACCTCGACGTCGACACCGGTGCCCTGCAGCTGATCGTCACCGTCTACCTCGGCTCGTTCGCCCTGATGAGCGTCTTCCACGGGCCGTTGTCCGACGCGGTCGGCCGGCGTCCCGTGATGCTCGGCGGCATCGCGGTCTACGTCCTCGCCTCGCTGGGCTGCGTGGTCGCCGCAAGCCTGCCGCTGCTGCTGGTGTGCCGTGCCCTGCAGGGCCTCAGCGCCGGCGGCGCGACCATCGTCAGCCGGACCGTGATCCGCGACCTCTTCGACGGACCCCAGGCGCAGAAGCTGATGAGCCGGGTCGCGATCATCTTCGGCCTCGCTCCTGCGGTCGGGCCGATCCTCGGTGGCGCGCTGCTGCAGCTCGGGCCGTGGCAGCTGATCTTCGGCTTCCAGGCCGCCATGGGCGTGCTGCTCATCCTCTCCGTGCTCTTCCTGCTCCCCGAGACCCACCCGCGCGAGCGCCGCGTCCCGCTGCGGGTCGGTGCCGTCCTCGGCGGCCTGGTCGAGGTCGGCCGGGTCGGCGCCTTCCACCGCCTCGCCTGGGCGACCGCACTGATCTTCGGGGCGCAGTTCCTCTACATCGGTGGCGCCGCCATCTTCGTCGTCGACGTCCTCGGCGAGGGCGAGCTCGACTTCTGGAAGCTGTTCGTCCCGATGATCGGCTCGATGATGCTCGGCTCCTGGCTGTGCGGCCGCGCCGCCGGTCGGATCTCCGCGCGCCGCCTCGTCTCCTGGGGGTGCACGACGTCCTTCGCCGGCGGGGTCGTGGGCGTGCTGGTCGCCGCTCTCGGCGCCGGCGACGAGCTGCCCTGGGCGGTCCTCGGGGTCTCCCTGATCGCGCTCGGCAACGGCATCACCTACCCGACCCTGCAGCTCATGCTCCTCGACCGGTTCCCCACCCGCCGCGGTGCCGTGGTCTCGCTCGCCACCTTCGTCGCCCTCGTGCTCAACGCGGTCACCGCCGTGGCCGTCGTCCCCGTCATCGGTGGCTCGGCCCTCGGCTTCGCCGTCGCCGCCCTCGTCGGCGTCGGTGCCGGCCAGCTGTGCTGGAGCTGGCACGTCGCCGTCGAGGACCGGGACTGCGCCGTCTCCCGCGACGTCGGGGAGAGGGAGCCGGTCGAGCTGCTGTAGCCAGCGCGTGAACCGCCTGTCGGCTGGGATGCCTGGGGCTGGTGGGAGCTCAGCGCTGCCAGGTCTGCCTCGGCGCGTACCCGCCGCGCCGCAGCCAGTGCTCGGTGTGGACGATCCGGTCCGGGGTGATGACGGTGAGCGGGTCGGTGGGCGGCTGCGAGAGCGACCGGCCGCGCTCCACGTGGTCGGACTGCCAGCGCACCGCCTCCCAGTACGCCTGGGCGTCGCGGTCGTCGCGCCGTCCCTGCTCGGCGACGACAGGTCCTGGGCTGGCCCGCCGCCGCGGACTCACATGTCGACGCCGATGAACTGCGGGTCGCCGCCGGTCACCTTCAGCCTGCCGACCTCGTCGCACCGCGGAGCGCCGACCACGCAGTCGTAGATCGTGAAGCCCGGGTAGTCGGTGCCCGTGGCGACCAGGATCGAGCCGTCGGTGTCCACGGCGTACCAGCCGAAGGAGTCGCCCATCGCCGGCGGACCGACGGGGAGCACGACCGGGGCCTCCCCGGGTGTCGTGGGCTGCAGGGTGCTGCTCCAGTACAGGACGTAGCGGCCGTCGAGGGTCAGCTGGGCGTCGATCGCCCCGGCCACGAGGCGCCACTCCCCGAGGTCCGTGGGTCGGGGGCCGTCGTAGAGGACCACCCCGGCGCGTACGTCGGCCACCCGGGTCCCGGGTCCGGCGAAGTCCCGCCACTCGTCGGCTCCCCAGGACCAGGTGCGGGTGCCGGAGCGGTCGCGGACGAACACTGCACCCCGGTCGATCCCGTCGATCACGAGGTCGCCACAGGCTCCGCAGTCGAGGGTCGTGGAGCCCAGCTCGTCGCCGGTGGCGAGGTCGCGGACCGCGATCGTCGCCGTCCCGTCGTGCAGCGTCGCCCACGCGACCACCCGCCCGGACCCGTCGACCTTCGCGGTCGGGTGGAAGCCGTGGGGCGCGTCGAGCGGCCCGTCGACCAGGCGGGACACCTCGCCCTTCGTGTCGAGCAGCATCGGCCGCCCGGCATCGAAGAAGACGATCCCCTCCTGCGTCGCGGCCGCATCGGTGTCCAGCCAGGTCATGTCGCCGTAGGGGAAGTCGCGCCCGCCCAGGTGGAGCGTGGCGCCGGGGTCGGCGTAGGCGCGGGCACCGTGGCTGAAGTCCAGGGGTCCCACCGAGGCGTACGCCGGGTCGCGCACCGTCCGCCCGTCGCGGCCGCTCCCCGGGAGGGTCACGGCCAGGCCGACGCCGACGGCGATCACGGTGGTCGCGGCGAGCGCGGTCGTCGTACGCCGCCGGCGGCGCAACCTGCGTCCGGCCGCTCTCGCCACGCCGGGGTCCGCGGGCGGCACCGCGAAGTCGTCGATCCGCTCGGTGAGGAGGTCGCCCAGGTCGATGCTCATGCTTCGTCTCCCGTCGTGAAGGCGCCGCAGCGGCGCAGGCTGGTCAGGGCGGCCGCGGCCTGGGACTTCACCGTCCCCCGCGAGCAGCCGAGGGCGGTGGCGATCTGCTCCTCGCTCAGGTCCTCGTAGTAGCGCAGCACGATGACCGCACGTTGCCGCGGCGGCAGGGCCCGGACCGCGGCCCACATCCGCTCGCGCTCCGCGACGGCGCCGTCGTGCGCCTCGGCGACCAGGCCGGTGTCGACGGCCGGGTGCGGCCGCTCGCGACGCGACCACGCCTTGCGACGCAGGCCGAGGACCTCGTTGAGGACCATCCGGTGCAGGTACGCCTCCGGGCTGTCGGCCCGTCGTACCCGGCCCCACGAGGCGTAGGCCCGCGCGAAGGCGGCCTGGACCGCGTCCTCGGCGGTGGCCGCGTCGTCGGCGACGGCGCGTGCCAGCCGGTACAGCCGCGGCCACTGCGCTGCGAACAGGTCGGCGTACTCGCGCTCGTCGTCCACCAGCACCTCCTGGACGAAGGATGCCGGAGGGTGCGCGGTCCCGAGGCGTTCCATACCTCCTTGATGTCGGTGGGGGCCGGTTCGGTTGGGTCGGTGTGATGATGCGGGCATGGCCCGACTTGTGGTGCTCGCCGTCCTCGCCGCCCTGCTCACGCCCGCCACCTCGGTGTCAGCCCAGCCGGACAGGCACGCCGACCTCCCGCTCGCCGGTCGGGTGATCGTCATCGACCCGGGCCACCAGCTCGGCAACTCCCGCCACCGTGCCGAGGTCGACCAGCCGGTCCCGGCCGGCAACGGCCAGACCAAGCCCTGCAACACGACGGGCACGGCGACCAACGGCGGCTTCCCCGAGGCCACCTTCACCTGGCGTGTCGCCACTCGGCTCGCCGCCCGCCTGCGCGCCCTCGGCGCCGAGGTCGTGCTCACCCGCACCACCAACAGCCGTGCCGACTGGGGTCCGTGCGTCGACGTCCGCGGCCTGCTCGGCAACGCCGGCTACCGGGGCTGGGACCGCCCGGCCGACCTCAAGATCAGCATCCACGGCGACGGCTCCCTCAGCGGCGGCCGCGGCTTCCACGTCATCGTCGCCGCCAAGGCCGAGGGCCGCGCCGCCTCGACGGCCTTCGGGCGCACCGTCCGCGGCGCCCTCCACGACCGCGGCTTCCGCGACGCCACCTACACCGCCGGCGGCCGCGGGCTCACCCACCGCTCCGACCTCGCCACGCTGAACCTCTCCGAGGTCCCCACCGCGATGGTCGAGCTGGGCAACATGCGCAGCGCCGCCGACGCCCGGGTGATGACGTCACGGAAGGGTCAGCGGCGCTACGCCGCGGCGCTGGCGGCCGCCGTCAGTCGCTACCTGCGGTGAGCCGGGCCACGCCGGCCAGTGGGATCGGCAGCCAGGTCGGCCGGTTCCGGGCCTCGTAGATGCACTCGTAGACCGCCTTGTCGACGACGTACGCCGTCAGCAGGGCGCGCGCCGCGGGCCAGAGCGGCTGCCCGCCGAGGTAGGCGGCCAGGAACGCCTTGCGGTTGCGGCGTGCCCACTCGTCGGCCCGGACGCTGCGCTGGTGCAGCACGTCCGGGTCCTCCTCGGGCATCGACTCGGCGACGGCGTGCGGTGCGTAGTCGAAGGAGCGCAGCATGCCGGCGACGTCGCGCCAGGGGGAGTCGGGCAGCACCCGCTCGGCCAGCGGCTTGGCGGGCTCGCCCTCGAAGTCGACCAGCTTCCAGCCGAGCACGGTGCGCAGGGTCTGGCCGAGGTGGAGGTCGCCGTGCACCCGCTGGACGGGCACCTCGCGCAGCTCTGCCACCGCCGCGAACACGCGCTGGGCCGACGAGGCGTACTCCGCCAGCTCCGGCACCACCTCGAGCGCCGCGGTGAGCCGGTTGCCCATCGCGGTCGCCAGGTCGGTGCCGGCGATGGACGACGTCGGGAAGGACTCGGCCAGCTGGGCGTGCACCTCGGCGAGCGCGGTGCCGAGGCGGGCGGCCTCGCTGGCGAAGTCGCCGCCGACCTCCTCGGCGTGCAGGTCGGCCTCCGCGAACAGGTCGCGCACGCTGGCCAGGGCCAGGTCCCAGCCGTCGCTGGCGGTGCGCAGGAACTGCTGCAGCATCCCGAGCTGCAGGTCCTCGACCTCGATCCACCCGTAGAGCTGCGCGACGTGGGTCGATCCGGCCTCGGTGAGCACCCGGTGGGTGGTGATGTCGGGGTTCTCGCCCGGGGTCACCTTGCGGAACAGCTTGAGCACGGAGTCCTCGCCGAACAGGATCGACGAGTTCGACTGCTCACCGCTGAAGAGCGAGCCCGGTGCGTCGAGGTCGAGGTCGTGGCCCGGCAGGCGCACGAAGCCCGGGCGCTCGCCGAAGGCGTGCAGCAGGTGGGCGGTCGCGGCGCGGTCGCTCGGGGCGTCGTACGCCGGCCGCCCGGCCTCGTCGTCGGCGGGCCAGTGCCCGACGTACGCGTGCTCGAGCCTCTCCTGCGGCTCGTCGTAGAGGGCCAGGGGGACCTGGTAGAGCTCGCGGTCGCCGTCGTCGTCGTAGGTGACCTCGACGAGGAGCACGACCACCTCGGGAGCGGAGCCGAGGCGCAGCAACTCCCGGGTGCCGGTCACGGTGAACGCGCGTCCCTTGCCGCCGAACCAGCGGCGGTGCTCGAGGAACGGGGCGAGGAAGGAAGCAGTCACAGCACCGGCCTCCCCGTCGTCTCCGGATCCGTCAACCGGAACCAGTAGAAGCCGTGCCCGCTCAGCGTCAGGAGATACGGGAGCTCGCCGATCCGGGGGAACGGCACGCCGCCGAGCAGCTCCACCGGCACCCGGCCCTCGAACCGGCGCAGGTCCAGCTCGACCGGCTGCGGGAAGCGGGAGAGGTTGTTGACGCACAGGATGACGTCGTCGGTGTCGTGCTCGCGGACGTACGACAGCACGGTCGGGTTGGACCCGCCGAGGTCGCTGAACGTGCCGAGCCCGAAGGCGTCGTGCTGGCGCCGGATGTGGATCATCCGGCGGGTCCAGTGCAACAGCGACGACGGGTTCTCCAGCTGCGCCTCGACGTTGACGCTCTGGTAGCCGTAGACCGGGTCCTGGATGGTCGGCAGGTGCAGCTTGCCGGGGGTGGCGGAGGAGAACCCCGCGTTGCGGTCGGGGGTCCACTGCATCGGCGTACGGACGCCGTCGCGGTCACCGAGCCAGATGTTGTCGCCCATCCCGATCTCGTCGCCGTAGTAGAGGACGGGGGAGCCGGGCAGCGAGAGCAGCAGCGCCGTGAACAGCTCGATCTGGTTGGTGTCGTTGTCGAGCAGCGGCGCGAGCCGGCGGCGGATGCCGATGTTGGCCTTCATGCGGGGGTCCTTGGCGTACTCGCCCCACATGTAGTCGCGGTCCTCGTCGGTGACCATCTCGAGGGTGAGCTCGTCGTGGTTGCGCAGGAAGATGCCCCACTGGCAGCCCTCCGGGATCGCCGGCGTCTGCTCCATGATCTCCGAGATCGGGAAGCGCGACTCGCGCCGTACGGCCATGAAGATGCGCGGCATCACCGGGAAGTGGAAGGCCATGTGGCACTCGGTCCCGACGAAGGTCCCGTCCGCCTGCTCCTCGGGCCCGAAGTACTCCACGACGTCGGTCGGCCACTGGTTCGCCTCGCAGAGCAGCACCCGGCCGGGGTAGTTCTCGTCGACGAACCGGCGCACCTTCTTGAGGAAGTCGTGGGTCTCCGGGAGGTTCTCGCCGTTGGTGCCGGGGCGCTCGTAGAGGTACGGCACCGCGTCGAGCCGGAAGCCGTCGAGGCCCATGTCGAGCCAGAAGGCCATCGCCTCCAGCATCGCGTCGTGGACCTTGGGGTTGTCGAAGTTGAGGTCGGGCTGGTGGTGGA
Source organism: Nocardioides kongjuensis (assembly GCF_013409625.1). Taxonomy (NCBI): domain Bacteria; kingdom Bacillati; phylum Actinomycetota; class Actinomycetes; order Propionibacteriales; family Nocardioidaceae; genus Nocardioides; species Nocardioides kongjuensis. The sequence goes on from NZ_JACCBF010000001.1 coordinate 399,801, forward strand.
AGAACCGGTGCCAGTAGTACTGGCCCCGCGTCTGGTCCCAGGTCCAGTTCGACGGCTCGGTGTCGACGAAGATGATCCGCGCGTCCTGGTAGAGCTCGTCGGTGTCGGACCAGACGTAGAAGTCGCCGTACGGGCCGTCGGGATCGCTGCGCGAGGCCTGGAACCACGGGTGCGCGTCACTCGTGTGGTTCATGACGAAGTCGATGATCACCCGGATCCCACGCTCGTGGGCGGCGTCGAGGAACGCGTGGAAGTCGTCGACGGTGCCGATCTCGGGGAGGATCCCGGTGTAGTCGGCGACGTCGTAGCCGCCGTCGCGCAGCGGCGAGGCGAAGAACGGCGGCACCCACAGGCAGTCGACGCCCAGCCACTGCAGGTAGTCGAGCTTCTCGGTCAGGCCCTGGAAGTCGCCGGTGCCGTCGGCGTTGGAGTCGCGGAACGAGCGGACCAGCACCTCGTAGAAGACCGCTGTCCGGAACCACTCGGGCTCCTGGTTGAGCACCGTCGTCGCAGGGGTGGTCACAGGTGCTCCTTCACGGTCAGGATGTGCGCCGGCTGCGCGGGGTCGAGCCGGACGTAGTCGTGCTCGCCCCAGGTCCACTCACCGCCGGTGAGCTCGTCGTGGACCGTGAACGAGGTGCCCGGCTCGAGGCCGAGCGCCGCCAGGTCGAGGTGGACCATCGACTCGCGGACCTGGTGCGGGTCGAGGCTGAGCACCACGATCACCGTGTCGCGGCCCGCCCGCTTCGACCAGCAGACGACGTGGTCGTCCTCGGCCTGGTGCAGGTGCAGGTTGCGCAGCAGCTGCAGCGCCGGGTGGGCACGTCGGATCGCGTTGAGCCGCGTGACGTACGCCGTCAGACCGTTGCCGTTGGTGGCACCCGTCGCGGTCGTCCAGTCCCGGACCCGGATCTGGTACTTCTCCGAGTCGAGGTACTCCTCGCTGCCCGGCTTGACCGCCACGTGCTCGCCGAGCTCGTAGCCGGCGTACATCCCCCACGACGGCGAGGACATCGCGGCCAGCACCGCGCGGATCCGGAAGGCGGCCGGGCCGCCGTACTGCAGGAACTCGTGGAGGATGTCGGGGGTGTTGACGAAGAAGTTCGGCCGGACCCGGTGCGCCGACTCCTGCGACACCTCGCGCAGGTAGTCCTCGACGTCGACCTTCTCGGTGCGCCAGGTGAAGTACGTGTAGGACTGGTGGAACCCGATGGCGCCGAGGGTCTGCAGCATCGGCGGCTTCGTGAACGCCTCGGCGAGGAAGAGCACGTCGGGGTCGGTACGACGGACCTCGGCCAGCAGCCACTGCCAGAACGCCACCGGCTTGGTGTGCGGGTTGTCGACCCGGAAGATCCGCACGCCGTGGGCCATCCAGTGGCGCACGACGCGCAGCACCTCGGCGGAGATGCCGGCGGGGTCGTTGTCGAAGTTGACCGGGTAGATGTCCTGGTACTTCTTCGGCGGGTTCTCGGCGTACGCGATCGACCCGTCGGCTCGGGTCGTGAACCACTCCGGGTGCGTGGCGACCCACGGGTGGTCGGGTGCGCACTGCAGCGCGAGGTCGAGCGCGACCTCGAGGTCGAGGGCCTTCGCGGCGGCGACGAAGGCGTCGAAGTCGCGGATCGTGCCGAGGTCGGGGTGGACGGCGTCGTGTCCGCCGTCCTTGCTCCCGATCGCCCAGGGGGAGCCCTTCCAGTCCGGGGGAGTCGGCTCGCCGTCGGGCAGCACCGTGTTGTTGGGGCCCTTGCGGTTGACCTCGCCGATCGGGTGGATCGGCGGCAGGTAGATCACGTCGAAGCCCATCGCGGCCACCGCGGGCAGGCGTTCGGCCGCGGTGCGGAAGGTGCCGCTGGTGACCTCGCCGGTCGCCGGGTCGTAGGTCGCGCCCTCGGAGCGGGGGAAGAACTCGTACCAGCTGCCGAACAGCGCACGGGGCCGGTCGACGTACACCGGGAACGGGCCCTCCACGGTGAGCAGGTCGCGCAGCGGGTGGGCCTCGAGGGTGCTGACGACCTCGGGCGACTCGAGCTGGGCGAGGCGTGCCTCGACGGGCCGCTGGTCGTCGGCGGCCGCGGCGATCGCGGCCTCGACCGTGGTCTGCTCGGCCGCGGTGAGACCACCGCCGGCCAGGACGCGCTCGAACAGCAGCCGGCCCTCGGCGAACATCAGCTCCACGTCGACGCCGGCTCGGATCTTGATGCCGGCGTCGTGGAACCAGGTCCCCAGCGGGCTCGACCACGCGTGGATCTCGTACGCCCAGGGGCCCTCGGCGTCGGCGCTGACCCACGCCTCGTACCGGTCCACGGTGAACCGGTCGCGGGCCGGCAGCGCCTGCATCCGCACCGGTGGTCGTCGTACGCCGTCCGGGCCGACCAGGACCACCTCGGCTCCGAGGCGGTCGTGTCCCTCGCGGAACACGGTCGCGCTCACCGGGAACGGCTCGCCCAGGGCGGCCTTGACCGGCAGGTGGCGGCTCTCGGTGGGGTTGTTGGTTCCGGCCTCGAGGACCGGCTCGACGTCGATCACGGGGATGCGTCCGACCATGACTCGAACCTATCGAGTCCCCGATGGGGTGCGTCTAGGGCGTGGCCAGGTCCCAGACGTCGACCGGGTCGCCGGCCGCGAGCGGAGCGCCGTCGGCGGGCAGGTCGATCAGCGCGTCGGCACCGGCGAACCAGCCGAGGAAGCCAGAGCCGGGCGGGCCCCACGGGGCGACCGTGCCGGTGGCCCGGTCGAGCCGGGCACGCCGCAGCTGGCGCTTGCCCCGCAGCGGCTCGAGCGGCTCGGTGAGGGTGGCGCGGACGACCGTGCGCTGGGGGCGCGGGTGCCCGAAGGCCAGCCGCAGCGCGGGCCGGACGAAGACCTCCCACGAGGTGAGGGCGCTGACCGGGTTGCCGGGCAGGCACACGACGGGTGTCGTCCGGTGGAGCAGGCCGGAGCCCTGGGGCATCCCGGGCTGCATCGCGACCTTCACGAACTCGACCCCGCGCGGCCCCAGCCCGTCCTTGACCACCTCGTACGCCCCGGCGCTCACGCCCCCCGAGGTGATCACGAGGTCGACGTCGCCCGCAGCGAGCTCGCCGTCGAGCAGCGCCAGGAACGTCGCAACGTCGTCCTCGACCCACAGCTTGCGCACCGCCACCCCGCCCGCCTCCTCGACCGCGGCCGCGAGCAGCGCACCGTTGGCGTCGCGGATCTGGCCGGATCCCGGCGCGGGGTCCTCGGCCAGCTCGCTGCCCGTCGACACGACGAGGACGCGCGGGCGCCGTCGTACGACGACCTCGCGGACGCCGAACGCCGCCAGCACCCCGACCTGCGCCGGCCCGAGCGTGCAGCCCGCCGCCAGGACCTCCTGGCCCTGCGCCACGTCGGAGCCGGCCGTGCGCACGAAGCTGCCGACCGCGCGGGCCTCGCGGATCTCGACGGTGTCGGTGCCGCCGTCGGTCACCTCGACCTCGACGACCGCGTCGGCGCCCGCTGGGACGGCGGCGCCGGTCATGATCCGCCGGGCCGTCCCGGGCGCCAGCTCGCCCACCGGCGCACCGGCGGGGATGTCCTCGCCGACGCTGAGCCTGACGGGGGAGTCCGGGGTGGCTCCCGCGACGTCGGCCGCGCGCACGGCGTACCCGTCCATCCCGGAGTTGTCGAACGCCGGCAGCGGCTCCGGCGCCGCCACGGCCTCGCCCAGGACGCGACCCCGTGCCTGCTCGAGCGGGACCGTCTCGGTCGGCCACGGCCGGTCCGGGCCGTGGCCGGCGGCGAGGAGGGCGGCGACGTGACGCTGGTGCTCGGGGACCGGGCGGAGAGGTGCGGTAGTCATCGGCGCCAGCCTAGGCGCAGACGCCGCCGGGAGAATTGCGACGGGCGAGGCAGCCCCCATGACTCCACCCCGCCCGTCGGTACCACCCCAACGGCCCGGGGTGCGTCCGCGTTACGCGGAACCCGGTGTCACATCTACCGATCACCTCGCGGACGCGTATTGGATCGTTCAAGTGCGATTGGCTACCGTCGGTCCATGCGTGCGATCCGGAGGTTCACGGTCCGCCCCGTCCTGCCCGACGCGCTCGCCTCGCTGGGTGAGCTCGCGGCCAACCTGCGCTGGTCCTGGCACCCGCCGACCCAGGCGTTGTTCGAGACGATCGACGCCGGGCTCTGGCAGGAGTCGGGCCACGACCCGCTGCGGATGCTCGGCGAGGTCAGTGCGGAGCGGTGGGCCGAGCTGGTGGCCGACGACGACTACGTCCGACGGGTGGCGCACGCCCGCGCCGACCTGGCGTCGTACCTCTCCGAGGACCGCTGGTACCAGCGCGCCCGCGCAGCCGAGCCCGACCGCACCTGGCCGACCTCGATCGCCTACTTCTCGCCGGAGTACGGCATCACCGCGGTGCTGCCGCAGTACTCCGGTGGCCTGGGCATCCTCGCCGGCGACCACCTCAAGGCCGCCAGCGACCTCGGCGTGCCGATCGTCGGCGTCGGCCTGCTCTACCGCCACGGCTACTTCAAGCAGGCGCTCTCGCGCGACGGCTGGCAGCAGGAGAGCTACCCGGTCCTCGACCCCGACGAGCTGCCCCTGTCGCTGCTCCACGAGCACGACGGCAGCCGTACGACGATCGCGATCCGGATGCCCGACGGCCCGGACCTGCTCGCCCGGGTCTTCGTGGCCAGCGTCGGCCGGGTGCCGCTGCTGCTGCTCGACACCGACGTCGAGGAGAACCCCGAGGCCTACCGGCTCGTCACCGACCGGCTCTACGGCGGCAACACCGAGCACCGCCTGCGCCAGGAGCTGCTCCTGGGCGTCGGCGGCGTGCGCGCCCTGCGCGCGTACTCCCGGATCACCGGCGCCCCGGCGCCCGAGGTCTTCCACACCAACGAGGGCCATGCCGGCTTCCTCGGGGTGGAGCGGATCCGCGAGCTGACCGCGGAGAGCGACGTCGACTTCGCCACGGCGCTGGAGGCCGGCCGGGCGTCGACGGTGTTCACCACGCACACCCCGGTGCCGGCGGGCATCGACCGCTTCCCGCGCACGCTGGTCGAGCAGTACCTCGGCGAGCACGGTGCGACCCCCGGCGTACCCGTCGACCAGGTCCTCGCGCTCGGCGCCGAGGACTACGACGGCGGCGACCCCGGGGTGTTCAACATGGCGGTGATGGGCTTCCGGCTCGCGCAGCGCGCCAACGGCGTCTCGCAGCTGCACGGCCACGTCAGCCGCGGCATGTTCAACGGGCTGTGGCCCGCGTTCGACGAGGCCGAGGTGCCGATCACCTCGATCACCAACGGCGTGCACGCGCCGACCTGGGTCGCGCCCGAGGTCGTCGCACTCGCCGAGGCGCAGGGCGCCGACTACCACGGCGACGACACGGGCGCGTTCTGGGCGGCCTTCGACAAGGTGCCCGGTCCCGACGTGTGGCGCACCAAGCGTGCGCTGCGTGAGCGGCTCGTCGACGACGCCCGCCGCCGGCTGCGCAAGTCGTGGGAGAAGCGTGGTGCCTCGCCGGCCGAGCTCGGGTGGATCGACGACGCGCTCGACCCCGACGTGCTGACGATCGGCTTCGCGCGCCGGGTGCCGTCGTACAAGCGACTCACGCTGATGCTGCGCGACCCCGACCGCCTCAAGGCCCTGCTGCTGCACCCCGAGCGCCCGGTCCAGCTGGTGGTCGCCGGCAAGGCGCACCCCGCCGACGACGGCGGCAAGCGGCTGATCCAGGAGCTGGTCCGCTTCGCCGACGCCGAGGACGTCCGGCACCGGATCGTGTTCCTCCCCAACTACGACATCGCGCTCGCGCAGCCGCTCTACCCCGGTTGCGACGTGTGGCTCAACAACCCGCTGCGCCCCTACGAGGCCTGCGGCACCTCGGGCATGAAGGCCGCGCTCAACGGAGGCCTCAACCTGTCGATCCTCGACGGGTGGTGGGACGAGTGGTACGAGCCGGAGTTCGGCTGGCCGATCCCGTCCGCCGACGGGCTCGAGGACTACTCCGACCAGCGCGACGACCTCGAGGCTGCCGCCCTCTACGACCTGATCGAGAACGAGGTCGCGCCGCGGTTCTACGACCACGACCACGAGGGCGTGCCCGCGGGCTGGGTCGAGATGCTGCGCCACACCTGGGCCAACCTCGGCCCCAAGGTGCTCGCCACCCGGATGGTCCGCGACTACGTCGAGAAGCTCTACGCGCCTGCCGCCCACAACGCCCGTGCGCTCGCCGCCGTCGAGAACGGCGCCCGCGACCTGGCGCAGTGGAAGGCGCACGTCCGCGGCGCCTGGCCCGGCGTCCGGGTCGAGCACGTCGAGGCCGAGGGCATCGGCGACGTCGCCGAGGTCGGCGCCGTCCTCCACGTCCGCTCCTACGTCGCGCTGGGCGAGCTCTCCCCGCAGGACGTCGAGGTGCAGCTGGTCCACGGCCGCGTCGACGCCGAGGACGACATCGTCGCCGCGTCCGTCGTACCCCTCAGGCTCGTCGAGTCCTACGACGGCGGCCGCCACCGCTTCGACGGGGAGGTCGCCCTCGGCCGCTCCGGCCCGTTCGGCTACACCGTCCGGGTGCTCCCGGCCAACCCCCTGCTCGTCGCACCCGCCGAGCTCGGTGTGGTCGCCCTGGCCTGACCGACCCGGCCCGAACTGGCCTCGAACATCCGCCGACCCGGCAGAAAGTGGCATGACGATGAGCCACTTTCTGCCGGGTCGGCGTGATTTCCGCGCACTTTCCTGCCGGGTCGGCGCACGACGGGAGCCACTTTCTGCCGGGTCGGTCAGGTGTCGGTCTCCTGCATGACGACCACGCTGCGCGCCCCGATGCTCAGCACCGCCCCGACGGCGACCTCGGTGCCGCCCGGGAGCCCGGGGTCGGTGGACAGCACGACCGAGCCGGCGTGCACCCAGTCGTTGTCGGGCAGGTGCACCTCGACGGCCTCGGCGCCGGCGTGGAACCAGATCAGGAACGACGTGTCGATCTGCTGCTCCCCGCGCGGGCCCGGCTCGCGCAGCGGCTTGCCGGACACGAACATGCCGATGGTGCGCAGCGAGGAGTCGTGCCAGTCCTCGTCGGTCATCTCGCGGCCCGACGGGTGCAGCCAGGCCAGGTCCTTGGGGCCGCCGACGATCGCGGGCCGGCCCTCGAACCAGTGCCGCTGGCGCAGCGCGTGGTGCTCGCGCCGCAGCCTCAGCGCCGCCCGGGTCACCTCGTACACGTCCAGCCACGCGTCCTCGGCCCGCCAGTCCACCCACGAGATCTCGTTGTCCTGGCAGTAGGCGTTGTTGTTGCCGCGCTGGGTGCGCCCGCGCTCGTCGCCGGCCGTCAGCATCGGTACGCCGTTCGACAGGCACAGCGTGGCCATCAGGTTCGCCGCCTGCCGCCGCCGCAGCGCCACCACCTCGGGATCGGAGGTCTCGCCCTCGACGCCGTGGTTCCACGACCGGTTGTCGTCGGTGCCGTCGCGGTTGTCCTCGCCGTTCGCCTCGTTGTGCTTCGCGTCGTACGACACCAGGTCGCGCACCGTGAACCCGTCGTGCGCGGTGATGAAGTTGACGGAGTTGTACGCCGACCGGCCGTCGTCGGCGTACAGGTCCGAGGAGCCGGCCAGCCGGGTCGCGACGGAGTGCAGCCCGTCGGACCGGCCGCGCCAGAAGTCGCGGATCGTGTCGCGGTACTGGTCGTTCCACTCGACCCACGGCGGCGGCATCCCGCCGACGAGGTAGCCGTCCATCGAGGTGTCCCACGGCTCGGCGATCAGCTTGACGTGCCGCAACACCGGGTCCTGGCCGATCGCGATGAGCAGCTTGCAGGCCATGTCGACGGGGATGCCGTCGCTGCCGGCGGTGCGGGTCAGGGCCGACATCAGGTCGAACCGGAAGCCGTCGACGTGCATCTCGGTGACCCAGTACCGCAGCGAGTCGAGGATCAGCCGCAGCGCGAGCGGGTCCTCGGTGTTGACCGTGTTGCCGCACCCCGTCACGTCCCAGTACGTGTCGTCGTAGCCCTCGCTCGTCGGCACCCGCCGGTAGAAGCCGCGGTCGTCCAGTCCCCGGAAGGAGTACGTCGGTCCCTCGGCCCCCGCCTCGGCGGTGTGGTTGTAGACGACGTCGAGGATCACCTCGATGCCGGCGGCGTGCAGCGAGCGCACCATCTGCTTGAACTCGCTGACCTGGCCGCCGCGGTCGCCCGACGAGGAGTACGACGCGTCGGGCGCGAAGTAGCTGATCGGGTTGTAGCCCCAGTAGTTCACGCTCCCGCGCTCCAGGAGCGCCGGCTCGGAGAAGAACTGCTGCACCGGCAGCAGCTCGACAGCGGTTACGCCGAGGTCCTGGAGGTACTGGGTCACCACCGGGTGCCCCAGCCCGGCGTACGTGCCCCTCAGCTCGGGAGGGACCCGGTCGTGCAGCTTCGTGAACCCCTTGACGTGCAGCTCGTAGATCACCGTGTCGCGCCAGCGGCGCCGCATCGCGACGTCGTCGCCCCAGTCGAAGGCCGGGTCCACGACCACGCTGTGCGCGTCGTCCTCGGTGCCGGCGACCGCGAGGCCGTAGGGGTCGAGCAGCAGCGTGTCGGGGTCGAAGCGCAGGCCCTCCTCCGGCTGCCACGGTCCCTCCACCCGGAAGCCGTACCGGGTGCCGGGCGCGACGTCGGGTACGGCACCGTGCCAGATGCCGAGGGACTGCTCGGTCAGCGGGAGCCGCCGCTCGCCGGCCTCGTCGTCGAACAGGCACAGCCACACGGCGCTCGCGGCGGGGGAGTGGACGGCGAAGTTGGTGGACTCGGACGACCAGGTCGCGCCGAGCGGCCAGTTGCGTCCGGGCCACACCGGGGCCTGTTCTCCGAGGGTGCGCCAGAGGCCGGGGGTCACCCGGCCCATTGTGCCTGCGCCCCGGTGCGGCACGCCCAAAGGAAGGGTTCAGGTGACCGCGCCGGTCCCGACGCGGCAGAATGCGGACGGGGACGGGGTCCCAACCTCACAACGAGGCCCCAGTACGTCGTGACGAGAGGGAGCAGATGACTGCGGAGTTCGTGCGCCTGGAGGTTGCCGACGGTGTCGGGACCATCCGGCTCGACCGGGCCAAGGCGATGAACGCGATCAGCATCCAGGTCCAAGACGAGCTGGCTCTCGCTGCCGCCGAGGCGACCGACCGCAGCGACGTGCGGGCCGTCGTCGTGTGGGGTGGCGAGAAGGTGTTCGCCGCCGGCAACGACGTCAAGGAGATGGCCGACATGTCCTACACGGACATGGTCGACCGCGTGCAGAAGCTGCAGGACGCCGTCAACGCGGTGGCCCGGATCCCCAAGCCCGTCGTGGCGGCGGTCAACGGCTACGCCCTCGGCGGCGGCTGCGAGCTCGCGCTCGCTGCCGACGTGCGCTTCGCCGCCGACAACGCCGTGCTCGGCCAGCCCGAGGTCCTCCTCGGCATCATCCCGGGCGCCGGCGGAACCCAGCGGCTGCCCCGCCTGGTCGGGCCCAGCAAGGCCAAGGACCTGCTCTACACCGGCCGGTTCGTGAAGGCCGAGGAGGCGCTCGCGATCGGCCTGGTCGACCGCGTCGTCCCCGCCGCCGAGGTGTACGCCGAGGCTGTCGCCTGGGCGTCGCGGTTCGCCACCGCGGCGCCGTACGCGCTCCGGGCGATCAAGGAGACGGTCGACCGTGGCCTCGAGGTCGACATCGAGACGGGCCTGCAGGTCGAGCGGCACAGCTTCGCCGCGATCTTCGCGACCGGCGACAGCCGCACCGGCATGCAGTCCTTCATCGAGAACGGCCCGGGCAAGGCCACCTTCGAGGGACGGTGACGCCGGTGAGCAGCAGCGACGACAAGTTCACCGCGGCCGACGACGCCGCCGTCGACCGCGGCCGCACGACGCCCGGCGCGAGCCGCTCGCTCACCGCCGCACGGGTGCGCGACAACATCGCCCGCGTCGTGTGGGTCGTCTGCATGGCTCTCGCGCTGGTCCTGGCGGTCGCCGCGTTCACCTACGCGCTCGAGGCCAACCAGGACAACGGCCTGGTCAAGCTCGTCCGCGACCTGGCCGACACCTTCGACCTCAGCGTCTTCGACCTCGACAACCCGGTGAAGGCCTTCACGGGCAAGAACGCCGTGGTCAAGACCGCGCTGTTCAACTACGGCCTCGCCTCGGTGGTCTACCTCGTCATCGGCCGGGTCCTCGAGCGCATCATCCGCCCCTGACACGGGCTCGCCCCGGCCCGGCTCCCTGTGGTGGACGCCACGTGGACGAGGTTCCCGTCGTTGGTGACCGGGCGGTAGCCTGCGAGACGCTGTCCTCAGCGGACCAGAGCTGTTCCCTGCCCGACCACGCGGCAGGGCTCACGTTGCACAGGAAGGGGCCGGTCCGGCCACAACCATGACTCTCTCCAACATTGTCGTCCTTGTGAAGTACGTCCCCGACGCCACGGGTGACCGGAAGTTCGAGGCGGACAACACTGTCGACCGCGTCGGCGTCGACGGTCTCCTCTCCGAGCTCGACGAGTACGCCGTCGAGCAGGCTCTCCAGATCAAGGAGAAGCGCGCCGACGAGGAGATCACCGTCACCGCGCTGACCGTGGGTCCGGCCGAGGCCGAGGCCGCCGTCCGCAAGGCGCTGCAGATGGGTGCCGACAAGGCCGTCCACGTGCAGGACGACGCGATCGCCGGCTCGGATGCCGTCGCGACCTCGCTGGTGCTCGCCAAGGCGATCGAGAAGATCGGTGTCCCGGAGCTCGTCGTCGGTGGCCTCGCGTCCACCGACGGTGGCCTGAGCGTCGTCCCGGCGATGCTCGCCGAGCGCCTCGGCCTGCCGCAGGTCACCCTCGCGGCCGTCGTCGAGACCCAGGGCGACCAGGTCCGCATCAAGCGTGACGGCGACACCGCCACCGAGGTCGTCGGCGGCACCCTCCCGCTGGTCCTCTCGGTCACCGACCAGTCGGGCGAGGCGCGCTACCCGTCCTTCAAGGGCATCATGGCCGCGAAGAAGAAGCCGCTGGAGTCGCTCACCCTCGCCGACATCGGCGTGGACGCCTCCGAGGTCGGCCTCGACGCCGCGTGGACCAAGGTCGACAACGTGACCGCCCGTCCCGCGCGCACCGCCGGCGAGATCGTCAAGGACGAGGACGGCTCGGGCGCCACGGCGCTGGTCGAGTTCCTCGCGTCGAAGAAGTTCATCTGAGGAGCCTGATCCATGTCTGAAGTTCTCGTTCTGGTCGACCACGTCGACGGCGCGGTCCGCAAGCCCACCTACGAGCTGCTGGCGATCGCCAAGCGCATCGGTTCCCCCTCGGCCGTCTTCATCGGCGGTGCCGACAAGGCCGCCGCCGCGGCCGACGCGGTCAAGGCGTACGGCGCCGACAAGGTCTACGTCGTCGACGACGCCGAGATCAAGGGCTACCTCGTGGCCCCCAAGGCCGAGGTGCTGCAGCAGCTCGCCGAGAAGACCTCGCCGGCCGCGATCCTGATCCCGGCCTCGGCCGAGGGCAAGGAGATCGCCGGCCGTCTCGCGATCAAGCTCTCCTCGGGCCTGATCACCGACGCCGTCGACGTCCAGGTGAACGGTGGCGAGATCGTCACCACCCAGTCGGTGTTCGCCGGCAACTTCACCGTCGACGCCAAGGTCGTCAAGGGCACGCCGATCATCGCGGTCAAGCCCAACGCCGCCGCCCCCGAGGAGGGCGCGGGCGCCGGTGCCGTCGAGCAGTTCGCCGCCACGATCTCCGACGGTGCCAAGACCGCGCAGATCGTCGCCTCGCAGCCGCGCCAGGCCACCGGTCGTCCCGAGCTCACCGAGGCCGCGATCGTGGTCTCCGGTGGTCGTGGCACCGGCGGTGACTTCACCGCGGTCGAGGGCCTCGCCGACGCGCTCGGTGCCGCCGTGGGTGCCTCGCGTGCCGCCGTCGACTCGGGCTGGAAGCCGCACACCTTCCAGGTCGGCCAGACCGGCAAGGTCGTCTCGCCGCAGCTGTACGTCGCCAACGGCATCTCCGGTGCGATCCAGCACCGCGCCGGCATGCAGACCTCGAAGACCATCGTGGCCGTCAACAAGGACGAGGAGGCGCCGATCTTCGAGCTCGTCGACTTCGGCGTCGTGGGTGACCTCCACACCGTCCTCCCGGCCGTGACCGCGGAGATCGAGAAGCGCAAGGGCTGAGCCAGCCGCTCACCCGGCCGCGGGACGTCGTACTCCGGTACGGCGTCCCGCGCTGCATTTGCCGCGGCTTTGATCGATTAAATCCAGTGGCTTAGTGTTCTTCGCGTGAAGACCGTCGCCGCCCTGCTCCTGGTGCTCGCCACCCTGCTCGTCGCTCCCGCCCCGGCCGCGACTGCCGACGACACCTGGCTGCCCACGACGGGGCCGACCTTCAACAACCCGATGGGCGGGTACAAGGCGCGCACCAAGGTGGTCCGGCGCGTGCACGCCGCGATCCGGCACGCCCCGGCGGGATCGACGATCCGGATCGCGACCTACAACATCGACCGCAACGACACCGCCCGGCTGCTGCTCAAGGCGCACAGGCGCGGCGTGCACGTGCAGATCGTCGTCAACGACAACATCATCGGGAAGACCATCCGGGGGCTCCAGGCGCGCCTGGGAGGCAACCGCAAGTCGGACAGCTTCCTCTACATCTGCACGAGCGCGTGCCGCAACGGCTCCCGCACCGGCAACCTGCACATGAAGGTCTACTCCTTCAGCGAGACCGGGGCCGCCCATGCCGTCGTGATCAGCAGCTCCAGCAACCTCGGGTACGGCGCCGCGGCCGGCCAGTGGAACGACGCGCTCACCGTCAGCGGCGACGACGCCCTCTTCGCCGCCTGGACCCAGGTGTTCGAGCAGCTGAAGCGGGACCGGACCGCTAAGCCTCGCCACCTGGAGTACTCCAGCGAGACCGTGGGTGCCGACTTCCAGCGCGTCCGCGTCGCGCGGGCGGCCACCGGCGACCCGCAGCTCCAGCGGCTGCGCCGCGTCGACTGCGCGGCACCCGGCGGCCTCGGTGACGGCCAGGGGCACAGCGTGGTGCGGGTGAACATGTACGCCTGGTACGCCGGCCGCGGCGAGGCCCTGGCCCGCGAGCTCGCCTCGATGCGCGCCGAGGGCTGCGACATCGCCGTCGTCGGCTCGGTGGTCAGCGGGCCGGTGGTGAGGATCCTGCAGAAGGCCGGCATCCCGGTCCGGATCGCCGACTGGGACTGGGGCGAGAAGCTCTCGACCGCCGGCGACGAGATCGTCTTCGGCGCGCGCTGCTACTCGCACCTCAAGTACGTCACGGTCGACGGCACCTTCCGCGGAGCCGCCACCCACGTGGTCTGGACCGGCTCCGAGAACTGGTCGCCGCCCGGGCTGAGCAGCGACGAGGTCACCTTCGAGGTGCACGACCCGGCGGTCGTGGCGGCCTACGACGCCCAGTGGCAGAAGATGTTCGCCAGCACCCGGATCACCCACAAGCCCGGCATCCAGCCCAAGAGCCGCCCCTGCGCCTGACGCTCCTATCCTTGGTGTCATGACTGCCGAGGTCGAGGTCCGCGAGGTCGCCCAGCGCGCCCGCGTCGCCAGCCGCTCGCTGGCCCTGGCGACGCGCGCCCGGAAGGACGCCACCCTGCACGCGATGGCCGACGCCCTGCTGGCGCGCGCCGACGAGATCCTCGCCGGCAACGCCGAGGACGTCGCCCGCGCCGAGGCCGACGGCACGCCGCCCAACATCATCGACCGGCTCCGGCTGACCACCGAGCGGCTCGAGGGCATGGCCCAGGGCCTGCGCGACGTCGCCGGCCTCGCCGACCCGGTCGGCGAGGTGGTCCGCGGCAGCGTGCTGGCCAACGGCCTCGAGCTGCGCCAGGTCCGGGTCCCGTTCGGCGTCGTCGGCATGATCTACGAGGCCCGGCCCAACGTGACCGCCGACGCGGCCGGGATCTGCCTCAAGTCCGGCAACGCCGTCCTGCTGCGCGGCAGCTCGTCGGCCCGGTCGAGCAACGCCGCGATCGTCGCCGTCCTGCGCGACGCCATCGCCGCGTCGGGCCTCGAGGCCGACGTCGTCCAGCTCGTCCCCGGCGACACGCACGACAGCGTCAAGGCACTGATGCGCGCCCGCGGCCAGGTCGACGTGCTGATCCCGCGCGGGGGAGCCGGCCTGATCCAGTCGGTCGTCAACGAGTCCACGGTGCCGGTCATCGAGACCGGCGTCGGCAACTGCCACGTCTACGTCGACAGGGCCGCCGACCTCGACAAGGCGCTCGCCATCGTGCTCAACGCCAAGACCCACCGCACCAGCGTCTGCAACGCGGCGGAGTCGCTGCTCGTGCACGCCGACGTCTCGGGGGAGTTCCTGCCGCGGGTCGTCGCCGCGCTGCAGGAGGCCGACGTGACCATCCACGGCGACGACGCGTTCGCCGGGTACGACGGCGTCGTGGCGGCCACCGACGAGGACTGGGCGAGCGAGTACCTCTCGCTCGACATCGCCGCGCGCGTCGTACCCGACCTCGACGCGGCGCTGGACCACATCCGCACCTGGTCGAGCGGTCACTCCGACGCGATCGTCACCGAGGACCTGGCTGCCTCACGGCGCTTCGTGGCCGAGGTCGACTCGGCCGCGGTGCTGGTCAACGCGTCGACCCGGTTCACCGACGGCGGCGAGTTCGGCTTCGGCGCCGAGATCGGGATCAGCACCCAGAAGCTGCACGCCCGCGGCCCGATGGGCCTGCCCGAGATGACCTCGACCAAGTACGTCGTCATCGGCGACGGCCACGTCCGCTGACGTCAGGCGCCACAGGCCCCAGGCCATCGCGGCCAGGGCCGCGAGCGACACCGCGGTCGAGACCGGGGTCCGGTGCGGCACCTCGCCGAGCACGAGATGGGCGAAGCCGAGCGTCAGCAGGCAGTTCACGACGTTGAGCACCGGCATCGACGCCGACAGCCGGGCGGCGCGGTAGGCCAGCTGGTTGACCGCGACCCCGCCGACGCCACAGGCGGCCAGCACGACGTACCACCGGTCCGCCTCGACCAGCACCGACATCAGCGCGAACAGGGTCCCCGACGCGGTGCCGAGCAGGAACGCCCGTCCGGTCGGGTGCGGTACGCCGCCCGCCACCGCGACCAGCAGCGCCGCCACCACCGCGCAGGCGCCGACGGTGCCGACCAGCAGCCCGGTGTCCACGGGCGCCCCGGCCTCACGGGCGTCGGTCGCGAGCAGCAGCGCCGCGATCGCGAGCCCGGTGACCGCCACGGCGACCAGCTCGGTCCGGCTCGGGCGGGTGCGGGCCAGTGCTGCGCGCAGCGGGACGGCGAGCACGATGCCCAGGACCCCGATCGGCTGGACCAGCCCGATCGGGCCGTGGTCGAGCGCCAGCACGTGGAAGGTGAACCCGACCGGCCCGAGCACCACCGCGAGCAGCAGCGCGACCAGCGGAGCCCGGGCCGCCGCGAGGTGCTGGCTCGAGGTCGACACCGCGGTGGTCAGCGCGCCCGCGAGCGCGAACACGACGGCCAGCCAGATCACGGTGGCGAGGCTAGGAGCGCGAGGTGGACGGTCGGTGAATCCCCGGTACTCCAGGGGGTCTGGCGTCCGGACAGTTCCCGCGACCGGGTAGGTTTCGCGACATGGCAGGCTCCCCGGACCGGATCTACGCCGACCCCTCGGTCGAGCGACTCTTCACCGGGGCGACCGTCATCACGTTCGTGCGCACCGTCATCACGCTCGCGATCGCGGTGTGGGCGGCGTACGACCACAGCCTGACCCTGATCGTGGTCGGCCTGGTCACCTACTGGGTCGGCGACAGCATCGACGGCGAGTGGGCGCGCTGGCGCGACTGCGAGACCCGGATGGGCGCGGTCGTCGACATGATGTGCGACCGGCTCAGCTGCGGTGCGCTGTACGTCGGGCTGGTCTGGCTGCAGCCCGGCGGCTGGATCAGCGACGAGCCGATGAAGTGGATCGGCATCCCGATCGCGATCTACCTGTTCGAGTTCATGGTCATCGACATGTACCTGTCGCTGGCCTTCCTCGCCTGGCCGATCCGCAGCCCCAACTACTTCCACGTGATCGACCGCCGGATCTACCTGTGGAACTGGTCGCGCATCGGCAAGGCCGCCAACTCCGGCGCCTTCGCCGTCATCCTGCTGGTCAGCGGGTGGGTGTGGCTCGGCACCCTGATCGCGATCGGCCTGCTGGTCCTCAAGTGCGTCTCGCTGGGGTGGCTGCTCAGGCTCGGGCTGCCGGTGCCCACGCGCGAGGCGAGCCCCGAAGGGGCCTCGGCAGCATGATCTTGTGGCTGACGACGTTCGCCTTCAGCATCGCGTCCGCCCTGCTCCCGTTCCTGCCGATCGAGGTCTACATCCTCGGAGCCGGGGCCGCCGAGGCCGGCACGGCCACCGCCATCTCGCTCGGCATCGCCGCCGGCGCGGGCGCCACCATCGGCAAGGTGATCGTCTACGAGGCCGCCCGTCGCGGCTCGGAGTCGAAGTGGGCCCAGAAGAAGCTCTCCGGCCCGAAGATCAAGGCGTCCTACGACAAGTGGATGCAGCGGATGCAGGGCCGGCCCTGGTACGCCGCTGCGATCATGTTCGTCGCCGCCTCGGCCGGCATCCCGCCGCTGCTGGCGATGGCGGCCATCGGGGGCATCCTGAAGATGCCGATGTGGGTGTTCGTGCCCACCGTCTTCCTCGGTCGCACCCTGCGGTTCTCGCTGCTCTTCCTGGGCGTCGACTTCGCCGTGCACTGAGTCGTCCGGCTCGCTCGTTCCTCGCTCGCTCCTCCGCCCA
Source organism: Nocardioides kongjuensis (assembly GCF_013409625.1). Lineage (NCBI taxonomy): Bacteria > Bacillati > Actinomycetota > Actinomycetes > Propionibacteriales > Nocardioidaceae > Nocardioides > Nocardioides kongjuensis. The sequence continues at coordinate 416,519 of NZ_JACCBF010000001.1, forward strand.
GAAACGGCGGGCGGTGCGGCGATCACTGCGCCGCATGTCGGGGATGCGCCTGGGGTTGGATACGATGCCGCCATGCTCAGCCAGATCAGCCAGGTCGCCCTCCTTGTCGCCCGCGCCGCGGAGGAGCACGGCGAGCCCGCCGTGAACCCGTGGTTCATCGGTGGCGGTGTGCTGGCGTTCCTCCTCTTCCTGCTCCTCGGCCTCGTCTGGTTCGGCGGCGGCCGCGACCACAGCTGAGGCCGGCTGTGTCGTTGGTGAGCCTGTGACAGACGCGCCCCGTCGTCCCCGGATCGGGGTGATGGGCGGCACCTTCGACCCCATCCACCACGGCCACCTCGTCGCCGCCTCGGAGGTCCAGGGCTGGTTCGACCTCGACGAGGTCGTCTTCGTGCCCACCGGCCAGCCGTGGCAGAAGGCGGACCGGGCGGTCTCGCCGCCCGAGCACCGCTACCTGATGACGGTCATCGCGACCGCCGCCAACCCGCGGTTCACGGTGAGCCGGGTCGACATCGACCGGGGCGGGCCGACGTACACCGGCGACACGCTGCGCGACCTGCGCAGGCTGCGACCCGACGCGGACCTGTACTTCATCACGGGCGCCGACGCGCTCACCGACATCTTCAGCTGGCGTGACGCCGACGAGCTCTTCGAGCTGGCGCACTTCGTCGGCTGCACCCGCCCCGGGGCGGAGATGGACCCGGCCACGCTGGCCCGGATCCCGCACGACCGGGTCACCATGGTCGAGATTCCCGCCCTGGCGATCTCGTCCACCGACTGCCGCGAGCGACAGCGGGCCGGCCAGCCGGTCTGGTACCTCGTCCCCGACGGCGTCGTCCAGTACATCACCAAGCACGGCCTCTACCCGGCCGCACCCGGAACGGATACCCCATGACCGCCACCGACCACGCCGTCCGGCTCGTCCACGCCGCTGCCCTCGCCGCCGCCGACAAGCTCGCGACCGACCAGCTCGCCTTCGACGTCAGCGAGCAGCTCGCCATCACCGACGCCTTCCTGCTCGCCACCGGCGCCAACGACCGCCAGGTCCGCGCCATCGTCGACGAGATCGAGGACAAGCTGCGCGAGCTCGACGCCAAGCCGATCCGCCGTGAGGGCCACCGCGACGGCCGCTGGGTGCTGCTCGACTACGGCGACGTCGTCATCCACGTCCAGCACTCCGAGGAGCGCGAGTTCTACGCCCTCGAGCGGCTGTGGCGCGACTGCCCGACCATCGACCTGCCCGCCGAGGTCCACGGTCCCGTGGCGTGACCGCCCGCCGCATCGTCCTGGTCCGCCACGGGCGGACCGCCTGGAACGCCGAGCGCCGGATCCAGGGCCAGCTCGACGTCGAGCTCGACGCCACCGGCCTCGAGCAGGCGCGCGTCGTCGCGCCCCTGATCGCTGCCCTCGACCCGGTCCTGGTCTGGTCCAGCGACCTGGCCCGTGCCCGGCAGACCGCCGACACGATCGCCAAGGAGGCCGGGCTCGTGCCGACGTACGACGAGCGCCTGCGCGAGTTCCGCCTGGGGGAGTACCAGGGCATGACGCACGCCGAGCTCGACGCCCGCGACCCCGCGGCCTTCGACCTCTTCCAGCGCGGTGAGTGGGACTCCATCCCCGGCGCCGAGACCACCCGCGAGGTGGCCGAGCGCTTCACCGCCGCCGTCACCGACCTCGCCGCCGCCCTCGGCCCGGGCGAGACCGGCGTCGCCGTCTCCCACGGCGCCGCCACCCGCTCCGGCCTGGTCACCTTCCTCGGCTGGCCCCTCGAGCTCGCGCACGACCTGCGCGCCCTGGGCAACTGCGCCCGCGTGGTCCTCGAGGAGCGCTCGACGGGGCAGTGGGCGCTCGCGTCGTACAACGGGTGACCCCCCGATTTCACCTTGTGTGGGGGGTGTGGCTAGTATTTCCGTCGTTGCCCCGCTTCAGGGCGGGCGATGACACCCGGGGGTGTGGCGCAGCTGGTAGCGCACCTGCATGGCATGCAGGGGGTCAGGGGTTCGAGTCCCCTCACCTCCACCGAACAGAAGGCCGGATCCGACAGGGTCCGGCCTTCTTCGTCGTCGGGGGGCGTGTGCACGTCGGGTCGTGGTCGCTGTTCCCGACCGGAGACCGTCAGGGCCAAGACCTCAACTGACCCGGGGTGACGCCGATGGGTCGTGCGTCTCCTGTTCCGAGGAGCGTCGATGTCGTCGGGATCCAGCGTCCATCTGGGAGGGCGAGATGGCCGATGGCGCCAGCACCGTCAGAGTGCGGTCCTCGTCGATGCCCGCGTTCTTGATCACCCCTGTCGCCTGTCAGCTGTGGGTCGGGTCGGCCGTCGTCGCAGCGCTGGTCCTCCCGGTGGCCCTCGACCATCGGGTCGGGGAGGGACACACCGCTCACGAGCCGTGGACCGCGCTCGCGATCGTCGCTGCGTCGGTGGTGAACGTCGAGATCGGCAGGGTCCTCGAAGGGGGTGCCGCGTTCAGCCAGCGTCCTCACAAGGCGCTGTCGACGTGGGCCTTCGCATGCGCGATCGTCCTCTCGGTCGGCTGGCTCCTCCCGGTCGTCGCGTGCTGCTACGCCCACGCCCGCTGGCGCGGCCTGCGGGTGCCGCTGTGGAAGTGGGTCGGGTCGGCGGCGTACGTCGTCCTGGCCGGCGTCGCGGCCGCCGGGGTCGTGCACACGGTGCTCGGCGAGGAGAGCCTGACCCGTGGCAACGGTCTGTGCGGGATGGTGGCCGTGCTGGCAGGGACTGCGGCGTTCCTGGCCGTCCAGACGGTCATGTTCCACGGCAGTGCCTACCTCAACGAGGCCGGCGACGAGACCTGGCTGCGACGGACACTCCGGCAACCCACCTTCTACCTCACGGAGGTCGGTGTCCTGCTGGTCGGCGGACTGACGGCCGCGGTCTGGATCGCGGCACCGTGGTTCCTCGTCCTGCTGCTCCCCGTGTTCGTGCTCGCCCAGCGTGCCGCTCTCCACGAGCCCCTGCGTCAGCGTGCCGAGCACGACGACAAGACCGGGCTCCTGCGGTTCGAGGCGTGGGACCGTCAGGCACGTACGGCGGCCGCCCGCTGCAGCCGACACGGACGTCCCTGGAGCGTCCTGTTCGCCGACCTCGACCACTTCAAGCTGTTCAACGACACGTGGGGACACCTCGCCGGCGATCTCGCGCTCGAGGCCGCGGCTGCGGTGATCCGCGACGAGCTGCGCGACGGCGACCTGGTGGCCCGCTTCGGCGGCGAGGAGTTCTGCGTCTTCCTTCCCGGGACGGGTCTGGCCGATGGCCGCGCGCTCGCCGAGCGCGTCCGCGCCGCGGTCGCAGCCACCGACCTTCCCGGGACCCAGGGACTGACGGTGAGCGTCGGCGTCGCCACGGTCGAGCCGGGCTGCGACTCGTCGTCAGGGGCCGGGACGGGCGCACCGGACCTGGCTGACGTCGTCCGCAGCGCGGACCGCGCGTTGTACGCGGCCAAGGAGGGGGGTCGCGACACCACGAGGGCCCACCTCGCGCACTGAGGCCCGCCCGTCACGAGGAGCGCCGAGCGGCTGCCGAGCAGGTCGCTGGGCTTCGCCGCCGATGGGTGCGCAGTCGACTCGTCACCGTCGGCACCGGACTCGACCCGCGTCGGCGTACTGTCAGCCGTGCGCAGCGCGCGCCGTGGCACCCGTCGAGAGCGAAGCGGTGGCGGAGCGGAGCAGGTCGTGCAGGGCCTCGAGTGCCGACTGCATGCGCGCAGGGTCCGGGTCGGCCAGCTCCTGGAAGACCAGCCCGTCGAGCGCGGCGAACACCGCGTGGTCCAGGCCGGGGAGGTCGGCCAGTCCGATGCGTTCCAGCTCTCGCCGAGTGGCGTCTCGGTAGGTGTCATAGAGGCTGGCCACCAGCGGGCGCAGCTCAGGACGCCGCCGGCTCTCCAGGATCAGCTCGTACTGGAAGGCCTGACCGTCTGCATCGCTGGTCGCCATCTCGACCAGGGTCCGCGCGAAGTCGTCGACCGAGCCGGTGCCGGACTCGAGCGTCGATCGGTCCAGGCTTCGCTCGAGGACGTACTTCAACGCCTCGGCGATGAGGTTGTCGCGGTTCCCGAAGTGGTGGCTCACCAAGCCGTGCGTGACGCCCGCCTCCTCGGCCACGGCCCGGTTCGTCACCTTGCGCAGTCCCGCTCGCGCGACCACCCGGATCGTCGCCTCCAGGAGCGCCTCGCGACCTCCGCCGTACTGCACGGCCCGGGATGACTCGTTGCTCATGCTGCTCCTCGCTGATCACCGTCAACCTACCGAACCGCGCGGGGAGAGACGTTCGCCGCGCGCCGTCGCAGAACTAGCCACTTGACAAGTTTGATGTGATCCGGGTTACTTGTCCCAAGAACTTTCCACTTGGATAGTTTAAGTCACGCAACCAATTTCTGCGGGGTGCACATGTCTGTCGCCGAACCCACCGGGCCCACCACTGCGTTGCGCAAGGACGCCGTCGGCGTGGTCGGGATCCTCTTCTTCGTCCTCTCGGCCCAAGCACCCCTGACCGGCATCGTCGGGGCCGCCGCGCTGGCGGTCGCCCTCGGCAACGGCGCCGGCGCACCCGGTGCGTACCTCGTCGTGGGCCTCGTCATCATCCTCTTCGCGGTCGGCTTCACCACGATCACTCGGTACGTCGACAGCGTCGGCGGCTTCTACGCACTCATCCGCGCCGGCCTCGGCGTGAGCGTGGCCCGCGTCGGGTCGTGGCTGGCGCTCATCACCTACAACACGATCCAGGCCGCGATGTACGGCCTGTTCGGAGCGACGGCCAGCGGCCTGATCGCCCGGTACCTGCACGTCGACGTGGCGTGGTGGGTGGTCGTGCTGGCAACCGTGGCCCTGGTCTACGCCTTCGGCCGCCGCAACATCGAGGTCGGGGCACGGGTGATGGCCGTGCTGGTGAGCGCCGAGGTCGCCATCCTCCTGGCATTCGCCATCGGCGTCATCGCCCGGGGGAGTGCTCCGCACGGCTTCGACCTCACCGCCAGCTTCGGCCCGCACGCCGTCACCGCGGGAGCGCCGGGAATCGCGGTGCTGTTCGCGATCGCGTCGATGTTCGGGTTCGAGTCCACGGCGATCTACGCCGGCGAGGCCCGGGAGCCCCAGCGCACGGTCCCGCGGGCGACCTACCTCTCGGTGAGCCTCATCGCCGTCTTCTTCGCCTTCATCATGTGGGTGCTCATCTCCTACTACGGTGCAGGCGCCGCGCAGGGGGCCGCGCTCGACACCCTCGCCACCGACCCGGGCAACTTCGTGCTCGGTCCGGTCAGCAGCGTGCTCGGCAGCTGGGCGGCGGACCTGACGTCCGTGCTGCTGTGCACCTCGCTGCTCGCCGGCCTGCTGGCGTTCCACAACATCGTGAACCGGTACCTGCACGCCATGGCCGAGCACGACGAGCTGCCCCGTCGCCTGTGCCGCACCAACCGGCACCAGGCTCCCGCGGTCGCGGCCGCTGTCCAGTCGATCACCGTCGTCCTGGTGATGGCGTGGTTCATGATCGGGGACAAGAACCCCGTCGCCACGCTGTTCGGATGGCTCAGCGGCCAGGCCGTCGCAGCGCTGGTCGTCCTGTACGTGCTCGTCTCCATCTCGATCATCCGGTACTTCCGGTCCCACCGCGTGCACTCCAACGCGTGGAGCACCACGGTGGCGCCGGCTGTCACCGTGGTGCTGATGCTCGGGGAGCTGTTCGTCATCGTGAAGAACTTCCAGACCCTCACCGGCGGCAGCCAGACCACGTGCGAGGTCCTGCTGTGGTCGGTGCCGGCGGTGACGCTCCTCGGCTGGCTGGTCTCGACGGCCTTCAAGCGCCGGGCACGGTCCGGCGCCGTCGAGGTCGCGGTCGAGACGGCGGCCTGAGATGAGCGTCCAGGTCGCCGTCGTCGGGAGCGGCCCCGCCGGCTGCTACACCGCCCAGGCCCTCCTCAAGGCCCGTCCCGGAGTCGGGATCACCCTCGTGGAGCGACTCCCCGTCCCGTTCGGGCTCGTGCGGTACGGCGTTGCAGCCGACCACCAGGGCACCAAGGCCGTCACCCGGCAGTTCGACCGCGTCCTCGCGCACCCGGACGTGAGCTTCGTCGGCAACGTCGAGGTCGGCACCGACGTCAGCCTCGAGGCCCTGCGCTCGAGCTTCGACGCGGTCGTCATCGCCACCGGCCTCGACCGCGACCGACGACTCGGCATCGCGGGGGAGGACCTGCCCGGTGTGGTCGCGTCCGGCCGGCTGACCCGGTGGGCCAACGGACATCCCGACGCGACCCACGCACCGCCGTGCCTCGGCCGGCGCGTGGTGGTCATCGGCAACGGCAACGTCGCGATCGACGTCGTACGCCTGCTCGCGAAGGAGCAGAGCGACTTCGAGGGCAGCGACCTCCCGGGCGAGGTGGCGTCGGCACTGGCCGCCGCCCGGGTGGAGGAGGTCGTCGTCGTCGGACGAGGAGCGGTGGCGGACGCCAGGTTCGACCCGGCCATGGTCAAGGAGCTGGCCCACATCAGCGGCGCGACGTTCGACGTCGAGGGCCTCACGAGCGGCGACGCGAGCCCGCAGGCGCACGCCCTTCGCCACCTCCGGGACGGCCAGCGGCGCGGGGACCGGGTGACGGTCCGGTTCAGGTTCGGCTGGACCCCGGTGCGGATCGCAGGCAATGGCCGGGTGGAGGAGGTCGTCTTCGCCGACACGACCCGGACCGAGCGCTCCGTCGTCACCGACCTGGTCGTCTCGGCCATCGGGTTCACCGGACCGGCCGCACTCGTCCCGGACGACATGCGGGCCGAGGAGGGGCGGGTCGGATCCGGCCTCTACTGCGTGGGATGGGCGCACCGCGGGCCCCGCGGCACCATTCCCGACGCCCGCGCGGACGCACGCCTCGTCGCAGCCGCCGTCCTGGACGACCTGGACGCACGGCGTACGTCGTCGGTCCGGTCCGATCCGCAGCGATGCTTCGCCGGCGTGCCCGCCACGGATCTGGCCGGCTGGCACGCCATCGACCACCACGAACGGTCCACTGCAGGCCACGGCCGCACGCGCAACAAGGTCACCGACCGTCGGGCGCTGCTCCAGCTGGCCCGCCCCCACCTCAACCACCTCGAAGGAGAACCAGCATGACCATCGACGTCTTGTACGGGACCGAGTCAGGCAACGCCGAGATGGCGGCCGAGGAGATCGTCGCGGCACTCGGCGACGCGCGGGCCGTCGACCTCCAGGACATCGGCCCCGACGACCTGGACCCGACCACCGTGTACCTGGTGCTCTGCTCCACCTACGGCGACGGCGAGCTGCCGGCTTCGGCCCAGCCGTTCGTGGACGCCCTTCACGCGCAGCAGCCCGACCTGACCGGCGTGCGCTACGCGGCCTTCGGACTGGGTGACAGCAGCTACGCAGAGTCCTACAGCCTCGGTGGCAACCAGCTGGCCGAGTGTCTCGACGCCCTCGGCGCCGAGCGCTTCGGTGACTTCGGCCGCCACGACGCGTCGAGCAGCGACGATCTGGTCGCCTCGGCGGTGGCGTGGGCGGAAGCGGTCCTCGCCGATGCCGCCACCGCGGCGGCTTGAGGCGCAGCGATGACGACACTGACGACACTGCAGTCCGCCACCGATCCGCTGCCCTACCTGAGCGCGGAGTACCGGAGGGATCCCTATCCGTTCTACGCGGCCCTGCGCGCGCAGCACCCGGTCCACCGCCATCCTGACGGGTTCTGGGCGATCACCTCCTACGACGCGCTCCGCAACCTGCTCTACGACCGGACGCTGGGGGTCGCCGAGCTCGACTACGGTCCCGCCGGTCCGCTGCACGACAGCATGCTGGGCGCCGACGCCCCGAAGCACACCCGCGTGCGCCGTACCCACAGCCGATGGTTCACCCCCAAGGCGGTGAGGACCTGGACCGACATCACCCGGACCGAGGTCGACGCCCGGCTCGACCGGATCGTTGCGGATCGGGCGAGCTTCGACGCGGTCCACGACCTGGCCTTCCCCGTCACCTTCGCCACCATCAGCCACCTGCTCGGAGTTCCCGACACCGACGGGACCAAGGTGCGGCAGGCGACCTACGACATCGGCAAGAGCCTCGGCCTCGCCCCGACCGAGGCGGAGGCGGCGGGCACCGCTGCAGCGTTCGACTGGTTCGTCGGCCACATCGAGGACCTGATCGCCGACAAGCGGCGCCGGCCCGGTGACGGGCTCCTGGACGCCTTCCTCGGATTCGAGGACGAGGGGACGATGTCGCACGACGAGGTGATCGCCTCGACGACGCTGCTGTTCGCGGTGGGCCACCTCGACATCACCTACCTCATCGCGCACGGCATCAAGCTGATGGCGGAGCATCCCGAGATCCTCGACACCTACCGTGAACGGCCCGACCAGCGCGAGGTGATCGTCAACGAGACCCTGCGTCTCGACACCCCCGAGCAGTTCGTCGTCCGCACCACCACCCAACCGATCACCGTCGGCGGAGTCGACATCCCCGCCGGCGAGGTCCTGGTCCTGTTCATCGGCGCCGGGAACCGCGACCCGCTCGTCTTCGACGAGCCCGACACCTTCCGGCTCGACCGCGACGTCGACCTCAGCAAGCACCTCGCCTTCGGCGGCGGCATCCACGGCTGCGCCGGACAGGTGCTCGCCCGCGCCGAGGCCCACGTGGTCTTCACCGCACTGGCCGAGCGGTTCACCACTCTCGAGCTCGCAGGGCCCGTGGTCCACGACCACTCCGACTTCATCCGCTCGATCACCGCACTTCCCATCGCGGTCCGCTGACCGCCCGACCGAGGAGACGCCTCGTGACCATCCAGACCGACGCGCTGCGCTCGACCCCCTTCTCGCCGCGCTTCCCCGCAACCACGGGCGAATCGATCGACGTGTACGGGTTCGCCGTACCGCTCTGGTACACCGACCCGGAGACGGAGTACGACGCCATCCGCAACCGCGTCGCCCTGCTGGAGTTCTCCATGCTCTACAAGTGGGACCTCACGGGAGCCGACGCGCTCGCCGTCGCCGACGCGGTGTTCTCGCGCAACCTGCGCGACCTCGGCCCGCGACGCATCGCCTACGGCGTCGTCGTGACGCCGGACGGCTACATGCTCGACGACGTCACGGCGGCGGTCCTGGGTGAGGGCCACGTGCGCATCATCGGCGGCAACCCGGCCACCGGCCAGGCACTCGAGGTGGCCGGCGCCGGACGCGACGTCCAGGTCGCCGAGATCCGCGACACGCTGGCGGTGCTGTCCGTGCAGGGACCCAACAGCAGGGCCCTGCTCCAGCGCCTGACGGACCGCGACATGTCCAACGAGGCCTTCCCGTACTACACCTTCGACCCGGCGACCGAGATCGCCGGCATCCCCGCGCACGTCAACCGCATGGGCTTCACCGCCGAGCTCGGGTACGAGGTCATGGTTCCCGTGGAGCGAGCCCTCGAGCTCTGGGACGCGGTCCTCGCGGCGGGCCAGGACCTCGGCGTCCAGGCGGCCGCCGCGGCCGCGCTCATGCAGGTCCGCGTCGAGGCGGGGATGATCATGGGCGACGTCGAGTACGACGAGACCAGCACACCCTTCGAGTGCCGGATGGGCTGGGCCGTCGACCTCGAGAAGGCCGACTTCCAGGGGCGCGGAGCGCTGCTGGCCCACAAGGACGACGTCCGGACCCGGGTGGTCTCGGTGACCCTGGACTGCGCCCCCGACGTCGCGGAGAGGGCCCGACTTCTCCACGACGGATCGGAGGTCGGCTTCGTCACGATGGCGGTGCCCTCGCCGGCCCTCGGCGGTGCGACCCTCGCGCTGGCCCGCGTCGCCGCCCCGGCGGCGAGGATCGGCACCGAGCTCGGTCTCGACGGCGAGGTCGGCCGGGCCGTCGTCGTCCGCACCCCCGTCCACGACCCCGAGCGCACCCGCGTCCGGAGCTGAGAAGAGCTGACATGAACCGCTACGTGCTCACCCTGCGTTGTCCTGACCAGCCGGGCATCATCCGTGCCTTCGCCGACGGCGTGGTCGACGTCAAGGGCAACATCGTCGACAGCCAGCAGTACACCGATCCCGACACCGGCACCTTCTGCCTGCGCGCCGAGTTCGATTCCCCGGAGGTCAGTGCCGAGGCCGTACGCCGCACGCTCGTGGACGCCCTGGCCGACTTCGACCCGATCATCGGCCTGCGTGACGCGGACCATCGCCGTCGCGTGCTCGTGATGGTGTCCAAGTTCGACCACTGCCTCGTCGACCTGCTCTACCGCCACCGCACCGGAGAGCTGCCCGTCGACATCCCGGTGATCGTCTCCAACCACCCCGACCTCGCGCCGATCGCCGCACAGGCCGGCATCGCCTTCGTCCACCTGCCGGTCACCAGGGACACCAAGGCGCAGGCAGAAGCCGATCTCCTCGCCCTCGTGGAGCAGCACCAGATCGACTTCGTGGTGCTGGCCCGCTACATGCAGGTGCTCTCCGACGACCTGTGCGGCAAGCTCTCCGGGCGGGTCATCAACATCCACCACTCGTTCCTGCCCGGCTTCAAGGGCGCCAAGCCGTACCACCAGGCCCACGCCCGCGGGGTGAAGCTGATCGGGGCGACCGGGCACTACGTCACCGCCGATCTCGACGAGGGACCCATCATCGAGCAGGACGTGCACCGCGTGAGCCACGCCTACACCGCCGACCAGCTGGTCGCACTGGGCCGCGACGTCGAGCGCACCGTGCTGTCGCGGGCCGTGCGTCGGCACGCCGAGGACCGTGTGCTGCTGGTCGGCGCGCGCACGGTGGTCTTCGCGTGAGCGCGCGCATCCTCGACGGGGCCGCGACTGCTGCCGCGATCAAGGCCGAGCTCGCCGCCCGCGTGGAGAAGCTCCGCGAGCACGGCGTCGTCCCCGGGCTCGGCACCATCCTGGTGGGCGAGGACCCCGGCTCGACCTGGTACGTCGCCGGCAAGCACCGCGACTGTGCCGAGGTCGGCATCGACTCGATCAGGATCGACCTACCCGCCGACGTCTCCCAGGCGACGGTCGAGGAGGCGGTCCTGCGGCTCAACGCCGATCCGTCGTGCACCGGCTACATCGTGCAGCTGCCGCTTCCGGCGCACATCGACGAGAACGCCGTCCTCGGGCTCATCGACCCCGAGAAGGACGCCGACGGCCTGCACCCCACGAACCTCGGCTGGCTCGTGCTCGGTCGACGAGCTCCCTTGCCGTGCACCCCGAACGGGATCATCGAGCTCCTGCGCCGCCACGGCCTGGACCTCGACGGCGCCGAGGTGGTGGTCGTGGGTCGCGGCGTGACCGTCGGACGACCGCTCGGGCTGCTCCTGACGCGGCGTACGGAGAACGCGACGGTGACCCTGTGCCACACCGGGACCCGCGACCTCGCCGCGCACACCCGGGCTGCCGACGTCGTGGTGGCGGCAGCGGGGGTGGCCGGCATCATCACCGCCGACATGGTCAAGGCCGGCGCCATCGTCCTCGACGTCGGTGTCTCACGCACCGCCGACGGCAAGATCGCGGGCGACGTCGCCCTCGACGTCCACGACGTCGCCGGCTGGGTGTCCCCGAACCCGGGCGGAGTCGGACCGATGACGCGGGCCATGCTCCTGAGCAACGTCGTGGAGGCCGCGGAGGTCCGGTCCTCGGGCACGCTGGAGCGGTGATCTCGCCCAGGGCGAAGGCGTCCCACGCCGCTGACCGGGCCGGGCCGTCACCAACCGCGTGCACCGCTCCGCCCAGCGGGTCGTAGCGAGCGGCACTGCGTTCGTGGCAACGTGTGCGCACCGGTGGAAAGGAGCGCCATGACGTACGGCGTGCAGCAGATCGACGCGCCGCTGACCGCGCACGCGGTGTTCCTGGTGCTCTCGCTCGAGCCCGGTGAGGCGGCCGCGGCCACGGTGCGGGCCGCGTTGGCCGACCTGTCCGGCGTCGTCGAGACGGTCGGCTTCCGGGACCCGGCGGCGATGCTCAGCTGCACGGTGGGCATCGGGAGCGGAGTCTGGACCGCGGTGACCGGGACGCCGCCGCCCGCCCAGCTGCACGCGTTCCGGCCGGTCGTGGGTGCGACGTACACGGCGGCAGCGACGCCCGGGGACCTGCTGGTCCACCTGCGCAGCGACCGGGCCGATCTGTGCTTCGAGACGCAGCGGCTGCTCATGGACAGGCTGCGCGGCGCGGTCCGGGTCGAGGACGAGACGACCGGATTCCGCTACTTCGACCAGCGGGACCTGCTCGGCTTCGTCGACGGCACCGCGAACCCGGTCGGGGACGACGTGCCCGGGGCGACCCGGGTGGGCGAGGAGGACGGCCTGCACGCCGGCGGGAGCTACGTGGTGACGCAGAAGTACCTCCACGCCCTCGACCGCTGGAGCTCGCTGCCGGCCGAGGTGCAGGAGCAGGTGATCGGCAGGACCAAGCTGGACAACGTCGAGCTCGACGACGCGGCGGCGGGGCAGCGCTCCCACAAAACGTTGACGACGATCGTCGACGACGACGGCACCGAGCGCGACATCCTGCGCGACAACATGCCCTTCGGCAGCCCGGGCGCGGGGGAGTTCGGCACCTACTTCATCGGCTACTGCCGTGACCTGTGGGTCATCGAGCGGATGCTGGAGCGGATGTACGTCGGCGACCCGCCCGGCCTGCACGACCGGATCCTCGACTTCTCCGTCGCGGTCACCGGCACGACCTACTTCGCGCCGTCCGCCGCCTTCCTCGACGCGCTGGGTACGCCGACCGCCACCGCCCCGCCCGCCGACGGGTCGCTCGGCATCGGCGGCAACCGGCCGTCGAACCACCCACCGAGCTGACGACCGAACCCGACGACCGCGCCCCCGACGACCGCCCCCCGACGAGAGGACTCCCGATGGACCACCTGATGCGGCACCTCGCCCCGATCACCGCGGCGACCTGGAAGAACCTCGACGACGAGGCCCGCGACCGGCTGGCCCCGGTGCTCGGCGCCCGCCGGCTGGTCGACTTCGGCGGCCCCCTCGGCTGGGAGCACTCCGCCATGAGCACCGGCAGGGTGAGCGCCGCCGAGGACGGCCCGCTCGCCGGCACGTCGCTGCGGCGGCGGGTGGTCCTGCCGCTCGTCGAGGCCCGGGTCCCGTTCTCGCTGTCGCGGGCCGAGCTCGACGACGACGCCCGCGGTGCCCTCGACACCGACCTCGGACCGCTCGACGAGGCGGCGGTCCGGCTCGCCGAGCTCGAGAACCGGGCCCTGCTCTCGGGCGACTCCGGCTTCGCCGGCATCATCGGCTCGACGCCGCACCCGGTGCTCAGCCAGGGCGGCGACCCGGCACTCCTCCCGCGTCAGGTCGCGCAGGCGGTCGAGCTGCTGTCGCGTTCCGGTGTCGGTGGACCGTACGCGCTCGCGGCCGGGTCCACGACCTGGATCGAGGTGCTCGGTGGCAACGACGCGGGTGGCCAGCCGCTGAGGCGCCACGTCGAGCGTGCCCTCGACGGCCCGATCGTGTGGACCCCGGGGGTCGACGGCGCGGTCGTGGTGAGCACGCGTGGGGGAGACTTCCGCCTGGAGGTGGGGCAGGACATCTCCCTCGGCTACGCCGGCCACACCGCCGACACGGTCGAGCTGTACCTCGAGGAGTCCTTCGCGTTCCAGGTCGCCACCCCGGAGGCGGCCGTCGTCATCCGTTAGCGTGCCGGTCGCGTCCGATCTCGGGAGGGCTCGTGCTCAGCCGGTCGGACCGAACCGCTCCACCCGGATCGCGCCCGGCTCCACCCCGCAGTCGAGCAGCAGCTCCTCCGCGTAGGCGGCGAAGCGGGCCGAGCCGCAGACGAACGCGATGTCCGTGCCGGCGAGCAGCGGGGCGAGCTCGTCGGCGGTGAGCGGACCCGCCGCCCGCGTGTCGGTGGCGGTGCGGGTCCAGGCAAGCGTGGCACCGGCGCGGGCGAGCTCGTCGGCGTACGGCAGCTCCTGCGGCGAGCGACCCGTCGCGACCACCCGGAGCAGCGGGGAGCGGCCCAGCCGGCGGGCGGTGCGGGCCATGGCGACGGCGGGGACGACGCCGGTCCCGCCGACCAGGCACAGGGCCGGGGTCGTGGTGTCCCACGTGAACCAGCGGCCGATCGGACCGCGCATCTCCAGCACGTCGCCGACCTCGGCGACGTCGGCGAGGAACTCGGAGACCTCGCCGTCGGGGAGCCGTTCCACCAGGAACTCGACCAGCGGGTCGTCCTCGTCGGAGGCGATCGAGTAGGAGCGCTGGGCGGTGTAGTCGTCGGGTGCCCTGAGCCGGATCAGGTAGTGCTGTCCGGGCCGGTGGCGGTGCCGGTCCTCGACATGCATCCGCAGCCGGACCGTCGAGGGGGTCGGCAGGTCCTTCTCGATGATCCGTCCGGTGGTCCAGGTGGTCTCGAGTGCGCGCACGCCGTCGATGGATCCGCTCATGGTGTGGACCTCAGTCGCCCTGGTAGCGCTGCTCGAGCCACGGGTCGCCACGGTCGTGGTAGCCGTTCTGCTCCCAGAACCCCGGCCGGTCGTGGGCCATCAGCTCCAGCCGCGAGACCCACTTCGCCGACTTCCAGAAGTACAGGTGCGGCACCAGCAGCCGGGCCGGCCCGCCGTGCTGCCGGGGCAACGGCTTGCCGCCGTAGTCCCAGACCACCCAGGCCTTCCCGTCGACGACGTCGCTGAGGGGGAGGTTCGTCGTGTAGCCGGTGCTCGAGTGGGCCATGACGTACGCCGCCTCCGGCCTGGGGCCCGCCGCCGCGAGCAGCTCGTCGACGCTCACCCCGCGGAAGCTGACGTCGAACTTCGACCACGCGGTCACGCAGTGGATGTCGCCGAGGAAGCTCGACCCGGGCAGCCGGTGGATCTCGTCCCACGTCCAGGTCGTGGGCTGGTCGACCAGGCCGTCGACGGTCAACGACCAGCGTGCCGTGTCGACCTCGGGCGTCGCCTCCGCGGTCAGCACGGGCCAGCCGGCGCCGGTGTCGTACTGCCCGGGTGGCAGCCGGCCCTCGTGGCCGCGTCTGCGACCGAGAAATCCACGCGTGACCGGCATGGCTGCTCCTGTGATCGAGGTGGCGGACGTAGCGAACAGCGTGGACCGCCGCCGGGATCGAGGCAAGGCTCTGCTTCCGGCGTTGTCGGGCTCCAGACCGGGGCCGGGGGCGTCGGGAGCCTCCTCAGCGATCGGTGAACCGCACCTTGGGGCTGCGGCAGATCAGCAGGCGGCGCACTCGCGCGCCGTCGCCGGTGAGCTGCGCGCTGGCGTTGAACGAGGCCTCGAACGCCCCGTCGCGGCGGGTCTCGCCGAGCACGAGCTCGGTGCCGTCGATGCGGGCGCCCTGGAGGACGTGGTGGGTCAGGACGCTCACCTCGCGCTGGGCGAGGTAGACCTCGAGGCCTGCCCGGTCCCCGTCGAACTCGGCGGCCCGGTCGCCGGTGGAGAAGAGGATCGAGAGCCGGAAGTCGTCGGTGATCATGTCGAGGACGCGCTCCGGCGTCGTCGAGTCCATGATCTCGAACCAGGCGTGCAGCAGGGGAGTGGTGCTCATCGGGGTCGGCTCCTCAGGCATCGGGCAGCAGGGACAGCTCGGTGTCGAAGGACACCTGGTAGGCCGCGATCAGGCCGGCGTCGTCGATGCGGACCGACGCCAGGAAGTAGCCGGTCGTCGTCCGCTCGTCCTCGACGACCTTGCCGTAGACGAACTCGACGTCGTCGGCGACGCTCTCACGGAGCGGGACGTGGCGGCGGACCACGTCGCCGCGGCCGGACAGGTAGCTGCGCAGGTCCTCGCGGCGGGTGCCGCGCACGGCCTTGCCGGGCAGCAGGATCGCGGATCGCACGTCAGGCGCGAGGAGGTCCATCGCGGTGTCGAGGTCACCGCTGTCGACGGCGGCGTAGTAGCGGACGAGGGTCGTGCTGGGCATGACCTGAACCTAGTTCACTTCGCATTTGCTGTCCAGCGCGCTTGCTCGCGGACGGCGGTGCGCCTAACCTGAACTGAACTCAATCCAATTCGCATGGAGGACGCCGTGGTCCACGCCTGGCCAGAACTCGACCCCGCGCTGATGGCGCCCGTCGCCGAGCGCGAGCAGCTGCGTGAGGTCGTGCGTGACCTGCTGCGCAAGCACGCCGACCACGAGCAGGTCCGCGCGGCGGCCGGGTCCACGGGCGGCTACTCCGCGGACCTCTGGCGCCGGCTCAACGCGGAGCTCGAGGTCGGTCGGCTCGCGGTGCCCGAGCAGGTCGGCGGGCACGGCTTCGGGATCGCCGACCTCGCGGTCGTCCTCGAGGAGTGCGGGGCCGCGCTGCTGCCCGAGCCGGTGCTGAGCTCCGCGGTGCTCGGCTGCCAGGCCCTCGCGGCCGCCGACCAGCCCGCCGGGATCGGCGACCTGCTCGAGCCTGCCCTGGCCGGCGATGCCGTCGTCGCGGTGTCGCTGGGCGGCTCGCGGCTGACGGCCGAGCGAGCCGGCGGTGAGTGGCTGGTCTCCGGCCGTCGCGAGCGCGTGCTGCACGGCGCGGCTGCCGACCTCGTCGTCGTGGACGCCGCGACGCCGGAGGGGATCGCACTGTTCGTGCTGCGAGCCGACGACCTGGCCGTCACGGAGCGGACGACGATCGACCCGACCCGTCGACAGGCCGACCTGGGCGCCGGCGCCGTGCCCGCGCGCTGCGTCGTGGGGCCCGAGCGGTCCCCGCGGGTCGTCGAGCGGCTGCGGTCCCTGGGCGACCTCGCCGTCGCCGCCGAGCACACCGGGATCGTCGGGGAGCTGCTCCGCAGCACCGTGGAGTACGTCGAGCAGCGCGAGCAGTTCGGCCGGGCCATCGGCTCCTTCCAGGCCGTGAAGCACCGTCTCGCCGACGTCCTCGTCGACCGTGAGCGGGCCCGGTCGGCGTCGCGCTGTGCAGCGGTCGCCTTCGACGCGGGTCCGGGTGAGGCTGCGCTGCCCGTGGCGATCGCCGCCGCCGTGTGCGCCGACGCCGCGATGCGGACCGCCCACGAGTCCGTGCAGCTGCACGGGGGGATCGGCTTCACGTGGGAGCACCACGCCCATGGCTACGTCCGCCGGGTGCTGGGGGACGAAGGCCTGTTCGGCTCGTCCCGGGAGCAGCGCGCACGGGTCGCCGACCTGGTCGGCGTCTGATCCCGCACGACGACGAAGGGGCGCCCGGCCGAGCCGGGCGCCCCTTCGTCGCGCACGCGTCAGCTGCTGACGGTCGTGGCGGCACTCAGGCCGAACACCAGGGCCGAGGCGAGGCCGCCGGCATAGGCGCGGTGGTAGAGCCCGCCGGTGTCGGAGCCGGCGCAGAGCAGCCCGGGGATCGGCGTACCGGTGGCGTCCAGGACCCGCGCCTGCTCGTCGATCCGGATCCCGTGGAAGGGGAAGGTCACGGCGGGCACGCACTCGACGACGTACCAGGGGCCCTCCGTCATCGGTGTGGCGTCCTTCGCGCGCCCGGGCGTCAGCGGCTCGCTCCCCGCGGCGGCGCGGTTGAACTCCTCGATGGCGGCCCGGATCGCCGTGCCGTCGTAGCCCCACTCCTCGGGGAGGTAGTCCAGCTCGTCGAGCGTCTCGGCCAGTCCCACCCGGCCGCCGCGCCGACTGGCGAGGGCGTACTTGTCGACGGCGACGGCGCCCTCGACGTACGACGCCACGATCCACTCGCGGTGCACGCGGGCGTCGCAGATCAGCAGCCCTCGCGACTCCGGCTGCTCCAGCAACGCGATCGTCGTGAGGTGGTCGCCCAGCGTCTCGTCGGTGAACCGCTGGTTGTCGAGGTTGAAGAGCAGGGCGTGCTCGCTGTAGTAGAGCGAGAGGTCGACGAAGTCGGCCGGGTCGGCGAACCGGACGCCGCTGGGGACCAGGTGCCCGTAGAAGCCGGCGTCCTCGGCGCCGGTCGCCGCGCCCACGGCCGTGGCGAGGCGGTAGCCCGCACCGGTGCTGCGCGGGTTGGACCGCAGCTGCATCTCCCCGGCCCGCGGGTGCACCTTCTCGGCGAGCAGTGCCGGGTCGCCCTGGAAGCCTCCGGTCGCCAGCAGCGTCCAGCTCGCGCGGATCTCCTCGGGGCCGTCCGCGCCGGCGACCTCGGCGCCGACGACGCGGCCGCCGTCGGTGAGCAGGCGGCTGGTCGCGGTGCGCAGCCGGACCTCCCCGCCCGTCTCGACGACGATCCGGCGGCACAGGTCGACGTACTGGTTGGTGTCGAACTGGTGGCCACTGCCGAAGCCGAGGACCGGGACCGCATCCTGGGCGTCGACGCCGACCGACCGGATCCACGCGACGGCGTCGGCGAACCGGTCGACGAGTGCGTGCCGCAGCCCGACGTCGCCGCGCGGGTTCACCTCGTCCATCACCTCGCGGCTGGGCGCGGTCCAGGCGTAGCCGGCGAAGCGCGCGGACCCGCCGACGTCGTCGCCGACCTCGACGACGACCACGCGCCGACCGTCCTGTGCGGCACGTGCGGCGGCGGTGAGCCCCGCCATCCCGGCGCCGATGACCAGCAGATCCGTCTCGACCATCTCGCTGTCGCCCCTTCCGTTCGTGATGCCCCTCACCTTAAACTAAACTCACTTCAGTTCAAGAGGGTGGTGGGAGATGGGCCGGGAGTCCGGACGCCAGGGCGCCGCGCCAGCCGGCCCGGGCGCGGCGTTGCGCGTGCGGCTCTTCCGGCTGCTGATCGGCGCGCAGCTGGTGAACGCGATCGGCGTGTGGGTCCACGTCGTCGGGGTGCAGTGGCTGCTCACCGAGCGGGGAGAGGCCGCGATCGTCGTGTCCCTCGCTCCTGCGGCGATGTCCCTGCCGTTCATCGTGCTCGCGCTGCCCGTGGGCGTCGTCGTCAGCCATGCGCGGCGCCAGCGACTGATCGGCTGGGCGGTCGCGGTGTCCGCGGTCGCCTCCGTCGCGGCGTCCGTGCTGGTCGCCACGGGGGCCGACCGGGCGATCCCCCTGCTGGTCACCGTCCTCGTGGTCGGCACCGCCCTGGTCGTCGTCGGTGTTGCCTGGCAGTCGCTGCTGCCGGAGGTCGTGCCCCGCGCGGCGGTGCCCTCGGCGGCCATGGTCGACGGAGCCGTGTTCAACATCGCCCGGGCCGTCGGCCCGCTCACCGCCGGCGTCGTGCTCGGCCTCAGCGGTCCGTTCGTCCTCTTCGGCGTGGTCACCGCGCTGTTCGCGGCGGGTGTGCTGCTGCTGATGCTCGCCGGTCCCGCGGGCACGAGCCGCCCGCCACGGACCGAGTCGATCGGTGCCGCGGTCGCAGGTGCGCTCCGCTTCGTCCGGCACTCGCCGTGGACGCGCGGGCTGCTGCTGCGCATGGTGCTGTTCGGGCTGCCCGCCAGTGCGTTGTGGGCCCTGGTCTCGCTGGCGATCCACGACCTGATCGGGCTCGGCGCCGCGGGCTTCGGCATCGCGATGGGCCTGCTCGGGATCGGCGCGGTGACCGCGGCGCTGGCCCTCGGCCGGCTTCGCGCCCGGCTTCGCGCCCATGTCTTCGTCGCCCTCCTCGCCGCCGGGTACGCCGCCAACCTGCTGGCGCTCGGCCTGGTTCGCCAGCTCTGGCTGCTGGCGCCCTTCCTCGTGCTCGCCGGGGTGGGCTGGGTCGCGGTGCAGAGCACGTGGATGATGCTCGCGCACCAGGCGCTGCCGGACTGGGTGCGCCCCCGCGTGATCGCCCTGGTGCTGATGCTCTTCCAGGGCACGCAGGCGCTCGGTGCGCTGTGCTGGGGCGCGGCGGCGGACCTCGTCGGCATCGACAGGGCGCTCGGGACCGCCGCCGCCGTCCTCCTCGGGTACGCCGCCTGGCTGGCCCTGGGTGGCCTGCGCTCGAGCTCCGGCATCGAGCCGGTGCTCGCCACGCCCGACGCCGCGATCCCCGCGCTCGTCGAGCGCGCCGAGGACGGCGAGCTGCTGGTCCGCTACGAGTACCTCGTCGAGCCGGGCCGGGAGGCCGCCTTCCGGCGGGCGATGGCCGACCTGCGGCTGTCCCGGCTGCGGCTCGGTGCACGCGCCTGGCGCCTCGACTCCGAGCAGGCCGAGCGCCACGTCGAGACCTACCGCGTGCGCGACCGCGCGCTGCTCCTCGAGCAGGAGACCACCCGGCTGACGGTGCCCGAGCGACGGCTGCGCGACGCCGTCCGGGCCCTCAGCACCCAGACCTCCGGCCCGCTGCTGACGTCGACGGGACCGGATCGATCAGGAGGAGACGGATGAACGAGAACGCAGTGACCGGTGCCCGGTTCACCGGACGGACCGCGCTGGTGAGTGGTGGTGGGTCGGGGATCGGCGCGGCGGTGGCCCGCCGGCTGGCCGCGGAGGGTGCGACGGTGCACGTCGCCGACGTGGTGGGCGACAACGCCGCCGCGGTGGCGGCGGAGGTGGGCGGCACGCCGTACGCCGTCGACGTCACCGACCCGGCCGCCGTCGACGCTCTCGTCGACGCGATCGCCGCGGCCGGTCCGCTCGACGTGGTGGTCCACACCGCCGGCGTCGACGACCCGGTCGCCAAGGCCTGGATCCGCGAGGCCGGTGAGAGCGGCGACCCGGTCGACGTGATCGGCCGGCTCACCGACGAGCAGTGGCGCCGGGCGATGGCCGTCAACCTCGACGGCACCTTCCACGTGCTGCGGGCCGCCGTGCGGGCGATGCGGCCCCGGGGGAGGGGCGCGATCGTCACGGTCGGCTCCTCGGCCGCCTTCGACACCTTGGTCGGCTATCCCCACTACGCCGCGTCGAAGGCGGCCGTGCACGCGCTGAGCCAGTCCGTCGCGAAGGAGGCCATCGCGTACGGCATCCGGGTCAACACGGTCGCCCCCGGCCCCGTCGACACTCCCATGGCCGGACGTACGCCGGCCTCGGTCCGCGCGGCCATGGAGGCGACCGGCGCGCTCGGCTACGCGAGCGCGGACGAGCTCGCCGACAACATCTGCTACCTCGCCTCGCCCGGCGCCTCGAACGTCGTGGGTGCGGTGCTCCTCAGCAACGGTGGGCGGTTCACCGTCTGAGCCTCGGGCTCGCCCGGCGCCGAGATTTCCTCGAGCCGCCGCTTGACAGGTGTACTGAACTCACTTCAAACTAAACTGAATCCAGTTCGGTTCAGAAAGGACCAATGACATGGTGGACACCGACCACGTTCTTCTCGAGAAGGACGGCGACGTCGCCCGGGTGTGGCTCAACCGCCCCCACAAGAAGAACGCCGTCACGGTGGAGCTGCTGCACCGCCTCGACGAGATCATCAAGGAGGTCGACGAGGACCCCGAGCTGAAGGTGCTGGTCCTGCGCGGCGTGCAGAACCAGTTCTGCTCCGGCTTCGACCTCGACGAGCTGCTCTCCGACTTCATCGGCACCACCACCGCGATGGACGTCGCGGTGCTCAGTGCGCAGGTCTGCGACCGGCTCTACTCGATGAACACCCCGTCCGTCGCGGTCCTCGAGGGCTACGTCACCGCCGGTGGCTTCGAGCTGATGATCTCCTGCGACTTCGCGATCGCCTCGGACGACGCCAAGATCGGCGACTTCCACATCCGCCGCGCGCTCTTCGGTGGCGCCGGCCCGATCTACCGCCTGCCCCGGATGATCGGCCTGCGCAAGACCAAGGAGCTCATGCTCACCGGCAAGCTGCTGTCGGGCCAGGAGGCCAAGGACTTCGACCTGATCAACGACTCGGCGCCGGCCGAGGAGCTCGACCAGCGCGTCGAGGAGTTCATCGGCACCCTGACCGACAAGTCCCCCTTCATGATGAAGCTGACGAAGATGGCCATCAACCAGGGCCTCGACGCCGACGTGAAGTCGCTCATGATCATGGAGCACCTGGCCGTCGGCAACGCGCTGCAGTCCGAGGACGGCAAGGAGGGCGTCCAGGCCTTCCTGCAGAAGCGCGAGCCCAAGTGGGTCGGTCGCTGACCCGTCCGACCCTGTCCGCGCTGGAACCACCCGAGGAGATGACCGCCGTGCCGGCGACGTCCGAAGCACCCCACCTGAGGGGCAGCCGCTGCCGCGCCTGCGCCAACGTCGCCTTCCCGGAGGCGACCGGCTGCCAGCGGTGCGGGAGCACCGACCTGGATGCCGTGGCGCTGGCGCGCACCGGCACCGTGTGGGCCCACACGGTGCAGCGGTTCGCGCCCAAGTCTCCTCCGTACGTGCTCCCGGCGGAGGGCTTCACGCCCTTCGCCGTGGGGTACGTCGAGCTCGCCGACGGCGTCCGGGTGGAGGCCGTGCTCGATGCGACCACGGTGGACGACCCGGCCGAGCTGACCGCCGCGACGGTCACCCTGGTGGCCACCGACCCGGTCCCGCGGTTCGCGACCCGGGAGTGGCTCGCCGGTCGTGACCTCGAGGAGGCCCGGCGATGAGCGACGAGGTCGCGATCATCGGTGCCGGACTGTCGCGGTTCGGCCGTCAGCCCGGCGTCACCGGGCGGACGATGGCGGTCCAGGCGATCCATGCCGCCCTCGCCGACGCCGGCATCACCTGGCCCGACGTCCAGGTCGCCTTCGGCGGCAGCGACGGGGCCGGCCTCGCCGACACCCTGGTCGCCGAGCTCGGCCTGACCGGCATCCCGTTCACGAACGTCAAGAACGGCTGCGCGACCGGCGGCAGCGCCCTGGTCGCCGCGGTCAACGCGATCCGCTCGGGCGCGGCCGAGGTCGCGCTCGCCGTGGGCTTCGACAAGCACCCTCGCGGAGCGTTCGACCCCCGTCCCGAGGACTGGGGGCTGCCCGCCGGCTACGGCGACGCGGGCCTGATGGTGACCACCCAGTTCTTCGCGATCAAGATCGCGCGCTACCTGCGCGAGCACGACCTGCCCGAGAGCCTGCTGGCGCGGGTCGCCGCCAAGGCCTACCGCAACGGAGCGCTCAACCCCAACGCGTGGCGTCAGGAGGCGTTGACCGAGGAGCAGGTCTCCTCCTCCGCGATGGTCAACGACCCGCTCACCCAGTACATGTTCTGCTCACCCGGTGAGGGCGGTGCCGCGATCGTGGTCGCCAGCGCCGCCGCCGCGAAGCGGCTGCAGGCGCGAGCGGTCAAGGTCCTCGCCGTCGCACCACGCACCCGCGCCTTCGGAACCTTCGAGGTGTTCAGCCCCTCGATCCAGGGTACCGGCGACCCGACCAGCGTCAGCACCACCGCTGCCCGGGCGGCGTTCGAGCTGGCCGGCGTCGGCCCGGCGGACATCGACGTTGCGCAGCTGCAGGACACCGAGGCCGGAGCCGAGCTGATGCACCTCGCCGAGTGCGGCTTCTGCGAGCACGGCGATCAGGAGAAGTGGATCAGCGCGGGCGAGACCGAGATCGGCGGCCGGCTGCCCGTCAACACCGACGGCGGCTGCATCGCCAACGGAGAGCCGATCGGCGCCTCCGGGCTGCGCCAGGTCCACGAGATCGTGACCCAGCTGCGGGGCGAGGCCGGCGCGCGCCAGGTTCCCGGCACGCCGCGGCTCGGGTTCACCCATGTCTACGGCGCGCCCGGCGTCAGCGCCTGCACCGTGCTGGGGGTCTGAGATGGGCACACCCGACATCGACACCTTCGTCGCCGAGGCGCGGGCGTGGCTCGCCACCGTGGCCGAGCCCCGCACCCGCCGGGCCTGGGGAGAGGGCTCCGACAGCGTCGCGGTCTTCGAGAACTGGACGGCTGAGGAGGAGCGCGCGCAGACCGACCGGATCCGCGCCTACGAGCAGGCCAAGTTCGACGCGGGCTTCGGTGCGATCACCTGGTCCGAGCAGTACGGCGGCCGCGACCTGCCCACGTCGTACCTGCTCGCCTTCCGCCGGGTCGAGGCCGAGTACGACGTCCCGCGGCGCACCGAGATGTTCCCGGTCACCCAGCAGCTGATCGCCCCGACCATCGCCCAGTGGGGGAGCGAGGAGCAGCGGGCGAGGTACGTCCGCGCGATGCTGCGCACCGACCTCATCGCCTGCCAGCTGTTCTCCGAGACCGGGGCGGGCTCCGACCTGGCGGCCGTGCGCACCCGCGCGGTGCGCGACGGCGACGCGTGGGTCATCGACGGCCACAAGGTCTGGACCTCGGGCGCCCGCATCGCCGACCACGGGCTGGCCATCACCCGCACCGACCCGGCTGCCGCCAAGCACGCGGGACTGACCGCCTTCCTGGTGCCGATGGACGCCGCCGGTGTGCAGGTGCGGCCGATCCGGCAGATGACGGGCGGCAGCTCGTTCAACGAGGTCTACCTCGACGGCGTGCGCCTGACCGACGCGCACCGGCTCGGCCCGGAGGGCCAGGGCTGGAAGGTCGCGCTGACCGTCCTCGCGTCCGAGCGGCTCGACTCGGGCAACCTCGGCCTCGACAACGCCGACCAGGCCGTGGAGCTGGCCCGCAACCTGGGCCGGCCGCTCACCGAGCTCGAGCGGGACCAGGTCGCCGACCTGGTCACCCGCAGCTACGTCCAGCGCCTCACCGGGATGCGGGTCGCGGCGGCCGTCGTCGCCGGGCACGACGCCGGCCCCGAGGCGTCGGTCGGCAAGCTGCTCGCGACCGACACGATGGCCCGCACCTCCGAGGTGGTGCGGACCCTGCTCGGTCCCGACCTCACCGTCGAGAGCGACCGCTGGGGCGCCTGGGCGTGGACCGAGCACGTCATCGGCGCGCCCGGCTACCGCATCGCCGGCGGCACCGACGAGATCCAGCACAACATCCTGGCCGAGCGGGTGCTCGGCCTGCCGAGGGAGCCCCGCTGATGGCCACCGACACCCGGCCCACCCCGGCCGAGCTGCACGCCCTCGACCTCCAGGAGCGGGTCGTCGCCGGCCTGCGCGGCCAGGGGTACGACGGCGCGGCGACCGCGCTCGAGCCGATGCTGGGCGGCCACTCGGGCCTCACCTACCGGATCACGCTCGGCGAGCAGTCCTTCGTGGTGAAGGCCGTCCCGCCGGGCCAACGGGCGATCGGCCGCCACGACATGCTGCGCCAGGCGCGGATCATGGCCGCCCTGGCGGACACCGACGTCCCGGTGCCCCGGATCTGCGCCACCGACGAGACCGAGCCGGGCTGGTTCGCGATGAGCCTCGTGGCGGGGGAGTCCCTGGAGCCGGTGCTCGACGACCCGCCGGTCGAGCCGGACCTCGCGGCGGCACGGATGCTGAGGGCGGCCGAGATCCTCCCGCAGCTGCACCGGGTCCCGCTCGACCGCCTGCCGGTCGACGCCGAGCCGCTCTCGCCGGCCGACGAGCTGGCGCGCTGGAGCCGCACCCTGGGCGCCGTCCCGCCCGAGCTGGTGCCCGGGGCGGACCGCCTCGAGCGGCTGCTCGCGGACGCGATCCCGGCCGCCGTCGCGCCGGTCCTGGTCCACGGCGACTACCGGCTCGGCAACCTGCTGTCCGTCGGCACCGAGCCGGCGGCGCTCATCGACTGGGAGATCTGGAGTCCCGGCGACCCGCGGGTCGAGCTGGGCTGGTTCCTCGTCTTCGCCGACGGCGCCAACTTCCCGGGTGTCGGGAGGGTCGTGCCCGGCCTCCCCACGCCCGACGAGCTGGTCGACCGGTACGCCGACGGCGGCCCGCCGCCGGCCGAGCTCACCTGGTTCGACGCGCTGGGCCGGTTCAAGATGGCCGCGATCATGGGCCACAACCTGCGCCGTCACCGCGAGGGTCGTCATCACGATCCCGCCCAGGAGCTGCTGCCCGCGACCATCGCGCGCCTCATCGAGACCAGCACCGACCGGCTCACCTGACCGCCGTACACCGCACCGACGCGAGAGGCATCCCCCGTGGACTTCCACCTCACCCCCCGCACCGCCGACCTGGCGGCGCGGCTCGAGACCTTCATGACCGAGCACGTCTATCCCGCCGAGGCGGTGTACGACGCCCAGATCGCCGCCAACGCGAACCCGCACGAGCAGCCCCAGGTGATGCGTGACCTGCAGCGGACCGCGCGCGAGCAGGGACTGTGGAACCTGTTCATGACCCACGGCGAGCGCGGGGCGGGCCTGACCAACCTCGAGTACGCGCCCCTCGCCGAGATCGTCGGACGCTCGATCATCGGCAACGAGGCGATCAACTGCTCCGCGCCCGACACCGGCAACATGGAGATCCTCGCCATGTACGGCACGGAGCAGCAGCAGAAGGAGTGGCTCGACCCGCTGCTGGACTGCGAGATCCGCTCGGCGTTCGCGATGACCGAGCCCGAGGTCGCCAGCTCCGACGCCCGCAACATCACCTCCACGATCCGACGCGACGGCGACCACTACGTGCTCAACGGCCGCAAGTGGTACACCTCCGGCGTCCTCGACCCCGACTGCCGCCTGATCATCTTCATGGGGAAGTCCGACCCGCAGGCGCCGACGTACCGCCAGCAGAGCATGATCCTGGTCCCGGCCGACGCGCCGGGCGTCGAGGTCGTGCGGGACCTGCCGATGTTCGGCTACCACGACCGGCTCGGCCACGGCGAGGTCACCTTCACCGACGTCCGGGTCCCCGCGGAGAACATGCTCGGCGCCGAGGGCGACGGCTTCGCCATCGCCCAGGGCCGGCTCGGACCGGGCCGCATGCACTACGCCATGCGCGCGATCGGCATGGCCGAGCGGGCGCTGGAGCTGCTGTGCCGCCGGGCGCAGACCCGTGAGGCGTTCGGCGGACCACTCGCCGACCAGGGCGTGGTCCGCGAGTGGATCGCCCGCAGCCGGATGGAGATCGACCAGATCCGCCTCTACACGTTCAAGGCCGCCTGGCTGATGGACACCACCGGCAACGCGTCCGCGCGCACCGAGGTCGCCGCGATCAAGGTCGCGGCGATGGAGGTCGCCCACCAGGTGGTCAACCGCGCCGTCCAGGCGTGGGGCGCCGCCGGGGTCAGCGACGACACCGTGCTCGCCCGGCTGTTCTCCCTCACCCGCGCCCTGCAGGTCGCCGACGGACCGACCGAGGTCCACCTGCGCAGCATCGCCCTGCGCGAGCTCAAGAAGTACGGCGCGAAGGACGGCGCGAAGGACGGTGCAGCATGACCGGGCTCCTCGACGGCCGGGTCGCCCTCGTCACCGGCGCCACCCGCGGCCTCGGGCGGGCGATCGCCGACGCCCTCGCGACGGCCGGAGCCACGGTCGTCGTCTCCAGCCGCAAGGCCGACGCGTGCGAGCAGGTCGCCGCCGAGATCAGCGCGGCCACCGGGGTCCGCGCCCACCCGCTGCCCCTCCACGTCGGCGACTGGGACGCGATCGAGCCTGCGGTCGACGCGATCGTCGCCGAGCACGGCCGGATCGACGTCCTGGTCAACAACGCGGGCATCGCGCCGCTCGCGCCGTCCGCCAAGGACGTGACCGAGGCACTGTTCGACAAGACGATCGACGTCAACCTCAAGGGCCCGTTCCGGTTGATGGCCGTCGCCGGGGCCCACATGCACGCCGCCGGTGGCGGCTCGATCATCAACATCTCCAGCATCGGCGCCGAGCGGCCCAGCCCGCCCGAGGCGACCTACGCCGCCTCCAAGAACGGGCTCAACGCCCTCACCCGGGCCTTCGCCCAGGAGTACGGGCCGACCGTGCGGGTCAACTGCGTGATGCCCGGCGCCTTCGCCACCGACATGGCCAGCGAGTGGGACGACGAGTTCATCGGCCTGGTCACCCACCGGCTGCCGGCCGGGAGGCTCGGCGACCCGCGCGAGCTGGCGGGCCTGGTCGTGCACCTCGCCTCCGACGTCGCGGGCTACACCACCGGTGCGCTGATCCCCGTCGACGGCGGCCGGACGGCGGTGTACTGATGTCCCTCGCGCAGCCGTTCGCGGCCTTCGACCTGACCGGTCGGGTCGCCGTGGTCACCGGTGCGTCGTCGGGGCTCGGCGCGGGCTTCGCGCGCACCCTCGCGGCGGCCGGCGCCACCGTGGTCGCTGCCGCCCGGCGGGTCGACCGGCTCGCCGAGCTGGCCGCCGACGTACCGGGGCTGGTGCCGCTCGCCTGCGACGTCACCGTCGGCGCCGACCGGGAGCGGCTCGTCGCCACGGCCGCCGAGATCAACGGCGGCGTGGACGTGCTGGTCAACAACGCCGGCATGCCGGGGCCGCCCGACGCGCTCACCGAGTCCGAGGAGGAGTTCGGTCGGATCCTCGACCTGAACCTGACCGCGGGCGTCCGGCTCGCGGTCGAGGTCGTCCGCGCCCTGCCCGAGGACCGCGCCGCGTCGATCGTCAACATCTCCTCCGTGGTCGGGCTGGTCTCCACCGCCCCGATCGGTGGCGCCGGCTACGCCGCGTCCAAGGCGGCCGTCATCGGCGTGACCCGCGAGCTGGCCGGCCAGTGGGGTCGGCGCGGGGTCCGGGTCAACGCCCTGGTGCCCGGCTGGTTCGATACCGAGATGACCGAGGGGCTCTTCACCAACGAGAAGTCGGCCGGGTGGGTCCGGCGCAACACGATCCTCGGCCGCGGGGGCCGGGAGGGCGAGGTCGACGGCGCGCTGCTGTTCCTCGCCTCCGAGGCATCGAGCTATGTGACCGGCCAGGTGCTGGCGGTCGACGGGGGCTGGACCGCGCGATGAGCCTGCCGCGGACGATGCGCGCCCTGCGCCTGACGGCCTGGGGGAGCCCGCCGGAGCTGGTCGAGGTGCCGGTGCCCCGGCCGAGCGCCGGCCAGGTGCTGCTGCGGGTCGGCGCCGCCGGGCTGTGCCACTCCGACCTGCACGTCATGGACTCGCCTCCCGGGCGGATGCCCTACGAGCTGCCGTTCACCCTGGGGCACGAGGTCGTCGGCACCGTCGTCGACGCGGGCCCCGAGGTGGACCCGGTCTGGCTCGGACGGCAGGTCGCCGTGCACGGCGTGTGGTCGTGCGGCCGCTGCCGGGCCTGCCGGCGAGGTCGGGAGAACTACTGCTTCGCCCTCACCGGGCCGGTCGGCTGCGGTCTGGGGTACGACGGTGGTCTCGCCGACTACCTGCTGGTGCCCGACGTGCGCCACCTCGTCGCGGCGCAAGGAGCCGACCCGGTGCGCCTCGCGCCGCTCACCGACGCCGGGCTGACGGCCCAGCACGTGGTGCGCTCGCTCGACGGCGAGCTCGACGGCGCGACGGCGGTCGTGATCGGCGTCGGCGGCCTGGGCCACCTCGCCCTGCAGCTGCTCGCGCCCGCGGACCTCGCCTGCCTGGTCGCGGTGGATCCGCGAGCCGACGCGCGCACGCTGGCCATCCGCCTGGGCGCCGACGCGGTGACCGCGGACGCCGCGGACGCCGCGGAGTGGCTCGACGACCGCGAGGACGGCCACGGCGCCGACGTCGTGATCGACTTCGTCGGCACGCCCGAGACCATGCGCGCCGCGGGCGACCTGCTGGCGCCGGGCGGCCGGATCGTCGTGGTCGGCTCCGGCGGGGGCAGCATCGAGGTGGCCAAGGGCCGTGACCTGCCGCGCGGGTTCGCCGTCGCCGCGCCCTTCTGGGGCACCCGGCGCGACCTCGAGGAGGTCGTCGCGCTCGCCGCGACCGGCGTCGTGCGCGCGGAGACCGAGACATTCACCCTGGACGAGGCGCCGGCGGCCTACGCGCGGCTGCGCGCCGGCGGGGTCCGCGGCCGCGCTGTCGTCGTCCCGGAGCAGTGAGCACAATCAACGTGGAGCAGGAGGCTGGGACATGAGGCAGCTGGCGCAGGAGCTGGTCGAGCGTGCGGAGCTCGAGCCGGACGCCATCGCAGTGGTCGACGGGGAGGGCGTGCACACGCTGCGCGAGGTGGTCGCCCAGGCGGGGGAGGTGGCCGACCTCCTCGACCGCTCGCTGGTCGGTGCGCCCACCGTGCTCGTCCAGGCGGACAACTCCTGGCGCACCCTGGCCGCCGCCGTCGCGGTGGGCCTGCGCGGTGGTCTGATCGCCGTGATCAGCGGGCACGCCGCCCGCTCGGAGTACGACCTCGCGCTCGAGGACATCCAGCCCGACGCGGTCATCGCCTCGGCCCAGGCGATCGCGACCTGGCAGGTCGACGGCGCCACGATGCCCGTCGTCGGCGAGGTGCTCGACGGATGGCCCCTGCGGGCCGCGGCCGGCGGCCGGACCACCGGGGTCGAGCGGTGGAACGGCGGTGTCGTGATCGCGATGACGTCGGGTTCGACCGGCCGTCCCAAGTGCGTCGTGCAGTCCGAGTCTGCCCTGCGCTACGCCGGGCAGGCGACGATCGACGCCGTGGGCCTGGTCCCCGGCGACCCGGTCGGCGCACTCGTCCCGCTGTCCAGCGTCGCCGCGTTCTGCTTCGGCATGCACCTGCCCGCCCTGCTGGGCAGCCCGATGGTCTGCCTCGACAAGTGGAGCCCCGAGGACGCCGTCGCCCTGCTGCGCGAGCACCGGGTCGCCTGGACCATGCTGGTCCCGACGATGGCCCTGCAGCTCTCGCTGGTGGCCGGCTCGGAGGGCTCGCTGGCGTCGTTGAAGGCGATGACCGTCGGCGGCGGCCCGATGAACACCCATGCGCTGGAGACCGCGGAGCTGCACCTCGGCACCCGGTTCCTGCGGGTCTTCGGCATGTCCGAGTGCCTCGGCCACACCACGCCGCTGCCGACCGAGCCGGTGGCGACCCGCCTGGGCCGGGACGGTCGCCCGTTCCCCGGGACGACGGTCCGCGTCGTCGACGCCGGCGGCCGCGTGCTGCCCGACGGGGAGGTCGGCAACGCCCAGGTCCGCGGCCCGTCCCTGTTCGTCGGCTACGCCCGCGAGGGCGCACCGCGGATGCCGGACCTGACCGCCGACGGCTTCTTCCCGACCGGTGACCTGGCGCGGGTGAACGAGGACGGCACCATCAACATCCTGGGCCGCGAGAAGCAGGTCATCATCCGCGGCGGCCGCAACATCGACATCAACGAGGTCGAGGCGGCCCTGGCCGCCATCCCGGGGGTGGCGCAGGTCTGCGTCGTACCCGTGCCCGACGACCTGCTCGGCGAGCGGGCCGCGGCTCTCGTCGTCTCCGCGGGCCCGGTGCTCGACCTCGCCGCCGTGCGCGAGCACCTCGCCGCGGCGGACTTCCCCAAGTTCAAGTGGCCGGAGTTCGTCTACGCCGTACCGGCGCTGCCGCAGAACCGGGTCGGCAAGCTCGACCGCAACGGCGCTGTCGCGCTGGCGACGCGGCTGGCCGCGCCCGGATCCGGCGCGGCCCGCTGAAAACGGGCGGCCCCGCGGGTTACTCTGATCTGAATTCACTTGGAGTCAAGGACGGCCTGATGACGGTAGACGAGCAGGAGCGCACCGAGAGCCCCCGGTCGAAGCGGCGGATGATCCTCGACGCGGCGATCGACAACTTCGGCGGCGTCGGCTTCGAGCACACGAAGTGGGCGACGATCGCCGACGAGGTCGGCATCGGGCAGACCGCGCTCTACCACTACTTCGAGTCCAAGGTGCACTGCCTGCTCACCATCATGAGCACCGAGCTGGAGCGCTCCCTCGAGCGCACCCGCACCGTCACCGCGGGCGTGGACGACCCGGGGGAGAAGATCCGGGTCGCGGTCGCGGCGGCGTTCGACGTGACCCAGCGCGAGGCGCTCCAGGCGCGGATCCTGATGAGCCACCAGGACCTGCTCGTCGGCGAGCGCTCCTCGAAGCGGGAGGAAGCCGAGCGACAGCGGGCGCGCGAGCTGGTCCGCGAGATCGAGCACGAGTGGGCCGGCCTGATCAAGGCCGCCACGACGGCTCGGCGGCGGCGCAAGGACGACCAGATCGTCCTCGCCCGGCTGATGCTCGGCATGATCAACAGCGTGTGGCGCTGGTACCGGCCCGAGGGAGCGCACTCGCTCGAGGAGATCTCCGGCGTCGTCGTCGACTCGTGCGCACGACTGATCGACTGATCGACTGACCGGCTGATCCCTGGCCCCACCGCCAGCAGATCCGGTCGCACGGCAACGGCCGGGACGTCGTAGGACGTCCCGGCCGTGCTCGTCTCGGCTCCCTCACCTCAACCGAATTCAAGTCAGGAGACTGCTGATGTACAACCTCATCGTCCTCGCGTCGAAGCCGTCGGAGTGGACCCACGACGAGTTCATCGCCTGGTGGCGCGGCGAGCACGCCGACGTGACCTACCCGCTGCCGGGCCTGCGGCGCTGGCTGCACACCGAGGTGCTCGGCGCGATGGACGACAAGCGCTCGGCCGGTTGGGACGGCATGTCGGTCCTCAGCTTCGACGACCGGGAGGCGCTGGAGGCGGCCCTGGCGAGCGAGGAGTGGCAGCGGGCCGTCGCCCACGTCGGGTCGATGGGCGGTCGCAGCATCATCGTGACGGGCGACGAGCGGGTCATGGTCCCGCTCGCCTGAGGTGTCCGGGAACGCCAGGAGGCCCCGACGCGACGCGTCGGGGCCTCCTGTGCTCTCGGGAGGAGCAGGGGTCAGCCGGTCACTGCTTCGGGGAGATGAAGTCGCTCTTGGCGACGAACTCGCCGTTCTCGACCTCGACCCGCACGCCGGCGTCGGTGCCGAGGTGGTCGTCGCTGGAGTACGACAGCGGCGGCACGATGCCGGTCTCGACGTCCTGGGCGGACTCGATCGCCTTGGCGATGCTCGCCTTGTCGACCTTGCCGTCGATCGAGCCGAGGATGATCGACAGGGCCTTGGCGTAGCCGTAGGTCGCCAGCGAGTAGAGGTCCGGCTCGGCGCCGTCGCCGTACTTCGCGAGGTCGTCGCGGTACTCCTGGACGGCAGGGTCGTCGGCGGTGGTCGGCTTGGTCAGCGCGACGCCGCGGAAGCCCTCGGCGTTCGCGCCGGCGAGCTCGACGGTGGCCTCGATGACCGCGGGCGCGTACCCGTAGGCCTGGACGTCGACGCGCTGCAGGGCCGCCTCGTTGAGGTAGGCCGCCGCCTCCTGGGGCGGGAGGATGAGGAGGACCGCGTCGGGGTCCTGCTTCTTGACCGCGGCGAGCGCCGGGCCGTAGTCGGTGGTGCCGATCTTGACCTCGACGTTGTCGGCGCTGCCGCCCTCGGCCTGGATGGTCTTGGCGGCGGTGTCCTTGACGGTCACGAAGGCGGCCGGGTCGTCGTGGACGATGGTGATCTTGCGGGCACCCTCCTCGAGGGCCCACTCCGCGGCGATCTTGGCCTGGTTCTCGTACAGCGTCTGGGTGCCGAAGAGCAGGTCCTTCGGCGGGTCGTACCAGCTGGTCAGGCCACCGTAGGTGCCGAAGATCGGGGTCTTGTTCTGCTCCAGCACGAGCGGGAAGGTCGCCTCGGTGGTGGCGGTTCCGTTGGCGTTGGCGATCACGTCGACCTTGTCCCGGGTCACCATCTCGCGCGCGATCTGCAGGGTCTGCTGGGGGTCGAAGGCGTTGTCCTTGTAGACGAAGTCGACCTTCTCGCCGTTGATGCCCCCGTCGGCGTTGACCTTCTTCCAGAAGGTCGAGGCGCCGACCATCTGGGGGTTGCCGCTCGAGGCCTGGGCGCCGCTGAGCGGGAACCAGGCCCCGATCTTGATCGAGTCGTTGCCCGAGGAGGAGTCGCCGTCCGCGCTGCCGCAGGCGGCCAGCATCAGGGTCGCGGACATCGCCAGGGCGGCCGCGCGCAGCAGTTTCATCAAGAACCTCCAAGTTGAGTTGAGTTCACTTCAGTGTAGGCTCCGTCACATCTCGGCTGCAAGAGTTTCCTGAACTGAATTCACTAGCCCGCGTCGTACGGCGCGGCACGAGGAGGATCTCGACGATGACGGACCTGAGCACCATGACCGTGCTGGTGACGGGCGCGACCGGTGGGCTGGGGGAGGCGATCTGCCGCCGGCTCGCGGCCGACGGAGCCGGTGTCGTCGTCACCGACCTCGACCGGGACGCGTGCGCGCACCTCGTCGCGGGGCTCCCCGCCCCGGAGCGGCACCTCGCGCTGGCACAGGACGTGAGCAGCGAGACGGACTGGGAGGCCGTCGTCGACGCCGTCCGGGCCCGCTTCGGCCGCCTCGACGCTCTCGTCAACAACGCCGGCATCGGGGGGATGGCGTCGGTGACCGACGAGACCCTGGCCGGCTGGGACCGGATCGTCCGCGTCGACCAGACCGGTGTCTGGCTCGGGATGAAGCACGCCGGTGCCCTCGTGGAGGAGGGTGGCGGCTCGATCGTCAACATCAGCTCGATCCTCGGGATCGGCGGCGGCCTCGGCAACAGTGCCGCCTACGCCGCCGCGAAGGGGGCGGTCACGAACCTGACCAAGAACGCCGCACTGCACTGGGCGCAGCGCGGGGTGCGGGTCAACTCGGTGCACCCGGGCTTCATCGGCACCCGGCAGCTCCTGGACCGCTTCGAGGGGTCGCCCCGACACGCCGCCATGCTCGCGAACACGCCGATGGGCCGCCTGGGGCGGGCGGAGGAGGTGGCCGCGGTCGTGGCCTTCCTGGTGAGCGACGACTCGTCGTACATGACCGGCAGCGAGGTCCGGGTGGACGGCGGCTGGTCGGCGCGCTGAGCCCGCCTCAGCGGAACAGGTCGACGCCGGAGCGAGTCTCGGCGTCGACCTCGCCCCGCTCCGCGAGCAGGTCCAGGTGCGCGATCGTCTCGCAGATCGCCACCATCTGGTTGAACTGGTCGAGGTGGGCGAGGGGCACCGCGCGACGGGTCCACGACAGCCGGGCCGCGACGGCCGCGGCGCTCTGCCGGGGTGCGGCGGCGACGGCTGCCCGGGTCTGCGCGAGCCGGTCGTCGTGGTGGTCCAGCAGGACGCGGACCCGCTGGTGGACGCTGCCGCCGGGCAGCCCGTGCGCAGGTAGCAGGATCGCGTCCGGCCGGGCCAGGAGCGACTCGAGGGAGCGCAGGTAGTGCCCGAGCGGCAGGTCCCAGTCGCCGAGCTCGAAGCCGATCGACGGGGTGATGGTCGGCAGCACGTGGTCGCCCGAGAACAGCAGCCGCTGCTCGGCGTCGTGGAAGACCAGGTGGCCCTTCGTGTGGCCCGGGGTCGCGACGGCCTCGAGGGTGCGGTGGCCGACCTCGATCGGGCCGGGATCGAGCCAGTGGTCGGGGTCGGCCCAGTCGGCGGCGTCGAACGGCTCGCGGATCGTCGCCGCCAGGACGTCGTCCGCCAGGCGCGCGGCTCCGGACCGGCGCAGCTGGTGGAGCGAGGTGGTCGGCACGTTGCTGCCGAGCCGCTGGACTCCGTGCAGACCGGGTTGCTCCGGGCGGCCGAGGTGCACGCGCGTGCCGTGGCGCTCGCGGAGGCGCACGGCGAAGGTGTAGTGGTCGCGGTGGATGTGGGTCACGTAGACGTCGCGGACGTCGGCGGGCGCGCGGCCGATCGTGGCCAGGCCGGCGGTCAGCTCGGCGAAGGCCGAGGGGACCGCCCAGCCCCCGTCGACGAGGGCGAGGTCGCGTCCCGCGCCCAGCTCGACCGCGTAGACGTTGACCGCGCGGAGCCCGTCGTTCGGCATGCTCAGCACGATCCGGTGCACGCCGTCGGCGACCTCGTGGCAGGCCGGGGCCTGCCACCAGGGCGGCGGCGTGCTCACGCGGGACCGGACGAGCCGACCTCGCCGAAGTAGGCCTCCTCGGCCCGCGCCGCGAAGCCCTCGTCCTCGGCGCTCCCGGTCGCCACCACCTCGCCCTGGCGCAGGACCACCACGGTGGAGCACGTCTGCAGGGCGCGGGGCAGCGACTGGTCGAGCAGCACCGTGGTGATGCCCTGCTCGGCCAGGGCGGTGATCTGGCGGTACACCTCCTGCACCATGGCCGGCGACAGGCCCAGGGCGGGCTCGTCGAGGATCAGCACCTGGGGATCGGCCATCAGCGCACGCGTGATCGCCACGAGCTGCTGCTCGCCGCCCGACAGGGCACCGGCCGATATGTGCATGCGGGTGCGCACCCGCTCCGGCAGCCGTTGGGCCATCTCGTCCAGCGTGCTCGCCAGCCGACGACCGCCCAGGCCCATGGCATAGGCCGACACCTCGAGGTTCTCGCGCACCGAGAGGGTCTTGAACAGTGCCCGGCCCTCCGGGACGAGGCTGATCCGCAGGTCCTCGCCGTCGGCGGCGCGGATCGTCCGCTCGCCCGAGGACGGGGTGAGCGAGCCGTGCAGGAGACGGCCGAGGGTGCTCTTGCCCGCGCCGTTCGCGCCGACGATGCCGACGATGCCGCCCCGTGGGATGGACAGGTCGATGCCCCGCAGCGCCTGCACGCCGCCGTAGTGGTGGCCGACGTCGCTGAGGGTGAGGACCGGCTCGCCGCCGAGGGGGAGGGGCGCGGCGGCAGCGCTCTCCTCGTCGATCACGCCGAGGTACGAGCGGCGCACCTCGGGGTCCTGCAGCACGGTGTCGGGCGTGCCGGTCGTGATCGTGTGGCCGAAGTCGACCGCGACGACCCGGTCGGCGACCGAGAACAGGTCCTCCAGGACGTGGTCGATGATCAGCACCGAGGTGCCCTCGTCGCGGACCCGGCGGATGTGCCCGGCGAGGATCTCGCGCTCGTCGGCGTCGAGGCCGCCGAACGGCTCGTCGAGGATGAGCAGGGCCGGCGACTCCGCGATCGCGCGGGCGAGGTCGGCCCGCTTCTGCAGGCCGAAGGGCAGCTCGGCGGGGCGACGGTGGGCCACCTCGCCGAGCCCGACCGCCTCCAGGAGCGCGAATGCGCGGACCCGGTCGGCCGGGCTGATCCGGCGGCGCACCGCCAGCACGTTCTCGATGACGGTGAGCTCGCCGAAGAGCTCGGCGTGCTGGAAGGTGCGCCCGATCCCGGCGCGACGGCGCCGGGTGGTGCGGACCCGGCGCAGGTCCTGGCCGTCGAGGGTGATCCGGCCCTCGACCTTGCCGTCGCCGGTCAGACCGCTCAGCGCGTTGACGAAGGTGGTCTTGCCGGCGCCGTTGGGGCCGATCATCGCCAGCACCTCCGCGCGAGCCAGCGTCAGCGAGGCGTTGTCGACGGCCTGCAGGCCGCCGTACCGCACGCCGAGCCCGTCGACCGCGAGCAGGTCGTGCCCCGGTCCGCCGGTGCCGTGGCCGGCCGGGAGGGCGACGCCCTCGGCCGCCTCGGTGCTGCCCGCCACCGCGGCGCTGCGCAGCCGCTCGGACCAGTGGGTGAACCGGTCGAGCACGCGGCCCGCCGTGGGAACCACACCGTCGGGCAGGAAGATCAGGGCGAGGATCAGCAGCCCGCCGACGAGGTAGGGCTGGTCGATGCTGAGGTCGGAGGCGATGCTCGGGGCCCAGGCGAGGAAGGCGCCGCCCGCGACGGCACCGACCAGGCTGCCGGTGCCGCCGAGGACGGTCGCGGCGATCAGGTTGATCGCCAGCACCAGCGAGAACGACTCGGGGCTCACGAAGCCCGAGACCAGGCCGAGCATCACGCCGGCGAGGCCCGCGACGGCGCCGCTGAGGGCGAACCCGATGGAGGACTGGGCTTCGGGCGAGATGCCGACGGTGCGCGCCACGATCGGGTGGGTCTTGGCGGCGACCAGCCGCATCCGCACGGGCGTGCGACGGACCAGCTCGGCGAGCGCGATGCAGACGCCGAGCGTGGCGACCACGATCGCGAGCGCGGTGTCGTCGGAGGCGTAGAAGTCCCCGAACAGCCAGCTGAAGCCCATCACCGAGACGCCCTCGTCGCCGTTGGTCACGTCCTTCCAGACCAGGACCACCTCGGTCACGACGAGGGTGAAGGCCAAGGTGAGCAGGGCGACGTAGAGGACGGAGAAGCGGGAGCCGGCGAAGCCGAGGAAGGCGCCGAGCACGCCGCAGGTGGCCATGGCGAGCGCGACCGTCACCTCGAGCCGCCACTCGTGGGAGCTGCCCCACGCGGCGGTGTAGGCGCCGATCGCCAGCAGTGCCGGGTGGCCGATGGACCAGATCCCGCTCCAGTGCGCGAGCAGGCTGATCGAGAGGATCGTGATGGCGTAGACCGCGGCGAGCGCGACCGTGAAGGCGGTGTAGGTCGGGATGCTGCCCGAGGTGATCATCACGACGACGACCACGGCGCCCACCGGTCCACCGAGCAGCCGGGCGAGCAGCCAGGCCTTCACCCAGATCGGTGACATCGTGCGCGCGGGTGCGCTGTTGCTGGCCATCGTCGTCGCCTTCGTCCGGATGTCGTCGTGGTCGGGGGAGGTCAGGGAGGTGCTCACGCCGTCACACCCGCTCGAAGACCGGGCGGCCGAAGATGCCCTGCGGCCGGACGAGGAGGACCAGGATGGCGACGCTGAACACGAAGGTGTCGCGGAAGCTCGCCGAGACGTACGCCGCCGCGAGGTTGTCGAGCACGCCGATGATCAGGCCGCCCACGACGGCGCCGACCATGCTGTTGAGCCCGCCGAGGAAGATGCCGGCGAAGGCGCGGAACATGACCGGTGCCATGACGACCGGGGTCAGGCCGGTCTTGGGGGCGTAGAGGAGCACGCCCAGCGTGGCGAGGGCCAGTCCGAGGACCCACGCGATGCGGGCGACCCGGTGCGCGTCCACGCCCATGATCGCGGCGGTCTCCGAGGACTCGGCCACCGCGCGCATCGCGGAGCCGAGCGGCGTGCGGGTGAACAGGTAGCCGACCAGGCCCATCGCGACGGCAGCCAGCGCCAGCGCCAGCAGGTCCTGCACGGTCACCCGGGAGCTGCCGATCGTCACCGTTCCGTCGACCAGGCGCGGGAACGCCTTCGGCTGCTCGCCCCAGTGCTGGCCGATGTAGTGCTCGACGATCAGGGAGAGTCCCATCGTCACGACCAGGGCCGCGAAGAGCCGCCCCTGGCCGAGCGGGCGGATCAGCACCTCGCGGACGACCAGGCCGCTCACCGACCCGAAGACGATCGCGGCGACGGCGGCCAGCACCAGGGCGAGACCGCTGTCGTGGAGGCTCAGGGCGACGTACGTCGCCATGGTCGCCATGGTCGCGAGCGCGAAGTTCATCACGTCCGTCGATCGGAAGACGATCACGAGGCCCAGCCCGATCAGCCCGTACACGGCGCCGTTGGCGAGTCCTCCGATCAGCGTGATCAGGAGTTGGTCCACGTTGCTGCACCTCCGGCGCGTCGTCAGGCAGGTGTTCCCCTGCCAGGCAAACTGAGATGAGTTCAGTTTAGGTGGTCGAGGGTGTGACCGCAACCACGTCCTCGCGTCGGTCGGCACCGCTCTCGCCGACGACGAGCATCAGCGCCTCCGCGACGCAGGCCGGTCGAGTGCTCGTGTCCAGCTCGAGCGTGTAACGGACCCGCCCCAGTGCGCCCGAGGGGTGGTCGGTGACCTCGACCAGCTCGGCCCGTGCCCGGAGGCGGTCGCCGGGGCGCACGCTCGCGGGGAACCGGACCCGCTCCAGGCCGTAGTTGACAGCGCGATCGATGTCGGCGAACTCGAAGACCTCGGCGCTGAGGCGGGGGATCAGGGAGAGCACCAGGTAGCCGTGGGCGATCGTCGCGCCGAGGTCGCTCGCGGCAGCGCGAGCCGGGTCGACGTGGATCCACTGCCAGTCCTCGGTGACGTCCGCGAAGCCGTCGATCCGCGGCTGCTCCATGGTCAGCCAGCCGCTCACTCCGAGCTCGGCTCCCGCTGCGTCGCGGAACGCGTCGACGCCGCGGAACACCCGGGTCATGCCGCTGCTCCCGTGTCGGCGAGGTGGGTGGCCGGAGGACGGTGCCGGTGGGTCGCCATGGTGTCAGTGTTCATGAACTGAAGTTAGTTCAGGTACGCTGCGGGTGTCCAACCCGAGGAGGGACGCCATGAGGAGTGCGCAGCTGCACGTCGTCACGTACCCGACGGGCCGGATCGGCCCCGAGCAGTTCGCCGTGGTCGAGGTCGACCTGCCCGGTCCCGACGAGCTCGCGGACGGCGAGGTGCTCGTCCGCAACACCTGGA
Organism: Nocardioides kongjuensis; assembly: GCF_013409625.1. Lineage (NCBI taxonomy): Bacteria > Bacillati > Actinomycetota > Actinomycetes > Propionibacteriales > Nocardioidaceae > Nocardioides > Nocardioides kongjuensis. The sequence goes on from NZ_JACCBF010000001.1 coordinate 456,127, forward strand.
CGTCGGTCGACCCGGGCCTGCGGCTGCGGCTGCGGGCCGCGGCTCCCGACGGCTACTTCGCTGCGTTCCCGCTGCGCCGGGCCATGGACGGGATCCTCACCGTGGGCGAGGTCCTCGCCTCCCGGGCCGCCGGCTTCGCGCCCGGCGACACCGTCAGCCACTCGCTGGGCTGGCGCGAGCACGCCGTCGTCCGGGCCGACGAGGCGGCGATGAACGGGATCGGGACGCTGCGGCGCCTCGACCTGTCGGCCGCCGAGGCGCAGTGGTACCTCGGCCCGCTCGGGCCGATGGGCCTGACGGCGTACAGCGGGCTGGCCGTCGTCGACGCGCTCGACGGCGGCGGCGTGCTGTGGGTGTCGGCGGGCGCCGGAGCGGTGGGTTCCCTGGTCGCGCAGATCGCGCGCGAGCTCGGACACCGCGTGATCGCGACCGCGGGCTCGACGCAGAAGGTCGCCTGGCTGCGCGACGAGCTCGGGGTGGAGGCGTTCTGCTACCGCGACGAGTCCCTGCGCGAGGGACTCGCCCGGCTCGCACCCGACGGCATCGACATCTACTTCGACAACGTGGGTGGGGACCACCTCGAGGCCGCGCTCGACGCGTTGCGCCTGCACGGCCGGATCGCGCTGTGCGGCACGGTGTCCGACTACGAGGCGCAGCCGCGCGGGCCGCGCAACATCTTCCTCGCCACGGCCAAGCACCTGACCCTCGCGGGCTTCCGCGGCAGCCTCCACCTGGACCTGCAGCCGGAGATGGAGCAGCGGGTCGGGACGTGGCTGCGCGACGGGAGGGTGGTGCACCGCGAGTCCGTCTACGACGGGCTGGCGAGCGCTCCCGCGGCGATGGCCGACATGCTCGCCGGCCGCACGGTCGGCAAGACGCTCGTGCGGCTCTGAGCCGGACGAGCCTCGGGACGGATCAGACGAACGAAGGTGGAGCAGATGGTGGACGAGACGATCGTGCTGGTCGACGGGGCGCGCACCCCGGTGGGCAGCTTCGGTGGGGTGTTCAAGGAGGTCCCCGGCTTCGAGCTCGGGGCCGTCGCCGCTCGGGGCGCGCTGTCGCGCGCCGGGGTCGAGGCGGCGGACGTCGACGAGGTCGTCATGGGCTGCATCGGTCAGGTCGGCCCGGACGCCTACAACGCGCGCAGGGTCGCGCTCGCGGCGGGGCTGCCGACCGGCGTACCGGCGTACACGGTGAACCGGCTGTGCGGCTCGGGCCTGCAGGCGATCTGGTCGGCGGCGATGGAGATGCGGTGGAACGGCCTCGACATCACGCTCGCGGGCGGGGACGAGTCGATGACCCGGATGCCGTTCTACGACTTCGGCGCCCGCGACGGCTACCGGCTCGGCGACCGGTCGCTGGCCGACGGGACGGTGATGATGCTGACCGACCCGTTCCACGGCTTCCACATGGGCGTGACGGCGGAGCGGGTCGCCGAGAGGTACGGCGTGTCGCGGCTCGAGCAGGACGAGTTCGCCGCGGAGTCGCAGCGCCGGGCCGCGACCGCGCAGGCCAGGGCGGTGTTCGGCGAGGAGATCGTCCCCGTCGAGGTCGGTGGTCGCAGGCCGGTCACCGTCACCGAGGACGAGCACCCCAAGCCCGGCACGACGGTGGAGGCGTTGGCCGGTCTGCGGCCGGCCTTCCAGCGCGACGGCACGGTCACGGCCGGGAACGCGTCTGGCGTCAACGACGGTGCGGCCGCCGTGGTCCTGGCCCGTGAGTCGGCCGCCGCCGATCGTGGCCTGCGACCGCTGGTGGCGCTGGAGGCGGTGGCGACGGCGGCGATGGAGCCGGAGCTGATGGGATACGCCCCGGTGCTGGCCCTGCGCTCCCTGTTCGAGAGGACCGGCACCACACCCTCCGACATCGGCACGATCGAGCTCAACGAGGCCTTCGCCTCCCAGGCGGTCGCGTGCATCCGGGACGCCGGCCTCGACCCGGAGCGGGTGAACCCCTACGGCGGCGCGATCGCGCTCGGTCATCCGGTCGGCGCGACGGGGGCGATCTTGTCCCTGCGGGTCGCGCGCGACCTCGTGCGGCGCGACCTGGAGCTGGGCGTCGTCACCATGTGCATCGGCGGCGGCCAGGCCCTGGCCGCCCTCTTCCGCCGGGTCTGAGCGCCCGAACAACGAGAACAACGAGAGATCGAGGAGAGTCATGGGTCGTTTCGACGGGCGAGTGGCCGTCATCACCGGAGCCGCACGAGGGATCGGGTTCGGCACCGCCGGCCGCTATGCCGAGGAGGGCGCATCGGTCGCGATCGTCGACCTCGACGAGGCCGCTGCCGCCGAGGCCGCGGCCAAGCTGCCCCTGGCCGAGGGCGCCACGGCGATCGGCGTGGGCGCGAACGTCTCCGACGCCGCGTCGGTCGACGCCGCGATCGAGCGGGTCGTCGCCGAGCTCGGCGGGATCCACATCCTGGTCAACAACGCGGGCATCACCCGCGACAACCTGCTGTTCAAGATGACCGAGGACGACTGGGACCTGGTCATGGGCGTGCACCTCAAGGGTGCGTTCTTGATGACCAAGGCCGCGCAGAAGCACTTCGTGGAGCAGAAGTACGGCAAGGTCGTGAACATCTCCTCGATCTCCGCGCTGGGCAACCGGGGCCAGGCCAACTACTCGGCGGCCAAGATGGGCATCCAGGGCTTCACCCGGACCCTGGGCATCGAGCTGGGCCCGTTCGGGATCAACGTCAACGCGGTGGCGCCCGGGTTCATCGCGACCGAGATGACCGACGCCACCGCGGCCCGGCTCAAGCTCGACGTCGACGAGTTCCGCCGCCTCAACGCCGAGGCGGTGCCGGTGAGGCGGGTCGGCCAGCCGGCCGACATCGCGGCGGCGGTGACCTTCCTGTCCAGCGACGAGGCGTCCTACATCACCGGCCAGACGCTCTACGTGGACGGTGGCGCAAGTGTCGGCTGAGCGGGCGCTGGTCGCCGAGACGGAGGAGTTCGTCCGCCGTGAGGTGCTGCCGATCGAGGACGAGCACGACGGCGACGTGGAGGCGGCCGGTGGCGAGGACCTGCGCCGCGAGCTGCAGGCGAAGGCCGCCGCGGCGGGGCTGCTCTCGCCCCACGGGCCGGTCGACTGCGGCGGCCTCGGGCTGGGGATGGTGGATCGGGCCCCGGTCTTCGAGGCGGCCGGGCGTGGGCTGTTCGGCCCGATGGCACTGAACATCAACGCCCCCGACGAGGGCAACATCCACCTGCTCGACCACGTCGCGACCCCCTCGCAGCGGGACCGGTTCCTGCGGCCCCTCGTCGCGGGCACGGTGCGCTCGGCGTTCGCGATGACCGAGCCGGCGCCCGGCGCCGGGGCGGACCCCTCGATGCTGACGACCCGCGCCACGAGGGTCGACGGGGGCTGGGTCGTCAACGGCCACAAGTGGTTCATCACCGGCGCCGACGGCGCGGGCTTCTTCATCGTGATGGCCCGCACGAGCGGCGAGCCGGGAGCCGCCGGCGGCGCGACCATGCTGCTCGCTCCGGCCGACACACCCGGGGTCGAGGTGGTGCGACACATCGGGACCGTGGACCGCTCGATGCTCGGCGGTCACTGCGAGATGCGGTTCACCGACGTCTTCGTGCCCGACGAGGACGTGCTCGGCGGCGTCGACGAGGGCTTCCGCTACGCCCAGGTGCGCCTGGGGCCGGCCCGGATGACCCACGTGATGCGCTGGTCCGGTGCGGCTCGCCGTGCCCACGAGGTCGCGGTGGGCCACGTCGCCGGACGCGAGGCGTTCGGCGGCCGGCTCGCCGACCTCGGCATGATGCAGCAGCTGATCGCCGACAACGAGATCGACCTCGCCGCGACCCGCGCGCTGCTGCTGGCGGCCTGTCGTGAGCTCGACGACGGGGGTCGGGCCTCCGAGGCCACCTCGATCGCGAAGACCTTCGCCGCCGAGGCGCTGCACCGGGTCGTGGACCGGGCGACGCAGATGTGCGGCGGGCTGGGGGTCTCCCGTGACCTGCCGGTGGCGCGGATCGCCCGCGAGATCCGTCCCTTCCGCATCTACGACGGTCCTTCCGAGGTGCACCGCTGGTCGATCGCCAAGCGCGCCGTGCGTCGCATCGCCGGTGGTGGGCGATGAGCGAGCTGACCGCTGCCGAGCTGGCCGCCGTCGCCGACCGCCTCGACCTCGCCGGCGTCAGCACGGCCGGCCCGTTGACCTCGGACCTGATCGCCGGTGGCCGGTCGAACCTGACCTACGCGATCACCGACGGCCGCACCCGGTGGGTGCTGCGCACCCCACCCCGCGCCGGCCGGACCGCGTCGGCCCACGACGTGGCCCGCGAGCACCGGGTCACCGCAGCGCTGATGTCCTCCGGCGTCCCGGTCGCCGACGCGGTGCTGCTCTGCGAGGACGAGGCCGTGCTCGGCGTGCCATTCACGGTCAGTGGCTTCGTCGACGGCGTCGCGATCCGGACCCAGGCCGACCTGGCGTCGTACGACGACGACCGGCTCGCCACCGTGGTCGACAGCCTGCTGGAGACCCTGGCCGCGCTGCACGGCGTCGACCACGTCGCTGCGGGCCTGGAGACCTTCGGCCGGCCCGACGGCTACGCCGCTCGCCAGCTGCGACGATGGTCGGGACAGTGGGACACCGTCGGTGAGGAGCGCCTCGACGGCCTGGCCCGCGAGGTCGTCGCCCGGCTGACCGCGGCCCTGCCCGAGCAGCGCGCCACCGCGGTCGTGCACGGCGACTACCGCGTCGACAACACCCTCCTGGCGCCGCCCGGCACGGCTCGGGCCGACCGCGTCGCCGCCGTCGTCGACTGGGAGCTGTCCACCATCGGTGACCCCGTCGCCGACGTCGCGATGATGTGCGCCTACCGCCACCCGCCGTTCGACCTCGTCGTCGGCGCTCCCAGTGCGTGGACCAGCCCCCGCCTGCCCTCGGTCGACGACCTCGCCACCGGCTACGAGCGGGTCGGCGGCGTCGCCCTCGAGCACTGGGACTTCCACCGGGCCCTCGCCTGCTTCAAGGTCGCGGTCATCTCAGCCGGCATCGACCACCGGCGGCTGGCTGGCTCGGGTTCGGGCACCGGCTTCGACACGGCCGGCGAGGCGGTCGAGCCCTATCTCGAACAGGCAGCCCGGCTCGTTCGGTGAGGGGTGACGCGGTCAGGTCCCGTGCGCAGAGGCGGTGACTGTCACCGGGGCGTCGGTGTCGCACGGCTGGGCCGCGCATCGCGACCCGGATGTTGTCGGTGATGCGGGCCGCCAGCAGGTCGGTGAGGACCGGGTCGCCGTCCAGCTCCGGGATCTCCGCCAGCATCCGCTCGACGAGGTGACCGGCGAGCCCGTTCATCTCGCCGGTCAGCGCACCGCCTGCTCGTCCGCGTCGAGGTCCGGGGTCCGTTCGGCGCCGGTACGACGGGCGCGGACCACGCCGAGGGCGGCGACCACCGGGAGCGGCGCCAGCAGGGCCCAGTTCACCCAGTCGGTGCGTCCGGTCAGCAGGTCGAGGTTGGACAGCATGAGGCAGCCGCCCGCGACGAGTCCGGCCAGGCCGAGCAGCGGCGCGACCACGACGCGCAGCGCGCTGTGACCGCGTCGGTCGCGCAGGAAGAACCGGACGATGCTCACCATGCACACGGCCTGGAGCGCGACGACGCCGATGATTCCCGCACCGTTGGTCCACAGCAGGAGCTCGAGATAGGGGTCGCCCTGCAGGACGAGGGTCAGGACGACGAGCGTCAGGGAGGCGAGGGTGGTCACCATGCTGGCGTTGGCGGGGGAGCGGAAGCGCGGGTGGGTCCGCCCGAGGCGGGCCGGGAGCATCCCGTCGCGGCCGAGCGCGAACAGGTACCGCGACGTGGCGTTGTGGAAGGCGACGGTGGCGGCCAGGATGCTGGTCACGATCAGCGCCTCCATGGTGTGCTGCGCCCACGGGCCGAGGTAGGAGTCGGCGAGCATGAAGTACAGCCCCTGGAAGGCGTCGGACAGCGCGTACTCCTCGAGGCCGGGCACGCCGAGCGCGGCGACGGCGATCCACGCGATGAAGCCGTAGAAGAGCGCGAGGAAGCCGACGGCGGCGTACGTCGCGCGGGGCACCGTGCGCTCGGGGTCGCGGGCCTCCTCGGCGTAGATCGCGGTGCCCTCGAAGCCGATGAACGCACCCAAGGCCAGCACGAACATGGCGCCGCTGGAGCCGTTGAAGACGTGGCTCGGCTCGAACGGCACGGCCGCCTGGTCGGGTGCCCCGTCGGTCACCAGCACCGCCACGGCGAGCACGACCAGGATGAGCACCTCGAGTGACATGAGGACGGCGAGCACCCGGGCCCCGATGTCGATCTGGCGGTAGCCCAGGAACGCCACGACGACAACGCCGGCCAGTGCCCACACCGACCAGTGGGCGTGCAGGCCGAGCAGGTCGTCGGAGGTGGTCGTGGCGTAGAAGCCGAGGAAGCCGTAGAAGCCCGCGCAGATCAGGCCGTAGGACAGCAGCGCCACCAAGGCCGCCGCGCCTCCGGCGCGCGGGCCGAGACCCCGGCCGATGAACGCGTAGAAGGCGCCGGCGTTGCGCACGTGCTGGGCGAAGGCGGTGAACCCGGCCGCGCACAGCACGTAGACGACGCCGCTGAACACGTAGGCGCCCGGCGTGCCGATTCCGCCGAGGCGGAAGGCGAGGGGAGCGGCGCCCGCCATCACGGCCAGCGGAGCCGCAGCGGCGACGACGAAGAAGAAGATGTCGAAGGCGCCCAGCTTGCCGGAGGCGAGGCCGGTCCGGTCCTCCGGCGTGCTCACCGAGCCGCTCCGTCCGTGACGCCCGCGATCGTGGGCCACCACGAGGGATCCGTCCACAGTCCGAGCTCCTGCTCCAGCGCGGCCCCGACGCCGAAGACGGTCGCGTCGTCGTAGGTCCGGCCCACGATCTGGACGCCCGTGGGTACGCCGTTGGGCGCGATCCCCGACGGCACGGCGAGCACGGGGACCCGCCCGATCACGTTGAACGGCAGCGTCATCAGCTTGTCGAACACCGCTCGGGTGTCGGTGCCGGGCTCGTCGGCGGCGAAGCCGGTGGTCGCGATGGTGGGGCACAGGAGGACGTCGTGGTCGGTCATCAGCTCCGCGAAGGGCCGGTAGAAGGCCGACTCGGCGACCAGCCCCTGGACGTGGTCGCCCGCACTCGACGCGGCCGCGGCGAAGGCCCGGGTGTAGGGCATCAGCTGGTCGGCGCGCGTCGGGTCGCCGTGCAGCACCTCCTCGATGAACGGGCCCATGATCGCCCCGAAGTGCGGCCACGCGGTGTCCAGGACCCGTTGCGGTCCCCACGGCAGGTCGACCTGCTCGACGACGGCACCCGCGTCCTTGAGCGCCGCGGCAACGGCGCGGGTGTTGGCCTCGACGGCCGGGTCGACGTCGTACCCGCCGAGGTCCGGGCACAGCGCGACCCGGACCCCCTCGAGACTGCGGACGACGCCCGCGACGTGGGCGCTGTCGCGCAGTGATGCGGCGTCTCCGACCCACGGCCCGGAGATCACGTCCTGGAGGAGGGCGACGTCGGCGACGCTGCGCCCCATCGGACCGTCGGCGCAGTAGGTGTCGGAGTTGAAGGGGGCCAGGCCGGGCACACGGCCGAAGGGCGGCTTGAAGCCGACCACGCCGCAGAAGGAGGAGGGGATCCGGATCGAGCCGCCGATGTCGGACCCGGTGGCCAGCACGGTCGACCCCGCCGCGAGCACCGCGCCCGCGCCGCCGGAGGACCCGCCCGGCGCCAGGTCGGTGTTCCACGGGTTTCGGGTGACGCCCCACAGCTTCGTGTGGGTGACCGGCGCGCAGCAGTACTCCGGTGTCGTCGTCCGGCCGTGGACCACGGCGCCGGCGTCGATGATCCGGTCCACGATCGGGTGGGTCTCGGTGGCGACGTGGCCCTGCTCGAGGAGGCAGCCCTCCTCCTGCAGGTGTCCGGTGATGGGCTGCTCCTCCTTGAGCATCAGTGGGATGCCCTCCAGGGGCCGCAGCGGCTCGCCGGCGGCGATCCGCTCCTGGGAGACGACGGCGGCCGCACGAGCCTCGTCGAGCCACTGCTCGGTGACGGCGTTGATGACCGGCTCGGTGACCGCGGTCCGCGCGATCACCGCCTCGAGCAGGTCGATGGGAGAGAGCTCGCGGCGCCGGAACATCTCGGCTGCCCGCGTCGCGGTGATTCGGAACAGGTCCACGGTGGCCTCCACGAAGTCCGTACACCGTACGGTCCGTACGGTGTACGGACGATAACGTGGCGCCATGACGGCACGTCAAGAGGTCGACCGGGAAAAGTCCGAGGGGCGGCAGTACGTCAGTCGCGACGACGTCGTCGAGGCTGCCTTCGCGCTCGCCGAGAGCGAAGGGCTCGACGCGCTGACGATGCGCCGGCTCGCCGCCCGTCTCGGCCGGGCGCCGATGAGCCTGTACACGCACGTGAAGAACCGGGAGGACCTGGTCGACGCGATGGTCGAGCGGCTGATCGCCCGCCTCGACCTCGGCGAGCGTCCCGGTGAGACCTGGCAGGAGGCGCTGCGCACCGCTCTCGCCGGCTACCGCGACCTCGCCGTGCGGTCTCCCCGGGTGTTCGAGCTGCTGGCCCTGGCGCCCTACGACTCCTCGCCCGTCAGCCCCCACCTCGCCCGGATGATCGCCCGGCTGGAGCGCGGCGGGCTGGACCCCGACCAGGCGCGCCAGGTCCTCGGCATCGTCGACGCCTATGCGTCCGGCTTCCTGGTGGTCTGGGCGCGCACCCGGTTCGAGGGGACCACTGCTGCCGCGGACGTGCCCTCGAGTGTCGCCGGACTGCGGGACCTGGCGACCTTCGAACCGGGGCTCGAGGCGCTCATCGCGGGCCTCGACGCGACGCTGGTCCGTGTTCCCTAGGCTCGCCACCGTGACCGAGACGACAGGCGCACGGACGACAGGCGGGGTCTCGTACTGGTGGGCCGACCTCGGCCTCCCCGAGCCGCAGGACCCGCTGCCCGGTGATGTCGAGGCCGACGTCGTCATCGTCGGGGCCGGCTACACCGGGCTGTGGACCGCGTACTACCTCGCCGGGCTGCGGCCCGACCTCGACGTGCGCGTCGTCGAGCAGCGGTTCGCCGGGTACGGTGCCTCGGGGCGCAACGGCGGATGGCTGTCGGCGTCGGTGACCGGTGGGCTCGACGGCTACGCGCGCACCCACCCGCGGGCCGACGTCGCCCGCTTCCAGCTGGCCATGAACGACGCGGTCGACGAGGTGATCCGGGTCGCCGAGCAGCACGGCATCGACGCGGAGGTGCGGCGGGGCGGCACCTTGCTGGTCGCCCGCAACGCCGCCCAGGCCGGGCGGGCGCGGCAGGCCGCGGAGACCGCCGAGCGGTGGCCGGAGACCGGTGCCCGGCTGCTGACCGCGGCCGAGGCCGACCGGCGGATCCGGGTCGCCGGGACGCAGGCCGCGATCTGGGAGCCGCACTGCGCGCGGATCAACCCCGCCCGGCTGGCCCATGGCCTCGCGCGGGTCGTGCGGGAGCGTGGGGTGCGGATCCACGAGGGCACGACCGTCCGCTCGATCGCCGCCGGCCAGGTGGAGACCGACCGCGGGACGGTCCGCGCGCGGCACGTGATCCGCGCGACCGAGGGGTTCACGGCCGGGCTCGCCGGCGAGCGCCGCACCTGGGTCCCGATGAACTCCTCGATGATCGTCACCGACCCGCTGCCCGAGGAGACGTGGGCCGGGATCGGCTGGGCGCACCACGACACCCTCGAGGACCTCGCCCACGTCTACTCCTACGCGCAGCGCACGCCGGACGGGAGGATCGCGATCGGCGGGCGCGGCAACCCCTACCGCTTCGGCTCGCGCACCGACCTCGACGGCGACATCCCCGACCGCACCGTCCAGCACCTGCGTGGGGTGCTCTGCTCGTGGTTCCCGCAGCTGGCCGACGTCGGTATCGCCCATGCGTGGAGCGGCGTCCTGGGCGTGCCGCGCAACTGGCGCGCGACGGTCGCCTACGACGCCGCGAGCGGCCGGGGCTGGGCCGGCGGGTACGTCGGAACCGGCGTCACCGCGACCAACCTCGCCGGACGCACCCTCGCCGACCTGGTCGCGGGGGAGCGGACCGACCGCACCACGCTGCCGTGGGTCGACCAGCGGGCCCGGCCGTGGGAGCCGGAGCCGCTGCGCTGGCTCGGCATCCACGGCCTGTACCGCGCGTACGGGCTGGCCGACCGGCTCGAGGCGCGCGGCGGGCGTCGTACGTCGTGGGTCGCGACGCTCGCGAACCGCGTCAGCGGTCGGTAGCGCCTTCCTCGCGCAGCCGCGGCTCGGTGCGCAGCTCGGGCCTGATGCCCTGCTTGTCGGCGTAGAACGCACGCACCAGGTCCATGTCGGCGACCACGTCGCCGGTGGGGTGGAAGCTCGGTCCCATGCCGAGCGTGCGGGTCGGGCCGTCGACGAACCCGAGGGTGACCGGCAGCCCGGTCTGCTCGGCGATCCGGTAGAAGCCGGGCTTCCAGAACTCACCCTTGCTGCGCGTGCCCTCGGGCGCGATGACGAGCTGGAAGGCGTCGTCCTCCTCGGCGGCCTTCAGCAGGGCACGGATGGTGGCGCCCGGGCTGGAGCGGTCGAGCGGGATGCCGCCGGTGCGGCGCAGCACCCAGCCGACCGGGCCGTTGAAGTAGTGCGCGGCGACGAGCACGCGCGGCCGGGCGCCGTTGGCCCACGCGATCGCCAGCATGGCGACCCAGTCCCACTGCGAGGTGTGCGGTGCGCCGACGAGGATCCCCGCCTCGGGGACGTCGCCGACCAGTCGCCACCGGGTAGCCCTGAGGGCCCCACGGGCGATCGAGCGGCGGACCCGCATCCTGTGTGCCATGGCGTGACCGTAGCGCGTGGCCGGCGCGCTGTGACGTCCGCCATGATGGCTGGACCTCAAGCCTGCTCGAGGTTCTAGCGTCCTCACCGTGAACGGACCCCTCGCTGACCGGTTCAAGGCCGGATTCCGTCGCCACGCCGCCGGCGTGGCGCTCGTCGTGGGCGAGACCCCGGACGGGCCGGTGGGCGTCACCGTGTCGAGCCTCTCCTCGGTCAGTGCCGAACCTCCGCTGCTGTCCTTCTCGCTGGCTCGCACGAGCAGCGCGGGGCCACGGCTCGTGGGTTGCGACGCGCTGGCGGTGTTCGTGCTGGCTGCGACCCAGGCGGACCTGGCTGCGGCGTACGCCGACCGGGAGGCCGAGCGCTTCACCCCTGGCCAGGGTTGGGTGCGCGAGGGAGGTCGACTGGTGCTGCCCGACGCGGTGGCGACCTTCCGCGGGCGTCCCGGGCACGTCATCGAGGCCGGTGGGTCGTGGGTGGTGCTGCTCGAGGTCGAGCGGGTCGACCTCGGGGCCGCCGCCCCGCCGCTGGTGCACCACGACCGCGCGTACTGGGTGCCCGCCGAGCTGCCCCGCACCCGTGCCCTGCGAGCGGCCGAGGGATAGTCCCACCGCAGCGCGACGGTGGCGCTCAGCGCTCGCCGGGCTCGCGGTACTGCGGGTCGACGTGCAGTCGCTCGTGGCGCGGTCCGGTCGGACCCGACGGCGGTGTGTGGTCGGCCGGGTGGGCGGGCTGGTCGAACCGGTCGGTGTCGTGGGCGACCTGCTCGTTGCGCCGGCGGTCGGCGACGAAGGCCCAGATCATGCCTCCGACGATGAATGCGGCCACGACGACGCCCACGATGAGCCAGGCAGGGGAGATGTCCATGGCGGGGCGGTACCCCCGTGCGCCGGGCGCAGTCCCGACACGCCTCCGCCGAGTCTTGACTCGTTCAAGAAAAGTGGCATGCTGGGTCCCATGACGGCGCCCGACTTCCAGCAGCAGCTGCGGGACGTCGAGCTCCGGGTCACGCGACCCCGGCTCGCGGTCCTCGAGGCGGTGCACGCGCACCCCCACGCGGACACCGAGTCCATCATCTCCGCGGCGCGTGCACTGCTGCCGGAGGTCTCCCACCAGGCGGTGTACGACTCGCTGCACACGCTGACCCACGCGGGGCTGGTGCGCAGCATCAAGCCCGCCGGGTCCGTCGCGCGCTACGAGACCCGCACCGGGGACAACCACCACCACGTCGTGTGCCGGACCTGCGGGTCCATCGCCGACGTGGACTGCGCGGTCGGCCACGTGCCGTGCCTGACCGCGTCCGACTCCCACGGCTTCGTCATCGACGAGGCCGAGGTCATCTATTGGGGCCTGTGCCCCGAGTGTTCATCCCGCCCCCAGTAGGTCCTGAAAGGATCCTGATGTCTGACAGCACCCAGCACACCGAGCCCCTCGTCACCGAGGAGCCGCAGGACGCGCAGCAGGCGGCCGGCAAGTGCCCGGTCATGCACGGTCTGACCCACCCCACGCAGGGGTCGCCGAACCACCAGTGGTGGCCGAACAAGCTGAACCTCAAGATCCTCGCGAAGAACCCGACCGTCGCCGACCCGTTCCACGGTGAGTTCGACTACAAGGCGGCCTTCCTCGCCCTCGACCTCGACGCGGTCAAGGCAGACATCAAGGCGACGCTGACCGACTCCAAGGAGTTCTGGCCGGCGGACTTCGGCCACTACGGTCCGCTCTACGTCCGGATGGCCTGGCACTCGGCCGGCACCTACCGCGCCCAGGACGGCCGCGGCGGTGGCGGCACGGGTCAGCAGCGCTTCGCGCCGACGAACTCCTGGCCGGACAACGGCAACCTCGACAAGGCCCGCCGCCTGCTGTGGCCGGTCAAGAAGAAGTACGGCCGTTCGCTGTCCTGGGGTGACCTGATGATCCTTGCCGGCAACGTCGGCCTCGAGGACATGGGCTTCCCGACCTTCGGCTTCGGTGGCGGTCGCCCCGACGTGTGGGAGGCCGACGACGACATCTACTGGGGTCCCGAGTCGGAGTGGCTCGACGACCAGCGCTACACCGGTGAGCGCGACCTCGAGGACCCGCTCGCGGCGGTCCAGATGGGCCTCATCTACGTCAACCCCGAGGGTCCCAACGGTCACCCCGACCCGCTGGCCTCCGCGGTCGACATCAAGGACACCTTCACCCGGATGGGCATGACCAACGAGGAGACCGTCGCGCTCATCGCCGGCGGCCACACCTTCGGCAAGACCCACGGCGCCGGTGACGCCGCGCTCGTCGGTCCCGAGCCGGAGGCGGCCCCGATCGAGGAGCAGGGCCTGGGCTGGAAGTCCTCCTTCCAGTCCGGCAAGGGCATCGACGCCATCACCTCGGGCCTCGAGGTCACCTGGACCTACCACCCGACCCGCTGGGACAACGAGTTCTTCCACATCCTGTTCGCCTACGAGTGGGAGCTCTTCCAGTCGCCGGCCGGCGCCAACCAGTGGCGTCCGGTCAACGACGGCGGCGCCGACCTCGTGCCCGAGTCCTTCGGTGACGGCAAGCGCGAGCCCCGCATGCTCACCTCCGACATCGCGCTGCGCGAGGACCCGGAGTTCCGCGAGATCTCGCTGCGGTTCAAGGAGGACCAGGCCGCGTTCACCGACGCGTTCGCCCGCGCCTGGTTCAAGCTGACCCACCGCGACATGGGCCCCAAGGCGCGCTACCTCGGTGCCGAGGTCCCGGCCGAGGACTTCATCTGGCAGGACCCGATCCCGGCCGGTACGCCGCTCACCGACGCGCAGGTCGCCGACCTCAAGCAGGCCATCGCCCGCGCCGGTCTCTCGGTCTCGCAGCTGGTCTCGACGGCCTGGGCCTCCGCGTCGACGTACCGCAGCTCCGACAAGCGCGGCGGCGCCAACGGTGCTCGCATCGCCCTCGAGCCGCAGAAGTCGTGGGCGATCAACCGTCCGGCCGAGCTGGCCACGGTGCTCGCGAAGCTCCAGGAGATCGCCACGGCCCAGGGCGCGTCCCTCGCCGACACGATCGTGGTCGCGGGCTCCGTCGGTGTCGAGCAGGCGGCGAAGGCGGCCGGCTTCGACGTGACCGTCACGACCACCACTGGTCGCGGCGACGCCACCCAGGAGCAGACCGACATCGACCTGGTGGGCTACCTCGAGCCCAAGGCCGACGGCTTCCGCAACTTCCTCGCGAAGTCGAGCAAGTTCCCGGCCGAGTTCACGCTGGTCGACCGCGCCAACCTCCTCGGCGTCAGCGCCCCGGAGCTCACCGCCCTCATCGGCGGCCTCCGCGTGCTCGGCACCAACTGGGACGGCTCGGACCTCGGCGTGTTCACCGACACCCCGGGCGTGCTGACGAACGACTTCTTCGTCAACCTGCTCGAGCTCGGCACCACCTGGACGGCGACGGACGCCTCGCAGGAGGTCTTCTCGGGCACCACCGCGGACGGCCGGACCTGGACCGGCACCCGCAACGACCTGGTGTTCGGCTCCAACTCCGAGCTGCGCGCCCTGGCCGAGGTCTACGCCAGTGACGACGCGAAGGAGAAGTTCGTCAACGACTTCGTCGCTGCCTGGGCCAAGGTCATGGACGCCGACCGCTGGGACCTGCGCTGATCGCGTGACCCGCTGACGCACTGAGCGGAGGCCGCCCCACCCGGGGCGGCCTCCGTTCGTTCTTCCGGCCCTACGGCAGGATGTGAGCCATGACCGACGCTCCGGACAACAGCGGCATCGCCTACGTCCACGCCCCCGAGAAGCACCGCTACGAGATCCGCGACGGCGAGACCCTCGCCGGGTTCACGCAGTACCGACTGCCCGACGACGTCCACGTCGACTTCGTCCACACCGAGGTCGACGACGCGTACGGCGGCCGCGGGCTCGCCGGTGAGCTGGTCGCTGCCGCGCTGGCCGACGTCCGCGAGCAGGGCAAGCGGATCATCGCGCACTGCCCCTACGTCGCCCGGTGGCTGACCAGGCACCCGGAGTACGACGACATCACCGACCCCGCGCTGTGAGCGCCACCCCGCGCCGGCACGTCTTCCTCGACAAGGCGCGGCCGGAGGCCTACAAGGCGGCGCTGGCGCTGTCCGAGCAGGCCGGCGCGGCCGCCGAGGCCGCCGGTCTCGACCGGCGGTTCGTCGAGCTGATCAACCTCCGCGTCTCGCAGATCAACGGCTGTGCCTACTGCCTGGACCTCCACCACCGCAACGCGATCGAGGCGGGGGAGTCGGAGCGGCGGATCGCCGTGCTGGATGCGTGGTCGGAGACCGGGCTGTTCGACGAGCGGGAGCGGGTGGCGCTCGCCCTGGCCGAGTCGATCACGCGGCTGCCCGAGCCCGAGGAGCGCCTCTACGCCGAGGACATGGCGCGCGCGGTGCTGGGTGACGAGGCCTACAGCGCGGTCGCGTGGGTCGCGATCACGATGAACGCCTTCAACCGGATCTCGATCACCAGCCACCACCCGGTGCGGTAGCGCGAGCCGTTCACCTCGCGCACGCCTCGCGGCCAACTGCTGCTGGTGACCGGTTGACGCGGGCTCCCTAGCCTCCGGGCGATCGCGCCGAACAGCGGCGCGGAGGAAAGGGACATCCCGAGCATGCGATCTCGCATCAAGACGACCGCACTGGCCGCGGTGCTGCTGGCCGGAACCGCCGGTGTCGGCGCGGGCCTGGCCAACCAGGCCACCGCCGCCGAGCCCGCCGCGGGCAAGGCGAAGAACGTGATCTACCTGCTGGGCGACGGCATGGGCCGCACCCACGTGACGGCGGGCCGCGAGCGCTTCTACGGCGCCGACGGCAAGCTGAACATGGAGACGATGCCGGTCGTGGGCCAGGTGTCGACGTACGCCGTCGAGAAGAACTCCGGCCAGCCCGGTGCCGCCGACTTCCACCCCAACCTGGTCACCGACTCCGCCTCGGCCGCCACCGCGTGGTCCTCCGGCGTCAAGACCTACAACGCCGCGCTCGGCATCGACGGCAAGGGCAACCTCGCGCCGACGGTCATGGAGCAGGCCCACGCCGCCGGCCTGGCGACCGGCAACGTGTCGACCGCCGAGATCACCGACGCGACCCCCGCAGGCCAGATGTCGCACGCGCTCGCGCGCGGCTGCCAGGGCCCGACGTACTCGGCCGCCAGCTGCCAGGACAACGCGATCACCGGCACCGACCTGCCGACCAGCGACGTCCGGGTGACCCCGATCGCCGACCAGATCGCGCGCAACCAGACCGCCGACGTCATCCTCGGTGGCGGCCTGTCGCGCTTCGACGCCGCCGACGAGAGCGCGCTCGAGGCGAACGGCTACAACGTGCTCGGCTCGCCGGCCACCCAGACCGTCGCGACCGAGACGGACCTCAACGGGGCGAGCGGCCAGAAGGTCTTCGGCCTGTTCAACAAGGGCAACATGACGATCGAGAAGTCCAAGCAGGACAACCCGGCGTCGCCCGAGGCTCTCGAGCCGACCGTCGCCGAGATGACCAGCAAGGCGATCGACCTGCTCAAGGCCAAGAGCGCCGGCAACGGCGGCAAGGGCTTCTACCTCCAGGTCGAGGGCGCGCTCATCGACAAGCGCTCGCACGCCAACGACGCCGCGCAGACGCTCGAGGAGATCAAGGCGTTCGACGACGCGGTCAAGGTCGCGCTCGACTTCGCCAAGGCCGACGGCCACACCCTCGTGATCGTCACCGCCGACCACGAGTGCGCCGGCTTCAACATCATCGAGAAGGGCACCTTCACCAACGCCGAGGCCGACGTCCCCCCGGTCAACAAGGACTCGGGCAACCCCGCCAACAGCTCGACCCCGCTGCGCACGGCCAACCAGGCCAGGGCAGCCGGTCGTGAGGCGTTCGCCCCGGCGACCTTCCGCACCAAGGACGACCCGGCGTCGGTCCACGACGGCGACGCCTCGGCCAGCCTGTGGCTGACCTACCTGTCGGGCAACCACACCGGCGCGGACGTCCCGATCTTCGCCTACGGTCCCGGCTCGTCCGCGATCAGCGCCGAGATCGACAACACCGACCTGTTCGGCATCGTCCGCAGCGCGCTGAGCCTCGACGGCTCGGGCAGTGCGGTGAAGACCGCGTCGACCACCACGCTCCAGGCGCCCAAGACGGCCAAGGCGGGCAAGAAGGTGACCATCAGCGTCGCCGTCACGCCGGCCGCCGCGACCGGCTCGGTGAAGATCCTCGACAAGGGCAAGGTGGTCAGGACGGTCGCCGTCTCGGGCACCGCCGTCAAGGTCAAGGTCAAGCTCAAGAAGGGCAAGCACAAGCTGACGGCGCAGTACGCCGGCAGCACCTCGTACGACCCGTCGACGTCGCCGACCGTGAAGGTCCACGTGCGCTGACATGAGGTTCCGTATCACTGCCGTCTCGGTCGCCGCCGCACTCGCCCTCGCGGGTTGCGGCGGCGCCGGGAACGGCGGCTCCGCCGCCTCCTCGACCCCGTCGACCACCCCGAGCCCGGTGATGGTCACGTCCTTCCCCGACCTCCCGGCCGCGACCGGGGAGCCGGACCTGCCGGGCATCGCCACGGCGGCGCCCGCCTCGGCCGACACCGTGGGCCACATCCCCGGGCCGTTCGACGACCGCTTCCGGCTCGGCGAGGTGAGCTTCGACGGCCAGCGCGTCGTCGGCGCGCTCGAGGTCACCAGCGACGTCTCCGACCTCCTCGAGCTGCAGGTGCTCGCCGGGTTCTACGACGCCTCGGGCACCCTGATCGGCCGCGGCCGGTTCACCCACCACCTCGACGAGGAGACCCACCACGACGACGGCCCCCCGTCCGAGCACGAGTCGTTCACGATCGCCGTACCGATGAGGCTGCGCGGTCAGGCCGTCTCGGCCGCCGTCGGCGTGCCGGTCCTCGTCAACGAGTAGCCGGCCGAGCGCCGACCCGGCACGAAGTGGCTCCTCAAACGCGCTGACCCGGCAGAAAGTCGCACGACAAGAGCCAGTTTCTGCCGGGTCGGCGCAATTCCCGGGCCAGTTCCTGCCGGGTCGGCGGGAGCCGGGGGTCAGGTGATGGTCATCCCGCCGTCGACGGCGAGGGTCTGGCCGGTGACGTAGCCGGCGGCGTCCGAGGCGAGGAAGACCACGGTGGCGGCCAGCTCGCGCGGGTCGCCCTTGCGGCCGGCGGGGATCCGGGCCTGCTGGGCCTCGAGGTAGCCCGGGGGGTAGCTGTCGGTCATCTCCGAGACGAAGAAGCCGGGGGCGATCGCGTTGACCCGGATGCCCTTGCGGCCGGTCCACTGCTGCGCCAGGTCACGGGTCAGGCCGATGACGCCCGCCTTGGAGGCGGCGTACGCAGCCTGGGGGAGGCCGGCGGTGGTGATGCCGAGCACCGAGGAGATGTTGACGATGCTCGAGCCCGGCTGCATCACGCGGCCGCAGGCCTGGGCCATCCAGTAGCTGCCGTTGAGGTTGATGTCGATGACCTGGGTGAACTGCTCGGGCGTCTCCCGCGTGGCCGGTACGGCGGTCCCGACGCCGGCGTTGTTGACCAGGATGTCGACCCGCCCGAACTCCGCCATGGTCGCGTCGACGAGGGCCTGGCAGGAGGCGGGGTCGGCGACGTCGGTGGCGACGCTGAGCGCTCGGCGCCCCGCGGCCTCGACGAGCGCGGCGGTGTCGGCGAGCCGGTCGACGCGGCGCGCGCCCAGCGCGACGTCGGCGCCGGCCTCGGCCAGCGCCTTGGCGAAGTCGACACCCAGCCCGGAGCTGGCGCCGGTGACGACGGCGACCTTGCCGTCGAGGCGGAAGAGATCGGTGACGGTCATGCCCCGACGGTAGCGGCCCCGCCTGCGGCACGACCGCGGGCGGCAACTAAGGTTCACCTAACTCTCCTGACCCCGAAGTGGAGGCCCGGTGCAACCGGTCGTCGACCGCCCGCTGGCAGCGCTGTGGCAGCGCTACGGCCGCTTCCGCGGCCGGTTCGTGCTCGCCGTCGCCATGTCGACCCTCAACAAGGTCGCCGACGTCGTTCCCGAGCTGCTCATCGGCGCGGCCGTCGACGTCGTGGTCCGGGGGGCGGACTCGTTCGTCGCAGACGTGCTCGGCGTCGAGTCACGCTACGCCCAGCTCGGCTGGCTCGCGGTGGTCAACCTCCTGGTGTGGGTCGTCGAGTCCGCCTCGGAGTACGCCGCGGACGTGCTCTGGCGCGGGCTGGCCCAGGGCATCGAGCACGAGCTGCGGATCGAGGCCTACGACCACGCGCAGCACCTGCACCTGGGCTGGCACGAGTCCCGCCCGCAGGGCGCGACCCTGGCCACCCTCAACGACGACGTCAACCAGCTCGAGCGGATGCTCGACGTCGGACTGCCGCGGATCTTGCAGACGGCCCTCAACGTGCTGCTCGTCGGCGCGGTCTTCGCGGCGGCCTCCTGGCAGCTGATGCTCTACGCCTTCGTGCCGATCCCCGTCATCGTGGTCGGCTCGCTGGTCTTCCAGCGGCGCCTCGAGCCGCTCTACGACCGGGTCCGGGTCGCGGTGGCCGACCTGTCCGGCGCCCTCGGAGCCAACCTGGCGGGCATCGCCACGATCAAGGCGTTCACCGCCGAGGACCGCGAGCGCGACCGGATCGCGACCGTCTCCGCGGCCTACCGGGAGGCGAACGTCGCGGCCATCCGCTCCTCGGCCGCGTTCGTCCCGCTGGTGCGGATGGCGATCCTCGCCGGCTTCACCTGCACCCTGCTGCTCGGCGGCCGGGCGACCCTCGACGGCGACCTCGAGCTCGGCCTGTACTCCGTGCTGGTCTTCATGACCCAGCGGCTGCTCTGGCCGCTGACCGAGATCGCGGAGGTACTGGACCTCTACCAGCGCGGCCGCGCCTCCACGGCCCGGATCCTGGACCTGCTGGCCGTGCCGGTCGACGTGCCCGCCGGAGCGGTGCGGCCCACCGGACCGGTCGGTGGGCGGGTCGAGCTGCGCGGGGTCCGGGCCGGGTACGCCGACGGGCCGGACGTGCTGCACGACCTGGACCTCGTCGTACCGGCGGGGGAGACGCACGCGATCGTCGGCCCCACCGGCGCCGGCAAGTCCTCGCTGCTGCGGCTGGTGCTGCGCTTCGACGACCCGCGCGCGGGCCAGGTGCTGCTCGACGGCACCGACGTGCGCGACCTCGCCTGGGACGCGCTGCGCGGCTCGATCGGCTACGTCGCCCAGGACGTCTACCTGTTCAGCGGCACGATCGCCGACAACATCGCCTACGGACGGCCCGACGCGAGCCGCGAGGAGGTCCGCGCCGCGGCGCAGGCGGCGGCCGCGGCCGAGTTCGTCGAACGCCTCGACGGCGGGTACGACGCGTGGGTGGGGGAGCGCGGCATCACCTTGTCGGGCGGGCAGCGGCAGCGGATCGCACTGGCCCGTGCCCTGCTGCGCGAGCCGGCGCTGCTCGTGCTCGACGAGGCCACCAGCGCGGTCGACAACGAGACCGAGGCGGCCATCCAGCAGTCCCTGCGCCGAGCCGGCGAGCGGTGCACGACGATCGTGGTCGCGCACCGGCTCTCGACCGTGCGCCACGCCCACCGGATCTGGGTCCTCGACGGCGGTCGGGTGGCCGAGGCCGGCACCCACGACGAGCTGGTCGCCCGCGACGGTGCCTACGCCGCCCTGTGGCGTGTCCAGACGGGTGAGGCCGCGGTCTGAGCAGCCCTCCTCGGCGACTATCCTTTGGCCGTGAGTGAAACGGCTGCATCCCCCGAGGTCCACTACGACGCCCATGCCGTCGAGGAGAAGTGGCTTCCGGTGTGGGAGCGCCTCGACCCCTTCCGCGCCGACGACGCGGCCGTGCTGACAGGGGAGAAGCCCAAGTTCTACGGGCTGACGATGTTCCCCTACCCCAGCGGCGACCTGCACATGGGCCACGCCGAGGTGATGGCGCTGCACGACGTCCTGTGCCGCTACAAGAGGTTCCGCGGGTTCGAGGTCCTCAACCCGATGGGCTGGGACTCCTTCGGCCTGCCCGCCGAGAACGCCGCGATCAAGAACGACGAGCACCCGGCGACCTACACCTACGCCAACATCGAGACCCAGTTCACCTCGTTCCAGAAGTACGGCCTGAGCTTCGACTGGTCGCGCCGCCTGCACACCTCGGACCCCGAGTACTACAAGTGGACCCAGTGGCTGTTCCTCAAGCTGCGCGAGCAGGGCCTGGCCTACCGGAAGAACTCGCCGGTCAACTGGTGCCCCAACGACCAGACCGTGCTGGCCAACGAGCAGGTGCTGGCCGACGGCACCTGTGAGCGGTGCGGCGCCGTGGTCACCAAGAAGGAGCTGACGCAGTGGTACTTCCGGACCACGGCGTACGCCCAGGAGCTCTACGACTCGCTCGATGACCTGCAGGACAGCTGGATCGCCAAGGTCGTCAACGCGCAGCGCAACTGGATCGGTCGCTCCGAGGGCGCCCACGTCACCTTCGACGTCGCGGGGCACGACCCGATCAAGGTCTTCACCACGCGCCCCGACACGCTGGTCGGCGCGACCTTCATGGTCGTCGCGGCCGACGCCAAGCTGGCCCAGGAGCTGGTCGCGCCCGAGCGTGCGCAGGCGCTGGAGGACTACCTCGCCGAGGTCCGCAAGTCGTCCGACATCGACCGCCTGGCGACCGACCGGCCCAAGACCGGCATCGACCTGGGCGTGACGGCGACCAACCCGCTGACCGGCGAGGAGATCCCTGTCTGGGCGGCCGACTACGTGCTGGCCGACTACGGCACCGGCGCGATCATGGCGGTCCCGGCCCACGACGACCGCGACGGCGAGTTCGCCGAGAAGTTCGGCCTCCCGATCGTGCCCGTGTACGACGCCGAGCAGCCCTACGACAAGGCCGCCGAGGTGTCGAGGGCGATCGCCGCCATCGAGGCCAGCGGCCACGGCGAGGGCACCGTCAACTTCCGGCTGCGCGACTGGCTGCTGTCCCGCCAGCGCTACTGGGGCGCGCCGATCCCGATCATCCACTGCCCGGTCGACGGCGAGGTCCCGGTCCCCGAGGACCAGCTGCCCGTCGAGCTGCCCGAGCTGCGCGGCGCCGACCTCAAGCCCAAGGGCACCTCGCCGCTGGGCGCGGCGACCGAGTGGGTCAACGTCACCTGCCCGACCTGTGGTGGTCCGGCGACCCGCGACACCGACACGATGGACACCTTCGTCGACTCGTCCTGGTACTTCTTCCGCTACCTCTCGCCCCACGACAGCACCCAGGCCTTCGACCCCGCGCTGGCCAAGGCCTGGGGGCCGGTCGACTTCTACCTCGGCGGCTCCGAGCACGCGGTGCTCCACCTGCTCTACGCGCGCTTCTTCACCAAGGCGCTGCGCGACATGGGCCTCATCGACTGGGACGAGCCCTTCTCGGCGTACCTGTCGCAGGGCACGGTCATCAACAACGGCCACAAGATGAGCAAGTCGCTCGGCAACGGCGTCGCGCTCGGCGCCCAGCTCGACGAGTTCGGCGTCGACGCCGTCCGCCTCACGCTGGTCTTCGCGAGCCCGCCGGAGGACAACATCGACTGGGCCGACGTCTCGCCGGCCGGCTCGGCGAAGTTCCTGCAGCGCGCCTGGCGGCTGTCCGGTGACGTGACGTCCGCCGTCGGCGTCGACCCGGGCACCGGCGACGCCGCGCTGCGCAAGGTCACCCACAAGACCGTGCACGAGGCGGCGCAGCTGCTCGACACCTACCGGTTCAACGTCGTCGTCGCGCGCACCATGGAGCTGGTCAACGCGACCCGCAAGGCGATCGACTCCGGCTGCGGCCCGGCCGACCCCGCCGTCCGCGAGGCCGCCGAGACGGTGGCGATCCTGCTGTCGCTGGTGGCGCCGTACACCGCCGAGGAGATGTGGGAGCGCCTCGGCCACGAGCCGTCGGTCGCCCAGGCCGCCTGGCCCACCGTCGACCCGGCGCTGCTGGTCGAGGACTCGGTCACCGCGGTCGTCCAGATCCAGGGCAAGGTCCGCGGTCGGCTGGAGGTCGCGCCGGACATCAGCGAGGCCGACCTCGAGGCCGCCGCGCTCGCCGACGCGGCGGTCGTCAAGGCGATCGACGGGCGTGCGGTGCGCAAGGTCATCGTGCGGGCCCCCAAGCTCGTCAACATCGTCGTCTGAGCCGAAGCGGCTCCCCCAGGTGGGGGAGCCGCTTTGGTGCTCCCTTGCGGGAACCCTCCCCGAATGATTGACTGGTCAGTCAAACAACCGGAGGAGCAGTCATGGCCAGGGCGAGCGTCGAGGCGGAGCGCAAGGAGCAGATCCTCGCGGCCGCTTGTGAGGTCGTGTCGGAGATCGGCTTCAAGTCGCTGCGCATCGCAGACGTCGCGAAGCGGGCCGGCACCAGCACCGGCACGGTGCACTACTACTTCGACACCAAGCGCGACCTCATGCACGCCGCCTTCGACTGGAACTTCGCCCAGTCGCTGGGGCGGCGGCGCGAGATCCTCGAGAGCGATGCCTCGCCGAGCCAGCGGCTGCGCGACTTCGTCGAGTCCTACCTGCCCGAGGGGTCGGCGACGGTCGGCGCCTGGCACGTCTGGGCCGAGCTCTGGGTCGAAGCGCTGCACGACCCTGACCTGCAAGAACTCAATGAGCGCGTGTACGGCGAGTGGCGTCGCGCCGTCGCCGCGATCATCCGCGACGGGCAGGATGCGGGGGAGTTCCGCGAGGGCGACCCGGTCATCTTCGCCAACGGCCTGATCGGCATGATCGACGGCCTCAGCCTCCAGGTCCTCCTCGGCTCGCGCAGCATGACCGCCGACCGGATGCGCGCGGTCTGCGAGCAGGTCCTGGGCTGGTTCCTCCTGGCGCCCTGACGACGCTCCTTCCCCGACGTCTCGCGAGGGGCCGGCGGCCGCGTGCCGCCGGCCCCTCGCGGCATTTCTGACTCGCCGGTCAAGAATCTTGGGTGTAACCCTTGACACACCCCTGTGGCGACGATCACGCTGAGGACTCATAACTGACGCACCAATCAACTTTGGAAACCAGGGGTCTCACATGAAGCGAGTTCTGTCGGCAGGTGTCGCACTTTCGGCCGTGCTGGGCCTGGCGGCGTGCGGTGCTGCCGGCGGCAGCGGCGACCAGCTCACGGTCGTGATGTGGGGTGGCCAGGACCAGAAGACCCACGTCAAGGAGGCCGTCCAGCCCTGGGGTGACGAGGCCGGCGTGACGATCAAGCAGGACTCCCCGAGCGACTACGCGAAGTTCCGCGCCCAGGTCGAGTCCGGCAAGGTCAGCTGGGACGTCGTCGAGGTCGAGCCCAACTTCGCGCACACCGCCTGCGACAAGGGGTGGGCCGAGAAGCTCGACACCGGCATCGTCGACACGGCCGACCTCAACCCCGAGGAGGTCACCGACTGCGCGATCCCGGTCCTCGAGTACGCCTTCACGATCGGCTACAACACCGACACCTTCAAGGACGCGCACCCCACGACCTGGGCGGAGTTCTTCGACACCGAGAAGTTCCCGGGCAAGCGCGGCTTCTGGAAGTACGCCACCGGCGCGATCTTCGAGGCCGCCCTGCTGGCCGACGGCGTCAAGCCCGACCAGCTCTACCCGCTCGACATCGACCGCGCGTTCAAGAAGCTCGACACGATCAAGGACGACATCGTCTTCTACGAGACCGGCGAGCAGCAGCAGCAGCTGGTCGCGTCCGGCGAGGCGCCGCTCGTGCAGGCGTGGAACGGCCGCATCTACTCCGCGGCCAAGGAGGGTCAGCCTGTCGCCAACGAGTGGAACGAGCACTTCCTCTCCTACGACCAGCTCGTCATCCCCAAGGGTGCGAAGAACGCGGCCAACGCCCAGAAGTGGATGAAGTGGTACGTCGAGCACCCCGAGGCCCAGGCCGGCTACTCCAACGCCACGGCCTACGGCCCGATCACGCAGGCGGCGCTCGAGCACGTGAAGCCCGAGGTCCTGGCCGAGCTGCCGACGTCGCCGGAGAACGCCCCCAAGCGCGCCGCGATCATCGACTACGCCTGGTGGGCCGACAACTACGACGAGGTCTCGGAGCGGCTCAACGAATGGGCCGCCCAGTGAGCTCGACGGTCACCCCGACGGTGCCGCAGGAAGCGGGCCGCGCGCCCGCCGCCGGGAGCTCCCCGGCGCCGGCGCGGCGCCGGCCCCGGATCCTCGACGGCTGGGGCCTGCTGGTCCTGCCGCTCGTGGCCTTCCTGCTGGTCGTCTTCGTCGCGCCGCTGGTCTCGATCTTCGCGCGCAGCTTCACCGACCCGACGACGGGCCTGGGCAACTACCGCGACTTCCTCGGCTCGCCGGTCTACCTCGACGTCCTCGGCAACACCTTCCGGATCTCCGGCCTGGTCACCCTCGTGACCCTGCTGCTCGGCTTCCCCTACGCCTACCTGATGACGCTGGCACCGCCGTTGTGGCGCAACCTGATGCTGGTCGCGGTGCTCATCCCGTTCTGGACCAGCCTGCTGGTCCGCACCTTCGCGTGGGTGCTCATGCTCGGCGACACCGGCGTGATCAACCAGTTCCTGATGTCCGTCGGTCTGATCGACGAGCCCGCCCAGCTGATCCGCAACCAGACCGGCGTCCTGGTCGGCATGGTCCAGGTGATGCTGCCGTACGCCGTGCTCCCGATGTACGCCACGATGCGGCAGATAGACCGCCGTCTGGTGCAGGCCGCCGAGGGCCTCGGCGCGCGCCCGATCTCCGCCTTCTGGCGGGTCTACGCACCGCTGACCGCGCCCGGGGTCGCCGCGTCCTGCCTGCTGGTCTTCATCTCCTCGATCGGGTTCTACGTCACGCCGGCCCTGCTCGGCGGACCGAAGGACATGATGATCGGCGAGCTCATCGTCCAGCAGCTCTCCGCCGTGCTGCGGTGGGGATTCGCCGCCGCGCTGGCCGTGATCCTGCTGCTGGTGACCGCCGCCCTGCTGCTGCTCGTCTCGCGCATCGTCAACATCGGCAAGTTCATGGGAGGCGAGCGATGAACACCAAGCTCCTGTGCCGCGGCGGTCTGGTCGCCCTGGTCGTCCTGACGGCGCTCTACCTGGTCGCGCCGGTCTTCTTCGTGATCCCGACGTCCTTCAACGACAGCTCCTTCCTGGAGTTCCCGCCGAAGGCGTTCTCGACCCGCTGGTACCAGGCGTACTTCGAGGACCCGGCCTGGATCAACGCCACCCTCAACTCGCTGCAGATCGGCTTCTGGGTCACCCTCCTGTCCGTCGTCCTCGGTACGGCGGCCGCGCTGGCGATGGTCCGTGGGCGCTACCCGGTCAAGGCGCTGGTGAGCGGGCTGGTGCTCGCCCCGGTGCTGGTGCCCTACGTGATCATCGGCCTCGCCGTCTACGCGGTGTTCCTCAAGATCGGTCTGACCCAGTCGGTGCTCGGCTTCGTGCTCGTCCACACCGCGTTGGCGGTGCCCTTCGTCGTGATCAACGTCAGCGCGGCGCTGGTCAGCTTCGACGAGCGGCTCGAGATGGCGGCGATGAGCCTGGGCGCCAACCGGGTCACGACCTTCCTCAAGATCACGCTGCCGTGCATCGCACCGAGCGTGGCCGCCGGGGCCCTGTTCGCCTTCATCACCTCGTTCGACGAGGTCGTGACCAGCGTCTTCCTCGCCGGGCCCGACCTGAGCACCCTTCCGGTGCAGATGTGGAGCGGGGTGCGGGTGCAGATCGACCCGACGGTCGCTGCCGTCAGCACGATGCTCCTGCTCGTCACCCTCGCCCTGTTCGCCTCGGCCGGCCTGGTGCGCCTGTTGCGCGCCCGACGGCTGGCCAAGACCTCCTGACCACCCTCCACGCACTCGCCACGGAGAACTCCCATGTCCCAGAGCACCAGCGCCACCAGCACCCTCGCCGGAACCGGCGTCTCCATCGACATCCGCAACGTCGTCAAGACCTACAAGACCATGACCGCGGTCGACGACGTCTCCCTCACGATCGAGCCGGGGGAGTTCCTCACCCTGCTCGGCTCCAGCGGGTCGGGCAAGTCGACCCTGCTCAACATCATCGCGGGCTTCATCAGCGCCGACAGCGGCTCGATCGAGGTCGGCGGCAGGGACCTGACCAAGGTGCCGCCGTACCGCCGTGACCTGGGCATGGTCTTCCAGCACTACGCGCTGTTCCCGCACATGTCGGTCTGGGACAACGTCGCGTTCCCCCTCAAGCGCCGCGGGGTCGCGAAGGCGCAGGTCGCCGAGCGGGTGCAGCGTGCCCTCGACGTCGTCGAGCTCGGTCACCTCGGCAAGCGCCGGCCGGCACAGCTCTCCGGCGGTCAGCAGCAGCGGGTCGCGCTGGCCCGGGCGATCGTCTTCCAGCCCCAGGCCCTGCTCATGGACGAGCCGCTCGGCGCCCTCGACAAGCGGCTGCGCGAGCAGCTGCAGCTGGAGATCAAGCGGCTGCACCGCGAGCTCGGCACGACCTTCGTGTTCGTGACCCACGACCAGGAGGAGGCGCTCGCCATGTCCGACCGGATCGCGGTGCTGCGTGACGGCGCGCTGGTCCAGGTCGGGACCCCGGTCGAGCTCTACGAGCGCCCGGCGAGCCGCTACACCGCCGAGTTCCTCGGCGAGTCGAACATCTTCACCGGTCGCAAGCACGGCGTCGACGACGGCTCGGCCCTGGTCGTGCGCCCCGAGCACGTCCGGCTCAGCGCTGCCGGTGCGGACCTGCCCTCCGGCCACAACGCCATCGACGGCGTCGTGCGCGAGGTCGTCTACCTCGGCTCCGGCCTCCGCGTCGAGGTCGCGCTGCCCGACGGGCGCCACCTGATCACCCGCTCCGAGGTCCGCGGAGCGCTCACCCCGAGCCCCGGCCTGCCGGTCGCCGCCCACTGGCACCCCGAGCACGCCCTCGTCGTCCGCGACGACACCGCCGCCTGACACCCCTCCCACCCAGAACTGAGGAACACCCAGATGAGCCACACCATCCGCGACGGCATCGCACTGACCGAGGAGCAGCAGGAGTTCGTCGCGCTGGCGCGTGACTTCGCCGAGCGCGAGATCCGGCCCCGGGCCCGCGAGGTCGACGAGGCCGACACCGAGTCGCCCCTGGACCTGTGGCAGAAGGCCGCGCAGATCGGCCTGGCGTCGTACATGCTCCCGGCGGAGTACGGCGGCGGCGGGATCACCGACCTCGTCACGCAGTGCCTCGTCCAGCAGGAGCTCTGCTACGGCGACGTGGGCATCGGCAACTTCTTGACCTCGAGCGCGTTCTTCGCAGGCCCGGTGGAGGCCCTCGGCAACGAGGAGCAGAAGAAGCGCTGGCTGACCCCGCTCACGGGCGACAACCCGCCGATCACCGCCCTGGCCGTCACCGAGCCGGGCGTCGGCTCGGACTCGGCCGCGCTGCAGACCCGTGCCGTCCGCGAGGGCGACGAGTACGTCCTCAACGGCCAGAAGACGTGGATCTCCAACGCGCCGTACGCGAAGTGGATCATCGTGTTCGCCACCGTCGACCCGGCGCTGCGCTCGCGTGGCGTCACGGCCTTCGTCGTCGATCGCGACATGCCCGGCGTCACCATCGGCCAGCCGATGAGGAAGATGGGCCAGCGCGGCATCACCAACGCCGAGGTCTTCCTCGAGGACGTCCGGGTGCCGCTCGACCACCGCCTCGGCGAGGAGGGCCAGGGCTTCTACGGCCTGATGCGCACCTTCGACGCCTCACGCATCCTGATCGGCGCCGGCGCCACCGGCCTCTCGCGGGCCGCTCTCGACCAGTCGGCGAGGTACGCCCAGGAGCGCACGCAGTTCGGCAAGCCGATCATCGAGCACCAGGCCGTTGCCTTCCGTCTCGCCGACATGGCTGCCAGGACGGACGTGTCGCACCTGGTGACGATGCGCGCCGCGCGCCTCTACGACCAGGGCGAGATGACCGCCATGGAGTCGGCCGTCGCCAAGCTGACGGCGTCCGAGAACACCTCGTGGGTCACCAACGCGGCGCTCTCGATCCACGGCGGCTGGGGCTACAGCCGGGAGTTCCTGCTCGAGAAGTGGGTCCGCGACGCCAAGCTCGAGGAGCTCGAGGAGGGCACCAGCGACATCCAGCGGCTCATCATCTCCCGGGCAGTCGCCGCGCGATGACACTGAACGTCTTCTCCGACCCGCGCTCGGTGGCGGTCGTCGGAGCCTCCGCCGACCCCGCGAAGTGGGGCTACTGGCTGGCCCGCGGCGCCCTGCGCGGCGACGGGCGCCGCCGGGTCCACCTGGTCAACGCCAAGGGCGCGAGCATCGAGGGCGCGGCGTCGGTCCGCTCGCTCGACGAGCTGGCGGCCCACGGCGAGGCTCCCGAGCTGGTGGTGCTCTGCGCCCCCGCCGCGAGCGTCCCCGCCGTCATCGACCAGGCGCTCGCGATGGGCACCAAGGGCTTCCTCGGCATCACCGCCGGCATCGACGCGGCCCATGGCGAGCCCGGACTCGAGCGCCGGCTGGCCGAGCGCATCCGGGCCGCCGGTGCCCGGATCGTCGGCCCCAACTGCCTGGGCCTCTACGACGCCGCGACCGACCTCGAGCTGGCCTGGGGGACCTTCGCGCCGGGCCACCTCGCGGTCGTCTCGCAGTCCGGCCAGCTCGGCCTCGAGCTCGCCGGCCTGGCCGCCCACGAGGGACTGGGCGTCTCCCGGTTCGTGTCCGTCGGCAACCAGGTCGACGTGACCGCTGCCGAGCTGCTCGACGACCTCGTCGACCACGAGCAGACCCGCGCGGTCGTGCTCTACCTCGAGAGCTTCGCCGACGCCCGAGGCTTGGTCGCGACCATGGCCCGGCTCCGCCAGGCCGGCAAGCCGGTGGTCGTGCTGACCGTCGGTGCGTCGGAGGCCAGCCGCGCGGCCGCTCAGTCCCACACCGGCGCGCTGACCGCGGCGACCGACGTCGTCCGCGCCGCCTGCCGGGCGGCCGGCGCCTCGCTGGTCGAGACCCCGGCCCAGGCGGTCGAGCTCGCGCACCTGCTGCTCGGCGGACCGCTCCCGAGCGGGCGCCGGGTCGCGATCGTCAGCGACAGCGGCGGCCAGGGCGCCATCGCGGCCGACACCTTCGCCCGCCACGCCCTGCAGGTCCCGCGGCTCAGCGACGTCACCCGTGGCGCGCTCGCCGACCTGCTGCCGGCCGCGGCAGCCGTCGCCAACCCCGTCGACCTGGCCGGTGCGGGCGAGCAGGACCTGTCGACGTACGCCCGGGTCGTCGACGTCCTCGCCGCCAGCGGTGAGGTCGACGCCGTGGTGCTGTCCGGCTACTTCGGCTGCTACGGCGCCGACACCCCCGAGCTGGTCGAGCGCGAGCTCGAGGTCGTCGGGGCGCTCGCCGGCGTCGTCGGGGCGCAGGGCCGACCGGTGGTGGTGCACAGCATGAGCCACGACTCCGTCGCGGTGCGCTCGATGCGCGAGCAGGCGGTGCCGACGATGCACACCATCGATGCGGTCGCCCGCTCCCTGGAGCTGGCCACCACCATGGCCGAGGACGCCTCCCGGCTCGTGCCCGGCCCGGTCCCGGCGCCGACCGCCGAGAGCGGCAAGGCGCTCGACTACCTCGCCGGACGCGACCGGCTCGCCGCCGCCGGCGTCGCCTACCCGGGCGCGGCTGCGGTGCGGACCGCAGCGGACCTGCGGGACGCGGCGGCCCGCCTGCGGGCGCCGTACGTCCTCAAGGCGGGCTGGCTGGAGCACAAGACCGAGGTCGGTGGCGTCGCCGTCGGACTGGCCGACGCCACCGCTGCCGAGAGCGCCTTCGTCGCGATGAGCAGCCGGCTCGGTGAGGGCGAGTACGTCCTCGAGGAGATGGACCGCCAGGCCGACACGGTCGAGCTGATCGTCGGCGCCCGGCGTGACGGCTCGTTCGGCCCGGTCGTGCTGGTCGGGCTCGGTGGCGTGCAGGCCGAGGTCTACCGCGACGTGCAGGTCGCCCTCGCCCCGGTGGGCGAGGCCGAGGCGCGCACCATGATCGAGTCCCTGCGGGCCCACCCGCTCCTCGACGGATGGCGCGGCCGGCCGGCGGTCGACGTCGACGCCGCCGCCCGTGTGGTCGCGGCGCTCTCGCGACTGCTGGCCGAGGACCCGGACCTCGTCGAGTGCGAGATCAACCCCCTGCGGGTCGGACCGGAGGGCGCTGTCGCCGTCGACGCGCTCGTCCTCGCCGCCGACCGCGCGCACCCAGGAGAGAGGCCATGACCGACATGACGACCATGACCGGGGGAGAGGCGCTGGTCGCCTCCCTCGCAGCGCACGGCGTCGAGGTCGCCTTCGGCATCCCCGGCACCCACAACCTCGAGATCTACAAGCACCTGCCGGCCCACGGCGTGCGGCACGTCAGCACCCGCCACGAGCAGGGTGCCGGGTACGCCGCCGACGGCTACGCCCGCACCACCGGCCGCGTCGGCGTCGCGATCGTCACCAGTGGTCCTGCCCTGCTCAACGCGGCGACCGCGGTCGGGCAGGCGTACTCGGACTCGATCCCGGTCCTCGTCGTCTCGCCGGGCCTGCCGCTGCGACACCCGGCGACCGGCAACGGGCTGCTCCACGAGACCCGGGACCAGCAGGCCGCGATGGCCGCCGTGGCCGCGGCCAGCCTGCGCCCGACCAGCGTCGCCGAGATCCCGACGGCCGTCGCCCAGGCGTTCTCGATCATGACCTCGGGCCGGCCGCGCCCGGTGCACCTCGAGGTCCCGCTCGACGTGCTGGAGGAGAGTGCCGAGGTCGCCCTCGTGGCACCGGTCCTCGCCGCACCCGCGCCGGCCCCGGAGGCCTCCGTCGCCGCTGCCGCGGCGATGCTCGCGTCCGCCACGGCTCCCGTGGTGCTGGTCGGCGGCGGAGCCCGGGGGGCGGCCGCGCAGGTGCGGGCGCTCGCCGAGCGCCTCGGTGCGCTCGTCGTCTCGACCACCAACGGCAAGGGCGTGCTGCCCGAGGACCACCCGCTCGCCCTGGGGGCCGGCATCCACCTGCCGGCCGTCGAGGCGCTCGTCGACGAGTCCGACGTCGTCGTCGCGGTCGGCACCGAGCTCGCCCCCGCGGACCTCTGGTACGGCGCCCTGCCGGTCGCCGGCAAGCTCGTGCGCGTCGACGTCGACCCGGTCGGCATGCTCACCAACGCGACGCCGACGGTCGCCGTGCTCGGTGACGCAGCACTCGCGCTCGACGCCCTGCTCGGCGCCATCGGCCCGGGGGAGCCGGCCCGGCCGGACGCCGGTGCCTGGCGCGAGCGCAAGGCCAAGGACGCGCAGGCGGAGGGAGCCGAGTGGCTCGACGTCGTCGCGGCGCTCACGGCCGCCGTACCGCGCGACGTGGTGATGGCGACCGACAACGCGATGGCGTGCTACCTCGGCACGCTCGCGAACCTCGCCACGCACACCCCGGCGTCGTACCTGTTCCCGACGGGCTACGGCACCCTCGGCTTCGGCCTGCCGGCCGGCATCGGCGCCAAGGTCGGCAACCCGGACCGACCCGTCGTGGCGATGCTGGGCGACGGCGGCGTCATGTTCACCGTCGCCGAGCTCGCCACCGCCGCGGAGCTGCGGATCGCGCTGCCGGTCGTGGTCGTCGACAACTCCGGGTACGGCGAGATCCGCAACGAGATGGCCGAGCGCCGCGACCCGGTCCACGCAGTGACCTTCCCGGCGCCCGACTTCGCGGCGCTCGGCCGCTCGGTCGGCTGCCACGGTGTCACGGTCGACCTCGGTCGCGACGGCACGCCCGCCGACCTCACCACCGCGGTCCGCGACGCCCTCGTCGCCGAACGGCCCACCGTGATCCACGTCCGCATGCCCCATGACGTCTCCCGTGAAGGAGGAGCCCGATGACCAACCCCGAGAGCCTGCTGGAGATCACCTGGACCGACCCGGTCACCGGCCGCAAGGGGTACGTCGTCATCGACACCCTCGTGCGCGGCCTGGCCAGCGGCGGCCTGCGCCTGCGCGAGGGCTGCTCGCTGGCCGAGGTGCGCGGCCTCGCGCAGGGGATGACCCGCAAGGAGGCGCTCGTCTACGACCCCGCGGACCGCTACCTGCCGCTCGGCGGCGGCAAGGGCGGCATCGACATCGACCCGGCCGACCCGCAGGCCACCGAAGTGCTGCACCGCTTCCTCGCGGCCGTCCTGCCCGTCGTGCGGGAGCAGTGGAACACCGGTGAGGACTTCGGCCTGCGCCAGGAGACGATCGACAAGGTGGCCGCCGACCTGGGCCTGCCCTCGACGGTCGAGGCGGTGTTCGCGACCCTCGACGACGCGCCCGCCGCCCGCGAGCGCCTGGCCACCGCCTTCGCCGACATCGTCGGTGGCATCTCGCTCGGTGACCTCGTCGGCGGGTACGGCGTCGCGCAGGCGGCCCTCGTCGCGGCCGAGCGCCAGGGCATCGAGGCCGGCGGGGCCACCGCGGTGGTGCAGGGCTTCGGCTCCATCGGCGGCGCGGCCGCGCGCTACCTCGCCGAGGCGGGCGTCACGGTGGTCGCCGTCGCCGACCGCGACGGGCTGATCCGCGACGACCGCGGGCTCGACGTCGAGGCGCTGCTGGCAGCCCGCGACGGCCTGGGCGTCATCGCGCGGGACGCACTGCCCGACGGTGTCGAGCTCGGGGACCGCGACGCGTGGCTCGAGGTGCCGTGCGACCTGCTCGTGCCGGCCGCGATGTCCTACGTGATCGGGCCCGACGACGTCGACCGGGTCCGGGCCCGGATCGTGGTCGAGGGCGCCAACATGCCGACCCTGCCCGAGGCGGAGGCGGCCCTCGTCGCGCGCGGGATCCCCGTCGTACCGGACTTCCTGGCCAACGTGATGACCAACGCCTGGTGGTGGTGGGTCGTGTTCGGCGACGTCGCGCCGACCGCGGAGTCGTCCTACGACAAGATCCGCACGGTCATGCGCCGCCTCGTCACCGAGGTCGGCGAGGCCGCCGACGCCTCCGGCCGCACCCTGCGGGAGTGCGCGCTCGAGCTGACCGCGCGCAACTCGGCCGCCCTGCGGGAGCGGTTCGGGGTCACGGGGTGAGCGCCCGTCCGGGTCGTCGGACGTGACGGTCGTCGTCGCGGAGGGACAGCGGACCCGTCGTACCGCTGCGCTCGCGCTGGTCGCGGTCACCGCGGTGTGGGGCTCGACCTTCGGGTTGTCCAAGGACCTGATCACGCGCCTGCCCGTGGCCGACTACCTCGGGCCGCGCTACCTGGTCGCTGCCACGGTCCTGCTCACCGTCTGTCCGCGGCTGCTGCGCGGCATGACGCCGCACACGCTGAAGGTCGGGATCGGCCTCGGCACGCTGTACGCCGCCGCACAGCTGCTGCAGTTCCACGGCCTCGCCCACACGGCACCGACGGTGTCGGCGTTCGTGGTCGCCATGTACGTCGTGTTCACGCCGCTCCTCGCAGCCACCGTCCCGGGGCGCGGGGTCGACCGGAGCACCTGGCTGGCCGTGGCGGTCGCGACCGCCGGTGTGGGCGTGATGTCCCTGCGGGGCTGGGCGTTCGGAGGCGGCGAGGCGATGACGCTCCTGGCGGCGCTGCTGTACGCCGTGCACATCCTGGCCCTCGGGCGCTGGGCCCGGGCGGGCGAGGCGTTCGCGGTCACCTTCCTCCAGCTCGCGACCATGGGCGTGCTGCTCACCACGGTGGGGGCGGCCGACGGCCTGACCCTGCCCAGCCGCGCGGACCTGCCGACCTTCGCCTACCTCGCGGTCTTCGCGGGCACGATCACCCTGCTCGTGCAGACGTGGGCCCAGGGCCACCTCGACTCCGGCCAGGCCGCGGTGCTGATGGTCCTCGAGCCGGTGTGGGCCGCCGTCTTCGGTGCGCTGCTCTGGCACGAGGCGCTCGGGCCGCGCACCCTGGGCGGTGGCGCCCTGGTCCTCGCGGCGATGCTCATGGTCGTCGCCCGGCCGGCCGCCGAGCCGCTGCCCGAACCCCCGACCTCCCACGCCTGAGAAGGAACCTCCCATGCCCGACGTCATCGTCGTCGGCGGCGGCATCGCCGGCGCCTCGATCGGACACGAGCTCGCCGGCCGCGGCCGCACCGTCTGCGTGCTCGAGGCCGAGCCCGAGCTCGCCCGGCACACCACCGGGCGCTCCGCCGCGACCTGGATCGGCGGCTACGGCCCGCCCGAGGTACGCCGGCTCACCATGGCCAGTCGGCCGTTCCTGGACGACCCGTCGATCGACGTCGCCGGTCCGCTCCTGACGCCGCTGCCGTGCCTGTACGTCGGTGGCCCGGACGCCTCACCCGCGGCGGCCGCCGACATCCCCGGTGTGGTCGTCGACCCGGCCGAGGCGGAGCGGCTCAACCCGCTGCTGCGGCCGGGGTGGACGAGCGTGGCGGTCGTCGACGACACGGCCTGCGAGCTCGACGTGGCGGGGCTGCACCAGGGCTACGTCCGTGCGCTGCGCGCCGCCGGGGGAGAGCTGCGACTCGGCGCCCGCGTGAGCGGTGCGGTCCGGGAGGCCGGGCTGTGGCGGCTCTCCCTGGTCTCGGGCGACGTGCTGTCCGCCCCGGTCGTCGTGGTCGCGGCGGGGGCCTGGGGCGACGAGGTCGGCCGCCTCCTCGGCTCGGCGGGCGTCGGGCTGGAGGCCCGCCGGCGCACCATGTTCGGCTCACCGGCCGCCGTACCGCTGGCGGGGATGCCGTTCACCTGCGACCTCGAGGGCGGCTGGTACGTCAAGGCCGAGGGCGAGCTCGCCCTCTGCTCGCCGGAGGACGCCGAGCCGCACGCACCCGGCGACCCGAAGCCCGACGAGCTCGAGATCGCCCGCACCATCGAGGCTCTCAACGAGGCGACCGTGCTCGGGCTGCGCAGCGTGCGCACCGCCTGGGCCGGGCTGCGCACCTTCGCCCCGGACGGCAACCCGGTCGCGCGCTACGACGACGACGTCGAGGGACTGTTCTGGTTCGTCGGCCAGGCGGGGTACGGGATCCAGATGGCGCCGGCGCTCGCCGTCGAGGCGGCGCAGCGGCTGGTGGCTCAACCGGTGTAGTCGGCTGGCGGACGTGCATGCGCTGGGCGTCGGCGCGCCCGCACCTCCCCAGCGTCCGGCCGTCCCACACGGGCAGCGGGCTGTGGTCGGCCTGCGCCACGAGGGTCGTCATGCGCCCGGCGGTGGACCGGTTCCTCTAGCATCGGCGGCACCCGGGCCCCCGGGGCTGACGGAGGAGGGGACATGGCGGCGGACGCCGAGTCGCGACGGCAACGCATCATCGACGCGACCCTCGACGTGATCCGCGACCACGGCCTCGCCGGGACCCGGACCCAGGAGATCGCTCGCCGCGCCGGGGTGAGCTCGGGCCTGCTGCTCTACCACTTCACGACGCTCGACGGCGTGATCGCAGCGGCGATGACCGAGTCCGAGGACCGCTACTACCGCAGCCTCGAGGAGGAGTCCTCGTCCGGACGACCGGCTGTCGAGCGCCTCCGGCTGCTGGTGGAGCGCTCCGGCGACGCCGCGAGCGTGATCTCCGCCTGGACGCTGTGGATGGAGTTCTGGGTGCGCGCGCTGCGCGACCCCGCGACCGCCACGCTGTGCACGACCCTCGAGGCGAGGTGGCGCGCGGTGCTGCTCGACGTGATCGAGCAGGGCGTGCGCGAGGGTGCCTTCACCTCCGCGTCACCGCGGATCTCGACGATCCGTCTTGCAGCGATGCTCGACGGGCTCTCGGTCGCGGCGACGCTCGGCGACCGCGAGGTCCCCGTCGACGCCGTCCCGGACCTGTGGCTCGCCGCGGCCGCGCTCGAGCTGGGGTGTGACCCGGCGCTCCTGGGGGTCGGCTGAACGGTGCCGGCGTCGCGGCGCAGCAGGCGGCACCGTTCGGCCGAGCCCCCGTGGGTCTGACAGGGGCACCGGGTCGGCTCGTCACCCGAGGGCGGCCAGCACCTCGGCAGCGACCCGCTCGCCCGAGCGGATCGCGCCGTCGATGTAGCCGTTGCCGACGCCGGCGGTCTCGGTGCCGGCCCAGTGCAGCGGGCCGACCGGGTCGCGGCGTCCGGCGGAGTGCTCGTGCCAGGTCCCCGGCGACGGCACGGCGGCATAGGCGCCTTCCGCCCAGGGCTCCTCGGGCCACCGCCGCTCCAGGTAGCCCGTCGGCTCGCCGGCCTCGGCGCCGAGCACCGCGAGCACGTCGAGAACCGCCTTGCGTCGCGCCTCGGGCGCCTGCACCGACCAGGAGCGGTAGTCGTCGGCGTACACGAAGGCTGCGATCACCCCGCAGGACTCGTCGGCCGGGGAGCTGTCGAAGGTGTACGCGACCGGGCTGCCGTCGTACGTCGTCACCTGGCCGGACAGCCCGCGCTCGCGCCAGAACGGCCGGTCGTAGGTGACGTGCACCTTGGCGACGTCGCCCATCGGGCTGCGCGCCAGCCACCGCCGCCGCGGCGTCGGGAGCAGCGGCGAGAAGGCGATCCGGGCCTGCGCGGGCGGCGTCCCGGTGACGACCGCGCGACGGGCCCGCACCGGGCCGGTGGGCGTGGTGAGGGTGACGCCGTCGTCGTCCCACACGACCGCGGTGACGGGCGTCCGGAGCCGGACGGCGTCGCCGAGCGAGGCCGCCGCGGCGCGGGCGGGGCCGTCGGCGCCGTCGACGAGACGGCTGTCCTGGGCGCCGCCGGCCGTCGCGAGCAGCGGGTCGAGCCCGCCGCCGGCAGCGACGTAGAACAGCACGTGGAACAGGGAGACGTCGCGCGGCTCGCAGGCCCACAGCCCCTGGATCACCAGGCGCATCCGCCGGTGCGCGTCGGCGGAGGGGGCCTCCGCCTGCAGCCAGTCCTCGAAGGTCCGCGAGTCCCATGCGGCGAGGTCCGGGCAGGCCTCGGGGTGCTCGGGGTCGACCTGGGCGGCGAGCGCGTCGACGCGGGCCACGAGGCCGTCGTACCCGGCGGAGTCGTGCTCGGCCGGGTGCTCGCCGCTGGTGTGGGGGAGCGGGGCCGACCCGGGCCACAGCTCGAGGTGGGTGCCGGCGTCGTAGGTGGGGAAGCGGGCACACCCGAACCGGTCCACCCAGCGCAGGAACGCGGTCTGCGCCGGCCCGACCCACTGTCCACCGTGGTCGACCGGCACGCCGCCCTCGTCGCGGGTCCAGACCCGGCCCCCGACCCGGTCGGCCGCCTCGAGGACGACCACCTCCAGCCCGGCGGTGGTCAGCTCCAGGGCGGTCGCGAGGCCGGCGTACCCGGCCCCGACGATCGCGACGTCGACGTGCTCCATGCGGTCCTCCATTGCAGGTTCCTCGGTGGCAGAACGGCTCTTGACAGGTGTGAGCGGTGTCACTGATCCTAACTTGACTGAACGTTCAGTCAATACCTGAGGAGAATCGGATGGACGACGCGATGCGCGCCGAGCTCGAGCACCGGCTGGCCCTGATCGAGGACCCCGGGGGAGCCGAGGCCGCGCTGCCACCGCTGCCGCTGCTGGACCTCGTCGTCGCGATCGCGGGCCTCGTCCTGATCACGGTCACCCTGCTGTGGTGGGCCCTGTGAGCGCCGCTGCGCAGGCGCCGGAGACGCCCGACCAGGACGCCACGCTCAACGAGCTGCCGTTGCTGCGCCGGGAGCGGATCTGGGGGTTCTGGGACTACTCGTCGGTCAACATCGGCCTCGCGATCGCCACCTGGGCCTTCCTGCAGGGCGGTGCGGTCGCCTACTACGTCGGCGCGAAGCAAGCCATCGCCAGCATCGTGATCGGCTACGGGATCAGCGTCCTGCTCGTCTCGCTCGCCCCGTGCCTGCCGTGCGGGAGGTACGGCGTCGAGCAGTTCGTCTCCATGCGCAGCGTGCTGGGGGAGCGCGGAGCACGGGTGCTGATGGTGGTGATGTCCGCGCTGCTCGCCGCCGCCTGGTCCGCGGTGCTGGCGATCATGTGCGGGCACGCGCTGGCCAACGTCGCCAACCAGGTCCTCGGCACGGAGATCTCCTCGGGCGCCGGCATCGTCAGCGTGCTGGCGGTCCTCGCCCTGTCCGCGTCCTGGGCGATCGTCGCGCGCGGCCCCCGCTCGATCGAGCTGGTCAACCGGTTCGTCGCGCCCGGCCTGGTCGTCGTCACGCTGGTCATGCTGGCGCTGGTGTTCACCCGGACCAGCTGGTCGGACCTCGTCGCCACCCCCGCCCTCGACCCGTGGGGCGACAGCCACCTCGACTTCATGCTCGCCGTGGAGCTCAACATCGCCGGCGGCTTCGCCTGGTGGCCCAACGTCGGCAACCTGGCCCGGCTCACCCGCACGACCCGCAGCGCCTTCTGGCCCAACGCGATCGGCCTCTTCCTCGCCTCCGTGATCGCCGCCATCGTCGGGGTCTTCGCCGCGCTGGCCCTCGGCTCGGAGGACCCGACGCTGTGGATGGTCCCGCTCGGCGGCGCCCTGCTCGGGGTGCTCGCGCTCGCCTTCGTCGGGATGGCGAACGTGACCAGCGTCGTCGCGCAGAGCTATGCGGCGCTGGTCGCGATCAAGGGCGGCGGCGGGAGCGCCGTACGCCGGGTGTCCTGGTCCCTGCTCGCCGCGATCATCCTCGCCCCGGCCGCCGTGCTGGTGTTCTTCCCCGAGGCCGTCTACGACAACTACGCGCGGTTCGTCTCGTGGGGCGCGATCGTCGTCGCGCCGCTGTGCGCGGTCCAGGCCGTCGACTTCTTCGTGCTGCGCCGCCAGGTGCTCGACGTGCGCGCGCTGCACCTCCCGCACGCCGAGTCGCGCTACGGGTTCCTGCGTGGGTGGAACCCGGTCGCCGTCCTGGCCGTCGTGCTCGGTGCCCTCACCTACGCGCTGCTGCTCAACCCGGTGACCTACGAGCCCGCGGGGTGGTTCCGCCACCTCACCGCCTCGCTCCCGGCGTTCGCGGTCGCCGCGGTCGTGCACTGGGTGGGGACGCGACTGGTGCTCACGCGCCGGGCGGACTGGGGCGGCTACCGATAACCTCTGCGGCATGTCGATCGTCGTGGTCACCGACTCCACCTCGACCGTCCCGGCCGAGGTCGCGGAGGCCAGCGGGGTGCACGTCGTACCGCTGCAGGTGGTCATCGACGACGACGTCTACGACGAGGGTGCCGAGGAGGTCACCCCCGAGCGGCTCGCCGCTGCGCTGAAGGGCAAGCACGCCGTCAGCACCTCGCGGCCCGCGCCGACGGTGTTCGCCGAGCTGTACGCGAAGCTCGCGGCCGAGGGGGCCACCGAGATCGTCTCCATCCACCTCTCGGCCGAGGTCAGCGGCACCTTCGAGTCGGCGCTCGTCGGCTCCCGCCAGGCGCCGGTCCCGGTGACCTGCGTCGACACCCGGCAGGTCGGGGTCGCGACGGGGTACGCCGTCGAGTCGGCCCTCGACGTCATCGCTCGTGGCGGTACCTCCGCCGAGGCCGCCGAGGCGGCGCGGGCCAGGGCTGCGGGCGCGACGTCGCTGTTCTACGTCAACACCCTCGAGTACCTCCGCCGTGGTGGCCGGGTCGGAGCCGCTGCTGCGGTCTTCGGCGGGGCGCTCGCGGTCAAGCCGCTGCTCGGCATCGTCGACGGGGTGATCTCGCCGCAGGCCAAGGTCCGCACGGCCGCGAAGGCGATCGCCCGGCTCGAGGCGCTGGCGGTCGAGGCTGCGGGAGACGGCCCGGTCGAGGTGTGCGTCGCGCACCTGGCCGCCGAGGAGCGGGCCGCGGCCCTGGCCGCGCGCCTGACCGAGGTGTTGGGCGACCAGGTCGTGCCGGCGTGCTCGGGCGAGGTGGTGCGCTGCGTGGAGCTCGGCGGGGTGCTCGGTGCGCACGTCGGTCCGGGCATGCTGGCGATCTGCGTGGCGCCCGTCCTCGGCTCGCACTGAGCTGCTCCCGCGTCACTCCGGTCGCGGACGGTGACGTCGACCGTCCACAGGCGGCGCCCGGGGTGCTGGTCATCCCCAGGCCTCCTCGCTGCGCCGGCTCGACGACCGGAGGCCGACCTAGCGTGCCGCCATGTCCGCACGTCGCTCCGCCGCCCGCTCCGATCCGCCTGCCGCCGACGCTGCGGCGCGCCGGCTGGCGCTGATCGCGGCCGACCTGGGGGTCGGGCCGTCGGCAACGTCGCACGCTCCGGCGGACCCGGTCGAGCCCTGGTGGGCCGACCACACCCGGGTCGCCGAGCAGCCGGACGCCCGGCCGTCGCCGGCCCCGGCGCCACCCGCGCCGAGGGCTCCGTCCGTGGCCGGGGCTCCTGCGCTGCCCGAGCCGGGCCGCCACGCCGCCCGCCGCCGACGGTCCCGGCCCGCCCCAGGGGCCGTCCTCGCCCCGCTCGCGGACCGGCTCCCTACCCTCGGGGTGTCCCAGGTCGCCGTGGTGGCGCTGGCCGTCGCCCTCGGCCTGGCCGTCACCACCTGGTGGGTGCTGCGCGACCGGACCGAGGCGCTGTCGCCGGTCGCGGCCGAGCCGACCGCGCCGCTGGTGACGACCACGCCCACCGGACCGGGCGGCACGGCCCCGTCCGCGGCCCCGTCCGCCGGCACGACCGCCGGCGCGCCCGCCGCGAGCCCCGCGAGCGTCACGGTCGACGTGGCGGGCAAGGTGCGCCGGCCGGGGATCGTCGTACTGGGTGCGGGGGCGCGGGTCACCGACGCGCTGGCCGCTGCCGGCGGCGCCCGCAAGGGGGTGGACCTGACCCCGCTCAACCTGGCCCGGGTCCTGGTCGACGGTGAGCAGATCGTGGTGGGCGGACCCGCCCGGCCACCGGGCGCCGCCGGTGCCGCGGCAGGGACCGGGACCGGGAACGGCGGAGCCGCCGGCCCGCTGGTCAACCTCAACACCGCCGGTCAGACCGAGCTCGAGTCGCTGCCGCAGGTCGGCCCGGTCACGGCCCAGTCGATCATCGCCTGGCGCGACGCCCACGGCGGCTTCACGAGCGTCGACGAGCTGCTCGAGGTCGACGGGATCGGGCAGAAGACGCTCGAGCAGATCACTCCGCACGTGACGGTGTGACCGGTGGCTGACGCGGTGCGGGGCTCAGGCGGCGCCGAGGAGCGCGCGGTGCAGCACGGCGATCAGCTCGCCCC
The DNA here is from genome assembly GCF_013409625.1 of Nocardioides kongjuensis. Classification (NCBI taxonomy): domain Bacteria; kingdom Bacillati; phylum Actinomycetota; class Actinomycetes; order Propionibacteriales; family Nocardioidaceae; genus Nocardioides; species Nocardioides kongjuensis. The sequence goes on from NZ_JACCBF010000001.1 coordinate 497,822, forward strand.
GGGTGATCATGCCGACGAGTCGGCCCTCGTGGTCGACCACCGGGACGTTCTTGTACCCCTCGGTCGTCATGAGCGGGACGAGGTCGGCGACAGGGGTCTCGGCGGCGATGGTGGTGACGTCGGTCCGCATGATCGAGTCGACCGACTCGAGCTCGACGATGTCGCGGGTGAACAGGTCGATGATCGAGACCACCCCGACCACGTGCCGATCGTCGTCGACGACCGGCAGTGTCTTGACCTGGCGCTGCACGAGCAGGGTCCGGGCCCGGTAGATCGACTCGAACGGGTGCACCACCACGACGTCGGTGCTCATGATCCGCGAGACCGGGACCGAGCCCAGCCGCCGGTCGAGGGCGTGGGTCTCGGCGTCCCGGACGATCGAGACGATGTCGGCCGGCAGCACGTCGAGCCGGTCGGCGAGGCGCTTCATCGCCTGCTCGACGTCGGGCGCCGTGATGCCGAGGGCCGCGGCGGCGGGCGAGGCAGCGGCGGCCGCGGCCGGCCGGTGCGGGTACCTGCGTCCGCTGAGGTTGTTGACCGCGATCGCGACCAGCAGCAGCACGACCGTGTTCACCGCGACCGGCGAGAGGACGAAGAGCAGCCCCTGCTCGTGGACGGCGGGCGTGGCGGTGGCGGCCAGCAGGGCGCAGGCGCCGCCGGGCGGGTGCAGGCAACCGAGCAGCATCATCGCGCCGATCGCGGTCCCCACGCCGAGGGCGGCGGCGAGCAGGACGTCGTCCACGACCCAGTGCGCGCCCAGGCCGATCGCCGTCGACACCAGGTTGCCGGCGAGCACCGGCCACGGCTGGGCGAGCGGACTGGCGGGCACCGCGAAGAGCAGCACGGCGCACGCGCCCATCGGGGCGACGATGAACGGCAGCAGCTCGGGGCCGCCGGGGACGGCCCGGGCCGTGGCGCCGGCGACGGCGATCCCGAGCAGGGCGCCGAGCGCACCGCGGGCGAGCTCGGCGCGGCTGTAACGGGTCACCCGCCGAACCCTAGTGTCGTCGCCCCGCCACCGGCGCCCGACCTGCGGATGCCGGCCCTGGGGGCGGCGGCCTGGCTCGGTGGCATCGCCGCCCAGCAGTCCGGACGGGCCACGTACGCCGGCCTGGCCGGTCTCGGCCTCATCGTGTGGGTGCTCGCACCACGGTTCGGGGCCGGTGGGCTCCGGCTGCTGCTCGCGGTCCTCGTGGTCGCGGGCGCGGCGGTGACCGGCACGGTGCTGCGCCACGACGCGGTCCGGGGCTCCCCGCTCCACGACCTGGCCGCCGAGCGCGCCACTGCCGACCTGGTCGGCACGGTCGTCTCCGACCCACGGCAGGTCGCGGGGCGAGCGGGGCCGCAGGTCGTGGTCCGCCTCCGGGTGCGCGAGGTGACCTCCCGCGGGCACCGGTTGCGCACCGGCGGCAGCGTGGTCGTCATCGGCGCCCCGGGCTGGACCACGGCCGAGCTCGGCTCCCGGGTCCTCGCCGAGGGACGGCTCGCCGCCTCCGGCGACCCGGGCACGGCAGCGCTGCTCACCGGAGCGCGCGACCCGGTCAGGATCCGCGGCCCCGATCCGTGGTGGCGGGCCTCCGCGGCGGTGCGCGCCTCGATCAGGCGTGCCGTCGCGCACCGGCCGCCCGACCAGGCCGGCCTGGTGCCCGCGCTCGTCGACGGCGACGACGCCGGGCTGCCCGACGCCGTCGAGCGGGACTTCCGCACGACGGGTCTGACCCACCTGACCGCCGTCAGCGGTACGAACCTGACGCTGGTGGTCGGCTCGCTGCTGCTGATCGCCCGAGCGGCAGGGGTCCGCCGCCGCTGGCTCGCGGTGGTCGGCCTGGCCGGAATCGTCGGGTTCGTGCTGCTGGCCCGGACCGAGCCGAGTGTGCTCCGGGCGGCGGTGATGGGGTCCGTCGGGCTGTTCGCCTTCGGCCCGGACGGTCGCCGACGAGGCCTGCGTGCCCTCGGCGTCGCGGTCGCCGGGCTGGTGCTGGTGCAGCCGGAGCTGGCCGTGGCCGCCGGCTTCGCTCTCTCGGTGCTCGCCACCGCGGGCATCGTGCTGCTCGGCCCGCCGCTCGCGCGCGCCCTGGCGAGGTGGCTGCCGCGCGCCGTGGCGGAGGCGGTCGCGGTGCCGAGCGCCGCTCAGCTGGCCTGCACCCCGGTCATCGCCGCTCTGTCGGGCCAGGTGAGCCTGGTGGCGGTCGGCGCCAACCTGCTCGCGGGTCCGGCGGTCGGTCCGGCGACGGTGCTCGGTCTCGCCGGCGGGCTGGTCGGGCTGGTGTGGCCGTGGGTGGGGATGCTGTGCGGCACGGCAGCGGGCTGGAGCGTGGGGTGGATCATCGCCGTCGCCGAGCACGCCGCGGCGCTGCCCGGCGCCGCCGTCGGGTGGGGGACGGGGGCACTGGCGGTCGGCGTGCTCACGGTGCTGTGCCTGCTGCTCGGCCTTGCTCTGCCGCGGCTGCTGCGCCGTCGCTCCGCCGGAGCGGTCCTCGGCGTCCTGCTGCTGCTCGTCGTGCTCGGCGTGCCCGGGCGGCTCTGGTCGGCGACCTCGGGACCGTGGCCGCCGGCGGGCTGGCTGCTGGCGGCCTGCGACGTCGGGCAGGGTGACGCGCTGGCGCTCGCCGTGGGCCCCCGCTCGGCGATCGTGGTCGACGCCGGCCCCGACCCGCAGGCGGTCGACCGCTGCCTCGACCGGCTGGGGGTCGAGCAGGTGCCGTTGCTCGTGCTCACGCACTTCCACGCCGACCACGTCGACGGGATCGACGGGGTCCTCGACGGTCGGAGCGTGGGCGCGATCGAGACGACGGAGCTGGCCGACCCACCCGGCGGGGTGGAGCTCGTCCGACGGGCGGCCGCGGCCGCGGGTGTGCCGGTGACGGTGGCGCCGTACGGCGCCACGCGGCGCGTCGGCGAGGCCACCGTGCAGGTGCTCCATCCCGACCTGCCCGGGGCTGCCGGAGCAGCCGACGGGACCGTGGCGGGTCCGGGAGACGGCAGCACCGCCAACGACGCGAGCGTGGTGCTCCTGGTCGAGGTGGCCGGCCGGCGCCTGCTGCTGACCGGCGACCTCGAGCCGCCGGGGCAGGCCCAGGTGGCTGCGCTGGTGGGGGACCTCGACGTCGACGTGCTGAAGGTGCCGCACCACGGCAGTCCCCACCAGGACCTGGCCTGGCTGACCGGCCTGCGGGCCGAGGTGGCCCTGGTGTCGGTGGGCGCCGACAACGACTACGGGCACCCGTCGGCACAGGTGGTGCGCGGGCTGGAGGCGGCAGGGGCCGAGGTGCTTCGGACCGACCGCGACGGCGACATCGTGGTGGTCGCCGACCCGGCGGGCGGGGTGCGGGCGACCACCCGGCGGTGACCGCCCGGTCAGCCGGAGGTGGGCGCCGAGGTGCCCGGAGTCGTGTCGGAGGCGTGTGGGAGGGTGGGCACATGCGGGCCGAGGACGTGCTGGGTCGGGTCATCCTGGTCACCGGCAAGGAGGAGTACCTCGGTGCCCGGACCGTCGACGAGGTCAAGGCGGCGGTGCGCGCCCACGACGCCGAGGCCGAGTTCGCCGACAGCTCGGCCGCCGACCTGACCCTGGCGACGCTGGGGGAGATGGCGGCGCCGTCGCTGTTCTCCGCCGTGCGCTGCGTCGTGGTCCGTGGCCTGGAGAACCTCCCGGACGAGTCGGTCGAGGGCCTGCTGGGCTACGCCGCCGCGCCGGTCGACGAGGTGGCCCTGGTGCTCGTCCACGGTGGTGGCCAGAAGGGCAGCGGCGTGCTCACCAAGCTGCGCAAGCTGAAGGCCGTCACCGAGCACAAGTCCGAGGAGCTCAAGCCCTCGGACTTCCCGGGCTTCGTGGCCAACGAGGTACGCCGCCACGGCGCGACCATCGACCGCGAGGCGGCCGACGTGCTGATCGAGGCGATCGGCCGCGACCTGCGCTCGCTCGCCGGTGCCGCCCACCAGCTCACCAACGACTTCCCGGGCGAGCGGATCAGCGAGGACCAGGTCCGCCGCTACTTCGGCGGCCGGGCCGAGGCGAAGTCGTTCGCCGTGGCCGACGCCGCCTTCGCCGGGCGCGACCGGGTCGCGCTCGAGGAGCTGCGCTGGGCCCTCGACGCCGGCACGGCCGCCGTGCTCATCACCTCCGCCTTCGCGGGCAGCGCCCGCGGGCTGGCCCGGATGGTCAGCGCCCCGCGCGGCATGCGCGACGCCGACCTGGCCCGCGAGGTCGGCGTCCCGCCGTGGAAGCTGCGCTCGCTGCGCGACCAGGCCCGCGGCTGGACCGACGTCGGTCTCGCCCGAGCCATCCGCGCCGTCGCCCAGGCCGACGCCGACATCAAGGGGGCGGCCAGCGACGCGTCGTACGCCCTCGAGCGGCTGGTCCTCACCATCACGGCCCTGCGCCAGCGTTGAGCCGAGGTCGTCGAGCAGCCCGAGCCCCTGGGCGATCTCTCGTGAGGGACGAGCGACGATGTGTCGAGACGCCCTCGCCCAGGTCTCGATACGCGCGTCGACCTCTCCGCCTGATCCGTGGCGCCGCTCGTTCCTCGCAGCGTCACGGGCCGGTGAAATCACGAAGGGAGCCCCCGCGGACGGGGACTCCCTTGACGTGATGGCTCAGGACCGGAGCCAGCAGGGTGGTCTCAGAGAGAGGCGGCCTGCTTCGCGATCGACGACTTGCGGTTCGCAGCCTGGTTCTTGTGGATGACGCCCTTGGAGGCGGCCTTGTCGAGCTTCTTGCTGGCCTCACGGCCGAGCGCGACGGCAGCGTCCTTGTCGCCGGCCTCGGCGGCCTCGCGGAACTTGCGGATCGCGGTCTTCAGGCCGGACTTGACGGCCTTGTTGCGCTCGTGACGCTTCTCGTTCTGCTTGTTGCGCTTGATCTGGCTCTTGATGTTCGCCACGGGTTACTCGCCTCTGTGTCAGGTGGAAATACTGGTTCTGGTCCGGAGCGCGCCTCGGTCACCGTGATCCTGACCTTCCCGGACGGGTCCGAGGGCGGGCAGGAGGGAACGCGTAGTCGCGACCAGCAAGGTTAACAGCGCTCGATGCGCCGCCAAAATCGGGCAGGATGACCGTCGTGCGCGCACCCTCCCAGCCGCCGTTCCCGCTCGGCGTCCTGTTCGTCCTGCCGACCATCTTGTTCTGGTTCCTCGTGATCAAGGGTGCCACCAGCGGGGACGAGGGTGCTGCGGGGAGGTACGCCGCGTACGCGTTCGGGATCGCCGGTCTCACGCTGGCGGTGTTCGCCTTCCTCAAGGTCCGCCAGGTCCGTGCGCGCAACGCCGACCAGCGTCGGGCCGTGCGCGACGGGGTCCGCACGACGGCCCGGATCGTGAGCACCCGGGTCAAGGGCCACCTCAACCAGGACCTGTACGTCGTCTTCGACCTCGAGGTGAGCCCCGAGTCCGGCGCGAGGTACCGCACGAGCGTCACCGAGCTGGTCTCGCAGCTGGCGATCCCGCGGATCCAGCCGGACGCCGTCATCGACGTGCACGTCCATCCCGACGACGACCGGTTCGTCGTCATCGACCGCGCCGCGCTCGGGCGCAGCTGACCTCAGCGGTCCCAGCCGCGCCGCTCGGCCAGCCAGTGGTCGACGACGTCGCGCTGCCAGGCCTGTGCCGCGCGCAGGTGCGGCGACGTGGCGGGGACGGGCTGGTCGGCGCTGGCGGCGAAGTAGCCGAGCACCAGCGCGAGGAAGACGTCGACGTCCTCGGCCGGCACGCCCGCGAGCAGGGGGTGGGCCGCGATGTGGGCCTCGACGTCGAGACCGTCGCCGCGCGGGCCGATGAGGAGGATCACCGAGTCGAGCCAGGCGGCGCCCACCGTGGGCCAGTTCCAGTCGCACAGCAGCGCGCTGCCGTCGGGGCCGATCAGGATGTTGTCGTCGCGGATGTCGGTGTGGACGAGCGTGTCGCCGGCGACCACCTCGGCGTACCGGTCGGCCAGGGCGCGCAGCTCGTCGCGGCGCGGGTGGGCCACGCGGTCCCACAGGGCCGGCCACGACGCGAAGTCGTCGACGGCGCTGTCGAGCGCGATGCCCGGAGCGGGGGTGAGGGTCTCCGCGATGGCCACGGTCATCGCGGACGCCGCGGCGAGGTCCTCGGCGGTCCAGGGGCGGTGCGGGGCGCGCGCCTCGACGTACTCGGTCGCGAGCAGGAACCAGTCGGCGACGTCGTCGGTCCACAACAGCCTCGGAGCCGGTACGCCGGCCGGGAGCCCGGCGAGCTTGCGCGCCTCCTCGCGGTAGGCGTCGGCGAAGACCCGTTGTGCCTTGGTCGAGGCCGCCTTGACGAACGTTCGCGTGCCGTCGGCGCAGGTGAGCACCGAGGCGAACCCGGGCGTGAACCCGCTGTCCTGGGAGACCGCGTCCACGACCGGCGAGCCGAGCCGCTGCTCGACCGCACGCCGGACGAGCGGGGGCAGGTGCACCCAGGACAGGCGTCGTGCGGTCCGGCCGTGGGGGATGACGGTGGGGAACACGCGGCCCATCATGGCTGAGGCGCCGGAGGGGCCGAGGAGGCCCGTACGACCAGGCGCCCCACCCGGTGCTGAGCGTGGTCGGGGACCGGGCGGCCGTCGAGACGGGCGGCGAGCAGCTCGACGGCGCGGCGGGCGAGCTCGTCGGGCTGCAGGTCGATCGAGGAGATGGGCGGGTGGGCGGCACGCAGGCTCTCGGCGTCGGACCCGGCGACGATCCGGACGTCGTCGGGGACGCGCAGGCCCTGGTCGGTGAGGACCTCCACCGCACCGAGCGCATGGTTGCTGGTGAGCGCGTAGATGCCGTCCGGCGCCGGCCCGGAGGCCAGCAGGGTGGCGGCGGCGCGGCGGCCGCCCTCGTCGTCGAGGTGCTCGGGGACGTGGACCATCGACGGCGTGATCCGGCGGTACCGGGCCCAGCGCCGGTAGACCGCGGCGCTGCGCAGGTTCCACTCGTTGCGGTCGGTGCCGGTGACCAGCGCGATCCGGCGTGCGCCTGACTCCCAGAGGTGGTCGAGGGCGAGCGTGGTGAGCCGGCCGGACTCGATGTCGACGTGGGGAGGGGAGCCCGGCGCGAGCGGCGCGCCGGGTGTCTCGCCGACGGTGACGAACGGGATCCCGGCGCTCGTGAGCATGGCGACCAGCGGGTCGTCGGTGACCGGCTCGGTGACGATGAAGCCGTCGCTGGCCAGGGCGGCGCCGGCGGCACGCGGTCCGGTGGGGTCGGAGACGAGCATCAGGCCGAGCCCCTCGGCGAGCGAGGCGACGGCGGCAGCGCCGGCGAAGCGGGCGAAGTAGTCGACGTCGTAGAGGAGCTCCGGGTGCAGGGTGTCGAGCTGGCGGGCGACCAGGGCGATGACGCCCAGCCGGTTGCGCCGCAGGCCCTGGGCGATCACGTCGGGGCGGTAGCCGAGGTCCTGGGCGGCCGTGCGGACCCGCTGCTGGGTGGCCGGCGCGACGGTGCCGTTGCCGGTGAAGGTGTGCGACACCGTGGTCACCGAGACGCCGGCGCTGCGTGCGACGTCGCGGATCGTCGGGCGGCGCGTGGTCACCTCGCCACGCTAGGTGGCCCAAACCGTTTTGGCCAGTCGACCGCAAGGTCTGGTCCAAATCGTTTTGGCTCCCTAGCGTGACCGCCGACACACCGATCGAGCCACCGATCGAAACACCGACCGAGCCGCTGACCGAGACCGGGGGAGCCATGGCCATCGACCACACCCAGGCGGAGCCCGCCGCCGACGAGGGGCTGCTGCCCGGGCACGTCGAGGCGCACGGCATCGACGTCATCCCGGACGGCGAGCGCACCGGCACCGCCCGCAGCCTGTTCGCGCTGTGGGTCGCGCCGAACGTCAACTACCTCTCGTTCGTCGTCGGCGGTGTGCTCGTGCTGATGGGCCTGAGCCTGGTCCAGGCGATCGCCGCGGTCGTCGTCGGCTGCCTGTTCTCGATCGCCACCGGCATCGTCGCGGTGACCGGACCGGTCTCCGGCACGCCCAGCCAGGTCGCCACCCGGGCCATGTACGGCGTCCGGGGCAACCGGGTCGCGATCGCGGTCAACGGCTGGTTCGTCTCGGTCTGCTACATCGCCCTGAACTGGCTGACCGCCTCGGTGATCGGCTTCGCGCTCACCGAGCGCATCGGGCTCGGGTCCTCGACGCCGGTCCAGGTGGTGGTCGTGCTGGTCATCGCCTCCGCGACGACCGCGATCTCGGTCTACGGCCAGGGCCTGATCATGCGGCTCTACGGCCCGCTCTCGGCCGGCCTGACCCTCGTCTTCCTCCTCGTCTCGGGCTTCCTCGTCGCGAAGGCCGACTTCTCCTACACGCCGCCGGTCGCCCTGCACGGCGCCGACCTCTGGCTGACCTGGATCGCCGGTGTCACCCTCATCGCCGCGACGCCGCTGTCGTACACGATCAGCTCCGACTTCGCCCGCTACCTGCCCCGCGACACCAGCCCGGTGGCGGTCGCGACCTGGACCGCGCTCGGCAACGCGGTCCCCGGCATCGCCCTGCTCACCGTCGGCATCCTGGCCGCCACCGTCACCGACCTGTCCGACCCGGAGGCCGGCCTGAGGGGCATCGTCCCCGGCTGGCTGGTCACGGTCTTCCTGGTCGCCATCATCGTCGGCATCCTCGCCAACAACGCGCTCACGACGTACAGCTCCGGCCTCGCGCTCCAGGCCGTCGGGCTGCCGTTCTCCCGCGTGGCCAGCGTCGCCGTCACCGCCGTCGTCGGCGTCGCCATGACGCTCTACGCGCTGTTCGTCTTCGACTTCCTCGACACCGTCAGCAGCAGCCTGGTCCTGCTGGTCAGCCTGGTCGGCCCGATCATGGCGATCTACGTGACCGACGTGCTCCTGCGCCGCAACGCGTACGACGGCGTCGAGCTCAGCGACAGCACCCCCGGCTCGCGCTACTGGTACACCGGCGGCGTCAACCTCGCCGGCGCCATCGCCTGCCTCGCCTCGTTCGTCGCCGCGCTGATGTGCGCCAGCACCGAGGCCTTCACCGGCCCGGTCGCTAAGTCCCTCGACGGCCTCGACCTGTCCGTCCCGGTCGGCATGATCGGTGCCTCGGTGCTGTACGTCGCCCTGACCCGCCTCTTCTACGGAAAGCACGCCCGATGACCACCGAGACCGTCGTCCTGCGCAACGCCCGGATCTTCACCGCCGATCCCGACCGCCCGTGGGCCGAGTCCGTGACGCTGGCCGGCGGCCGGGTCCACGGCCTCGACCAGCCCGTGCCCGAGGGCGCCGAGGTCGTCGACCTCGAGGGCGCATTCGTGCTGCCGGGCTTCGTCGACGCCCACACCCACCTCGTCGAGATGGGCGCCTCGGCCGAGGAGGTCGGCCTCGTCGACGCCGGCGACATCGCCGAGATCCAGGCCCGCGTGGCTGCCGCCGCAGCCGAGGGCCGCACTCGGGTGATCGGCAACAGCTGGCTGTTCCCGGCGCTCGAAGGCCGGGAGCCGCACAAGGACGTCCTCGACGCGGTCGTCCCGGACGTCCCGGTCTACCTGCAGGCCAACGACCTGCACTCCACGTGGTGCAACTCCGCCGCACTGCGCGAGCTCGGCATCGATGCGGACACCCCGGACCCGATCGGCGGCACCATCGAGCGCGACGCCGCCGGCGAGGCGACCGGCCTGCTCAGCGAGATGGCCGCCCTCGGCCTGGCCCGCAGCTTCCTCGCCTCCCAGGTCACCGACGCCGACCGGGACGCCTGGCTGCAGGCCGGCATGGCCCGCTACCTCGCCGACGGCGTCACCACGGTCGTCGACATGGGCGTCGAGGAGCACGACCTCGCCGCCTTCGAGCGCGCCCTGGCCGCCGACGCGCTGCCGCTGCGGGTCATCGGGCACTGGCTGGTGAAGCCGTCCGCGACCGAGGCCGAGAACCTCGCCCAGGTCGAGACCGCGGTTGCCCACGCCCGCCGCCTCGACGGCGACCGGCTGCGGATCACCGGCATCAAGATCATGGCCGACGGCGTCATCGACAGCTGCACGGCCTCGATGGCCAAGCCGTACGCCGACGGCAGCAACGCCGCGCCGATCTGGGACCGCGACGCGCTGATCCCGGTCGTCGTCGCCGCGGACGCGGCCGGTCTCCAGATCGCGATCCACGCGATCGGCGACGAGGCCTCGGCCATCGCCCTGGACGCGCTGGAGGAGGCGATCCGGGTCAACGGCCCGCGCGAGCGCCGGCACCGGATGGAGCACCTCGAGGTGGTCTCCGAGGAGAGCGTCGCCCGCCTGGCCCGGCTCGGAGTGGTCGCGTCGATGCAGCCGGTCCACGCCGACCCCGCCGTCCAGGACAACTGGCGCGCGATGCTCGGCGACGATCGGGTCGAGCGCGGCTACCCGTGGCGCGAGATGACCGACGCCGGCGCCGTGCTCGCCTTCGGGACCGACGCGCCCACGGCGCCGCACCTCCCGCTGCACAACATGTACGTCGCCACCACGCGCCGCTCCGCCCTGGTCGAGGGACTGCCCGCCAACACCCCGCACCTCGCCGTGCCCCTGGCCGAGGCGCTGACCCACGCCACCCGGGACGCGGCGTACGCGTCCCGGATGGAGGGGATCATCGGCACCATCGCGCCGGGCCGCGCGGCCGACCTCGTGGTGCTGGCTGCCGACCCGTTCGCGACCGGCCCCGAGGAGCTGCTGACCACCGAGGTGCTGCGCACCTTCGTGGCCGGTGCCGAGCAGCGCGTCGAGCGGGCTCAGCGCGCCGCCGGCGCCAGCGTCCTGGTGTAGATCGCCGCTCCGGCCACGTCCCGCAGGGTGACGGTCAGCTGCCCGCTGCTGCCGTCGACCTCGACCTCGCCGAAGAACTGGAAGCCCTGCGCCGGGGAGGCGTTGGGTGCGGGCGGCGCCGCGACGAAGTCGGCGACCGGGCCGAACGTGCCGTCCAGCGCGTTCGGCCCGAACGCACCCGCGTTGAGCGGTCCGGAGACGAACTCCCAGAACGGGTCGAAGTCCTGGTACGCCGCCCGGTCCGGCGAGTAGTGGTGGGCCGCCGTGTAGTGCACGTCGGCGGTCAGCCACACGTGGTTGCGGATGCCGGCCCGCTGCAGCGCGGTGAGCACCCGCGCGATGTCGATCTCGCGACCCAACGGCGCTCCCGGGTCCCCCTGGGCGAGACCCTCCTGCGCGCTGGCGCCGTCCGGCACCACCAGCCCGAGCGGCAGGTCGTTGGCGATCACCTTCCAGGTCGCCCTCGAGCGCCGCAGCTCGCGGATCAGCCACGCCGTCTGCTCCTCGCCGAGGACGCCGCCGTCGCCGACCGGCTCGCGGTTGCCGGTGTTGGGGTCCTTGTGGGTGCGCATGTCGAGCACGAACAGGTCGAGGTGCCGGCCGTAGTGGATCACCCGGTAGACCCGGCCCTCGGGGTCGGGCGAGATCTCGGCGACCGGGACGTACTCGTGGAAGGCCCGGTGTGCCCGCGCCGCGAGGACGTCGACCCGCTTCTCGGTGTAGCGCGCGTCGTCGAGGACCTGGCCCGGGAACCAGTTGTTGCGCACCTCGTGGTCGTCCCACTGGGTGACCTGGGAGGTCTCGGCGAGGAAGGCGCGCCAGTTGTCGGCCATCAGGTTGTAGCGGTACTGGCCCCGGTACTCGTCGAGGGTCTCGGCGACCTTGGTCTTCTCCGGGATCACCAGGTTGGTCCAGGTGCCGCCGCCGGGCAGGGCGACGGAGGGCTGGACCGGGCCGTCGGCGTACACGTTGTCGCCGCTGCACAGGAAGAAGTCGGCGTCTCGCGAGCGCATCGCGTCGGCGATCCGGAAGCCGCCGTACGCCGGGTTCACGCCCCAGCCCTGCCCGGCGATGTCGCCCGACCACAGGAACCGTACGTCGTCGCGACGGCCGGGCGCGGTGCGGAGCCGGCCGACGGCCGGCTCGCTGGCGGCCCGGTGGTCGTGGAGGTCCACGGCCCGGATCCGGTAGTGCAGGTCGGTGCCCGTGGGCAGGTCGCCCAGCACGACCTGCCCGGTCAGATCGGTGTCGGGCGTCACGACCGGGCCCCGCACGGTGCGGGCCCTGCGGAACGACGGGTCGCGGCTGATCTCGGCGACCAGCCGCGAGGGCCGGTCGGCCTTCGACCAGAGCACCGCCGAGCCGGGCCGGACGTCGCCGGACTGGACGCCGAGCGGCAGGACGGGGCGGTCTCGGCGGACGAGCAGCGGAGCGGCGGCGGCCCGGCCGGGCAGCCGGCCGGTGACCAGTCCGGAGGTCGCCGCGGTGCCGGCGAGGAGGGCGGCGCCGCGCAGCAGGTTGCGGCGGGAGGTGGGGGCGGGGGGAGTCCGAGGTCATGGCCCCCAGCCCACCGTTCGCGGACGAACGGCGACCCACGACGAGGTGCCGCAGGGGAGAGCCGACGGTGAATCGCTGGCGGCGAATTCCTGAACCCGTCCCGCTTTGGGAGAATGGGCCCACCATGTCTGCCGCCGCCCCGCAGCCGGGTCACACCGACCCCGCGATCATCCGCAACTTCTGCATCATCGCGCACATCGACCACGGCAAGTCGACGCTCGCCGACCGGATGCTGCAGCTCACCGGCGTGGTCGGCGAGCGCGAGGCGAAGGCGCAGTACCTCGACCGGATGGACATCGAGCGCGAGCGCGGCATCACCATCAAGAGCCAGGCCGTCCGGATGCCGTGGACGGTCACGGCCGGCAACGAGGCGGGCGCCGAGCCGGGAACCTACATCCTCAACATGATCGACACGCCCGGCCACGTCGACTTCACCTACGAGGTGTCCCGGTCGCTGCAGGCGTGCGAGGCCGCGATCCTGCTGGTCGACGCCGCCCAGGGCATCGAGGCGCAGACCCTCGCGAACCTCTACCTCGCGATGGGCGCCGACCTCCACATCATCCCGGTGCTCAACAAGATCGACCTGCCGAGCGCCAACGTCGAGAAGTACGCCGCCGAGCTGGCCAACCTGGTCGGCTGCGAGCCCGAGGACGTGCTGCTCACCTCCGCCAAGACCGGCGTCGGCGTCGAGCGGCTGCTCAACGAGATCGTCAAGCAGGTCCCGGCGCCCGTCGGCGACGCGGACGCCCCGGCCCGCGCCCTGATCTTCGACTCGGTCTACGACACCTACCGCGGCGTGGTCACCTACGTCCGGGTCGTCGACGGCGAGCTGTCCCACCGCGACAAGATCAAGATGATGTCGACCGGGGCGCTGCACGAGATGCTCGAGGTGGGTGTGATCAGCCCCGAGCCCATGAAGGCCGGCAAGCTCGGCGTCGGCGAGACCGGCTACCTGATCACCGGCGTGAAGGACGTGCGCCAGTCCCGGGTCGGCGACACGGTCACCGTCAGCTCCCGCCCCGCGGCCGAGCCGCTCGGCGGCTACGAGCACCCGAACCCGATGGTCTTCGCCGGTCTCTACCCGATCGACGGCGACGACTACCCGACGCTGCGCGACGCGCTCGAGAAGCTCCAGCTCAACGACGCCGCCCTCACCTTCGAGCCGGAGACCTCCGGCGCCCTCGGCTTCGGCTTCCGCTGCGGCTTCCTCGGCCTGCTCCACATGGAGATCACCCGCGAGCGGCTCGAGCGCGAGTTCAACCTCGACCTCATCTCGACCGCGCCCAACGTGGTCTACGAGGTCGTCATGGAGGACGGCACCAAGCTCACGGTCACCAACCCGAGCGAGTACCCCGACGGCAAGATCGCCGAGGTCCGCGAGCCGATCGTCGACGCCACCGTGCTCGCCCCGGCCGACTACATCGGCACGATCATGGAGCTGTGCCAGCAAAAGCGCGGCAACCTGCAGGGCATGGACTACCTCTCCGAGGACCGGGTCGAGATGCGCTACACGCTGCCGATGGGCGAGATCGCCTTCGACTTCTTCGACCAGCTCAAGTCCAAGACCAAGGGCTACGCCTCGCTCAACTACGAGTTCTCCGGCGACCAGGCCGCCGACCTGGTGAAGGTCGACATCCTGCTCCAGGGCGAGCCGGTCGACGCCTTCTCCGCGATCGTCCACAAGGACGCCGCCTACTCCTACGGCGTGATGATGGCCGGCAAGCTCAAGGAGCTGATCCCCAGGCAGCAGTTCGAGGTGCCGATCCAGGCCGCCATCGGCGCCCGGGTGATCGCGCGCGAGAACATCCGCGCCATCCGCAAGGACGTGCTGGCCAAGTGCTACGGCGGTGACATCACGCGCAAGCGCAAGCTGCTGGAGAAGCAGAAGGAAGGCAAGAAGCGGATGAAGATGGTCGGCCGCGTCGAGGTGCCCCAGGAGGCCTTCGTCGCCGCGCTGTCGACCACCGGCCCCGCGGGCGACAAGCCCAAGAAGTAGCCGCCCGGAGCTTCATCAGGGCTCCCACACCGCCGCGTCGTGCGCGAACACGACGCGGCGCGGGTCGAGGGCCAGGATCCGCCGCATCCACGGGCTCGGCTCGTCGGCTGCGGCGTGCGCCGCCCACTCCGCGGCGGTGTCGTGCGCCTGCCCGGCCAGCACGACCGTCCCGTCCGTGCAGGCGACGACGAGCGACTGGTGGCCCTCGACGTGCCCCGGGGTCGGGACGACGAGCACGCCCGTGGCGATCTCGGTCTCCCCGTCGAGCAGCTCGTAGCGGGCGCCCGGGAAGTCGACGAGCTCCGGCACGGTGTAGTCCGGTCGCCGTGCCGCCTCCAGCTCGCCGCGCTGGGCGAGGACGGGGCGTCCGGCGAGGAGCGGGTTGCCGCCGATGTGGTCGAAGTGCAGGTGGCAGTTGACCACGAGGGCGACCTCGTCGAGGCCGACACCCACGCGCGCCAGGGCGTCGGGGAGCGGGACCCGCGAGGGGCGGTAGTGCGCCTCGGTCTCGGCGCCGGCCTCGCCCATCCCGGTGTCGAGCAGGACCAGCCCGGCGGGAGAGCGCACGACGTACCCCAGCACGTGCTCGACGCGCGGCTGCCCGGTGCCGGTCTCCTCGGCCGGGCGCACGAAGCTGCCGAGCTGCACGCGTCGTACGTCGTCGATCCGCACGCCACCACGCTAGATGAGCAGGATTGCCGGTCGCGGCGCGGGGACAGGATGCCGCCGTGCGTCCGACGACCCGCGGCTCCCGCCTGCTCGCCCTGCCTGCGCTGTGCCTGCTCCTCCCGCTGTCCGGGTGCGGCGGCGACCCTGCCGGCGAGGACGGCGGCGATGGGGAGGCCGACACGACGCCGTCCCGGATGGCCGACCTGCGCTGGGACATCGACGACTCCGTCGCCACGTCCGACGCCTGCGGCACGTGGGTGGTCCGCGCGGACATCGGTGAGCCGCTCCAGGTGGTCGACGTGGCCAACGACCGGGTCCTGCTGCCCCGGGTCACCCCGCCGCCGGGCTCGGGCCTGGAGCCCGACGAGGGCTGGCTGACCGACGGCGGCTGCGTGCCGACCCCCGACGGTCCGGTCGTCGTGGTCGAGACCCAGGACCTGTACACCGACCTCGACGAGGCGCCGCCCAAGCTGGTCGCCGGCCTGACGCCCGAGGGCGAGCAGCTGTGGGTCCGCGAGGAGCCCGGGCAGGTGCTCGGCCGCTACGACGGCACCGGCTCCTTCGTGCTCGACGAGGTCGGCGCCCGCCCCGGCCGGTGGGTGGTCGTCGACGCGCGGACGGGGGAGACCGTGGCCGAGGGCGCGGGCGACGCCGACGACCCGGCCGCCCGTCGGGTGCAGCTGACGCTGTCGCGGGACCTGGTCGCGACCACCGACGCCACCGTCGTGCGCCTGCCCGACTGGTCGACGTACCTCGAGGGAGTGGTGGCCGGCGTCGACGCGGACCGCGCGCTGCTGGCCGGGGCCGGTGGCCTGAGCCTGGTGCGGCTCGCGGACGCCGTGGCGCTGTGGGCGCGCACCGACGTCGGCTACGCCGCGGTCACGGGCGGCTCCACGGACCTGTCCACCGGCACCGTGCTCGCCACCGACCGCGACCGCCGGCTGGTCGGGCTCGACCTCGTGTCCGGCGCGACGAGGTGGACGTCGGACCTCGCGTTCGGGGACGTCAACCTGTCCGACCCGCAGATCGGGGCGGGCGTCATCGTGGTCCGCGACGGTCGGGACCTCGACCGGCAGGTCGTGCTCGACGCGGCGACCGGAGAGCGGCTGCCCGACCCGGACGGCACCCTGGTCGTGGGCCAGGACGTGCTGCTCCTGGTCGACGACGAGGGGCGGCCCACCCCGATCACCGTGGACGACCTACGGTGAGGCCGTGCCGCTGACCGTCCCGCCCGAGCTCGACGCCCAGCGTCACCTCGGACCGGAGTGGGCGGCGTGGCTGGACCGGCTGCCCGCGACCACGCAGTCGGTGCTCGACGACTGGGAGCTCACGCCCGAGGGCGAGAGCTGGCACGGCTTCTGCTCGCTCGTGCTGCCCGTCACCACCGCCGACGGCACCCCGGCGGCGCTCAAGGTCGGGCTGCCCGACGACGAGTCGCAGCACGAGCACCTCGCCCTCCGGCGTTGGCGGGGCAGGGGCGCTGTCGAGCTGCTGCGCGCGGATCCGGGCCGCCGGGCGCTGCTGCTCGAGCGCCTCGAGCGCGAGGACCTCACCGCGGCCTGGGACGTCGAGGCGTGCGAGATCGTCGCGAGCAGGTACGCCGACCTGCACGTGGCCCCGATGCCGCAGCTGCGCGCCCAGGCGTCGTACGTCGAGCGCTGGGGCACCGCCCTGGCCCGCGACGCCGCAACCGTGCCGGTCCCGCGCCGGCTCGTCGAGCAGGCCCTCACCCTGGCCCGGGACCTGGTCGCCGAGCCAGCCACCGCGGTCATCCACGGCGACCTCCACTACGGCAACGTGCTGCGCGGTCGCCGCGACGGCGAGGACGCGTGGCTGGTCATCGACCCCAAGCCGGCCAACGGCGACCCGCACTACGAGCTGGAGCCGATGCTGCGCGACCGGTTCGAGGAGTACGCCGCCCCGTGGGCGGTGGGCTCGGTCCGCGACGGGATCCGCCGCCGCTTCCACGCCCTCGTCGACGCCGCCGGACTCGACGAGGCCCGCGCCCGCGACTGGGTCGTGGTCCGCTCGGTCCTCAACGCCCACTGGGCGCACGAGGACGCCGTGCGCGCGCAGCGACCGCTGGACGCCGAGGAGCGCGCCCACGTGACCGCGTGCATCACGGTGGCGAAGGCGGTGCAGGACTGATCGAGCGCACCGAGGCGACCAGGTCGTCGTAGGTCGACCGGTGGGTCCGCCACCACTGCGGCGTCCCGCCCCACTCGACCCGGGCGGCCCGGCTCTGCAGGACGACGATGCGCCAGGTGCCGGGCGGCTCGTAGCTCTCGGTCTCCTCGGTCCGCACGACCGTCCAGGTCAGCCGGTCGGCGCGCCGGCCGTCGATCCGACCGGCGTTGCGCACCAGCCGGACGCGGGTGGCCTCCGGGTCGCGGCGCACCCGGGCCGCCAGTCGCTCGAGCGGAGGGGGAGTCGGGTCGACGGCGCCGTGCTCCAGCACGGTCGGCGCGCCCTCGACGTAGATCCGGCAGTGGTCGCCCTCCCGCTCCACCCAGCCGACGTCCTTCGGCGGGGTGAAGGTGAGCTGCGGTCCCTCTGCCGGTCCCCACGACGGGCACAGCGACGTGGTTGCTTCCCGCACCTCCAGGGAGCGTCGTACGACGTCGAGGGCGTCGAGGCGTCGTGGCTTCTCGTCGGGCACGCTCAGGCTCAGGCGCACCCCGGCGGACTGGATCGCGACCTCCCGGAACGGCAGCCCGTCGTTGTAGACGCGCCAGCGGAGCTCCTCGGCCGGCTGCCCACCCAGGCCGGGGACGCCGCTGCGGTAGTGGATGTCGCTCACGTCGTCGTCCCCGCCGGTGTCCTCGAAGGGATCCAGCGACTTCCTGCGGAACGCGGCGAGGGTCGTGGGCGGCTCGATCTCGACACCCACCCCGCCGACGTAGCCGTGGCTGAAGGAGCAGGCCCGGCCGCCCTGCTGGCCGCCCGTCGTCGCGAGCGGTACGACGAGTCGCACCGTCAGCCCGGTGCCCTCGCCCCGCAGGTCGGGGCAGAGCACCTCCCGGAAGCCGGCCGGCACGTCGGTCGACTCGGCGGGGAACGGGTGCAACGGCACCGGGGCGGGCTCCGCACCGGGCGATCGGTGGGTGCCCGTGCAGGCGGCGAGCCCCAGCAGCAGCGAGGAAATGATGAGGATCCGCGCCATGTCCCGACGGTAGCCTCACGCCATGGCGTTCGTACGGAGCATCAGTGTCGGCCAGCCGCAGGACAAGGACTGGGCGGCGCTCGGTCGCAGCTCGATCGACAAGCGCCCCGTGGGCGGGCCGGTCGCGGTCCACGAGCTCGGCATCGACGGCGACTCGGTGTGCGACACCCAGCACCACGGCGGCCCCGACCAGGCGGTCTACGCCTACGCCCGCGAGGACCTGGACTTCTGGGAGACCGAGCTCGGGACGCCCATCCGCGACGGTCAGTTCGGCGAGAACCTCACCACCGAGGGCATCGACCTCAACGCCCTGCCGATCGGGACCCGGCTGCAGGTCGGGGAGGCCGGGGTCGGCGTCGTGCTCGAGGCGGTCTACGTGCGCACGCCGTGCAACGACTTCAAGGGCTGGATGGGGGAGAGCGGCTACGAGCCGCGTGCGTGGGTGAAGAGGTTCACGCGCGAGGCGCGCCCGGGGCCCTACCTGCGGGTCCTGGAGACCGGCACCATCGCGCCCGGCGACCCGATCGAGGTGGTCCACCTCCCGAGCCACGGGAAGACGATCCGCGACATGTTCGTCGCGCTCAACACCGACCGGAGCCGCCTGCCCGAGCTGCTCGTGGTCGAGGGCCTGCTGCCCAAGGTGCGCGCAAAAGCGGAGGATTTCGTCCAGAGGACGGCTGGTTCGCTACCCCCTGCGGAGCCGGTGGCTTAGGTTACTGCCCAGTCACTGTCTCGGACGAGCACCAACAGGGAGCGACATGCCCGTCATCCACGACACCAATTTCCTCGAGCACATGCCGTCGAACTGCGCCGTTCAGTTCCTCGACCGGGTCGAGAAGAGTGCCGACCGGGAGGCCTTCCGCTTCCCGCGTGGTGAGGCGTGGGAGTCGGTGACCTGGCGCCAGGCCGGTGACCGCGTGCGCCGCCTCGCGGCGGGCCTGCTCGCCCTGGGCCTCGAGCCCGAGCAGCGCGTCGGCATCGCGTCGTCGACCCGCTACGAGTGGATCCTCGCCGACCTGGCCGTGATGTGCGCGGGCGGTGCCACCACGACGGTGTACCCGTCGACGGGCGGCGACGACACGGCGTACATCCTCAGCGACTCCGCGTGCCGGATCGTGTTCGCCGAGGACGAGTCGCAGCTGGCCAAGCTGCGCGAGCACCGCGCCGAGCTGCCCGAGCTGATGAAGGTCGTCAGCTTCGACGACGCGCTCGCCGACGGTGCTGACGGCGACTGGGTGATCTCGCTCGACCAGCTCGCCGAGCTCGGCGACGCACACCTCGCCGCGACCCCCGACGCGGTCGACGCCGTCGCGAAGGCGATCGGCCCCGACCAGCTCGCGACCCTGATCTACACCTCCGGCACCACCGGCAAGCCCAAGGGCGTGCGCACCCTGCACCGCGCGTGGGTGTTCGAGGGCGAGGCGATCAAGGCGCAGGACATCCTCCACGAGGACGACCTGCAGTTCCTGTGGCTGCCGATGGCGCACTCCTTCGGCAAGGTGCTGCTCTCCACGCAGCTCGCCTGCGGCTTCGCCACCGCGATCGACGGCCGGGTCGACAAGATCGTCGACAACCTGGGCATCGTGAAGCCGACGTTCATGGGCGCGGCGCCCCGCATCTTCGAGAAGGCGCACGCGCGCATCGTCACCATGCAGGCGGCCGAGGGCGGCGCCAAGGAGAAGATCTTCCTCAAGGCGTTCGAGGTCGGCCGCAAGGTCGACGCGCTGCGCCTGGCCGGGAAGTCCGTCCCGCTGCCGCTCAAGGTCCAGCACGCGCTGTTCGACAAGCTGGTCTTCAGCAAGGTCCGCGAGCGCTTCGGCGGCCGGGTGAAGTTCTTCATCTCCGGCTCGGCGGCGCTCAACGCCGACATCGCCGCCTGGTTCCACGCGGCCGGCGTCCTCATCCTCGAGGGCTACGGCATGACCGAGAACGCCGCCGGTGCCACGGTCAACCACCCCGATGCCTACAAGCTCGGCACCGTCGGCCAGCCGTTCCCCGGCACCGAGGTGCGCATCGGCGAGGGCGGCGAGGTCCAGCTCAAGGGCCCGCACGTCATGGCCGGCTACCACAACCGCCCCGAGGCGACGAGCGACGCGCTCACCGAGGACGGCTGGCTGCGCACCGGGGACAAGGGCGAGCTCGACGCCGACGGCTTCCTCAAGATCACCGGCCGGATCAAGGAGCTCTTCAAGACCTCCGGCGGCAAGTACATCGCCCCGCCGGCGATCGAGGCCAAGTTCAAGGCGATCTGCCCGTACGTCAGCCAGTTCATGGTGTTCGGCGCGGAGCGCAACTTCGTCTCCGCGCTGATCACCCTCGACCCCGACGCCATCGCCGGCTGGGCCGCCGAGAACGGCAAGGAGGGCAAGGACTACACCGCCCTCGTCAACGACGACGCCGTGCAGGCGATGGTCGCGGAGTACGTCGACGAGCTCAACGCCCAGCTCAACCGCTGGGAGACGATCAAGAAGTGGAAGCTGCTCGACCACGACCTGACCATCGAGTCCGGTGAGCTCACCCCCTCGCTGAAGGTCAAGCGCAACGTCGTCGAGAACAACAACGCCGAGCTGATCGACTCCTTCTACTCCTGAGGTCGTGGAGCCGGCCGGAAGTCAGTTTCACCGGCCGGCCGGTGAAACTAGCGCTGGGACGAGGAAGCATCCTCGTCCCAGCGCTAGTTTTGTCGTCCAACCCTGTCAGTTTCACCGGCCGGCCGGTGAAACTGACACCTCGTCGACGATGGACAACCGCCGCACAGCAGCTGCACAGGATCGGCCCCGAGACTCGGGTCCATGAGCCACCACAGCCACGGAACCGACGAGCACGACCTCGGACTGTCCCACGACCTGCCGAGGATCATGGCCCGGCGCAGGATGTTCGGTCTCCTGGGCGGCGTCGGCGCCGCTGCTGCGCTGACCGCGTGCGGAGCCGACGGCACGGCCGCGCCCAGCGCGAACGGCACGACCGGTACGACGGGTCGGCCGCCCGACGGTGCGCCTGCCGGCGGGACGGGCGGGGACAGCAGTGTCGCGGTCGCCGACGGTGAGATCCCCGAGGAGACGGCCGGTCCCTACCCCGGCGACGGCAGCAACGGTCCCGACGTGCTCAGCGAGTCCGGCGTCGTCCGCAGCGACATCACCTCCAGCTTCGGCACCGCCTCCGGGGTCGCCGAGGGAATCGCGACCACCGTGACGCTCAAGGTCTACGACCTGAACGGCGACGAGGTCGCCCCGCTGGCCGGCGCGGCGATCTACCTGTGGCACTGCGACCGCGAGGGCCGCTACTCGATGTACGACGACGAGATCGCCGACGAGAACTACCTGCGCGGCGTCCAGGAGGCCGACGCGGACGGCACCATCACGTTCACCACGATCTTCCCGGCCTGCTACCCGGGCCGCTGGCCGCACATGCACTTCGAGGTCTACGCGAGCCTCGACGCCGCGACCGACGTCGCCAACAAGCTGCGGACCTCGCAGCTCGCCCTGCCCGCGGACGTGTGCAACGAGGTGTATGCGACCGAGGGCTACGAGCAGAGCGTGGAGAACCTCACGAAGCTCAGCCTCGACACCGACGGCATCTTCCGCGACGGGTACTCGCTCCAGCTCGCGAAGGTCACCGGCTCGGTCGACGAGGGCTATGCGGTCACCCTGAACGTCCCGGTCTGACCGGTCGGCTGGGAGGATGGCGCTCGTGCCGTCCGCCCTGCCTGAAGGTGATCCCGTCCCGACCGACGGGTCGCTCCCGACGTCCGCCCTGGCCGAGCTCGGCACCAAGCCGTTCGCGTTCTACGTGCACGTCCCGTTCTGCCGGGTCCGGTGCGGCTACTGCGACTTCAACACCTACACCGCCGAGGAGCTCGGTCCGGGCGTCTCGCGGGCGTCGTACGCCGACCAGGCGGTCGCCGAGGTCCGCCTGGCCCGCCGCGTGCTGGGGGAGCGCGACCTGCCGGTCGACACGGTCTTCCTCGGCGGCGGCACCCCGACGCTGCTGCCGCCCGAGGACCTCGGGCGGGTCCTGCGGGCCATCGACGACGAGTTCGGCCTCGCGCCGCACGCCGAGGTGACCACCGAGGCCAACCCCGACTCGGTCGACCGGTCCTACCTCGAGCGGTTGCGGGAGGCCGGCTACACACGGGTCTCCTTCGGCGTGCAGTCGGCGGTGCCGCACGTGCTGGCGGTCCTCGACCGCACCCACGACCCGCTCCGCGTGCCCGGAGTGGTCGAGGCAGCACGTGCCGCGGGCTTCGAGCAGGCGAGCCTGGACCTGATCTACGGGACGCCCGGGGAGAGCAACGACGACTGGGAGCAGACCTTGGAGGCGGCGCTCGCGTGCGCGCCGGACCACGTCTCGGCGTACTCCCTCATCGTCGAGGACGGCACCGCGCTGGCCCGCCGGGTACGGCGCGGCGAGCTGGCGATGCCGGACGACGACGACCTGGCCGACAAGTACGTGCAGGCCGACGAGCGGCTCGTCGGCGCCGGTCTGGGCTGGTACGAGGTCTCGAACTGGGCGCGTGACGACGCCGCGCGCTGCCGCCACAACCTCGGCTACTGGGCGGGCGCGGACTGGTGGGGGATCGGGCCGGGCGCCCACTCGCACGTCGGCGGGGTGCGCTGGTGGAACGTCAAGCACCCGGCGGCGTACGCCGGCCGGCTGGCCGAGGGCGTCACGCCGGCCCACGCCCGGGAGGTCCTCGACGCGGGGACGCGGCGCGTGGAGCGGGTGCTGCTGGAGGTCCGGCTGCGTTCCGGCCTCCCCGTCGACATCCTCGACGACGATGCGCGCGGCGCGCTCCCGGGGCTGGTCGCCGACGGCCTGGTCGAGGACCGGGACGACCGTGTGGTGCTCACGCTGCGCGGGCGGCTGCTCGCGGACGGGGTCGTGCACCGGCTGCTGACGTGAACTCCTATTAAATGTAGTGTTACACTCGACTTTATGAAGAAGTCGGGTGACGTCGTCGGCTCCGTGAACGGCCCGGTCATCGGGTACGTCCCGGGAGCCTTCGACCTGTTCCACGTCGGGCACCTCAACGCGCTGCGCCAGGCGCGGCAGTGGTGCGACGTGCTGGTCGCCGGGGTCGTCGCCGACGAGGTGTGCGTCGCCACCAAGGGCGTGCTCCCGACCGTGCCGCTCGCCGAGCGGCTGGAGATCGTCGAGGCGATCGGCATCGTCGACGCGGTCTACGCCGAGAACACCCCGGACAAGACGGACTCCTGGCGCGACGTGGGCTTCCACCGGATCTTCAAGGGCGACGACTGGCAGGGCACCGCGAAGGGCCGGCGACTCGAGGAGCAGATGGCCGCGCTCGGCGTCGAGGTCACCTACTTCCCCTACACGCTGCAGACCTCCTCCACCGCGCTGCGCAAGGCCCTCGCCCACCGCGGGGCCTCCACGGCATGAACCACCCCACGACGTTCCCCTCCTCCGCTGCGCTCCCCCGGACAACGCCGCGGGGACCCCGGGTGCCTGTCGCCGTCGGTGTCGTCGTCTCCGACGACGGCCTGCTGGTCCCGCCCGGGGAAGCACCGCTGGTCGTCGAGATCGACGGGCACTACGTCTGGTCGCTGACCCCGCTGCGCGACGGCAGGCCCGCCGCCGGGGGAGTGCTGGTGCCGTGGCCCGGCGTGCTGCGCCCGCACCTCAGCGGTCGCGGACGGGTCCGGGTGACGGACGCCGCCGGCGACGACGTGCTGTACGACGACGAGGTCGGCCTCGGCGCCGGCGAGGGCACCCTCGCCGTGGTCGACGCCGCCGGCCACCGGCTCAGCGTCGACAAGGTGGGCCACCTGGCCCGCTCCTTCGCCGCGACCGACGAGGGCGTGCGCGACGAGATCCTCGCCGGGACCCGCCGGGCGATCGACGACCTGCGCGAGCACGCCGGCGTGGCGGCGTACCTCAACTACGGCGCGCTCCTCGGCGCGGTCCGCGAGGGCCGGATGCTCGCGCACGACTCCGACACGGACCTGTGCTACCTCTCCGAGCACACCTCGCCGGCCGACATCGTCCTCGAGTCGTACCGGATCACCCGCGCCATGCGCGCCCGCGGCTGGCGGGTGCTGCGGATGTCGGGCGGCGACGTGAAGCTCCTGCTGCCGCTCTCCGACGGCCGGGTCTGCCACATCGACGTGTTCTCGGCGTTCCACATCGACGGCACGTTCTACCAGTTCGGCAACCGCAGCGGACGCCTGCCGAGGGCGGCGATCGAGCCGTTCTCGACGATCACCCTGCACGGGCACGAGTTCCCGGCGCCGCGCGACCCCGAGGCCATGCTCGCCTTCCTGTACGGCCCGGGCTGGCGCAGCCCCGACCCGTCCTTCAAGTACGCCGACCCGCCGGCCGGCGTACGTCGCCTCGACGGGTGGCTGCGCGGCTTCCGCACCGAGATGGGGCGCTGGACCGAGTTCCACAACGGTCCGCGCCGTGCAGCGGTCCCGAGGACGCCGTCGTCCTTCGCGCAGTGGGTGGAGCCGCAGCTCGGCTCGTTGCCCGTCGCGGACCTCGGCACCGGCACCGGGCGGGACGCGATCTGGTTCGCCTCGAGCGGGCGCCGCGTCGCCGCCCTGGACTTCTCGCGCGGTTCGCTCGGCGTCGTGCGGCGCCGGGCCCGGCGCCGCGATGTCGAGGTCGGCGTGGACCAGCTGATCCTCGGCGAGCTCCGCTCGACCCTGCTGCACGGCACCCGCCTGGCCCGCGACCCGCACCACCTGCACGCCCGCCACCTCGTCGGCTGCCTCGACCCGGCTGCCCTCGACCAGCTGTGGCTGCTCGCCCGGATGGCGCTACGCCCCGGTGGCCGGTTGTTCCTCGAGTTCGCCGCCGGCGAGCCGTCCGCGACCGACGGCCTGGTCCGTCGCACGCCGATCGAGGTGGTCCGCCGCGGCATCGAGGCATCGGGAGGCCTCGTCGAGAGCCTCACCACCGGCCCCGGCGAGGACATGTTCGACCTGCCCGACCCGGCCGTGTGCCGGATCCGCGCCGCCTGGCCGGCGACTGCCGCCGCGCACGACCCGAAGGAGACCCCATGACCGACCTCGCCCACCGCGCCCGCGAGGCCCGCCGCCGACTCCGCGAGCGCGCCGGCCTGCGCGAGCGGGTCCGCGTCCTCGAGGCCGAGGTGCAGGAGAACCGTCAGCTCAACCGCCGCATCGCCGAGCTCACCGACATCGTCACCGAGCTGCTCATCCCCCTCGAGGCCCGTGACCAGGACCGCGTCGACGACGTACTCGCCCGCTTCCGCAGCGGGCTCTGAGATCTGCGGTTTGGGACCAAACCGCATCATTTTTGCCCGAATTGTTGCGGTTTGGGACCAAACCGCAGGTGGTCAGACCAGTGTGACGAAGTCGATGAGCTCCTCCACCCGGCCCAGCAACGCCGGATCCAGGTCCTGGAACCCCCGCACGCCACCGAGGATGTGCTTCCACGCGCGGGCGATGTCAGCCTGGTCGCGGTGCGGCCAGCCGAGCTGCTGACAGGTGCCCTTCTTCCAGTCGATGCCCTTGGGCACCTTCGGCCACTCCGCGAACCCCAGCCGCGCCGGCTTGACCGCCTGCCAGATGTCGATGAACGGGTGGCCGACGATCAGCACGTCCTTGCCGACCGGCGACTTCATGATGTTCTGCGCGATCCGGCTCTCCTTGGAGCCGGCGACCAGGTGGTCGACCAGGACGCCGACGCGCCGGTTGGGGCCGGGCTTGAAGTCGCGCAGGTGGTCGGCGAGGTCGTCGACGCCGCCGAGGTACTCCACGACCACGCCCTCGATGCGCAGGTCGTCGCCCCAGACCTTCTCGACGAGCTCGGCGTCGTGGCGGCCCTCGACGAAGATCCGGCTGGCCCGGGCGACCCGCGCCTTGGCGTCGTGCACCGCGATCGACCCGCTCGCCGTGCGCGTCGGTCTCACCGGGCCAGCCTTGGTGATCGGCGCGGTGAGGATGACCGGCTTGCCCTCGAGGAGGAAGCCGGTGCCGAGCGGGAAGGTACGTCGCTTGCCGCGTCGGTCCTCGAGGGTGACCGTGTCGAGGTCGCGGTCGACGGCCACGATCTCGCCGCACCAGTCGGTGGTGACCTCCTCGACCACGAGACCGGGATCGGCCGGCGTCTCCACGGCCCGGCCCCGCTTGGGGACCCTCCAGTCGCCTGACAGCACATCGGTCCCGTAGCGATCCACGACGGAGCAGCCTACGGATCGAAGGGCGTGACCGGTGGCCCTGACACACCGCGTACCTGACGAATGGGCTGTCGATCCGGCGAATTCGCAGCCGATTCGTCAGGTGCGACGCGCAGGCTCAGGCCAGGGGCAGCTGACGCCGCGCGGGCGGCAGCTGGGCGTACCCCCGCCCGATCGCGTGGTGCAGCGCCTCGACCGGGAACGGCCACTCGGCCGACGCGAGCGCCTCGGCCTCGGGGACGCCGCGGGCGGCGAGCTCGCGGATCGTCTCGGCGACCGCACGCAGGTCGTCGCACTGGTCCTCGACGAAGCGCCGGTCGACGATGCCGCCGTGGCCGGGGACGACGACGGTCGAGGGCGTCGTCAGCCCGAGGACGAGGTCGAGGGTCTGCGGCCAATCCATCGGCCAGGAGTCGCTGCCGATCGACGGGGGAGCGGACTCCTCGACGAGGTCGCCGGCCAGCAGCACGTCGGCATCGGGGACCCGGACCACGAGGTCGCCGGCGGTGTGCCCGCGGCCCGGGTGCACGAGCTCGAGCTGGCGGTCACCGAGGTCGATGACGGCGGCGCTGGAGAAGGTGTGGTCCGCCGGTGGCGCGGCCGGGTCGGTGCGGGCGGCGGCCTCGTCGGTCGCGTGGACCGGCGGGTCGTCGTAGCGCGCCTTGAAGGTGGCGTTGCCGAGCACGTGGTCGAAGTGGTCGTGGGTGTTGACGACCGCCACGACCGGCCCGGCACGCAGGTCGCCGATCGCGGCGATCGCGGCGCGCGCCTCGGCGGCGGTGGCCAGCGTGTCGACGACGACGAGACCGCGCTCGCCCCCGACGGCGACCAGGTTGACGTCGTACGACGGAACGCGGCGGACCCAGACCCGGTCCGCGACCTCGGTGAACGGCACGCCCTCACCGTAGTCGGCTCACCACCCGGGCGAGCCAGTCCGTGCGGGTACGACGGGCCGTCGTCGACATCGGCGCCTGCGGGAACAGCGTGTCGAACCCGTGGCAGCCGCCGGCCCAGACGTGGAGCTCGGCCTGCCCGCCGGCCGCCCAGATGGCGGAGGCGAACGCGACGTCCTCGTCGCGGAACACCTCGGCGCTCCCGGTGTCGACGTAGGTCGTCGGCAGGCCGGTGAGGTCGCCGGCCAGGGCCGGTGAGACGTACGGCGAGACGGGTCCCGAGGTGCCGTGGAGGACGGCGTCCCAGCCGAACTCGTTGGCCGCACGGGACCAGACCGCGGGGCCGGCGTACTGGTGGCTCGACACGGTGGCGTTGCGGTGGTCGAGCATGGGGCAGACCAGCACCTGGGCGGCGACCGCCGGGCCCCGGCGGTCCCGAGCGAGCAGCGTGGTGCCCGCGGCGAGCCCGCCGCCGGCGCTGGTGCCCGCGACGACGATCCTTCCGGGGTCGACGCCGAGCTCGTCGGCGTGGTCGGCCACCCAGGACAGTCCCGCGTAGCAGTCCTCGACCAGCGTCGTCCCGGTCACCTCGGGAGCGAGGCGGTAGTCGACCGTGACGACCACGGCGCCGAGCTCCTCCAGCCAGTCGAGCGGGATGTCGATCTGCGAGAACCGGTCGCCCAGCACCATGCCGCCGCCGTGGATCCAGTAGACGCACGTCGCCGGCGCCTCAGCGACGGCGGAGGTCGGCGTGAGCACGCTCAGCGTCAGTGGCGTGCCGTCGGCGGCCGGCACCACGACGTCGCGCCGCTCCAGCGCCCGGTCGGCGAGGGCGACCTCGGGTGGGACGGTGGCGTACGGGCGGAGCACGTCGAGCGTCGTGGGACCGAGCGGAGGAAGCTCGGGGAACGCGGCCAGCGCGGCCGCCAGGTCCGGGTCGAGCTCGGGTCCGGGGCGCACCGGCGCGCTCATCGCGCGACCGCCTCGAGGTCGGCCTTGCCGCCGAGCGGCACCAGGTCGGCGTACTGTGCGTCGGCCACGAGCGCCGCCGAGCGGTCGATGTAGGCCTGCGAGGCCGGATCGGCGAACACAGCGTGGTGCACCTCCTCGCTGACCCAGCCCTCGACCAGGTGCACCACGTCCGGATCGGCGGCCGACCGGCTGACCAGGAACACGCGGCAGCCGTCGTGCGCCGACGGACCGCTCACCGGTCCGGAGAGCAGCAGCTCGACGAGCTCGTCCCCCTTGCCCTCGTGGGCGGTCATCGTGGCCTGGAATCCGTAGCCGATGGTCATGACTGTTCCTCTCGTCCGGTGGCGTCGGGTGGCACCGTCGCGGCGCCGCACCGAGCGAACCACCCGGGCGCACCGCCGCAGGAGACCAGAACCCGCAGGTGATTGCCTGTTCCTGCTCGGTTGGGCAGGAACAGGCGACAACCGGGTCGCCTGCCTCCTACCGTCGGGGCATGCCCCAGCACACCGCCGCCCTCGACGAGCTCCGCGACCTCGTCGCACGACACGCCCGCCCGGACCAGGGCACGGCGATCGACGGCCTCCTGCTCGCCCGCGCGGACGCTGCCGAGGCGCCGTCGACCAGCCCGTCCGGAACCGTGCTCGCGCTGATCGTGCAGGGCAGCAAGCGGGTCTCGGTGGGGGAGAAGGTGCTCGAGTACGGGCCGGGGCAGTACCTCGTCGCGTCCGTGGACGTGCCGATCACGGGCCACTACGTCGACGTCGACGCGTCGCGGCCCGCGCTCGGCGTCGGGCTGGTGCTCACGCCCGCGAGCATCGCCGAGCTCCTGCTCGCGGCGCCGCCCGGCGCCGTCCCCGTGCGCGGCAGCGACGCACCGCTGGCCCTCGGTGTCGCGGATGCCACGCCCGAGCTGCTCGACGCGACCGCACGGATGGTGCGTCTCCTCGACCGGGCACACGACCGCGCGATCCTGGCGCCGATGATCCAGCGGGAGATCCTGTGGCGGGTGCTCACCGGTCCGCTCGGCCCGAGCCTCGCCCAGATCGGCATCGCGGACAGCTGCACCACCCAGATCAGCCGCGCCGTGCGGTGGATCACCGACAACTTCGCCGAGCCGTTCCGCGTCGACGAGCTCGCCGCGAGCTGCGGCCTGAGCCCGTCTGCGTTCCACCGCAAGTTCCAGGGCGTGACCGCGTCGAGCCCGATCCAGTTCCAAAAGCAGGTCCGGCTGCACCAGGCCCGGCTCCTGCTGGTGTCCGGGGACGACGACGTCGCGACGATCGCCCACCGGGTCGGCTACGACAGCGCCACCCAGTTCAGCCGTGAGTACCGACGGCGGTTCGGCGAGTCGCCGGGCCGCGACGGGGCGCGACTGCGCAACCACGCCGGACGGACGGCCTGAGGCGATGAGTGCGCTGAGCCCGGCTCCGGTCCTCAACCACCCCCGTCGCCGCCTCGTCGGGCGCGACCCGTCCGAGGCCCACCGGGCCGCCACCCCGCTCGAGCTGCTCTTCGACCTCGTCTTCGTCGTCGCGTTCGGCGAGGCCGCCGACGGGCTGGCCCACCACCTCGCCGAGGGCCACGTCCGCGTCGGCGTGCTCGGCTTCGGCATCGCGATGCTCGCCGTGTCGTGGGCCTGGGGCAGCTACAGCTGGTTCTCCTCCGCGTACGACGAGGACGACTGGCTGAGCCGGATCGCCACCGCGGTCCAGATGCTCGGAGTCGCCATCGTGGCCCTCGGCCTGCCCGACGTCTTCGCCTCGCTCGACCACCACGAGCCGCTCGCGTACCAGCTCCTGGTCGTCGGGTACGTCGTGATGCGCGTGCCGATGGCACTGCAGTGGCTGCGCGCCTCGCAGCACGACCCGGGCCGTCGTACGACGCTGCGGAGCTACGCCGCGACCATCGCTCTGGCTCAGGCGGGCTGGACCGCGCTCGTGGTGCTCGCGCCGCCGGGACGGGTTGCGGTCCCCGTCGCGGTCCTGCTCGCCGGACTGGAGGTCTCCGGGCCGCTGGTCGCCGAGCGCCGCAAGGGCGGCACGCCGTGGCACGCGGGGCACATCGCGGAGCGCTACGGCCTGCTGACGATCATCAGCCTCGGCGAGGGCGTGTTCGGGACCGTCGCTGCACTGTCGGCACTGGTCCACGGACCTTCGGGCTGGACCGTGGACGCCGCCCTGGTCGGGGTGGCGGGCCTGGGCCTGACCTTCGCGGTCTGGTGGATGTACTTCACCGTTCCGTCCGGATCGGTGCTGGAGCGGCACCGAGCGCGGGTCCTCCACTGGTCCTACGGCCACCACCTGCTGCTGGCATCGATCGTGGCCATCGGCGCAGGACTGCACGTGGCAGCGCTCGCGCTGGAGGGCCACACTCGCCTCGGCGCCACGGGCGTGGTGCTCACGGTCGCGGTCCCCCTGGGTGTGGTGATGGTGGTGCTCCACGTCCAGTGGACGGCGCTGGCCCGGCCCGGGCACGCCCTCGGGCGCACGTTCGACGTGGGGCTGACCTGCGGTGGCGCGCTGGTGCTCGCCGCCGCTGTGGGGCTGGCGGCGCTCGGCGCACCGATCGCGGTGTGCCTGGTCGTCGTGGCCGTGGCGCCCGCGGTGGCGATCGCCGGGTTCGAGACGGTCGGGCACCGTCAGCTCGCGCTCGCCCTCGAGCGCTGACCGGCCGGGACTCAGCAGAGCCCGGCGTGCAGCTCGGCGCGCAGCAGCTCGCCCAGGTCCTGCGTGGAGCCGGCAGCGCGGGCGAAGCGGAGCACGCTGCGGTGCGCGCCGGTGGGGTCGACCCAGTGCACCTCGACGCCTTCGGGACGCAATCGCGTGAGCTGCACGCCGACGACCTCGCCGAGGCGCGTGCGCGTCATCGAGGCGACCGCGCGACGCAGCTCGTCCTGGTGGCAGCGGTTGGCGTGCTCGGTCGAGCGCTGGAGGAAGCCGCGGTTGAGGTCGTGCTCGGGGGAGGCGTACGCCGCGAGCGGGACCCGGAGGCGGGTCCGGTCGGGTGCGTCGTCCGGGGCGCTGGCCCGGGAGAGCAGAACGAAGTCGAGCTCGACGCCGATCCGCATCCGGACCTCGTCGCAGCACTCGCACTCCTCGAGCCCGAGCGCCTCGAGGCGTCCGGACAGGGTGAGCGTGGCGTCCCGGTCGGCGGAGCCGGGCTCACCGAGGCCGCTGGCGACGGTGAGCAGGGCGCCGCGCCCGTCCGTCGCCGCGACGGCCAGGGCGGAGTCGGCGGGACAGCTGAGCACCGGGCGGCCGCCGTGGTCCTGCATCTCGAGCGCGTCGTCGTCGAGACCGGCGGTGACGTCGTCGAGGCCGTCGACGACCAGCTGCACCTCGAGCGAGCAGGCGAGGATGCTGCGCGCCGCGGCAGCGAGGCGTCGTACGTCGAGACCGGGGTCGAGCGTCATGTCCGCTCCTTGCAGCTGGGGACCATGAGATTAGGTGAGCCTAACCTACTGGAATCCTGGTGGACGAGGAAGGGCGTGTCCCGCGGGTCCGGGGATTCGACCGGGTCAGGGCTAGGATTGGCACTCCCAGCGGTGGAGTGCCAGGTCCACCGGCGCTCGGCAACGTTCAGGAGGTGGGCATGCAGGAGGAGCGCAGGCTCGCCGTGCTGCGAGCGATCGTCGAGGACTACGTCTCGACCGAGGAGCCGGTCGGTTCCAAGGCGCTCGTCGAGCGTCACCACCTCAACGTCTCTCCGGCCACGATCCGCAACGACATGGCGGCGCTCGAGGAGGAGGGCTACCTGCACCAGCCGCACACCAGCGCCGGCCGGGTGCCGACCGACAAGGGCTACCGGCTCTTCGTCGACCGGCTCTCCACGGTCAAGCCGACCACCCAGGCCGAGCGCCGCGCGATCGCGGGCTTCCTGGAGGGTGCGGTCGACCTCGACGACGTCGTGCACCGCTCGGTCCGGCTGCTCGCCCAGCTGACCCGGCAGGTCGCCGTCGTGCAGTACCCCACGCTCTCGCGCTCCACCGTGCGCCACATCGAGGTCGTGGCACTCACGCCGGTGCGGCTGCTGCTGGTGCTGATCCTCAGCTCGGGCCGCGTCGAGCAGCGCCTGGTCGAGCTCGACGCCGACATCAGCGACGACGAGCTCGCAGCGCTGCGCTCGCGGATCAACCTCGCCGCCACCGGCGAGGTGATCGCCGACGCCGCCAGCGCGCTCCACGCGCTGGTCCCCGGCGCTGGTGACGAGGGCGGTGCGTCGCCCGCGTCGCCCGCCACGACCGCGGTCGTCGAGACCCTGGTCGAGGCGATGAGCGACCACCGCTCCGACGAGCGGGTCGTCGTCGGCGGCACGGCCAACCTGGCCCGCTTCGGCGACAGCTTCGAGACCTCGGTCCGCCCGCTGCTCGAGGCGCTCGAGGAGCAGGTCGTGCTGCTCAAGCTGCTGGGCGAGGCGACCTCCGGCGGCGCGGTGACGGTCCGGATCGGCGCCGAGGGGCCGTACGAGAACCTCGCCTCCACCAGTGTGGTCGCCACCGGCTACGGCCCCGACGACGCGCTCGCCGCGCTCGGGATCGTCGGCCCCACCCGCATGGACTACCCCGGAACGATGGCGGCGGTGCGTGCCGTGGCGCGCTACGTCTCCCGCATCCTCGACGAGAGCTGAGAAGAAGAGAAGTGAGCCAGGACCCCTACGAGCTGCTGGGCGTCGGCCGCGACGCGGACGCCGACACGATCAAGAAGGCCTACCGCAAGCTCGCCCGCCAGCTCCACCCCGACGTCAACCCCGACCCGGAGAGCCAGGAGCGGTTCAAGCAGGTCACCGCGGCCTACGAGGTGCTGTCCGACCCGCAGAAGCGGGCGGCGTACGACCGTGGCGGCGACCCGTTCGGCGGCGGCTTCGGCGGCCAGGGTGCGGGCTTCTCGTTCACCGACATCATGGACGCCTTCTTCGGCGGCCAGGGTGGTGGCCAGGGCGCTGGACGCGGTCCCCGCTCCCGCGTGCGCCGCGGCCAGGACGCCCTCATCCGGATCGAGGTCGAGCTCGCCGAGGCCGCCTTCGGCGTCTCCCGCGAGCTCAAGGTCGACACCGCGGTTCGGTGCACCACCTGTGGCGGCGAGGGCGCCGCGCCCGGCAGCCACGCGGTCCCGTGCGACACCTGCCACGGGCAGGGCGAGGTCGCCCACGTGCAGCGCTCGTTCCTCGGCGAGATCCGCACGCTGCGCCCGTGCGCGGCCTGCCGCGGCTTCGGCACCGTGATCCCCGACCCGTGCCGCGAGTGCGCGGGCGACGGTCGGGTCCGCTCACGTCGTACCCTCACCGTCAAGATCCCCGCCGGCGTCGACAACGGCACCCGCGTCCAGCTCAGCGAGCAGGGCGAGGTCGGGCCGGGCGGTGGCCCCGCGGGCGACCTGTACGTCGAGATCCACGTCGCTCCCCACGAGGTCTTCGAGCGCCACGGCAACGACCTGCACTGCACGGTGTCGGTGCCGATGACGGCGGCCGCCCTCGGCACGACGATCGAGCTGCCCACCCTCGAGGCCGACCTCCCCGAGAGCGAGGACGTCGAGCGGTCCTTCGACCTGCAGGTGCCCACCGGCACCCAGTCCGGTCACCAGGTGCTGCTCCGCGGCCGCGGCGTGCCCGGCCTGCGCGGCGGGCGCGGCGACCTCGCCGTGACGATCGCGGTCGAGACCCCGACCCGGCTCGACCCGCGCCAGGAGGAGCTGCTGCGCGAGCTGGCGGCCATCCGCGGCGAGGAGCAGCCGACCGGTGACGTCCGGCCGGCGCACAAGTCGATGTTCGGCCGGCTCCGCGACGCGTTCACCGCGCACTGATCCCCCGAGCCCCCGATGACGCTGCCGCAGCACCTCGTGCCGTCCCTGGACGGCGTCCGCGTCGGTGACGCGGTCACCGTCGAGGGCGACGAGGCGCACCACGCGGTCGTCGTACGACGCCTGCGGGTGGGGGAGCAGCTGCTGCTCACCGACGGGCTCGGACGGGTCGCGACCGGTGAGGTGAGCGAGACCGCCAAGCGCGCGTTCACGGTCGTGGTGGCCGACGTGGTGGACCACCCCGAGCCGCGGCCGTCGGTCACCGTCGTCCAGGCGTTGCCGAAGGGCGAGCGCGGCGAGCTCGCCGTCGAGGTGCTCACCGAGATCGGTGTCGCCCGGATCGTCCCGTGGGCCGCGGCCCGCAGCGTCGCGGTCTGGAAGGGCGAACGCGCGACCAAGTCGCACGCCAAGTGGCAGGCCACCGCCCGCGAGGCGGCCAAGCAGGCCCGCCGCGCCTGGCACCCGGCCGTGCTGCCGCTGGCCGCGACCGACGAGGTCGTCGGCCTGATCGGCTCGGCCGACGTCGCGATCGTGCTGCACGAGGACGCCACCGAGCCGATCGGTGCCCTCGCCCTGCCCGCCGACGGCGACCTGGTCGTCGTGGTGGGTCCCGAGGGCGGGCTCACCGAGGAGGAGGTCGGCCGGTTCGTCCAGGAAGGTGCGGTCGCCGTCCGGCTCGGCACCGAGGTGCTGCGCACCTCCACCGCCGGTGTCGCCGCCGTCGCCGCGCTGCTGTCGCGGACCCCCCGCTGGGGTGGTCTGACCAGCTAGGGATTGGGCACAGACCGCAGCAGATCGGCCCGAATTGTTGCGGTTTGGGACCAAACCGCGACGACTCAGCGGGCCAGCAGCGCCTCGACCCGCGCGACCTCCTCGTCTAGACCGGCCTTCTCGCCCCGGGTCAGGTCTCGGACCAGCTCGACGACCTCGACCCGGCCGTCCTCGATCCGCCACAGCCCGGCGAACCAGCCGTCGACGTGGATGGACATCGCCTGGGCACCGTTGACGCCCATCCACAGCTTGCGGTGATCGGGCTCCATCACCCGGTCCCGCGAGGCGTGGGAGAGCCAGAGGTTGTCGTAGGTGCCGAACAGGCGGACCGGAGCGGGAGTGTCCTCGTCCGCGACCGGGGCCCCGGCGACGTCGTACAGCACCTTGCCGTCCTCGTCCTCGTGCACCTCGAGGTCGTCCATCGCCTTGACGACCGGGCCGAGCCGGGTGATCCCCGACCAGGCCGTGACGTCGGCGGCGGTGCCGGGACCGTAGGCACGCAGGAAGCGGCGCACGATCGCCGGCACGTCGGGCTCGGCCAGCGGGAGGCCGGTCCAGCGATCCGCGTGGTCGTAGGCGACCGCGGTCGACGCGGCCGGCTTCCAGCACCCGCGCGGCGGGAGCTGGACCAGCACCTCGGCGACGCGGGCGACCTGGCCGAGCTGGGTGGCGGTGTACGCCGGGAAGCGCTCGGCCAGTGCGGCTCCGAGCTGGCGCTGGGGGAGCGGGCCGTCGGCGAGGACCTCCTGCACCGCGGCGGAGAACGCCGCCCGGTCGACCTCGCGCGCCGAACCGATCGTCTGGCTGGCCTTCAGCTCGCGCTCGCGCACCGGTGCCGCCCAGACCGGCAGCGTCACCGCGTCGGCCGGCAGGTGCAGGTGGACGGTGTCGCGCAGGCTGAGCACCCGGACCAGCGAGCGGTCCTCGATCGCCCTGCTGACCTGCCACGGGTCGACCTCGGTGAGCCGTGCCGCCAGGGAGAGGTACGGCGGCAGCGGCTCCTGGGCCTGCAGGCCGACCAGGTGCTCGACCATCGCGGCCGGCTCCATCGCGACCCGCTCGAGGAGGTGCTGGCGCAGCAGCAGGGTCCGGTTCAGCCGGCGGCGGGTGAACCTCACTTGATCGTGATCCGCTTGGTGTCCTCGGTCGGGCCGCCGCCCTCACCGCCCGACGGGTCGTCGGTGCGGGCGACGAAGGTGTAGCTCCCCGGCGGCAGCTCGCTGGCGTCGACCTCGGCGGTCCACGGGTAGAGCTTGTCGGTCCAGCCGTCGGCCATCGCCGAGCTCTCGAGCACGACCTTGCCGGAGGAGTCCTGGAGCTCCCATGGGACGGTCGCCTCGAACGAGCTCGCGCGACCGGAGGCGGTGAAGGTGCCGCTGACGACGCTGCCCTCCGCGGGCTCGGTGATGTTGACCAGGGCCAGCACGTCGAGCTCGGGAGCGGCGGTGAGGCCGTCGCCGACGGGGACGCCGAGCAGGGTCGTGGCCGGCTGTCCGTCGTAGGTCACGCGGACCGGGAGGCGCTCGCCGATCACGCCCTGCAGGGAGTAGACGAGCTGCTGGACGGCGAGCTTCGCCTGCGCGGGCTGCAGCGAGCCGGGCGTGAGCCACGCGTCGCCGGACAGCCCGACCTCGATCGCGTCGGCGGTCCTGGTGACCGACGCGAACCGGCCCTTCGGCCACAGCGTGCGGTAGTCGGGGTCGACCGGGTCGCCGCTGGTGATCGCGGCGGCGGTCGCGACGAGGCGGTCGGCGCCGGCCACCTGGATGAACTCGCGGTAGAGCCGGTCGCCCTGCGGCGTCGTGCCGACGTAGTACGCCGGCACTGCCGATGCCTCGTCGCTCGGCATGCCGGTCGCCGACGCCGTGGCCGAGCCGCTGTCGGTGGCGACGTCGGAGGTGGCGGCGCTGGGCGTCGGCTTGTCGGTGGGCTCGTCGTCTCCGCAGCCGGCCAGCACGCCCAGGGCGAGGACGGCGCCGGTGGCGGCGAGGGTGCGGGGGAAGGTCATGCCTCGATCCTCCCCGATGCCGCGGACGCTCGGCGGAGGACGCCGACCCGCGTGTCGGCGCACCGCGGCGCGCACCACCGGCAGACCGCGTCCGGGCCCGGTCGGCCGGCGTGCCGTGGGAGCGGTGAGCCGGGCTCCGGCCAGGGTCCTAGGGTGGTGCCCGTGACGGATCCCGACTGCCTGTTCTGCAAGATCGTCGCCGGTGACATCCCGGCCGAGATCGTCCACACCGGCGAGCGCACGGTCGCCTTCCGCGACATCAACCCGCAGGCGCCGCTGCACGTCCTCGTCGTGCCGCGCGACCACGAGCCGAACGCCGCCGCCTCGGCCACCGCCGACGCCTCGATGTTCGCCGAGATCGCCACCACCGCGCGCACCGTCGCCACCGGTGAGGGGTACGACGACTACCGGCTCGTCTTCAACACCGGCGCCGGTGTCGGGCAGACGGTCTTCCACACGCACTGCCACGTCCTCGCCGGTCGCCCGATGGGCTGGCCCCCGGGCTGAGCAAACGAGTGGGCGCCGCGACGCCCCGCCACGTACCATGGTGGGGCCGCATCGTCGTACCTGAAAGGCCGCCCGTCCTCGGGCATCCATGACCGACTCACTCCCTCACGCCACCACCGCCGCCGTCACGCCCACGGCACCCACCCGTCACACGGTGGTCGTGCCCAACAGCATCGACATGGTCACCCTGTTCGGCCC
Organism: Nocardioides kongjuensis; assembly: GCF_013409625.1. NCBI lineage: Bacteria > Bacillati > Actinomycetota > Actinomycetes > Propionibacteriales > Nocardioidaceae > Nocardioides > Nocardioides kongjuensis. The sequence continues at coordinate 535,231 of NZ_JACCBF010000001.1, forward strand.
CGGTGACGAGCACCTCGGCATCATCGAGAAGCGGTTCGGCATCACCGTCCACGTCCGCGGCAACCGGATCACGCTGGCCGGTGACCCCCAGGAGATCGAGCTGGCCGAGAAGCTCATCGACGAGCTGGTGGCCATCCTGCGCACCGGCCAGGGCATCACCGCCGAGGTCGTCGAGCGCGTCGAGGCGATGCTGCGGGTGCAGACCGCGACCTCCGAGCGGCCGGCCGACATCCTCTCGCTCAACATCCTCAGCAACCGTGGTCGCTCGATCCGGCCCAAGACGCTCAACCAGAAGCGCTACGTCGAGACCATCGACAAGCACACGATCACCTTCGGCATCGGCCCGGCCGGCACCGGCAAGACCTACCTCGCCATGGCCAAGGCCGTGCAGGCGCTGCAGGCCAAGCAGGTCAACCGGATCATCCTCACCCGTCCGGCGGTCGAGGCCGGCGAGCGTCTGGGCTACCTGCCCGGCACGCTCAGCGAGAAGATCGACCCCTACCTGCGCCCGCTGTACGACGCGCTGCACGACATGCTCGACCCCGAGTCGATCCCCAAGCTGCTCGCGGCCGGCACCATCGAGGTCGCTCCGCTGGCCTACATGCGCGGCCGCTCGCTCAACGACTCCTTCATCATCCTCGACGAGGCGCAGAACACCACGCCCGAGCAGATGAAGATGTTCCTCACCCGCCTCGGGTTCGGCTCGAAGATCGTGGTGACCGGTGACGTCACCCAGGTCGACCTGCCCTCGGGCACCACCTCGGGCCTGCGGATCGTGGAGAAGATCCTCGACGGCGTCGAGGACCTCGCGTTCGTGCGGCTGACCAGCCACGACGTCGTCCGCCACCAGCTGGTGGCGCGGATCGTGGCGGCGTACGACGAGTTCGACGCCGTGAAGGAATCGCAGAAGGTGGCCAGGAAGGCCGTCAAGAAGGGCGACCAGGAGTGACCATCGAGATCCTCGACGAGTCCGGCAGCGGGCTCGACGTGAAGCACTTCTCCCAGCTGGCCCGGTTCGTGATGGACCAGATGCGTGTCCACCCCCTCGCCGAGCTGTGCATCAAGGCGGTCGACGAGGACACCATCGCCGAGCTCAACGAGAAGTGGATGGAGAAGGAGGGGCCGACGGACGTGCTCGCCTTCCCCATGGACGAGCTGCGCCCCGGACTGGTCAACGAGGAGCCCGAGGAGGGCGTGCTCGGCGACCTGGTGCTGTGCCCGGCGGTGGCCGAGCGCCAGGGCGAGGCGGCCGGTCACGGCACCCTCGCCGAGCTCGAGCTGCTCACGACCCACGGCATCTTGCACCTGCTCGGCTACGACCACGCCGAGCCCGAGGAGCACAAGGTGATGTTCGGGCTCCAGGACCAGCTCCTGGCCCAGTGGCGGGCCCAGCCAGCCACATGATCGCCGACAGTCTCTGGCCGCTGGGAGCAGCGGCCGTCCTGGTGGTGCTGGCGGGCCTGTTCGCGGCAGCGGACGCAGCCCTCGCCGGGTTCTCGCGCGCCCGTGCGCAGGAGATGCTGGCGGAGGGGCGTGCCGGCGCGCAGCGTCTCGTCGCCGTCCTCGAGGACGCCCCGCGCCACCTCAACACCGCGTTGCTCCTGCAGCTCCTCTGCGAGATCGCGGCCATCGTCGTCGTCACGCTGTACGTCGACGACCGGCTCGACTCCTCCTGGTGGGCCCGCGCAGGCGTCGCCCTCGGGATCATGCTGGTGGTGTCCTTCGTCGTGATCGGCGTCGCGCCGCGCACGGTCGGCAAGCAGCACGCCGAGACGGTCGCGCTCTGGTGTGCCTGGCCGCTGTCCGCGCTCACCACCGTGCTCGGCCCGATCCCGCGGCTGCTCATCCTGGTCGGCAACGCGATCACCCCCGGCCGCGGCTTCCGGGAGGGCCCGTTCCAGACCGAGACCGAGCTGCGTGAGCTGGTCGACATCGCGGAGGCCACCGAGCTGATCGAGGCCGACGAGCGCAAGATGATCCACTCGGTCTTCGAGCTCGGCGACACCACCGTTCGCGAGGTGATGGTGCCGCGCGGTGACGTCGTCTACATCGAGTGCCACAAGAACCTGCGCCAGACCATGTCGCTGTTCCTGCGCTCCGGCTTCTCGCGCGTCCCCGTCGTCGGAGAGAACCTCGACGACGTGCGCGGCATGGCGTACCTCAAGGACGTCGTCCGCCGCGACTTCGAGGCGCCCGACGTCGAGCTCACCCAGAAGGTCGAGGAGGTCATGCGACCGGCCATCTGGGTGCCCGAGTCCAAGCCGGTCGACGACCTGCTCCGCGAGATGCAGCTGCGGCGGCTGCACGTCGCGATCGTCGTCGACGAGTACGGCGGCACCGCCGGCCTGATCACCATCGAGGACCTGCTCGAGGAGATCGTCGGTGAGATCACCGACGAGTACGACGAGGCCGAGGTCGAGGTCGAGATCCTCGGTGACGGTCTCGACGACCCCGAGGCCCGGGTGCGTGTCTCCTCGCGCTACCCGGTCGACGACCTCGACGAGCTCTTCGGCTTCACGATCGAGGAGGAGGACGTCGACTCCGTCGGCGGCCTGCTCGCCAAGCACCTCGGCCGCGTCCCGATCCCCGGGTCCGTGGTCGAGGCGCACGGGCTGCGCTTCGAGGCCGAGCACGCCGCCGGGCGCCGCAACAAGATCGGGACCGTGCTCATCTCGCGCGTTCCCCAGGACGAGCCGGCCGGCGACTGACAGGATGCGGGCCGTGCCCCTGCTCCGTCGGGCCGCAGTCCCGCTCCTGCTCTGGGCGGTCGCTGCGGCGTACTGCTGGTGGCGGGTCCCCGCAGCCGCCCGCGACCGGATCTGGGCCGAGGACGGTGCCGTCTTCCTGAACGGCAGCCTGTCCGGCGCGCCACCGTGGCGGCCGTACGACGGCTACCTGCACGTCGTTCCTCGTCTGGTGACCGATGCGATCGCCCTGGTCGTGCCCGCCGGGCGGTGGGACATCGCGATCACCCTCGCTGCGGTCGCGCTCGTCGCTCTGGTCTGCGCACTGACCTGGCTCCTCACCGCGGACGTGATCGAGCGACCGTGGGTGCGCGCTGTGGTCGCCCTCGCCCCGGTCCTGCTGCCGGCCGGCGCGACCGAGGCGCTCGGAAACCTCGCGAACCTGCACGGTTTCGGGCTGTGGCTGGCCTTCTGGTTGGTGCTGCACCGACCGGCGAGCCGCGCTGCAGCGATCGCCTGGGCCGTCGCAGGCCTGCTGGTCGGCCTGACCGAGGTGGCCGTCGTCCTGCTGGTCCCGCTGATGGTCCTGGGTTGGCGAGACCGGCTGCGCTGGATCCCGCGCGCCGGACTCATCACCGGAGCGCTTGCCCAGCTCCTCGCGACGCTGCTGCAGCCGCGCCCTGACAAGGGTGATGCCGCCTTCTCGCTCATCGACCTGGTCGCGGGGTACGCCGGCCACGCCGGTGGGGCAGCATGGACGGACGACGGCGGGCTCGCGGGCCTGCTGGTCGACCTCGTGGGACCCGTCGGTCTGGTCGTGCTCCTGCTGCCGGCTCTCGTCGCGGCCGGCCTGGCGCTCCGGGGTGGCGGGCCCGGCGTCCGCGCTGCAGCCCTCGGCCTGATGGTCGGGTCCGTCCTGCTCTGGACCGCCAGCATCGCCGCCAACGGCTACCCGATGGTGTTCGCCGGCTGGAGTGGAGACCAGTGGCGCGCTGGCGGAGTGCTCCGGTACGGCGCCAGCTCGGGGCTGTACCTGTTCGCGGTCCCCCTCGTCGTGCTCGACCTGGCGCGGTCCCGCAACCAGCGCGTCGTGGCGGCCGGTGCCGCACTGCTGGTACTGGCTGCTTCGCTTCTCGCTGCGCGACCTGCGACGGTGGCCCGCGAGCAGGGGCCGCCGTGGCCGGCGACCGCGGAGCTGGTCGAGCGCTGCTCAGCTGCTGCGGGCACTGCTCCCCGCGAGATCGCCGTCCAGATCGCGCCGGATCTCCCCGGTTGGCGGGTCGTGCTGCCCTGCGACCGCGTCCGGTAGCCGCGCGCAGCGCTCAGCCGAGCAACGCCCAGGGGTCCTCGCGCCTCCACACGCTCGGGAAGTGCAGCCCGACGCCCTGGTGCCCGGCGAGCCGGGTGAGCACGTCCATCGTCGCGTCCAGGTCGTCGCCGAGGTAGGGCAGCGCGCGCAGCGGCTTGTCCAACGGGCGGAAGAAGTCGTCCCAGTGGATCAGCACGACCTGCCGGGCGCCGACGGTCTCGACCGTCTCCGCCCAGTACTGCTCGATGTACGCCCGGTCCTGCACGCCCAGCTGGCCGATGCCGAGGTAGGCGACCTCGGCACGGTGCCCCGCGAGCGCCCCGGGGCGGAACCCGGCGCTGCCCTGGACCAGTGCGGTGCGGCCGCTGTCGTGCTCGACCAGGATCGACCAGGCCTCGCCGCAGCGGTACGCCTCGGTCCTGACCGGCGGAACGACGGGCGCGGTGATCGTCCCCGGGTACCTGTCCGGCGGGCAGTGCTCGCCCTCGACCCAGGTCAGCCGGAAGCCGCCCACCCTCATCGGCGCACCGGGGACGACGACCTCGACCTGCTCGTCGGGAAGTCCGCCGCCCTGGCCGACCTGGGCGACCGACGTACCTCCGACGAGACGCGCGCCGGTCCGCTGCGCGACGACGGCGGAGTCCATGACGTGGTCGAAGTGGGTGTGCACCGGCGCCACCACGTCGACCCGGTCGATCCCGGCCCGGGCCAGGGTGGCGTCGATCCGCGCCTCGTCGGGAGCGATCGTGCCGAGTGCGACGCGGCGGAGCGAGGGACGCGAGAAGAAGCCGTCGGTGAGCACGGCCGTGCTTCCGTCGTCGATCAGCAGGCTGGCGACGCCGAGGAAGGTCACCCCGACCCCGTCACCCTGCTCACGGGTCGACCGGGGGAGCCCGAACCGGTCGGCGTACCGACCGATCTCGGGGCGGCCGAGCCGCAACCGCAGGCCCAGTGCCACGTCCCGGCCGCCTCAGGCGCCCGGGACGATCCGGATGTCGCGCTCGGCGCCGTCGCCGAGGGCGGCCAGGGCCTCCTGGTAGGCCGGCGTGTCGTGGGCGGCGACCGCGGCCTCGACGCTGTCGAACTCGATGACCACGACCCGCTCCTGGAGGCCGGCCTCGTAGACCTGCTCGGGCAGGCCGCGGGCGAGGAACCGGCCGCCGGCGTCGATCAGGGCCGGGGCAGCCAGGGCCGCGTAGGCCGCCATCTTCTCGTTGTCGCGAACGGCGCGGTAGTTGCTGATCCAGTAGGCAGGCATGCCGCCATCCTGCCGCAGCGTCGGCGGCCGCGCGGCACGGGGCAGGTCGGAGCGCGTCCGGTGGGTGGGACGCCCGTTGACCTTGACTGACCGTTCAGTCACCGTGGTCGGCGTCACATTTGTACGTTGTTCAAAGTCGAGGTTGCGATGACCGCTGTGTCCCCCTCCGAGCCCGTCGACCCGGTCGAGCTCACCGCGCCGGTCGCCGGCCTGACGCCCGTCCTCGGCCTCAAGGCGGCGATCCTGCTCACCATCTCGTGCATCACCCCGGCATCGAGCCTGTTCATCATCGTGCCGACCCTGCTGGCCTCCCAGGGCTCGGGCGTGGTGCTGACGATCCTCGCCGGCGTCCTCGTGTCGGTCGGCGTCGGTGCCTGCTACGCCGAGCTGGGCACGCGCACGCCCAGCTCCGGCGGCGAGTACGCGATGGTCACCCACACGCTCGGGCGCCGCCTGGGCTGGCTGACCTTCGTGCTGACCTGCGCGACGCTCGTCGTCATCCCGCCGGTGATCGCCCTGGGCACCGCCGACTACCTCGCGCCGGTCCTCAGCCTCGACCGGGCGACCACGGGCGCCGTCGTCATGCTGGTCGCCACCGCCACCGCGGTGCTCGACATCAAGGCGAACGCGATCGTCACCAGCGCCTTCCTCGCCATCGAGACCGTCGCCGCCGCGGTCGTCGCCTACCTCGGCTTCACGCACAGCGAGCGCAGCGTCAGCACGTTGTGGCACCCGCAGGCGCTCGACAGCGCCGGGAACCTCGCACCCTTCTCCCTCGGCATCCTCCTCTCCGGCCTCGCCGTGGCCATGTTCGTCGCGAACGGCTTCGGCACCGCGTCCTACCTGGCCGAGGAGATCATCGACCCCCGACGCAACGTCGCCCGTGCCGTGTTCGGCTCGCTGTTCATCGGGTCGCTGATCATCGTGGTCCCCACGGCGGCGACCGTGCTCGGCGTCGCGGACCTGCACGACCTCGCGACCGGCACCTTCCCCGACTTCGTGACCGCCTGGGGTGGCTCCCGCGTCTCCGCCGCGATCAGCGTCGGCATCGCCGTCGCGATCCTCAACGCAGTGATCGTGATGGTCCTCCAGAACGGCCGCGTCATCTACGCCTCCGCACGCGACCGGGCCTGGCCCGACGTCGTCAACAAGCGACTCAGCCGCCTGCACCCGCGGTTCAACTCGCCGGCCGCCGCCACCCTCGTGATCAGCCTGCCCGGAGCCGTGCTCGCCTACCTGGTCGACATCGAGTCGCTGCTCGGCGTCACCTCGGTGACCGTCTCCGCTGTCTACCTGCTCCTCGCGTTCGCCGGCCTCGCGGTCCGTCGTACGCCGCACGCCGGCTGGCGGATGCCGCTGTGGCCGCTGCCGTCGGTGCTCGTGATCCTGGGCGTCGGCTACGCGCTGCTCGAGTCCGCACGTGCCGACCTGGTCATCGTCGGCGGCATCGTGCTCGCCGCCCTCGTCTACGACCAGCTCTACCTGCAGCCGCGCCGCGACACCCACTTCGTCGTCGACGCCAAGGAGGACCGGTGAGCGTCGACACCCTGCTCACCGGCGGCATCGTGCGGCCCCTCGCGGGCGAGCGCGAGGTCGTCGACAGCATCGCCCTCGCCGGCGACCGGATCGCGTGGGTCGGCGACCTCGTCGACGCCCCGGACGACGTACGCCGTGCGGCCCGGAGGGTGGACCTCGCCGGCTGCACCGTCCTGCCCGGCTTCGTCGACGCGCACAACCACGTGCGGCTCGGTTCCGACGCCGCCTGCGCGCAGCTGGCCGGTGCCGAGACGCTCGACGAGGTCGCGGCTCGGCTCCACGACTGGTGCGCGGCCAACCCCGGCGACGGTTGGGTGGAGGGCGAGGGCTACGGGTACGCCGGGCTCGCGGACGGCGCCCACCCGACCGCCGCGATGCTCGACGCCATCGTCGCGGACCGGCCGGCCGCCGTCTTCAGCTACGACGTCCACACGCTGTGGCTCAACACCGCCGGTCTCGCGGCGCTGGGCGTCACCGGGGCCGACCAGCCGTTCGGCACGGCCGAGCTCGACGACGACGGCAGGCCGACCGGCTTCGTCGCCGACTTCGCGGTCAAGGGACTGGCTCGCGCCGGCATGCGCGCCCTCAAGGAGCGGGGCCTGCCGTGGGCGAGCACGGAGCGTCAGTACGAGCGCCTGCTGTCCAGCCTCGACCTCGCCGTCGCCAGCGGCATCACCACCGTCGTCGAGCCGCAGAACTCGCCCGACGACCTCGCCCTGTTCCAGCGAGCCCGTGACGAGGGCCGGCTCGGGCCACGCCTGGTGCTCGCGATGTTCCACCCGCCCACCACGACCGATGCGGACCGGGCCGAGTTCAAGGCCCTCGCGACGGAGTTCGCCGACGACCGGATCCGGGTGGGTCCGCTCAAGCTCTACATCGACGACGTCGTCGAGCCGCACACCGCGGCGCTGCACGAGCCGTACGCCAACGAGCCCTCGACCCGCGGGCGCACGTACTACGCCCCGGAGGTCTTCGCGGACCTGGTCACCCGGCTCGACGCCGACGGCTTCCAGCTGTTCGTGCACGCCACCGGCGACCGCGGCATCACGACGGTCCTCGACGCGGTCGAGGCGGCCCGCACGGCCAACGGCCCCAGGGACGCACGCCACCAGGTCGTCCACGTCGAGTGCCTGCGTCGCGCCGACCTGCCTCGTTTCGCGGAGCTGGGCGTGGTCGCGTGCATGCAGCCGCGCCACGCCAGCCCCGAGATCGCCGGGCCCGGTCATGCCTGGGCCGAGGCCGTCGGCGAGGGGCGCTGGCACCAGGCGTGGCCGCTGCGCTCGCTGCAGGAGCACGGAGCCGTGCTTGCCTTCTCCAGTGACTGGAACGTCGCCGAGATGGAGCCGATGATCGGCGTCCAGTGCGCCGTCACGCGGGCCCCGCTCGACGGTGGTGCGCCCTGGCAGCCCGAGGAGGCCGTCACCGTGGACGACGCGATCCGCGGGTACACCATCGGCAGCGCGGCCTCCGTGCACGCCGAGGACGACCGCGGCACCCTCGAGCCCGGCAAGCTGGCCGACCTCGTCGTCCTCGACCGCGATCCGTACGACGTCGCGCCGGCCAAGCTCGCCACCGTCGCCGTGCGCGAGACCTGGGTGGCGGGGGAGCCGGTCCACCGGGCCTGACCGGAACGGGGAGATCGGGCTCTGGGAGGATCGTGCCCATGCCCGACCTCTCCACCGAGGACCAGAAGCTCGTCACCCTCGCCCGTGCCACGCGGGCCCGCATCCAGGCCGCGGAGGGCGCCGCCGTCCGCGACACCGACGGCCGCACGTACGCCGCCGCCACCGTCGACCTGCCCTCCCTGCAGCTGACCGCGGTCCAGGCCGTCGTCGCGATGGCCGTAGCCTCGGGCTCGACCGGCGTCGACGCGTGCGTCGTGCTCGGCGACGCGCAGGACCTCACCGAGCCCGATGCCGCCGTGCTCGGCGACTTCTCCGGCGCGAGCGGGGTCGTCGTCCACCTCGGTGACGCCCGCGGCACCATCTCCGCCACCGTCTCGCCCTGACCTGACGCCAACCTGGACGAGAAAACTCGCGCTTGGACGAGGATGCTTCATCGTCCCAGCGCGAGTTTCACCGGCCGACCGGTGAAACTCGCGCGCCGGCCATGACAGATGTCATGCCCGGGTCGTGACGCCTGCCAGAGGCACCGGGCCCCGCCGCCGACGAGGCTGGGGGACATGACGACGACCACGAACCTGCTGGCAGTCCGGCTGGCCGGGGTGACCAAGGACTTCGGCCGGGTGCAGGCGGTGCGGGGCATCGACCTCGAGCTGCACCCGGGCGAGATCGTGGCCTTCCTCGGCCCGAACGGGGCCGGCAAGACCACGACGATCGACATGGTGCTCGGCCTGAGCCGGCCCACCACCGGCACCGTCGAGGTCCTCGGCCTCGAGCCGCGCAAGGCGATCGCCCGCGGCCTGGTGTCGGCGGTGATGCAGACCGGCGGCCTGCTCAAGGACCTCACCGTGCGCGAGACGGTCGCCTACACGGCCAGCCTGTTCGCCGACACGCGTCCGGTCGACGAGGTGCTCGAGCGGGCGGGGATCAGCGGCATCGCCGACCGGCGGGTCGGGAAGTGCTCGGGCGGCGAGCAGCAGCGGCTCCGGTTCGCGATGGCGCTGCTGTCGGACCCGGCACTGCTGCTGCTCGACGAGCCGACCACGGGCATGGACGTCGAGGGCCGCCGCTCCTTCTGGAGCGCGATCCGCGCGGACGCCGCCACGGGCCGCACGGTCATGTTCGCGACGCACTACCTCGAGGAGGCCGACCAGTACGCCGACCGGATCGTCCTCATCAGCAAGGGCCGGGTCGTCGCCGACGGCACCGGTCCGCAGATCCGCGCGCTCGCCTCGGGCCGCACGATCCGCGCCTGGCTGCCCGGCGCCGACGAGACCGCCGTCGCCGCGATCACCGCGCTCGGCGGCGTCGACCACGTCGACCTGCGCGGCGAGTCGGTGACGATCCACGCCAAGGACTCCGACTCGGTCGCCCGCTACCTGTTGACCGAGACCGACGCCCGCGACGTCGAGATCACCGCCCAGGGCATCGAAGAGGCCTTCCTCAGCCTGACAGGAGACAACGCATGAGCACGAGCGCCACCACCGCCACCATCGACCCGGCCACCCGCCGGGTCCCGCCGCTGGGAGGCTTCAACACCACCGTGCTGCGCATCGAGCTGCGCCGCATGCTGCGCAACCGCCGCACCATCGTCTTCACGCTGCTCTTCCCCGGGGCGATGTTCCTCGCCTTCGGCGGCCAGCACGGCTGGCAGGACAAGGTCGGCGACGGCAACGTCGCGGCGTACATCCTCGCCTCGATGGCGCTCTACGGCTCCGCCCTCACCGCAGCCGCCGGGGGCTCGATGGTCGCCCTCGAGCGTTCCCTCGGCTGGTCGCGCCAGCTGCGTCTCACCCCGCTCAACCCGGTCGTCTACATCCTGATGAAGGCGCTCGTCGCGCTGGTCATGGGCGGCCTCGCCATCGCCGCGGTCAACCTGGTGGGCATCGTCCAGGGCAAGGCGCAGATGCCGACCCACGTGTGGATCGAGTGCGCCGTCGTCACGCTCTTCTGCACCCTGACCTTCGCCGCCCTCGGCGTCTTCATCGGCTACGTGGTCCCCGGCGAGAACGCCATGCAGATCCTCGGTCCCGGCCTCGCCCTCCTCTCGTTCCTCGGTGGGGTCTTCGTCCCGCTCGACAACTATGCGGAGACGGTGCGACAGATCGCCTACTGGACCCCGATGTACGGCGTCGCCGAGATCGCCCGCTGGCCGCTCACCCACGAGCTGCCGTGGTACGCCGTCCTCAACGCGGTCGCCTGGTTCGCGATCTTCGTGGCCGGCGCCGCGTGGCGGATGAGCAAGGACACCGCACGCGTCTGATGCCGTCGATCGATAGCGTGAACACCATGGAGACAGCGGCCCCCAACCCCCTGCAGCGCCCGCTCGGGAGGTGGGGGCCGCTGTTCGCCGCCGTCTGGCTGACCTTCCTCGTCGACCCGCTCCGCACCGCCTGGAGCGGGCTGCCGGCCCCGCACGCCTGGCTCGGCCTGGTCGCCACCGTCCTGTTCGCGGCGAGCTACCTCGGCCTGTGGATCACGCTGCGCACCGGCCGGGCCCGGCTCGCGATGGCCCCGCCGGTCCGCACCCGGATCGCCTGGACCGTGGGCCTCGGCGGCCTGGCGGTGGTCATGGTCGCGACGCTCGGCCAGGTCGGCACGGCCAGCGTGGTCTACCTGGCGGTGACCTTCGTGATGCTCTACCCGGCGCGGATCTTCCTGCCCCTCGTGCTCGCGCTGACGGCGAGCGTCCTCGTCCTCGGCGTGGTCGTCCCCGGCTGGGAACACAACACCTGGCTCGCGTTCTCGGTCGTGGCGGCGTCGATCGCGGTCTTCGGCGTGCGCTCGATGATGAACCGGAACATCGAGCTGATCCGCGCGCACGCCACCAACGCCGAGCTCGCCGCGGAGAGCGAGCGCAACCGACTGGCCCGCGACCTGCACGACATCCTCGGGCACTCGCTGACCGTCATCACGATCAAGGCCGAGCTCGCCGGCCGGCTCTTCGACGCGGATCCCGAGCGTGCCCGCCAGGAGATCGCCGACCTCGAGCGGTTGAGCCGCGACGCCCTGGCCGACGTACGGCGCGCGGTCGAGGGCTATCGAGAGCTCACCCTGCCCGGCGAGCTGGCCCGGGCCCGGACCGCGCTCGAGGCCGCCCAGATCGAGGCCCGGCTGCCCAACAGCACCGACGAGGTCCCCAGCGAGCTGCGCGAGCTGTTCGCGTGGACCGTGCGCGAAGGCGTGACCAACGTGGTGCGCCACTCCGGAGCCCACCGCTGCGAGGTGCTGCTCGCCCCGGACCGCGCGGAGGTGCGCGACGACGGCACCGGCCCGGACGGCGCACCCGTGCGGGGCTCCGGACTCACCGGCCTGCAGGAACGGGCGGCGACGCTGGGTGCACGGCTGGTCACGACCCGGCTCGACCCCGGCTGGTCGCTCGCGGTGGTCGTCGAATGAGCATCAGGCTGCTGCTCGCCGACGACCAGGCCCTGGTCCGCGGCGCCCTCTCCGCCCTGCTCGGCCTCGAGCCCGACCTCGAGGTCGTCGCCGAGGTCGGCACGGGTGAGGACGCCGTCACGGCCGCCGCCGAGCACACGCCCGACGTCGCCCTGCTCGACGTGGAGATGCCCGGCATGGACGGGATCGCCGCCTGCGCGGCGGTGCGCGAGGCCAGCCCCGGCACCCGCGTCCTCATCGTGACGACCTTCGGCCGTCCCGGCTACCTGCGCCGGGCGCTGCAGGCCGGTGCCGCGGGGTTCGTCGTCAAGGACACCCCGGCGCCCCAGCTCGCGGACGCCGTACGCCGCATCCACCAGGGTCTGCGCGTCGTCGACCCGGCGCTGGCCACCGACTCGCTGCTGACGGGGGACTCGCCCCTGACGGCGCGGGAGACCGACGTGCTGCGCGCGGCCCGCGACGGGGCCTCGGTGGCGGCCATCGCGGCCGAGCTGTTCCTGTCCGAGGGCACCGTGCGCAACCACCTCTCGGCCGCGATCGGCAAGACCGGCGCGAGCAACCGCACCGAGGCCGTCCTCGTCGCCGTCGGGAATGGCTGGCTCTGAAAACGACTTGGCCCCCCAGGGAGCCAACTGGTTGAGTGAGGTCAACCACCCGGCTGCCCGTTGTCGGCGGACAGGAGTAATTTCGAACCATGGCAAACCGCTCTTGGGATGAGCACGCGCGGGCTGTCCAACGGCTCTCCGACTCGTACGCCGCGATCCCGGCAGGCCAACCGGTCCGCCTCGCGAAGCGGACGACGAACCTGTTCCGCGCGCGTGCCGCGACCACCGCTCCGGGCCTCGACGTCAGTGGCCTCGCCGGCGTGATCGAGGTGCTGCCGGACAGCCCCGACGGCCCCGTCGCCGAGGTCCAGGGCATGTGCACCTACGAGGACCTGGTCGACGCGACACTGCCCCACGGCCTGGTCCCGTACGTCGTCCCGCAGCTGCGCACGATCACCCTCGGTGGCGCGGTCACCGGCCTCGGGATCGAGTCGACGAGCTTCCGGCTCGGCCTGCCGCACGAGTCGGTGCTCGAGATGGACGTGTTCACCGGCAGCGGGCAGGTCGTCACCACGTGCCCCGGCGACGACCTCTTCGACGCCTTCCCCAACTCCTACGGCTCGCTCGGCTACGCCACCCGGCTGCGGATCAAGCTGGCCGCGGTGCCGCCGTACGTCGCCCTGCGCCACGTCCGCATCGACGACGCCGACCTGCTCGCCAAGACCATCGCCGAGATCGCCGCCACCCAGGAGTACGACGGCGAGCCGGTCCACGGCCTCGACGGCGTGTCCTTCGGTCCGGGCGAGCACGTGCTCACCCTGGCGCGGTGGACCGACGAGCCGGGCCCGACCTCCGACTACGCCGGGCAGCAGATCTACTACCGCTCGCTGCAGACCTGCGACCGCGACCGGCTCACCTTCCACGACTACCTGTGGCGCTGGGACACCGACTGGTTCTGGTGCTCGGGCGCATTCGGCGCGCAGGACCCGCGGATCCGCCGGTTCTGGCCACGCCGCTACCGCCGCTCCGACGTCTACATGCGGCTGCTCCACCTCGACCGGCGCTTCGGCATCGCCGACCGGCTCGACCGTCGCGCCGGGCGCCCGCTGCGCGAGCGCGTGGTGCAGGACATCGAGGTCCCCGTCGAGCGCCTCGGCGAGTTCCTCGCCTGGTTCGACGAGGAGGTCGGGATGCGCCCGGTCTGGCTGTGCCCGCTCGCCACCACCCGGCCGTGGCCGCTGTACCCGCTCGAGACCGGCAAGGTCTACGTCAACGTGGGCTTCTGGGGCACCGTCCACGTCGGCCCGGAGGCCGTCGACGGCCCTCGCAACCGGGCGATCGAGGCCAAGGTCCACGAGCTCGGCGGCCACAAGTCGCTCTACTCCGACGCCTACTACGACAAGGACACCTTCGACGCGCTCTACAACACCGCCCGGCTCGCGGCGGTCAAGCGCGTCCACGATCCCGACGACCGACTGACCACTCTCTACGACAAGGCGGTGAGGAGCCGATGACGGCTCAGCCTGGCAAGGGCATTGCTCCCACGATCGCATCCCTGTTCCCCGGGGGCCTGCCCCTGTGGCTCAAGGCCTACGACGGATCCTCCGCGGGCGACCTCGACCTTCCGTTCGGCATGGAGCTCGTCAACGAGCGCGGCCTGTCCTACATCATGACCGCGCCCGGCGACCTCGGCCTGGCCCGCGCCTACGTCGCCGGCGACCTGGTCCTGCACGGGGCCCATCCCGGCGACCCGTACCCCGCGTTCTCGCTGCTGAAGGACCACACCGACTTCGGCATCCCCGGTCCGCTCGAGCTGGTCGGCATCCTGCGCTCGCTCGGCCTGAGCCACCTCGTCCCGCCGCCGCCCCCGCCGCAGGAGCACCTCCCGGCCTGGCGCAACCGGCTCGAGGGCCTGCGCTCGCTGCAGTGGTGGGGCCGCCACTCCGAGGGCCGTGACGCCGACGCCATCCACCACCACTACGACGTCTCGAACACGTTCTACGAGCACGTCCTCGGCCCCTCGATGACCTACACCTGCGCGGTCTACCCGACCGACGACGCCACCCTCGAGGAGGCGCAGGCACACAAGTACGACCTGGTCTGCCGCAAGCTCGACCTGCAGCCGGGCCAGCGCCTGCTCGACATCGGCTGCGGCTGGGGTGGGATGGTCCGCCACGCCGCGAAGCACTACGGCGTCCAGGTCCTCGGTGTGACGCTGTCGCGCGAGCAGGCCACGTGGGCGCAGGAGGAGATCAAGAAGCAGGGCCTCGACGACCTCGCGGAGGTCCGCCACTCCGACTACCGCAAGGTCGAGGAGGGCGACTTCGACGCGGTCAGCTCGATCGGCCTGACCGAGCACATCGGCATCGCCAACTACCCGGCGTACTTCTCCTTCATCCACGGCGTGCTGAAGCCGCAGGGCCGGATGCTCAACCACTGCATCACGCGCCACGACAACATCGACCGTCGTACCGGTGCCTTCATCGACCGCTACGTCTTCCCCGACGGCGAGCTGGCCGGTTCCGGCACGATCGTCACGGCGGTCGAGGACGCGGGCCTCGAGGTGCAGCACCACGAGAACTTCCGCGTCCACTATGCCAAGACACTGGCCGGCTGGTGCCAGAACCTCGTCGACAACTGGGACGCCTGTGTCGCCGAGACCGACGAGGGCACCGCACGGGTGTGGGGCCTCTACATGGCCGGCTCCCGGATCGCCTTCGAGCGCAACGAGATCCAGCTCCACCACGTGCTCGCGACGAAGTCCGTCGACGGGGTCAGCGGCTACCCGCTGCGGCACGACTTCTGACCGCTCCGCGCTGAGCGCGCCGCGACGACCCGGGACCTTGGTCCCGGGTCGTCGCGTTCTCGCCCGCGCTGGTTCCGCAGGTGCCAGACTCGGCGACCTGGGGGCGGTGCTGCGTCGTGCGCACTGGACGACAACACAGCTTGGGGACGATCATGTCGATCGGTCGTGTGACGACGCGCGCAGTGGCAGCGACGAGCTGGGTCGGAGCGGGGGTGCTGCTGGTCGTCTCGGCCCTCCCGGCCACGGCCGTCGCGCCGAGCGTCCCGGCGCGCAGCGCCTGCACGATCGCCGGCACCCCGGGGCCCGACGTGCTCGTCGGGACCTCCGGCCGCGACGTCATCTGCGGCCTCGGCGGGAACGACCGCATCACCGGCGGAGGCGGTGACGACGCCATCAGCGGTGGCCCCGGCGACGACGTGATCGACGGCGGCGCGGGCGACGACCTGCTGTGGGGAAGCAGCGGCGACGACGTCCTGCGTGGTGGCGGCGGCTCGGACCGGCTCTACGGCGGCACCGGCGACGACGACCTCCGCGGGGAGGCCGGCGACGACCAGCTGCACGGCGGACCCGGTGCCGACGACCTCCGGGGCGGCCCCGGGGCCGACGCGCTGTACGGCGGCCGCGGCGACGACCGGCTCGACGGCGGACCGGGCGCCGACGACCTCGGCTGTGGTCGCGGCACCGACGCGGCCGTGGACTCAGCCGACGACGACCTGGGTCGCAGCTGCGACGACGACGTCACCCCGCCCGTGACGCCGGAGCCGCCGAAGGTGCCGGGTGCGCCCGTCGCGCTCGACGACACCGCGACGACCGACGAGGACACCGTCCTCGAGCTCCCCGGCAGCGGTGCCGGCAGTCCGGTCGCGAACGACACGGACCCCGACGGCGACCCGCTGACGGTGACCGCGGTCGCCGCACCCGTCGGCGGCACGGTGGCCCTGACGGGCGGCGTCATCCGGTTCACGCCCCAGCCCGACCTCTGCGGTGCCGGTGCCGGCAGGTTCGACTACACCGTCGGCGACGGAACCGGCCGCACGGACCTCGGCCGGGTGACCGTCGACATCACGTGCCAGCCCGACGACCCGACGGCCGTCGACGACGTCGCGACGGTCGGTGAGGACGCTCCGGCAACCACGGTGGGCGTGCTCGCCAATGATGACGACGTCGACGGCGACCCGCTCATCATCGCGTCCGTGACCCAGCCGGGTGACGGCGCGGTCGTCGTCACCGGCGGTGGGACCGGACTCACCTACCAGCCGGACGCCGACTTCTGCACGGACCCGCCGGGAACCAGCCCCGACACCTTCACCTACACGCTCGCACCCGGCGGCGCCACCGCGACCGTGTCGGTGCACGTCACCTGCGTCGACGACACGCCCGTGGCCGTCGCGGACGCCGCGACCGTCGGCGAGGACGCGCCGGCCACCGCCGTCGACGTCCTGGCCAACGACACCGACGTCGACGGTGGCCCGAAGGGCATCGTCTCGGTGACCCAGCCCGGCCACGGCACGGTCGCGATCACCGGTGGCGGGACGGGGCTCACCTACCGACCCGTGGCCGACCGCTGCACCACCGGCCCCGGTGGCGTGCCGGACACCTTCACGTACACGATCAACGGCGGCACGACCGCGTCGGTCGCGATGACGGTCACCTGTGTCGACGACCTGCCGGTCGCCGTCGACGACGAGGTGACGGTGCTGGAGGACTCCGGCCCGACCCAGGTCCTCGTGCTCGCCAACGACAGCGACGCCGACGGCGACTCGTTTCTCGTCGGTTCCGTCGCGCAGCCGACGAACGGCACGGTCGCCCTGGTCGGCGGCGGCACGGCGCTGACCTATACGCCGTCCGCGAACTACTGCAACAGCGCGCCCGGAGGCACGACCGACACGTTCACGTACACGCTGGCTCCGGGTGGGGCCTCCGCGACCGTCGCCGTCACCGTCACCTGCGTGGCCGACGCCGCCACCGCGGTCGCCGACACCGCCACGGTGGGCGAGGACAGCGGTGCGACTCCTGTCCCGGTCCTGGCCAACGACCTCAACCCCGACGCTGTGAGCCTGTCGATCACGGCCGTGACCCAGCCGCTCAACGGCACCGTGGCGATCACGGGCGGCGGTACGGGGCTGACCTACGCACCCTCGGCCAACTACTGCAACAACCCGCCCGGCGGCGCTCCCGACACCTTCACGTACACGATCACCGGCGGCACGACCGCGTCGGTCGCGATGACGGTCACCTGCGTGGTGGACCCGTCGGTCGCCGTCGACGACGCCGTGACGATCACCGAGGACCAGTCCGGAACCCTCACGGTGATGGTGAACGACCAGATCGGCGACGACTCGCCCCAGATCCTGTCGGTCACCCAGCCGGTCAACGGCACGGCGACCACCAACGGATCCACGGTCGGCTACTCGCCCAACGCGAACTACTGCAACACCGGCGGGACGGCCGACACCTTCACCTACACGATCACCGGCGGCTCCACTGCGACCGTCTCCGTCACGGTCACCTGCGTCAACGACGCACCGACGGTGGCTGCGCTCACCCTGAGCGCTGCGGCCGTCGGCAACACGGTGCTCGTCGTCGACGACCCGACCGACGGCGTGCCGTCGGCGAGCGGACCGCGCAAGACCACCACGGCTGACCTGCTCTCCGGCGCGGGCGACGTGGAGACGCCCGGCCTCGTCACGGTGGTCGCCGACACCGTCAGCACGACCCAGGGTGGATCGGTCACCCTGCAGGCCGACGGCGACTTCGTCTACACGCCACCGGCCGGCTGCATCAGCACCGACACCTTCAGCTACCAGGTCACCGACAACGACCCGGACGGCGCGGCCACCGGCACCGGCACGGTGACGGTCCCGGTCAGCGGCTGTGTCTGGTACGTCGCCAACGACGGCCCCGGCAACAGCGGCACCTCGACCGCACCCTTCGACACCCTGGCCCAGGCCCAGGTGGCGTCGGGCACCGACCAGACCATCTACGTGGACGCCGGCGACGGCACCAGCACCGGGTACGCGGCCGGGATCGCCCTGAAGGCGGACCAGCGGCTCCTCGGCGAGGCCGAGGACCTGGTGGTCGGCGGGGTGACCCTCAGCGCCGGTGTCGCCGGTCAGCGGCCCCTGCTCACGGCGAGCGGGACCGACGTGGTGAGCCTCGCCGCCGGCAACACCGTCGCGGGCCTGACCATCGACCCGTCCGGGACCAGCAGCGGTGTCGCCGGCGGAGCCGGTGACGTGGGCGGCGTGCTCAGGAACCTGCGCGTCATCGACACCGGCACCGCCGGTACGAAGGCCGCTGTCTCCCTGGTGAGCACGACGGGTGCCTACTCGATCCAGGACGTGGTCATCGACGACACCGCGACCTCCGGGTCGGGCGGGGCCGCCGGCCTCCTGCTGCAGGACACCGGCGCCGTCACCGTCCAGACCACCGACGTACGCACCAAGGGCGGCCCAGCCGTCGATGCCACCAACGCGGGCGGTTCGACCCTCTCCTTCGGCGAGGTGACGTCGACGGGCAGCGCCACGAAGGGCATCAACCTCGACGGCCTCGGCACCGGCACCTTCAGCGCCAGCAGCGGATCCGTCTCCGGCTCCCAGGTCATGGCGTTCGACGTCAACGCCGGCAGCGGTGCGATCACCTACCCCGGCCCGATCACCGACGGGACGGGTGGCACCCTCGAGGTGACCGGACGCACCGGCGGCACGATCACCCTCAGCGGCTCGCTCACCGACGGCGCGGACGCCGGCGGCGGCATCGCCCTCAGCGGCAACACCGGCGGCACCACCGTCCTCAGCGGCGCGGCCAAGACGTTCAGCACGGGTGCGAGCACCGCGGTGTCGATGACCTCCAGCGGCGCCCACACGCTCACCATCAGCGGCGGCGGCCTCGCCGTGACCACCACCACCGGTGACGGCATCCGGGCGGCCTCCAGCGGCACGATCACCGTGACCGGCACCGGCAACACGATCAGCTCGGGCGCAGGTCGTGCCCTGTGGGTCACGTCCACCGGCATCGGCGCCTCCGGCCTGACCTTCGCCCGGATCGACTCCACCGGTGGCGCCGGCGGCATCCTGCTCGCCGACACCGGGAGCGCCGGATCGCTCACCGTCACCGGCACCGGCGGCACGTGCACCGCGGCGAACACCAGCGGGTGCACCGGCGGCACGATCAGCGGCAGCACCGGCGCCGACAGCTCGAGCAGCACCCCCGACGGTGCCGGCGTCGTCCTGAGCAACACGAAGGCGCCGTCGCTGACCCGGATGTGGATCCACGACCACAGCAACTACGCGATCCGCGGGTCCGGCGTCTCCGGCCTGACCCTCGCCAACAGCGTGGTCAACGGGACCAACGGGACCACCGGAGCAACGCCGTACGACGACTCGGCGATCCTGCTGCAGAACGCCACGGGCGCGGTCTCGGTCACCGACACCCACGTCAGCGGCGGCGTCGAGGACGGCCTGCGCGTCGACAACACGAGCGGCTCGGTCACCCTGACCGTCGACCACGTCACGTTCGGTGCCAACGGCGCGTTCACCGCCAACGACGCCCTGTCGATCATCACCGAGCCGGGCGCGGGCGCAGTGGACGCCACGGTCACCGCCAACACGTTCAGCAGTGCTGCCGGCGACCTGCTCGGCGTCGACCTCAACGGCGCCGGGACGTCGTCCCTGACGGTCACCGGCAACACCCTCTCGAACAGCCACCCGGCGATCGCCACCGGCGGCGGTGGCGTGTCGATCTTCCAGAGCGGCACCGGTGGCAACGCGACGATGGACGTCGAGAACAACACCTTCCGCGACGCCGTCGGGCCGGGTGTGCTGATCGTCAAGCGGGTCGGCAACGCCGTCCAGCAGGGCCTGTTCAAGAACAACACCATCGGTGTCAGCGGCGTGGCCAACTCGGGCTCGGCCGAGGGATCGGCGCTCAAGCTCCAGCAGATGGGTGGGGGTGTGTCGACCTGGTCGGTCACCGGCAACGCGATCCGGCAGTACAACAACTTCGGCATCGAGGTGGAGGCCGGCGGTGGGAGCAGCGCACAGTCCGGCTTCGTGAACACCACCGTCACCGGCAACACGGTGGCCGAGCCCGGCACGACGCCCGGCACTCTGGCGATCGCGAAGAACGGCATCCACTACAACATCGGCACCCAGATCGGCGACACCTTCACCGCCTGCGCCGACATCCGGACCAACGACGTCGCGGCGAGCGGGTTCGACCAGGCCGGCCTGGCGTCGACGTACGACATCCGAGTGCGGCAGCGCCAGGCGACCACCATCCAGCTCCCGGGCTACACCGGAGCGGCGGGGGACACCACCGCGGTGCAGACCTTCCTGGTGGCCGACAACCCGACCGGTGGACCGACCGCCGCGGCGAGCAGCACGTTCCCCACGGGCGCTGGCTTCGTGAACGTCGCGTCCTGCCCCGCCCCGGCGGTCCCATGAGCCGCCGGCTGTTCCCCGCCCACCGCCCCACGACCGCCAGGAGGCCCCGTGGCTGAGCCCTTCCTCTCCGAGATCCGGCTGATGTCGTTCAACTTCCCGCCCAAGGGCTGGGCGTTGTGCAACGGCCAGTTCCTGCCGATCAACCAGAACCAGGCACTGTTCTCGTTGCTCGGCACCTCCTACGGCGGCAACGGCCAGACCACCTTCGCCCTGCCGGACCTGCGCGGCCGCGTGCCGATCCACACGGGCAACGGGTTCTTCATCGGGCAGGCGGGCGGCCAGGAGTTCCACACCGTGACCGCCAACGAGCTCCCGGCCCACACCCACGCGGTCCGGGTCTCGGCCACCGCGACCGGGGGCACGGCCAGCCCGGCCGGCGCGTACCTGGGCGGCGCCAACAACGCCTACCGCTCGGGCCCGGCGTCGACGACCCTGAACCCGGCGTCCGTGACGTCCGTCGGTGGCAGCCAGCCGCACGAGAACCGTCAACCGTTCCTGACCCTGAGCTTCTGCATCGCGCTCCAGGGCATCTTCCCGAGCCAGACCTAGGAGAACCGGTGGCACAACCCTACGTCGGCGAGATCCGGATGTTCGCGGGCAACTTCGCCCCCGCGGGATGGGCGTTCTGCAACGGAGCGCTGCTGCCCATCAGCGAGAACGACGTCCTGTTCCAGCTGATCGGCACCACCTACGGCGGCGACGGCCAGGAGACCTTCGCACTGCCCAACCTGCAGAGCCGCATCCCGATCCACATGGGCACCAATCCCACGACCGGGACCACGTACCAGATCGGCGAGGCCGACGGCGTCGAGACGGTCACCCTGAGCACGCAACAGATCCCGTCGCACACGCACGCGCTGACCGCCGTGGGCGGCCAGCCCGGCAACCAGGTGTCCCCGGTCGGCAACCTGCCCGCGATGTCGCTCAACGTCGTCCCGTTCATCAACGACGTACCCACCGCCGGCTTCGCAGCGGGGGCGATCGACCCGGTGGGCGGTTCCCAGCCGCACGAGAACATGCAGCCGTTCCTGTGCGTGAGCTTCATCATCTCCCTGTTCGGCATCTTCCCGAGCCAGACCTGAGGACGGACCATGGCCGACCCCTTCGTTGCGGAGATCCGCATCTTCCCCTTCAACTTCGCCCCCAAGGGCTGGGCACTCTGCGACGGTCAGCTGATGCCGATCTCCCAGAACACGGCCCTGTTCTCGCTGCTCGGCACGATGTACGGCGGCGACGGGAAGTCGACCTTCGCGCTGCCGAACCTGCAGGGCGCGGCGCCGCTGGGTCAGGGGCAGGGCCCGGGCCTCTCCGAGCGGTTCATCGGCGAGATCTCGGGGTCGGAGACGGTCACCCTGATCCAGTCCGAGATCCCCGTGCACACCCACGCCCTGCGCGCCGACACGGCCGACCTCGCTGACACCAGCACGCCGAACCCGAACGCCTCGTTCGCCCTGTCCTCGGGTGGCACGCTCTACCAGAGCGCCCCGACCGGGACCGACGCACTCGCCCTCTCGGCGCTGTCCGTCGCCGGCGGTTCGCTGCCCCACAACAACATGCAGCCCTACCTGACGTTCAACTTCTGCATCGCGCTCCAGGGCGTGTTCCCGCCGCGCGGATGAGGCCGCGATGACGACCCTGACCGTGCACGGCCGGACCGTTCGGCTGCGGCCGGCGACAGCAGCGGACACCACGCTGCTGGTCGAGGTGTACGCCGCCAGCCGGGCCGACGAGCTGGACCGGGCGACCTGGCAGCCTGGTCAGCGCGAGGCGTTCGAGCGGATGCAGTTCGACCTCCAGGACCGGCAGTACCGGGCCGCCCACCCGCACGGGTCCTTCGACGTCGTCGAGGTCGACGGCCACCCGGCCGGCCGGCTCTACCTGTCGGACCCGTCCGAGAGTGACGACGACATCCGGATCGTCGACATCGCCCTCCTGCCGGCCTTCCAGCGCCAGGGGATCGGTGGCGCGCTGGTGCGCGCGGTGACCGACCGGGCCGCGGCCGAGGGCCGGACCGTCAGCCTGCACGTCGAGACCGGCCACCGGGCGAGCGGTCTCTACGAGCGGCTCGGGTTCCGGCAGGTCGAGGACCGGGGGATCCGCCGGCTCCTCGAGTGGCGCTCAGGCGAAGACGGCCTGGTAGCGCAGGCCCTCGGCGTCGCCGCCGACGGGGACCAGGAACAGCGCGACCGCGCCGAGGCCGGCGTGACTGAGCTCGCGGGTGCCCTGGCCGAGCGCGGGCTGCGCCGGCCCCGCGAAGACCAGCGAGAACTGGCGTCGCGGGGTGCCATCCGGGCCGGGACCTCCCAGCTCCGCACCGAGCGTGGCCTCGGCGAGCGTGAGGGTGACCTCGGCGCCGTCCTCGACCACCGTGCTGAAGGGCTCGCCCACGAGGCCGGAGAAGTCGTCGAAGTCCAACCACGCAGTCATGAAGCCAGCCTAGGAGAACGTCGATGACCGAGCTGACCCGCCGTACCGTCCTCGGTGCGACCGCCACCGGAGTCGCCGTGGCCGCCGTCGGCATCACGCTTCCGCCGGCCGGTGCCGCCCCGGACCTGGTGGTCGCGCCGGCCGAGGTCGCCGAGCGCGCGATCACCCGCGACGCGAAGCTCTACCGCCGCAAGCGATTCACGAAGCACCGCAAGGCGCGGTTCACCGTGTCCGGGCCGGGTGTGCGGCTGAAGATGAAGCTGGTCGACATCTCGAACATCCCGCTCGTGACCAAGGGCTCCAACCGCAGCTTCGAGCTCACCTTCACCACGAAGAGGCCGGGACCGGGCCAGGGGACCTACTCCGTGAAGCGCCGCAAGTTCCGGCGTACCTCGCTGTTCCTCGTCCCCACCGACGCCTCGCACCGGCGCTACCGGGCCACCATCAACAACCGCTGAGTGGGTGTCGCGCGCGCTGACCACTAGCCTTGGTGGGTGAGCACCCGGGCCCAGCAGTACGACGCCACGGTCCGCGGCCGTGAGCAGGTCACCCCGCACCTCGTGCGGCTGACGCTCGACGTGCCCGGCTTCACCTCGACCGGCATCGCCGACGAGTGGGTCGGCCTGGTCGTGCCCGGCCAGTTCCAGAGCCGCTACTACACGGTGCGCTCGTTCGAGGCCGGGCAGATGGTGCTCGACGTCGTCGTCCACGACGTCGGCCTGGTGACCGAGTGGGCCTCGGGCCGCTCGGGCGACGTGGTCGGCCAGCAGGTCGTGCTCACCGAGGCCAAGGGATCCTTCCTGCCGCCCGACGACGCTGCCTGGCTGCTGCTCGTCGGCGACCTCACCGCGCTGCCGGCCATGGCCCGGATCGCCGCCGAGCACGGTGACCGGCTGCCGGTGCGGATCCACGCCGAGGTGCCGGCCGACTCGCGGATCGAGGACTACTTCCCCGCGGGCGTCGACGTCACCTGGCTGCCGCTCGGTGACGAGAGCCGCCTGGCCGAGGTGGTCGAGGGGATCGACTGGCCCGAGGGCGAGGGCTACTTCTGGATGGCGGGGGAGTCCGCGCAGATGCGGGCGATCCGCAAGCACCTGATGCGGGAGCGCAAGCTCCCGAGCACCCACTACGACGTCATGGGCTACTGGCGCTCGGTCGCGAAGCGCCAGCCCCGTGCCGTCGACCCCGGCCCGATCTGGCGGGCCGGCAAGGCCGCGGGGAAGTCCGACGAGGAGATCTGGGCCGACTACGACGCCGCGCAGGCAGGAGCTGAGCAGTGACCGACCAGCACGAGCCGGAGCAGCACGAGCCCGACGACCTCGAGGACGATCTCGAGGACGACGAGGACTTCGACGACGAGTTCGACGAGGACTTCGGCGCCCTCCCGCCGCCGGCCGCGCCGGTGTTCGGGCTGGGCGACGTGCCCGACGGCTACCGCAGCGGGTTCGCCTGCTTCGTCGGACGCCCCAACGTCGGCAAGTCCACGCTGACCAACGCACTCGTCGGGCAGAAGATCGTGATCACCTCCGACAAGCCGCAGACCACCCGCACCGTGGTCCGCGGCATCGTGCACCGCCCCGACGGCCAGCTGGTGCTCGTCGACACCCCCGGCCTCCACCGCCCCCGCACCCTGCTCGGCGAGCGCCTCAACGACCTGGTGAAGACCACCTGGGCCGAGGTCGACGTCGTCGCCGTCTGCTTCCCCGCGGACGAGAAGATCGGCCCCGGCGACAAGTTCCTCGTCAACGAGCTGGCCAAGGTCCGTCGTACGACGAAGATCGCCGTCGCCACCAAGACCGACCTCGTCACCGCCGACCGGATCGGCGAGCACCTCCTCGACATCGCCGAGCTCGGCCGCGAGACCGGCACCGACTGGGCCGAGATCGTCCCCGTCTCCTCCGTCGCCGGCGACCAGATCGACCTGCTCGGCGACCTGCTGGTCGGCCTGATGCCCGAGGGCCCGCCGCTCTACCCCGACGGCGACCTCACCGACGCCCCCGAGGAGATCCTGGCCGCCGAGCTGATCCGCGAGGCCGCCCTCGACGGCGTCCGCGACGAGCTCCCGCACTCCATCGCCGTCGTCGTCGAGGAGATGGGCCTGCGCGAGGGCCGCCCCGACGACAAGCCGCTGCTCGACATCCACGCCAACCTGTACGTCGAGCGCGACTCCCAGAAGGGCATCGTGATCGGCAAGAAGGGCGCCCGCCTGCGCCAGGTCGGCACCGCCGCCCGCCAGCAGATCGAGGCGCTCCTCGGCACGCCGGTCTACCTCGACCTGCACGTCAAGATCGCCAAGGACTGGCAGCGCGACCCGCGGCAGCTGCGCAAACTGGGCTTCTAGCGCGACCCGGCAGAAAGTGGCTCGAGACGTGCGCCGACCCGGCAGAAAATGGCGCCGGGGATGACGTCGTGCGTCGGCTACTCAGCCGTCCAGCACCGGCCGAACTTCTGGCCCATCGCCCACTGCTCCTTGGTGGGCCACTCGTAGCCCCACTTGAAGGTCAGCGGGTCCTTGGCGACGTCCGCGGCAGCGTCCTCGCACCGCGTCCGGCCGGCCTCCTGCACCTTCTTGGCGCCGGGGTAGTCGTTCTCCTGGAAGGCGACCACGTCGATCGCGCGCCAGGAGTGCTTGGCCGAGCAGCGGACCCGCTCGAAGGCGGGGGCGTCGGGGGCGGCGGTGCCGCACATGGCGTACGCGTCCGGCACGCCCTTGGCCAGCACGCCCTTGAGATCGCCGTCGAGGTCGGCGAGCCGGGAGGCGCCGTCGAGGACGACGGCGTCGCAGCGGTACCAGGTGGCGCCGGCGTCGGACTGCTCGACGGTGGGGGTGAACCAGATCGAGCGGATCATGCTCAGCCGCAGGCTCGTGAGCGTGCCACCGACGTACGTCAGCAGCTGGGCGGGGCAGGCGGACGAGACCTGGGACTGGACGCGGTCGGAGTCGACGGCGAGCAGGTGGCCGTCGACGACGGCGTCGATGGTGCCGATCGCGAAGGTGACGCTGGTGTGGGCCTGGCCGCAGTCGACGGGCTCGACCTTGGACGTCGGGGCGACGGCGGCGTCGTACGGCAGCGAGTAGCAGGCGCCGGTGGCCGGACCGGGGTCGGGCGCGGCCGCGGTGGTCTGCGTCGTCGGCTCCTGCTTCGGCGCCTTGCTGTCGTCGTCACCGCTGCTGCAGGCGGCGAGCCCGGTCAGGGCGAGGAGCGCCGCGGCGACGGCGCCGGCACGGCGAACCAGGGGAGTGCGGCTGCTCATCGGGTCACTCACTCGTCCTCGCCCAGCACACCGAGCGCCGGATCCCCGCGTCCCACTCGGCCTTGTGGAAGAAGGTGTAGCCGTACTCGAACTCGGAGGGGTAGTTCAGCCACGCCTTGACCGAGCCGGAGCAGAACGACTCGGTCCGGCTCTCCATCACGCGGTCTCCGGGGTACGGGTCCTCGGGCTGCCCGAGCTTGACGGTCGTGACCGCGCGCCAGTCGTGCTTCTGCGAGCACGGCACCTTCTCGCCCTCGCCGACCGACGGACCGCGAGCGCAGCTGAGCCACACGTCCGGTGGCCGGCCGGCCAGCATGCCCTTCGCCGTCTCCGGGAGGGGCCGGTACGACGTGCTCGCGGTGCTCCCGCCGAGCACGTCGCAGCGGTACCAGCGCGCGCCCTTGCCCCACGCCTTCTCCGAGGGCCTGAACCACGCCCAGCTCAGCGTCGTGCGCAGCACCAGGCTCTCGTCGGCACCGACGAAGGTGGCGAAGGCGGTCGAGCAGGTCTTGTAGGCGAACCGGCCGAGCTCCTTGTCGTCGTAGTCGGCGTCGTCGAACTCCGAGGGCAGCTCGCCGGTCGCGAAGGTCTCGGCCGTGTGCTCCTTCGAGCACGGGACCGTGCGGGTCGCGTTGGCGGGGTGGGCGACGTCGTCGGGGGTCAGCGAACGGCACACACCGTTCGCGGGCACCTCGAGCGAGTCGACCAGGTCGTCGTCGGTGTTGCTGCCCTGGCTCGTGGTGCCGCACGCGGCGAGGGCGGGTGCCAGCAGCGCGAGCGCGATCAGCACGACGGCTCGGTGCAGCACGCGGTCAGCCCCTCGGTGGTCAGTCGGTCAGGAGTGCCGCGATCGTAGCGCCCAGGGCGTAGGCAGCCTCCAACGCCGCCTCGTCCAGGTCGCCGAGCACGCCGAGCACGTCGTACCCCTGACGCCAGCCGAGCGCCCCCACGATCGACTGCACCGAGCGCTCCGCACCGGTGAGGTCGTAGCGGCCGTGCAGCCACAGTCCGTACGGGCGCCCGGCGGTCGTGCCGGCGCCCGCGTCCTCCCCGGGCGCGCCGCTCGGGTCGAGCGCACCACCGACCGCGAGGAAGGTGGAGTCGAAGAAGTGCTTGAGCGCGCCGCTCATGTAGCCGAAGTTGGCGGTGGTGCCGAGGACGTACCCGTCGGCGGCCAGCACGTCGTCCGCGGTCGCCTCCAGCGCCGGCCGTACGACGACCTCCACCGGCGTGCCGGCCTGGACGTCCTCGTCGTGGGCACCGGACACCACCTGCTCGAGCAGCGCCTGCATCGAGCGGCTGGGGGAGTGGTGCACGATCAGGAGCCGGGACACCCCGTCAGGCTAGAGGTCGACCTGCCCGGCCGTCATGAACCGCTCCCAGGCCCGGTGCGTCCCCGCCAGGGCGAGGACCTCGTCCAGCACGCCGATGCCCGCGCTGCCGGTGACGACCCCGGGGGCGTCCTCGGGCACGCCTGCAACGGTGAGCGCGCGGACGCCCTCGCCCCACGCGCCGATCACCTTCGCGTGGCGGTGTGCCTCCTCCAGCAGGAGCACCACGCGGGGGTCGAGCGTCGAGGTCGGTGCGGCACCGGCCTTGGCGTCGCGCGCCGGCAGGGCGTCCGGGGCGGCCACGGGGGAGCCGTCGACGAGCACCGCGTCGAGCTCCACCGACCGCACGGTCGCGAAGGTCCGCTGCACGGCCAGCTCGCCCACGGTCCCGCCGTGCGGCGCGATCAGCAGGGGCACCATTCCCGCGTCCAGGACCGTGGAGCGCACCTCGGACACGTCCGCGAGGTCGCCATCGGGGTCGACGACGATCCCGACGACCCGACCATCGCCCGGCCACGGTCCGCCGACGAGCTGGGAGAGCGCGGGGCTGGGTGTCACGACGGCGAGCTCGCCGGTGGGCTCCGGGGCGGGGAGGCCCAGCGCCGTGGCGACCTCGGCGCAGAGCCGGGGATCGATGTTCGCCAGCGCCTGGAGCTGGCGCTCCTTGACGGCCTGCTCGAAGCACTTGCCCAGCTCGAAGCTGTACGCCCGGATGATGTGCTCCTGCTCGACCGGGCTCATGCTCTCCCAGAACAGCCGCGGCTGGGTGAAGTGGTCGTCGAAGGTCGCCGGTTGGGCGCGGACCTTCGGGCCGGCCACGTTGCGGGCCGCGTCCACGAACGCGCGGGTCTGCTCGTCCGACAGGTCGCCTCCGGCCGTGAACGGGCAGCCGCCGTCGAGCGAGTTCGGCCGGTACGGCGCGACCCCGGCGTGCACCGCGTGCTGGTGGAACCCGTCGCGGAGCATGTCGTTCACCGGCGCGTGGGTGCGG
The DNA here is from genome assembly GCF_013409625.1 of Nocardioides kongjuensis. NCBI lineage: Bacteria > Bacillati > Actinomycetota > Actinomycetes > Propionibacteriales > Nocardioidaceae > Nocardioides > Nocardioides kongjuensis. The sequence continues at coordinate 563,838 of NZ_JACCBF010000001.1, forward strand.
TTGACCGGGATCTGGTTGAAGTTCGGGCCGCCGAGACGGGTGAGCTGGGTGTCGACGTACGAGAACAGCCGGGCCTGGACCAGCGGGTCGTCGGTGACGTCGATGCCGGGCACCAGGTGACCGACGTGGAAGGCGACCTGCTCGGTCTCGGCGAAGAAGTTCGTGGGGTTGCGGTCGAGCACCATCCGCCCGATCGGCTGGACCGGGGCGAGCTCCTCGGGCACCAGCTTCGTGGGGTCGAGCAGGTCGATGCCCTCGAAGAGCTGGTCGTCGGTGTCCTCGAAGACCTGGATGCCGAGCTCCCACTCGGGGTGGGCGCCCGCCTCGATGGCGTCGGCCAGGTCGCGGCGGTGGAAGTCCGGGTCCAGGCCGCCGATCAGCTGCGCCTCCTCCCAGGTCAGGGAGTGGACGCCGAGCCGCGGCTTCCAGTGGAACTTCACCAGCGAGGTCTCACCTGCGGCGTTGACGAGCCGGAAGGTGTGGACGCCGAAGCCCTCCATCATCCGGTACGAGCGCGGGATGCCCCGGTCCGACATGTTCCACAGTGCGTGGTGCTGGGCCTCGGTGTGCAGCGACACGAAGTCCCAGAAGGTGTCGTGGGCGCTCTGCGCCTGGGGGATCTCACGGTCGGGGTGCGGCTTGCCGGCGTGGATGATGTCGGGGAACTTGATGCCGTCCTGGATGAAGAACACCGGCATGTTGTTGCCGACCAGGTCCCACACGCCCTCGTCGGTGTAGAACTTCGTCGCGAACCCGCGGGTGTCGCGCACCGTGTCGGCCGAGCCGCGCGAGCCGAGCACGGTCGAGAACCGCACGAAGACCGGCGTTCGCTTCCCCTCCGCGAACAGGCCGGCGAAGGTGACCGAGGCGGCGGTGCCGTAGCCCTCGAAGTAGCCGTGGGCGCCGGCGCCGCGGGCGTGCACCACGCGCTCGGGGATCCGCTCGTGGTCGAAGTGCGTGATCTTCTCGCGCAGGTGGTGGTCCTGCAGCAGCGTCGGGCCGCGCTCGCCGGCCTTGAGCGAGTGGTCGGTGTCGCGCAGCCGGGTGCCGGTGGACGTCGTGAGCCAGCGGCCCTGCTGACCGGCGGAGCGGGGGTCCTCGCTCGCCGGTGCGCCGGTCGGCGTCCGCGTGTCCGGGGTCGCCTGGTCCGGCTTCGGCGGCAGCGGGTCGACGGGCTCGGTCGGCTCGGCCAGGCTCGGCGGTGCGGCAGCGGGAGCACCCGGGATCTCGGGGGTGTCCGCGGCGAGGGCCTTGTCGGCGACGCTCTCGGCGGCGTCGGCCACCTTGTCGAGTGCGTCCTTGGCGACCTGCTTCGGGTCCATGCGGGGGTTCCTTCCGGTCGAGGTCCCCGCGTGGTACCCGCGGCTCCCGGCCGGAGACCGGGTGCTGCTAACCTGACTTCCATCATGACGCGAGCCCTCCTTCTTAGCGGCCGCAGCGAGGTCTGAAGCCGGACCCCTCGTTGCGGAGTGAGTCGCGCGCCCGGCGCCCCTCTTGAAACTCACCAACCCGAGGAAGTCATGACCAAGCCGAGCGTCACCATCCCGTCCCAGCAGCCGAGCGGGATGCCGTACCACCGCTACACCGCCTTCGAGCCGGTCACCGTGCCGGACCGCACCTGGCCGGACCAGAAGATCACCCGCGCACCCCGGTGGCTGTCCACCGACCTGCGCGACGGCAACCAGGCGCTCATCGACCCGATGAGCCCCTCGCGCAAGATGAAGATGTTCGAGCTCCTGGTCCAGATGGGCTACAAGGAGATCGAGATCGGGTTCCCGGCCGCGAGCCAGACCGACTTCGACTTCGTGCGCCAGCTCGTCGAGGAGGACCGGATCCCCGACGACGTACGCGTCTCCGTGCTGACCCAGGCCCGCGAGGACCTGATCGCGCGCACCGTCGAGTCGCTGAAGGGCGCCGACAAGGCGACGGTCCACCTCTACAACGCCACCGCGCCGCTGTTCCAGCGCGTCGTCTTCAACGTCACCGAGGCCGAGTGCATCGCGATCGCGACCCGCGGCACCGAGTGGGTGATGAAGTACGCCGACCAGCTGCTGGAGGGCACCGACTTCGGCTACCAGTACAGCCCGGAGATCTTCACCCAGACCCCGACCGACTTCGCCCTCGAGGTCTGCGAGCGGGTCTCCGACGTCTGGCAGCCGGAGGCCGGCCGCGAGATCATCCTCAACCTGCCGGCGACCGTCGAGATGTCGACGCCGAACACCTACGCCGACCAGATCGAGTACTTCTCACGCCACCTGACCCGCCGTGCCCACTCGGTGATCAGCCTGCACCCGCACAACGACCGCGGCACCGCGGTCGCCGCCACCGAGCTGGCCCTGATGGCCGGTGCCGACCGGGTCGAGGGCTGCCTGTTCGGGCACGGTGAGCGCACCGGCAACGTCGACCTGGTCACCCTGGCGATGAACCTGTTCAGCCAGGGCATCGACCCGCAGGTCGACCTGTCCGACATCGACGAGATCCGCCGCACGGTCGAGTACTGCACGCAGCTGCCCGTCCACCCGCGCCACCCGTACGCCGGCGACCTCGTCTACACCGCCTTCTCCGGCTCCCACCAGGACGCCATCAAGAAGGGCCTGGAGGACCTCGACCGGATCGCGGCCGAGCAGGGCAAGCCGGTCGGCGAGATCCCGTGGGAGGCGCCCTACCTGCCGATCGACCCGAAGGACGTCGGGCGCACCTACGAGGCGGTCATCCGGGTCAACAGCCAGTCCGGCAAGGGCGGTGTCGCGTACGTCCTCAAGGCCGAGCACAGCCTGGACCTGCCGCGGCGCGCGCAGATCGAGTTCAGCCGCGTGATCCAGCAGCACACCGACGCCCAGGGCGGTGAGGTCACGCCGGAGGCGATCTGGCAGATCTTCCGCAACGAGTACCTCGACCGCGAGTCGCCGTACAACCTGGTCTCGTTCTCCTCCTCGACCAGCGAGGACGGCGACGACCGCCAGGAGGTCCGGCTCGCCGTGCGCGGCGAGGAGCAGACCTTCACCGGCATGGGCAACGGCCCAGTCGCCGCGTTCGTCGACGGGATGCGTCAGGCGGGGGCCGACATCCGGGTCCTCGACTACGCCGAGCACGCCCTCTCCTCGGGCGGCGACGCGCTCGCGGCGGCGTACGTCGAGTGCGAGATCGCCGGCGAGATCGTCTGGGGCATCGGGATCCACCACAACATCGTCACGGCCTCGCTCCGTGCGGTGGTCTGCGCCGCCAACCGCGCGCGGGCGACGACCATCCCGGCCGCCCCCGTCGAGCCGATCGGCTGACCGGCATGGGTCGCGCCGCGCTGGCCTCCGAGCAGGTCGGACAGGTCTTCGTCGAGGGCCGGCGCGGTCGCGACCGCCTGGAGTTCACCGAGTACGGCGCCGGGGACGCCTGGGTCGTGCTCGTCCCGCCGTTGCTGGTGCCGCGGCGGGTGCACGACCGCACCGCCCGGATGCTCGCCTCCAGCGGGCTGCACGTCCTCGTCCTCGACCCCCTCGGTCACGGCCGGTCCGACAAGCCGGCGGACCCGCTGTCCTACTCGGTGACCGCGTTCGCCGACCAGGTCGTGGCCCTGCTCGACCACGTCGGCGCCGCGCGGGCGGTCGTCGGCGGCAGCTCGATCGGCGCGAACGTCGCCCTCGAGGTCGCCGCCCGCGCCCCCGAGCGGGTCGCCGGCCTGCTCCTCGACGGCCCGGTCCTCGAGAACGCCCTGGGCGCCCAGCTCTCCGTGCTGACCCCGGTCCTCACCACCGCCCGGTTCGCGCCCTTCGCGCTCAGCGCGCTGCGCCTGGTCACCCGCCCGCTCCCACACCGCCTGGCCCCCGAGTGGGTCCGGCTCGTGCTCGAGACCCTCGACACCCGCCCCGGCCCGGTCGCCGCGGTTGTCCACGGCGTCCTGTTCGGCCGCTTCGCGCCGTCGTCGGCCGAGCGGGCCGCGATGACGGTGCCCACGCTGGTGCTCTCCCGCACCGCCGACCCGTTCCACCCGGTGGGCGACGCGGAGACCGTGGCGGGAGAGATCCCCGGCGCGGTGCTGGAGCGGACCGAGGTGCCCCTCGAGTGGCGGCGGCGGCCCGAGCGGCTCGACCTGGTCGTCACCCGGTTCGCGCTCGCGTGCGTGCGCCCGGCGCGGCGGGGGCGGCGTACCCGTTCGTCCTGAAGCCCCGCGAACCGGTCGGTGCCGGCGTAGGGTCCCGGCAAGGGGAACCTTCACCGATTGCTCTCGGTCATCGGCCTGAGCGCCGCACCCCTGCTCTCGTCCGCCGGCGTCGCCGTGGCGGACACGTGGTCCCACGCCGACGCGACCGGCGATGTCCTCGACCTCGCGCTGTTCGACGGCGACGTCACCGGCACCACTCCTGCGCCGGACCGCGCGGAGGGCGACATCCAGGCCGTGGTGGTCAAGCACACCCGTCGCGACGTCCGGGTCCGCACCGCCATGCGCGCGCTGCCCGCCGCTCGCGGCTGGGTCACGGTCGGCCATGTCGTGACGCCCCGGGGCAGGTACGAGGCGCGTGCGATCTGGCTGGTCAAGGGCGGGCGGGTGCTGGTGCTCGTCCGCAAGCCCGGCCGCAAGGAGACGGTCAGGCGTTGTGACGGCCTGCGCGGTGTCTACGACCGAAGCGCCGCCACGGTCGCCATGAGGATCCCGCGCTCGTGCCTCGGCAACCCGCGCTGGGTCCGCGTCAACGTCTCCGTCTACGACTGGAACGGGGACTCCAGCACCCTCGCTGACGACGGGATGGACGCCACGGGCTGGGAGCAGCAGGTCCTCTCGCCGAAGGTGCGGCGCGGCTGAACGGGGTGGCGGCGCGCGAGGTCACCCCCGAGGCCGCACAATGGGAGCGTGCCGCTCTACCGTGACGAGGCGATCGTCCTGCGCACCCGCAAGCTGGGTGAGGCGGACCGCATCGTCACGCTGCTGACCCGCGAGCACGGCGTGGTCCGGGCGGTCGCCAAGGGTGTGCGCCGTACGACGTCGCGGTGGGGTTCGCGCCTCGAGCCGTTCACCCACGTCGACCTCCAGCTCGCCGAGGGCCGCAACCTCGACACGATCACCCAGGCCGAGACCCGGGCCGCGTACGCCGCTCCGCTGGGCGCCGACTACGACCGCTACACCGCCGGCACCGCGATGCTCGAGACAGCCGAGCGGCTCGTCGTCGAGGAGCGGGAGCCCGCGCGGCAGCAGTTCGCGCTGCTGCTCGGCGGGCTCAACGCGATGGCGGCGGGGACGCGCAACCAGTGCCACGTCCTCGACTCCTACCTGCTGCGCGCGCTCGCCATCGCCGGCTACGCCCCGGCCTTCGTCGACTGCGCCCACTGCGGCCGCCCGCCGGTGACCGCGACCGGCGAGCTCGGCCACCACCGCTGGTTCAACCCGTCGATGGGCGGCGTGCTCTGCTCGACCTGCCGGATCCCCGGCTCGGCCACCCCGGCCCCCGAGACGCTCACCCTGCTCGGCGGCCTGCTCTCCGGCGACTGGTCGGTCATCGAGGCTGCCGACCCGCGCCACGTCCGCGAGGCCAGCGGCCTGGTCGCCGCGTTCGTGCAGTGGCAGCTGGAGCGGGGGCTCCGGTCGCTGGCGTACGTCGAGCGCTGACAGACTGCTCCCCGTGACCCGCTCGACCCGTCGTACCCGTGCCGCCGCAGCCGCCGCTGCTGCTGCCGCCCGGGGCCCGGTCCGCCCGCCCACCCCGCACCCGTCCGGCGCCCGGCCGCCCGCCGTGCCTGCCGAGCTGGTCCCGCACCACGTCGCCGTCGTGATGGACGGCAACGGCCGGTGGGCCAAGGAACGCGGGCTGCCGCGCACGAAGGGCCACGAGGAGGGGGAGTCGAGCCTGTTCGACGTGGTCGAGGGCGCGATCGAGATCGGCGTGAAGGCGATCTCGGCGTACGCCTTCTCCACCGAGAACTGGTCCCGCAGCCCGGAGGAGGTCAAGTTCCTCATGGGCTTCAACCGCGACGTGATCCGCCGCCGTCGCGACGAGATGCACGAGCTCGGCGTCCGGGTCCGCTGGGCCGGCCGTGCACCGCGCCTGTGGAAGTCGGTGATCACCGAGCTCCAGGTCGCCGAGGAGATGACCCGGCACAACGACGTCCTGACCCTGACGATGTGCGTCAACTACGGCGGTCGCTCCGAGCTCGGCGACGCCGCCAGGGCGCTGGCCCGCGACGTCGCGGCGGGCCGGGTCAACCCCGACAAGGTCGACGAGCGCACGCTGGGCCGCTACCTCTACGTGCCCGAGCTCCCCGACGCCGACCTGATCTGGCGCACCTCGGGGGAGCAGCGGCTCTCGAACTTCATGCTCTACCAGGCGGCGTACTCGGAGTTCGTCTTCTCCGACGTGCTCTGGCCCGACGTCGACCGTCGCCACCTGTGGGCGGCCATCGACGAGTACGCCCGACGCGACCGGCGCTACGGCGGCGCGGAGCCCAACCCCGTCGGCTGAGCGCCGGCCGGCTCAGTGCTCGTCGTAGTGCCCGCCGTGCACGGCGTGGCGGTGCCCGTCGTGCACGTAGTCGACGTGGTCGTCGTGGGGTACGGCGAGGTGGCCGCACCCGGGGCCGTGGGCGTGCGGGTGCTCGCCGCAGGCGTCGTGCAAGGGGACTGCCTGGCCTGAGGCGAAGGGCTCGCGCAGCCGGGCCCGGCGGCGCTGCCAGGTGCCGATCGGCCAGGCGACGGCGTAGCACGCGAGGGCGAGCAGCACGATCGTCGGGCCGGGCGCCACCGTCGCCTGGTACGACGCGAAGGTGGCCGTCACCAGCCCGCCGACCGAGGCCAGGGTGCCGAGGACCATGGCGGCGCCGATGGTCGTGCGGAAGGACCGGGTCAGCTGCTGGGCGGTGGCGACCGGGACGACCATCAGCGCGGAGACGAGCAGCAGGCCGACCGTGCGCATCGCGACGGTCACCGACACGGCGGCCAGCACGGCGACGAGCACGTTGTAGACCCGCACCCGCAGCCCCGCGACCCGCGCGAACTCCTGGTCCTGGGCGACCGCGAACAGCTGTGGCGCGAGGCCGACGCACAGTCCGACGACAGCGACGGCGAGCACCATCGTGATCAGCACGTCACCGGGCGAGATGGTGGTCAGCGAGCCGAAGAGGTAGCGGTTGAGCGCAGCAGCGCTCTGCCCGCCGAGTCCGCTGACGAACACGCCGCCGGCCAGGCCGCCGTAGAACAGCAGGGCCAGGGCGACGTCGCCGTTGGTCTGGCCGCGCTCGCGGATCACCTCGATCAGGACGGCGCCGAGGACGGCGACCAGGACGGCCGTCCACAGGGGGGAGGCTCCGGTGGCGAGGCCGAGCGCGACACCGGTGACGGCGACGTGGCCGATCCCGTCGCCCATCAGCGCGAGGCGGCGCTGGACGAGGAAGGTGCCGATCGCCGGCGCGGCGAGGCCGGTGAGCAGGGCGGCGATCAGCGCGCGCTGCATGAACGGCTGGCTGAACAGCTCGATGGCGCTCACAGCATGTCTCCCGGCAGGTGCGGCTCGGTCCCCAACGGCGTCGACGGGTGCGGCACGTGGTCGTGATGGTGGTGGTGCGTGTGCGGTTCGGCGAACCAGGGCTGGTGCACCTCGTGGTCGCGCAGCGCGGCGCCGTCGTAGGCCACCCGGCCGTCGCGGAGCACCACGGCCCGGTCGACGAGCGGCGCCAGCGGCCCGAGCTCGTGGGCGACGAGCACGATGGTCGCGCCGCGCTCCTTGAGCCGGCGCAGCGTGTCGGCGAGCACCTGCTGGTTGGGCAGGTCGACCCCGGCGGTCGGCTCGTCGAGGAAGAACAGCTCCGGCTCGCCGGCCAGGGCGCGGGCGATCAGCACCCGCTGCTGCTGCCCGCCGGACAGGTTGGTCACCGCGTCGCGGCGCCGGTCGGCGAGCCCGACGACCTCGAGGGCCTCGTCGATGGCGGCACGGTCGAGCTTGGACAGCGGGCGCAGCAGCCGACGCCGGGTCAGCCGGCCGGCCGCGACGACCTCCCACACCGAGGCCGGGACGCCGGAGCCGGCGGTGGCGCGCTGGGGGACGTAGCCGATCCGGCTCCACGCGTCGTACTCGTCCAGCGGGGTGCCGAACAGCCGCACCTCGCCGCTGATGAGCGGCCGCAGGCCGACCATCGCCCGCACCAGGGTGGACTTGCCGGAGCCGTTGGCGCCCATCAGGGCCACGAAGTCACCGGGGACGACGGCCACGTCGATGCCCCGCAGCACCGGCCGCCCGCCCAGCGCGACGCTCGCGTCGCGGACCTCGACCGCCGGGACGACGCTCATCGGCATCCGTTCGCGGTGCGCAGGGTCGCGAGGTTGTTCTTCATCAGCGACAGGTAGTCCTCGTCGGCGGTCGCGTCGGTCAGCCCCTCGACCGGGTCGAGGACCCCGTTGGTCAGGCCGAGGTCGGCGGCGAAGCTCTCCCCGAGCGCCGGCTTGAGCGGCTCGCTGAACACCGTCGTGATGCCTTCCGTCTTGATGAGCTCCTGCAGCTCCCCGAGGACCGCGCCGGTCGGCTCGGCGTCGGGGGAGAGGCCCACGATCGAGGCGACGTGCAGGCCGTACTTCTCCAGGTAGCCGAACGCGTCGTGGGACACCACGATGGTGTCACGCTCGCAGTCGGCCAGACCAGCGGTGTAGGCCTCGTCCAGCGAGGTGAGGTCGGCGCGCAGCTCCTCGGCGTTGGCGCGGTAGCGGTCCGCGTGCGCGGAGTCGACGTCGGCGAGCTTGCCTGCGACGGCGTCGGCCAGCTCGGCGACGCGGACCGGGTCCTGCCAGAAGTGCGGGTCGAGGTCGCCGTGGTCGTGGTGCTCGCCCTCCTCCGCGTGGTCCGACTCGTCGGCGTGCTCGTCGGCGTGCTCCTCGAACGGGACCGGGTCGACCACCTTCGTGGCGTCCAGCGTCGCGCCGGTCGCGTTCTGCTCGACGGCGTCGTCGACGGCCGGCTGGAAGCCCGACTCGTAGACGACCAGGTCGGCGTCCGCCAGGTCCGCGGTCTCCTTGATGGTGAGCTCGAGGTCGTGCGGCTCGGTCCCCGGCTGGGTGAGCAGGTCCACCCGTGCGCCGGTGCCCTCGGTGACCCGCTCGGAGACGTACGCCAGCGGGTAGAACGCCGCGGCCACCGTGACCTTGCCGTCGTCGGCCGGGTCGCTGAACGCCGAGCAGCCCCCGAGGAGCGGGCCGGCGAGGGCGACGGCGGACAGGGTGACGAGGCCGGAAGACAAGCGCATGAGAATCATTCTCAACAACGGCGGGTGTCCGGTCAAGCCGGCGCCGCCGTTCGCCTGCGTAGAGTGCGGCCGTGCTCGTCGTGAACCGCTTCCGCGCAGGGCAGGACCCGGCCGGTCTCCGGGCCGAGCTCGAGCTCGTCCACGGACTCCTCGCCGGCCAGACCGGGTACGTCGACGGCTGGGTCGGCCGCAACCTGGACGACCCTGACCTGTGGACGCTGACCACCCGCTGGGTCAACGTCGGCGCCTACCGGCGCGCCCTGTCGACCTACGACCTCAAGCTGCACGGCGTGCCCGTGCTCAGCCGGGCCGTCGACGAGCCCGGCGCCTACGAGGTCGTGGAGCCCGGCGGAGTGCTGAACGTGGTGGAGCCTCGCGTAACCTAGGCACTTGCTCCGCGCGCCCGAGCGCGCCGTCATCACACACCCGCCCGACAGCCAGCCGGGCTCGTCCCACACAAGGAATTCACCGTGGCCAAGCCGCCCCCGTCCACCGTCGACCAGGTCGTCTCCCTCGCGAAGCGTCGAGGCTTCGTCTACCCCTGTGGCGAGATCTACGGCGGCACCCGCTCGGCCTGGGACTACGGCCCGCTGGGAGTGGAGCTCAAGGAGAACATCAAGCGCCAGTGGTGGCGCTCGATGGTGCAGAGCCGCGACGACGTGGTCGGCCTGGACTCCAGCGTGATCCTGCCGCGGCAGACCTGGGAGGCGTCGGGCCACGTCGCGACGTTCACCGACCCGCTGACCGAGTGCCAGTCGTGCCACAAGCGGTTCCGCGCCGACCACCTGCAGGAGGCGTACGCCGAGAAGAAGGGGATCGAGGACCCCGACACGGTCCCGATGTCCGAGATCGCCTGCCCCAACTGCGGCAGCCGTGGCGCCTGGACCGAGCCGCGCCAGTTCTCGGGCCTGCTCAAGACCTACCTCGGCGTCATCGAGGACGAGTCGGGCCTGCACTACCTGCGTCCCGAGACCGCGCAGGGCATCTTCCTCAACTTCGCCAACGTGGTGACCTCGCAGCGGATGAAGCCCCCGTTCGGCATCGCGCAGATCGGCAAGAGCTTCCGCAACGAGATCACGCCGGGCAACTTCATCTTCCGCACCCGCGAGTTCGAGCAGATGGAGATGGAGTTCTTCGTCAAGCCGGGTGAGGACGAGGAGTGGCACCAGTACTGGATCGACACCCGCACGAAGTGGTACACGGACCTCGGCATCAACCCCGACAACCTGCGCCACTACGAGCACGCCAAGGAGAAGCTGTCCCACTACTCCAAGCGGACCGTCGACATCGAGTACCGCTTCCGGTTCGCCGGCTCCGAGTGGGGTGAGCTCGAGGGCATCGCCAACCGCACCGACTTCGACCTGTCGACCCACGCCGAGGCGTCGGGCAAGGACCTGTCGTACTTCGACCAGGCCTCCAACACCCGCTACGTCCCCTACGTCATCGAGCCGGCAGCCGGTCTCTCGCGCAGCCTGATGACCTTCCTCGTCGACGCCTACGCCGAGGACGAGGCGCCCAACACCAAGGGCGGCGTCGACAAGCGGACCGTGCTGCGCCTCGACCCGCGCCTGGCCCCGGTCAAGGCCGCGGTGCTCCCGCTGAGCCGCAACGAGGACCTCACCCCGAAGGCCAAGGCCGTCGCGACCGAGCTGCGCGCCCTGTGGAACGTCGACTTCGACGACGCCGGCGCGATCGGCAAGCGCTACCGCCGTCAGGACGAGATCGGTACGCCGTACTGCGTCACCGTCGACTTCGACACCCTCGAGGACCAGGCCGTCACCGTGCGCGACCGCGACACCATGTCCCAGGAGCGGGTCTCGCTGTCCAAGCTGACCTCCTACTTCGCCGAGCGGCTCGTCGGATGCTGAGCGTCCGGTCCGTCGCCGTGCCGGTGGTCGCCCTCGCGGTGGCCGCCGGCCTCTCGGGCTGCGGATCGGACGACCCGAAGGGCACGAGGAAGCCGAAGCCGACCGAGGCGACCTCGAGCGCCGCGGCCGACTACCTGCCGGTGCCCAGCGACGTCACCCTCACCGAGCCGGGCACGCAGCTCGGCCTCGGCGAGGAGGGCGTCGTCGCCTTCCAGCGCCGCCAGGACGAGGTCGGCGTGCTCGCGGTGAGCGTCGAGCGGATCGAGCGCACCTCCTTCCAGGAGTCCTTCCCGGGGTGGAACGTCGACGCGGCCACGGCCGCGCGGACGCCGTACTTCGTCCGGGTGAGGCTCACCAACGTCGGTGACACCGACCTCGGGGGGCTGCGGCTCGACAACGTGCTGTGGGGTGACGACGGCACCACGCTCGAGGCGCCCAACTACTACAAGGCCGACCAGCTGCCGGTCTGCTCCGGCGACCCGCTGCCGACGCCGTTCGCGGCCGGCGCCACCGCCGAGCTGTGCCAGGTCTACTTCATCGCCCCGACCCACGCGCTCGAGAACGTCTCGTTCCCGCCGTTCGGCGGCCTCGACCCGATCACCTGGAGCGGCGAGCTGAGCCCGGTCGAGAAGCCGGGCAAGAAGAAGGGCAAGAAGCACGAGGCCGGCGAGCAGCCGTCGGAGTCGGCGTCGGCACAGGGGACGGCGTCCGGCACCCCCTCCGGCGCCCCGTCCGACGAAGCGTCGTGACCGGCCTGCGCCTGGGCACCCTCGACGTGCCCACCCCGGTGGTGCTCGCCCCCATGGCGGGCATCACCAACGCGGCCTACCGCCGCCTGTGCGCCGAGCACGGTGCCGGGCTGTACGTCTGCGAGATGATCACCAGCCGCGGGCTGGTCGAGGGCGACGAGACGACGAAGCGGATGCTCGTCTTCGACGAGGCCGAGACGGTCCGCTCCGTCCAGCTCTACGGCACCGACCCGACCTACGTCGGCCAGGCGACCAGGATCCTCTGCGAGGAGTACGGCGTCGCGCACGTCGACCTCAACTTCGGCTGCCCGGTCCCCAAGGTCACCCGCAAGGGCGGCGGCGGCGCGCTGCCGTGGAAGCGCAACCTGCTCGGGGCGATCCTCGAGGAGGCGGTCGCCGCCGCGGCGCCCTACGACGTCCCGGTGACGATGAAGACCCGCAAGGGCCTCGACGACGACCACCTCACCTTCCTCGACGCCGGCCGGATCGCCCAGGAGACCGGCGTCGCCGCGATCGCGCTGCACGGGCGGACCGTCGCCCAGGCCTACTCGGGCCAGGCCGACTGGGACGCGATCGGCGAGCTGGTCGCGAGCGTCGACATCCCGGTCCTCGGCAACGGTGACATCTGGGAGGCGGCCGACGCGCTGCGGATGATCGAGGAGACCGGTGCCGCCGGTGTCGTCGTCGGCCGCGGCTGCCTGGGCCGGCCCTGGCTGTTCCGCGACCTCGCCGCGGCCTTCTCCGACGACGGGCCGGGCGAGACCACGCTGCCGACCCTCGGCGAGGTGGCCGCGATGATGCGCCGGCACGCCGAGCTGCTGTGCGAGCACATGGGGGAGGAGCGGGGCTGCAAGGAGTTCCGCAAGCACGTCACCTGGTACCTCAAGGGCTTCCGGGCGGGCGGCGAGCTGCGCCGCTCGCTCGGCCTGGTCGACTCGCTGGCGGCCCTCGACCGGCTGCTGGCCGAGCTCGACCCGGCCGAGCCGTTCCCGGCCTCCGAGCTGGGCGCGCCGCGCGGCCGGCAGGGTGCGCCGCGCTCGCGGATCGTGCTCCCGGAGGGCTGGCTCGACGACACCGACGGGCTCTCCGGCGGGGGCGTCGGCGTGCTCGAGGACGTCGACGAGACCACCGGCGGGTGAGCCGTGGGGTGAGCCGACTCACCTCGGTGAGCGGTCTCACCAATTGGTTGAAGGCTTGATCGTTGTGCTCTAGTGGCACGATGCTCTGGCGCAGGTCAGGGTTCTCGGGACGCATCTGCAAGCAACAGCAAAGGATCAGCGCGTGGCCACCAGCCACAAGCGGGAAACCGCGCGACGTACCCCCCGAGCCGCCGTACTGGCCGGCTCCCTCGCCGCCCTCGCGACCACCGCGGTCGTCACGGGAGGCGTCCTCAACTCCTCGGCCCCCAGCTCCGACCTCGTGGCGGTCGACCGTTCCAAGGCCGCTGCCGGCTCCGTCGGCGACACCGGCAACCGGCTCCCGCTCATCTCCCGCAGCACGGACCGCTCCGCCGACGCCATCGGCACCAAGCTCGACGCCCTGCTCTCCGACTCGGCGACCGCGCAGGCCGTCGCCGAGGCGAGGAAGCGGTGGACCTCCACCTCCCTCAACCTGTGGTCGCGGCCCGACAAGCGCGGCAAGGAGGTCGGCGAGATCGACGAGGGCGAGAAGGTCCTCGTCACCGGACGGAAGTACGCCGACCGCGCCGAGGTCGTCGTCGACGGCAAGTCCCGCTGGGTCACCGCGGGCTACTTCACCGACGAGAAGCCTCCGACGCTCGGTGGTCCGTGCACCAACGGCACCTCGGTGCCCTCGGCCGTGAGCCCGAGCATCAAGAAGATCCACGAGGCCGTCTGCGCCAACTTCCCCGACATCAGCGTCTACGGCACCTTCCGCGGCGCCTCGATCTCCGGGGACCACGAGACCGGCCACGCCGTCGACATCATGACCTCGGGCGCCGAGGGGTGGAAGGTCGCGGAGTTCGTCCGCGCCAACTACGCCGCGCTCGGCGTCTCCTACATCATCTTCTCCCAGAAGATCTGGTCGGTGGAGCGCTCCGGGGAGGGCTGGCGGGGCATGCCGAACCGTGGTTCGGCCACCGCCAACCACTACGACCACGTGCACGTCTCGGTCTACTGAGGCTGCTCCAGGTGCGCGCGTAGCGTCGCGAGCGTCGCGCGGGCGGCGGCCGACGGCGGCGGGTCGGCGCGCCAGACCAGGCCGAGCCGCGACGTGGCGTGCGCCGAGGCGATCCGCACCTGGTGCAGGTCGCTGGGGGCGTCCGCCGACGAGCTCGTCACGACGGCGACGCCGAGGCCCCGCGCGGCCAGGGCGCGTGCCGTGGTCGGCAGGGTGACGTCCCAGGACACCGGCGCGGCCAGGCCCTCGGCCCGCATCAGGGTCGAGTAGGCCAGCCGCATGCCGGTGCCCTCGGAGGTGCAGATCACCGGCACGTGGAGGAGCTCTGCGGCAGAGACCTGCGCCCGCGCCGTCCACGGGTGCCGGGGACCGACGACGGCGACGACGCGCTCGTCGAGGGCCACCCAGGACGACAGCCCGGCCAGCGGCTGGTCCGGCCACGAGACCAGCGCGACGTCGAGGCGCCCGGCCACGACGTCGGCCTGCAGCTCGAAGGAGCGTCCCTCGCGCAAGGAGAGCTCCAGGCCGGGGTGGTCGTCGTGGACCGACTGGATCCCGTCGAGGAACGCCGGCCAGGACAACCCGGCGACCGTGCCGACGGCGACCGTCCCGCTGACCAGGCCGTTGATCTCGTCTGCCGTCGTCCGCACCCGGTCCAGCTCGGCGAGAGCACGACGGACCTGGTCGAGGACCGGGACCGCCGACGGGGCGACCCGCGTCCCCTTCGGCGTCCGGTCGAAGAGCCGCGTGTCGAGCTCACGCTCGAGCAGCGCGACCTGGGCGCTGACGCCGGACTGCGTGACGTGCAGGGCCTGGGCAGCCGCCGTGAACGAGCCCTCGTCGGCGACCGCGAGTGCGTACCGGAGCTGGTGCACCTCCATGAGCAGAGATACTAGCTGGCATCAGCAGCATCTGTTGGACTACTGGGTAGCCGCGGCGCACGCTGGGGTCATGGAAACCACCACCCGGCAGCGGCTGATCCGCACCGTCCAGCTCGGCACCGCGACGGTCGAGGGCATCGTGCTCTCGACGGTCGTCCTGCACGCCACCGTCGCCCTCGACCTGCCACCCGCGACCGTCGGCCTCGTCCTGGCCATGGGCGCGGGTGCCGCGATCGCCCTGGCGGTCCCGCTGGGCCTGCTCACCGACCGGCTCGGGCTGGGGCGGGCCGCCGCCGCGTTCTCCGCCCTGGCGGCCGCCGCTCTCGCCGGATACGCCCTCGCCGACACCGGCGCCGGGTTCACGACCGCGGCGATCGCGTTCGCGGTCGCCCAGTCCGCCTCGGGGGCCGCGCGCCAGGCGCTCGCGGTCGACGGCGCCGAACCTGGTGACCGGCTGGCCATCCGGGCCACCATGCACATGCTGCTGAACGCCGGCATCGGAGGCGGCACGACGATCGGCGCCCTCCTGGCCGCCGTCGACCTCGGGCCCACCACCGCGACGGCGTACGGCGTCGGCGCGGTCACCATGGTGCTGGCCGCCGTCCTCCTGGTCGCCCTGACCGGCCGTCCCGGCGCCGGTGCCCCGGCCGGGAGCGCCGCCCGTGGCGGGATGCTGCTCGCCCTGCGCGACCGCCGGTTCGCGACGGCCCTCGGGCTCGCTGCGGCCATCCAGCTGACGATGCCGGTGCTCTCGGTGATCCTCCCCGTGTGGGTCGTGGTCCGGGCCGGCGGTCCGGCCTGGTTGTCCGCGGTGGCGCTGGCGCTCAACACCGTCGCGGTGATCGTCGGGCAGCGGCCGTGGGCGGCGCGGGTGACCTCGACGCGGACCACGGTTCGCACGGCACTCGTCGCCGCGCTCGCCCTGGCTGCCGCCGGCACGCTGCTGGCCCTCTCGGCCCGGGCCGAGTCGCCGGCCGCGTTCAGCGTCGTGGTGATCGCCGGCGTCCTCGCCCTGACCGTCGGCGAGGTCGGCGGCGGGCTGGCCACCTGGCGGGTCGCGCTCAGCGACGTCCCCGCAGCGGCGGAGGGCCGCTACCAGGCGGCGTACTCCATGTCGACCAGCGCGGCCCGCATCGTCGGCCCCAGCATCGCCCTCCCGCTCGTGCTCGCCCTCGGCCCGCTCGGCTGGTTGGTCCTCGGAGCCACGATGGCGGCCGGATGCCTCGGCATCGCGGGACTGGCCGCGGCCGACGGTCCCGTGCTCAGCGGCGTGTCCGCTCGTGGATCGCGTCGAGGCGCTCTCTCAGCGCCGGCGGTCCGTGCACGGTGAACCCGCAGTCCAGCAGGAGCAGCCGCATCGCCAGCCACTCCGGGGTGTCCTCGGTGCTGCGCCACCGGGTGTGCTCGCCGTCGGGGGCGAGCGTGCCGTCGCCGAGGTGGTCCCGGAGCCGCTCCCTGGCCGTGGCGACGGGCAGGTGCAGGGTCACGTCGGCGCGGTACGTCGTGCCGAGCGCCTGCTCGCCCTGCTCGAGGTGGGCCGACACGTCCGGTGCCGGCAGGTCGTGTCGGGCCCGGGCGCCGGTGGCACGGGGCTCGAGGATCCGGTCGACCCGGAAGGTGCGCCAGTCGTCGCGGTCGAGGTCGAACGCGACGAGGTACCAGCGCCGGTGGGCGCTGACCAGGTGGCGGGGCTCGACGTGGCGGGGCCCGTGGCGGCCGTCTCGGGTCTCGTAGTCCATCCGGACCCGTTCCCGGTTGGCTGCCGCGGCGGCCAGGACCGTCAGCACCTCGGGGTCGGCGGCGCTGCCGGTGGGGGAGCGCCAGGTGGTGGTGCTCGCAGCGAGGGTGCGGACCCGGTGGCGCAGGCGTGGGGGGAGGGACTGGCCGAGCTTGGTGAGCGCCCGGACGCCGGCGTCCTCGAGCTCCGGCAGGCCGAGCACGGCGATCGTGCGCAGGCCGAGCGCGACGGCGACCGCCTCGTCGTCCTCGAGGAGGAGTGGGGGCATCGACGTACCGGCGACCAGGCGGTAGCCCCCGTGGACCCCCAGGTCGGCCTCGATCGGGTAGCCCAGCTCGCGCAGCCGGTCGATGTCGCGCCGCACGGTGCGCTGGGTGACCTCGAGCCGCTCGGCGAGCTCGCTGCCGGACCAGGTCCGGGCGGTCTGCAGCAACGACAGCAGCGAGAGGAGGCGCGAGGTCGGTCCGGACATGTCTCCATCCTCTCCCGAAATGAGGACAGGAACGGTCCTATATCCGTCCTAGCGTGGGCCGCGACATCCCCCACGGAAGGAAACCGCCATGACCGAGCCCCACGTCCCCGCGGGCTACACCACCGTCGCGCCCTGGGTCGTCACCGACGACACCGGAGCCTTCCTCGACTTCGTCACCGAGGTCCTCGGTGGCGAGGAGCTGGCCCGGGTCGCGACCGCGGACGGCACCATCGGTCACGGCGAGGTCCGCGTCGGTGACACCGTCGTGCTCGCCTTCGACCGCCGCCCCGAGTGGCCCGCGATGCCCAGCCTGCTGCGGGTCTGGGTCCCCGACGCCGACGCGGCCTTCGCCCGGGCGACCGGTGCCGGTGCCACCGTCGTGACCGAGCCGGGCGACAGTGCCTTCGGGCAGCGTGGTGGCCGGATCAAGGACCCGTTCGGCAACATCTGGTGGGTCGTCAGCCAGGTCGAGGACGTGCCGGAGGACGTCATGTGGCAGCGCCTCCAGGAGCCCCGGTACGCCGAGCTGATGCGTGTCGCGCAGGAGACGCTCGACGCCGAGCTCAGCGGACGCGCCGAGGGACGAAGCAGCGCGCCCGTGCGCTGAACCCGACTAGGGTCGCTGCGTGGACCCGGTCGAGCAGGGGTACGACGCGCACGCGCGCGACCGGATCGTGCCCGAGCCGCCGAAGCGGGTGGAGGCGCCCGAGCGGCTGCCCTTCGAGCGCGACCGGGCGCGGGTCGTGCACGCGGCGTCCTTCCGGCGCCTCGCCGCCAAGACCCAGGTGGTCGGCCCGCAGAGCGACGACTTCGTCCGCAACCGGCTGACCCACAGCCTGGAGGTCGCCCAGATCGCGCGGGACCTGTCACGCGCGATGGGCATCCACCCCGACATCACCGAGACGGCGGCCCTGGCCCACGACCTCGGCCACCCGCCGTTCGGCCACAACGGCGAGCGCGCGCTGGCCGAGCTGGCGTCCACCTGCGGCGGGTTCGAGGGCAACGCACAGACCCTGAGGCTGCTCACCCGGCTCGAGGCCAAGACCCCGGGCGCCGGGCTCAACCTGACCCGAGCCACGCTCGACGCCTGCACGAAGTACCCGTGGGGGCGAGCCGAGGCAGAGGCGCACGCCGGCAAGTTCGGGGTGTACGACGACGACCTGCCCGCCTTCAACTGGCTCCGGGCCGGCGCGCCCGCCGGGGGCCGCTGCCTCGAGGCACAGGTGATGGACCTCGCCGACGACGTCGCCTACTCCGTCCACGACGTCGAGGACGGCACGGTCGCCGGCAAGGTCGACCTGACCCACCTCGACACCGCGGCCCTGTGGGACACGGTCCGCGTCTGGTACCGCCCCGACGCGACCGACGCGGAGCTGGACGCCGTGCTCGACCGGCTGCGTGCCGTCGGGAGCTGGCCGCGGACGCCGTACGACGGAGGCCGGGCGGGCCTCGCCGCGCTCAAGAACCTCACCAGCGACCTGATCGGCAGGTTCTGCGGCGCCGTGCAGCAGGCGACCTTCGCCGCCACCGAGGGCCCCTTCGTCCGCTACGCCGGCGACCTCGTCATCCCGGCCGACACCTGGGCCGAGATCACCGTGCTCAAGGGCATCGCCGCGCACTACGTGATGGAGGCGGCCGACCGGGTCGCGCTCCAGGTCCGCCAGCGCGAGCTGCTCTCCGCCCTGGTCGAGATGCTCCTCGACCGCGGCCCGGACGCCCTCGACGAGACGTACGCCGCCGACTGGCACGCCGCGCCCGACGACGCGGCCCGGACCCGGGTCGTCATCGACCAGGTCGCCTCGCTGACCGACGCCAGCGCCGTCGCCTGGCACGACCGGCTGCTGGGCTGACGAGGTACGACGAGACAGGAGCTCGCGATGCGCAAGGTCACCTACTCGATGGGCGTCTCCCTGGACGGCTTCGTGATCGGGCCGGACGGCGAGTTCGCCTGGACGGCGCCCGACGAGGAGGTGTTCGGGTTCAGCACCGAGGAGGTCGCCGGGGTCGGCGTCCACCTGCTGGGGCGCCGCCTCTACGAGGCGATGCTGGTGTGGGAGACGGTCGACGAGATGCCCGGGCTCGGCTTCTCCACCGGCGAGTTCGCCCGCCGCTGGCGCAGGATCCCGAAGGTCGTCTTCTCCACCACGCTCGCCGAGGTCGAGGGCAACGCCCGGCTCCTGCCCGGTGGGCTGGTCGACGAGGTGGAGCGGCTGCGGGCCGAGCCGGGGGAGGGCGACATCGCCGTCGGCGGCGCCGACCTCGCGGCCCAGCTCCTCGACGCGGGCCTGGTCGACGAGTTCCGGATCCGGGTCTACCCGGTCCTGGTCGGCGGCGGCACGCCGTACTTCCTGCGCGACGAGCGCCGTGTCGACCTCGAGCTGGTCGAGACCCGCACCTTCGGCTGCGGCGTCGTCTTCCTGCACCACCGGGTCGTCCGCTAGCCGGAAAGCCGGTCGGCCCGCCGCGCTGGTGCGCGACGGGCCGACCGGGGCGATTCAGGGTGCCGGTGTCAGCCGGTGACCGCGACGTGCTCCTTGACCGGCTTCGGCGCCGGGGCGTCGCCGGGGACCGGCGCCTTGTCGCTGGTGACGTTGCCGCAGGTCGCCGAGGCGACGGTGAGCTTCACCTGGTCGAGGATGTTGACGTAGAGCGCGTCGACGGTGAAGGTGCCGTCGGCGTTGGCCGTCTGCCGGTTGACGACCAGCTCCACGACGGGCGGGACACCGGGGACGTCGAAGACCTTGACCGACTGGTTGGCCTTCTTGGTGTCGACGTTCACCGGCAGGCCGAGGGCCTTGAGGTTCGCGATGGTGGTGGTGCCGGTGTTGCCGGTGCACCTGGCCTCGACCGCGCCCGCGCCGACGACCTTGAGGTCACCGGTCAGCACGTCGCACAGCGCCTTGAGCTGGTCGGGGTCGGTCAGCTTGGTGATGTCGAGGGCGCCGAGAGCGCTCAGGTTGAGCGGCGTGCCCTTGGTGGCGTCCGCGACCTGGTCGAGCCCGCCCTGCAGCTGCGGCAGGATCGTGTCGAGCGCGTCGCCGACCGGCCCGGTGATCGCCTCGAGGGCGGTCGTGAGCTGGGTGCAGCCGGACTTGAGCTGCTGGGTGGCGCTGTCGGGCAGCTTGAGGGTCTTGATCAGGCCCTCGCCGACGGCAAGGTCGGTGACGCTCGCGCTGGCCGCACCGTTCTGGGCCGACGCGTTGACGATGCCGCCGCTGGCGACCGGGTTGGTGGGGAGCCCGATGAGGGAGTCGGTCTTGAGCGAGCCGTCCGTCGAGCTGACCGCGGGGGTCCGCGGGATCACCCCGTTGCCGGCGATGGACAGCTCGAGGCCGAAGGCAGACGACGGGGAGCCCGCCGCGGTCGCCGTGCCGCCCGTGAGGACGGCCGCGGACGTCGCCGCTCCCGCCACCAGGACGAGGGCGCCGGCCAGCGGAGCCAGATGCCGCTTGTTCTTCATGGTGTTCCCTTCATCTTCATCACTTGTCCCCGAGGTGGAGCAGTTCGTGGGCGTCAGGCCTCGTCGACCATGACCGGGGTGCCGATCGGGACGGTGCGCAGCAGGTCGAGGGCGTCATCGGGCACCCGCACGCAGCCGTGGCTGATCGCCTTGCCGAAGACCGACGGGTCGGTCCAGCCGTGCAGGGCCACCGTGCCGGGCCCGCCGCCGTAGGAGTCGAGGGTCTCGCTGTGCGTGCCGAGCGGCATGATCACCGGCGAGAACGGCTGCTTGTCGTCGATGATCTGACCGAGCACGAAGGTCCGCCCGACCGGCGTGGGGGTGCCGCTGGCACCGATCGCCACGGTCCAGGTCCCGACCAGTGCGTCGTCCTCGAACAGCCTCAGCGTGCGCTCGCCGAGGTGCACCTCGACGCGGAAGCGGCTGTGCGCCTCGGCCAGCTCGGAGCCCCGGATCCACCCCGTCGAGCCGTTCGGCTTCGACGGCAGCAGCACCTGCACCCAGTCGCGGTTGCGGGTGATCACCGGCAGCCAGACGTCGCCGAACTCCGTGGGCCGCACCTTGCCGAACGGCTTGCCGTCGGGCTCGTCGTACAGCGCCGTGACCCGTTTGGGGTGCACCACCGTGCCCGAGGGCGTCCTGGTCGGGCGCGGGTCCTGCGGCGCCGCCTCGATCGTGGTGTGCGTGGTGCTGACCGGCAGCTTCTTCAGGTCCAGGTCCACCGACGCCGCCGGTGTCGCTCCGGGCGCGGTCTCGTCGTCCCCACCGTCCTTGAGGACCATCACCAGGGTCGAGAGGGCGAAGATCATCACGACGAGGGTCACCGGCCAGCTGGTACGGCGGCGTGACTGCTCCATGCCCGGCCCCTCCCCGAACGTTCATCCCCAGACCCCTTCGTGCGGTCCTCCCGATCGAGCAACGAATCCGAGCGACGAAGGTCACGCCGACGCGCGAGAACGCGTCCCCGTCGGCCCGCCCCTCCACAGGCGGGTCGGCTGCCGCTCGGCGCCCGCGGACCGCTCAGTAGGATCGCCGCATGGTGGGCCGGATTCGTGACGAGGACATCGCCGCGGTCCGCGAGCGGGTCAAGATCGACGAGGTCGTGTCGTCGTACGTCACTCTGCGCAACGCCGGCGGCGGGTCGATGAAGGGCCTGTGCCCGTTCCACGACGAGAAGTCCCCGTCCTTCCACGTCACACCCAGCCGCGGCTTCTTCCACTGCTTCGGCTGCCAGGAAGGCGGCGACGTCTTCACCTTCTTGATGAAGATCGACGGTCTCAGCTTCGGCGAGGCCGTCGAGCGGATGGCCGACAAGTACGGCGTCCAGCTGCGGCGCGACGAGACCGGCCAGGACGACCGGCCCAAGGGCCCGCAGCGCCGCCGCCTGGTCGAGGCGCACGCCGTCGCCCAGGAGTTCTACGCCGAGCAGCTCGCCACCCCCGACGCGCTCGCGGCCAGGCAGTTCCTGGCCGAGCGCGGGTTCGACCAGAACGCCGCCCTGAAGTTCGGCGTCGGCTTCGCGCCGCGCGACGGGGAGGCGCTGTGGCGCCACCTCAGCGGCCGCAAGTTCACCCGCGAGGAGGTGATCGCCGCCGGACTCGTGGCGATGGGCCGCTCGCTCTACGACAAGTTCCGTGGTCGCCTGCTGTGGCCGATCCGCGAGACCAACGGCGACACCATCGGGTTCGGGGCCCGCCGGATCTTCGAGGACGACCGGATCGAGGCCAAGTACCTCAACACCTCCGAGACCCCGATCTACAAGAAGAGCCAGGTCCTCTACGGCATCGACCTGGCCCGCAAGCCGATCGCGCTCACCTCCAAGGCCGTCGTCGTCGAGGGCTACACCGACGTGATGGCCTGCCACCTCGCCGGCGTCGAGACCGCGGTCGCCACCTGCGGCACCGCCTTCGGCGACGACCACGCCCGCGTCCTGCGCCGCTTCCTCGACGACCACGCCGAGCTGCGCAGCGAGGTCGTGTTCACCTTCGACGGCGACGAGGCCGGCCAGAAGGCCGCGCTGCGCACCTTCGAGGGCGACCAGCGCTTCGTGTCCCAGACCTACGTCGCGGTCGCCCCCGAGGGCATGGATCCCTGCGACCTGCGGATCAAGAAGGGCGACGACGCGGTCCGCGAGCTGATCGCCAGCCGCCGCCCGCTGTACCGCTTCGTGCTCGAGAACGTCGTCAAGCGCCACGACCTCGACCGCGCGGACGGCCGCATCGACGCCGTCCGCGACGCTGCCGCGCTGGTCGCCTCGGTGCGCGACCAGTCCAAGGTCACGGCCTTCGCGCAGGAGATCTCCCGGTTGGTCGGAGCCGACATCGACACCAACCAGGTCCTGGCCGCCGTACGACGTGCCGCGGCCAAGGGCCCCCAGCCCGACCGGGGCATGAAGACCCCCCGCGCCGCCGAGCGGACCCCCGAGGCGCCGCCGCCCGCGGCCCGGGTCCCGGACCTACGCGACCCGCGGTTCGGCATCGAGCGCGAGACGCTCAAACTCGTCCTCCAGCACCCGGTGGCGATCGGCCGCACCAGCGCCGACATCGGCCTCAACGACTTCGTGCACCCGACCTACCGGGGCGTCTGGGAGGCGATCACCGCAGCCGGCGGTGCGGTCGCGGGCCAGAACGACGCCGGCTGGGTCGCCCATGTCCGCGACGCCGCCACGGACCCCGCCGTGTCCTCGATCATCAGTGCACTCGCGGTCGAGCCGATCCCCGCCAACCGTGACATCGACGCCGGCTACATCGCGACCCACCTGTTCCGGCTCCAGGAGCTCACCGTCCTGCGCCGCATCGACGAGGTGAAGTCGCGGCTCCAGCGCACCAACCCGCTCGACCACCCGACCGACTACAACAAGATGTTCGGCGAGCTCGCCGCGCTCGAGCAGCACCGGCGCACCCTGCGCGAGAAGATCGTCGGCAGCCAGTGAGGCCGTGGACATGAGGTGGGCACCCTTGCCGCCGCGCCGCCCGCCGTTCCCGGTCGCCCCGGGGGAGCGGCTGCTCGCCCGGGCCAGGGTCCGGCAGCCCGGCGACGGCCCGCGCCTGGTCGGCGGCACCCGCGACGCGCTCTACCTGCCCGACCGGGTCCCGTGGGAGCAGGTCGCCAGCGCCGACTGGGACCACGAGGAGTCCACGCTCCGCGTGGTCGAGGTCGCGGGCTTCGGTGAGCCGAGCCCGGTCCACCTGCTGCGCCTCGACGACGCCGGCCGCCTCCTCGAGCTGGTCCGCGAGCGGGTCACGGCCAGCATCGCCGTCCAGCGCCACGTCGCGGTCTCGGGCCGCCGCCAGGTGCGCATCCTCGCCCGTCGCGCGCCCGGCACCCGTGGCGAGCTGGCCTGGTTCGTCGAGTACGACGACGGCCTGGACCCTGCCGACCCGCGGGTCGACGCCGTCGTCCAGGAGGCGCTGGCCGCCGCCCGGGCCGACGTCACCCCCTGAGCGCCACCTCGATTTCAGGCGACGGCCGCCTCCTTGCTAGTGTTTCCCCGCTTCCACCACGCGGTGGAGAGCAGCTTTCCCCCGTAGCTCAACTGGCAGAGCATGCGACTGTTAATCGCAGGGTTATTGGTTCGAGTCCAATCGGGGGAGCCAACGCGAGAGCCCCGCCGGGACCACCCGGCGGGGCTTCGTCGTTCCCGGCCCCCGGGACGGCCCGGCTCAGCTGCTCGACGGGGCCTGCGACGTACCGCTGGAGGGGTCGTCCTGGTCCTGTGGCGACCCGGGCGGGACCTGGCCCATCCCGGGCGGCGGAGCGCCCTGGTCGTCGCGCCCGTCCCAGCCGGGGAACTCGCGCTCGCCGGGCCCGCCTATCCGCTGGTGGCGGAAGTCGGGGCCGTCGTCGTGTCCGGCGACCAGCGCCGTCCCCGCACCGGCGCCCGCGCCGAGCACGAGACCGGCCAGGCCGACCGCGACCATGGCGCGCAGGTTGAACGCCCGGTCGCGCCAGCGCGTCTTGAGGACCGGCGCGGGCGCCGGGGGAGCGGGCGGCACGTCGGGCGGCCGCTGGACGTCGGCCGTCGCGGGCACCGG
The DNA here is from genome assembly GCF_013409625.1 of Nocardioides kongjuensis. NCBI lineage: Bacteria > Bacillati > Actinomycetota > Actinomycetes > Propionibacteriales > Nocardioidaceae > Nocardioides > Nocardioides kongjuensis. The sequence goes on from NZ_JACCBF010000001.1 coordinate 588,392, forward strand.
CTCAGGTGCGGGGGTCGGGTCGGGGGTCGGGTCGTCGTGCTGGGTCATGTCCCCACGCTCGCCCCGGACCCTGTGCTGACCCTGTGACCCGGCCGTGAGGAGCCGCAGGATCCGCACAAGGGATCCACAGGATCCGCACAGGTTGGTGGCACAGTCTCCTGTCATGACCCAGGCCGCGACCCGCCCCGACGGCACCCCGCTGCGCGCCCTCGTCGTCGACGACGAGGTCAACATCGCCGAGCTCGTGGCGATGGCGCTGCGCTACGAGGGCTGGGCGGTCGAGACCGCCCACACCGGCGCCGACGCGGTCGCGGCGGTGCGCAGCCAGGGGCCGGACGTCGTCGTCCTCGACATGATGCTGCCCGACCACGACGGCATGGAGGTGCTGCGCCGGATCCGTGCCGACGACCCGAGCGTCCCGGTGCTCTTCCTGACCGCCCGCGACGCCGTCGAGGACCGGGTTGCCGGCCTCACGGCAGGCGGCGACGACTACGTCACCAAGCCGTTCTCCCTCGAGGAGCTCGTCGCCCGCCTGCGGGCGCTGGTACGCCGTGCCGGCACCGCCGTGGAGCAGAGCCGCTCGACGCTCGTCGTCGGCGACCTGGTCCTCGACGAGGACAGCCGCGAGGTCACCCGTGCCGGCGAGGAGATCGCGCTGACCGCGACGGAGTTCGAGCTGCTGCGCTACCTCATGCGCAACCCGCGCCGGGTCCTCAGCAAGGCCCAGATCCTCGACCGCGTCTGGAACTACGACTTCGGCGGCCAGGCCAACGTCGTCGAGCTCTACATCTCCTACCTGCGCAAGAAGATCGACGCCGGCCGCGAACCGATGATCCACACGATGCGCGGCGCGGGCTACGTGCTCAAGCCGGCCGGATGACGGCCGGATGATGGACCGGCTCTGGCCGCACTCGCTCACCGCACGGCTCGTCATCACCGCCGTGGCCCTGGTCGCGGTGGTGTCGCTGCTCGTCGGCACGGTGACCACGCTCGGCATGCACGCCTGGCTGACCCACCGCCTGGACTCCGACGTCGTCCAGACGCTGCGCCGCGGTCCCGGCCCCGACCGCGGCCTGGCCGGGGCGCCCGGCACCCTCCAGGCGATCTTCGTCAACGGCGACCGCCAGGGCAGCGTGGTCGCCGTCGACAGCACGAGCTACGTCGACCGCGCCCTGGGCGACGACGTCCTCGACGCCCTCGAGCACGTCGGGCAGGAGCCGTCCACCGTCGACCTGCCCGGTCTGGGGAACTACCGGGTCGTCGCCGGGCGCACTCCGGACGGCGTCCGCGTCGTCGCCGGGCTGCCCACCGAGGACGTCGACGAGGCGACCGGCTCCCTCGTCCGGCTCGAGATCGTCCTCGGCCTGCTCGGCACGGTGGTGGCGGCGCTGGCCGGCACCGCCGTCGTACGCCGTCAGCTGCGTCCCCTCACCGAGGTCGCCGCCACCGCCCACGCCGTCGCCGTGACCCCGCTCGACGAGGGCGAGATCGCCATCGCCGAGCGTGTTCCCGAGCGCCTCACCGACCCGCGCACCGAGGCCGGCCAGGTCGGCCTCGCCCTCAACCAGCTGCTGGACCACGTCGAGTCCTCGCTCTCGGCGCGGCACCGCAGCGAGCAGCAGGTCCGCCAGTTCGTGGCTGATGCGTCCCACGAGCTGCGCACGCCGCTGACCACGATCGCCGGCTACACCGAGCTCGCGCGACGCCGCGGCGACGCCGAGACCACAGCCGTCGCGTTGGCCAAGGTCGAGGAGGAGGCCGGCCGGATGACCGCCCTGGTCGAGGACCTGCTCCTGCTGGCGCGCATCGATGCGGGGCGCCCGCTCGCCGCCGAGCCGGTCGACCTGACCCGGCTGCTGCTCGAGGCCGTGGACGACGCCCGGGTCATCGCCCCGGACCACCGCTGGCGGATCGTGCTGCCCGACGACGGCGAGCCCGTCGAGACCACGGGCGACGAGCACCGCCTGCACCAGGTCGTGACCAACCTGTTGACCAACGCCCGCAAGTACACGCCCGCCGGCACCACCGTCACGGTGACGGTCCGCCCCGACGGCTTCGACGTCCACGACGACGGACCGGGCTTCCCGCCCGACCTGGTGGACACCGCCTTCGAGCGGTTCACCCGCGGTGACGCGTCCCGGCACCGCTCCGACGGGATCGGCCTCGGTCTCGCGCTGGTGCAGGCGATCGTCAGCGCGCACGGCGGATCGGTCACGCTGCACAGCGTGCCCGGCGACACGCTCGTGAGCGTGAGGCTCAGCTAGCCAGGCCGTCGGCGAGGACGACGGCGTGCTGTGCGTGCAGGTGGTACTCGGCTCTGGTGATGGTGGTCGTGCCGCTGCCGGTGACGAGGCGGTGGAGGCCGTGGGGTGTGCCCCAGACCCAGCGGTCGGGTCCGAGCTGCAGGACGGTGTAGCCGAGGTGGGTCTTGGCTCGGTGGTGGTGCCGGGTGAGTGGGGTGTCGTTGTGGTCGCCGGTCTGGCCGGGCGGGCCGTGCCGGTCATACGGGACTGTGTGGTCGTGGTCGGGTGCCCGGCCGTGCCGGGTGAAGAGGCCGGTGGCGTGGGGGAACACGTCTCCGATGGTGCGCAGCTCGGTGCGGTGTTTGACGTCGGTGGGGTGCTCGTAGCCGTTGACCGAGCGGCCGGTGTGGAGGTCGATGACCGGGGTGAGGGTGATGGTGGTGTGGCGGCGGAGCAGGTCGCGGACCTGGTCGAGGAGCCGCGGGCCGAGGCCTTCGACGCGGGACAGGGGGCCGAGGGTGCCGTCGGCCTGTTGGGCGAGGTGGACGACGATCTCCGCAGCCGGGATGGGGCTGGGTTCGGGCTCAGCGTCTTCGTCGTTGGTTCCGTGGAGGAACGCGAGGACGGCGGCGGGGTCGGCGAGCATCGCGAAGGCCTCGGCGCGCCAGTGGTCCATCCCCAGGGGCGCTTCGCCGTCGGCGGGCGGTGCTGCCTGCTCAGCCAGGGCGGTGGCGAGGTGCTCGACCATGGCGGCGTGCTCGAGGGCGTCGGCCTCGTCGAGACGGGCGAACACCGTTGCGATCCCGGCAGTGGTGCCGGTGCCGTCGGTGTCGTCGACCTGGGAGCCGGGTCGGGGTGTGGGGTACCAGACGCCCTTGGTCTTCTGGTTGTCGCTGATCCGCTTCGCGTGGGCGACCGGGTCGGCCTCGATGATCTTGGCTTCGGCGATCGTGAGGATCCGTGAGGGTGCCTCGTCCAACGCGGCGGCGACCGCGTCGTCGACGACCTTGACCTGGTGAGGGTCGAGCTTGCGGGACCAGCGGGCGACCTTGCGGACCACCCACACCTCGCACCGACCGGCCTTCACACCGGCCCACACAGCAGGGAGGCGGTGGCGCAGGTCGAACGCGTCGGCCAGGGCATTGCGGGTGGTCAGCACGCCCTCGTGGCGGGCGATCGCGATCTCGACCAACGCCAGGTCCTGGACCTCGGGGGTGCCGTCCCCACCGAGGGCGATCAGCCGCGGACCACCGAACCGGACCGGTACGGCACCGGGCTCGGCTTGCGGGTCTCCGGAGTGGAGGTCGGCCCAGGCGAGCAGCAGCTCGAGCTTGTCGACCTCGACCTGGCGGGCCATGCGGACGCGGTCTTCGGCCGCGTGGAGCAGCTGCTCCGGCGTGGCTTCCGAGAGGTCCGAGATCATGGCTTGATTCTATCGCACACATGTTCGAACGGCCAGTGTCGTGCGGCGAGTTTCGCCTTGTTTCTAGCGGGTTTTGAGGGTGAGCCGCGCTTCTCGTGACCGCCGGCCGCGCGACTTCCTCGACCCCGGGGGAACCGTAGCCCGACCGCGGAACCCGACCCCTACGCAGCTCTCTCGTCGCTGCGCCTTTCACGACGGTGCCACCTATGCAACCGAGACTCACGGGCGAGCGGCCGGGACGGACCCGGTGCCGAGGCTCAACACCGGTACTCCTCACGCCTCAACCACCGGAGCGGGCAGCGCGCTCTCACAGGATCCCCATAGGGCGGCCAGACCAGGGCCACAGCCGACGACGACATCGTCGCCCCCGTGATCGCCTCACTCATCCGACGGGTGCGTCCGCCGCGGCGCAGACGCCGCCTCGTGCTCTCCCTGGTCGCTCTCGTCCTGGTCGCCGGCGCTGCCGGCGGCTGGCTGCTGCTCCGTGACGGTGAGCCGGCGGCTGCCGCGACGACCACGGCCACCGTCGCGACCCAGACCCTCAAGCAGACCGTGACGGCCAGCGGCACGGTGGAGGCCGCGACGACTGCGGACCTGTCCTTCGACGTCAGCGGCACCGTCTCGGCGGTGTACGTCGAACCGGGCGACAGGGTCAAGAAGGGCCAGAGACTCGCCGCGCTCGACGACGACGTGCTCCAGGCCGAGCTCGACGCCGCCGAGAGTGCCCTCGACGCCGCGCAGACCGCGCGCTCCGAGCACCTCTCCGACGGCGCGTCCGCGGAGCAGACGAGTGCCGACAAGGCGGCGGTCCTCGCCGCCGAGTCGAGCCTGGCCCAGGCGGAGGAGGCGGTGGCAGACGCCGTGCTCCGCTCGACGACGGCCGGCACGGTCACCGCGGTCGGCGTCGAGGTCGGCGACCCGGTCGGCTCCTCGGGGAGCCCGTCGAGCTCCGGCGACAGCGGGGACGGGACCATCACCGTCGTCTCCACGGGCACGTACGTCGTCGAGGCGAGCGTCGCCAGCAGCGACGTGCAGGAGGTGAAGAAGGGTCTGCAGACCGAGATCACCGTCAGCGGGATCGACGACACCGTCTACGGCACCGTCTCCGAGGTCGGCCTGGTCGCCGAGGCCGACTCCTCCGGCGCCGCGGTCTTCCCGGTGACGATCGCGGTCACGGGCGAACGCGACGACCTGTACACCGGCACCTCGGCCGACATCGCCATCGTCGTCAGCCAGCGCGCCGACGTGCTCACCGTCGACAGCCGCGCGCTGCGGACCGACGGCGACACGACGTACGTCGAGAAGGTCACCGACAGAGCCACCGGCGCGACCGAGCGGGTCGAGGTCACCACCGGTGAGGTGTCGGGCATGACCACGGAGGTCCTCAGCGGCCTGGTCGAGGGCGACGTCGTCCAGGTGCCCGGCTTCTCCGGCCCCGGTGGCTCCGGCGGCAACGAGCAGATGCAGGACCTGCGCCGCCAGATCGAGCAGGGCGGCGGCTTCCCCGAGGGCTTCACCCCGCCCCAGGGCGGCTTCCCGGGCGGGGCACCGCAGTGAGCGCCATCATCGAGCTGACCGGCGTGCGCAAGACCTACCGCTCCGGCAGCGTCGAGTTCGAGGCGCTGCGGGGGATCGACATCCGCATCGACGGGGGCGAGTACGTCGCCGTGATCGGTCCGTCCGGATCCGGCAAGTCGACGCTGATGAACCTGCTCGGCTGCCTGGACCTGCCCACCGAGGGCCGCTACGTCCTCGCCGGCGAGGACACCTCGAGCCTCGACGAGGCGGCCCTGGCCGCGATCCGCAACCGCCGGATCGGGTTCGTCTTCCAGCAGTTCCACCTGCTGCCGTCGATGACCGCGTGGCGCAACGTCGAGCTCCCGCTGGTGTATGCCGGCCTGCCGCGCCCCGAGCGCCGCGAGCGTGCGATCGCCGCGCTCGAGAAGGTCGGTCTCGGCGACCGGGTCGACCACCGACCCGGCGAGCTCTCCGGCGGCCAGCAGCAGCGGGTGGCGGTCGCCCGTGCCCTGGTGACCGAGCCCGCCCTCCTGCTCGCCGACGAGCCGACCGGCAACCTCGACTCGCGCTCCACGAGCGACGTGCTCGGTCTCTTCGACGAGCTGCACGCCACCGGCCGCACGATCGTGCTGATCACCCACGAGCCCGACGTCGCGGCCCGCGCGGGCCGCAACCTCGTCATCGACGACGGCCAGATCACCGTCGACCGGCCGACGCGAGTGGGAGCGACGGCATGAGCTGGTGGGAGACCGTCCGTTCCGGGCTGGCCGCGATCAGGGCGCACCGGCTGCGCTCGTCGCTGACCGTGCTCGGCATCGTCATCGGCATCTCGTCGGTGATCCTCACCGTCGGACTGGGCCAGGGCGCGCAGAAGGAGGTCGAGGACCAGATCGACGCGCTCGGCTCCAACCTGCTCATCGTGTCCCCGGGCAGCACCACCGACAGCTCGGGTGTCCGCGGTGGGTTCGGCTCGGCCTCGACCCTGACCTACGCCGACGCGAGGGCCATCGCCGACCGCGGCGTCGTACCGGATGCCGTGGGGGTCGCCCCGGCCACCACCAGCTCGGTGTCGCTGGTCAACGGCGACACCAACTGGACGACCTCGCTCGTCGGTACGACGACCGACTGGCTCGCCGTCCGCAGCCGCGAGCTGTCCGCGGGCAGGTTCTTCACCGCCGACGAGGCGGCCCGTGGCGCGGCGGTCGCCGTGATCGGACCCGACACCGCATCCGAGCTCTTCGGTCGGCAGAGCCCGGTCGGCCAGCAGGTCACGGTCAACGGCACCCGGGTCACCGTGGTCGGCGTCCTCACGTCCTCGGGTGCCTCCTCGTCGGGCAGCAGCGAGGACGACCAGGCGGTCGTGCCCGTCGGCACGGCCAGCCGGCTGAGCGGGAGCACGAAGGACACCGTCTCGACGATCTACGTCGAGGCGGCGAGCGAGGCCCGGCTCTCGGCCGCCTACCAGGAGGTCCAGGCGCTGCTCGCCAACCGTCACGACGTGACCACGGCCGACGCGGACTTCTCGATCTCGACCCAGGACTCCCTGGTGGAGACGGCCAACGAGACCAACCGGACCTTCACGGTGCTGCTCGGCGGTGTCGCCGCGATCTCCCTGCTGGTCGGCGGCATCGGCGTCATGAACATCATGCTGGTCTCCGTCACCGAACGGGTGCGCGAGATCGGTCTGCGCAAGGCGCTCGGCGCGGCGCCGAACGTGATCCGCCGCCAGTTCCTCGTCGAGGCGTCCCTCCTCGGCCTGACCGGCGGCCTGGTCGGTGTCGTGATCGGCATCGTCGGCGCGCAGGTCCTGCCCCACTTCATCGACCAGGCCGTCGCGGTCTCCGCGCTCGCCACGATCGCCGCCCTCGCCACCTCCCTGGCGCTCGGCGTCGGGTTCGGGGTGTACCCGGCCGGCAGGGCGGCCCGGCTCACCCCCATCGACGCCCTCCGCAGCGAATGACCACCCCGAACGAACCAGGAGCACCCATGTCCCTCTCCCTCCTCCGTCCTCTCGCCGCGGGCGCCGTCCTCGCCGTGCTCCTCACCGGCTGCGGCGACGACGTCTCCACACCCGCCGTGAGCGCGGGCACGGCGGACGACACCGCACCGAGCACCGCCGGCATGCCCGGCACGTTCGGCGAGATCGCGGCCGCCGATGGCGACGTGCTCCAGGTCCGGAACCAGATGACCGGGCAGGTGGCCGTCACCGTCACCGGCGACACCACCATCACCAGCCAGGCCGCGGCCACGCGCGGGGACGTCGCGGCGGGTGTGTGCGTCGTCGTGCGCAGTGCGGACGCCGACGACGCCAGCGACGCCGCTGCCGTGACGGCGGCGTCGGTGGCCGTGTCACCGGCCGGCGACGAAGGCTGCACCGGTGGCTTCGGCGGCCCGGGCGGCGGCACCGGCCGGCGTCCTGCCGACATGCCGACCGAGCGGCCCTCGGGGATGCCGAGCCGGCCACCGGGTGGTGGGCGGGGCGGGTTCGGCACCGTCGGCCGGGTCAGCTCGGTGACCGACGGCGGGTTCGTCGTCGACGGCCCGAACGGCTCGGTGACGGTCACCGTCGGGACGGACACCACCTACACCAAGCAGGTCTCGGCCGCGGCCGGTGCGCTCACCGTCGGTCGGTGCGTCCGGGTGCAGGGCGACGCCGACGACACCGGGGCCGTCACCGCCACCTCGGTGCAGGTCAGCGACAAGGTCGACGACCAGTGCGGCCTGTGATCCGGTCGCGGCGCGTCGCCGTCCCTCTCGCGGTCCTGGCTCTCGCCGGGACGGGCGTGGCGGCTTACGGCGCCGCGTCCGACGACAGCGTCCACTACGGCACCGTCGCCGCGACCCGGGGTGACGTCTCCGAGGAGCTGACGCTCTCCGGCACGATCTCGCCGAGCGGCACGTCCGAGCTGGCCTTCGGAACCGACGGCACCGTCGCACGGGTGCCGGTGGGTCAGGGGGACGAGGTGCACCGGGGTGCGGTGATCGCGGTCCTCGACCGGGCCTCGCTGCGCGCCGCGGTCGACCGGGCGCGGTCGGACCTGGCCGAGGCGAGGGCGCAGCTGGCGTCCGACCGCGACGCCCAGTCGAGCGCCGTCGACACCGCGACCAGCCCGGCCACGACGAGCAGCGACGACGCGAAGGGCCAGGGCGGCAAGCCGGAGGAGAACCCCGCGAGCACCGGCGCGAACGCCGAGCTGCTGGCCCAGCTGCGCACCCAGCAGGACGCCGTGGTCGCCGCCCAGTCCGCCGCGACCACCGCCCTGGCCACCGCCGCGGACCGTCTCGCCGAGCAGCAGAAGGCCTGCGCCGACCCGGCGGAGGTCGAGCCCGAGCCCAGCGACGACGCGACCGAGCCCACCCCTGCCGCCACCGGGTCCGTCGCCACCAGCGCCGTGATCAGCGACGCCTGCACCAGCGCCCTGGCCGCCGTGCAGGGCGCCCAGTCGGCGGCCTCGGCCGCACAGGCCACGCTGCAGACCGCACTCGAGGCCCTCGGCACGACCCTCACCGCCGCGCTGTGCACGGCAGCGGCCACGCCGCAGGCCACGCCGACGCCGAGCCCGACGCCGGCCACGCCGAGCGCCACGTCGACCGCCCCGAGCGCCTCCACCCGGACCGTCACCGCGGCCACCCTGGCCCAGGACCAGTCCACGATCGACAAGGCGATCGCCTCGCTCGCCTCGGCGCGCGCCGACCTCCGTGGCGCCGTCGTGCGCGCACCCGCCGACGGCACGGTGGTGTCCCTGGGCATCGGTGCCGACGACGAGGTCTCGGCCGGCGACCCCGTGGCCACCCTGGTCGCGCCCGGCCTGACCACGGTCGCGCTCGAGGTGACCGCCGACCAGGCAGCCGAGCTGGAGACCGGCGCGGCGGTGCAGGTCACGCCGGCCGGCGCCACCGACGCCCTGGCCGGGACGATCGGACGGATCGAGCACACCGCGACCAGCGACCCGGACGCGGGCACGATCTCGGACCCGACGTACGCCGTGCAGGTCGTCCTCGACGACCGCGACCTCGCTCTGCCCGACGGCCTGCCGGCCAGCGTCGCCATCGAGGTCGGTTCGGCCGACGACGTCGTCGTGGTGCCCGCGTCGGCGATCAGCAACGGCACCGTCACCGTGCTCGACGACACCGGCACCGCCCGGCGTACCCCGGTCACCACCGGTGTCGCTGGTGCCACCGAGGTCGAGATCACCGACGGCGTCGACGTGGGGGACCGGGTCGTGCTCGCCGATCTCGATGCCGCACTTCCGACCGGCGACTCGAGCCAGCAGGGCGGTGGCCTCAGTGGCTTCGGCGGTGATGGCGTGAGGATGGGACCTCCCGGAGGAGGCATCACGATCCGCCGGTGAGCGCGTCGTCAGGGAAACCGGTGGCGCCACCGGCCCCCGCGGGGCGACGCTGCAGGGGTGAGCACGAGCACCTGGACCAGCGCGCTGTGGGCGACGGAGCAGTTCCGCGCCGAGCTGTGCGCGTTCCTGACCGCCGCGGTCGGGACCCCCGAGCGGGTCGAGGTGGTCGCGCTGCGGCCGTGGTCGGCGCTGTGGCGGGTCGCGGCGGGTGGCCGGACGTCGTACGCCAAGCAGAACTGTCCCGGCCAGGCCCACGAGGCCCGGCTGGTCGCGCGACTCGCGCAGGTCGCCCCCGACCACGTCGTCCCGGTGCTCGCCGCCGACGCCGACCGCGACCTGCTGCTCACCGCCGACCTCGGCCCGACCGTGCACCAGCGCGGGGGAGCGGGCGATCCCGCGATCTGGGCCCGGATCGCCGCCGGCGCGGCAGACCTGCAGCGCCGCCTGGTCGGCAGGATCGAGGACCTCCACCTGACCGTCCTCGCCCCGGCCGACGCCACGACGTACGTCGCCGACGCGGTCGGCCGCCTCACCGCGCTCGGCCCCGACGACCCGCGCCGGCTGGCACCCGAGGTCGCCGTGCTGCTCGAGGCGCTGCTGCCGACGGTCGAGCGCTGGTCCGACCGGGTCGAGGACCTCGAGCTCCCGCTCACCCTGCTGCACAACGACCTGCACGCCGAGAACGTCGTGCTCGCCCCTGACGGCGGGCTGCGCTTCCTCGACTTCGGCGACGCCGTCGTCGGCGACCCGCTCGCCGGCCTCTACGTCCCCCTCGCCATGGCCCGCGAGTCCCTCGGGCTCCCCACCGACGACCCCGTCCTGTGGCGGATCGCCGACGCCGCCCTCGAGGTCTGGTCCGACCTCGCCAGCCCGGCCGACCTGCGCGCCGCCCTGCCCGCCGCGCTCCAGCTCGGCCGCCTGGCCCGCGTCGAGTCGTGGCGCCGGTGCGTGGCCACGATGACGCCCGGGGAACGCGTCGAGTTCGGCTCCGCGCCCGCCGTCCGCCTGGCGTCGCTGCTCGACCCGCCGCCGGTGGGCGGGCGCGCCGCACTAGGGTGATCTGCGCGGGCCGGTAGCTCAGTCGGTCAGAGCAGAGGACTCATAATCCTTGGGTCGTGGGTTCGAGCCCCACCCGGCCTACTCCGCGTCATTCGCCCCAGCCCATCGGGAACACCTCGAACGGCGCTGCGAAGGTGACGCCCAGCCGCGAGCCGGTGGCCCGGGCCATCCCCTCGAGGAACTCGCGCGGGTCCCAGTTCTCCCAGCCCAGGCCGTCGATGTAGGCCGCGTGCGCCTCGAGCGACTCGACGCCGGCGTCGAACGTGGCGGTCGTGTCGACGGCGTGGGTCGAGTCGGGCGAGCCGAACGCCCAGACCTCGCGCACGCCGCCCCACGGCTCCAGACCGTCGGCACCGCCGAGCTGGTCGGCGAACACCCACCGGTTCCCCGCGTCCCGTACGGCGTCCACGACCGCGCGGCCCACCGCGATGTGGTCGGCCTGGTTGAGGTTTCGCCCGCCCCACGTGTCGCGGAAGTTGCCGGTGATCACGACGTCAGGGCGGTGCCGCCGGACAGCGGCGGCGATCACCGCGCGCAGCGCGACGCCGTACTCCAGCACGCCGTCGGGCTGGTGCAGGAAGTCGACGACGTCGACGCCCACGACCCGCGCGGAGGCGACCTGCTCGGCCTCGCGCACCTCCCGGCAGGCGTCGGGGTCCAGCCCGTCGATGCCGGCCTCGCCACTGGTCACCATGCAGTAGGCGACGCTCTTGCCCTGCCCGGTCCAGCGCGCGACCGCGGCTGCCGCGCCGAACTCCATGTCGTCGGGGTGGGCGACGACGCACAGCGCCCGCTCCCAGGTCTCGTCGAGCGGCTGCAGCGGGGACGGGTTCTCGGCCATGCGCCGAGCATGTCACCCGTCGAGCCGCTTTCGCAGCGCCACGGCGTCATGGGGTGCACGTCCACGGGCGTCGTTGTCGAAGTAGACGAAGACGTCGGCGCGCCCGGCCCAGCGCCTGCACTTCTCCGCCCACCGGTCCAGCGACCGCGGCGCGTACCCGCTGGCGTAGAGCTCGGTGTGCCCGTGCAGCCGCACGTGCACGACGTCGCTGGTCACCACCTCGACCATCGGCCACCGACCGGGGGAGTCCGACACGACGCAGCCGATCCCGTGCTCGCGCATCTGCGCGAACGCCTCGTCGACGCAGAAGCTGCGGTGGCGCGGCTCGACGACGTGCCGCACGCCCTCGGGCAGCAACCGGTAGAACGAGCCCATCAGTGCGGCGTCGTACGACATCGACGCGGGCAGCTGCCAGAGCACCGGCCCCAGCTTCGGACCGAGGTCGAGCACTCCCGAGCCGAAGAACCGGGCCAGCCCGTCCTCCACGTCGCGCAGCCGCTTCAGGTGGGTGATGAACCTGCTGCCCTTCACTGCGAGCACGAAGTCGTCGGGCGTCTCGTCGCGCCACCGGTGGTACGTCGAGGGCCGCTGCAGCGCGTAGAACGACCCGTTCACCTCGACCGTGCTCAGCCGCTCGGCCAGGTAGGCGAGCTCGCGGCGCTGCACCAGCCCCTTCGGGTAGAAGTCGCCGCGCCACGATGCGTACGACCACCCCGACGTGCCGACCCGGATGCTGCCCATGCCGCGAGCAGTACCCGCTGGGGCCGGTCTAGCGCGCCGTCGCGTCGGCGATGAGCAGCCGGTGGCCGTCCTGCACGAGGAACAGCGTGATGTCCTCGGTCCGCGAGCCACCGCCGACGAGCCGGTACCGGTACGTGTACCGGACCGTCATCGCCGCCGGGTCTCCGCTCACCGACAGGATCCGGGGGTTGCGGATCGACGCCCACACCTCCCGGTACCTCGGGCTGCGCTGCTGGTAGGCCTCGGTCAGCCAGGTGAACCCGACCGCGGGGTCGCCGCTGGCGGTGGCGACGTAGTCGCGTGCGAAGTTCTCCAGCTCCGCAGCAGTCGGCGGTGTCGGCTCGCTCGACGGCACCGCGGACGTCGGTTCGCTGTCCCGGGGACGCGTCGGGTCCGCCGTCTCGGCGCGCGGACCGGGGGACTCGTCCCCACCGGTGAACAGCAGCGCCGCGCCGACGATCCCGAGCAGCGCGATCACCGCGGCGCCGGCCAGGGCGAGTCCGGCGACCGGGACCCGCCGGCGTTCACCCTCCGGCGCGACCCGGGCCCGCAGGTAGGCAGCCAGGTCCTCCGACGACGGACGCTCGCGCGGGTCGGCCCGGAGCCCGAGCTCGATGAGGGGTGCCAGCCACCCGCTCGAGCGCGGTACGACGGGCGGCTCCCCGTGCGCGGCCGGTGGTTCGCCGGTCGTGGCGTGCAGGAGCACGGCAGCCAGGGACCAGACGTCGTCGGGTGCGCCGGGAGCGGAGAACGCCGGGTCGGGCGCGACCCGGGTGCGGTCGACGAGGAGCGCCCGGCCGCTGTCGTCGACCTCGATCGCCGCGGGCGAGATGGCGCCGTGCCGGCCGGAGGCGGCGTGCACGGAGGCGACGGACTCGGCGACCGGCAGCAGCAGCCGGGCCGCGTCATCCGGTGACAGCACGCCGTACCCGCTCACGGCTCGCAGGCTACCCAGACACGGCGTTGTCGATCAGCAGGTTTCCGCCCTGGTCGACCAGGAAGAGGGTGACCCGCTCGGTCCGTCGTCCACCACCCTTGAGCACGTAGGAGTAGCGGTAGGTCACCGTCATCTGCGCCGGGTCCGCCGAGATCTCGAGGATCTCCGGCTTCTTCACGCTGCCCCAGAAGCCGCTGTAGCCGGTGCTCCGCGCCTGGTACGACGGCGTCAGCATCGTGAACCCGCGGTCCGGGTCGCTGCTCGCCGTGGCGACGTAGGTCCGGGCGAACTGCTCGAGCTCGGCCGCCGTCGGCGTGCTCGCGGCGCTCGACGTCTCCGTCGGAGTCGTCGGCGAGCTCCCGGGCTCGCGTGCAGCCGGCGTGTCGTCGCCGCCGGGGCGCAGCACCAGGAAGGCCACGACGAGCAGCAGCACCACGGCCGCAGCCACGGCCGCCACGACCACGCCGGTCGAGCGCCGGGCGGCGGGCACCGCCGCCAGCGTCATGGTGTGGTCGGCCGTGCTGGCCGTCCGGGCCAGCTGGTCGCGCACCTCGGCCATCGTGGGCCGGGCCTGCGGGTCCTTCGCCATCGTCCGGGGCAGCAGCGGCGCCAGCCAGCCGGCGCCGGTCACGGCCGGCGGGTCCTCGTGCGCGATCCGGTAGACCACGGCCAGCGGGCCGTTGTCGAGGTCGTCGCGGTGGTAGGGCGGCCGCCCGGTCAGCAGGTGCACGATCGTCGCGCCCAGCGACCACACGTCGCTGGCCGCCGTCGCCTGCCCGCCCAGCGCCACCTCGGGCGCGAGGTAGGCCGGCGAGCCGGTCACCAGCCCCGTGCGGGTCAGGGTCGCGTCGCCCGAGCCACGTGCGATGCCGAAGTCGGTCAGCTTCGCGCCGTCCGGCCCGGCCAGGATGTTGGACGGCTTCACGTCGCGGTGCACGATGCCGAGCGCGTGCGCCTGGGTCAGCGCGTCCGCCACCGGCGCCAGCAGCCGGGCGGCGTCGTCGGGGGAGAGGGGCGCCTCGCGGACCATGGCCGAGAGCGGCTGGCCCTCGACCCGCTCCATCACCAGCCAGGTGCCGCCGTCGTCGGTGACGAGGTCGTAGACGGCCACCACGTTCGGGTGTCCCAGCTGCGCGGCGAGTCGCGCCTCGCGCTCGGCCCGCTCCTCGCCGTCGTCGAGCCCGGCCGTGGTGCCGAGCCGCTTGAGCGCCACGGTCCGGCCGAGGACCTCGTCGTACGCCGCCCACACGGCGCCGTGCGCTCCGTGGCCGATCTGCTCCTGGAGGGTGTAGCGCCCCGCCACTCGTTGGTTGGTCATCGCCCTCGCAACGTACCCGCGTCCACCGAGGCGAACCCAGTGGGCGGCCCGGCAGCCCATGGGGCACCCTAGGTGCGGGGACCTTCCCCCACCTGACTAGAGAGAGGACCGACGTGTCCGTCGACACCACGCTTCTGGACGACCTCGAGTGGCGCGGCCTGCTGGCCGAGTCCACCGACCGCGAGGCGCTGCGCACAGCGCTGAGCGAGGGGAGCGTCCGGTTCTATGTGGGCTTCGACCCGACCGCGCCGAGCCTCCACATGGGCAACCTGGTCCAGATCGTCACCGCGATGCGCCTGCAGCGCGCCGGCCACACGCCGTTCGCCCTCGTCGGCGGCGCCACCGGCATGATCGGCGACCCGAGGGACTCGGGGGAGCGCACGCTCAACTCGCTCGACACCGTCCAGGAGTGGACCGCCCGGGTCCGCGGCCAGATCGAGCCGTTCCTCTCCTTCGACGGCGACAACGCCGCGACCATGGTCAACAACCACGACTGGACCGAGGGCCTGTCGGTCATCGACTTCCTGCGCGACATCGGCAAGCACTTCCCGGTCAACCGGATGCTCGCCCGTGAGACCGTGAAGCGTCGCCTCGAGTCCGGCATCAGCTACACGGAGTTCTCCTACGTCCTGCTGCAGTCGATGGACTTCCTGACCCTGTTCCGCGAGCGCGGCGTCACCTTGCAGTTCGGCGGCTCCGACCAGTGGGGCAACCTCACCGGCGGTGTCGAGCTGATCCGCCGCGCCGAGGGCGCCACCGCCCACGCGTTCGCGACGCCGCTCATCACCAAGGCCGACGGCACCAAGTACGGCAAGACCGAGGGCGGTGCGCTCTGGCTCGACGCGGAGATGATGCCGCCGTACGCCTTCCACCAGTTCTGGCTCAACGTCGAGGACGAGAAGGTCGGCGAGCTGCTGCGCGTGTTCACGTTCCTGCCCCGCGAGCAGATCGAGGAGCTGGAGGCACGCCACGCGGAGAAGCCGTTCCTGCGCGAGGCGCAGAAGGTGCTGGCCGACGAGGTCACCACGCTGGTCCACGGCGAGGCGGAGACCGCCAACGCCAAGGCAGCGGCCGAGGCACTCTTCGGCGGAGGTGACGTCACCCTGCTCTCCGGTACGACGCTCGAGGCCGCGCTCGGCGAGGCCGGCACCGTCGACGTCGACGGCAGCGCCGGGATCCCTGACGTCGTCGAGCTGATGACGCTCACCGGGCTCGCCAAGTCCAAGGGCGAGGCCCGGCGCACCATCGCCGAGGGCGGCGCGTACCTCAACAACGTCCGGGTGGACGACCCCGAGCACGTGCCGGCACTCGGTGACCTGATCGCCTCGTCCTGGCTGGTCCTGCGCCGCGGCAAGAAGCGGTTCGCCGGCGTGCGCGTGCGCTGAACCGGGTCCCCGGGACCCCCGCCCGTCGAGCGCACGTCGTCTCGATTTGTGCTGTCGCGGTGGTGTGCGTAATGTTCTCTTCGTCGCCGGGTGCGGCGGGGAGCAAGACGGCTGTCGGTCGGAGGGCTTCCGGTTACCCGGGATCGCTTGGTCTTGGATCTTTGGTTCGGGGCGTCGGTCAGAAAAGCAGGTCCACACGGATTTGGCACAGGCTGGGGTCTGGTTCTAGGTTTCGGGGCTGCATCTGCTCGAAGTTGATCTGCGCGGGGTTTGTTCGTGTGGTGATCTTTGGTGCGTGTGATGTTTGAGAACTCAACAGTGTGTCATGCATAGATTGTTGTGACGTTTGTGTGCATGCGGTCTTTTGATCGTGTGTGTGTTTTCGGCAATGATGATTCTGATGACGAGTTTGTCAGCAGGTCTGAATGCTGGGTTTGGATTTTCTTATGGAGAGTTTGATCCTGGCTCAGGACGAACGCTGGCGGCGTGCTTAACACATGCAAGTCGAGCGGAAAGGCCCTTTCGGGGGTACTCGAGCGGCGAACGGGTGAGTAACACGTGAGTAATCTGCCCTGTGCTCTGGGATAGCCACCGGAAACGGTGATTAATACCGGATATAACCACTGTCCGCATGGGTTGGTGGTGGAAAGTTTTTTCGGCGCAGGATGTGCTCGCGGCCTATCAGCTTGTTGGTGAGGTAATGGCTCACCAAGGCTTTGACGGGTAGCCGGCCTGAGAGGGTGACCGGTCACACTGGGACTGAGACACGGCCCAGACTCCTACGGGAGGCAGCAGTGGGGAATATTGGACAATGGGCGGAAGCCTGATCCAGCAACGCCGCGTGAGGGATGACGGCCTTCGGGTTGTAAACCTCTTTCAGTACCGACGAAGCGCAAGTGACGGTAGGTACAGAAGAAGGACCGGCCAACTACGTGCCAGCAGCCGCGGTAATACGTAGGGTCCGAGCGTTGTCCGGAATTATTGGGCGTAAAGGGCTCGTAGGCGGTTTGTCGCGTCGGGAGTGAAAACACCGGGCTTAACTCGGTGCTTGCTTCCGATACGGGCAGACTAGAGGTATGCAGGGGAGAATGGAATTCCTGGTGTAGCGGTGAAATGCGCAGATATCAGGAGGAACACCGGTGGCGAAGGCGGTTCTCTGGGCATTACCTGACGCTGAGGAGCGAAAGTGTGGGGAGCGAACAGGATTAGATACCCTGGTAGTCCACACCGTAAACGTTGGGCGCTAGGTGTGGGGCCTATTCCATGGGTTCCGTGCCGTAGCTAACGCATTAAGCGCCCCGCCTGGGGAGTACGGCCGCAAGGCTAAAACTCAAAGGAATTGACGGGGGCCCGCACAAGCGGCGGAGCATGCGGATTAATTCGATGCAACGCGAAGAACCTTACCTGGGTTTGACATACACCGGAAGCCCCCAGAGATGGGGGTCTCTTTGATACTGGTGTACAGGTGGTGCATGGCTGTCGTCAGCTCGTGTCGTGAGATGTTGGGTTAAGTCCCGCAACGAGCGCAACCCTCGTTCCATGTTGCCAGCGGGTTATGCCGGGGACTCATGGGAGACTGCCGGGGTCAACTCGGAGGAAGGTGGGGATGACGTCAAGTCATCATGCCCCTTATGTCCAGGGCTTCACGCATGCTACAATGGCCGGTACAAAGGGCTGCGATCCCGTGAGGGGGAGCGAATCCCAAAAAGCCGGTCTCAGTTCGGATTGGGGTCTGCAACTCGACCCCATGAAGTCGGAGTCGCTAGTAATCGCAGATCAGCAACGCTGCGGTGAATACGTTCCCGGGCCTTGTACACACCGCCCGTCACGTCACGAAAGTCGGCAACACCCGAAGCCGGTGGCCTAACCCTTGTGGAAGGAGCCGTCGAAGGTGGGGCTGGCGATTGGGACGAAGTCGTAACAAGGTAGCCGTACCGGAAGGTGCGGCTGGATCACCTCCTTTCTAAGGAGCACACCCTCATCGACAGCCGGGTGCGTTGTCGGTCTTCAGGGGTGTTCGGATAGTGGAACGCAACAATCGTGGGACGGTCATTCCTTTGTGGGGTGTCTTGTTCGGTAGGTGTGGCACGCTGTTGGGTGTCTGAGGCATCAGACGCCTGCTCGGGTTGGTCCGGGTGTGGGGCTGGTTGGCTTCTGGTTGTTTGATTTCTTCATAGTGGACGCGAGCATTAATATTAGTGTTTGTTTCGTGATTGTTTTGTGTGTTCTCTTAATTGGTTTGTTCCATGAGGGCTGCTGACAGTTCATGATTGCTCGGCTCGTCGCTGCTGTGCCCTTGTGGGGGTGGTGGTGGGGGTGGGGTTGTTGTGTGTGTTGGTGGTTTGTTGTGGGCAAGTTGTTAAGGGCACATGGTGGATGCCTTGGCATCGAGAGCCGATGAAGGACGTTGGAGCCTGCGATATGCCCTGGGGAGTTGGCAACCGAGCGTTGATCCGGGGATGTCCGAATGGGGAAACCCAGCTGGAGTCATGTCCAGTTACCCGCATCTGAATGAAATAGGGTGTGTGGAGGGAACACGGGGAAGTGAAACATCTCAGTACCCGTAGGAAGAGAAAACAAAAGTGATTCCGAGAGTAGTGGCGAGCGAAATCGGATGAGGCTAAACCCATGTCGTGTGATAGCCGGCAGGCGTTGCGGTGTGGGGGTTGTGGGAGTGTTGTTGCTGTCTCTGCCGGGATGGCGCGCAGTAAGAAACCAGACGTGAGGTCGAAGTCCGTTGGAAAGCGGTGCCGTAGCGGGTGATAGCCCCGTAGACGACAGTGTCTGGCTGTGTTCAGCATTTCCCAAGTAACACGCCACCCCTGAAATGGTGTGTGAATCTGGCGGGACCACCCGTTAAGCCTAAATACTCCTCGATGACCGATAGCGGACCAGTACCGTGAGGGAAAGGTGAAAAGTACCCCTGGCGGGGAGTGAAATAGTACCTGAAACCATGTGCCTACAATCCGTTGGAGCCTGTGAGGGTGACAGCGTGCCTTTTGAAGAATGAGCCTGCGAGTTAGCGATACGTGGCGAGGTTAACCCGTGTGGGGTAGCCGTAGCGAAAGCGAGTCCGAATAGGGCGTTTGAGTCGCGTGTTCTAGACCCGAAGCGGAGTGATCTATCCATGGGCAGGTTGAAGCGCCGGTAAGACGGCGTGGAGGACCGAACCCACTTCAGTTGAAAATGGAGGGGATGACCTGTGGATAGGGGTGAAAGGCCAATCAAACTCCGTGATAGCTGGTTCTCCCCGAAATGCATTTAGGTGCAGCGTTGCGTGTTTCTTGCCGGAGGTAGAGCACTGGATAGCCGATGGGCCCTACCAGGTTACTGACGTTAGCCAAACTCCGAATGCCGGTAAGTGAGAGCGTGGCAGTGAGACTGTGGGGGATAAGCTTCATAGTCGAGAGGGAAACAGCCCAGACCATCGGCTAAGGCCCCTAAGAGGTGGCTAAGTGGAAAAGGATGTGGAGTCGCAGTGACAACCAGGAGGTTGGCTTGGAAGCAGCCACCCTTGAAAGAGTGCGTAATAGCTCACTGGTCAAGTGATTCCGCGCCGACAATGTAGCGGGGCTCAAGCCATCCGCCGAAGCCATGGCAATCGTATTCAACCCAGGCCACTACTTGATGGTGGTCCAGGGGTACGGTTGGGTAGGGGAGCGTCGTGTCACGGGTGAAGCGCCGGAGTGATCCAGGTGTGGATGTGACACGAGTGAGAATGCAGGCATGAGTAGCGAATCACGGGTGAGAAACCCGTGCGCCGATTGATCAAGGGTTCCAGGGTCAAGCTAATCTGCCCTGGGTAAGTCGGGACCTAAGGCGAGGCCGACAGGCGTAGTCGATGGACAACGGGTTGATATTCCCGTACCGGCGAAATGGCGCCCATGACGAGCCCGGTGATGCTAACCACCCAAAGCATCTCGTACCGATGTCTTCGGACAAAGGGCGTGGTGTGGAGCGTGGGATCCGATCCGGTAGTAGTCAAGCGATGGGGTGACACAGGAAGGTAGCCCAACCGCCGCGATGGTAGACGGCGGGTAAGCATGTAGGGGGTGTGGTAGGCAAATCCGCCACGCAGCCGTTGGATCGGTGGCCCTGAGATGTGATGCCGACCCCGTAGGGGGGAAGTGGGTGATCCTATGCTGTCGAGAAAAACCTCTAGCGAGCCATGAGCCGCCCGTACCCGAAACCGACTCAGGTGATCAGGTAGAGAATACCGAGGCGATCGAGACAACCATGGTTAAGGAACTCGGCAAAATGCCCCCGTAACTTAGGGATAAGGGGGGCCCGATGTGTGAACCCACTTGCTGGGGGAAGCACAGGAGGCCGCAGAGACCAGGGGAAAGCGACTGTTTACTAAAAACACAGGTCCGTGCGAAGTTGTAAGACGATGTATACGGACTGACTCCTGCCCGGTGCTGGAAGGTTAAGAGGACGGGTTAGACGCAAGTCGAAGCTCAGAATTTAAGCCCCAGTAAACGGCGGTGGTAACTATAACCATCCTAAGGTAGCGAAATTCCTTGTCGGGTAAGTTCCGACCTGCACGAATGGAGTAACGACTTTCCTACTGTCTCAACCATGGACTCGGCGAAATTGCACTACGAGTAAAGATGCTCGTTACGCGCGGCAGGACGGAAAGACCCCGGGACCTTTACTATAGTTTGGCATTGGTGTTTGGTTCGGCTTGTGTAGGATAGGTGGGAGACTGTGAAACCTTCACGCCAGTGGGGGTGGAGTCATCGTTGAAATACCACTCTGGTCGTACTAGATGTCTAACCTAGGGCCATGATCTGGTTCAGGGACAGTGCCTGATGGGTAGTTTAACTGGGGCGGTTGCCTCCCAAAATGTAACGGAGGCGCTCAAAGGTTCCCTCAGCCTGGTTGGCAATCAGGTGTTGAGTGTAAGTGCACAAGGGAGCTTGACTGTGAGACAGACATGTCGAGCAGGGACGAAAGTCGGAACTAGTGATCCGGCCACTGCGAGTGGAAGCGTGGTCGCTCAACGGATAAAAGGTACCCCGGGGATAACAGGCTGATCTTCCCCAAGAGTCCATATCGACGGGATGGTTTGGCACCTCGATGTCGGCTCGTCGCATCCTGGGGCTGGAGTAGGTCCCAAGGGTTGGGCTGTTCGCCCATTAAAGCGGCACGCGAGCTGGGTTTAGAACGTCGTGAGACAGTTCGGTCCCTATCCGCCGCGCGCGTAGGAAACTTGAGAAAGGCTGTCCCTAGTACGAGAGGACCGGGATGGACGAACCTCTGGTGTGCCAGTTGTACCGCCAGGTGCATGGCTGGTTGGCTACGTTCGGAAGTGATAACCGCTGAACGCATCTAAGCGGGAAGCACGTTTCAAGATGAGGTTTCCCACCCCTTGTGGGTTAAGGCCCCCAGCAGAACACTGGGTTGATAGGCCGGAGGTGTACAGCAGTAATGCCCAGCCGACCGGTACTAATAGGCCGAAGACTTGCCACAACAAACCCCCAACACACTCAACAAACCACGTATACAGCACTGTGTTGGTGCGCGCGTCCACATGAAGAAGACCAACCCCGGAAACCATGCACGGGGTTCATAGAGTTACGGCGGCCATAGCGGCAGGGAAACACCCGGTCCCATCCCGAACCCGGAAGTTAAGCCTGCCAGCGCCGATGGTACTGCAACCGAGAGGATGTGGGAGAGTAGGACGCCGCCGGACAAACATTCAGGCAGGGGCCACCCGGGAGGGTGGCCCCTGCTCTGTTTTGGACCTAAATTCCTCAATAGCGATCTCGAGAAGTCCCAGGAGACTGACGTGGCAGACCAGCGTGGCCGTCGTGACGGCGCGGGTGCCCCCCGCAAGGGTGGCCCTCGACAGGGTGGAGCTCCCCGCAAGGGTGCGAGCTCCCGCAACGGTGAGGACCGCAAGCCCTACGACCGCAAGCCCAGCGGAGATCGCAAGCCGACCGGCGACCGCAAGCCGACCGGTGACCGGAAGCCCAGTGGCGACCGGAAGCCCAGCGGTGACCGGCGCTGGTCGGACGACCGCAAGCCCGCGGGGCGCGGCGGCAAGCCCACGGGGGAGCGCCGGCCGCGCATGGAGCCGGCCGAGCGCACCGAGAAGCAGGCGATCTACGACGGTCCGCCGCTGCCCGAGGACGTGACCGGCTCCGAGCTCAGCGCCTCGGTGCGGGCGCAGCTCAAGGGCCTGCCGGAGAAGCTGGCGGCGCGCGTGGCCCGCCACCTCGCGGCGGCCGGTCAGCTGGTCGACGACGAGCCGGAGACGGCCTACCAGCACACGCTGGCCGCGAAGGCGCGTGCACCGCGGATCGCCGCCGTGCGCGAGGCCGTCGGTGAGGCTGCCTACGCGGCCGGTCACTACGCCGAGGCGCTCTCCGAGCTGCGGGCGGCGAAGCGGATGAACGGTGTGACGGCGTACCTGCCGATCATGGCCGACTGCCACCGCGCACTCGGCAACCCGACCCGTGCCCTCGAGCTCGCCAAGAGCCCGTCGGTGGTGAAGTTCGTGCCGGCCGCCAAGGCCGAGATGACGCTCGTGGAGGCCGGCGCGCGCCGCGACCTCGGGCAGCTCGACGCCGCGCTGCGCACGCTCGAGGTCTCCCCGCTCAACACCAAGACGAGGGAGCCCTGGGTGGTCCGGCTGCGCTACGCGTACGCCGACACCCTGGAGGAGGCCGGTCGTCTCAACGACGCGCTGACCTGGTTCCACAAGACCAACGCGATCGACGCCGACGAGCTCACCGACGCTGCGGAGCGGGCCGAGTCGCTCGAGAAGAAGATCGACCGGAGCTGATCAGGGGCGGTCGGCGATGGTGACGATCGCCTGCTGGTTGCCGGCCGGCTGGGTGTCCCACCGGATGTCCTCGCGGTAGGCGATCCGCACCCTGTCGATCACGGCCAGGGCGGCCTCGTCGGCCTCGACGCGCAGGACGATCGAGTCGCCGCCGACGAGGCGCTGGCCCTCGGGGTCGACGAGGTCGGCGCAGAACTGGTCGGGCTGGGTGGTGACGCCGACCGTGCCGCGGCGGCAGAGCATCGGGGTGACCTTCAGCTTCACGTCGCTGGTGGTGTGCACCCGGACCCCGGAGATGCGCAGGGTCCGCCCGAAGTCGGCGGGAGCGGCGAACATGCCGACGTACAACGGTGCTCCGACGACGCCGTTGGCGTTGACGACCCTCTTCGAGACGGCGAGCTTCTCGGGGGTCATCGCGTACCAGACCAACCAGGTCAGGGCGAGGACCAGGGCGAGCACGAGAGCGGCGATCCGCCAGCCTCGGGACTGGAAGCTGGGGTGGGGGACCCGGGAGGTGTCGAGCTCGCGGTCCTTCGCCCGGGTGGGGCGCTCCGCGCGTCGGCGCCCTGGTGCCGGCGTGGTGCTGGGAGCGGTTCCTCCGTCGGTCATGGCCGAAGCGTAGGACACCCGAACCCGCTCGCGGCGCACCTGCCACACTCCTGCGCATGACGTTCCCCGCTCCCCGGATCCCCGAGCAGCCGAAGCGCCCCACGCTGGAGGGCAACGTCGCCGTCCGCGACGGACGGCGGCTCAGCTTCGCCGAGTACGGCTCGCGCCGGGGACCGGCCATCGTGTGGATGCACGGCACTCCGGGCGCGCGCCGCCAGATCCCCGTCGACGCGCGGGCGTACGCCGAGGAGGTGGGTGCCCGGATCATCGGGGTCGACCGTCCGGGGATCGGGTCGTCGACGCCGCACCTCTACGACAACGTCCTGGACTGGACCGGCGACCTGGCCCTGCTGCTCGACGCCCTGGCGATCGACAGTGCCCGGGTGATCGGCCTCTCCGGCGGTGGTCCGTACGCCCTGGCCGCCGGCGCTGCCCTGCCCGACCGGGTGCCCGGCGTCGGCGTGCTCGGCGGTGTGGCGCCCACCCGGGGTGAGGACGCGGCGGAGGGCGGCATCATCCAGCTGGCCGTGCATGCCGCGCCGCTGCTGGCCGCGACCCGGGTGCCGCTCGGGATCGCGCTCACCGGCGCGATCCGGACGGTCAAGCCGCTCGCCGGCCCGGCCCTCGACCTGTACGCCGCGGTGCAGCCCCCGGGGGACAAGAACCTGCTCGGGCGCCCGGAGTTCAAGGCGATGTTCCTCGACGACCTGCTCAACGGCAGCCGGTTCCAGACCTCGGCCCCGCTGGCCGACCTGCTGCTGTTCACGCGGGACTGGGGATTCCGGCTCGCGGACGTCAAGGTGCCGGTTCGTTGGTGGCACGGCGACGACGACCACATCGTCCCGTTCCGGCACGGCCAGCACTGCGTCGAGCGCCTCCCGGACGCCACGATGACGATCATCGACGGCGAGAGCCACCTCGGCGGCCTCGGCATCGCCGTGAAGGTGATGGACGAGCTGCTCGCGCTCGGGGGCTGATTGCGGCAGGGTGTGACCCAGACACGCGGCGGTTGCGCTGGTGTCGCGCCGTCCCATGGGCCACAATGGGAACACAACATCACAGGTGTCACTCCGCAAACGGTGTCCGCACGCGTTCGCATCCGACATCTCCGTTGAGACCGCTGGGGAAGGCGTATCTCGCGCCGGAGGTAGAGGAAGCGAGGGTTCGTGGTGACCGGAAGCATGAGTGCGACCAGGGGCGTGTTCTACGTCCACTCCGCGCCGTCCGCGCTGTGCCCGCACATCGAGTGGGCCGTGGGCGGCGTCCTCGGCGTACCCGTCAACCCGGACTGGACGCCGCAGCCGGCGCAGTCGGGGACCTACCGGGCCGAGTTCTCCTGGACCGGCAAGGTCGGTGCCGCCGCCGAGATGGCCTCCGCGCTGCGCGGCTGGAACCACCTGCGCTTCGAGGTGACCGAGGAGCCGACCTCGTCGACCGAGGGCGCCCGGTTCTCCTACACGCCCGACCTCGGTGTCTTCCACGCCGTGATGGGCCTGCACGGCGACATCATGATCCCCGAGGACCGGCTCAAGGCCTCCGTGGTCCGTGCCGCGCTCGGCGAGGTCACCCTCGAGAACGAGATCGACAAGCTCCTCGGCAAGCCCTGGGACGACGAGCTCGAGACCTTCCGGCACGCCGGTGAGGGCGCCCCCGTCCGCTGGCTGCACCAGGTGGTCTGACCCCGCCGACCGGCTCCACGACCTACGACGAACGCCCCGGCTCGATCACTCGAGCCGGGGCGTTCGTCGTTGTGGGAGCACTCGGTGGTCAGGGCCGCTGGACGGGAGGTGTTCCAGCGGCCCTGGAACGGGGGGAACGCCGCGACGCAGGGGCGGCCGGAACCGCCACCCGTCGGGTCAGGACGGCGAGCCGAAGACCACGGCGACGTTGGCGCCGCCGAAGCCGAACGAGTTGTTGATCGCCGCGATGTCGCCGATCGGCAGGTCGCGGGGCTTGGTCGCGACGTCGAGCTCGACGCGCTCGTCCTGCTCGTCGAGGTTGATGGTCGGCGGCGCGGTCCGGTGGTGGATCGCGAGCACGGTCGCAACCGCCTCGAGCGCGCCGGCGCCACCGAGCAGGTGACCGGTCATCGACTTCGTCGCCGAGACGACGAGGTCGTTGGCGGCCGAGCCGAGGATGGCGTGCAGCATCAGCGACTCGGCGACGTCACCCTGCGGGGTCGAGGTCGCGTGCGCGTTGACGTGGGCGATGTCGGTGGGGGCGACGCCGGCGTCCTGGACGGCGGCCTTGATGGCGCGGGCGCCACCGCGGCCGGCCGGGTCCGGCTGGGCGATGTCGTGCGCGTCGGCGGTGATGCCGGTGCCGAGGACCTCGGCGTAGATCCGGGCGCCGCGGGCCTGGGCGTGCTCGAGCGACTCGAGGACGAGGGCGCCGGCGCCCTCGCCGAGCACGAAGCCGTCGCGGGCCACGTCGAAGGGACGCGACACCTTGGTCGGGTCGCCGTCGTTCTTCGACAGGGCCATCATGTTGGCGAACGCGGCGATGGGCAGCGGGTGGATGGCCGCCTCGGTGCCGCCGGCGATCGCGACGTCGACCCGGCCGAGCCGGATCTGGTCGGCGGCCAGGGACACCGCCTCGTTGCCCGACGCGCACGCCGAGACCGGCGTGTTGACCGGGCCGCGGGCGCCCAGCTTGAGGCTGATGGTCGCGGCCGGGGCGTTGGCCATCAGCATCGGGACCGCGATCGGGGAGACCCGGCGCGGACCCTTCTCGAGCAGGACCTCGTGGTTGGACAGCAGCGTGTGCACGCCGCCGATGCCCGAGGCGAAGGCGACCCCGAACCGGTCGCCGTCGAGGTCGCCGGCCTCCTTGACGACGTCGAGGCCCGAGTCGGCCCACGCCTCGAGCGCCGCCACGAGGGCGAGCTGCGAGGAGCGGTCGAGCCGACGGGCGACGACGCGGTCGAGGACCTCGGACGGGTCGACGGCGGCCGGGGCGCCGATCTTCACGGGGAGACCGTCAGCCATGTCGCCGAGGGGACGAACCCCCGAGCGACCGGCGAGCAGGCCCTCCCAGGTGCTGGCGACATCGCCGCCGAGCGGGCTGGTGGTGCCCAGGCCGGTCACGACGACACGAGTGCGGGACATGGCTGTCGGTCTCCTTGGTGAGTCAGGTGGGGATCAGGCGGCGCGGTTGCGCTCGATGTAGGCGACGGCGTCGCCGACGGTCTTGAGGTTCTTGACCTCGTCGTCGGGGATGGTGACGCCGAACTTCTCCTCGGCCTCGACGACGACCTCGACCATGGAGAGCGAGTCGACGTCCAGGTCGTCGCTGAACGACTTGTCCAGCTGAACGCTGTCGGCCGGGATACCGGCGACCTCGTTGACGATCTCGGCGAGGGCGGCGCGGATCTCTTCGGTGCTCATTTTCTTGTTCTCCCGTGGTTGGTGGGTGGTGCGGGGTGGTGCAATCCGTGGGCGGGGCGCGGGGCGACCCGTCAGGGGACGACGACGACCTGGGCGGCGTACGCCAGGCCGGCGCCGAAGGCGATGAGGAGGGCGGTGTCGCCGCTCTTCGCGTCGCCGTCGTCGATCATCCGGCGCAGGGCCATCGGGACCGAGGCGGCCGAGGTGTTGCCGGCGTCGATGATGTCGCGGGCGATCCTGACCGACTCGGGCAGCCGCAGCGAGCGGGCCATGGCGTCGGTGATGCGGTTGTTGGCCTGGTGGGGGACGAACACGTCGAGCTCGTCGACGCTGATCCCGGCGCGGTCCAGCGCCTGCTGGGCCGTCTTGGCCATCGTGAACGACGCCCAGCGGAAGACCTCGTTGCCCTTCATGGTCAGGCACGGCATCGTCGGGTTGTCGGACGCGAGCACGTCGCGCCAGTCGGCGGTGCGGATGTGGTCGTAGTGCTCGCCGTCGGAGCCCCAGACGACCGGACCGATGCCGGGGGTCTCGGACGGCCCGACGAGGACCGCTCCCGCGCCGTCGGCGAAGATGAACGCCGTGCCGCGGTCGGTCGGGTCGGTGATGTCGGAGAGCCGCTCGACGCCGATGACCAGCGCGTAGCCGGCGGTGCCGCCGCGGACCATGTCGTTGGCCAGCGCGACGCCGTGGCAGAAGCCGGCGCACGCGGCCGAGATGTCGAAGGCCGCGGCCTGCTCGGTGCCGAGCTCGTGGGCGATCATCGTCGCGGCGGACGGGGTCTGCAGCAGGTGGCTGACGGTCGCGACGACGACACAGTCGACCTGGCGCGCGTCGACGCCGGCGGCGTCGAGGGCCTGCTGGGCGGCAGCGACGCTCATCGAGACGATGGTCTCGTCGTCGGTGGCGAAGCGGCGGGTCTTGATGCCCGAGCGCTGCTGGATCCACTCGTCGCTGGAGTCGATGGCGTCGATGACCTCGGAGTTGGGCACCAGGCGCGAGGGGCGGTACGCGCCGACGCCCAGGATGGCGGCGTACGACGGTCCGGTCTCGGTCCGCAGGGTCGTCATGCCGGCACGACCTCGGACTCGAGGGCGTGCCGCTCGCAGAACGCGCGGGCCTCGTCGAGCTGCTCGGGCCCGGTGAGCGCGAAGGTCTCGACCTCCTGCTCGCCGCCGCGGAAGTAGCGCTTGGCGATCCCCGTCAGGGTGCCGGCCGGCGGCAGCTCCAGGATGCCGGTCACACCGAGGTCGGTCATCCGCGCCAGGCACAGGTCCCAGCGGACCGGGCGGGCGATCTGCCCGACGATCCGGTCCAGCACCTCGCGGCCGTCGGTGAGCGTGGTGCCGTCGGAGTTGGTGATGAACGGCGTGTGGGCGTCGGCGACGGCGACCGCACGGGCCAGGCCCGCGACGTGGTCGACGGCCGGGGCCATGTGGGGGGAGTGGAACGCGCCGGCGACCGAGAGCGGGCGCAGGCGGCCGCCCTTCGGGCCGTTCTCGGCGAACGCGGCCAGCTGCTCGGTCGTGCCGGCGGCGACGATCTGGCCGGGGCCGTTGTCGTTGGCGGCGGTCAGGCCCTGCGCGGCGATCGCCGCCAGCACCTCGTCGCGGTCGCCGCCGAGGACGGCGGTCATCCCGGTCGGGGTGACCGCGGCAGCGTCGGCCATCGCGTTGCCGCGCTCGCGGACCAGGACCATGGCCTGCTCGGCGCTGAGCACGCCGGCGCCGACGGCGGCGGTGATCTCGCCGACGCTGTGGCCGGTCACCGCGCCCGGCGTGGCGCCGAGCTGGCGCGCGGCGACGAGGCCGGCGGCGACCAGCAGCGGCTGGGCGATCTTGGTGTCGCGGATCGTTTCCTCGTCGGCCTCGGTGCCGTAGTGCGCCAGGTCGAGGCCGGCGACGGCGGACAGCCAGTCGACGTAGGCCGCGACGGCGTCGTCCTCCAGCCAGGGCGAGAGGAATCCTGGCGTCTGTGCGCCTTGTCCGGGGGCCACGATCACGAGCACGGATCCAGACTGCCGTCCGGGGGCGGAGGACCGCGCCTGCACCGTCCACGAACTTGGCGCCGCGTCCTTGTGGGAGTCCTACAAGGACGCGAGGGTGGCGACCACGGGTCGGTGGTCGGAGCCCGGCGCGTTGCGTCGCAGGTCGGGATCGTCGGCGACCGACGGGGTGGCCGCGACGGCCGTCGGACCGCCCGTCGTGACCGATCGGACGGTGCCGACCAGGGCGTGGCTGACCAGGAGGTGGTCGATGAGCTCGTGGCGCCCGCGGTAGATCCGGCTGAAGCGCTGGTCCTCGGGGATGAGCGGCGCGAGGTTCCACAGCCGGGCCGCGTCCCCGGCGTCGGGCCGGTCGAAGCCGGCGGTGCCGATCTCGGAGCCGCCCGGCCCGAGGAGGATCTGGGTGGTCGCGGCCTCGGGCTCGTCGTTGAGGTCGCCGGCCACCAGCAGGCGGCGTCGGGGGCCGTCGTCCGGGTCGGCGAGGAGGTGCGTCACCGCATCCCGTACGGCGGCCGCCTCCGCTGCGCGCCGGTGGAGCGCGTAGACGGCGTACCGGGCGCGCTCGCCCTCGTCCCGCGGACCGAACCGGCCGCCGGGATAGGTCAGCAGCTTCGACTTGAGGTGGGTCGAGACCAGGTCGAGGGCGTCCGCGCCGTCGCCGATCCGCACGTGCAGCGCGGGGCGGCCCATGGCGTCCATCGTCTCGCCGTGGTCGCCGACCTGGACCGGTTGCAGGCCGGCCGGGAACGAGGTGACCTGCGCGACCACGCTGAGCGGGAGCCGGGAGATGCAGCCGACCCGGATCCCGCGCCCGTCGGGACCGGCGACCTCGGCGGTCCAGGAGCCGTCGAGCAGGTCGAGGAGGTCCTGGAGCGCGTCGGGGTCGCCCACCTCCTGGACGGCGAGCGCGTCGGGGTCGAGCGCCGTGATCGTGGCCGCGAGCGCGGCGAGCTTGGCCTCGTAGGCGCCGGCGGTGGTCGGCGCCGCGTCGGTCACGCTCGGCCGGAACAGGTTCTCCAGGTTCCAGGTACCGATCCGCATGGCTGTCCCTCTCGGTCGACGAGGGCGGGTGCCCCTGGGAGGAGGAGCGTCGAGGGTGTGGTGGTGATACGTCCCGGAGGACTCAGGCGGACTGACGGCCCAGCACGAGCGCCAGCTGCAGCGTCAGCGCGTCGCGGGGGACCGACGGGGTGAGGCCGGTGAGGTCGGCGATCTGGCCGAGCCGGTAGCGCACGGTGTTGGCGTGCACGAACAACGTGCGGGCGGTGGCCTCGATGCCGGCGCCGTTGGCGAAGTAGGCGACGAGGGTCTCGACCAGCTCGCCGCGCGACTCCGCGAGCGGGCGGTAGAGGTCGTCGATCGCCTCCCAGCGGGCCAGGTCGTCGCCGGCGAGGATCCGCTCGGGGAGCAGGTCGTGGGCGGAGACCGGCCGCGGTGCGTCCGGCCAGCCGACGGCCGCCCGCAGCGCGTCGAGGGCGACCCGGGCGGACACGTGGGCGTGGGCCAGGTCGGTGGCGGTGGGGCCGACGACCACGGCGCCCTCGCCGAACAGGTCGACCACGGAGCTCGCGTCCTTCTCGAGCTGGTCGACGCCGCCGAGGATGACCACGAGCAGGTGGCCCTGGACGGCGCTGAGGGCGTCGAGACCACCCTCGCGGGCGGCCCGTCGTACGTCGTCGAAGACGCCGGTCTGGCCGGCCGCGGCCTCGGGCGGGGCGGTGCCGACGACGACCGCGACCTCGCCGCGGGAGGACCAGCCGACGGCGCTGGCCCGGGACAGCACCGCCTCGTCGGTCTCGGCGCGCAGCACGGCGTCGACGGCGAGCGCCTCGAGGCGGGCGTCCCAGCGGCCACGCACCTCGGCGGCGCGGGCGTAGACCTCGGCGGTCGCGAAGGCGACCTCGCGGCCGTAGCGCAGCACGGCAGCATGCACGTCGGGCAGCACCTCGGGGTCGAGGAGGCGCTCGATGTTGGCCTCGACCTCGTCGATGGTGAGCTTGATCAGGTCGACGGTCTGGTGCAGGTCGACCGTGCCGGCCATCGCCCGCGGTGCGGCGCCGAAGACCTGGCCGACCAGCGCGTGGTCCTGCGGGTCGGAGGCCCCGGCGTCGGCGAACCAGTCGACGAAGCCCCGCACGCCGGCCTGGACGATCATCGCGACGTACGAGCGCTCCTCGGCGCTCAGGTCGCGGAACCAGGGCAGGTCGGTGTCCATCCGGGCGGTCGCCGCGGTGCTCAGTGAGCCGGTCGCGGCACGCAGCTGCCGGGTGGCCTCGGCCCGCTGTGCCGAACCGGTGGGGGACATGGTCAAAGCCTAGGGGTCAAGGCCTCGCCCGCGATGCGGAGGCAGGGGTGTCGGGCCGGCGGGTTCGCGTGGTTGAATCGTTCACCATTGCTAGCAGGAGTGAGCATTTGCTAGCCGAGCGTGAGGGGGCGCCGCGATGTCGGTGGGGAACGACGTCCAGCACGAGGTCCGGCACGAGGTCCAGTACGTCACGCTGCACGGCAAGCGCCGCGCGTACGTCAAGAAGGGCTCCGGCCCGGCCCTCCTGCTGCTGCACGGCCTGGCGTGCGACCACACGACGTGGGCGCACGTGATCGACGACCTCGCGCAGTGGTACACCGTGATCGCGCCCGACCTGCTCGGGCACGGCCTGTCGGACAAGCCGCGCGCCGACTACACGCTCGGCGGGTACGCCAACGGGATGCGTGACCTGCTCACCGTCCTGGGGATCGACAAGGTCACCGTCGTCGGCCACAGCTTCGGCGGCGGCGTCGCGATGCAGTTCGCCTACCAGTTCCCCGAGCGCACCCAGCGGGTGATGCTGGTGTCGACCGGCGGCCTCGGGCCCGAGGTGACGCCGATGATCCGGCTGATCCAGGTGCCCGGCTGGTTCCGTGCCGTCGGCCTGCTGACGCTCCCCGGCATCCGGCACGTCGAGACCTTCGCCCTGCGCACGGCGTCCGGGCGGCTCACGTTCGGGCCGCTGCGCAAGTACACCCGCGACCTCGACGAGGTCGCCGACATCGTCGAGTCGTGGAAGGACCGCCGCACCCGCTTCGCGATCCGCCACCTGGTCCGGGCCGTGATCGACTGGCGCGGCCAGATCGTGACCATGTCCGACCGTGCCTACCTCAGCGAGGCCATGCCGATGGCCGTGCTGTGGGGCGTGGAGGACCAGGTCATCCCCGCCACGCACGCCGAGAACGCGCGGGCGCTGGCGCCCGACGTGCGCGTCGACGTGCTGGCGGACGCCGGTCACTTCCCGCACAAGGACCACCCGGACGAGTTCGTGCGGCTGCTCCACGACTTCATCTCCACGACCGAGCCGGCGTCCTACAACCGGGCCAGGTTCCGCCGGATGCTCAAGGCCGGCGCGACGGCCCCACTCGGCCCGCTGGCCGCGGTCGCGGTCGCCGAGGCGCGCGACGAGGCGGTCACCTCCGCCTGACCCGCCCGGGCGGTAGCCCGTCCGGGCCATTGCCACGGGGCGGTCCCAGGCGCCTCAATGGCCTATGGCCGCAGGACCGGTGCAGCCACGGACACTCCGCCACCCCGACGCGGTGCGCCTGCTGGCGTTCGTGCTGGCGGTCATGGGGCTGTTCGTCGTCGCACGACAGGGACAGACGCAGGTGGCCATGTACGCCGCGTTCGCGGCCTTCCTGATCACCGCGACGCTGTGGGTGCGCGGTCTCGACGCGAACTGGGTCGATGGTCAGGAGGACTACCGCAGCTGGCCGCTGCTCGCGCTGGCCCTCGCGGTGCCGGTCGTCGTCACGATCCTGATCGGGGTCTTCCTCGAGCGCTCGCTGTCCACGTTCGTCCTCGGTGCGCTGATCACGGCGTACATCGGCGCCGGGCTGGCCATCCGCAAGCTGCGGTGGCGGGTGATCCAGGGTGATCCGGTCGCGCCACGGCTCTTCGGCTGGCACTCGCTCGCCGGCCTGCTGCTGGTCGCGTACGCCGCGCTGTGGTTGCTCGGTCGCGCCCCGACGATGCTGGCGGGTCCGTTGCTCGTGCTGGCCGTCGTACCCGTGCCGGCGCTGGTGCACGTGCTGTCCGAGCGCCGGATCATCGCGCAGTCCCAGCCCGACGGTGACCGGGAACGGCAGCTGTGGATCCTCGGCGGTGCCTGCGCGACCGGGCTCAGCCTGGTGGTGGGCGTGGTCTTCCTCGAGCAGACGCGCTACCTGCTGATCCTCGTGGTGGTCGTCGTCGTGCTCACCTGGGCGTTCGCGGTCGGCAGCCTGGCCGACATCGCCGTCGTGCTGGCGATCCTGGCGCTGATGGGCCTCACGCCGGCCTCGCAGGACGTGAAGCCGGTCGTGCTGTCCGCGAGGGCCTCGCCGGCGAAGGCCGGCGTCGCGGAGCCGGTCGTGGTCTCGCTCGGCGACTCCTACAGCTCGGGGGAGGGCGCCGCGCGCTACCTCGACCGGACCAATGTCGCGGGCGGCAACCAGTGCCGCCGGGCGGCCACGGCGTGGCCGGTGCTGGTCGCGCAGGCGCTGGACGCCCACCGGCTGGTGTTCCGGGCGTGCTCGGGCGCGCGGGCCCGCAACGTGGTGGGGCGCGCCGGCGTCGACCAGCAGTACGCCGGCGAGGGCATCCAGGTCGGCCACGCCCTCGCCGAGGTGAAGGCGGCCGATCCCGGCCTCGAGCCGGAGCTGGTGCTGCTCAGCATCGGCGGCAACGACTCCGGCTTCCGCCAGGTCGGGTCGTCCTGCCTGTCGCTGGGCAGCTGCGACGACACCCGTGTGGCGGCCTACTTCACCGACAACCTGCCGGCCGTGGAGGAGGCGCTCCGGGCGACGTACCTGGCGATCGCCGCGGCGTTCCCGGGGTCGCCGGTCGCCGTGATGCCCTACCCCGACGCGTTCGCCACCGAGGACGGGTGCGTCCGGGCGCCAGTGGAGGCGGGCGACATCCGCTTCGTGCGCAGCTTCACCGACCGGCTCGACGACACGATCGAGAAGGTCGCGAAGGAGACGGGCGTCTACTACGTCGCACCGATGCGCTCCGCGCTGACCGACTCGCACCTCGCGCTGTGCGACCCGTCGGGTACGCCGGGCCTGAACTTCCTGGACCTGCGGGGCGTCGGAGGGGCCGCGCTGGACCGGTTCAACCCGGGCAACTGGATCCACAGCAGCCTGCACCCCAACGAGCGCGGGCACGCCGCGCTCGCCGCGGCCTTCACCGGCTGGCTCTCGTCGCAGTACCGGCTCGACGACACCGGGACCGAGATCGTCGGGCTCCCGGCCCTGCTGCCGCCCGCGGCCCTGCGGGAGGCCGACGGGGTGCCGGCGCCGCCGACGGACCTGCCGGTGCCGACCCGCTCGACGAGCACCCTGTGCTTCGAGAAGGGCGGGACGTGCGGCCCGGAGGCCGACGCCTGGGCGCTCGGCCGGCTCGGGCCGGGCACGGTCCTCCCGCTCCTGCTGGCGGCCCTGGCCGCCGGGGGCGCGTGGGTGCTCGCGGTCGCCACGAGCGCCCAGCGGTTCCGGCGGCGGGCCGCCCCACCGTGAGTCGGCGGGCCCTCAGGCGTCGCCGCCCTCCTGGAGGACGCCGGCGACGGCGGTCGGGTCGTCGATGCGGTACCGCTCGACGGCCTCCTTGACCCGGCCCGGGTCGATCTCGCCGGCGTCGGCCAGGGCAGCGAGCGCCTGCACGACGACGGACTGCGCATCGACCTGGAAGAACCGGCGTGCGGCAGGACGGGTGTCGGCGAAGCCGAAGCCGTCGGCGCCGAGGACTCGGTAGTCCGCGGGCACCCACTGCGCGATCTGCAGCGGGACGGCCGTCATGTAGTCGGAGACGGCGACGACCGGGGCGTCGGCGTTGGCGCCCGCTCCCAGTGCCTCGGTGACGTACGGCGTCCGGTGGGCCTCGTCCGGGTGGAGGAGGTTCCACTTCCCGGTCGCGATGCCGTCGCGGGCCAGCTCGTTCCACGAGGTGACCGACCAGGTCTCGGCCTGGACGCCCCAGTCCTCGGCGAGGATCCGCCTCGCCTCGTCGATCCACGGGAAGCCGACGCCCGAGGCGAGCAGGCGCACCTGCGGGCCCTCGGATGCGGGGGCATCGGTGACCTTGTACATGCCCTTGAGCAGCCCGGAGACGTCGAGGCCCTCGGGCTCGGCGGGCTGGGCGACCGGCTCGTTGTAGACGGTGAGGTAGAAGATCACGTCCTCGCCGAGCGGGTGCTCGGCGTTCACGCCGTACATCCGCTCGAGACCGGAGCGCATGATGTGCCCGACCTCGTAGCCGAACGCCGGGTCGTAGTGCACGACGGCCGGGTTGGTCGCGGCGAGCAGCGGGGAGTGGCCGTCGGCGTGCTGCAGGCCCTCGCCGGTGAGGGTCGTGCGGCCGGCGGTGGCGCCGATCAGGAATCCGCGCGCGAGCTGGTCGGCCATCGCCCAGATGGAGTCGCCCGTGCGCTGGAAGCCGAACATCGAGTAGAAGATGTAGAACGGGATCATCGGCTGCCCGTGGGTGGCGTACGACGACCCGGCGGCGATCGCGGAGGCCATCGCGCCGGCCTCGGAGATGCCCTCGTGGAGCATCTGGCCGCTCGTCGACATCTTGTACTGCAGCAGCATGTTGCGGTCCACCGACTCGAACTGCTGGCCGTGCGGGTCGTAGACCTTGGCCGACGGGAACATCGCGTCCATGCCGAAGGTGCGGTACTCGTCGGGGGCGATCGGCACGAGCCGCTCGCCGATCTCGGGGTCCTTCATCCAGTCCTTGAGCAGCCGGACGGCGGCCATGGTGGTGGCGACCTTGTGGGTCCCGGCGCCCTTCTTGAGCTCGGCATAGACGCTGTCGCCGGGAAGCTTGAGGGCCTTGGCGCGGATCACGCGCCGGGGGAGCGAGCCGCCGAGCTGGCGCCGCCGCTCCATCATGTACTCGATCTCGGGGGAGTCCGCGCCCGGGTGGAAGAACGGCGCCGCGCCGGTGGCCTCGTAGGCCGTCTCCAGGTCCCGGTCGCTGATCGGCAGGTAGAGCCGGTCGCGGAACTTCTTGAGGTCGTCCTGGGTCAGCTTCTTCATCTGGTGGGTGGCGTTCTTGCCCTCGAGGGCGTCGATCGTCCAGCCCTTGACCGTGTGGGCCAGGATCACCGTCGGCTGGCCGACGTGCTTGGTCGCGGAGTCGAAGGCGGCGTACACCTTGCGGTAGTCGTGGCCCCCGCGGGGCAGCTTCTCGATCTGCCGGTCGGTCATGTGCTCGACCATGGCGCGCAGCCGGGGGTCGGGGCCGAAGAAGTGCTCGCGGTTGTAGGCGCCGGACTCGACCGAGAAGGTCTGGAAGGCGCCGTCGGGCGTGGAGTTCATCTTGTTGACCAGCACGCCGTCGACGTCACGGGCGAGCAGGGCGTCCCACTCGCGGCCCCAGACGACCTTGATCACGTTCCAGCCCGCACCGCGGAAGTTGGCCTCGAGCTCCTGGATGATCTTGCCGTTGCCGGTGACCGGCCCGTCGAGCTGCTGCAGGTTGCAGTTGATCACCCAGGTGAGGTTGTCGAGCTCCTCGCGGGCGGCGATCCGGATGGCACCCAGCGACTCCGGCTCGGCCATCTCGCCGTCGCCGAGGAAGGCCCAGACGTGCTGCTGGCTGGTGTCCTTGATGCCGCGGTTGTGCAGGTAGCGGTTGAACCGCGCCTGGTAGATCGAGTTGATGCCCGTCAGGCCCATCGAGACCGTCGGGAACTCCCAGAAGTCCGGCATCAGCCGCGGGTGGGGGTACGACGACAGCCCGGCGCCCTTGCCGTGCTGGACCTCCTGGCGGAACCGGAACAGCTGCTCCTCGCTCAGCCGGCCCTCGAGGAACGCGCGGGCGTAGATGCCGGGGGAGGCGTGGCCCTGGATGAAGACCTGGTCGCCGCCGCCCGGGTGGTCCTTGCCGCGGAAGAAGTGGTTGAAGCCGACCTCGTAGAGGCTCGCGCTCGACTGGTAGGTCGCGATGTGACCGCCGACCTCCAGGCCCTTGCGGTTGGCGCTCGAGACCATGACGGCGGCGTTCCAGCGGATGAACGCCCGGATCCGGCGCTCGGCGTCCTCGTCGCCGGGGAACCACGGCTCGCGCTCCGGCGGGATGGTGTTGATGTAGTCGGTGCTGCGCAGGGCGGGCACGCCGACCTGGGCCTCGCGGGCGCGCTCCAGCAGACGCAGCATCACGTAGCGGGCCCGCTCCCGGCCGCGCTCGTCGACGAGCGCGTTGAACGAGTCGATCCAGTCCTGGGTCTCGTCGGGGTCGATGTCGGGGAGCTGGGTCGGCAGGCCCTCGTGGATGACCGAGGGCGTCGACGCCGCGCGCACGGCCGGGGTGGTGCCGTCGGTGTTCGTGTCGGAGGTCACGTCGCCCATCGTTGCACCTCTCAGAAGGGCAGAAAATCTACCCGTGAGTACTTCCCGGGGGACGTTCTGCGGGCGTGAGGGTTGCGCCGCGCCCCCTGACTCCGCTGGACTACTCCCCAACCCGCACCAGCGGGACGTTCGTCGTACCCGACCACTGGAGGACTCACCGTGACTTCGACCGCCACCGGCGGCACCAGCTCATCCGGCCCGACCGGACCCGCCGAGAGGATGGGCCTCAAGCAGGGGATGGTGGTCCAGGAGCTCGGCTGGGACAACGACACCGACGACGAGCTGCGCGTCGCGATCGAGGACGCCATCGACGGCGACATGGTCGACGGTGACTACGGCAACGTCGTCGACGCCGTGGTGCTGTGGTGGCGCAACGACGACGGCGACCTGGTCGACGGCCTGGTCGACGCCCTCACCGACCTCGTCGGCGGCGGCGTGATCTGGCTGCTGACGCCCAAGATCGGGCGCCCCGGCGCGGTCGACGCGGCCGACATCGCGGAGGCGGCCCCGATCGCCGGCCTCTCGCAGACCTCCGCGGCGGCCGTCAGCAAGGACTGGGCAGCGAGCCGACTGGTGGCACCGAAGTCCGTCTCCTGAGCCGGTGGGCTTGAATAGGGGCATGGGGAAGCTCGCGCACCTGGTCACCAGCCGGGTCAAGGACACCGGAACCAGCCTCAAGATCCTGACCGAGTCGGGGATCGTGCGCCCCTACTCGCCGGTCGTGATCGCCGGCATGGCCAACGCCCTGCGGCAGTGGAGCACCACGCCGGCGGGCGGGTTCAAGACCATCGCGCTGCGGATGCCCCAGCAGGTCGCGATCATCGACGAGCGTGGCTCGCTCACCTTCGGCGAGCTGCAGGAGCGCACCAACGCGCTGGCCCACGGGCTGCGTGCCCGCGGCGTGAAGCCGGGCGACGGCGTGGCGGTCATGTGCCGCAACCACCGCGGCTTCATCGAGGCCTCGATCGCGATCAGCAAGCTCGGCGCCGACGTCCTCTACCTCAACACCGCCTTCGCCGGCCCCCAGCTGGCCGACGTCATCGCGCGGGAGAAGCCGCGCGTCGTCGTGCACGACGAGGAGTTCACCGGCCTGCTGTCCGGGGCCGACATCGCCGACCGGGTGCTCGGCTGGACCGATGGCGACGCGGGCGAGGACAGCCTCGAGGGCCTGATCGTCGCCGGTCTCGCGGCCGGGCGCACCGGCGACCTCACGCCACCGGCCAGCAAGGGCCGCACCATCATCCTGACCTCCGGCACCACGGGTACGCCGAAGGGCGCGCCCCGGCCCCAGGGCGGCCTGCCGGCCGCGATCTCGCTGCTGTCGCGGATGCCGCTCAAGAGCGGGTGGAAGTGCCACGTCGCCGCGCCGCTGTTCCACACCTGGGGCTTCGCGCACTACCAGCTCGCGATGATGCTCGGCACCACGCTCGTGCTGACCCGCAAGTTCGACCCCGAGGACGCGCTGCGCCTGCTGCACGAGGAGGAGTGCGACTCGTTCGCGGTCATCCCGGTGATGCTGCAGCGGATCCTGGCGCTGCCCGAGGAGACGCTCGACCGGTACCCGCTGCCGCACCTCAAGGCGGTCGCCTCCTCCGGCTCGGCGCTGCCCGGCGACCTGCCGACGCAGTGGATGGACCGCTTCGGCGACAACCTCTACTCCATCTACGGCTCCACCGAGGTCGCCTGGGCCTCGATCGCCTCCCCGCAGGACCTGCGCGAGGCGCCGGGCTGTGCCGGTCGCCTGCCGCACCAGACCGTCGTGCGCATCCTCGACGCCGACGGCCGCGAGCTGCCCGTGGGGGAGTCGGGCCGGATCTTCGTCGGCAACTCGCTCCAGATCGAGGGCTACACCGGCGGTGGCGGCAAGGAGATGATCGACGGCCTGATGTCGTCGGGCGACGTGGGTCGCTTCGACCGCGAGGGACGGCTGTACGTCGAGGGCCGCGACGACGAGATGATCGTCTCCGGCGGCGAGAACGTCTTCCCCAAGGAGGTCGAGGACTGCATCGCCGCCCACGACCGGGTCGCGGAGGTCGCCGCCATTGGCGTCGAGGACCCCGACTTCGGCAAGCGGCTGCGCGCCTTCGTGGTCCGCGTGCCCGAGGCCGAGCCGGTCAGCGCCGACGAGCTCAAGGACCTGGTCAAGGAGAACTTGGCCCGGTTCAAGGTGCCGCGCGAGATCGTCTTCCTCGACGAGCTGCCCCGCAACGCGACCGGCAAGGTCCTCAAGCGCGAGCTCGCGGCGATCGAGCCGACGGACTCCACCCCGTGAGGCCCGACGTGGCCGGCCCACCCAGCGCCGCCACCGGCATCGAGGTCGGAGGGCTCGCCCCCGACTTCACGCTGCGCGACCAGTTCGGCCAGGACATCACGCTGTCGTCGTACCGCGGGGTGAAGGCGGTCGCACTCGTCTTCTACCCGTTCGCGTTCAGCGGCGTGTGCAGCGGCGAGATGCACGGCATCCGCAGCCGGCTCGACGAGTTCCTCACCTTCGACACCGAGGTGCTCGCGATCTCCTGCGACCCGGTCTACGCGCTGCGGGCGTTCAGCGACGCCGACGGGCTCAACTTCGGGCTGCTCAGCGACTTCTGGCCGCACGGCGAGGTGGCGCGGGCCTACGGCGTGTTCGACGAGCGGGGCGGCAGCGCCGAGCGGTCGTCGTACGTCATCGACAAGGCCGGACGCCTGGCCTGGTCGGTGCACAACCCGAAGCCCGCCGCCCGCAGCGCCGACGACCTGCTCGCGGCACTGCGCGCGGCCGCCGTCCAGCACGACCGGTAGGCAGTTCGCCCCGGTCACGTAGTCCGTTTGGGTCATTTTTCAACTATTTTCCCGCGACCCGTTGGACGGACCGGATCCGGCCGCTACTGTTCTACTCGTTGAACCGCTGGTGACCCGAGACGCCAGCGGTTCAGCTCATTTTTCTCCCCTTCACGCGGGGTGCTCGTTTCGGTCCTGCGGCCGCGCTTCGGTACGCTGGCCCGGCTTCTGGGGCGTATAGCTCAGCGGTAGAGCCCTTCGCTTACAACGAAGTGGTCGGGGGTTCGATCCCCTCTGCGCCCACCGGTCCCACGGTTTTGGCGACACGTCGTCAACAACTGTGGGAGGGTGGCGTCATGTCGATCTCGGTGTCGCGGGCCGTTCCCGCCCTGCTGCTGTCCGTCCTGATCTCGGGGGGCACGGTCGCGCTCGCCGCGCCCGCGCACGCCGACCGGTGGACCTACGACGACGCGGCGGGCGACGTGACGCACACGGTCGAGACCGACACGTCGCTGTCGATCGTGACCGCTCCGGAGCAGGAGAACGGCGACATCACGCAGGTGGCCGTCGACCACCGCCGCGCGAAGCTGGTGGTCGACGTCCGGACCCGCACCCGGATCACGGGCTCCTTCATGGCCGGGGTCGGCATCCGGACGCGGGGTCACCACTTCCTGCTGATGTCGATGCGGGCGCCGGGCATGAGCAGCACCGACCTGATGGACTTCAACAGCGACGGCCCGTCCGAGCGCTGCCCGGGCCTCAAGCGCAGGCTGGTGGCCGCCAAGACGGCCATCCGGTTCACGATCCCTCGTTCCTGCCTCGACGACCCGCGTTGGGTCCGGGTCGGGGTGACGCTGTCGACCTTGGCGATGTTCACGGGCGAGTCCTACGACGACGACGGCCTGCGGACGGGGATGACCCTGTCCTCCTCGGTCGGCGTCGGCGCCGGCAAGTCGCCGAAGATCAGGCGCTGACCCGCGGGCTGGTCAGAGCGGTTCATGAGAACCCTCTCACCGGCGACTCATGCCCACCTCACCCCGGCTCGGGAGGGTGGTGGACGTCGACGGTCCGTCGACGTCCACCGATCGAGGAGGTACCGATGAAGAAGCCCCTGATGGTCGCGCTCAGCGCACTGGGCGGCGTCACGGCCGCCGGCGTCGTCCTCAGCGTGCTCGCCTGGCCGGCCGAGGCGAGCGGCGGCGACGCGCAGCTGGCGTTCAAGCGGGAGCAGGACACCGCCGACGTCGTCCTCGTGGCCGATGACGACGACCCGGACGACGACGGCCCCCAGGCCGCGGACACCCACACCCGTACGGGCACGAGCGCCGGCACCGTGACGAACACGCGCGGTGACGACAGCCGGACCGGTGCGCGCAGTGGCCGGGACGACAGCCGTACCGGCCGGGCGGTCGTGGACTGGACCAACGACGGGCCGGGGCCCAAGGTGCGGGACTGGACCCGCAACCACACCAACGACAAGACCCGCCACAACACGCGCGGCTGACGAGCCGACGATGGGCACGCTGTCGTCCTGGGGCTTCGCCGAGGGTGACGCCATCACCCCCGAGCTGACCGCGTTGCGGTCGCTCGGGGGCGGCTCGGCGTACGAGGCGTACCTCGCCTTCGACGAGATCACCTACGGCCCCGTGGTCGCCAAGGTCGTGCGGCCCGTCGAGGTCGACGACCCGCACACCCTCGAGGGGCTCCTCCGCGAGGCCACCGCCCTCGACGTCGCGCACCACCCCGTCACCGTCCGCGGCCTGAGGCACGACGTCGACGGGCCTCGTCCGCACCTGGTGCTCGAGCACGTCGAGGGGCCGAGCCTGTCGCGCCTGATCCGCCGGCACCGGCGGCTCTCGCCGCAGCAGTACCTGCCGCTCGCGATCGACCTCGCCTCAGCGCTGCACTTCTTCGGGCACGCCGACGTGTGCCACCTCGACCTCAAGCCGAGCAACGTGATCATGGGCTCGCCCGCGCGGCTGATCGACTTCTCGGTCGCGCGTGCGTCCGCGCGTGCCGCCGAGGTCACCGGGCACATCGGCACCGACGCGTACATGGCCCCGGAGCAGGCCGCTCCCGGAGGCGCGTACGGCGTCCCCGGTCACGCGAGCGACCTGTGGGGGCTCGGGACCACCCTGTTCCACGCGATCGCCGGCCACCGGCCGTTCCGCGACGGCGACCCGGCGGCGGTCGAGCCCGCCGACCGGTTCCCGCAGCTGCTGGACGCACCGGCGGAGCTGCCGGGCGACGTACCGGCGACGGTGGCGAAGGTCGTGCACGCCCTGCTGGAGCCCGACCCCGCGGACCGGCCCCTGCCGCGCGAGGTCGCCGAGGCGCTCGAGCCGGAGATCGCCGCCCTGCCGGCGCCGAGGCTGCACTGGAAGGGCTGACCGGTCAACGGTCGAGCCGGTAACCCATCCCACGCACGGTGCTGATCGCCCCGGTGCCGAGCTTGCGGCGCAGGTAGCCGACGTAGACGTCGACGACGTTGGAGCCGGGGTCGAAGTCGAGGCCCCAGACCTGGTCGAGGAGCTGCTCGCGGGAGAGCACCTGGCCCGCGTTGCGCAGGAAGATCTCGGCGAGGGCGAACTCGCGCGCGGAGAGCTCGACCTCGCGGCCCGCGACGGTGGCGCGGCGGGTGCGCAGGTCGAGCTCGATGCCGGCGGCGGTGAGAGCGTCGGGGGTGCCGTTGCCCGCGGGTACGGCGGCCGCCTGGCGCAGGCGCAGCCGGACCCGGGCGCTCAGCTCGGCGAACCGGAACGGCTTGGGCATGTAGTCGTCGGCACCGCCCTCGAGCGCGGTCACGGTGTCGGTGACCGAGTCGCGGGCGGTGAGCACGATGACCGGCACCCGCGAGCCCTGCGAGCGCAGCTGGTCGAGCAGGTCGAAGCCGTCGATGCCGGGCAGGCCGATGTCGAGGACCACGAGGTCGACGTCGCCGGCGAGGGCGTGGTCGAGCCCGGCGTGGCCGTCCGCGGCGACGGTGGTGCGGTGGCCCTCGGCCCGCAGGCCCTTGGCGACGAAGGAGGCGATCCGCTCCTCGTCCTCGACGATCAGGATGTGGGCCACGTCAGGACCTGGGTCTGCTCGGGGTCACCGGGGTCACCGGCGTCGGCGGGAGGGGGCGTCGGCGCGGGTGGCGGGAGCACGACCGGCAGCACCGCGGGGACGTCGACGGCGAGCCGCGCGCCGGGGCCGGGGGCCGACCGGTCGACGTACGCGGTCCCGCCGTGGGCCTGGGCGATCGCGGCCACGATCGAGAGCCCGAGCCCGAAGCCCTCGTCGCCCGCGTGGACGACCGCCCGGCCGAACCGGCCGAAGATCCGGGCCTCGTCGCCGGGGGCGATGCCGGCGCCGTCGTCCTGGACCCAGCAGTGCAGGGTCGAGTCCACCACCGTGGCGCCGATCGCGATCCGGCCGCCGGGAGAGGTGTGCTTGACGGCGTTGTCGGCGAGGGCGAGCAGGGCCTGGGTGACCCGCTGGCCGTCGAGGACCAGCTCGGCGGGCAGCGTGGGCGAGGCCTCGAGCACCCAGTGCCGTTCGCCGAGGGCGCTGGCCTTGGTGAGCACGGCCGCGAGCAACGCCGACGGGTCGGTGGCGCCGGGCTCGAGGAAGTCGGGCCGGTCGCTCTTGGCGAGGACGATCAGGTCGCCGACCAGCCGGGCCATCCGGTCGACCTCGTCGAGGAGCAGGGCGCGGGTCTCGGCCACCTCCTGCGGGTTGCCGGTGTCGAGGAGCTCGAGGTGGCCGCGGAGCACGGTCAGCGGGGTGCGCAGCTCGTGGCCTGCGTCGTCGAGGAACTGGCGCTGGCCGGCGAACGCGTGCTCGAGCCGGTCCAGCATCCCGTTGACGGTGCGGGTCAGGGC
The DNA here is from genome assembly GCF_013409625.1 of Nocardioides kongjuensis. Classification (NCBI taxonomy): domain Bacteria; kingdom Bacillati; phylum Actinomycetota; class Actinomycetes; order Propionibacteriales; family Nocardioidaceae; genus Nocardioides; species Nocardioides kongjuensis. Next base: position 631,983 of record NZ_JACCBF010000001.1, read on the forward strand.
GGTGATGTCGTCGTTGCCGCGCTCGGGCAGGCGGCGGGAGAGGTCGGTCGCGGTGATCGTGTCGGCGGCCTGGTGGAGGGTCCGCAGCGGCCGCAGCAGCCGCCCGGACACCCAGGCCGCGGTCGCGGTCACGAGGACCGCGGACAGCAGGGCGACCAGCGTGTAGGTGCGCATCGTCTGCCCGAGCTCGCTGCGGTCCTCGGACAGGTAGGTGACCACGAGCAGCGCGCCGCGCTGGCTGCCCTGCGCGACCGGCTGGGCGGTGATCCGCACCTCGCCGCGGTCGGTGTCGAGGTAGGTCGTGCCACCGTCGACGACCAGGGACGAGACCGCCTCCTGGAACGACGGGGAGTCGACGAGGTCGTCCTTCGGGTACTGCACGAGCGTCCCGTCGCCCACCCAGCCGACCAGGAGCTCGCCGTCGGCGGGGACGTTGCGGGTCAAGAAGCCCTCGAGCAGGTCGCGCACGGTGGTGAAGTCGCCGGTGCGCTGGAGGGCGACGAACTCGTCGAGCTCCTGCTCGACCTCGCCCTGGAGCGACTCGTCGAGCGCCCGGCCCTCGACCCAGTAGACGATCAGGCCCGCGCCGGCGAGGGCGACGGTGACCAGGAGCGCGACGGCCGCGGTGATCCGGGTCCGGACGGACAGGCCCGCGCGGCTCGGAGGAGGTGGCGTCGGCTCAGTCGTCATCGTGCCCGCGGCCGCCACGGTCGTCGTCGTGGCGGTCGTCGCCACGCTCGTCCCGGTCGTCGTGCCCGCGCCGGTCGTCGTCCCGGTCGTCGTCACGGTCGTCGTCACGGCCGCGCCGGTCGTCGTCGCCGTCGTCGTCACCGTCGAGGTCGGGCTGCGGCGTGATCACCTCGGCCGACGGGGTGGTCGGCTGCTCCTGTGGCGTGGTCGGGGTGGTCGGGGTGGTCGCGGTGCTGTCGGCCGGCGCGGGGCCGAGGTCGATCGGGGTGCGGGCGGGCGGCTCGTCCGCCCCGGCGCGGACCACCGCGCCCGCAGCGAAGCCGGCCAGCACCATCAGCGCTGCAACCGGCAGCAGGATCTTCCACGCACGACTCATGACCCGATCATCCTGCCCGATCGTGGGCCGACCGTGAGAGCCGGATGAGAGTCCTCTCATCGCGGCACCCGGCAGCGGAGCGGCTCCCTCCTTTCGGAGGGGGCGCACACCTGGGCCGCGGGCCTAGGGTGGTGACTGTCACATCCGTGTGTCCCGAGCCCAGGAGGCCCCGCGTGTTCGTCCCGTTCAGCGTCAACGACTTCCTCGACCGGGCCGTGCAGGTGTACGGCGAGCGGGTGGGCGTCGTCGACGAGCCGACCCAGCCCGCGCCGAGCCAGGGCGAGCTGACCTATGCGCACATCGGTGAGCTCGCCCGTCGCCAGGCCGCGAAGCTCGACGAGCTCGGGATCGGCGTGGGGGAGCGGGTGGCCATCGTCAGCCACAACAGCAGCCGGCTGCTGACCTCGTTCTTCGGCGTGAGCGGCTGGGGCCGGGTGCTGGTGCCGGTGAACTTCCGGCTCAGCCCCGACGAGGTGCAGTACATCGTCGAGCACTCCGGCGCCCGGGTGCTCTACGTCGACCCGGAGCTCGAGGAGTCGCTGTCGGGGGTGAGCTGCGAGCAGAAGTACGTCCTCGGCGACGACGACGCGCTCTATGCCGCACCTGGTGTCGACCCCAAGCCGTGGGAGCACGACGAGGGCGCCACCGCGACCATCAACTACACCTCGGGCACGACCGCCCGGCCCAAGGGCGTGCAGATCACCCACCGCAACATCTGGGTGAACGCGCTGACCTTCGGCCTGCACGCCGGCATCAGCGACCGCGACGTCTACCTCCACACGTTGCCGCAGTTCCACGCCAACGGCTGGGGCATGCCGTTCGCGATGACCGGCGTCGGCGCGCAGCACATCATCCTGCGCAAGGTCGACGGCGCCGAGATCCTGCGCCGGGTCCGCGACCACGGCGTCACGGTGATGTGCGCGGCGCCCGCGGTGGCCGCCGCGGTGCTGGAGGCCGCCCAGACCTGGGAGGGCGAGGTCCCCGGGCGCGACAGGGTGCGGATCATCATGGCCGGCGCCCCGCCGCCGACGAAGACGGTGATCCGGGTCCAGGAGGAGCTGGGCTGGGAGTTCATCCAGATCTACGGCCTCACCGAGACCTCGCCGCTGCTGACCATCAACCGCACGCGCGCCGAGTGGGACGACCTCTCGGCCGAGGAGCGTGCGACCCGGCTCACGCGCGCGGGCGCGCCCGCGATCGGCGTGCGGCTGGCCATCGACGAGTCCGACGAGGGATCCGGTGAGGTGCTCGCCCGGTCCAACGTGATCCTCGAGGGCTACTGGGAGCAGCCCGAGGAGTCGGCCGCGGCGCTGGCCGGCGGCTGGTTCCACACCGGTGACGGCGGCGTGCTCGGCGACGACGGCTACCTGACGATCGCCGACCGCAAGAAGGACGTCATCATCACCGGCGGCGAGAACGTCACCTCGATCGAGGTCGAGGACACGCTCTTCTCGCACCCGGCGGTGGCGGAGGTCGCGGTGATCGGCGTCCCGAGCGAGAAGTGGGGCGAGACGATCAAGGCGCTCGTCGTGCTCGCCGGCGACGCGACCGCCGGCCCCGAGATGGAGGCCGAGCTGATCCGCTGGTGCAAGGAGCGGCTGGCCGGCTACAAGTCGCCGACCTCCGTCGAGTTCCGCACCGAGCTGGCGCGGACCGCGACCGGCAAGCTGCAGAAGTTCAAGCTGCGTGCTCCCTACTGGGAGGGGTTCACCCGCCAGGTGAACTGATCCGCCGGGACCAGCGTGGCGGCCCACCCGGCGGCCCGCCACGCGGTCACGGTCGTCGCCGCCCACGCCGGGTCCTCGGACGCGACGACGTCGACGGCGGTCTCCACCGGTGCGGCGGACGGCGCGGCGAGGGGCTGCCCGCTGATCGGGTCGGTGAGGTCGGCCGCTCCGTCGACGCAGGTCACCCGGCGCAGGCCGATGCCGAGGCGCCGTTGGTGCTGGGCCAGGCTGAGCGCGGCGATCCCGGCGTCGCCGTACCCGACGACGGAGAGCTGGTCCGGCGGGTGCACCGCGGTCTGGCGGGCGTAGCGGACCGAGCGGAGCAGGTCGCGGCCGTCCTCCCAGGCCGGTACGACGACCCGGACCCCGCTGCGGGTGGCGATCCGGCTGGCCAGGGCACCGACGGCGTCCGCATCGGTGCGGACGGCCGGGTGCCACAGAAGGAGCGTGTCCAGGTTGGGATGGCCGTGGACGGCCACGTGGAGGCCGGGCGCCTGCGCAGAAGTCACAGCACCACCGTAGGCTGAGCCCCCACAGGTCCGCGGCCCAGGAACCCGGTGTGAGACCGGGGCGGTTCCGCCACTGTGACCCCGACGCCCTCGTGGCGGCGGGCAGCCAGACACTGGCCGCGGACGAACCTACCGATGAGGGGCGAGAACCCCGAGGAGGCCTTGAGCGTCATGGCGCGCATCGCACTGCTGTCCACGTCCGACACCGACCTGCTGTCCGCGCGCGCGAGCGGCGCGGACTACGGCTGGGCCAACCCGAGTCGCTCGGACCTGGCCGCGCTCGTCGCCCTGGCCGACGACGCCGATCTCGTCGTCGTCCGGCTCCTCGGCTCCCCGCAGCAGTACGACGCCGAGCTGGCCGCGCTGCGCCGCACCGCCCGTCCGCTCGTGGTGCTCGGTGGCGAGCTGACCCCGAGCGCCGAGCTCATGGAGGCCTCGACCGTGCCGGTCGGGATCGCGGCCGAGGCGCACCGCTACCTCGCCGAGGGAGGACCGCGGAACCTCACCGAGCTGCACCGGTTCCTCTCCGACACCGTGCTGCTGACCGGCGAGGGCTTCGAGGCGCCCGAGGTGATCCCGGCCTGGGGCCTGGTGGAGCGTCCGGCGGTTGCGGGGGACCGCGCCAGGGTGGGCGTGCTCTTCTACCGCGCCCACCAGGCCAGCGGGAACACCGCGTTCGTGCACGCGCTGTGCGACGCGGTCGACGCGACCGGGGACGCGGTCGGCGTACCGATCTTCGCCGGCTCGCTGCGGGCCGCACCCGACGAGCTGTTCACCGCGCTCGGCACGCTGGACGCGCTCGTGGTGACCGTGCTGGCGGCCGGAGGCGCGACGCCCGCGTCCGTCAGTGCCGGCGGCGAGGACGAGACCTGGGACGTCGAACGGATCGCGGCCCTCGACATCCCGGTGCTGCAGGGTCTGTGCCTGACCAGCAGCCGTGCCGAGTGGGAGGAGTCGGACGACGGCGTCACGCCGCTCGACTACGCCAACCAGGTGGCGATCCCCGAGTTCGACGGGCGGATCAGCACGGCGCCGTTCTCGTTCAAGGAGCTCGACGAGGCCGGGCTGCCGTCCTACGTCGCCGACCCGGAGCGGGCGGCGCGGGTCGCCGGGCTGGCGGTCAACTACGCGCGGCTGCGGAAGGTGCCGAACGCCGAGAAGCGGATCGCGCTGATGCTGTCGGCCTACCCCACCAAGCACTCGCGCATCGGCAACGCCGTCGGCCTCGACACCCCGGTCTCGGCCGTGCGGATGCTGCGCCGGCTGCGCGATGCCGGGTACGACGTCGGCGACGGCTTCGGCGTCCTCGACCTCGAGGACGACACGGTCGCCGGGGACACCCTGATCCACGCCCTGATCGCCGCCGGTGGCCAGGACGAGGAGTGGCTGACGTCGGTGCAGCTCACCGACGCGCACGTGCGCATCAGCGCCGACGACTACACGGCCTGGACGGCGGACCTGCCCGACGACCTGCGTGAGGCGATGGTCGAGGCGTGGGGCCCCGCGCCGGGCCGGCTGTTCGTCAACGACAGCGACGAGATCGTGCTCGCGACCCTGCAGGCCGGCAACGTCGTGCTGATGATCCAGCCGCCGCGTGGCTTCGGGGAGAACCCGGTCGCGATCTACCACGACCCGGACCTGGCGCCGTCGCACCACTACCTGGCGGCGTACCGCTGGGTCCAGCACGGTTTCGGTGCCCACGCCGTCGTCCACCTCGGCAAGCACGGCTCGATGGAGTGGCTGCCCGGCAAGAACGCAGCCCTGTCGGCGTCCTGCGCCACCGACGCGGCGATCGGCAGCATGCCGCTGATCTACCCGTTCCTCGTCAACGACCCCGGCGAGGGCGCGCAGGCCAAGCGCCGCGCGCACGCGACGATCATCGACCACCTGGTGCCGCCGATGGCGCGCGCCGAGGCGTACGGCGACATCGCGCGCCTCGAGGGCCTGCTCGAGGAGTACGACAAGATCTCCGCGATGGACCCGGCCAAGCTGGCCGCGATCCGCGGCGAGATCTGGCAGCTGATGCACGCCGCTGAGCTGCACCGCGACCTCGGCATGGACGAGCAGCCCGAGGACGACGACTTCGACGACTTCCTGCTCCACGTCGACGGCTGGCTCTGCGAGATCAAGGACGTCCAGATCCGCGACGGGCTGCACGTGCTGGGCCAGGCGCCCGAGGGCGAGGCGCGGGTCAACCTGGTGCTCGCGATCCTGCGCGCCTCGCAGGTGTGGGGCGGCCAGGCACAGGCCGTGCCGGGCCTGCGGGCCGCACTCGGCCTGGCGCCGGACGCGCCGACGGTCGAGGTGGACCGGGTCGAGGCCGAGGCGCGGGCGCTGGTCGAGGCGATGGAGAAGTCGGGCTGGGACGCGCGACGCGTCGACGACCTGCACGCGTCGCCGGACGTGCGCAAGGTGCTCGCCTTCGCCGCCACCGAGGTCGTCCCTCGACTCGGGCGGACCACCGACGAGCTCGACCACACGCTGCACGCGCTGGCCGGCGGCTTCGTGCCCGCCGGCCCGTCCGGCTCGCCGCTGCGCGGCCTGGTCAACGTGCTGCCGACCGGCCGCAACTTCTACACCGTCGACCCGCGGGCGGTCCCGTCGCGGCTGGCATGGCAGACCGGGCAGGCGATGGCCGACTCGCTCGTGCAGCGCTACCTCTCGGAGGAGGGGGCCTACCCGGAGTCGGTGGGCCTCTCGGTGTGGGGCACGTCGGCGATGCGCACGTCGGGCGACGACGTGGCCGAGGTGCTCGCGCTGCTCGGCGTGCGACCGGAGTGGGACGAGGCGTCCAAGCGCGTGCACACCCTGAGCGTGATGCCGCTCGAGGAGCTCGGCCGGCCGCGGATCGACGTGACCGTGCGGATCTCCGGCTTCTTCCGCGACGCCTTCCCGCACGTCGTGGCGATGCTGGACGACGCGGTGCGGATGGTCGCCGAGCTCGACGAGCCGCTCGAGGCGAACTTCGTCCGGGCGCACGCCCGGGCCGACCTGGCCGAGCACGGCGACGAGCGGCGCGCGACCACGCGGATCTTCGGCTCCAAGCCGGGTTCGTACGGCGCCGGCATCCTGCAGGCGGTCGAGTCCGGGTCCTGGCGCGACGACGCCGACCTCGCCGAGGTCTACACCGCGTGGGGCGGCTTCGCGTACGGGCGCGACCTGGACGGCGTACCCGCCTCCGACGACATGCGCGCCAACTACCGGCGGATCAAGGTCGCGGCCAAGAACATCGACACCCGCGAGCACGACATCGCCGACAGCGACGACTACTTCCAGTACCACGGCGGCATGGTGGCCACGATCCGCGCGCTGACCGGATCCGCGCCCAAGGCCTACGTCGGCGACTCGACCACGCCGGACGCCGTCCGGACCCGCACGCTGCAGGAGGAGACCAACCGGGTCTTCCGCGCGCGCGTCGTGAACCCGCGCTGGATCGGCGCGATGCAGCGCCACGGCTACAAGGGCGCCTTCGAGCTGGCCGCGACCGTCGACTACCTGTTCGGCTTCGACGCGACCGCCGGCGTCGTGCACGACTGGATGTACGAGTCGCTGGCCCAGTCCTACGTGCTGGACGAGACCAACCAGGAGTTCCTGCGCAAGTCGAACCCGTGGGCGCTGCGCAGCATCGTCGAGCGGCTCCACGAGGCGAAGGACCGTGGGCTGTGGTCCGATCCCGACCCGGACGTGCTGGCTGCCCTGCAGGCGGCCTATCTCACGGTCGAAGGGGACCTGGAGGACCGATGAGCGCCGGTCGAGAGGCTGCGGTTTGGTCCCAAACCGCAGCGACACGCCGCACGAGGCTGCGGTCTGTGCCCAATCGGTGCATGTCCGGGGGAGCCCGGTGAGCGCCGCTCGGGTGCGGATCGTCGGTTTCGGGATGGGTCCGCAGCACGTGACGCCGGAGGCCGCTCGGGCGCTGGGGGAGTGCGACTACGCGCTGGCGGTGCAGAAGGGTGAGGACGACCCGCTGCTCGACGTACGGCGGGCGGTGGCCGCCGCCCACGGCCTGGAGCTGGTCGTGGTGCGCGACCCCGAGCGGGACCGCTCGCCGGGCCTGGACCGCGCGGGCTACGAGGGTGCCGTCGCGGACTGGTACGACGCCCGGCTGGCGGCGTACCGCTCCGTGCTGTCGTCGCGGGAGGGCGTGTGTGCCTTCCTGGTGTGGGGCGACCCGTCGCTGTACGACGGGGCGATCCGGGTCTTCGAGGGGCTGGGCGTCGACTTCGACGTGGTGCCCGGGATCAGCGCCCCGCAGGTGCTGGCGGCGCGGCACGGGATCGTGCTGCACGAGGTCGGGCAGCCGGTGCACGTGACGACCGCGCGGCGGCTGCGGGCCGACGTGGCGTCGGGGCAGCGCAACGTGGTGGTGATGCTGACGTCCGGCGTCGACCTCGACGGCTTCGAGGACTGGTCGATCTGGTGGGGCGCGAACCTCGGCGGCACGGGGGAGCGGCTCGTGTCCGGACTGGTGCGTGACGTGGTCGGGGCGATCGCGGCAGCGCGGGCGGCGGCGAAGGCCGAGGCCGGCTGGGTGATGGACCTGTTCCTGTTGAGGGGGCCCGCCGATGGCGCTGCCTGAACGCGACGTGCTGCTGTGCCGCGACTGCTGCTGCGGCACGACCGGCAAGCACCCCGACGTCGACCACCGAGCCCAGCGCGACGAGATCGAGGCGCTCGACGACCCTGCGGGCCGCCGCGGTCCGCGGGTCCGGGTGCGGGTCGTCGACTGCCTCGACGAGTGCGACCGGTCGAACGTCGTGCTGGTGCGGGACTTCACCTGGTTCCCCGGCGGTCGCCGGCCCAAGGACACCTGGCTCGGCGGCGTGCTGTCCCCGGCGTCCACCGACGCCGTGGTCGACTGGGTGCGCGAGGGTGGTCCCGTGCCCGCTGTGCTGCAGCGCCACGTGTTCCGCGGGAAGCGGGGGTGAGTCACATGAGTTCCATGCGTCACCGCTGTCAGGGAATCCATGCAGCCGGACGGCGGCCCCGATGAGCGGCGGGGCGCTGCTGGTGGCGGGGATGACCTCCGACGCGGGCAAGAGCGTGGTGACGACAGGCTTGTGCCGGGCGTTCGCGCGGCGGGGGATCCGGGTGGCGCCGTACAAGGCGCAGAACATGTCCAACAACTCGATGGTCGTCGTCGACAAGGCCGGCGAGGCAGGCGAGATCGGCCGGGCCCAGTGGGTGCAGGCGATCGCCGCCGGTGCCGAGCCCGAGGTCGCGATGAACCCGGTGCTGCTCAAGCCCGGCAGCGACCGGCGCAGCCACGTCGTGCTGATGGGCCAGCCCGACGGCGAGGTGTCGGCGCGCAACTGGCACGACGGGCGCGCCCGGCTGGCGGCCACCGCGTTCGAGGCCTTCGACGACCTGCGTGAGCGCTACGACCTCGTCGTGGCGGAGGGGGCGGGCAGCCCGGCCGAGATCAACCTGCGCGCCACCGACTACGTCAACATGGGCCTCGCCCGGCACGGCGATGTCGCGACGGTCGTGGTCGGCGACATCGACCGCGGCGGCTGGTTCGCCTCCGCCTACGGCACCTTGATGCTGCTCGACACCGCGGACCAGGCCCTGGTCAAGGGGTACGTCGTCAACAAGTTCCGCGGTGACGTCGACCTGCTGCGACCGGGCCTGGCCGACCTCGAGCAGCGCACCGGGCGCCCGACGTACGGCGTGCTGCCGTGGCACCCCGACCTGTGGCTGGACTCCGAGGACGCGCTCGACCTCGCCGGTCGCCGCGCCGAGGTGGGCGCCGGCGTGCGCAAGGTGGCGGTCGTGCGGCTGCCGCGCATCAGCAACTTCACCGACGTCGACGCGCTCGGGCTCGAACCCGCCCTCGACGTCGAGTTCGTCTCCGACCCGGCCCGGTTGGCCGATGCCGACCTCGTCGTCCTCCCGGGCAGCCGGGCGACCCTCGCCGACCTGGCCTGGCTGCGGGAGCGCGGCCTGGACGCTGCGATCGTCCGCCACGCCGAGGCGGGGCGTCCCGTGCTGGGCATCTGCGGTGGCTGCCAGATGCTCGGGCGCCGGATCGAGGACCCCGACGGCATCGAGGGCGTGGCCGGTGCCGCGGTCGACGGGCTCGGCCTGCTCGACCTCACCACGCGCTTCGGCGCACGCAAGCGGCTGGTGCTGCACGAGCCCGCCGGCTACGAGATCCACCACGGGCGGATCACCGGCTCCCCCGTCAACGGGACGGTGACCGGGACGATGGTCCACGGCAGCCTGGAGGACGACGCCACCCGGGCGGCGTACCTCGCCGAGAGCCTCGGGATCGACAGCGCCGCGTCCTTCCCGGCCGCCCGCGCGGCCCGGCTGGACCTGCTCGGCGACCTCGTCGAGGAGCACCTCGACGTCGACGCCCTGCTGGAGCTCACCCGATGAGGGTGCTGCTGCTCGGCGGCACCGGAGAGGCCCGCGACCTCGCTGCCCGGCTGGTCGAGGCCGGCATCCCCGTCGTCTCGTCGCTGGCCGGCCGCGTCGCCCGTCCCCGGCTGCCGGTGGGCGAGGTCCGGATCGGCGGCTTCGGCGGCGTTGCCGGACTGCAGGAGGCGCTGGCCGACTTCGACGTGGTCGTCGACGCGACGCATCCGTTCGCGGCGGGCATCTCCCGCAACGCCGCGCGCGCCTGCGCGGCAGCCGGCGTGCCGCTGCTGCGGCTCGAGCGTCCCGGCTGGGCCGATCGCGCCACCGCGTCGTGGATCTGGGTGCACACCCACGAGCAGGCCGCGACCGTCGCCGGCGAGCTCGGCAGCCGACCGTTCCTCACCATCGGCCGCCAGGAGCTGGCCCGGTTCGTCCCCGCACTCGCCGAGCGCCAGGTGCTCGCCCGCGTCGTCGACCCGCCGGACGTCGAGATCCCGCCCACGTGGGAGCTGCTGACCTCGCGCGGGCCCTACACCCTCGAGCGCGAGCTGGACCTGATGGCCGACCGCGACGTCCTGGTCACCAAGGACTCCGGCGGCGAGCTCACCTGGCCGAAGATGGAGGCCGCCGCGGAGCTCGGCATCCCCGTGGTCGTCGTACGACGGGCGGCGGCGCCGGAGGGCGTCGGCACCGTGCACGACGTCGACGCGGTCGTCGCCTGGTTGCGGTCCCGTTAGGGGGTCCGCTCGTGACCGCGCCGCCCGTGGGTGCGCCGGTCCTCCTTCATCTCCGCCTCGTAGAGGTGGCGACGGCCCGCGACGAGGGCGTCGCGGGCCGCCTGCTCGAGCTCCTTGAACGCGGCGTAGTAGCCGTCGTCGTACTCCTCGACGACCTGGAACGTCCAGCGGCCGTCGAGCACGTTGCGCCCGACGAGCTCGCGCTCGATCCGGTCGGCCAGCTCGCTGTGGCCGGCCCGGCGCAGCCCGTCGACGCCCTTGCCGAGGGTCAGGTCGGCGGTGCCGCTCATCCGGTGGAAGGCGTACAGGTGGCCGCGGGCGACCTCCACCGCCTCCAGTGCCTCCGAGATGTCGCCGAGCGCCTCGACCGTCAGGTCGTCGACGCCGTCGGGACGGGTGTGCTCCTCATCGATCGCCATGCATCGTCGATGCCCGCGACCGGTGAGGAGCACACGCCCGGGATCTCAGAGCGCGGCGCGCAGGGCGTCCGCGAGCGAGGTCGCCGGGCGGCCCAGCAGCTCCTCGAGGTCGGTCGGCTCGACGTACAGCTCGCCGCGGCCCAGACCGAGGTCGGCGTCGGCGAGGACGGCCGCGAACTGCTCCGGCAGGCCGGCGCCCACCAGGACCTTCGTCAGCTCGTCGGCCGGGAGGTCGGTGTAGGTGACGTCCTTGTCGAGGACCTCGCCGACGGTGGCGGCGAGCTCCTTGAGGCTGAACGCGGCGCCGCCGAGCTCGTAGACCGGCTTCGGCTGCTCGAGCAGGAGTGCGGCGGCCGCGGCCTCGGCGAAGTCGGCGCGGGTGGCGGCGCTGACCCGGCCGTCACCGGCTGCACCGACGACGCCGTGCGCGGCGTACGTCGCGAGCTGGTCGGTGTAGTTCTCGAGGTACCAGCTGTTGCGCAGGAAGGTGTGCGGCAGGCCGGAGGCGAGGATCGCCTTCTCGGTCGCCGCGTGCTCGGCGGCCAGCGCGATGCCCGAGGTGTCGGCGTGGGGGATGCTCGTGTAGGCCAGCAGGGTGACGCCGGCAGCCTTCGCGGCGTCGATGACGTTCTGGTGCTGGGGGAGGCGCTGGCCGACCTCGCTGCCCGAGATGAGCAGCACCCGGTCCGCGCCGGCGAAGGCGGCGGCGAGGGCCTCGGCGTCGGCGTAGTCGACCTTGCGGGTGGTGACGCCGAGGTCGGCGAGGCCGGCGAGCCGCTCCTCGTCGCGGCCCAGCGCGACGACCTGGTCGGCGGGGACGCCCTTGGTGAGGAGGGAGGCGACGACGTGGCGGCCGAGGTGGCCGGTGGCGCCGGTGACGACGAGGGACATGGGTGCTGCCTTTCGAACGGTGGGGTCGTGCTTGTCGACCTCCTCAACGGGTCGTTCGGGTAGTTGCTTCCCATTGGTTAGTACGCACTTTGAAGTAAGGTACTGACGTGGCAGAAAGTACCGACACGATCTTCGAGCAGTTCCCGGGCGGGGTGTTCCCCGCGGCCTGCTCGAGCCGGGTGCTGCTCGACCACGTGATGAGCAAGTGGGGCGTGCTCGTCCTGGTCTCGCTCACCGACGGTCCGCAGCGCTGGAGCGACCTGCGCCGCCGGGCCCAGGGGATCAGCGAGAAGATGCTCGCCCAGACCCTGAAGACCCTCGAGGCCGACGGCCTGGTGCACCGCGAGCAGCAGCCGGTGATGCCGCCGCGCGTCGACTACAGCCTCACCCCGCTCGGCGAGGACCTCGCCGAGGTGCTGGTGCCGCTGCTGCGCTGGGTCGGTCGCAACGCCGACGCGATCATCGGGCCGGCCACGACGTGACCGGCCCGACGACGGTGGGCTGACTACTTCGGCGGGGCCGGGACCAGGCAGGCCACCGGGGCGGCCGCGTTGCCCGAGAAGTCCACGGCGTACAGCTCCGCGTCACCCGTCCCGGTCAGGTGCGTGATGCCACCGGCCATCGACGACTGCCGGGGACCGGACGCGGCCTGGGTGTACTTGATCCGCTGGCCGCTGGCGAACGGGCCCCAGACGTGGCCGCTGCCGGTGTCGCGCAGGTAGACGTCAGGGTCGGTGTCGACGACATCGGTGGCGTCGAGCCGGTAGAACCCGTCCTGGTTCTGGCCCTGCGGGTTCGGCCGTGTGCCGCCGGCCTTGGGCACGGTGCCGCCCGGGTTGGTCGACTCGGCGCAGGTGACGCTCGGCGGGGTGGTGTCGACGACCTCGATCGTGCCCGAGCCGTGGCCGGTGTTGCCGGCGGCGTCCGTGGCCTCGCAGCTCACGGTGGTGCTGCCGAGCGGGAACTGCGAGCCGGAGGGCGGCACGCAGGTCGGGGTGAGCGGTCCGTCGACGTTGTCGAGCGCGCTGGCGTCGTACGACACGACGGCGCCGGCGGGGCTGGTGGCCTCGACGGTCTTGCTCTCGACAGTCACGTCCGGGGGCGTGACGTCCTTGACGGCGATGTCGACGCTCTGCACGAACTCCGGGCCGGGGACCGCGCCGTTGATCTTGAACGACACCGTGCACGACACGGTCTGGCCCTGCGGTGCATCACCGGCGAGGGTGATGGTCTCGTCGAAGGTCGTGGTCGCGCCACTGGTGACGTTGCGCGAGCCGGGCGACAGCGTGACCGTCACGCCCGGGTCGCAGGCGACCTCGTGGGTGACCTCGGCCGGCAGGTTCTGCAGCTGGCTGAGGATCACGTCCGAGACCTCGCCGGGGTCGGCGTTGGTGAGGGTGCCGCCCGTCTGCGAGGTGACGTACGACGCCTGCCCGGCCGAGTCGAGGCCGTTCCACAGGTAGCCGTCGGCGCCGGGGACCGCGATCGCGATCACCCGGATGCCGGCCGCCTGCAGGGCTGCCGTCGCGGAGGCCAGGGACTGGCCGGCCGACGGGTCGTGGCTGCTCGAGTCGCCGAACATGACGACGATCGGGGAGCCGTCGGCCCGGAAGTCGATCGAGCCCGGCACCTGCGCCAGGGCGCCGACCCAGTCCTCGGCCGCGTCGCTGCCGCCGCCCGAGAGCGGCGTCCACGCGTTGATCCCGTTGGTCACCGCCGTGGTGTCGCCGGTCAGCTGCTGGCGCAGCAGGAAGTACCCGGTCGCGTCGTCGGTGTCCTTGTAGTCGGCGACGGCGAACCGGGCGCTGGGCTGGGCCGCGAGGATCTGGCTGACGATGCTGGTGGCGTTGGCCTGCACGTTGCCGATGCTCGCGGTCATGCTGGTGGTCGTGTCCGCCAGGAACACGATGTCGGGGTTCGGTGGGATGGGCGGTGTCTCCACCGTCTTGGTGATCGTCACCGAGGCGCCCGGAGCGAGCGCGTCGGTGTAGTGCTGCGGGCTGACGCCCGGGTCGCCGACGGCTGCGACGGTCGCGGCCGCGCTCACGCCGAGCGTGAGCAGGCCGGCCGAGGCCGCCCGGGCCAGGGTGCTGGAGGGTCGAACACGCATGTCAGGTTCCTTTCCGAGGGGTGTGACTGACACCCACGGAGTCGGGGACCGACCGCGTTGATACCCAAATCTGGGTATCAGCTGCGTCGGAGCAGGGCGACGCCCGCCGCGGTCAGTGCGGCCGCGGTGCCGATCCGCCGGGCCAGCACCCGGGCCTGCTCGAGGCCGGCCCGGTCGGGTGCGGGCCCGTCGCCCATCAGCGCCCGGTGCTCGATCCGGCCGCCGTAGTCGTTGGTGCCCCCGAGCCGGATGCCGAGCGCTCCGGCGAAGGCGGCCTCGACCGGACCGGCGTTGGGGCTGGGGTGACCGGCGGCGTCGCGGCGCCAGGCCCGCCACGCTCCCCGCGGGTCGGGGCCGAGCACGGTGCCGAGCACGGCCGTGAGCCGCGAGCCGGGCAGGTTGAGCAGGTCGTCGATGCGTGCGGCCGCCCAGCCGAAGCGCTCGTAGCGGGCGCTGCGGTGCCCGACCATCGCGTCGAGGGTGTTGGCGGCGCGGTACCCCAGCAGCCCTGGTACGCCGGCCACGGCTCCCCACACGAGCGGCGCGACCACCGCGTCGGAGGTGTTCTCCGCCAGCGACTCCAGGGTCGCCCGGACCACCTCGGCCTCGTCGAGCCGGGTGGTGTCGCGCCCCACGAGGTGGGTCAGCTGCTGTCGGGCCCGCGGCAGGTCGCCCTCGGCGAGCAGGCGGCCGACCTCCGCGGCCTCGCGGTCGAGGGAGGTGCCGCCGAGCACCGCCCAGGTGGCCGCCGCGGTGAGGATCGTTCGGGGCAGCGGGCCGGGCAGTGCGCGCTGCGCGACGAGGCCGAGCACGACGGCGCCACCGACCAGGCTGCCGGCGTACAGCACGCCGGCGGTGCGCTCGTCGCGCCAGGTCGCACGCTCCAGGGCCGCGGCGACCTGCCCGAACCCGGCGACGGGATGACCACGCCGCGGATCGGCGAGGAGCCGGTCCGCGGCGTACCCGAGCACCAGCCCCGCAGCCGAGGGGACGGTCACAGGCTGGCGGCGAGCTGGCGGCGGGCGAGGTCCGCCGCCGCTCGGTCGTGGAGCCGGCCGACCAGGACGGTCAGGCCGACGCCGATGCCCGCCCACAGCGCGGCGAGGGTGATCAACGAGGAGCGGCGGAAGTACCAGAGCGTGTCGGCCGGGAAGTCGCCGAGCTCGTTGACCGTCGGCAGCAGGTACCCGGCGACCGACACGACCGCCACGTAGACCCCGGCGGCGACGAAGGTGGCCGTCCAGCCGTCGTACCTGGTGCGCAGTCGGTTGGCCAGCACGACCACCGCGATCGCGGCGAGCACGGAGACCAGCAGCAGCCCGAAGTACGACGCCGTGCGGCCGCCGATCGTCTCGCCGCTGCCGACCGCCGGTGGTGTGGCGGGGTACTTCGTGAACGGCACGAGCGTGACCGCGACGAAGCCGATCAGCACCACCAGCGCGGTGGACCCGCGTGCCGAGAGGCTGCCGAGCCGGCCGAGCACGGCGGCGGCCGCCAGCGCTGCGAGACCGCCGAGGGCCGCGCCGATGGCGAGGGTGCCGGTCAGCAGGCCCCAGCTCTTCTGGTTCTCGCGCGAGATCTCGACCATGCCGTCCTGGCCGGCCGGCTCCTCGGCGTGCTCGGTGTGCCCGGCGTGGCCCTCGCTCGGCTGCGCGGCAGCCGACTCCTCGAGCGCGATGGCGTCGTCGACGTACGGCTCACCGAGGGCGAACGCGACGACGAAGGCGATCAGGCCGGCGACCAGGCCCACCGCGAGCCCGCGGATGAGGAAGGCAGCCGGGCTGAGGACAGACCTGTCCCTGGGAACGGTGCCCATCGGGGGTCAGTGGCAGGGGTAGCCGAGGAGGTGGCGGGCGTCGTGGACCCACTCGTGCACGGCGTTGCCGGCGGGGAGCGAGATCGCACCCTGGTCGGCGCTCACGAAGAAGATCGCCAGCATGGCGAGCAGGCCGAAGAAGACGACCCAGGTGCCGAGCTGCAGCAGCGGGACGACCGGGACCTGGACGGCCGGCGCGGCGATGGGGGTGGCAGTGGACTGCGACATGGTGCCTCCTCAGGGATTCAGCGTCCCTGGTCAATGGGTGTGAGGTGTGAGCAGGCACTCGTTCCTGACTCCACCGCACCCGTCCCCATGCTGTTGCTGGGACGGAGGCGGTGTCACAGTAGCGCGACTGTGCCGGACTCCCACCGGCTTCCTCGTGCCTGCATGAAGGACTCTAGGGCATCGCGCTCAGTGCCCGCAGCAGCTCGTTCGTGGTGTCCGGTGGTCGGACGGCGATCCGGATCCAGCTGCCGTCGAGGCCGGGGAAGGTGTCGGCCCGTCGTACGGCGATCCCGCGCTCGCGCAGGGCGGCGTGCACGCCGTCGCCGACCCGGGCCAGCACGAAGGACGCGGTGGCCGGGAGGTGGTGGATGCCGAGGTCGGCGAGGCCCTTCTCGAGGTGCTCGCGCCAGTCCCGGACCTGCTCGGCCCTGCGCGTGGCCTCCGGCGCCGCCTCGGGGCCGGTGCAGGCGACGACCGCGGCGGCGGCGGTGGTGCCGACCGACCACGGGGTCTGGGCTCGCGCCAGCTCCGCGACGACGAGCGGGTCGCCGACGACGTAGCCCGCGCGGATGCCGGGGATGCCCCAGTGCTTGGTCAGGGAGCGGAGCACGACCATGCCGTCCAGGGGGCCGCCGGCCAGGGACTCGGGCTCGCCGGGGACGCAGTCCATGAACGCCTCGTCGACCACGACCAGGCGGCCCGGGCGGCGCAGGCCGTCCAGCAGGGCGGCGGGGTGCAGGACGCCGGTGGGGTTGGTCGGGTTGCCGACGACGACCAGGTCGGCGTCCTGCGGCACCAGGGCCGGGTCGAGGGTGAACGGCTCGCGCAGCACCACCGGCGTCACCGTGTGGCCGGCCTGCTCGAGCGCGGCATGGGGCTCGGTGAACTGCGGGTGCACCACCACGGGCCGTCGCCAGGCACGCAGCCGGGCGACCAGCGTGAACGCCTCCGCGGCGCCGGCGGTCACCAGCACGTCGTCCTCGCTGCGCGCGTGGTGGGCGGCCACGGCCGCGCGCGCGGCGCTCGGGTCGGGGTAGGCGCCGACCTCGTCCAGCGAGCTGCGCAGGGCTGCGTCGAGCCAGGCGGGGCGCGGGCCGTCGTACACGTTGACGGCGAGGTCGAGCATCCCGCGGGCCTCGACGTCGCCGTGGTGGCGCAGGTCAACCATGGGCGTGCACCGCCTCGGCGAAGCGGGCCGCGAGGCGGGGGTGCCCGGCCCAGTGCGTGTGGAGGTACGACGCGTGCAGGGTCGGCGAGGCGAAGCCGACGTCCTCGCCGTCGATCGTCCACGCCGGGGCCCCGGCGGCCGTCGGGGTGACCGTGGTGCGGTGGAACTCGTGCCCCGTGACCTGCTCGCCGGCGCGGGTCAGCAAGGTGTCGGCGGTCGCGGTGGCGACGGGGTAGCGCAGGGTGAGCCGCTCGGTCATCGCCGCGTCGGCGTCGAGGACGCCGGCCATCGGGGCGCCGTCGAGGGTGCGGCACAGGTAGAGCAGGCCGGCGCACTCGGCGACGGTCGGCAGCCCGTCGAGCACGGCCTCGCGGATCTGGGCGCGCAGGGTGCTGTTGGCCGTCAGGTCGGCGGCGTGCACCTCGGGGAACCCGCCGCCGAGGTACAGGCCCGCGGTGCCGTCCGGCAGTGCCGGATCGCTCGCCGGGTCGAACGGGACGACGTCGCAGCCGTGGGCGGCGAGGAGCTCGGCGGTCTCGGCGTACCGGAAGGTGAAGGCCCGTCCCGCCGCGACTGCCACCTTCTGCCGGGTCGGCGGGATCTGCGAGCCATTGCGCGCCGGGTCGGCGGTCCAGGGAGCCGCTGCGAGCGGGGGCGCCGACCGGGCGAGGGCGAGGACGGCGTCGAGGTCGACGTGCTCGGCGACGACCTCGGCCAGTCGCGCCACGACCTGCTCGGACTCGCCGCGCTCGGCGGCGGTGACCAGGCCGAGGTGGCGCGAGGGGGTGGCGATCGAGGCGTCGCGGGGGATGACTCCCAGCACGGGCAGGGAGATCGACGAGCGGACCTCGTCGGCGTGCCGCGGCGAGCCGGCCTGGTTCAGGATCACGCCGGCGACCGACACGCTCGGGTCCCAGGTCGCCATGCCGTGCACCACCGCGCCGATCGAGCGCGAGGAGCGGGAGATGTCGACGACGAGGACGACGGGCGTGCGGGTCAGCGCGGCGACGTGGGCGGTGGAGGAGAAGCCGTTGCCGCCGATCCGTCCGTCGTAGAGGCCCATCACGCCCTCGACCACGGCGACCTCGGCGCCGCGCGCGCCGTGCAGCAGCAGCGGGGCGACCAGGTCCTCGCCGACCAGGTGCGGGTCGAGGTTGCGGCCGGGACGCCCGCAGGCGAGCGCGTGGTAGCCGGGGTCGATGTAGTCGGGGCCCACCTTGTGCCCGCTCACCTCGTGCCCCGCCGCCGCCAGGGCAGCCATCAGGCCCGTGGCGACGGTCGTCTTGCCCTGTCCGGTGGCGGGCGCGGCGACGACGACGCGGGGCAGGGGCGTCACCACTCGATGCCCTTCTGGCCCTTCTGGCCGACGTCCATCGGGTGCTTGACCTTGGTCATCTCGGTGACCAGGTCGGCGAGCTCGACCAGCTTGGGGTCGGCCCGGCGGCCGGTGATCACGACGTGCTGGTGGCCCGGACGGTTCGCGAGCGTCTCCACGACGTCGTCGACGTCCACCCAGCCCCAGTTGATCGGGTAGGTGAACTCGTCGAGCAGGTACAGGTCGTGCTGCTCGGCCGCGATCCGCCGCTTGATCTCCGCCCAGCCCTCGGCGGCGTCGGCGGCGTGGTCCTCCTCGGACCCGGCCTTGCGCGACCACGACCAGCCCGAGCCCATCTTGTGCCACTCGACGGTGCCGTTGCCCGGGGGCAGCTTCTCGAACGCGGTCTGCTCGCCGAGGCGCCACTTCGCGGACTTCACGAACTGGAACACCCCGATGTCCCAGCCCTGGTTCCAGCCGCGCAGCGCGAGCCCGAAGGCCGCGGTCGACTTCCCCTTGCCGTCGCCGGTGTGCACCATCACGAGCGGCCGGTTGCGGCGCTGGCGGGTGGTGAGCCCGTCGTCCGGTACGACGAGCGGCTGGCCCTCAGGCATGGTCGTCCTCCCTTGCTTGCCAGGTGTCTTCGTGGATGGCGTCGGCGAGCGGGCGGCGCGAGCGCCAGCCGTGCCGCTCGAGGTCGGGCACGGTCTCGAGGTGGCTGACGGTGCCGAGGCACAGCCACGCGACCGGGCGTACGTCGGCCGGGATCCCCAACAGCTCCTGCAGGAAGGACTCCCGGTAGAAGGACACCCAGCCCAGGCCGAGGCCCTCGGCGGTCGCGGCGAGCCAGAGGTTCTGGATCGCCAGCACCGTCGAGTAGAGGCCGGCGTCGGCGATCGCGTGCCGGCCGAGCACGTGGGTGCCGCCGCGCGCCTGGCTGTGGGTGACCACGACGCCCAGCGACGACTCGCAGATCCCCTCGACCTTGATCCTGTCGAAGGTCGTGCGCCGCTCGGGCGGCAGCGAGGCGGCGAAGGTGTCGCGCTCGGTGGCCACGTGGTCGCGGAAGGTGCGCCGCAGCGCGGGGTCGCGCACCAGCACGAAGTCCCACGGCTGCGTCATGCCGACGCTCGGGGCGCGGTGCGCGGCATCGAGGACCCGGTGCAGCACGTCGTCGGGCACGGGCGCGCCGGTGAACTCGGCCCGGACGTCGCGGCGGCGGCCGATGACGTCGTACAGGTCGGTGGTCGTGGTGCTCATGCGGCTCTCCGGGTGACGTCGACGAGCGCCTCGGCGCTGACCTCGCCGATCGGGACGTGCTCGGCGCCGAGGTGCTCGGCGAGCGTGGCGGCCAGGCCCATCCGCATCGGGCCGGACTCGCAGTCGACGACCACGCTGGCGATCCCGGCCTCGGCGAGCAGGCCCGCGGCCATCCGGGAGCGGACCACGGCGTCGGCGCCCGCGGTCGCGCGGCCGTCGGTCACCACGACGAGCAGTGCCCGCCGCTGCGGGTCGCGGGTGCGCTCGACGGCGAGCAGGTGCGCGGCCTCCAGGAGTCCCTCGGCGAGCGGGGTCCGGCCGCCGGCGGGCAGGTCCTCCAGCCGCTGCGCGGCGGCGTCGACGGAGTGCGTCGGCGGCAGCGCCACCTCGGCCTCGGCGCCGCGGAAGGTGACCAGCCCGACCTTGTCGCGACGCTGGTAGGCGTCGAGCAGCAGGCTCAGCACCGCGGTCTTCACCTGCTCCATCCGGCGCCGCGCGGCCATCGACCCCGAGGCGTCGACGCAGAACAGGACGAGGTTCGACTCCCGTCCCTCGCGCACGGCGACCCGCAGGTCGGCCGGCTCCAGCAGCAGCCGACCCCCGGTCCGCCCACGTGCGACCTGGTGGCGCACGGCCGCCCGGATGGTCTCGGTGAGGTGGATCGCACCGCCCGCGGCGGTCGGGGTGGTCGCGCCGATCCGGCGGCCGTTGCTGGTGCGGGCCCGGCTGCGCCGTCCGGCGGTGCCGGCGCCGACGCCGCGGACGGTGAGCAGCCGGGTGCGGTACGCCGCCGCGGTGGCCGCGACGTTGCTCGGCGCGGTGCCCGTGCCGTCGCCATCCGTCGGCGGCGCACTGGCGGGTGCGTCGGCGGGTGCGTCGGCGGGTGCGTCGGCCGGATCGCCGTCGCCGTCGTCGGCTGCGCCGTCCCCGTCGGCGGCGGGGCCCTGGGGCTCCGGCTCGGGCCCGTCGTCGGGGCCGTCCGGCTCCGGCGGCAGGTCGTCGCCGAGCACCTGGTCGAGCAGGTCCTCGTCCAGTCCGGGCGCGTCGAACGGCTTGCGCCGGCGCCGGTGCGGCAGCGCCAGCCGGGCCGCGACCCGGATGTCGTCGAGCGTCACCTGCGAGCGGCCGGACCAGGCCGCGTGGGCGACCGCGGTGCGGGCGGTGACGATGTCGGCGCGCAGGCCGTCGACGTCGAACGCCGCGCACACCTCGGCGATCTTGAGCAGTCCGGCGTCGGTGAGCCGGACCTCGCCGACCAGGCTCCGCGCCGACGCGATCCGCGCCTGCAGCGCGGCCTCCGCGTCGGCGTACCGGGCGGCGAACCCGGCCGGGTCGGCGTCGTACGCCATCCGTCGGCGGACCACCTCGGCCCGCAGGGCCGGGTCGCGCGGGGCGGCGACCTCGACGGTCAGGCCGAACCGGTCGAGCAGCTGCGGGCGCAGCTCGCCCTCCTCGGGGTTCATCGTGCCGACCAGCACGAACCGCGCCTCGTGGGTCATCGAGACCCCGTCGCGCTCGACGGTCGCCCGGCCCATCGCGGCCGCGTCGAGGAGCAGGTCGACCAGGTGGTCGTGGAGCAGGTTGACCTCGTCGACGTACAGGATCCCGCGGTGGGCCTTGGCCAGCAGGCCGGGCTCGTACTCGGCCCTGCCCTCCGCCAGCGCGCTCTCGAGGTTGATGGAGCCGGTGACCCGGTCCTCCGTCGCGCCGATCGGCAGCTCCACGAGCGGGACCGGCCGGTCCTCGACGGGCGGCAGCACGGCGGCCAGGGCGCGCACGATCGTCGACTTGGCCGTGCCCTTCTCGCCGCGCACCAGCACGCCGCCGACCTCGGGAGCGATCGTGGTGAGGATCAGGGCCAGGGCCATCGGGTCCGGTCCGTCCGGGCCGTCGGCGCCGACCACGGCGCTGAAGGGGAAGTGCTGGATCTGGGGGGAGGTCATCGGAGGCGCTCCTTGCGGGCCACGCGTTCGGGGGAGTACAGGTACGACTCGGCGTCCGAGCGTTGATCGCCGGACGCGAGCGCCGGACCGACCAGGATCACGGCGGCCTGCCGCAGCCCGGCGTCCTCGACGAGGTCGGCGACGGTGCCGACGGTGCCGCGCAGCACGAGCTCCTCGGGCTGCGAGGCGCGGGAGACGACCGCGACCGGGCAGTCCTCGCCGTAGTGCGCGACCAGCTCGGCCATCAGCGTGCGGGTGCGGGTGATCGCGAGGTGCAGCACGAGGGTCGCGCCGGTCGCTGCGTACGCCGCCAGCGACTCGCGCTCCGGCATCGCCGTCGAGCGTGCCTGGGTACGGGTCAGCACCACCGACTGCGCGACGAGTGGCACCGTCAGCTCGCGCCCGACGATCGCTGCCGCGGCGGCGTACGCCGGCACGCCGGGCGTCACGTCCCACGGCACCCCGGCCGCGTCGAGGCGTCGGGTCTGCTCGTGCAGGGCGGAGTAGAGCGAGGGATCGCCCGACGTGAGCCGGACGACGTCGCGCCCGCCGACGTGCGCCTGCACCATCACGGCGGTGATCCGGTCGAGGTCGAGGTCCTGGGTGTCGACCCGGTCGGCGTCCTCGCGGCAGTGCGAGAGCACCTCGGCGTCGATGTAGGTGCCGGGGTACAGCACGACGTCCGCCTTGCCGAGCAGGGTCGCCGCGCGCAGGGTGATCAGGTCGGCCGCGCCGGGGCCGGCGCCGACGAAGTGCACGGTCACGGAGCTTCTCCCTCGATCGGCTTGGTCCAGGCCCACTGCACGACGGCACGGGCCGGCGTCCAGCCGGTGAACCGCCCGCCCAGCGGGGTGACGTGCTCGACACAGAGCCGGGTCAGCTCGCCGCCGTGGGCGCCGAAGGCGTCGACGAGCAGCCGCTCGGTCTCCAGGGTCACGCCGTGCGCGACCAGCCGGCCGCCGGGTGCGAGGGCGTCACGGCACAGTCCGACCAGGCCGTCCGCGGTCGCGCCGCCCCCGACGAAGACCGCGTCGGGCGTGGGCAGGCCGGCGAGGGCGTCGGGGGCACGGCCGGTGACCACCTCGAGGCGGGGTACGCCGAGCCGGCTCGCGTTGCGACCGATCCGGGCCGCGCGCTCCTCGTCGGCCTCGACCGCGGTGGCGGTGGTGAGCGGGTGCGCGCGCAGCCACTCGATCGCGACCGACCCGGCCCCGGCGCCGACGTCCCAGAGCCGGTCGCCGGGCCGCGGGGCGAGCCGGGCGAGGGCGCTGGCGCGGACGTCGCGCTTGGTCAGCTGTCCGTCGTGCTCGAAGGCGTCGTCGGGGAGCCCGGTCGCCCACGTGGCGAAGCCGTCGCCGGCGACCTCGAGGGCGAGGACGTGCAGCCGCGGGACCGGGCAGGGGTGGACCGCGTGGGTCTCGGCACCACTGCCCAGGTCGCCGAGGACGTGGATCGTCGTGGCACCGAAGCCGGACTCCTCCAGCAGCGCAGCCACCGCGGCCGGGGTGCTCTCGTCGGAGGACAGCACCAGCAGCCGCCGGCCGGGGGCGAGCTCGCGGCGCAGCGCGTCGACGTCGCGGCCGACCAGCGTCACGACGGCGGACTCCTCGGCCGACCAGCCCATCCGCGCCCGCGCGAGGGACACCGAGGACACGGCCGGGACGACGTCGACCGCGTCGGGTCCGAGCAGCCGGATGAGCGTCGTACCGATGCCGGAGACCAGCGGGTCGCCCGACGCCAGGGCCACGATGCTGCGGCCCCGGTGCTCCTTCAGCACGCCGGGCAGTGCGGACAGCGGGCGCGGCCACGGGCGGCGTACCTGACCGGGGACGGCGGGCACCAGGTCGAGGTGGCGCTCGCCGCCGAGCAGCACCTCGGCGTTGCCGACCAGGGCCCGGGAGGCGGGCGGGAGGTGGCCGTCGGCGCCGATGCCGACGACGGTGATCCGTCGGCCGGTCACTCGACCCACCGGGGCGTCCAGACGATGCCGTTGGGCTCCACCCGGGTGGCGGAGGCGCCGATGATCAGCAGGCACTTCATGTCGATGCTGTCGGTGTCGAGCAGGCCGAGGGTCGTCACGGTCAGTGACTCCTCGGCGCGGCCGACGTCGCGGCCGACGACCACGACGGTGTCGGGGGAGCGGTGCTCCAGCAGGATCTTCTGCATCTCCACGACCTGCTCGCGACGCGAGCGGGAGGCCGGGTTGTAGACGCCCAGCACCAGGTCGGCCTCGGCGATCGCGCGCAGCCGGCGCTCGACGACCGGCCACGGCTTGAGCCGGTCGGAGAGGCTCAGGACCGCGAAGTCGGCGCCGATCGGCGCGCCCGCGCGGGCCGCGACCGCCTGGACCGCGCTGACCCCCGGCAGGACCCGAACGGGCACCGTCGCGTGCTCCGGGTGCTCCGGGTCGGCGGCCGCCTCGAAGACCGCGGCGGCCATGCCGAACACGCCCGCGTCGCCGCCGGACACGACCGCCACCCGCTCTCCGCGCAGGGCCAGGTCGAGCGCGAACCGGGCCCGGTCGACCTCGACCGTGTTGCCCGACGCGTGCCGCTGGAGCCCGGGGCGCTGCGGCACCCGGTTGACGTACGGCGCGTAGCCGACCACGTGCTCGACCTCCCCCAGGGCGGCGCTCGCCTCCGGGGTGAGCCAGCCGTCGGGGCCGGGGCCGAGGCCGACGACGAGGAGCTCTGCGGGTTGCGGTTTGGTCCCAAACCGCATGGATTCTGGCTCGGAACGTGCGGTTTGTGACCAAACGGCGCGCCCGCGCATCCGCTCAGCGGAAGCCGGCCGGGCGGAGTCACCGGGGACCACGATGAGCGAGAAGTACGGCACGGAGTCGGCGTCGACCTCGGCGACGGGCAGCCAGCGCTCCTCGGGCTGGGAGGCGCGCTCGACGTACAGCGCCCCTTCCAGCCGGCCGGCGGCCGCGAGGGCGGCCCGGACGGTGGGGAAGGTCCGGCCGAGCTTCATGATCACCGCGCCGTCGGTGTCGGCGAGGCGGCGGGCGAGCTCGGGCTCGGGAAGGGTGCCGGGCAGCACCGTGAGGACGTCGGTCTGCCGCACCAGCGGGGCCGGGACGGTCGCGGTGGCGGCGGCGAAGGCCGGGATGCCGGGGACGACCTCGACAGGGAAGCGGTCGCGGAAGCGGTCGACGAGGTACATCGAGGAGCCGTAGAACAGCGGGTCGCCCTCCGCGAGCAGGACCACGTCGCGGCCGGCGTCGAGGTGCGCGGCGAGCCGGGTCTCGCACTCGTCGTAGAAGGCGGCGAGCGCGCCGACGTACCCGCCGGGGTGGTCGGTGGTCCCGGTGGTGACCGGGTAGCGCAGCTCCTCCTCGATCGCGTCGGCCGGGATCAGGTCGGCGGCGATGCGGCGGGCGTGCGACTCCTTGCGCACGCCGGCGTGGAAGGCGACGACGGGGGCCGCGCCGATCAGCCGCTCGGCCTTGCGGGTGATCAGCTCGGGGTCGCCGGGGCCGATGCCGACGACGGAGAAGCTGCCGGTGCTCGTGGTCACTCCGCCTCCTGGGCCAGCGCGTTGACGGCCGACGACGCCATCGCCGACCCGCCGCGGCGACCGCGGACGGTGACGAACGGGATGTCGATGCCGTGCTCGTCGGCGAACGCCACCAGCGCGTCCTTGGACTCCGCGGCGCCGATGAAGCCGACCGGGCAACCGACGATCGCGGCGGGCTGCGGGCCACCGGCGAGGATCATCTCCAGCAGGTGGAACAGCGCGGTCGGGGCGTTGCCGATGGCGACCACCGCGCCGTCGAGCAGCGGCTCCCACAACGAGACGGCGGCCGCCGTACGCGTGGTCGACCACTCCTTGGCCAGGGCGGGGACCCGCTCGTCGGTGAGGAAGCAGTGCACCGGGTTGTCGGCCGGCAGGCGGCCGGCGGTGATGCCCATCGCGACCATCCGGGCGTCGCACAGGATCGGCGCACCCGCGTCCAGCGCCGCGCGGGCCGCCGGGACCAGCCGGGGGTGGATGACCAGGTCCTGGACGAGATCGGTCTGACCGCTGCCGTGGATCATCCGGACGGCGACCTTCTCGGCCTCCGCCGGCACCTGCGAGAGGTCCGACTCGCGGCGGATGGTCGCGAACGAGTCGACGTAGATCGCCGGTCCGTCGGCGATGTAGTCGTACCGGCGCGGGGGAGCGGTGAGCTCGGTCATCGGTTCTCCTCGGGGATGAGCACGCCGTGCCAGGGCGTCACGATCACGGTGGGTGCGGTCCAGGCCGCGATGGTGGTCAGGTCCAGCCCGTCGTCGGGTACGGCGACGTGGCGGCCGCCGGCGACCGGGCCGAGGGGGAGCGGCCCGGTCGCGACGGGGGCGCCCGGTGCGGCCGCGGCCGCTGGGGCGAGGGGACGATGGAGCTCGCTCACGTGCCAGGGCGCGTCCGGCCCGGTGCCGCGGGCGGCCAGGAACGCCCGGGCCAGCGCGGCCAGGGCCGTGGGGGCCTCGCTCAGGGCGACCACCTCGCCCCACTGCTCGCCGACGCGGAGCTGGGCGGTGGTGTCGTCGAGGGCGACCAGGCCGAGGTCGAGGTGCTTGTCGGCGAGGTCGCCGCGGCCGTCGTCGAGGGTGAACAGGAAGCGTCCCGGCAGGCCCGCGAGCGCGGGGTCGGCCAGCAGCAGCGCGTCGAGGGCGGCGAGCACGGGCCGCAGGTCGGCGCGGCCGCCGGCGAGGCCGGTCTGGGGGGAGACCAGCACGTTGCGCACCCGGTCGTGGGTGCGCGAGGGCAGCAGGCCGGTGGCCTCCAGCGCCGCCAGCGCGGCGTCCTCGAGGAGGCCGTCCGCGGTCAGGGGCATGGCCCGGACCTGCAGGTTCGCCCGGCCGGTGACGCGGACCCGGCCGTCGCCGTGCTCCTGCGCGACCTCGGCCAGCGCCCGCAGGGCGGCGAGCGGCACGCGTCCGCCGGGGACCCGGATCCGCACCAGGCCGCCGTCGTCGGCGGGCCAGGGGTGCACGACACCGGGGCACCGGTCGGGTCGGCTCCGCACAGTTCCAGCCGGGGGCTGCGCCATGGTGGTCCTTCGAGGCCGGGGCTCCTCGCGATCGCCCCTCATCGACCTCGCGACGGGTGGCCGCAAGGGCCAGCAGGTCTTCGGACTCGGGATCGTCCGGTTCGGAGCGTCTTCCCAGACCCCGGGGGGTCCAGTGACATCAGTGCTCCGGCCGTCACCCACACCGCTGCGCGTCAGTCCCGGACTCGCACCGGGTTCCCTACGCTGGCGGTGGCAGCGTACCAAGGCCGGGCGTCGTCCCCCATCGGTAGCCTGACCGCCATGCCTTCCCTCAAGGACGTCGTCGACCTCGTCCACGGCTGGTACCCGCCCGCGACCGCCGACAGCTGGGACGCCGTCGGTCTCGTGTACGGCGACCCCGAGCAGCCCGTGAAGAGGATCCTGCTGGCCGTCGACCCCACCCCGGAGGTCGCCGCGGAGGCGGCCGAGTGGAAGGCGGACCTGCTCCTCGTGCACCACCCGCTGTTCCTCAAGGGCGTCCACGGCGTCGCGGCGACCACGCCGAAGGGCCGCACCCTGCACACGCTGGCGAAGGCCGACTGCGCGCTGCTCACCGCCCACACCAACGCCGACCAGGCCGTCGGCGGCGTGTCCGAGGCGTTCGCGGTCGCGCTGGGCCTCAAGGACCTCAGCCCGATCATCCCGGCGCCGAGCGAGCCGCTCGACAAGCTCACCGTCTTCGTCCCCTCCGACGCCGCCGCGCCCGTCCGGGCGGCCGTCGCCGAGGCCGGCGCCGGCCGGATCGGCGACTACGACTTCGCCTCCTTCACCAGCGCGCCCGGGGAGGGCCGGTTCCGCCCGCTCGACGGTGCCAACCCGATGATCGGCACCGTCGGCGAGCTGGAGACGGTCGAGGAGGTCCGGATCGAGGTGGTCCTGCCACGGGCGCGCCGCGGCGCGGTCGTGCGCGCGATGCTGGGCGCGCATCCCTACGAGGAGCCCGCGTACGACGTCGTCGAGGTCGCCGACCCGCAGCTGGTCGACGTCGGGACCGGCCGGATCGGCAGCGTCGAGCCGACCACGCTGGCCGGCTTCGCCGAGGCCGTCGCGGCCGCGCTGCCACCCACCGAGCACGGGGTCCGGGTGGCGGGCGACCCCGAGCGCCCGGTCAGGCGGGTGGCCGTGTGCGGAGGCGCCGGCGACTTCCTCCTCGACCGGCTCGCGACCTCCGACGCCGACGTCTATGTGACCAGCGACCTGCGCCACCACCCGGCCGCGGAGTTCCTCGAGAAGGGCGGTCCGGCGCTGGTCGACGTCGCCCACTGGGCCGCGGAGTGGACCTGGCTCCCGGTGGTCGACCAGCTGCTCCACGAGGCGCTCGGCGACGCGGTCGAGACCCGGGTGAGTGCGATCTCCACCGATCCTTGGACAATGCACCTGTGAACGCCGATCCCGCCGCCCAGCTCCGCCTGCTCGACCTGCAGGCCCTCGACTCCCAGGTCGACCAGCTGCGCCACCAGCGCAACAACCCGGCCGAGGCCGCGGAGATCAAGGACCTGCTCGGCAAGCGGGTCGACGTCGACGGCCGCCTGCGCGACCAGCGCATCGTCGTCGACGACCTCGCGGTCGCCCAGGCGAAGGCCGACGCCGACGTCGAGCAGGTCAAGGCCCGTCGTACCCGCGACCGCGAGCGGATGGACTCCGGCGCCATCGCCGACCCCAAGGCGCTCGAGCGGATGCAGCACGAGCTCGAGTCGCTGGAGCGGCGCATCTCGACGCTCGAGGACGAGGAGCTCGAGGTGATGGAGCAGCTCGAGGAGGCGCAGTCGGCGCTCGCCGAGCTCAGCTCCGCCATCGAGGACATCGACGGGAGGCTCGGCACCCTGACCACCGCGCGCGACGAGAAGGTCGCGGCGCTCGACGCCGAGATCGCCTCGGTCGCCGGTGGCCGCGACGCCATCGTCGCCGAGATCCCCGAGGACCTGCTCGCCCTCTACGAGAAGCTCCGCGCCAGCAAGGGCGGTGTCGGCGTCGGCGCGCTGCGCGCCCGTCAGTGCAGTGGCTGCCAGCTGAGCCTCGACGCCGGCGAGCTCGCCGAGATCCGCGCGACGCCCGCCGAGACGGTGCTGCGTCACGAGGAGTGCCAGCGGATCCTGGTCCGCACCCCCGAGAGCGGCCTGTGACCGATCGGGTCGTCGAGAAGGTCGTCGTCGAGGCCGACGGCGGCTCGCGCGGCAACCCCGGCCCGGCGGCGTACGGCGCCGTGCTGCGCGACGCCGCGACCGGTGCCGTGATCGCCGAGGACGCCCGCACGCTGGGGGTGGCGACCAACAACGTCGCGGAGTACTCCGGCCTGGTCGCCGGGCTCGCGCTCGCGGTCGCGCACGCTCCCGGGGCGTCGGTCGAGGTGCGGATGGACTCCAAGCTCGTCGTCGAGCAGATGTCCGGGCGCTGGAAGATCAAGCACCCCGACATGGCCGCGCTCGCGGCCGAGGCACGCGAGCTCGCGCCCGCCGGCACGACGTACACCTGGGTGCCGCGCGCCCGGAACTCCCACGCCGACCGGCTCGCCAACGAGGCGCTCGACGGCAAGCGCTCCGGCGTCAGCATCCCCGGGGACCACGTCGAGGACGAGCCCGAGTCGGCGATCGAGGAGGCCGAGTCGCCGTCCTTCGGTCCGGGCCAGCCGACCACGATCGTGCTGGTGCGCCACGGCGTCACCCCGCACACCACCGGCCGCCGCTTCTCCGGCGGGCTCGGCGGCGACAACCCGCCGCTCTCGGAGGAGGGCCGTGCCCAGGCCGCCGAGGTGGCCGCCTGGCTCACCGAGCTCAAGGACAGCGTCGACGTCGTGGTGGCCTCGCCGGTGCGTCGTACCCGGGAGACGGCCGACATCGTCGCCGCCGCCCTCGGCCTCGCGGTCGAGGAGGAGCCGGCCTTCGCCGAGATGGAGTTCGGCGAGTGGGACGGGCTGAGCTTCACCGAGGTCGCCGAGCGGGACCGCGAGCGCCTCGACGCGTGGTTCGCCGACATGGCGGCCGCGCCGCCGGGCGGAGAGTCGTTCGTGACCGTCCAGAAGCGGGTCCTGGCCGGACTGGCCCGCCTGCTCGAGACCCACGCCGGTCGGACCGTCGTGCTGGTCAGCCACGTCACGCCGATCAAGACCCTGGTCGCGCACGCCCTCGACGCCCCGCTCGAGACGCTGTTCCGGATGGAGCTCGCGCCCGCTGCCGTGTCTGTCCTGGCGTTCTACCCGGACCCGCGCACGGGTGAGCAGAAGGGCTCGATGCGGTTCTTCAACGCGCTCGCGCCCGGCCGTCGTACGTTGCGCGACACGGGGCGCTGGTAGGTCCGACGCGCGTGTCAGTTTCACCGGCCAGCCGGTGAAACTAACGGCCCGCCGGTCTCACAGCTCGCTGACCACCACGTCGAACTGGGTGCCGGTCCGGCCGGGAGCACCCGCCTCGACGGTCCAGCCCAGGTCGCGCAGCACGTCGGCGAACGCGGCGGGCGTGCGCGGGTCGGCGCCGTCCTCGAGCAGGGCGCGCACGATCCGGCCCTTGGTGGCCTTGTTGAAGTGGCTGACCACCTTGCGGGTGCCGTTGTGCTCGTGGAGCACGCGCACGGTCGCCACGCGCGGGGCGAGGTCGGGGCCGGGCTTCCAGAAGTTGGCGTACATCCCCGAGCGCAGGTCCACGAGCAGCCCGCGGCCGAGCGCCTCGGTCATCACGGCCGGCAGCGCCTCGCGCCACACCCCGGCCACGGGGCCGAGGCCGGGCAGGGACGCGTCGCCGGAGAGGCGGTACGACGGGATCCGGTCGCCGAGGCGCACCATGCCGAACAGGCTGGACGCCACCGCGAGCCGTGAGGTGGCCCGACGCTTCGCGCCGGACGACAACGACGCCACGTCGAGGGCGTCGTACAGGACACCGGTGTAGATCCGGTCCGCCCGTGCCGTGGGCGCGGACGGCAGGCCCGCGTTGCGCTCGACGAGGTCGGCCTGGCCCGCCGACAGGCCGAGCACCTCGGCCGCCTTGGCCGGGTCCTCGCGGCACAACGTGACCAGGGCGTCGAGCACGTCGCGGCGCGCGTCGGTCAGTGCGGGGGAGGACAGGGAGGCGAGGTCGAGCGGCTGGCCCCGCCGGGGGACGGCCTTGCCCTCGCTCGGCGGCAGCAGGATCAGCACGGGGCCAACGATAAAGTCACGGACATGCCGAGCAATCTCGTGGTCCGGGTCAAGGCGAGCTCCCCCGAGATCCAGGCGGGTCTGGCCGCGATCGCGAAGGAGCTGGACCTGCCGGGCGAGTTCCCCGCCGAGGTGACCGCGGCCGCCGAGCGGGCCGCCGCCGACGTCGTGCTGCCCGAGCTGGACCGCACCGACCTGCCGTTCATCACCATCGACCCGGCCGGATCGATGGACCTCGACCAGGCGGTGCACATCGTGCGCGACGGCGACGGCTTCGTGGTGCACTACGCGATCGCCGACGTCGCGGCCTTCGTCAAGCCGGGCGACCCGGTCGACGTGGAGGCCAACAAGCGTGGCGAGACGCTCTACGGCGCCGGCACCCGGATCCCGCTGCATCCGCCGGCCCTGTCCGAGGGCGCCGCGTCGCTGCTGCCCGACCAGGTCCGCCCGGCCCTGCTGTGGACGATCCGGCTCGACGCGGAAGGCGCGCAGCTCGACGTACGCGTGGAGCGGGCGCGGGTGCGCTCGACGGCCCGCTGGTCGTACGTCGACGCGCAGGAGGCGCTCGACGCCGGCACCGCCGGTGAGGTGCTCGAGCTGCTGCGCGAGGTCGGGACGCTGCGCGAGCAGCAGGAGGTCGCGCGCGGCGGCATCTCCCTGCCGCTGCCCGAGCAGGAGGTCGACGAGACCGACGGCGGGTTCCGGCTGGTGTTCCGCGAGCAGCTGCCCGTCGAGCAGTGGAACGCGCAGGTCTCGCTGCTGACCGGCATGGGCGCCGCGTCGCTGATGGTCGGCGCCGGGGTCGGGATGCTGCGGACCCTGCCGCCGGCCGACCCGCGCGACGTCGCCCGGCTGCGGCGGGTCGCCAAGGGTCTGCGGATCTCGTGGCCCGAGGACATGGACTACCCGGCGTTCGTGCGCTCGCTCGACCCGTCGGTCTCCCAGCACCAGGCGATGGTCGTCGCATGCACCCGGCTGCTGCGCGGCAGCGGCTACGCCTCCTTCGACGGCGAGCTCCCCGCGCAGACGCGCCACTCCGCGATCGCGGCGGAGTACGCCCACGTCACCGCGCCGCTGCGTCGCCTCGGCGACCGGTACGCCGGCGAGGTCTGCCTCGCCATCTGTGCCCGCACCCCCGTCCCCGACTGGGTGGCCGCCGCTCTGCCCGGGCTGCCGAAGACCCTGCAGGACTCCGCGCGCCGCGCCGGCTCCTACGAGCGCGCCGTGCTCGACCTGGTGGAGGCAGCCGTGCTCGCCGACCGGGTCGGCGAGCAGTTCGCGGGGGTGGTGACCAGCGTCCGTGACGACGAGGCGACCTCGGGCGTCGTCGTCCTCGCCGAGGTCGGGGTCGAGGCCCCGGTCACCTCCACCGCGCCGCTGCCGCTGGGCGAGGACGTCACCGTCACCCTCGCCACCGCCGACCTCGCGGCCCGCAAGGTCGCCTTCACGCTGCCGTGAGCCCGGGCGTGAAGGTCCTGGTCACCGGCGGCGTGCGGTCCGGCAAGTCCCGCCACGCCGAGTCGCTGCTCGCGGCCGCCGCGAGCGTCACGTACGTCGCCGCCGGTCCGGTGTACGACGACGCCGACTGGGCCGCCCGCATCGCCGCCCACCGGGCACGGCGGCCCAGCACCT
Organism: Nocardioides kongjuensis; assembly: GCF_013409625.1. Lineage (NCBI taxonomy): Bacteria > Bacillati > Actinomycetota > Actinomycetes > Propionibacteriales > Nocardioidaceae > Nocardioides > Nocardioides kongjuensis. The sequence continues at coordinate 664,328 of NZ_JACCBF010000001.1, forward strand.
GGTCGACCGAGGAGACCCGCGACGTCGCCGGCGTGCTCGGCGCTGCGGCCGAGCCGGTGCTCGTCGACTGCCTCGGCACCTGGCTCACCGGCGTCATCGACGACGCGGGACTGTGGGAGGCCCCGGTCGAGGAGGTCGAGGCCCACGTCCTCGGGCTGCTCGACGCGCTGCTCACCGCCCTCGGCGCGACGGGGGAGCAGGTTGTGCTCGTGACGAACGAGGTCGGCCTCGGCGTCGTACCGGAGCACCGGTCGGCGCGCGTCTTCCGCGACCTCCTCGGCACCGTCAACCAGCGGGTGGCCGAGGCGTGCGACGAGGTGCACCTCGTGGTCGCCGGCAGGGTGCTGCGTCTGTAGGGAGACGCTGATCGATCCCGGCCTGCTACGCGTCGCGCGGTCGATCAGCGGTTCCCTAGGCTCCCGCGAGCCCGATCAGCAGCACGGCGAGCGCGACCTCGATCCCGGCGCCGAACACGTCACCGGTCACGCCGCCGAACCGCCGCACCGCGTGGGCCGTCAGGACGGCGACGACGACGAAGGCGGCCGCGACACCGACCGGCCCGCGGACCGGGTCCGCGAGCACCGAGAGAAGCGCCAGGCCCACCCAGCCGACCACCGCCACGAGCACCGGCACGCGCCGGGTGAACGTCACGCCCAGCCCGTCCGGCCGGGCGGGCGGGGCCAGGGTGCAGGCGGTGACCCACAGCGCGGCGCGCGAGGCGCACACGGTGGCACCGGCCAGGACGGCGGAGCGCACCTCGCCGCCGTACGACACGAAGGCCGTCAGGGCGGCCGCCTGCGCCCCGAGCACGAGCACGAGCGCGGCGACGCCCGCCGGCCCCGCCGTGCCGCCCTTCATGACGGCCAGCGACCGCTCCCTGTCGTACGACGACGTGAGCCCGTCGGCGACGTCGGAGAGCCCGTCGAGGTGGAGCGCGCGGCTGCCGACGGCGAGGGCGGCGAGCGCCGTGAAGGCGACGGCCAGCGCGGGCAGCTCGAGGCGGCCGCCCGCCCACACGATCGCCCCGACCAGCACCCCCAGGGGCAGCACAGCCACAGGGGCGAGCAGCATCGCGCCGGTCGCGACACCGGGGGAGACCGTCAGCACCGCGGGGACCCGCAGCGCCGTCAGCATCCCGATCGACAGCCGCAGGCTGCGGCCGACGACGGCGACGCTCACAGGCCCTCGGCGGGCGGCATCAGGTCGGCGAGCAGGGCCACGTCGCGCAGCAGCGCGACCGCCGAGCGCAGCACGGGGACGGCAGCCACGGCGCCGGAGCCCTCGCCCAGGCGCAGCCCGAGGTCGAGCACCGGCTCCAGCCCGAGCTTCTCCAGCGCCAGGGTCTGCGCGGGCTCGGTCGAGCGGTGCCCGGCGGCGAACCACGCGGCCGCGCCGGGCGCGATCCGGTCGGCGTACAGGGCGCAGGCAACGGACATCAGGCCGTCCAGCAGGACGGGTACGCCGCTCTCGGCGGCCTCCACGAGGTAGCCGACGGTCGCGACCAGGTCGGCGCTGCTCAGCGCGGTCAGCGCGTCCATCGGGTCGGCGATCCGGTCGCCGGCGCGGTCGAGCGCCTGCTGGACGACGACCTGCTTGTGGGTGAGCGCCGCATCGTCGACGCCGGTGCCGCGGCCGGTGACCTCGACGGCGGGCAGCCCGAGGGCCGCGGCGACCATGGCGGCGGCCGGAGTCGTGTTGCCGATGCCCATGTCGCCGGACAGCAGCAGCTGGGCCCCCGCGGCGATCTCCTCGCGCGCGACGGTGCGGCCCGCCTCGAGGGCCCGGGTCGCCTCGTGCGCCGAGAGCGCGTCCTCGACGTGGACGGCGCCGCTGCTGCGTCGTACCTTGTGCGCCCGGACCTCGGCCGGCACACCCTCGAGGTCGTCATCGACGCCCAGGTCGAGCACCCGGACGCTCACGCCGTGGGCAGCGGCGAGCGCCGAGACGCCGGCCTTGCCCATCACGAACGTGCGCACCATCGCCGGCGTGATCGCCGGCGGGTAGGCGGAGACGCCGTGCTGCGCGACGCCGTGGTCGCCGGCGAAGATCACCAGTCGCACGTTGTCGAGCGGCTGCGGCGGCACGACGCCCTGCGTCGCGGCGAGCCACACGCCGAGGTCGCCGAGGCGGCCCAGCGCGCCGGCCGGGGTGGCCAGGCCGGCCAGGCGCTCGGCAGCGGCGGAGCGGACGTCAGGATCGGGTGCGGCGAGGGCGCTCATGGTGCCGAACGCTACCGCCGTCGAGCCCTCCGCCACCGGCCTGCTCAGGTGAAGAGCATCACCAGCACCCCGGCCAGGGCGAGCATCATCAGGACGAGCACGATGCCCGACCACTCGTGCTCGTCGGTGTCGTGCAGGTCAGGCGTGTTCGCGGTCATGGTTCCCCCCAGTGACGCGTGTTCCGAGTGTGTCGCCACGGGTCCAACGACCCAGTGGTGAGAACAGCACGGCCCGGGCCTGCCCTAGGGTCCGAGGCGTGGCCCACACCGTGCTCGTCGTCCCGGTACCCGCACTGGAGGGCTACATCCGCGGTCGGTGGGAGCACTACGACGCCGACTGGGTCTCCCGCGACCCCGCCTTCACCCACGCCCACATCACCGCGCTGGCGCCGTTCCGGCCCGCGCCGAGCGACGACGACCTCGCCCGGGTGGCCGCGATCGCGGCCACCACGCCGGCCGTCGAGTTCGTCCTCGACGAGGTCACCGCCTTCCCGGACGGCATCGTCCACGCCGTGCCGTCGCCCGCGGCGCCCTTCGCCGCGCTGACCGCACGGCTGTGGGAGGAGTTCCCGGACTGCCCGCCCTACGCGGGGGAGTTCGCGCACGTCGTACCGCACCTCACGCTGGACCGCCTCGGTCCCGACGTGTCGATCGCGACGGTGAGCGCCGACCTCGCCGGGACCCTCCCGGTGCGGGCGCGCGCGGACCGCCTCGAGCTGCACCGGTACGCCGAGCGCGACTGCCGGGTGCTGGCGAGCTGGTCACTGGCCGGGATCGGCGATCCGGTCGCGCAGCCAGGTCGTGGTGCCGGCCGGTAGGCCCTTGAGCTTCGGGCGCGCGGGCAGGGGAGCCACGAGCAGCGCCGTTCCCTCGGGGAGGGACCACTTCAGCTCGTGGTAGACCCGGGACAGGCCGGCGTCGCTCTCGACGAGGGCCAGGCCGTCGGCGAGCGCACGCAGCTCGGTCCACGGGCCCTGCGCGTCCTCGGGCACGGCGGTGGGGGACCAGGCGAGGTAGACGGCCATGAACGGCCGGTACCCGGCAGGTGCCGAGGTCAGTGCGCCAGCTTGAGCCCGATCACGCACCCGACCAGCCCGAGCAGCAGCAGGATCCGCACCGGGCTCGCCGGTTCGTCACCGCCGACCATCGCGATCACCACCGTCAGCGCGGCGCCGATCCCGACCCACACGGCGTACGCCGTACCGACGGGCAGGGTCCGCATCGCCCACGCCAGACCGGCCATGCTGGCGGTCAGGGTCACCACGAAGACCACCGACGGACCCAGCCTGCTGAACCCCTCGGAGCGCGACAGGGCCGTCGCCCACGCCGCCTCGAGGACCCCGGAGAGCACCAGCACCAACCACGCCACGACTGCCACATCCTTCGTGGCCGTCTTGTCGCGCTCCGGGTACGGCTCCCTCGTCCGGCAACCGGTCACCGGTTGTACGTCCATCGTACGTCGCGTCGATCGACACTCGTCGCCTCCGCACTGCTAGGCTCGTTTCCGTTGAAGAGCGCTCCGCAAGGAGTGCTCCTGCTCTCTCGGTGGGGGCAGAACATCTTGTCGCTCTTGGTCTTCGGTTCAGCTGGGCATCAGGCAAGGGATGTCTTCAGCACCAACGGCCCGGCAGCTCGCCGGTCCGGAACACGAAACCAAGGAGAAAATCATGGCTCAGGGCACCGTCAAGTGGTTCAACAGCGAGAAGGGCTTCGGCTTCATCGCCCCGGCCGACGGCACCCCGGACGTCTTCGTCCACTTCTCGGCCATCCAGGGCACGGGCTACAAGTCGCTCGACGAGAACCAGCAGGTCGAGTTCGACGTCACCCAGGGCCCGAAGGGCCCCCAGGCGGAGAACGTCCGCGCGATCTGACGCACCCCGTCTGACGCAACGCGTGGCCCCCGGCACCTCGGTGCCGGGGGCCGCGTGCGTCTACCAGCGCGGCAGCACCGCTGTCGGCATCCCGCCGTGCACGGCGGTCGCCAGGTTGGCCGCGACCTCGTAGGCGTCGGCGAAGCGTGGGAACTCCGCCCGCGACACCAGCACCCGGCTGCGCACCTGCGCCACCCGCCCGGCCTTCACGTCGTCGTGGCGGCTCGTGAACACGTCGAAGGCGTAGACGTCGTACTCGTCACGCTCCTCCACGTCCGCCACCCCCGCCACCTCCGCCACGTCCCGCAGCCTAGGCCGCCGCTGGCCTACCCTCGGCAGCGTGGCCGACCTGACCGAACCCTGTCCCAACTGCGGAACGCTGATGCGCTGGGAGACCTCCCACGAGCGGTGCGACGGCTGCGGCTACATCCGCCCGTGCTGCGAGGGCGCGCCCTGCCACTGAGCCCTCGGACCGGGGCTCAGACGTGACCGCTGAGCTGCGCCAGCCGGGTGGCGAGCCTGTCCACCAGGGCGCTGGCCTGCTTCGTGGTCAGCCCGTCGCCGTCGCCGAGGCTCGACACCGGCAGGACGTCGACCGACAAGCGGGCACCCCCGGCCAGCGCACGCAGCTCGTCGACCTTCGCGCCGAACGGTGAGCCACTGCCGGGGGAGTAGTAGCGGACGACCTCGTCGAGGTCGCCGGCGAACAGGTCCGCCTTGGTGACGGCGATGACCAGCCACACCGGCTTGTCCCGGCGCACGGCCATCGACGCGATCCGGTGGGCGGTGATCGTCCAGTCCTCGAGCTCGGCGGCCAGCTGGTCCTCGCGCGAGGCGGTGGTGGGACCCGTCGTACCGCCGGCGCGGCGGGGCGTCGCGTAGCCGTTGGCCACGACGTGGATCACGCCGTCGACCGGCTCGTCGTGGAACACCTCGTCGAGCGCGCCGAGCCGGGTCGCGGCGTTGTCGCCGGGCACGACGAGGAACCGGAAGCCGTGGAGGCGCCGCGAGCGACGGGTACGACGCTCCATCACCGCCGAGCCCACCTCGCCCGCGCCGTCGGCCGGGCTGCGACGGGAGAGCCGGTCGGCGAGCTGGGTCTTGCCGACCCCGGTCATGCCCGTCACCGCGACGGTCGGGTAGCGGCGCCGCAGCGCGCGGCCCACCCGCTCGGGTGCGGCGGCCAGCGCGCCGAGCACGCCGGTGGCGACCGTGGCGCTCAGGGCCGCCACCCCGGGCTTGCGCACGACCGTGCGCGAACGACCACTCGGCGACACGACGCCTCCTCCGGCTGCTGACGGTGTGGCTTCAGAGCCTACGTTCCGGGTGTCAGCGTCGAGGTTCGCCCGCTCCGCGACCGGCCGGGCCGAGGGGGTGCCGCGACACACCCCTCACGGCCTAGCCTGACCCATGGCCACCTTCACGCTCACCTGCATCGGGGACGACCGCCCCGGACTCGTCTCGGACCTCTCGGCCCAGCTGAACGCCCACGGCGCCAGCTGGAACCGCAGCCAGATGGCGCGGCTGGCCGGCAAGTTCGCCGGGATCCTGCTGCTCGACGTCCCCGACGCGCGGGCGGACGAGCTCGTCGGTGACCTGGCCGGGCTGGAGGCCGTCGGGCTGCAGGTCACCCTGGCCCGCACCGACGCACCCTCCGACCAGCCCGCGGTGCTGGTCGACCTGGAGCTGCTCGGAGCCGACCGTCCCGGGATCGTGGCCGAGATCTCCGCCGCGCTGGCCCGCGAGCGGGTCAGCATCCGCGAGCTGGTCACCGACGTCCGCGACGCCCCGATGGCCGGCGGCCACCTGTTCGAGGCGCGCGCGGTGCTGGAGGCGCCGACCGGTACCCACGTCGAGGACCTGCGCACGACCCTCGAGGCGATCGCCGACGAGCTGATGGTCGAGATCACGCTCGCCGAGGCGGAGGTCCCGGCCTGAGCCGGATCCTCAGTCCAGGCTGTTGCGCAGGCGCTCGGCGGAGCCCACCGCGAGCTCGGCGTCGTAGTTGCCGGTGATCGGGGTGATGGTGACGTACCCGCGGCGGAACCACACGTCGTCGGCGTCGCGCTCGACGCTGTCGAAGAGGTCGGCGCCGACCGTGTACGTCGACCTGCCACCGACCGCGGGGAGCGCCGCCCCCGCGTAGGTGAGGTCGGCGTACCCGCTGCCGCTGTCCAGCACCTTGACGCCCCGCGCGCGGTCGTGGCCGCCGTTGACGTAGGGGTAGTTGACGTTGAGGCCGACGCCGTCCGGCAGCAGCGGACCGCCGGGGTGCGCGGTGGCCCGGAGCCGGTCGAGGAGCTGGAGCAGGTAGTCGGCGGTGTAGTCGTAGGGGAAGCTGTTCGGGTCCGCGTGCGGGTCGGCGTAGTCCCAGCCGGTGCTGATGGCGATGGCGGGGATGCCGTCGTTGAGCGCGGTCGCGGCCGCCGCGACGGTCCCGGAGTGGATCTGGAGGGACGCGAGGTTCTGGCCCTTGTTGGTGCCCGAGATCACCAGGTCCGGCGGGTCGCCCGCGAAGACGGTGTTGATGCCGAACTCCGCAGCGTCGGAGGGGGTGCCGTCGACGGCGTACTTGCGCGGTGCGGGCTGGGTGACCGCGAGCGTGCCGCCCAGCGTGATCCGGCCACCCATGCCGCTGTTGTTGGCGAGCGGGGCGACCATCGTGACGTCGTGGCCGGCGGCGACGAGGGCGTCGAAGACGGTCGTGATGCCCTGGGCGGCCCAGCCGTCGTCGTTGGTGAGCATGTCCGCAGCCCGCGGGCGGCGGCAGGGCGGTCCGGGACGGCTGCGGCCGGGGCGGTCTGCTCGGGACGGGCGGCCGTGCCCTGGCCGGCGACCAGGAGGGTCGCCGCGCCGGCAAGGGACGCTGCGGCGAGACGGAAGGTGATGGGACGCACGGGAACTCCTCGGAGGTTTCGTCGGGCGCCGGCGGATGCCGGCGCGGGCGACGCTAGGGGCCCGGACGCGGCGTGGGGCGAGGCACAGTGCCCGCGGCGCGGGGCGGGTCTGTGCAGGCTGCCCGTGGCGGTTGCGGCGCTCAGCGGCGGGGCGTCAGGAGCTGCTCGAGCGCGCCGAGCAGCCGGTCGGCGTCCGCGTCGTCGACGTACGGCGCCAGGCCGATGCGCAGGCCGCCGGACTCGCCGAGCCCGAGGTGGCCGGCCGCCTCGTGGGCGTAGAACGACCCGGCAGGGGCGTTGATCCGCTGCTCGGCGAGAAAGGCCTGGACCGCCCTGGGGTCGTGACCCGCGAAGGTCACCAGCAGGGTCGGTGTGCGGCGGGCGGCGCGGGAGTGCACGGTGACGCCGGGCAGGCCCAGCACCCCGCGCTCGATCCGGTCTCGCAGCCGCTCCTCGTGCGCCTCGAGGGCGGTCATGCTCGCGACCAGCCGCTCCCGGCGCGTGGTGGCGGAGGACGGGACCATCGAGGCGAGGAAGTCGACCGCGGCGGTCGTGCCGGCGAGCAGCTCGTAGGGCAGGGTCCCGAGCTCGAAGCGCTCCGGCACCCGGTTGGGCGAGGGCAGCAGCTTGTCCGGCTCCAGCTCCGCCAGCAGCTCGGGCCGCCCGAAGACCGCCCCGCAGTGCGGTCCGAGGAACTTGTACGGCGAGCACGCGAGGTAGTCGGCACCCAGCGCCGCGACGTCGACCACGGCGTGGGCGCAGTAGTGGACGCCGTCGACGAAGAGCTGGGCGCCGGCGGCGTGGACGAGGTCGGCGATCGCCCGGACGTCGGGCATCGTGCCGATCAGGTTGGAGGCGGCGGTGACGGCGACCAGCCGGGTGGACGGCGACAGGTGCCGGGCGATCTCGGCCGGGTCGAGCTCGCCGGTCGCGGGGTCGAAGTCGGCGAACCGGACCGTGGCGCCGACCCGCTGCGCCGCCAGCACCCAGCTGCGCACGTTGGCGTCGTGGTCGAGCCGGGTCACGACGACCTCGTCGCCGGGGCCCCAGCGTTTCGCGAGCGTGCGCGCGAGCTCCATCGTCAGCTGGGTCATGCTGCGACCGAAGACGATCCCCGACGGATCGGCGGCGAGAAGGTCGCCGAGAGCCGCGCGCGCCTCGGTCACGGCGACGTCGGCGTTGCGCTCGGCCTCGGTGAGGACGCCGCGGTTGGAGAGCGGCGCGACGAGGGTGTCGTGGACGGCGCGTGCCACGACGTCCGGGGTCTGGGTGCCGCCGGGACCGTCGAAGTGCGCGGTGCCGCTGGCCAGCGAGGGGAAGTGGGACCGGATCGCGGCCAGGTCGAGCGAGGCGGTCACCGGGCCAGCCGCTCGAGCAGCAGGGCCTCGGCGAGGCAGGCGTTGCGGAAGTCCGCGAGGTGCAGGCTCTCGTCGGTGCCGTGGGCGCGGGTGTCCGGGTCCTCGACGCCGGTCACCAGCACGGCTGCCCGCGGGAAGGCGTCGGTGAAGAGCCGGATCAGCGGGAGCGTCCCACCCACGCCGATCTCGACCGGCTCGGCACCGCCCCAGGCGTCACGGAGCGCACCCAGCGCCGTCTCCCGCACGTCGGCCGGCGGGTCGAGCAGCACCGGGTGGGCCTGCGCGCCGGGCGTGATCGAGAGGTGGGCGCCGTGCGGGACGTGGGCCTGCAGGTGCTCGGTGAGGGCCTTCAGGGCGATCTCGGGGTCGTCTCCGGGGGCGATCCGCATCGAGACCTTGGCCCGGGCCCGGGCGCTGAGCATGTTGGCGGAGCCGTCGACGCTCGGTGCGTCGACGGCGGTGACGGTGATGCACGGCTGGAGCCAGAGCCGGTCGGTGATCGACCCGGTCCCGGTCAGCCGGACCCCGTCCAGCAGGCCGGCGTCGGATCGGAAGCGCGCGTCGTCGTAGTCGACCTCGCTGCCGGTCGCGCGCTGCAGGCCCTCGACCGCCACGGCGCCCTCGGCGTCGTGCAGGCTCGCCAGCGTCGCGACGAGCGTGGTGAGCGCGTCGGGGACCGGTCCGCCCCACGCGCCCGAGTGCAGCGGGTGCTCGAGCGTGCGCAGATCGACGACGACGTCGACCAGGCCGCGCAGCGCGACGGTGAGGGACGGCGTGCCGACCGCCCAGTTGACCGAGTCCGCCACCACGACCACGTCGGCGGCGAGGTCGTCGCGGTAGCGGGACAGCAGCTCGGGGAGGCTCGGTGAGCCGATCTCCTCCTCGCCGTCGACCAGCACGGTCACCCCCACGGGAAGGTCGTCGCCGTGGGCGAGGAGCGCCGCCAGGTGGACGGCCAGGCCGGCCTTGTCGTCAGCGGCTCCCCGCCCGAAGAGGCGGCCGCCGCGGTGGGTCGGCTCGAACGGCGCGGACGCCCAGGCGGCGGGATCCTCCGCCGGCTGGACGTCGTGGTGCGCGTACAGCAGCACCGTCGGGGCGCCCGGGGGAGCAGGGCGGTGGGCGATCACCGAGGGCAGCCCCCCGGCGTACACGACCCGGGACTGCAGGCCGAGCTCGGCGAGCAGCTCTGCGGCGTAGCGCGCACTGCGTGCCACGTCCTCCGCGTGCTCGGGAAGGGCGCTCACCGACGGGATGCGCACCATCGCCTCGAGGTGGAAGAGCACCTCGGGCAGCGCGTCGTCGATCCGGTCGGCGAAACGGGTCGTGGTCATGCGGGGATCCTCCCGGTGGCGTCGTGGGCGGCCGCGACGAGCGCGTCGACGTCGTCGGCCGTGGTGTCGAAGGAGGTCATCAGCCGGACCTCGCCGGTGGTCGCGTCCCAGGTGCTGAAGGTCCAGCGCTCCCGCAGCGCGTCCGCGACGCCGTCCGGCAGCACGGCGAACACCGCGTTCGCGTGCACGGGGTGCGTGACCCGGGTGCCGGGGATCTCCAGCAGCCCGCGGTGCAGCCGCTCGGCCATCGCGTTGGCGTGGGCCGCGTTGCGAAGCCACAGGCCGTCCTGGAGCAGCGCCAGCAGCTGGGCGGAGACGAAGCGGGTCTTGGACGGCAGCTGGGTGCTGGCCTTCTTCAGGTAGGGCAGGCCGGCGGTCGCCTGCGGGTCGAGCACGATGACGCAGTCGCCGAACATGCCGCCGTTCTTGGTCGCGCCGAAGGACAGGACGTCGACGCCCGCGTCCGTCGTGAGCTCGCGCAGGGACGCACCGGTCCGGGCCGCGGCGTTGGCGATCCGGGCACCGTCCACGTGCACCCGCAGGCCGAGGCGGTGGGCCGTCGAGGTCAGGGCGCGCAGCTCGTCGGGTGAGTAGCACGTGCCGAGCTCGGTGCTCTGGCTCAGCGAGAGCACCCCGGCCTGGGCGTGGTGCCGGTTGGCACGGTCCGCCGCGATCGCCGGCAGCACCTCGGGACCGACCAGGCCGTGCGGTGCCGGCACCGTGATCAGCTTGAAGCCGTGGTGCTCGGGGGCCGCGCACTCGTCGGTGTGCAGGTGGGCGGACTCGGCGCAGACCACCGCCTCCCAGCGCTGGGCCATCGCCTGCAGCGCGACGATGTTCGCGCCGGTGCCGTTGAAGACCGGGTACACCTCGGCCTGCGCGCCGAACTCGCGTCGTACGACGTCGCGCAGGCGCGCCGTGTAGACGTCGGCGCCGTAGCCGGGCTGGTGCCCGCGGTTCGCGGTGGCGAGCGCGGCGAGGACCTCGGGGTGCGCGCCGGCGAAGTTGTCGGAGCCGAAGTCGTGCCGCTCGGGGTCGTGGAGCCGCTCGATGCTCATCGTGCCCCCACCACAGCGGGCGCCTCGGCGAAGAGCGCGGCGATGCCGGCCTGCAGGGCCGCGGCGTCGGTGGCGACACCGAGCAGGTCGACGTCCGGCAGGCGCGTGGTGAGCTCGCCGTTGCCGGAGAAGACCCCGAACGAGCGGCCGTGCCGTCGCGCCGCGTCACCGACCCGCGAGATCGCCGCGACCATCCGGTCGGTGGTCACCGACGGCTCGCCGAGCGAGAGCGAGAGGTCGTAGGGCCCCACGAACAGCCCGTCGATGCCCTCCACCGCCGCGATCTCGTCAGCGGCGTCGAGGCCCGCCGCGGTCTCGACCATCGCGAGCAGCAGCGGCTGGTCGGCACTCGGGGCGAGGGCGGCGCGGCACAGTCCCGTGCTGCGCCGCCCTCGTGGGGGAAGCGAGGCCGCCGCGACCAGGTGGGAGGCCTGGTCGGCGGACTCGACGCCCGGGACGACGACACCGGCGGCGCCGGTGTCGAGGATCCGGGCGAGGTGCGCCCCGTCGTGGGAGGCCAGGCGCACCAGGACGGGAACCCGGGTCGCGCGGACCAGCGGTGCGACGTCGCCCGGCTCGATGTCGCCGTGCTGGAGGTCGACGCCCAGCCACTCGATCCGCTCCGCCACGGACGACGCGGCGACGACCTCGAGCCCGAACGGGCCGAGGAAGCTGACCCAGAGTCCCCGTCGGCAGCTCACGCCCTGCGGTCCTTCGCGGGCGGGGGCATGTACGTCGTCCGGCTGGGGCTGACCCCCAGGCGGACAGAGCTCTCGAGCCAGGCGATCGCCGCGCCGGTCGGGTCCACGACGGGGACCCGGTGCCCGGCCGCCGCGAGCCGGTCGCGGAGCTCGGCCGCGACGCCGAGCATGCCGGTGCATCCGAGCACGATGACGTCCGCCTCGCGCTTCGCGACCGCGTCCGCGGCCTGCTCGAAGAGCCGCTCGACGAGCACCTCGTGGTCCTCGAGGCCCAGCACGGGGAGGTCGACCACGCGGATCGTCCCGATCCGGCGCTCGATCGTGTAGCGGCGGGCGAGGGAGTGCAGCATGGGGACCACGTTGGGCAGGACCGTGATGATGCCGACGTTCTCGCCGAGGCTGAGGGCGGTGAGCATGGCCGGCTCGAAGCCGCCGACGACCGGGGCGTCGATGATCTCGCGGGCCGCGTGCACGCCCGGGTCCCCGAAGCAGGTGATGAAGACGCCGTCGACACCGTCGGTCGCGGCCTCCTCGATGCGCTGGAGGATGCCCGGCGCGGAGAGCGCCTCGTCGTACTCCGACTCGATGCTGGCGGTGCCCCGCTCCAGCGCGATGACATCGACCTTCGTGTCGGGCGACGCCCAGGCGAGGACCTCGCTGCGGACGTGCTCGACGAGCGTCTCGCCGATGACGGGAAGGACCACTCGGATGTGCATGTGCTCTCCTTCGGTTGGGTTACCTCGGAGGCTAGGTAGGCCACGTCACAGCGGGAATGTGCATCGTGCCGCTGCCCGCCGCGGGCACTGTGCACGACGACGTGTCGAGGTCAGGCGCCGAGCGCCCGACAGGCCACCTGCAACGCCAGTCGCTGGCTCGGGTCGTCGAGGTCGACGCCGAGGCGGTCGCGGATCTGCTGCACGCGGGTCGTCACGGTGTTGCGGTGCACGCCGAGCGCCTGCGCGGTGAGCACGGCCGAGCCGCCGCTCTCCAGGTAGGCGTGCAGCGTGCTGAGCAGGTGGCTGTGCGCCGGGTCGCGCAGCGGAGCGAGCGCCGTCTCGGCGAAGGCGCGGGTGACGTCGGAGCGCTGCCAGGTCGCGAGCAGCCGAGCGACACCGAGCTCGTCGGAGTGCTCGACAGCCGGGCGGAAGTCGTGGCTGCGGGCGAGGTCCGCCGCGTCCCGTGCCTCGCCCAGCGACTCCGCGAGGCCGTTGGGCCCGCGGTGCGGCCTGCCGATCCCGGCGGTCAGGCTCCACTCGCGGGGCAGGGCCGCGGTGACCAGGCGGACCGCGCGCATCACCCGCCGCGCGTCCTCGGGCGCGGGCTCGTCGTCGGTCGTGATCCACATCGCCCACCCGTTGCCGCGGCTGGCCGAGGCGACGAGCTCGATGCCGTGCCCGGCCAGGCCGGCTGTCAGCTGGTCGACGATGCGCTCGCGGTCGACCGGTGCGTCGGCATCGGAGTGCACGTGGATCCCCACGTGCCACCCGGGCAGCCGCCAGCCCAACGACACGGCGCCCTCCACCACGTCGCGGCTGACCGAGTCGCGGCCCGCCACGATCTCCGAGACCAGCTGCGCGCGGAACACCGAGTCGCGGTCGGCCTGGGCGCGCTGCCCGGAGAGCCAGGACCGGATGAACGGCTCGGTCATCGCCAGACCCACCGCGAGCACGTCGAGCCGCACGTCGGCGGCGCGCTCGAACGGGCACGCCAGCCAGGCGGCCAGTCGGTTCACCTGGGGGTCGAGCACCGGGTGCACGAGCAGCTGCTCGCCGCGCTGCGGCACGGCCTGGTCGAGGTGCAGCCGGGGGTCCACCTCGATCGTGTCCCCCAGGATGCAGGAGCCGTCGGAGGTCATCAGCGAGACCCGGGCCGACAACACCGTCCCGGCGGTGGCGAGGATGTCCTGACCGGTGCGCTTGCTGCTCAGCTGGCGCAGCAGCCTCTCGATGGTGCGGGCCCGGACCTGCTCCGGAGCACGCACCAGCGCCGTGAGCTCGAGCACGAGCTGTCCGGGCGAGCCGCTCTCCAGCCACAGCACGGGGATCTCCAGCCGGTCCGCGAGCCGCACGGTCGACAGCAGCGGACGAGCGGGCCCGGCGACCACGAGCAGGGCGGCCGCACCGGCCTCCTGGGCGCGACGCACCGTGGCCTCCAGGCGGTACGGCGGACTCGCCTGCGCCTCGTCGCACACGACGAGGTGGTCGGCGACCGCCGGGAACGAGCCGTCGTACCAGTGCACGTCGGCCACCCGTCGCTCCAGGCCGGCCGCTCCTGCGACGATCCGGGTGCCCGCGAGCACGGGGTCGTGCAGCAGGTCGGCGACCCTCGGGGCACCGCTCACCGGGCCACCTCCTCGAGCTCCAGGTCCAGGCCGAAGGCCCGGGGGCCGACGACGTCCGCGGCGGACGCGGGCCAGCGGTGCAGGGCCGGCAGGCTGACGAGGGACAGCATCTGCCCCGGCCGCACCTGGCCGACGCTGAGCACGCCGCCGCTGGTCGGGTCGATCCCCACGACGACGTCGGGCGTGCAGGCCCGGGTGATGCCGTCGACTGTCACGGCGAGGAACTCGTCGAGGTGGTCGACCCGGGCCGCCGACCCGGCCGCTCGGTCGCTGACCGTGATGCTGCCCGGCAGGGCGCCGTCGCGCGGGCGGATCTCGTCGACGCGGCCCTCGAAGAGGGCCGTCCCGCCGAGTCGCACGGCGAGGCCGGCGACCTGTCCGGCGGGAGCGGAGCGGAAGGCCGCGCCGAGGGCGACGCACGCCGACAGGCTGCCGGCGATGCCCACCTCGGCGAGCCACGCGGCCGAGGTCGGGTAGAGGGCGAGTGCCCCGGCTCCGCCGAAGGCGCCGGCACAGGTGAGCAGGAGCCGCTCGGCCAGTGGCGCGGAGCTCCTCGTGACCACGACCGTGTCGCCCGCCGGGCTGACGACGCTCAGGGGTGCCGCACTGCCGCCGGCCAGGGCGATCGTCGTCTTGTTGATGCTCGGGAAGGCACGGCCCATCAGGTCGCCGTCGACGAGCGGGAGGTCCAGCTCGGCCGCGGCCACGACTCCCGCGAGGGCGTTCAGCCCGCCGATCTCGATGATGCCGACCGCGTCGAGGCCCCGGCCCGCCTGCTCGGCGACGGCATGGGCTGCGACCGCCATGTCGTGCGGGTCGATCAGCCGCTCCGCCAGCACGTCGGGGGCGCCGACCACGCCGACGTGGACGACGTGGGCGTCCGGCGGCAGCGCGTCGGCGCGTCGTACGACGACCGGCCGGCGTCGCACGGCATGTCGGACGAGCTGCTCGGCGAGGACCACGTTGCCGCCGCCGCCGGAGCCGAGCAGCGTGGCACCCGCGGCGAGCGCGTCGACGTGCTCCTCGGCGATCAGGCCGAGGGGAGCGGCGTGGACATGGCTCACGGTTGCGATGTTCCCAGAACCGGCGGTCAGGCCGGCACGTGCTCGTGGTCGTGGCCGGCGCGCGCCGGCCCGGTCAGGGCCAGCTCACCGACGGCCTTGACCCGGATCCGGGTGGCGTTGCCGGGCAGGTAGGCGAGGGGTACCTCCTCGATGTCGACGACGCGCACCGAGCCGGGACGCGCGCCGGCGGCGGTCGCTCGGTCGACGGCCTCCTGGCGAGCCTCGTCGAGGACGGTGTCGCGCTGGCCCGGGCTGACCGAGAAGACCCGGTCGACCTCGCCGCCGACCTCGGCGATGGCGGCACCGATCGCGTTGGCGACGGCGTGGTTCTCGGGCCGGATCACGCTCGACGCGCCGACCAGCTCGTCGGGCACCAGGATCGAGCCGCCCCCGACGGCGACGACCGGCACGGGGTCGGCGGAGATCCGCATCCGGTCGACGACCTCGCCGACCCGCTCGCCGATCCGGTCCAGCGCGGCCCGGACCAGGGCAGGGGGCAGGTGGGCGACGCGGTCGCGGTCCCCGACGTCGACGAGGCCGGCCGCGACCGCGAGGTCGGTGGCGGTGAGCCGGTCGCCGCCGAAGACCATGGCCTGCTCGGTCAGCCGGTGGCCGACGCTGTGCGGGCCGACCCGCGGTGCTGCCGGGTCGCCCTCGACGAGGCTGCCGCCGCCGATCCCGAGCGAGAGGACATCGGGCATCCGGAAGTTGGTCTGCACCCCGGCGACCGCGACGTCGGCGGACGCCTCGCGGGGGAAGCCGCTCTGCAGGACGCCGACGTCGGTGGTCGTGCCGCCGACGTCGACCACCGCGCAGTCCAGCTGCTGGGAGAGGAACGCCGCGCCGCGCATCGAGTTCGTCGGTCCGGAGGCGAAGGTCGCGACCGGGTAGCGGCGCGCGTAGTCGACGTCCATCAGCGTGCCGTCGTTCTGGCTCAGGAACACCGGCGCCGTGATCCCCGCCGAGCTGACGCTCTGGCTCAGCCCGGTCGTCACCCGGTCCGCCAGGTCGCGCAGGGCGGCGTTGATGACGGTGGCGTTCTCCCGTCCGAGCAGGCCCATCCGGCCGATGTCGTGCGACAGGCTGACGGGGGCACCGGGGGCCGTCTCCGCGATGATCCGGGCGGCCCGCAGCTCGAACTCCGCGTTGACCGGGGAGAAGACCGAGGAGACGGCGAAGGACCGGGCGCCGGCCTCGAGTGCCTTGTCCAGGACGTCGCGGAGCTCCCGCTCGTCGAAGTCGGCGACCTGGCTGCCGTCGTACTCGTGGCCGCCGTGGCACAGGTAGCCGCGCCCGCCGATCGCGGAGCGCAGCCGCTCGGGCCAGTCCGCCAGCGGCGGCAGTGCGCTGGTCGCGGGGAGGCCGAACCGGATCGCGGCCGTCGGGGTCAACCGGGTGCCCTCGACGAGGGCGTTGATGAAGTGGGTCGTGCCGATCATGACGGCGGACACCGTGGAGAGGTCGACGTCCCCGACCCGCCCGAGGTCGGCGATCGCGGCGACGATCCCGCCCGTGACGTCGGGCGTGGTCGACGTCTTCGTGGCGGCGACGACCCGCCGGCCGTCGACGAGGACGGCGTCGGTGTTGGTGCCCCCGACGTCGATGCCGAGGCGCAGCGCACTCGTCATGCGATGCGTTCCTTGGCGGGCGGGGTGCGGTACGTCGTGCGGCTGGCCGTGAGGCGCATCCTGACCTGGGACTCCAGCCACTGCACGGCGGCGGCGGTCGGGTCGACCACCGGGACGGCCGGGCCGTCGGCCGCCAGCCGGTCCTGGACCGCGGCCGCGACGCCGAGCATGCCCGTGCAGCCGAGCACGAGCACGTCGGCCTCGCCGTCCCGGACGGCTGCCCGGGCCTGCGCGACCAGCCGGTCCACGAGCACGTCGTCGTGGGCCAGGCCGAGCACGGGCAGGTCGATCACCCGGATCGTGCCGAGGCGATCGGCGATCGCGTGGCGCCGGGCGAGGCTGCGCAGCATCGGCAGCACGTTCGGCAGCACCTGCAAGATCCCGACCCGCTCGCCCAGGGTCAGCGCCGTCAGCATCGCCGGCTCGAAGCCGCCGACGACGGGGACGTCGGTGATCTCGCGCGCCGCCTGGATCGCGGGGTCGGCGCCGCAGCTGACGAAGATCGCGTCGACGCCGTCACGTGTCGCCTCCGCGACCCGCTCGAGGATCCCGGGGCCAGCGAGCGCCTCGTCGTACTCGCTCTCGATGCTGGCGGGGCCGCGGGAGATCGAGACCACGTCGACCTCGGTCCCCGCCGTCACCCAGGCGCTGACCTCGGTGCGGATCTGCTCGATGAAGGTGTCGCCGATGATCGGCAGGATCACGCGCAGGTGCATGGACCGTCTCCTCGTGTCGGTGGGGTCTGGATGGCGACACTAGGAGGACGACGCTACGCCGCTGCCTTGCAGCCTGCCCATCAAGGCGTCTCTTCCTGTGCAACCGGCCCAGTGACCCGGGACACGTCTGGCGGTTCGATCACTGCCACGGCACCTCGGGGGAGCTGACCCAACCGACCTCCTCGGACAGACACCTGGAGACAGCACATGAAGCGATTCCTCACCGCACCCGTCCTGGCCGGTGTCACGGCGCTCGCTCTGGCGGCGTGTGGCACCGGTTCCACGGGCTCGGCGGACGCGTCGGGCGGCGACAAGCCGCTCGCGGAGGCGAGCGTCGACACCAACGGCGCGCTCGCCGGCAAGAAGATCCTCTACGTCGACGGAGTGCCGGGCAACGCCCTGCTCGACGGCCTGGCGCAGGGCCTCGCGGCCGAGCTGAACAAGCAGGGCGCCACCATGGCGCGGGTCTTCCAGCTCAACGCCCAGAACCAGATCGACCTCGCCGCCGGCAACCAGCGGATCAACGAGGGCATCGCGCAGGGTGTCGACGCGATCGTCACGTTCCCGCTGGACGCCAACGCGATCCGCCCCGGGGTCGAGGCCGCCAACGAGGCGGGCATCCCGATCTTCACCTTCCAGGACCTCGGCGGACTGGACGTCACCGGCAAGCTGAAGTTCCCCGACGAGCAGCGCGGTGACGACACCGGCAAGGCACTCGCCGAGATCGCCGGGGGCCAGGGCGAGGCCACGGTCCTGTCGGGCATCCCCACCGACAACATCGAGGCAGCGGTGCGTGGCGCGGTCAAGGGACTCGAGGACGGCGGCATGAAGCTCGTCGGCGACCCCGACAACCAGCGCAACCTCAAGGACGACGCTCCCGAGGCGCAGCGGGTGGCGCAGACGATCTTCCAGAAGTTCCCCGACCTGAAGGCCCTCGTGGTCTACAACTCCGCCTCGGCCACCGGTGCCATCGCGGCCGCCCGCCAGGCAGGCCTGGCGGACAAGGTCGTGATCGGGACGATGGCGGGCGAGGACACCAACATCGCGCAGGTCGAGGACGGCACCCTCGCGCTGTCCTACGACTTCAACGGCCTCGACTACGGCAAGGCCATGGCCGGACTCGTCGAGCGCGCGCTCTCCGGCGAGCAGCTGCACAACGAGGTCGTGGAGGCTCCGCTCGGCGAGGTCTACACCAAGGACAACGTGGCGGACTACAAGCCGTGGACCGAGCGCCAGACCTACATCAAGATCCCGTCGGGCTTCTGAGCCGATGAGCACGATCCGGGACCAGGCCGTGCCGACGAACAGCGTCGTCGTCTCCGGCGTGACCAAGCTCTACGGCGCGACCAAGGCGCTCGCCGGCGTCGACGTCGCGTTCCGCCGGGGGGTCGTGACCGCCGTCGTCGGCGCGAACGGCTCCGGCAAGACCACCCTGCTCCGGGTCGTGTCCGGACTCCTCGACCCGTCCTCCGGGCGGGTCGAGGGGCCCACCGGGCGTCCCGTCCGGGGGCTCACCTCGGCCCAGGACGCGGGCATCGTGCTGGTCCCGCAGGAGCCCACGCTCGCCGGGCACCTCACCGTCTGGCAGAACGTCAGCCTCGGCCGGTCCGAGGCGGCGAGGGGGCCCTTCCTCCGGGACCGGGCGGCGCGTTCGCTCGCGGCTCGACACCTCGAGGGGCTGCTGCCCGCGGCGGTCCTCGACCGGGTGACCTCCACCCTCAACAAGTCGTCGCGCCAGCTGGTGCAGCTCGCGGCCGCGATGGCTCGCCGGCCGGTCGTGCTGATGCTCGACGAGCCCACGGCGGTCCTCGACGAGGACGGCGTCCAGGCGCTCCACGCACTCATCCGGCGCTTCGTGGCCGAGGGCGGGACGGTCGTGATCGTCTCGCACCGGCTGCGCGACGTGCTCGAGCTGGCCGACGACGTCGTCGTGCTGCGCAACGGCCTGGTGAGCCACACCGGTCCGGTCACCCCGCAGACGGAGCACCAGGTGGTCCGCCTGCTCTCCGCGGAGGAGCGCGAGGACCGTCCGGTCCACCGGCCCGACCGCGGGCACGTCGTCCTGGAGGCGTCGGGCCTGCGCGGCTGGCGAGGTCTGCACGTCGAGCACCTGCGGGTGCACGCCGGCGAGATCGTCGGCATCGCGGGCCAGAGCGGCAGCGGTCGCTCGCGCCTGGCGTCGGTGCTGGCCGGCGCCCACCCGGCCGAGGGCGAGGTCCGGGTCGAGGGCACGTCCTTCCGGCTCGGCAGCATCCGCTCGGCCCAGGCCGCGGGGGTCGCCTACATCCCCGAGGACCGCCAGGTCACCGCGATCCTCGGCAACCAGTCGGTCGCGGCCAACCTGCTCGTCGGTCGTGAGGACGCCACCGTGCGCCGTGGCCCGTTCCGTCGCCGCGCGGCGGAGCGGAGGGAGAGCGCGGACCTCATCGACCGCTTCGAGGTCCGGCCGCGGGACCCCGAGCGTCACGCCGCCCTGCTCTCGGGCGGCAACCAGCAGAAGCTCGTCGTCGGCCGGGCGCTGTCCCGCAAGGCCAAGGTGATCGTGGCCGACGAGCCCACGCAGGGCGTCGACGCCAGCGCCCGGGGCGCCATCCACGCCGCTCTCGCGGCGGCCGCTGCCGAGGGCAGCGCCGTGGTCGCCGTGTGCAGCGAGTTCGAGGAGCTCTTCGACCTCTGCGACCGGGTCGTCGTCGTGCGCGACGGCTCGGTGGTCCTCGACCGCCCCATCGCCCAGGTGAGCCAGGACGAGGTCCTCGCGTCCTCGCTGGGCTCCGACCTTCCCGACCCGAACCACGCTCCGAACCCCACGGAGGAGATCCGATGACCATGACCCAGCCCTCGACCCAGGCGGCCCCGGTGCCCGAGCCGGTCGTCGCGGCCAGCCCGTCGACCCTCAAGCAGCAGGGACTCTTCTTCGCGATCGTCGCGGCGATGTTCCTGCTCGCCATGCCGTTCCTGCCCCAGCTGCGCAGCGGTCCCTACCTGATGGTCCAGCTGGCGACGTACGCCGCCGTGCTGGTGATGGCGCTCGGCCAGACCTTCGTGGTCGTCCAGGTCGGCTTCGACCTCTCGACCGGCGCGATGCAGGGTTTCGTCGGCGGCCTGGTCTTCCTCTTCGTCGGCTGGCACCTCGCGGACGGCCTGGTGATCGTGCTGTCGCTGGCCGCGGCCCTCGGCATCGGGCTGCTCGTGCACGGCCTGCTCATCGCGAAGGGGAAGATGAACTTCTTCATCGTCACCCTGGCGAGCTTCACGATCCTGCCCAGCCTGCTGCGGGTGATCCTCGACGGTTCGAGCAAGCCGGTCTACAGCCCGGCGCTCGACTCGCTGGCCAACGGCTCGGTGCTCGGGATCCGCACGCCGGTCATCATCGCTGCCGTCGTGTTCGGCGTGCTGTGGGTGCTGCTGAACCGCACGGTCTTCGGCCGCAACGTGTACGCCGTCGGCAGCAACCGTGAGGCGGCCCGGCTGGCCGGTGTGAACGTGGACCGGGTCACGATGGCCTGCTACGGCATCTGCGCGCTCTGCGCGGGCATCGCCGGCCTCCTGCTGCTCGGCGCGCTCGGCGCTGCTGACCCGTCGGCGGGCCTCGGCAACGAGTTCTTCGCGCTCACCGCCGTGCTGCTCGGAGGCACCCGGTTCTCCGGTGGCCAGGGCACCCTGCTCGGCACCCTGCTCGGCCTGCTCTTCCTCGTCGTGCTGTCCAACATCCTGCTGCTGAGCGGGATGCCCCAGTTCTGGATCGGCGCAGTCCAGGGCGTCGTCCTGCTCATCGCGGTCGGGATCGACCGAGCGCGTCGCGACGCCTGACCCACCTTCCCAAGGAGTGAATCCCATGTCCCTTCGCATCGGCATCGACGTCGGAGGCACCAACACCGACGCCGTCGTCCTCGACGGCCGCACGGTCGTCGCCTCGACCAAGTCGCCCACCACCGAGGACGTCACCATCGGCATCCGCGCCGCCCTCACCGAGGTGCTCGCGGACGTCGACCCGGCCGACATCGACTCGGTCTTCATCGGCACCACGCACTTCATCAACGCGATCGCCCAGGCCCGCGGGCTGGAGCGGGTGGCGCTGATCCGCCTCGCCACCCCGCCGCAGAGCCTGCTGCCGATGATCGACTGGCCGGACCGGCTGCGCGGGGTCGTGGGCGACGACGTCCACATCGTCGCCGGCGGCGCCCAGTTCGACGGCGCCCCGCTCAGCGAGGTCGACGTCGACGGCCTGCGCGACGTGGCGCGCAAGATCGCCGAGTCCGGGGTCCGCCACATCGCGTTGAGCTCGGTCTTCTCGCCGGTCAACCCGGAGCCCGAGCTGCTCGCCGAGCGCATCCTCGCCGAGGAGCTGCCGGAGGTCTCGATCACCCGCTCGACGCTGGTCGGCCGGGTCGGGCTGCTGGAGCGCGAGAACGCCACCATCCTCAACGCCTCGCTGCTCGAGCTCGCGGCCCGCGTGATCGACGGGCTGGAGCAGGTGGTGGCGTCGACCGGCATCGCGGCGCCGATCCTGCTCTCGCAGAACGACGGCACCGTGATGACCCTGGACCGTGCCCGGCTCTACCCGATCTTCACGATCGCCTCCGGACCGACGAACTCGATGCGCGGCGCCGCACTGCTGACCGGCATCGAGGACGCGGTCGTCGTCGACGTCGGCGGTACGACGGCCGACATCGGCCTGCTCCAGAGCGGCTTCCCCCGCGAGTCCACGGTCGCCCTGAGCCTGGCCGGGGTGCGCAGCAACTTCCGGATCCCCGACGTCCTCTCGCTCGCCATCGGTGGCGGCACGATCATCGCCGAGGACGGCGGCACGGTCGGCCCCGAGAGCGTGGGGTTCCGGATCACCGAGCAGGCCCGGGTGTTCGGCGGTGACACGCTGACCTTCAGCGACATCGCCGTGCGCGCCGGCGCCGACCCGATGGGAGACCCGGCCCTGGTGGCCGACGTGCCGGACGCCACCGTCGCGCAGGCGCTGCGCATCGTGGGCGAGCGCGTCATCCACGCCGTCGAGAAGGCGAAGCTCAGCGCCGACGACACGCCCGTCGTGGTGGTCGGCGGTGGTGGCCCGCTGCTGCGCGTGGTCCCCGGCCTCGAGGACCTCGTCGTCCCGGAGCACGCCGGCATCGCCAACGCGGTCGGCGCCGCCTTCGCCGAGGCCGGCGGCGAGGTCGACCGGATCTACGACCTCAGCGGCACGACCCGGGCCGAGGTGCTGGAGCAGGCGAAGGCCGAGGCGACCGCGCTGGCCGTCGCGTCCGGTGCCGACCCGGCGCAGGTCCGCATCGTCGACGCCGACGACGTGCCGTTGACCCACCTCGGCGGCGGTTCCGCCGTCCGTGTCCGGGTGAAGGCCGCCGGCCCGTTCGCCCAGCAGCCCGCCACGACCCCGGAAGGGAACTGACATGCGCATCATCGACGAGGCAGCCCTCGACGACATCACCCTCGGCTCGACGATCCTCGGGTCCGGCGGCGGCGGTGACCCGTACGTCGGCATGCTGCTCGCCCGCGACGCCATCCGGCGCTTCGGCCCGGTGAGCCTGGTCGACATCGAGGAGGTGCCGGACGACGCCAACGTCGTGTTCATCGCCGGCATCGGCGCGCCCGGGGTGCTGATCGAGAAGCTGCCGCGCGCGGCGGAGTACGAGCGTGTGCTCGACGAGCTCGAGCGGTTCACCGGCGTCACCTACGACTACGTGTGCCCCATCGAGGCCGGCGGCCTCAACGCCGTCACCCCGTTCGCGACCGCAGCCGCGCGCAACCTCCCGGTCATCGACGCCGACGGCATGGGACGCGCGTTCCCGCACCTGGAGATGGTCACCCCGACCCTCTACGGCGGATCCGCGACGCCCATGGTGATGATCGACGAGCACGGCAACACCATGTTCCTGGAGTCGGCGACGAACTCCTGGGCCGAGGCCTACTCCAGGGCTGCGGTCCTGGCCAGCGGCGCGAACGCCGCCTCGGCGCTGTACCCGATGTCGGGAAGGCAGGCGAAGGAGTGGCTGGTCCGCGGTGCGCTCTCGATGGCGCAGGACATCGGCCGCACGATCCGCGAGGCGAGGGACGCCCACGTCTCGCCCGTGCACGCCGTGCTGGAGAAGCAGGGCGGAGTCCTGCTCTTCACGGGCAAGGTGGAGGAGGTCGACCGCCGCAACGAGCGGGGCTGGACCATCGGCACCGCCCACCTGAGCGGGGTGGACGCGGACAGCGGTCACACGATGACGATCCACTTCCAGAACGAGAACCTGGCGGCCAAGCGTGACGGCGAGGTCGTCGCCAGCAGCCCGGACCTGATCATGGCGATGGAGATCGACACCGGTGAGCCGATCCCGGCCGAGGAGATCCGCTACGGCTACCGGGTGGCGGTCATCGGCCTGCCGGCCGACCCGCACTGGCGCACCGAGGCGGGCATCGAGCTCTCCGGCCCCCGCCGGTTCGGCTACGACATCGACTACCGCCCGGTCGAGGACGCGGTGACGGTCGGGTGACCCGCACGGTCCTGCGCGGCGGGCGCGTCTTCGACGGCACCGGCGCCGATCCGTTCGCGGCCGACGTCGCGCTCGCCGGGGGCCGGATCGTGGAGGTCGGCGCCGGCCTGGGGGGCGACGCCGTCATCGACGTGACGGGAGCGCTCGTCGCGCCGGGCCTGATCGACTGCCACGTGCACACGATCTTCGACGGGATGGACCTCGCTCGCGTGCAGGCCCGGCCGTTCTCGATGGAGTTCTTCGAGGCGATCGGGAACCTGCGGACGATCCTGCACAGCGGGGTGACGACGGTGCGGGACGCCGGAGGCGCCGACCTGGGGGTGAAGACCGCTGTCGAGCAGGGCCTCGTCGCCGGTCCCCGGATGAGCATCTCCATCTCGGCGCTGAGCCAGACCGGGGGACACGTCGACGGCTGGAACGTGCACGGCGACCACCAGCGGCTGTTCGTGCCGCACCCCGGCCGGCCCGACTGCGTCGTCGACGGCGTGGAGGACATGCGCAAGCGCGTGCGCGAGCTGCTCCGCGCCGGTGCCGACACGATCAAGGTGTGCGCATCGGGTGGGGTCATGTCGACCCGCGACGACCCGAGGCACCCGCAGTTCTCCTACGACGAGCTCGCCGTGTGCGTCGAGGAGGCAGCGGCCGCCGGCGCCTCGGTGATGGCCCATGCCCACGGTGCGGCGGGCATCAAGCAGGCGCTGCGTGCCGGAGTGCGCTCGATCGAGCACGGTGTGTTCATCGACGACGAGTGCGTCGAGCTGTTCGGCTCCACCGGTGCCTGGCTGGTTCCCACGCTGCTGGCACCGGTGGCCCTGGTCGAGGCCATCGACGGCGGCATGGTCGTCGCCCCCGAGATGGAGGCGAAGGCGCGCGGCATCGCCGCCACCCATCTCGACGCGGTGGCGCGGGCCCACGCGGGTGGCGTACGGATCGCGATGGGGACCGACAGCGGCGTGTTCGCCCACGGCAGCGCGCCCCGCGAGCTCGCCTGGCTGGTCCGCGCCGGCCTCACTCCGGCCCAGGCCCTGCACGCGGCCACCGGCTCGGCAGCCGACCTGCTCGACCGCGACGACATCGGCCGGGTGGCGGCCGGGCGCGTCGCGGACCTCGTGGTGCTCGACGGCGACCTCGCCGACCTCGAGCACTTCGCCGACAACCTGCGCCTGGTCCTCCGGGACGGCGAGGTCGTCCGCCGCCGCGAGGGCGCAGCCTGACGTTTGTGCGAACGTATGAACGGCAGCGTGCGATCTGTTACCTCCTCGAGGCTGCCCCGGTGTGACCTCCGTCGCCATGATGGCGCCACCTGGTGCCCGCCGCGGGCGCCTCGGAGGAGGACGACGTGGGACCAGAGACCTCGCAGCGACCGGGGGCCACAGCCCCTCCCACGGGAGGGCACGCTGCGTCGCACGACGTGCTGAACCGCGGGTTCGGCTTCCGCTCGGCGCTGTCCCTGGCGTTCGCGGACATCTCGCCGATCGTCGCGCTGTACGCGATCTTCGCGCTCGGCCTGTTCGCCGCCGGCCCGCGCTTCTTCTGGGCGTTCCCGCTGGTGCTGGCCGGCCAGATGCTGGTCGCGCTGGTCTTCGGTGAGCTCGCCTCGCGCTGGCCGTACGCCGGCAGCGTCTACCAGTGGGCCCGTCACGCCCGCGGCACCGCGTGGGGCTGGACCGCGGCGTGGGCCTACATCTGGGGCCTGACCCTGACCCTGTCGACGATGGCGTACGCCGCCGCCGGCTTCCTCCTCGAGGCGCTCGACGTCGTCGAGCCGAGCCGGCTGCAGCTGATGGCCGTGTCGATGGGCATCATCGGCCTCGGCACCGCGGCCAACATGGTCGGCCGCCAGGTGCTCAAGGTGATGATCATCGCCAGCATCATGTGCGAGATCGTCGGCTCGGTCGTGCTCGGCATCGTGCTGCTGGCCTTCCACCGGGTCAACCCCGTCTCCACCCTCTTCGACGGCCTCCCGCACGCGGACGGCGGCACCCTGAGCACGATGCTCGTGGCGACCGCCTTCGTCGGCTGGGCCTTCCTCGGGTTCGAGTCGGCCGGGTCGATCGCCGAGGAGGTCGAGGAGCCGGAGCGCAACGTGCCGAAGGCGATCGTGCTCGGCCTGCTGCTCGTCGGCACGATCGTGATGTTCTCGGCCGTCGCCGTCATCCTCGCGATCCCCGACCTGCCCGCCGTCCTCACCGCCCGGACCGGCGACCCGGTCTCGGCGACGCTGACCACCCAGCTCGGCGCCTCGATCGCCAAGCCGCTGCTCATCATGTTCGTGATCGGCTTCGTCTCGGCGTTCCTCGCCGTCCAGTCCGCGGTCTCGCGCGCGGTCTACGGCATGGCCCGCGACGGTGCCCTGCCCGGCGCGAAGGCCCTGTCCCGGCTCGCCGGCCCGGAGCGCATGCCGATCCGCGCGATCGGCCTGACCGCCGTCGTGTCCGCGCTGTTCCTGCTCCTCGCGGGATCCGACCTCTACAACGTGCTGGTGAACTTCTCGGTCCTCGGCCCCTACATCGCCTTCGCGGTGCCGGTCTTCGCCGCCGCCCTGCTCCGGCTCAGCGGCCGCTGGGAGCCGGGTCCCTTCTCGCTGGGCCGCTGGGGTGGCTTCGTCACCTACGCCGCCGCGGTGTGGCTGGCACTCGAGATCGTCAACGTCCTCTGGCCGCGCACGCAGCCCGGCCAGCCCTGGTACATCAACTGGAGCATGGTGATCAGCTTGGTAGCGCTCGGCATCGTCGGCGTCGCGGTCTACGCGAGCCGGCGCGACAGGATCAGCGAGCCGGTGGGGGAGCGGTCGTGAGCGGGCGGGACGCGCGCGTCGCCGTCGTCACCGGCGCCGCCTCCGGCATCGGCGCGGCCGTGTGCCGCGCGCTGGAGGAGACCGGGTGGACCGTGTGCGGCATGGACATGCGCCGGGCCGACCACCTCGAGCACACGGTCGTCTGCGACGTCTCGGACCCGCACGCCGTCAAGGCGGGACTCGCCCGGGTGCAGGCGGAGGTCGGGCCGATCGGCGCGCTCGTCACGGCCGCCGGCCACTACGAGCTGGTGCCGTTCTCCGAGATCGGGGAGGACCGGTGGGCGCGGATGATGCGCGTCCACATCGGCGGCCTGCTCAACCCGGTGCGCGAGGTGCTGCCCGGCATGATCGAGCGGGGGGAGGGTGCGATCGTCGCGATCTCCTCCGAGCTCGGCATCGGCGGCACCGAGAGCGAGGCGCACTACTCCGCCGCCAAGGGCGCGATCCTCGGCTTCGTCCGCAGCCTCGGCGCCGAGGTCGCCGGGCACGGCGTCCGCATCAACGCAGTGGCGCCCGGCCCGACGGACACCCCGCTGCTGCCCGCGCCGCAGCGCACGCCGGAGTACCTCGCCTCGCTGCCCGCCCGCGCCCTCGGCCAGCCGGAGGACATCGCGCAGGCCGTGCAGTTCCTCGTCGACGAGGGTGGCTTCTGCTTCGGCGAAGTCATCTCGCCCAACATGGGAGCAGTGATCTGATGAGCGACCTCCAGCCCCCACGCCACCAGGAGGGCCGCGTCGCGGTCGTCACCGGCGCCACGCAGGGCATCGGCCGCGCGATCGCGCTGCGCCTGGCCGCCGAGGGCGCGAAGGTCGGCGTCAACGGTCGCGCCGACACCGAGCAGATGCGCGAGGTGGTCGAGCTCACCGGTGGCTTCCCGGTCGTCGCCGACATGGCCGACCCGACCTCCGTGCGGACGGCGTTCGCGAGCGTCGAGCAGGAGCACGGCCCGGTCGACGTGCTGGTCTGCAACGCGGCGTACATGTCGATGAGCCCGCTCCTCGACCAGCCGCTCGACGACTGGTGGCGCAACATCGACACCAACCTGTCCGGCACCTACCGCTGCGTGCAGTCCGTGCTGCCCGGGATGCGCAGCAAGGGTCGCGGCAACATCGTGATCATCACCTCCGAGTGGGGCGTGGTCGGCTGGCCGAACGCGACGGCGTACGCCTCCTCCAAGGCCGGCCTGATCGCGCTGACGAAGTCGCTCGGCCGTGAGCTCGCGCCCGAGGACATCACCGTCAACGCGGTCGCCCCCGGCATCATCGACACCCCGCAGCTGCAGGTCGACGCCGACGACGCCGGCCTCACGCTCGAGGAGATGCACGTCGAGTACGGCAAGGCCATCCCCGCCGGCCGGATCGGCCGTCCCGAGGAGATCGCCGCCACCGTCGCTCTCCTCGCGCGGCCGGGACTGAAGGCCTTCGTCGGCCAGACCCTGTCCGCCAACGGCGGCAGCACCCGCGCCCGCGCCTGACCGTCCCTCCCCGAAAGGACCACCCATGACCACGGGTGACGCCACCCTCCCCGCAGCTCCGATCGCCTGGCCGGCCGGCTTCCGCGCGGCCGCCAACCTCGGCTTCGACCTCGACTCCGAGGACGTCGCGCTCACCATCGACCCCGGCACCCGCGACCGGCTGTCGGTGATGAGCCACCAGGCGTACGGCGCCCTGACCGGCGTCCCGCGGGTGCTGGACCTGCTCGACCGGTTCGACCTCAAGGCCACCTTCTTCGCGCCCGGCTACACCGTCGAGCGCTACCCGGACCTGCTGCGCCGGATCCGCGACGCCGGCCACGAGATCGCCCACCACGGCTACCTGCATGAGGCCATGGCCGGCCTGTCGTACGACGAGGAGGCGGCCGTCATCGACCGCGGGCTCGAGTCCCTGGAGAAGGTGCTCGGTGTGCGTCCCGTCGGCTACCGCGCGCCGCTGTGGGAGACGTCGTACTCCACCGCCGAGATCCTGCTCGACCGCGGCTTCCTCTACGACTCGAGCCTGATGGACTCCGACCTGCCCTACGAGCTGGCCGAGCGGCCGGGGGAGGGCGCCCGATCGATCGTGGAGATCCCGGTCTCGTGGGCGCTCGACGACTGGGAGCAGTTCGCGTTCGTGCCCGAGGTCTTCGGTCCCGGCGTGATCGAGGACCCGGCCAAGGCGCTGTCGATGTGGACCGGCGAGCTGACCGAGGCACACCGCTACGAGTCCTGCTTCACGCTGACGATCCACCCGTTCCTCAGCGGCCGCTTGGGCCGGATCCGCGCGCTGGAGTCGCTCCTCGAGACGATGGCCTCCCTGCCGGACCTGTGGGTCACGACGTGCGGCGAGATCGCCCGGCACGTGCGCAGCCTGGACCTCGCCCCGCGGGTCTTCCCGCAGCCGGAGATCCCGGGGGCCTGAGCGGGCCGCCGAGCCCTATCCTCGCCCCATGGCGATCACCGTCGCGGACCTGCTCGAGATGCAGCACCTGCGGCTGCACCTGGTCTCGGGCAAGGGCGGCGTGGGCCGCTCGGTGTCGTGGACGCACGGCTCGGACCTGCCCGAGCCGTGGCGCTGGCTGACCGGCGGCGAGCTGCTGCTGACCAACGGGATGTCCTTCCCCGAGGGCGGCGCCGAGCAGCGTGAGCTGATCGAGAAGCTCGACGAGGCGGGCGCCAGCGCGCTCGCGATCGGCGAGAAGATGTACTGCCCGCCGCTGACCGACGAGCTGCTCGCGGCCAGCGAGCGGCTCGGGCTCAGCGTGCTGTCGGTGGAGTTCCCGATGCCGTTCGTCGCGATCTCCCAGGCGGTCGCCGCGGCCAACCTGCTCGAGCAGTCCGACCGGCTCGTGCGCACCGAGAAGATCTACCGGACCGTGCAGCGCATGGTCAGCACCCACGAGGGCACCTCGGTGCTGCGCGAGCCGCTGGCCCAGGTCCTCGGCTGCGAGGTGCACGTGTGCCACCGCGAGTCGGGGGAGCCGTGGTACCCCGAGGACCCGCGGTTCGACCCGGTCCTCGCCGGGGCGCTGCACGAGATCACCCGTGGCACGGCGGACCTGCGGGCCGGGGCGCTCGTCGTACCGCTGTCAGACGGTCGGGACCTGCGGCTGATCGACATCCCGACCCAGCAGGGTGCGCTGATGGTGCTGGTCTCGCAGGGCCGCAGCCCGGTCGACGCGATCCTCATGCAGCACGCCGTCACCGTGCTCGCCCTCGAGCTGTCCCAGAGCGTCGTGGCCAACGAGCACCGGCGCCGGATCGGTGCCGAGCTGCTGGGCCAGCTGCTCGAGGGCCGGGTCGAGGCGCGGGCAGCCGGCCGCCAGCTCAAGGGGCTCGGCGTCGACCCCGCGAAGGCGCGCCTGTACGCCGTCAGCGGCGACGACGTCGGGCGGCTCCGCGACGCCCACATCGCCCTGTGGCGCAACGGGATCGGCCACGTCGTCACCTACCGCTCCGGCGTGCTCTACGCGCTCGCTCCGCCCGGCGCCGAGGTGCAGGACGTGCTCCGCGCCGACCTCGGACCGCAGGCCCTGATCGGCGTGAGCGCACCGCTGCGCAACGTCGACCGGGCGCCCGAGGCGCTGCGCGAGTCGGCCTGGGCGCTGCGCGCCGCGGAGGGCTCGGTCGGGCGCACCTTCCACTACGGCGACGCCAGCCCGATCGTGGGTGTCGGGGGCATCGACGACGCCGCGGCCCTGGTCTCCCGGGTGCTCGGGCCACTGCTGGAGTACGAGCGCGTCCACGACACGCCCCTGCTCGCCACCCTCGACGCCTTCCTCGCCCACCAGCGCTCCTGGCAGCGCACCGCCGACGCGCTCCAGGTGCACCGGCAGACCGTGCTCTACCGGATCCGCAAGGTCGAGGAGATCACCGGTCGCACCACCAGCGAGACCGGCGACATCGCCGAGCTGTGGCTCGCGCTGCGGGCGCAGTCGCTGCTCACGCCGGCGAAGGGGCCCGCGCCCCGAGGCTGAGCCGACCGCTTTCGCGTGGCTTGTGCGATCGCACGAAACCTCTCGTGCCAGGTGTGACATCTGGAGGGCAGCGCTGTGACCTGGGTCGCAGGCACTCTGGTCGCACCGGGAAACCGGGGACCACCGATGCGCAGAGGAAGTGTGAACGTGCAGGCAGCAGTCGAAGACGCCGACGTCCTGATCGTCGGCGCGGGCCCCTCGGGGGCGGTGGCGGCGTACGAGCTGGCCCGACGCGGCTTCAAGGTCGTCTGCCTCGAGCAGGGTGAGTGGAACCTCCCCGACGACTTCACCGGCGACAAGCCGTCCTGGGAACTGGCCCGCCTCAAGCAGTGGCACCCGAGCCCCAACCGGCGCGGCAACGACGCCGACTACCCGATCAACGCCGACAACAGCCCGCTCGAGCCGCTGCTGTTCAACGGCGTCGGTGGCAGCAGCATCCTCTACTCGGGCCACTGGGTCCGCGCCCTCCCGTCGGACTTCCGGGTCAGGACCCTCGACGGGGTGGCCGAGGACTGGCCGTTCACCTACGAGGACCTGCGGCCCTTCTACGACGAGGTCACCCACCACATCGGCGCCTCCGGACTCGAGGGCGACCCGTCCTACCCCGACGCCCACACCTTCCCGCTGCCGCCGCTGCCGATCGGCAAGGCCGGCCTGCGCGCCGCCCGCGGCATGGACAAGCTCGGCTGGCACTGGTGGCCGGCGCCCAACGCGATCGCCTCCCGCGCCTTCCGCAACCGTCCCGCCTGCCAGCGCTACGGCGCCTGCGAGTCCGGCTGCCCCGCCGGTGCGAAGGCCAGCGCCGACCTGACCTACTGGCCGGACGCGATCGCCGCCGGCGCGGTGCTCGTCACCGGCGCCCGGGTGCGCACGCTGACCACCAACGAGAACGGCCTGGTCGCCGGGGCGGAGTACGTCGACCGCGACGGCCACTGGCACCACCAGCGTGCGGGCATCACGATCCTGGCCGCCAACGGCATCGGCACCCCGCGGATCCTGCTCAACTCCGCCTCCTCCGCGCACCCCGACGGCCTCGCCAACTCCTCCGGCCTGGTCGGCAAACGGCTGATGATCCACCCGTACGCATCGGTCTACGGCACCTACGACGAGGACCTGGAGAGCCACCTCGGGCCGGCCGGCCAGTCCCTGCAGTCGCTGCAGTTCTACGAGACCGACGAGTCCCGCGGCTTCGTGCGCGGCGGCAAGTGGAACCTGATGCCGACCCCCGGTCCGCTCAACCGGGTGCTCTGGGAGCCCGGCACCGACTGGCGCGACGGCTTCGGCAGCAGCTTCCACGACAAGCTCAGCAGCACCTTCGGGCGCACCCTCGAGTGGGGCATCACGACCGAGGACCTGCCCGAGGAGAGCAACGAGGTCGTCCTCGACCCCGACCTCACCGACTCCGACGGGATCCCGGCCGCCAAGATCAACTACCAGATCACCGAGAACAACGACCGGCTGCTCGACTTCCACATCGCCCGCGCCGTCGAGGCCCACGAGGCCGCCGGTGCGGTCAGCATCCACGTCGACCGGGTGGTCCGCGACAGCGGCTGGCACCTGCTCGGCAGCGCCCGGATGGGCGAGGACCGCACGGACTCCGTCGTCGACCAGTGGGGTCGCTCGCACGACATCGCGAACCTGTTCGTCCTCGACGGAAGCAACTTCGTCACCTCGACCGGCGTGAACCCGACCGCGACGATCATGGCCGTCGCCCTGCGCGCCGCCCGTCACCTCGCCGACAACCGCGCCAACCAGGTCTCCGCCTCCTGACGGCCCCGACGGACAGCAAAGGACATCGTGATGCTCGACCCCACCGCTCGTGACCGCCTGGCCATCCTGGCCGACGTCCTGATCCCCGGCTCGGGTGCGTTCCCGTCCGCGTCGGCGGCCGGCGTGCCCGCCGACCTGATCGACCGCGCCCTGGGCTTCCGCCCGGACCTGGTCCCCGCCTTCACCCGCGCCCTCGACCTCGCCGACGGCCTGGACGCCGAGGCCGCGCTCGACCTGATCTCGACGGCCCACATCGCCGAGTTCGAGGCACTCTCGACGCTGGTCTCCGGTGCCTACCTGCAGAGCCCGCAGGTGCAGCAGGCGCTCAGCTACCGCCCGGCGCCGCGCCAGGCCAACGACGACATCGACAGCTACGTCGACATGCTGGAGGTCGTCGTCGACCGCGGCTTCGACATCCACGGGGCGGACCTGTCGTGACCGTCCTGTCCCACGTCATCGACGGTGCCGCCTGGGACGGCGACGGTCCCGCGACCCAGGAGGTCGTCGACCCGTCCACCGAGCAGGTCATCGCCCACGCCCGTCGCGGCACCGCTGCGGACGTCGACCGGGCCGTCGGCGCGGCCCGTCGCGCGAGTGCCGACTGGGGGCGGCGGACGCCGAAGGACCGCGCCGACGCGCTCCTCGCCATCGCCGCGGTGGTCGACGAGCACGCGGCCGAGCTCGCCGAGCTCGAGTCGCGCAACACCGGCAAGCCGCAGGGCCTCGCCGCCGACGACGTCGCCGGCGCCGCCGACACCTTCCGGTTCATGGCCGGTGCGGTGCGCGCGCAGGTGGCGCTGGCGGCGGGGGAGTACGTCGAGGGCAGCACCTCGACGATCCTGCGCGAGCCGGTCGGCGTGGTCGGCGCGATCACGCCGTGGAACTACCCGCTGCTGATGGCCGCCTGGAAGCTCGGGCCGATCCTCGCCGCAGGCAACACCTGCGTGCTGAAGCCCTCCGAGCAGACCCCGCTCAGCACCTTGCGGCTGGCCGAGCTGGTCGCCGACGTCCTGCCCGCCGGTGTCCTCAACGTCGTCACCGGCGACGGTGCCGTCGTCGGCGCCGCCATCGCCACCCACCCGGGCATCGACCTGGTCTCCGTCACCGGCAGCGTCCGCAGCGGGCAGGCCGTCGCGGCCGCCGCGGCCGCCACCCTCAAGCGGGTCCACCTCGAGCTCGGCGGCAAGGCACCGGTCCTCGTCTTCGCCGACGCCGACCTCGACGCGGTCGCCGACGGCATCGTGTTCGCGGGCTTCGGCAACAGCGGCCAGGACTGCGGCGCCGCCTGCCGGGTCCTCGTCGACGCCGCCGTCCACGACGACCTCGTCGCCCGCCTCGTCAAGCGGGTCGAGGCGATGGTCGTCGGCGCCCCGACCGAGGGGGAGGACGTCGAGATGGGCCCGCTCGTCTCCCGCGAGCACCACGCCCGCGTCGTCGCCGCCCTCCAGCGTGCCCACGCCGACGGCGCCCGTGCCGCGGTGGGCGGCAAGGTCCCCGACCGGCCCGGCTTCTTCGTCGAGCCCACCGTGCTCGTCGACATCCCGGCCGGTGCCGCCTGCACGACCGAGGAGATCTTCGGCCCGGTCGTCACCATCGAGACCTTCACCGACGAGGACGCGGCGATCGCCGCGGCCAACGCCACGCCGTACGGCCTCTCGGCCTCGGTGTGGACCGAGAACGCCCGCCGGGCAGCGGGCGTTCCGAGCAGGCTGGACTTCGGGACCGTCTGGGTCAACGACCACCTCGCCTTCGCCACGGAGATGCCGTGGGGCGGCTTCAAGTCATCCGGCTACGGCCGCGACCTGTCGGCGTACGCGCTCGACGACTACTCACGCACCAAGCACGTCATGGTCAAGCACCACGCGTGACCCTCAGCAGCGAAGGAACACCGCCATGTCGCAGGAAAGCACGCTCGTCGAAGGCCTGACGATCCAACCGGTGCCGGAGTCGCAGCGCACCGGCAAGGTCCAGCACCTGTTCTCCTTCTGGTTCACCGTCCAGATCATCCCGCTCGCCGTCGTCACCGGCCTGCTGGGGCCGACCATCTTCGGCCTCGACGTGGGCTCGACGATCCTCGCGATCATCTCCGGCAGCCTCGTCGGCGCGGTGTTCATGGCTCTGCACTCCGCCCAGGGCTCGAAGCTCGGCGTACCGCAGATGATCCAGGCCCGGGCGCAGTTCGGCATGTACGGCTCGGTCCCGATCACCGTGATCGTGGTGCTGATCTACGTCGGCTGGATCGTCTCGCTGATGGTGCTGGCGCAGCAGACCTTGAGCGCGGTGTTCACGGGCCTCGGCCACACCGCCGGCCTGCTGCTCAGCACCGCGCTGACCCTGACCGCCGTCGTGGTCGGCTACCAGCTGATCCTCCGGTTCAACCGGATCATGGTCTGGCTCTCCGGGCTGGCGCTCGTGCTGACGCTCGTCTACACCGGCATGGAGGCCGGTGACGGCGGCGCCAGCATCACCGGCGCCGGCGGCTCGTTCAGCTGGGCCGGCTTCCTCGGCATGGCCTCGGTCGTCGGCGTGTGGCAGCTGTCCTACGCGCCGTACGTCTCCGACTACTCGCGCTACCTGCCCTCCAGCACCGGCACCCGTCCGGCGTTCTGGTACACCTACGCCGGCACCGTGCTCGGCGTGATCGGGGCGATGACCGTCGGCGCCTTCCTGGTCGCCGGCCTCGGTGCGGACGGCGTGCTCGCCGACCTCGACAACATCATGCCGAAGCCCGTGTTCGTCTTCGTGATGCTGGCGTTCTTCCTCGGCGCGATCGACGCCGGCGTGATCAACATGTACGGCTCGTCGCTGTGCGTGCTGACCTGCATCCAGACCTTCCGGCTGAACTGGGCGCCGCGGGCCTCCGCCCGCCACATCACCGCCGTGGTGCTCGCGATCGCCGTCTTCGTCGCCTCCACGACCGTCTCCGACGACTTCATGGCCGACTACACCAACTTCATCCTGGTCCTCGCCTACCTGCTGGTGCCGTGGAGCATCATCAACCTCGTCGACTACTACCTGGTCCACAAGGGCCACTACGACCCCGACTCGTTCAGCGACCCGAAGAGCGGCTACGGCTCCTTCAACGTGCCCGCCCTGGTCAGCTACGTCCTGGGCTGCCTGGTGCAGATCCCGTTCATGTCGACGACCCTCTACGTCGGCGCGATCGCCAAGCAGACCGGCGCCGTCGACACGTCGTGGATCGTCGGGAGCGTCGCGACGTTCTTCATCTATCTCGGCCTGCTGCGGCTCTGGCGCCGGCAGTCGGCCACCCTCCTCGCCCGTGAAACGGAGATGTCTGCATGAGCAACCGCGTGAGCACGCACCAGCCGATCGGCGCCCTCGAGGCGACCAAGGTCCCGCGGTACGCCGGTCTCGGCACGTTCGCGCGGATCCCGTTGATCGAGTCGGTGCCCGACTACGACGTCGCGATCCTCGGCGTCCCGTTCGACGGCGGTACGTCGTACCGGCCCGGTGCCCGGTTCGGCCCGATGGGCATCCGCCAGGCCTCGCGCCACCTGCGGCCGCGCTTCCACGTCGAGCTCGACACCGCGCCCCTGGACGAGTTCCAGGTGGTCGACGCGGGCGACGTGCCGTGCACGCCGTTCAACATCGAGGAGGCCATGCAGCAGATCGAGGACATGGCCCGCGACGTCCACGGCCAGGCGGGCCGCCGGATCGTCACCCTCGGCGGCGACCACACCGTCGCCCTGCCGATGCTGCGCGCCGCACACGCCCAGCACGGCCGGATCGCGCTGATCCACTTCGACGCCCACCTCGACACCTGGGACACCTACTTCAAGGCGCCGATCACCCACGGCACCGTCTTCCGCCGGGCCTTCGAGGAGGGCCTGCTGGCCGAGGACAGGTCGATCCACATCGGCATCCGCGGTCCGATCTACGACAAGATGGACCTGGTCGACGACGCGTCCTTCGGGTTCCGGATCATCCGCGCCGGCGACCTCGACTTCCTCGGCATCGAGGGTGCCGCCGAGCAGGTCCGGCAGCGGGTCGGCGACGCGCCGGTCTACATCTCGATCGACATCGACGTCCTGGACCCGGCCTTCGCGCCCGGCACCGGCACGCCGGAGATGGGCGGGCTCAACAGCCGCGAGCTGCTGCACGTGCTGCGCCGGCTGGACGGGCTCAACATCATCGGCGCCGACGTCGTCGAGACTGCTCCGGACTACGACCACGCGGAGATCACGTGCGTCGCTGCGGCGACCGTCGCCTTCGACCTGGTGACCCTGATGAGCAAGACGCCCTCTTCCGTCACCTCCTGAGGCGTGCCATCCTGACGCCGTCACACAACTGAAGACCCGCCGTTCGTAGCCGAAGCAGGAGAGACCTCGCCACCGAGCGGGGCGCCGTAGGAGCAACTCTCCCCGAGAAACTCTCAGGCACCGTCACTGCCCGTGCGAGGCGACTCTGGAAAGACAGGACCACCCATGACCGGTCCTGCGCCCAAGGTGCAAGC
The DNA here is from genome assembly GCF_013409625.1 of Nocardioides kongjuensis. Taxonomy (NCBI): domain Bacteria; kingdom Bacillati; phylum Actinomycetota; class Actinomycetes; order Propionibacteriales; family Nocardioidaceae; genus Nocardioides; species Nocardioides kongjuensis. The sequence goes on from NZ_JACCBF010000001.1 coordinate 700,988, forward strand.
CGCTGTCGCGGTGAAGCTCTCAGGCACCGATGACAGAGCGGGGAGGCACACCACCACGACGGGAGCCTCCGCATGTCCACGAACGACGCCTTCGACCAGCACCTCGCCGACTACGACCCGGACGTCCACGCGGCGATCAGCGCCGAGCTCGCCCGCCAGCAGGGCACGCTCGAGCTGATCGCCTCGGAGAACTTCGCCCCGGTCGCCGTCATGGAGGCCCAGGGGTCGGTCCTCACCAACAAGTACGCCGAGGGCTACCCGGGCCGCCGCTACTACGGCGGGTGCGAGCACGTCGACGTCATCGAGCAGCTCGCGATCGACCGGGTGAAGGAGCTGTTCGGCGCCGAGGCGGCCAACGTGCAGCCGCACTCCGGTGCCCAGGCCAACGCCGCCGCCATGTTCGCCCTGCTGGACCCCGGCGACACGATCCTCGGCCTCGACCTCGCGCACGGCGGGCACCTGACGCACGGCATGCGGATCAACTTCTCCGGCAAGCTCTACGACGTGGTCGCCTACCACGTCGACGCCGAGGACTTCCGGGTCGACATGGCCGAGGTCGAGCGGCTCGCCCTGGAGCACCGGCCGAAGCTGATCGTCGCCGGGTGGTCGGCCTACCCGCGACAGCTGGACTTCGCCGAGTTCCGCCGGATCGCCGACCTCGTCGGGGCGTACCTGATGGTCGACATGGCGCACTTCGCCGGCCTGGTCGCGACCGGCCTGCACCCGAGCCCGGTGCCCTTCGCGGACGTGGTGACGACCACGACGCACAAGACCCTCGGCGGCCCGCGCGGCGGCGTGATCCTGTCGAAGGCCGAGCTGGCCAAGAAGATCAACTCGGCCGTCTTCCCCGGCCAGCAGGGCGGGCCGCTCGAGCACGTCGTCGCGGCCAAGGCCGTGGCGTTCAAGATGGCCGCCTCGCCGGCGTTCCGGGAGCGTCAGGAGCGGACGCTGGAAGGTGCCCGTCTGCTTGCCGCGCGCCTCACGGAGCCGGACGTGGTCGACGCCGGGGTGTCGGTGCTCACCGGTGGCACCGAGGTGCACCTGGTCCTCGTCGACCTGCGCGACTCCGAGTTGGACGGCCAGCAGGCCGAGGACCGCCTCCACGCCATCGGCCTCACCGTCAACCGCAACGCCGTCCCCTTCGACCCCCGTCCGCCGATGGTCACCTCGGGCCTGCGCATCGGCACGCCCGCGCTGGCGACGCGAGGGTTCGACGCCGAGGCCTTCGCCGAGGTCGCCGACATCATCGCGGAGGCGCTGAAGCCGTCGTACGACGAGTCGGTCGCGGTCGAGCTGCGCGACCGGGTCGCGACGCTGGCGGCGGCGCACCCGCTCTACCCGGGGCTCGGCTGAGGCACACTGGCCACTCGGTGCTCGCCGGTCGTGCGGACCGGCGAGCACGGCGTGCTCGGCAGGTCAGCCCCGGTCGATGCTCCGCGGCAGGACCTCGACGACATAGGCGTCGTGGTCGGAGAGACGCCCACCCGCGACGAGCGCCGAGTGGTGCTCGACGTGTGCCTGCCAGCCCGCCGGCACGGCGACGTGGTCGATCGACAGCAGCCCATCGATCTGGTGTGGTGCCGTCGCGGTCGGCGCGCCGAGCCCGAGCTGATGCAGCGCGGCGAGGAGGTGTCGTCTGCCGGCCGCGGATCCACTGTACTCGCGACCGTCCATCGCGTGGTTCCAGTCGCCGCCCCACACGTCGGGACGGGCTGTCGAGATCGCGTCGACGGCGTTGCGCGTGCGTTGCTCGGTCGTCTCGCCGACCCACGGCGACCTCGAGCCGCACGACCGCCAGGGCAGGACGGAGGAGCAGAACCTCAACCCCTCGATCTCGGCCATCGCCGTCGCGCCATGCGGGTCCGGGAGCGGTGCGACCGGGTGCCGCGACCAGATCGCGGCCCAGCGACGGCGCGCGGCCATCGTGGCCGCGGTGACGTGGGTCGTGCCGGGCAGGTCGATGCGATCGGACACCTCGGTGAGCAACAGGACGTCGCACGCCAACGTCGAGAGCAGGTCCGCGTGCCGAGCGTCCCAGCGCCCGGCGAGGTTCCATGTCCCGATGCGCACGAGGGATCCTCGTCAGGCCAGCTGGGTCGCGGTGACGCGACCGTCCTGCACCTGCCAGCGCTGGTCGAGCCGGACGTTGTCGAGCAGGCGGCGATCGTGCGAGACCAGGAGCAGCGCGCCGTCGTACGAGTCGAGCGCCTGCTCGAGCTGCTCGATCGCCGGCAGGTCGAGGTGGTTGGTGGGCTCGTCGAGGACGAGCAGGTTGACGCCGCGGGCCTGCAGCAGCGCCATCGCGGCGCGGGTGCGCTCGCCGGGGGAGAGGCGGCCGACGAGGCTGGTGACCTGGTCGGCCTTGAGGCCGAACTTCGCCAGCAGGGTGCGTACGTCGGCCGGCGCCATGTCCGGCATGGCCAGCTCGAACGCGGTCCCGAGCGGCAGGTCGTCGTCGAGGCCGGTGCGGGCCTGGTCGATCTCGCCGACGGCGACCGACGCGCCCGTGCTGGCCCGGCCCGTGTCCGGGGCGATGCGGCCGAGCAGGAGGCGCAGCAGCGTGGTCTTGCCGGCGCCGTTGGGGCCGACGATGCCGATCCGGTCGCCGGCGCTGACCTGGAGCGACACGGGCCCGACCGTGAACTCACCGAGCCGCACCACCGCCTCGTCGAGCGTCGCCACCACCGAGCTGGACCGCGGTGCGGCGGCGATCGAGAAGCGCAGCTCCCACTCCTTGCGCGGCTCCTCGACCTCCTCGAGCCGGGCGATGCGTGACTCCATCTGGCGGACCTTCTGGGCCTGCTTCTCCGACGACTCCGACTGCGCGCGGCGCCGGATCTTGTCGTTGTCGGGGGACTTCCGCATCGCGTTGCGCACGCCCTGCGAGCTCCACTCCCGCTGCACCCGTGCCCGGCTGACCAGGTCGGCCTTCTTCTCGGCGAACTCCTCGTAGGCCTCCCGCGCGTGCCGCCGTGCGATGGCGCGCTCCTCGAGGAAGGCGTCGTACCCGCCGTCGTAGACGGCCACCTGGTGCTGGGCGATGTCGAGCTCGACGACGCGCGTCACGACCCGGGAGAGGAACTCGCGGTCGTGGGACACGAGCACGACGCCCGCCCGCAGCCCGCGCACGAAGGTCTCCAGCCGCTCCAGCCCGGCGAGGTCGAGGTCGTTGGTCGGCTCGTCGAGCAGGACCAGGTCGAACCGGCTGAGCATCAGCACCGCCAGTGCCGCGCGGGCCGCCTGCCCTCCCGACAGCGAGGTCATCAGGGCGTCCGGTCCCACGTCCAGCCCGAGGTCGGCCAGCATGGGCGGCAGCCGCTCGTCGAGGTCCGGCGCCCCACTGGCCAGCCAGTGGTCGAGGCTGTGGGCGTAGGCGTCCGCGACCGCGGCCGACTCGTCGCCGGCGCCCAGCGCCGCGGCGGCCTGCTCCATCGCGTCGGTCGCGGCAGCGGCGCCGGTACGGCGGGCGACGTACTCAGCCACCGTCTCGCCCGCGACCCGCTCGTGCTCCTGGGGGAGCCACCCGACGAAGGCGTCGGACGGGGCCGTGGAGACCGTGCCCTCGACGGGAGCCAGGTCGCCCGCGAGGATCCGCAGCAGCGTCGTCTTGCCTGCTCCGTTGGCGCCGACGACACCCACCACGTCGCCCGGTGCGACCGTGAGGTCGAGGGCGTCGAAGAGGGTGCGGTGAGCGTGGCCCCCGGCGAGGTTCTTGGCAACGAGGGTCGCACTCATGGGGCGATCGTAGTTTCCGCGGAGAGAGGGGATCAGGCGCCCCTCTTCGGGTACCGCATCCGTGCTGGCAGCGTTGCCGCCACCAGCACGGGCCCGCAGGGATTGCCGACGAAACAGCCGCTTCGCGGTGACCGGTTCGACTCCGGTCTGGGCCGCCCACGACCGTCAGTGGTCCTCGTCCCAGTTGGCGACGATCACCGCGATGGGCGGCAGCACCGCGGCCACGACCGACATCACCACGGCGGCGGTCGTCGACCACAGCCGGACGAGGTTCCAGGCCAGGACGATCAGCAGCAGGCACAGGCCCATCAGGGCGAAGTACCACCGCTTTCGCCGGCGCAGCCGCTCGCTCTGCGAGCTGCGCACCTCGCTGATCGTGAACCGCCGCCGACGTCCCATCGCTCTCCACTCAACCACGTGGATCGGGCGGCGGTCTCGGTCAGGCGCTGTCCTCGGTCAGTGCCGTCGACGGCAGCCAGTCGGCCCCGAGCAGCTGGGCGAGGTCGGCGAGGCCGGTCGTGTCGCTGCCGACGGTGTCCGAGGCGGCGGCGATCCGCTCGACCATCACCTTGCCGACCTGCTCCTCGACGGTGCCCTCGGCGTACGCGATGTGCCAGGGCGAGACCTGGTGGTCGCGGTGCGTGCGGCCGGTCACCTGTCGCCCGGCGATGCCCGAGAAGCGCGCCTGGTGGAACACGCCGACACGTGGCTCGGTGCTCGCCCGGCGCCCGTCGGCGAGCGTCTCGCCGGCGTGCAGGCTGATCGAGGCGACGGTGGTGAAGACACAGACCTTCGCCTCGCCGGTCTGGAACCGCAGCCGCTCGGCCTCGGCGTCGAACCGGTCGCGGCCGTAGATCGTGGCGACCTCGATGCCGGAGTCGCGCAGCCGGTCGGCGATCGGGTCGGCGGCCGTCGCGACGAACTCCACCGAGCACGCCACCTGCCGCTCGGCCCGCACCTGCTGGGCGATCCAGTCGACCGTCGAGTCGACTCGGATCAACCCGGCCTTCTGGCGGAACCGCAGCAGCGCCGCCCGGCCCTTGGCGACGTTGCGGCCACGTCGTGCGATGTCCATCTCGCGGCAGAACTCGCCCCACTCCGCCTCGTACGCCGTCCGCTCGGCCGGCGTCAGCGCGACCGGCATCCCGGAGATCGGCACCGGCCCCCACGGCGCGGCGCGGTGCAGCATCGCCGGAGGCCGCTCGTCGGCGAGCCAGCCGCGGACGAGCTTGAGGTCGGCAGCCCGCCGCGCCGGATCGGCGGTCCAGGCCGCGCCGTACCGTCCCTGTTCCACGGCGACGCCGTGCCGCTCGAGTGCCTCGCCGAACGTCGCACCGGGTTGGGTGGCGGTGGTCCACTCCTTCATCGACTCGCCGAGGACCTGCGCGTACGCCGGCGCGAGGTACGGCAGCTCCAGCGGCGTGTGGCCGGGCGTCGCGGTGGTCGCGATGACGAACGGCGCCTTGTCGTGGGGCTTGGCGTGCCCGGAGACGCGGGTCCAGTGCTTCCACCGCTTGGTGGTCGTGCGGCGCAGCGCGTGGGCCTCGTCCGCGATGATCACGTCCCACGCGTGGTCCTTCACCTTCTCCAGCCGATCCCAGGTGATCACCACCCACTCGAGACCGCTGTCGCCGAGCGCCGTGATCGTGCGGCACCAGTGGCCGATCGTGATCGCGGCCGGTCGGTCGGCGACGACGAGCACGCGCCGGGCACCACGCAGGTCGCCCACCGCGCTCGCCCCGAGCACGGCCGAGATCGTCTTGCCGACACCGGGCTCGTCGGCGAGCAGGAACATCCGTCCGCCTGCTTCGGCACGGGCTGCGATCGCGTCGGCCGCCTCGAACTGGAGCCTGCGGGGCTCGAGGGCATCGGTGGGCTCGGGGTTGGGGACCGGACTGCCGGGGTTGAGGGTGTTCTCGATGAAGCGGCCAAGCGTGTGGGGTCCGGGGGCGTACGGCGCCAGGTGCGCGGGGAGCCGGCTGCCGACGTACAGGTGGGTCTTGACCGCCGGGTGCCAGGTGGCGCCGTCGACCTGCGTCCCGTACGGGACGTCGAGCACCCACACACGCTCACCCGGCCCGGCGACCGGCAACGGCCGCTGTTGGCGGGTCCCGCTCCGGCGCGGACCGCTGCGTCGACGAGCGCTGGATCGGCGGGTGCTGGCCACCCGGCGACGCTACCGGGAGTGGACCCCCGGGCCGGCGTCCGGCGCGCCGTCGTACGCCGGCAGCTCGGGGCCGCCGACCGCGCGCTCGATGAGCGCGGTGAAGTCGTCCGTCTCGGGTCCGGGGCTCGGCTCCTCGCCGTGGCCGGTCGAGGTGAGCATGTCCACGTGCATCCGGCCGATCTCCTGGTTGGCGTCGACGTAGTCGCGCATCCGTTCGCGGTAGGCGGCGAAGCCCGCCTCCGGGTCCCAGCCGGCGCTGGCCAGCTCCCCGGCCAACAGGTACGCGCCGACCAGCGCCAGCCCGGTGCCGGCGCCGGACATCGGCGATGCGCTGAACGCGGCGTCGCCGAGGAGCCCCACCCGCCCGGTGTGCCAGTCGGCCATCACGACCTGGGCGACCTGGTCGAGGTAGAAGTCGGGTGTCTCGTCCAGGTGCTCCAGGATGCGCGCGGTCTCCCAGCCGAAGCCGGCCATCTGCTCGCGCAGCAGCCGCTTCTGTGCCTCGACGTCACGGTGGTCGATCTCGAAGTCGGCGGCCGGGAACGACAGCATCGCGATCGCCCGGGTGGCGTCGGGCACCGGACGCAGCCCGGCCCACCGGCCCGCCTCCTGGTAGTCGTACATCCAGCCGTCCAGCCCGAACTCGTTCGGCACGGTGAAGAACGCGAGGACCAGCCCGAGGTGGCGGACGAACTTCTCGCGCGGCCCGAAGACCATGCCGCGCAGCGCCGAGTGCAGGCCGTCGGCCCCGACCACGAGGTCGAAGCGCCGCCTGTTGCCACCGGCGAACGTCACGTCGACACCGCCGTCGTCCTGGGTGAGCTGGGCGATCCTGTCGCCGAAGACGTACTCGACGTGCTGGCTGGTGTCGTCGTACAGCACCTGGGCGAGGTCGCCGCGCAGGATCTCGATCTCGGACACGTAGCCGTCACCGTCGTGGTCGTCGGCGCGGTATGTCTCCAGCACGGTGCCGTCGGCGTCCACCGAGTACGCGCCGGCGGTGTTCGTGCACGCTGCCCGCACCGCCGCGTCGAGCCCCATCCGCCGGATCACCTCCTTGGCCACCCCGCGCGCGTCCACCGCCTGCCCGCCCGGCCGCAGCCCCGGCGCCTGCTCGACCACCGTCACCGCGGCCCCGCGCCGGTGCAGCCAGTGGGCGAGCGCCGGGCCCGCGATGCTCGCTCCGGTCACCAACACCTTGACGTCGCTCATCGTGTCCTCTGCCCTGCTCTCCTCGTACGTCGGCTGATGCTGGTGTGACCGGCCGACCGGCCGTTAGTCATCGGTCGGCTCCAGCCGGTCGACCTCGAGCCCGCTACCCTCGCGGCGTGGATGTCGCAACGTGCATCGAGCAGGGGCGTGGAGACTTCCTCCTCTTCGCGATCACGCCGCCGCGTCAGTCCACGCCGGCCGAGCGGCTCCCGGAGATCGCGCGGGCCACCGTGGAGCGGCTGGAGCACCTGGATCTCGACGGACTGGTCCTCTACGACATCGACGACGAGAGCTCCCGCAACCCGGCCGAGCGTCCCTTCCCCTTCAGCCCGACGGTCGACCCGTCGACGTACCGCGCCGAGCACCTCGGGTCGTGGCAGGCCCCGGTCATCGTCTATCGCGCCGTCGGCAAGTACCAGCGCGAGGAGCTGCGCACCTGGCTCGCCGAGCAGGACGACCGCCGGACCTTGACCGTCATGGTCGGCGCCTCCTCCAGCAGTACGTCGACGCCGGTCTCCCTCGTCGACGCGCAGGTCCTGCGCGCCGAGGAGAACCCGCGCCTGCTCCTCGGCGGGGTCGCGATCCCCGAGCGGCACAGCCGCCGCGGGGATGAGCACCTGCGCCTGATCGCCAAGCAGGAGGCGGGCTGCCGGTTCTTCGTCACGCAGGTCGTCTACGACCTCAACGCCGCCAAGAACCTGGTCTCCGACTACCGCTACGCGTGCGAGGAGCGGGGACTGGCCCCGGTGCCGATCGTCTTCACCTTCTCGGTCTGTGGCTCGATGAAGACCCTGGAGTTCCTCCGCTGGCTCGGCGTCGACGTGCCCCGGTGGATCGAGAACGACCTGCGCCACTCCACGAACCCACTCACCGCGTCCTTCGAGCAAGCCGCCGCCACCGCAGCCGAGCTCGCCGAGTTCTGCCGCCGGCTGCAGGTGCCGTTCGGGCTCAACGTCGAGAGCGTCTCCATCCGGCGGGAGGAGATCGAGGCTTCGGTCGAGCTCGCAGCGAGGTTGAGCGGGTTGGTCCGCTCTGGTTGAGGCGGTGGAGGTCGTCGGACGGTCGCGATCGAGACGGGCACACGTTCGGCGCGGCGCGACGCTGCACGACCGTTCGAACGAGAAGGGTGCGCCTACTGCTCGGGACTCCGCGGTACGTACCGACGTTCGTGGACCCGGAGAGCCGACCAGTGGATGAGCCCGGCACCACTGGCCATGCCGATCACGACGGCCAGCACTGCCCAGAAGGGCTCGACCCCGCGTGAGATGACAAAAGTCGCGTACGCCGCGACGCCGTAGAGCATCCCTACCGCAAGCCGAAACGCGATGTCGCGACGCATGGGCGCCTCCTTCGATGTCACGGTCATTCTGGCCTGGGCCCGCGCGAGACCGCACTCGAATCGGCGATGCGGGCGTCCGCTACGCGGCGGAGTACGGCATTCGCGATCAGGCCGGTGGCAACGCGACCGCCAACCTCTGCTGCACAGACGCAACGGCCGAGGCGTGCGGGCCCTCGGCGCCGAGCTGGGCGACGAGCTTCTTCGGCCAGAGCACCTCGACCCCGCGCGTGGTGAACGCTCCACCGATCAGCGGCCAGTCGGAGTCGATGAAGCACAGGACGCCACGAGCAGCGGACGGTGTGGCCGGTTCCGTCGAGCTGGCTGCTTCGGCGTCTCGATACGCCCTCGCCCAGGGGCTCGGGCTACTCGACGATCTCGGTGGCTCGGGCTACTCGACGAGCTTGGGGGACGGGCTGGCCTGTAAGCCGGGTTCTGTGATCGGCGACCATCCATCTAGGGCTGCCGTTGCCGACAGCCTCGAGCGACCTACCCGCACACTCGGACGAGCCGCCCTCGAACGTGTGCTGTCTGGTCTTGCTCCGGGTGGGGTTTGCCTAGCTGCGTCGGTCACCCGGCGCACTGGTGGGCTCTTGCCCCACCGTTTCACCCTTACCCCGCCCACGAGGGGCGAGGCGGTCTGTTCTCTGTGGCACTGTCCCGCGGGTCACCCCGGGTGGGTGTTACCCACCACCCTGCTCTGTGGAGCCCGGACTTTCCTCGGGACCCGACGCCTCGCGGCGATGGGTCACGCGGTCGCCCGGCCAGCCCGTCCGCAGCCACTGTAGGGAATGTCCGCGGGCAATGGACAGTTGAAGGCCACATGAACGAGATGCCCGAGATCAAGGTGCTGCCGCCGATCGTGTTCCCGGGTACGACGGCACGCCACGAGGCGGCGTACCGGACCGCCCACGACTTCCTCTCCCGCCGGGCGCCGCGCGAGGCGCTGCAGGTGCTGGAGCCGGCGCTCGACCAGGAGCCGGAGAACCGGGGGCTGCGGTCGCTGCGGGCGTGGGCGTACCTGATGCGCGCGCAGCTGCAGAAGGCGACCGACGAGCTGACCGGGCTGGTGGCCGACGACCCGGCCGACGCCTGGAGCCGGCACGCGCTGGGGCGGGCGCTGGAGCGCCAGTCGAGGTACGACGACGCGCTGCCGCACCTGCGGCTGGCGGCCGCGATGACCGGCGACCCCGAGCACGAGTACGACGTGCTGCGGGTCGAGCGGCTGGCGGGTCGTCTGCAGTAGGTTCGGACCATGTCCGCGGACAACGAGTACTGGTTCTGCCTGACCCACCACCAGGTCGAGGGCGTCGAGGGCTGTCCCAACAAGGACCGGCTCGGTCCGTACCCCACGGAGGCCGAGGCCGCCCGGGCGTTGGAGAAGGCCGCCGAGCGCACCGAGGCCTGGGACCACGACCCGGCCTGGAACGACGACGCCGACGAGGACGAGTAGCCCCTTGGCCCTCGCCCGACGCCGCCGGGTCCGTCCGGTGGCGATCGACCCTGCCACCGGACGGCGGATCTCGCCGTGGCCGTTCGTGGGCCTGGTGCTGCTGGTCTCGTCGTTCTTCCTGTACGCCGCCTCGGGCCTGCTCGCGCCGGCGTGGGCGGTCGTCGTCCTGCTGCTGACCTGGCTGGTCATGCTGGTGCTGTGCTTCGTGTGGTGGAACGCGCACCCCAAGCGCACGGTGGTCCTCGGGATCTTCTCGTTCGTGTGGTGGTGGGTCGCCGTCACCGCCGGCGGGATCTTCCTCGACTGGACGGCCTGAGGTGGCCGAGCCGCGGCGTCGCCTCGCGCCCGAGGTGCGACGCGCGCAGCTGATCGCCGTCGCCGAGGACGTGTTCGTGCAGCACGGATACCAGGGCACCGCCGTCGAGGACATCGCGGCGGCGGCGGGGGTGACCCGGACGTTGGTCTACAAGTACTTCGCCGACAAGGACGAGATCTACCTCGAGTGCCTGCGGGCCGCGCGCGACGAGCTCGACCGGGCCGTCGTCGCGGCGGCCGGGGGAGAGGTCGAGGTCGAGGCGCGGCTGCGCGCCGGGTTCAGGGCGTACTACGCGTTCGTCCGCGACCGCGGTACGACGTGGGAGGTCCTCTTCGGCGGAGGCGCGGCGGTCGCGGGCAAGGTGGCCGCCTCGGCCGCCGAGCACCGCTACCAGACCGCGGAGGTGATCGCCGGGCTGGTGCGTGACGCGGCCCCGCACGTCGCCGAGGAGGCCGCGTCGGCGTACGCCCACGCCATCTCCGGTGCTGCCGAGCAGCTCGCGAAGTGGTGGCGGCGCCACCCCGACGTCGGGCTCGAGACGATGGTCGAGCGGACCATGGACGCGCTGTGGACCGGGCTCGCGACGATCGCCGAGGGCCGCTGAGGGCCCTCAGCCGCGCTTCGCGCGGAACGCCCCCGGCCCGTTGCGCAGGCCCAGCCAGAGCGCGGCCTCGGCCCACGAGCGGCCGGGGTCGGGCTCCTTGCCCGCGCCGAGCCGGTGCAGCTGGTCGGTGTGCCACGACAGGTCGAGGGCGCCGTCGAGCTGCTTGAGGTTGGCGACCTTGCCGAGCACCGGGCGCAGCCCGGCCTTGACGTTCGAGCTCGGCAGCGTGGCGAGTCCCTCCTCGAGGATCGCGCGCGGCGCCTCGGGCAGCAGGCAGGTCGGGCGGCCCAGGCCGACGATGTCGCAGTCACCGGACGCGACGGCGGCCTCCATGGCGGCGGCGGAGCGGAAGCCGCCGGTCACGGCGATGGGTACGTCGCCCGCCAGGTCGCGCACGGAGGCGGCGTACTCGAGGAAGTAGGCCTCGCGTGCGGCCGTCGAGGCGGCCATCGTGCCCATCATCGCGGGCGCCTCGTAGGAGCCGCCGCTGATCTCGATCAGGTCGATGCCGTCGGCGACCAGCGCCCGGACGACCTCGCGGGACTCCTCCTCGCTGAACCCGCCGCGCTGGAAGTCCGCGGAGTTGAGCTTGATCCCGACGCCGAAGGTCCGCGAGGTCGTGGCCCGGATCGCGCGCAGGACCTCGAGCACGAACCGCCGGCGCCGCTCGGCGTCGCCGCCCCACGCGTCGTCGCGCTGGTTGGTGCGCGGGGAGAGGAACTGGGTGACGAGGTAGCCGTGGGCGCCGTGGATCTGCACACCCGCGAAGCCGGCCTGCTCGGCGACGGCGGCGGCGGTGGCGTACCGGTCGACGATCTCGCGGATCTCCGCGTCCTCCAGCGCCCGCGGCTTCGAGGCGCCCGGCACCTTGGCCTGGATCGCGCTCGGCGCGACCGGCCGGTGGCGGCCGACGAGGGCGTTGGCCTGGCGGCCGGGGTGGTTGACCTGCATCCACAGGGGAGTGCCGCCGTCCTGGAAGCCGGACGCCCAGGCGCGCAGCCGGTCGAGGTGGCGGTCGTCCTCGATGACGACGTTGCCGGGCTCGCCGAGGTGGCGCCGGTCGACCATGACGTTGCCGGTCACGACCAGGCCGTAGCTGCCGCCGGCCCAGCGTGCGTACAGCCGCTCGAGCTTCTCCGACGGCCCGCCGTCGCGCTCGCCGAGGGACTCGCTCAGGGCCGACTTCATGAACCGGTTGGCCAGCATCTGGCCGTGGGGCAGGGCGACGGGGGAGCCGAGGTGCGTGGTCACGCCGAGACCTTCTTCCGGTGGGCGGGCGCGGCGAGGGTGGCGGTGAGACGACGGGAGACCGCCGCGAACGGCCGCTGGTACGACGCACCCAGGGCGCGCACGACCAGGTCGACCGCGACCGCGTCGGCGCCGATCAGCACCTTCGGGCGGCCGCGCCGGACGCCGCGCAGGATGGTGCGGGCGGCGGCCTCGGGCGTGGTCCGGGTCAGCTTCTCGTTGAAGACCCGCGCGATGCCGGAGGTGTCGGCGGCGTTGCTCGCCGTCGCGTTGTTGACGATGTTGGTCTTGATCCCGCCGGGGTGCACGCACGTGACGCCGACCGGCTGGCCGGAGATGAGCAGCTCCTGGCGCAGCGCCTCGGTGAACCCGCGCACCGCGAACTTGGCGGCGTTGTAGGAGCTCTGGGTCGGCACGCCGAACAGGCCGAAGATGCTCGACACGTTGACGACGTGGCCCTCACCGGACGCGGCGAGGTGGGGGAGGAACGCCTTGGTGCCGTGCACGACGCCCCAGAAGTCGACGTCGACGACCTTCTCGATGTCCTCGTAGGGGCTCTCCTCGACGGTGCCGAAGATGGTGATGCCGGCGTTGTTGACGACGAGGTTGACCGCGCCGAAGTGGGCGGCGACCGCGTCGGCCCAGGCGTGCACGGCGGCCCGGTCGCGGACGTCGAGCACCGTGCTGTGCGGCTGCGCACCCCGCTCCTCGAGCAGCAGCGCCGTCTCGGCGAGGCCGTCGGCGTCCCAGTCGCTGATCGCGACCCGGGCGCCGTCGGCGACGAGCTGGAGGGCGAGCGCCCGGCCGATGCCGGATCCCGCGCCGGTGATCGCGGCGACCTTGTCCTGGAAGTCCTTCATGGCCGGGAAACCTAGTTCCCAGTCAGGTGACTTGACAAGTCACTTGACTTGCAAAGTCGGCGAGACCTGCGCCACGATCGGCCCATGGCAGCGGCGGCGAGGGCGACGGCGACGGCGGGACGGCGTCAGGTCGACCGTCGTGCCGCGACCACCGAGCGCCTGCTCGACGCGACCATCGAGTGCCTCGCCGAGGACGGGTACGTCGCCACCACCACCCGCCGCGTCGCCGAGCGTGCCGGGGTCAGCCAGGGCGCCCAGCAGCACTACTTCCCGACCAAGGCGGCCCTCGTCGACGCGGCGATGCTCCGCCTCGTCGAGCAGCTCCTCGCCGACGCCGCGACCCGTGGCCTCGACGTCGGCTCCGAGCAGGAGCGGGCCGGCGCGCTGCTCGACATGATCTGGGAGATCCACAACCTCCCCGTCACGCCGGCGGTCCTCGAGCTGTTCAACGTCGCGCGCACCGAGCCGGTCCTGGCGGCGCGGGTGGCCGAGATCGTGTGCAGCGGCATGAGCGAGATCCAGGGGATCGCGGCGGCCCTGCTGCCGTCGTACGCCGAGCGCGAGGGCTTCGCCGACCTCATCCAGATCGCGATGGCCACCGTCCGCGGCACCGTCGTGGTCGCCAACATCCCCGGCGCCACGGACGCGTACCCGGACTGGCCGGTGCTGCGCGCCCACCTCCTCGCGAGTCTCGAGCGGCTAGGCTCGCCCGCATGACCTCCCGGAACCACTAGGACTCCGCTGCGGCCGGTCGCCTCGCGCCGGCCGCGTCCTCGGCGTCCCCTCACCCCTTCTGTTCCGGAGGAATCCCATGTCCGGCGTCACCGACGCCGGGAGCACCCGCCTGCTTCTCGCCGGCCCCGCGGTCGCGCGCACCTTCGCGTGCGCGCTGCTCGGCCGGCTGGCGTACGGCGTGCTCCCGCTCTGCTTCCTGTTCACCGTCCGCGACGCGACCGGGTCGTTCGCGGTCGCGGCCACCTGCTCGGCGACCCTCGGGCTCGCCACCCTCGTCATGCCCGTCCAGGCCCGGCTGCTCGACCGGCTCGGCCAGCACCGCGTGCTGCCCATCGCCGCCGGCTGCTGGTCGGGACTGCTGCTGTGTGTCGTCGCGCTGGCGCAGGGACAGCACCCGGCCGGCGCGTGGCTCGGACTGTCCCTGCTGCTCGGGCTCTGCGGCCCGCTGCTCGGGCCCTCGATGCGCGCGCAGTGGCGCGAGATCGCGCCGGAAGGCCCACCGCGCCGCCGGGCCTACGCGCTGGACTCGGTCGGCGAGGAGTCGCTCTACCTGGTCGGGCCCGTCGTGGCGGGCGGCGTGCTGGCGGCCGGCCCCGCGTGGGTCGGGCTGCTCGTCGCCGCCGGGCTGGTCTGGTCCGGCACGCTCGCGCTGCTCGCCTCGCCGTACCGGCCGCCGGTCCGAGCGGTCGCCGCCGCTCCAGCCGCGCGCCGAGGCGGACCTGCCGGCCTGAGCGGGCTGAGCGGGCTGGTGCTCGCGCTGCTGCTCTTCGGCGCCGGCAGCGCGGCGAGCTTCGTCGGCATCGCCGCCCTGGCCGACCGGGCAGGCCGCCCGGGCCTCGCCGGTCCCGTCGAGGCGGCCCTCTCGGTCGGGGCGGTAACCGGCGGACTCCTGTGGGCCCGGCACGGCCACCGTGGTCCCGCCGGCCGGGTGCTCGCCCTGCTGGTCGCCTTGCTCGCCGCCGCCCAGCTCATCGTCGCAATCACCGGCGGCCTGCTGGTCGCCGCTGTCGTGCTCGGGGTCGGCGGCCTCGCCACGTCGCCTGTCCTCGTGGTCGCCTACGCCGCCGTCGACGAGCGCGTCCCGGCCGGTCGTCGTACCGAGATGTCGACGTGGGTCAACGTCGGCGTCAACAGCGGCAGCGCGCTCGGTACGGCGGGGGCCGGGCTGCTCGCCGGCGGGGGAACGGCACTGCCGTTCGTCCTCGCTGCCGGGCTCTCGGCGGGCGCCGCCGGCGTCGCGCTGGCGTGGGGCAGGATGTCCCCATGGCCATCCACATCACCGACGACGCCGCCGCCGACGAGCTCCTGAGCTCCAACCCGTTCGCGCTGCTCGTGGGGATGATGCTCGACCAGCAGTACCCGATGGAGCACGCCTTCATGGGCCCGCAGAAGGTCGTCAGCCGGTTCGGCAGCTTCGACCCGGCGGCGATCGCGGCGGCCGACCCCGAGGAGTTCGCGGCGCTGTGCTCGACCACGCCGGCGATCCACCGGTTCCCGGGCTCGATGGCAGCGCGGCTGCAGGAGCTGGCCCGCATCGTCGTCGACCAGTACGACGGCGACGCCTCGCGGCTGTGGACCGAGGCGGCCGACGGCAAGGACCTGCTCAAGCGGATCCAGGCGCTGCCCGGGTTCGGGGCGCAGAAGGCGAAGATCTTCACCGCGCTGGTGGCCAAGCAGCTCGACGTCCGGCCGACCGGGTGGGAGAAGGCGGCGGGCGACTACGCCCTCGACGGCTTCCGCTCGGTCGCCGACGTCGTCGACCCGGTGTCGCTGCAGAAGGTGCGCGACCACAAGAAGGCGGCGAAGGCGGCCGCCAAGGCGAAGGCTTAGCGCCACCGCCGACGCCCCGGCCGCCGTATCCTCGGGACACCCCCTGCGGAAAGGTGCCGAGATGTCATCCCAGACGGACGAGTCGGACCGGGTCGCGCTCGGGGGGCTGCGGGTGGCGCCGGTCCTCCACGCGTTCGTCCGCGACGAGGCGCTGCCGGGCAGCGGCCTGGACGAGGCGGCCTTCTGGACCGGTGTCGAGGCGCTGCTGCGGACCTTCGTCCCGCGCAACCGCGCGCTGCTGGCCCGACGCGACGAGCTGCAGGCGCAGCTCGATGCCTGGCACACGGCGCACCCGGGCCCGGTGACCGACCAGGCGGCCTACGTCGCGATGCTGCGCGAGATCGGCTACCTGGTCGAGGAGCCGGACGACTTCGAGATCGAGCCGGGGGAGGTGGACGCGGAGGTGGCGGTCCAGGCCGGGCCGCAGCTCGTCGTCCCCGTCCTCAACGCCCGCTTCGCGGCGAATGCGGCCAACGCGCGCTGGGGTTCGCTCTACGACGCGCTCTACGGCACCGACGTGGTGCCGGAGGACGACGGGCGCGAGCGGGGTGCGTCGTACAACCCCCGCCGAGGGGCGGCCGTCATCGCGCGGGCCCGGGCGTTCCTGGACACGCACTTCCCGCTCGCGATGGGCAGCCACGCCGACGCGACCGGGTACGCCGTCACCGGCGGCGGCCTCGTCGTCGACCTCGCCCACGGCTCCACCGGCCTCGCCGAGCCGACCCAGTACGTCGGGCACCGCGGTGACCCGGCGACCCCCGAGGCGGTGCTGCTCGTCCACCACGGGCTGCACGTCGAGGTCCAGGTCGACCGCACGGACCCGGTCGGCCGCGACGACCCGGCAGGGATCAGGGACGTCGTCCTGGAGGCGGCCGTCTCGACGATCATGGACCTCGAGGACTCGGTGGCCGCCGTGGACGCCGAGGACAAGGTCGTCGGCTACCGCAACTGGCTGCTGCTCAACCAGGGCACGCTGAGCGCGGAGGTGAGCAAGGGCGGCACCACCTTCGTCCGCGGCCTCGCGCCCGATCGCACGTACGACGGTCCGCACGGTCCGTTCACGCTGCCCGGCCGGTCGCTGCTGTTCGTGCGCCAGGTCGGGCACCTGATGACGACCGACGCGGTCCTCCTCGACGGCCCGGACGGTCCGGAGGAGGTGCCCGAGGGAGTGCTCGACGCGGTCATGACCGCGCTGTGCAGCCTGCCCGACCTGCAGGGGCGCACGGAGCGGCCGAGCTCGCGGGTCGGTGCGATGTACGCGGTCAAGCCGAAGATGCACGGCCCCGACGAGGTCGCGTTCACCGACGACCTGTTCGCCGCCGTCGAGGACCTGCTCGGTCTGCCGCGCGCGACGATCAAGCTCGGGATCATGGACGAGGAGCGGCGCACCTCGGCCAACCTGAAGGCGTGCATCCACGCCGCCCGCGGCCGGGTCGCGTTCATCAACACCGGGTTCTTGGACCGCACGGGCGACGAGCTGCACACCTCGATGCAGGGCGGCCCGATGGTCCGCAAGGCCGCGATGCGCTCGACCGCGTGGATCGCCGCCTACGAGGACCGATCCGTCGACATCGGCCTGGCCTGCGGCCTGGCCGGACGGGCGCAGATCGGCAAGGGGATGTGGGCGGCGCCGGACGCCATGGCCGCGATGGTCGAGCAGAAGATCGCCCACCCGCAGGCCGGCGCGAGCTGCGCCTGGGTGCCGTCGCCGACCGCCGCCACCCTGCACGCGATCCACTACCACGAGGTCGACGTCGCGGCCCGGCAGCGCGAGCTCGCCGGCGGGCTGGTCGAGGGGCGGAGCACGACGCTCGAGCAGCTGCTCACCGTGCCCCTCGCCGACGACGCCGAGGTGGCGGCCTGGTCCGCGCAGGACAGGGCGGACGAGGTCGACAACAACCTGCAGGGCGTCCTGGGCTACGTGAAGCGCTGGGTCGACGACGGCATCGGCTGCTCCAAGGTGCCCGACATCCACGGTGTGGCCCTGATGGAGGACCGGGCGACCTGCCGGATCTCCAGCCAGCACGTCGCGAACTGGATGCGCCACGGCGTGGTCACCCGCGACGAGGTCGAGGCGGCGCTGCGGCGGATGGCTGCGGTCGTCGACGAGCAGCAGGCCGGCGAGGGTTACGTGCCGATGGGTCCCGGCTTCGACGGCCACGCCTTCGCGGCGGCCCGGGCGCTGGTCCTCGAGGGGCTGACCCAGCCCAACGGCTACACCGAGCCGATCCTGCACCGGCAGCGTCGTTCGGTGAAGCGCGAGGCGGCGCAGGGGTGAGCACCGACGCGCTCGCCGCGACCCTGACGGCGGACCTCGACGCACGACTGGCCGAGGCCGACGCGGCACTGGCGCGCGACTACCCCGGCGAGCGGCCCGGCCGACAGCCGGTGCACACGCTCTACGTCCCCGCCGACCGCTACGACGCCGGCCTGGTCCCGCGCGCCGGAGCCGAGGCGCTGGCCGCCCTCGACGAGCACGCCGACGCCTTCGCCGCGCTGGTGGGCGATCCCGCGATCGTCGAGCGGGTGCGGGCCAAGCTGGCGGCCGAGCCGGTCGAGGACCTGCGGATCGACTTCGAGGACGGCTACCTCGACAAGTCCGACGCCGAGGAGGACGCCGACGTCCAGCGGGCCGCGACCGACCTCGCTGCGAGCCAGCGCGACGGACGGGCCGCGCCGTTCGGCGGCATCCGGGTCAAGAGCCTCGACCCGGCGACCCGGGCGCGGGGGATCCGCACCCTCACCGCCTACGTCGCCGTCCTCGCCGCGGCGGGAGCCGACCTCTCCGGGTGGGTGGTGACCCTGCCGAAGGTGACCAGCGTCGACCAGGCGGAGGCGATGGTGCACGCTTGCGCCACGCTCGAGCAGCACCTCGGGCTGGCCGCGGGAGCGCTGCGCTTCGAGGTCCAGGTCGAGACGCCGCAGTCGATCCTCGGCGCCGACGGCACCGCCCTGGTCGCCCGGATGATCCACGCGGCGGGGGCTCGGCTGACCGGGCTGCACTACGGCACCTACGACTACTCGGCCTTCTGCGGGATCTCCGCGGAGCAGCAGTCGCTCGAGCACGCGGTGGCCGACCACGCCAAGGTGGTGATGCAAGCGGCCGCGGCCGGCACCGGGGTGCGGCTCTCCGACGGGTCGACCAACCTGCTGCCGGTCGGCGGCCCCGCGGAGGTGGCCGCGGCGTGGGCCAACCACCTCCGTCTCGTGCGCCGATCGCTCGAGCACGGGTTCTACCAGGGCTGGGACCTGCACCCGGCCCAGCTCCCGACCAGGTACGCCGCGACCTACGCCTTCCACCGCGCCGGGCTGCCGAGCGCGGTGGCGCGGCTCGCCGCCTACCTCGGGGCCCGCACCGACCACGGCGGGATCGCCGACGAGCCCGCGACCGCACGCGCCCTCGCGTCGTACCTGCTGCGTGGGCTCGACTGCGGCGCCGTCGACCCGACCGAGGTGCCCGACGTCGCAGCGCTGCGCGACCTGGCCGCCGGACGACCGGAGAGGAGCCGCGCATGACCCACCACCTGGGAGCCAACCAGTACGGCAAGGCGGAGACCCGCGTCGTGCGGATCGTCCGCGACTCGCCGGTGCACGAGATCCGCGACCTCAACGTGTCGACGACACTGCGCGGCGACTTCGCGGCCGCCCACGTCGCCGGTGACCAGGCGGCGGTGCTGCCCACCGACACCCAGAAGAACACCGCGTTCGCCTACGCCAAGCTGCACGGAGTCGACTCGCCCGAGGACTACGCGCTGGCCCTGGCCCGCCGGCTCCTCGATGCCTGCCCCGCCGCCCGCCAGGCCCAGGTCCGGGTCGAGCAGTACGCCTGGGACCGGATCGGCGACCACTCCTTCGTACGCCGCGGCGGCGGCGTGCGGACCGCCGTCGTGACCGTCGGGCCCGACGAGGCCCACGTGCTGTCGGGCGTCGAGGACCTGGTGCTGCTCAACACCACCGACTCCGAGTTCAAGGGCTTCCTCCGCGACGAGTTCACCACCCTCGCCGAGGCGGACGACCGGATCCTCGCCACCGCTCTGGTCGCCCGGTGGCGGCACACGACGACCGACGCGGGCAGGGAGACGGACTGGAACGCGTCGTACGACGCCGCGCTCGCCACCTTGCTGAGCACCTTCGCCGGCACCTACTCCCGCGCGCTGCAGGAGACGCTCCACGCGATGGGCGGCGCGCTGCTCGACGCGCAGGACGGGCTGGCCGAGGTGCGCTTCTCGGCGCCCAACAAGCACCACTTCCTCGTCGACTTCAGCCCGTTCCGCGTCGACGGGCTGACCAACGAGGGCGAGGTCTTCGTCGCCGCCGACCGGCCCTACGGCCTGATCGAGGCCCAGGTCGTCCGCGACGACGCGCCGCCGGCCGGCGACGCCTGGCTCGGCGTGCCGGGGTTCTGCTGATGACCGGCGTGACCACGACCCGGGAGACCCTGCTCGGCTGCCTGTCCGTGCCGCGCTGGGCCGACGAGGTCCTCGCCGGGCAGCCGTACGACGACCGGGCGGCCCTGCTCGCCGCCGCCGACGCCGCGGCCCGTGCGCTCAGCGACGCCGAGCTGGACCAGGCACTCGCGGCCCACCCGCGGATCGGCGAGCGCGGGGGAGCGCGCTCGCAGCGCGAGCAGGCCGGCGTCGACCCCACCGCCGGTGACACCGCACCCCGGCTCGCCGCCGGCAACGCCGCCTACGAGCAGCGCTTCGGGCGGGTCTTCCTGATCCGCGCCGCCGGCCGGGACGCCCCGGCGATCCTCGCCGAGCTCGAGCGCCGGATGGGCAACGACGACGCCGCGGAGCGCGCCGAGACCGTCGACAACCTGCGCCAGATCGCCCTGCTCCGGCTCGAGGAGGTCCTGTCATGAGCTCCCTGTCCACCCACGTGCTCGACACGGCGAGCGGGCGCCCGGCGGCCGGCGTACCGGTCCGGCTCGAGACCCGCTCCGGCGCGCTGCTCGGCGACGGGGTGACCGACGCCGACGGCCGCATCGCCGCCCTCGGGCCGGCGGACCTGGCCGAGGGCGTCTACGTCCTGCGTTTCGACACCGCCGCCTACGTCACCGGCTTCTACCCCGAGGTCGTCGTCGTGTTCACGATCGCCGATGCCGGCCAGCACCACCACGTGCCGCTGCTGCTCAGTCCCTACGGCTACTCGACCTACCGTGGCAGCTGACCTCGACCTGGTCGTCCGCGCCCGCCGCGCGGTCGTGGGTGACCGGGAGCAGGCGGTGGCGGTGGGCGTCGCCGGCGGCCGGATCGCCGTGCTGGCGTCGTACGACGACCCGCCGGCCGCGGCCGCGGCCCTCGCCCTCGGTGACGACGAGGTGCTGCTGCCCGGCCTGGTCGACACCCACGTGCACGTCAACGAGCCCGGCCGCACCGAGTGGGAGGGCTTCGCCTCCGCGACCAGCGCCGCGGCGGCCGGGGGCGTCACCACGATCGTGGACATGCCGCTGAACTCGATCCCGCCCACCACGACCGTGGCCAACCTGCGGGCCAAGCAGGACGCGGGGCGGGGGCAGGTGCAGGTCGACGTCGGGTTCTGGGGCGGCGCCGTCCCGGGCAACCTCGCCGACCTCGAGCCGCTGCACCGGGCCGGGGTCTTCGGGTTCAAGTGCTTCCTGCTCGACTCCGGCGTCGCGGAGTTCGGCCACCTCGACCCCGACGGCTTCGCCGCGGCGATGGCCGAGACCGCCCGACTCGGCGCGCTGATGATCGTGCACGCCGAGGACGGCTCGCTGCTCGACGAGTCCGCCCTCGACGGGGAGCACTACGCCGGCTTCCTGGCCTCGCGACCCGCGGCCGCGGAGGAAGCGGCGATCGCCCTGGTCGTCGACCGGGCGCGGGCGACCGGTGGCCGGGCGCACGTCGTCCACCTGAGCAGCGCGGGCGCCGTCCCGGTGCTGCGCGCCGCCCGGACCGAGGGCGTCGACGTCAGCGTCGAGACCTGCCCCCACTACCTGACCTTCGACGCCGAGCACGTCGCCGACGGCGCCACCGAGCTGAAGTGCTGCCCTCCGATCCGGGAGGCCGCCAACCGCGAGGCGCTGTGGGCCGCGCTGGCCGGGGGAGACGTCGACTTCGTGGTCTCCGACCACTCGCCCTGCACCGCCGACCTCAAGCACCGTGACGGCGGCGACTTCGGCGCCGCGTGGGGTGGCATCGCGTCGGTCCAGCTCGGCCTGCCGGCGGTGTGGACCGCCGCCCGTGCCCGCGGACGAACGCTGGCCGAGGTCGTGGGCTGGATGGCGACCGCGCCGGCGGACCGGGTCGGGCTGGCCCACAAGGGGCGGATCGCGGTCGGCGCCGACGCCGACCTGGTCCGGTTCGCCCCGGACCAGGAGTTCACCGTCGACGTCGAGCGGCTGCTCCACCGCAACCCGGTCTCGCCGTACGCCGGGCGACGTCTGGTCGGCGTGGTCCGCGAGACGTGGCTGCGGGGCGTCCCGGTCGACGGCACTCCCCGCGGAAGGCTGCTCGAGAGAGGAAGACGATGACCTACCCCACGACCTACCACGTCCCCCGGGGCGGGCTGCCGCCGCAGAACGCGCTGACCACCGACCGCGCCCGGTTCACCGAGGCGTACGCCGTGATCCCGGCCCGCACGCTCAGCGACATCACCGCCTCCTTCCTGCCCGGCTGGACGGGGATGCGGATGTGGGTGCTCGCCCGGCCGCTGTCGGGCTTCGCCGAGACCTTCAGCCAGTACGTCGTCGAGGTCGCGCCCGGCGGCGGCTCCGACGCCCCCG
Source organism: Nocardioides kongjuensis (assembly GCF_013409625.1). NCBI lineage: Bacteria > Bacillati > Actinomycetota > Actinomycetes > Propionibacteriales > Nocardioidaceae > Nocardioides > Nocardioides kongjuensis. The sequence goes on from NZ_JACCBF010000001.1 coordinate 723,232, forward strand.
AGGCCGACCCGGGTGCCGAGGCCGTGCTCTTCGTCGTCGCCGGCACCCCGGTGCTCACGCTCGACGGCGCCGAGCACCGCCTCGAGCCCGGCTCCTACGCGTTCCTCCCGCCCGGCTCCCGCTGGACGCTGCACAACCGCTCCGACGAGACCGCGGCCCTCCACTGGATCCGCAAGGCCTACGAGCGGGTCGCCGGCCTCGACGTGCCTCCCGCCTTCGTCACCCGCGAGCAGGACGTCGCGCCGATCGAGATGCCCGGCACGGCCGGCGCCTGGTCCACCACCCGCTTCGTCGACATCGCCGACCTGCGCCACGACATGCACGTCAACATCGTCACCTTCGAGCCCGGCGGCTCCATCCCGTTCCCGGAGACCCACGTCATGGAGCACGGGCTGTACGTGCTCGAGGGCAAGGGCGTCTACCTGCTCAACCGGGACTGGGTCGAGGTCGAGGCCGGCGACTTCATGTGGCTGCGTGCCTTCTGCCCCCAGGCCTGCTACGCCGGCGGTCCGGGGCGCTTCCGCTACCTGCTCTACAAGGACGTCAACCGGCACGCCGGGCTGTCCACGTGACGACAGGCGGGCCCCGATGCCGGAGTGGCTGGGGGAGCCGTGGCAGAATGAGAAAAGCGGTCTTGACACCTCCGGTCTTTGCCGCGCCCTAGAACCGTCAGCATCGAGAGGTGTTCGTGTCCTCGAACCATCGTTCGGTCCCGCCCGCCCTGCTCAGCCACCCGTCGATCGCCGCGCTCATCGAGCGCGCCGAGCCGATCGGCCGGGTCGCCGCGGAGGACCTCCGCCAGGCATTCGCCGCCGCTGAGGTCGCCCCGGCCCAGCTCAAGGGCCTGATGGCCCACCTGTCGGGTCTCGGCATCTCCGTCGAGCTCGGCGCGCCCGTCGAGCAGCGCGCCGTCGCCGCGGCCGCACGCAAGACGGCGTCGGCGACCGCGACCACCGCCAAGAAGGCAGCCCCGGCGCCGGCCAAGAAGGCCGCTCCCGCCCCGGCGCCGAAGGCCCCGGCGAAGAAGGCGGCGCCCGCGAAGGCAGCCGACGAGGACGCCCCGGTCGACCTCGGCGACCTCGAGGTCGAGGCCGCTCCGGTCGTGGGCCCCGACGGCAAGAAGATCCTCGCCGACATCCCCGACGAGCAGTTCGAGAAGGACGTCGCCGCGGACCCGACGATCAAGGAGGACGAGAAGAACGCGTCCTTCATCGTCTCCTCCGCCGACGAGACCGACGAGCCCGCCCAGCAGGTCATGGTCGCCGGCGCGACCGCCGACCCGGTCAAGGACTACCTCAAGCAGATCGGCAAGGTGCCGCTCCTCAACGCCGAGATGGAGGTCGAGCTCGCCAAGCGGATCGAGGCCGGCCTGTTCTCGGAGGAGAAGCTCGGCAAGGGCGGCAAGCTCTCCCCGAAGGTGCAGGAGGAGCTCGAGTGGATCGCTGAGGACGGTCGCCGCGCGAAGAACCACCTGCTCGAGGCCAACCTGCGACTCGTCGTCTCCCTCGCCAAGCGCTACACCGGCCGCGGCATGCTGTTCCTGGACCTGATCCAGGAGGGCAACCTCGGTCTGATCCGCGCGGTGGAGAAGTTCGACTACACCAAGGGCTACAAGTTCTCGACGTACGCCACCTGGTGGATCCGTCAGGCGATCACCCGCGCCATGGCCGACCAGGCCCGCACCATCCGTATCCCGGTGCACATGGTCGAGGTCATCAACAAGCTCGCCCGCGTCCAGCGCCAGATGCTGCAGGACCTCGGTCGCGAGCCCACCCCGGAGGAGCTCGCCAAGGAGCTCGACATGACCCCGGAGAAGGTCGTCGAGGTCCAGAAGTACGGCCGCGAGCCGATCTCGCTGCACACCCCGCTGGGTGAGGACGGCGACTCCGAGTTCGGTGACCTGATCGAGGACTCCGAGGCCATCGTCCCGGCCGACGCGGTGTCGTTCACCCTCCTCCAGGAGCAGCTGCACGCCGTCCTCGACACGCTCTCCGAGCGCGAGGCGGGTGTCGTCTCGATGCGCTTCGGCCTCACCGACGGCCAGCCGAAGACCCTCGACGAGATCGGCAAGGTCTACGGCGTGACCCGCGAGCGGATCCGCCAGATCGAGTCGAAGACGATGTCGAAGCTGCGGCACCCGTCGCGCTCGCAGGTCCTGCGCGACTACCTCGACTGACAGCTCCACGCACGGCGGCCCCACCGGATCCCGGTGGGGCCGCCGCCGTTCTCGGTGAGACCTCTGGACAACTCGCGGTCGGCTCCGCCACGCTGGGCACGCCGCGGAACCTGAGGAGTGTTCATGTTTGCTCGCGTCGTCGCCCTGGCCGTCCTCGTGCCCGTGCTGGCCCTGCCCGTCGTGCCTCGTGCCGGTGCGGTCGAGCCCGGCCCGGTGCCGGTCACGACGAGCGAGATCCGCACCCCGCTGCACGTCGACGGTCGCCGCCTGCGCGACGCCGACGGCCGCGACGTGCTGCTGCGGGGCATCAACCTCGGCCGCAAGAGCGCGCCGTACCTCCCCGACGTCACCGACGCCGACCTCGCCCGGATCCGCAGCCTCGGGCTCAACCACCTGCGGCTCTACACGTCGTGGCAGGCCGTGATGCCGAACCCGGGGCACGTCGACACGGCGTACCTCGCCCGCTTCCGCGACCTGGTCGACCGCGCCGGCGCCGCCGGGCTGCTGGTGACCGTCGACATGCACCAGGACCTCTACGGCAAGCCGGCCGGCAACGGGGCCCCGCTGTGGGCCTACCGCCCCGGCCTGTGCCCCTCGCTGCCGCTGGCGCAGCTCACGGGCGCCTGGGGAGCCGACTACTTCTCGCCCGCGGTGGACTGCGCCTTCACCGCCTTCTGGACCTCCGCCGACCTCCAGCGCTCCTTCGCCGATGCGTGGGTCGCGGTCGCCCGGGCGGTCGGCGACGCGCCGAACGTGGTCGGCTACGACCTGTTCAACGAGCCCTTCCCGGGCCTGGTGCCGCCGGTGGTGTTCGAGACGGCGTACCTGTTCCCGAGCCAGGCTCGCTGGCTCGAGGCGATCCGTACCGTCGATCCCGACGCCGTCGGCTTCATCGAGCCGAACGTCATCAAGTCCGAGACCGTCGTCGAGATCCCGCCGGTCGGCCTGATGCCGCCGAACTCCGTCTACGCGCCGCACCTGTACGGCCCCTGGGACCTGACCGCCGACGTCCCGCTGCTCGAGAAGACCCGGGTCCTCGCCGACGCCGCCGTCGCCTCGTCGCGGCTGGCCGCCTCGCTGGCGGGCGTCCCGCTGTGGATCGGGGAGTGGGGCGTGTTCTCCGGTGCCGGCGGCGCCGCTGGGTACGTCGACCACGTCTACGACATGGCCGACAGCGCCCTGGCCGGCACCGCGCTGTGGGAGTACACCGACCCCGGCTACGGCCCGTTCCGCTCCGACGGCGGCCCGACGCCGATCCACGACGCGGTCCGGCGCCCGTACCCGCAGGCCGTCCCGGGCACCCTCACCGAGGTCCACTACGACAGCGCCACCGGTGCGCTGGACGTGGCGTGGACCGGCAGCCCCGGCGGTACGGCGTCCCTCCAGGTCCCGGCCGGCACCTACCCGGGCGGCATCCGGGTCACCGGCGCCACCGGGTGGACCTGGGACCCGGCCAGCGGTGTGCTGGACGCCACGCTCGCGCCGGGCGCGGGCGCGCTGCGCGTCGTGCCCCAGGGCTGAGTGGGGACCCTGGGACCGGCGAGCGCCCGCAAAACGGCCGAGGCCCCGAGCGCTGCTCGGGGCCTCGGCGCGGATCCGGGTCAGTCGGCGGCGGGCGCCGGCTTGTCGGTCAGCTTGTGGGTCTCGTCGTGGAAGTTGACGGCGACGTCCTTGAGCGCATCTCCGTGCTCTCGCGCGTGGTGGGCGCAGAAGAGAAGCTCTCCGCCCGTGGCGAGCTCTACGCGGAGGTAGGCCTGGGCGCCACAACGGTCGCAGCGGTCCTCCGCGGTCAGCGGGGCGCTGGGAGCAACAGCAGTCGTCATCTCGGGCCTCTCTTTCGTGCGATCACCACCCTCAGCGGGTGGACGTCCGGATCAACGTAGCGACTGGATCAAAGATTCCCGTCTCCATGTGGTCCATTCCACTTTCGCTTTCACCTTCATCCAAGCACCTGATGGGGGAAGCTTCTGTGATTTTCCACTGCCCGAAACAAGCTTGTGACCATCCGATCGACCGGTTCGGTGTGACCCGTCCGGGTTCCGTCATCCTCCTCCGCTCGTAGGCCGTGTCCCTGTGCTGGCGCCCGGCGTGTCGCGGGTAGATTCGTCCTCTCAGCCGTACCCGTGATCCACCGTGAGGAGCCGGTCATCGCCGACAACACCTACAACGCAGCACACCTCCTGGTCCTCGAGGGCCTCGAAGCCGTGCGCAAGCGTCCCGGGATGTACATCGGCTCCACCGACACCCGGGGGCTGATGCACTGCCTCTGGGAGATCATCGACAACGGCGTCGACGAGGCGCTCGGCGGCTTCGCCCGCACCGTCGACGTGACCCTGCACCCCGACGGCTCCGTCGAGGTCTACGACGACGGGCGCGGCATCCCGACCGACAAGGAGCCCAAGACGGGCCTGACCGGCGTCGAGGTCGTGGCGACCAAGCTGCACGCCGGCGGCAAGTTCGGCGGCGGCTCGTACGTCGCCACCGGCGGTCTGCACGGCGTCGGCCTCTCGGTCGTCAACGCGCTGTCGAGCCGGATGGACATCGACGTCGACCGCTCGCCGGCCAGCCAGGGCATCAGCTTCCAGCGCGGCGTACCCGGCGTCTTCGACGGCGAGGGCCCCGGCGCCTCGTTCACCCCGCAGTCCGGCCTGTCCCGCAAGGGCGGCCGCGTGACCAAGGGGCGGTCCGGCACCCGGATCCGGTTCTGGCCCGACCGCCAGATCTTCACCAAGGACGCCGACTTCGTCCTCGACGGGCTGATCGGGCGCGCCCGGCAGACCTCGTTCATCGTCCCCGGCCTCGAGCTGGTCATCAGGGACCAGCGCGCTGCGGATCAGGCGGAGTGGACCGAGGAGAGGTTCCGCCACGACGGCGGCATCGGCGAGTTCTGCGACTACCTCGCCACCGGCGAGCCGGTCACCGAGGTGCTGCGGCTGCAGGGCAGCGACGTGTTCACCGAGACCGTCCCGCTGCTCGACGACAAGGGCCACATGACCCCGCAGGACGTCGAGCGCGAGCTCACCGTCGACGTCGCGGTGCGCTGGGGCAGCGGCTACGACACCGAGCTGCGCTCGTTCGTCAACGTGATCGCCACCCCCAAGGGCGGCACCCACGTCTCCGGCTTCGAGAACGCCCTCACCAAGACGTTCAACGAGTCCATGCGCGCGGCGAAGGCGCTCAAGGTCAACGACGACGACGTCATCAAGGACGACATCCTCGAGGGCATGACCGCGGTCGTCACGGTCCGCCTCGCCGAGCCCCAGTTCGAGGGCCAGACCAAGGAGATCCTCGGTACGCCGGCCGCGCGGACCGTGGTGCGCAAGGTCGTGGCGAAGGAGCTCAAGGAGTTCCTGACCTCGACCAAGCGGGCCGAGAAGGCGCAGGCCAAGCTCTTGATGGAGAAGGTCGTCGCGGCGTCCAAGACCCGGATCGCGGCGCGGCAGCACAAGGAGACCCAGCGCCGGAAGAACGCGCTGGAGTCCTCGACGCTGCCGGCCAAGCTCGCCGACTGCCGCTCCGGCGACAACGAGCGCACCGAGCTGTTCATCGTCGAGGGAGACTCCGCGCTCGGCACTGCCAAGCTGGCCCGCAACGCCGAGTTCCAGGCGCTGCTGCCGATCCGCGGCAAGATCCTCAACGTGCAGAAGGCGTCCGTGGGCGACATGCTCAAGAACGCCGAGTGCGCCTCGATCATCCAGGTCGTCGGCGCCGGCTCCGGGCGCACCTTCGACCTCGACGCCCGTCGCTACGGCCGGATCATCTTCATGGCCGACGCCGACTCCGACGGCGCCCACATCCGCACCCTGCTCGCGACCCTCTTCTTCAAGTACATGCCCGACCTGGTCAAGGCCGGCCGCGTCTACTCCGCCGTCCCGCCGCTGCACCGCATCGAGATCTCCAACCCCAAGAAGGGCCAGGAGAAGTACGTCTACACCTACTCCGACGACGAGCTGCAGCGGAAGCTGGCCGAGCTGAAGAAGAAGAACGTCAGGTGGAAGGACCCGGTCCAGCGCTACAAGGGTCTGGGCGAGATGGATGCCGACCAGCTGGCCGAGACCACCATGGACCCGCGTCGTCGTACCCTGCGCCGGCTCACGGTCGACGAGCTCGAGGTGGCCTCCGAGGTGTTCGAGCTGCTCATGGGCAGCGACGTGGCGCCCCGCAAGGAGTTCATCATCCAGGGGGCCTACGAGGTCGACATGGAGACGCTCGACGCCTGACCCGGCCGGAACCGCCGACGGTGGCATCGGCGGAACCGTGCGCGTTCTGTGGCGCAGGTCTCTGGCGCGACCGGCCAAAGTCCATAAAGTCAGTCGAGATACATTCGACGACAGGACAGCCATGATCGAGATCTCCGGACTGACCAAGAGCTACGGCTCGACCACCGTGCTGGACGGCATCGACCTGCAGGTCCCGGACGGCCGGATCGCGGCCGTCGTGGGCCCGAGCGGGGCGGGCAAGAGCACCCTCGCACGCTGCGTCAACGCACTGGAGCGCCCGACGAGCGGCAGCGTGACGGTGCACGGGCAGGACCTCGCCGCACTGTCGGGCAAGGACCTGCGCCGCGCCCGCCAGCAGATCGGCACCGTGTTCCAGTCGGCGAGCCTGCTGCGCCGGCTGACGGCGGCGCAGAACGTCGCCCTGCCGCTGCGTCATCAGGGCGTCGCCGAGCCCGAGGTACGTCGACGGGTCGGCGAGCTGCTCGAGCGCGTGGACATGCTGCACCGGGCCAACCACTACCCGTCCCAGCTCTCCGGTGGCCAGCGCCAGCGGATCGGCATCGCCCGAGGGCTCGCCCTCCAGCCGTCGGTGCTGCTCTCGGACGAGGCCACCTCCGGGCTCGACCCCGAGTCCACCCGGGCGATCCTCGCGCTGCTGACCGAGCTGCGCGACGACCTGGGTGTCACGATCCTCGTGATCACCCACGAGATGGACGTCGTGCGGGGCATCGCCGACCACGTGGCCCAGCTCGACCACGGCCGGATCGTCGAGCAGGGGCCCGTCAGCGACGTCGTACGACGCTCCGACTCGCCCCTGGCGCAGGCACTGCTGCCCATGCCGCCGGTGCTGTGCGTGCCCGGGCTGCGGCAGTGGCGGCTGCGGCTCGCGGGCGACGTCGCCCCGACCTGGCTCTCCCGGGCCGGCGCCGAGCTCGGCGTGGACGTCGCCGTGCTGGCCGCCCTGGTGGAGGAGTCGGGCGCGGTGCCCGTCGGCCGCCTGGTCGTCGGCCTGCCGCCACGGCTCGAGGACGAGGTCGTCGTGACGACCTTCCGGCGGCTCGGGGTCGTCGCCGAGCCCGAGGTCGGGGTCGAGCCCGTCCCCGAGCGGGCGAGCCGGGAGTCGGCCGCATGAGCGCCCTGGCCCCGCTGATCGCCACGCCGTGGCCCGACGTCCCCGACCTGCTGCTGCCCGCGCTGGGGGAGACGGCGCGCACGGTCGCAGTGGTGATGACGATCGTCGTCCTGCTCGGCGGCCCCCTCGGGCTCCTCATCTTCAACACCTCGCCGTTGGGGCTCACGCCGAACCGGGCCGCCCACGTGACGATCAGCTGGATCGCCAACCTGGGCCGGTCGCTGCCGTTCCTGGTGCTGATGGCCGCGATCATCCCGGTCACCAAGCTGGTGTTCGGCACGACCATCGGCTTCAAGGCGGCCCTCATCCCGATGGCGGTGGCCGGCGTCGCCTTCTTCGCCCGGCTGACCGAGAACGCCGTGCGCGAGGTGCCCCGCGACCTGCTCGACGTCGGCCTCGCGGGCGGCTCCGGCAGGTGGCAGATCATGGCCGGCATCCAGCTGCGCGAGGCGCTGCCCGGCCTGGTCGCCGGCTTCACCCTCAATGTCATCGCGATGATCGAGTACTCCGCCATCGCCGGGGCGATCGGCTCCGGGGGCATCGGCTACCTGGCCGTCAACTACGGCTACCGCCGCTTCGACAACACCATCATGATCGCCTGCATCGTCTTGCTGATCGCTCTCGTGCAGCTGATCCAGTTCACCGGCGACCGCGCCGTCCGCGCGCTCACGCACTGACACTCCGCACCGACGCTGACGCGTCCCCGTGCTGCCTCCACCCCCTGCGAAAGGAAGCTCTGCCATGTCCACCACCCGTTCCACCCTCGACACCCACACCCCGGGTGACCGGCCCGAGATCGACCTCGGCGGCGGCCGCGGTCGCCGCTGGATCCTCCTCGCCGTCGCCGGCGTCGTGCTGATCGGCGTCGTCGTCGCGCTCGTGCTGCGCTTCGCGGCCGACGACGAGAAGACCGTCGCCGGCAGCCACTTCTCCGACGACTTCGCGATCGCCTACCAGGCCAGCTCCGCCTCCGAGCAGGCGTTCCTCGAATACCTCGACAAGGAGATCGCGCCGGACTACGGCGTCCACATCGACGGCGTCGGGATCGAGGACGGCAACCAGCTCGACCAGGCCACGGCCGACGGGAAGTACATCGCGAACATCTACCAGCACAAGCACTGGCTCCAGCAGGTCACGGACTCGACCGGGATGAGGCTGACCGCGCTGGGTCCGGTGTTCCAGTGGTCGTACTCGATCTACTCGGCGCGCTTCGGCTCGCTCGAGGAGCTCCCGGACGGCGCGACCATCGCGCTGCTCAACGACCCGGCCAACACGGCGCAGGCCCTGTGGATCCTCGAGCGGGCCGGCGTCCTGACCTTCAAGGACGGCGTGAACCCCTGGGCCGCGACCGAGCAGGACATCGCGAGCAACCCGCGTGGATTCCGGTTCACCTACATGGAGTACGGCGCCGGCCCGCGCACCCTGGACTCGGTCGACGCCGTCGTGGACTACAACATGTCCTTCGTCGACGCCGGCACCCCGGACGACCAGCGGATCTACGCCCCCGACGCGCCCAAGGAGTTCGCCGGTCAGCTGGTCGTCGGCACGGCGTACCTGGACGACCCGCAGGTCGCCAAGCTGAAGAAGGTCTTCTTCGACCCGCGGGTGCAGGAGTACCTCGCGACGAACGACGACCCGGACCTGTCGGGCCAGCTGGCTCCGGTCTCGGCGAGCTGACGCGGGCCCTGGGAGGGGCTCAGGCCGCGAGCCTCCGCGCGTGCGCGACGAGCGCCGCGTGGAGGTCGCGGACCGCGGCCCGGACGTGATCGGTCTTGCGCTGCAGGAGGACCAGGGTGACCCGGGTGGCGTCGCCGGCGATCGGACGGGCGGTGATCAGCCCGGCCAGCTCCAGCGGGTCGCCGGCGACGCTGTAGTCGGGGAGCACCGTGACGCCCAGGCCCTGGGAGACCATGAACTTCCCCATCTCGGCGCCGTCGGTCGTGTGGCACACCCGGGGCAGCCGGCTGCCGAAGATCCGGTGCGCGAAGCGGTGCATCACGTAACCGGCCCGCATGGCGACGAAACGCTCCTCGCGCAGCTGGTCGACGCTCACCTCGTCCGCTGCCGCCAGCGGGTGGTCGGCCGGCATCACGACGACAGGGCGCCCGTGCAGCAGGGCGGTACCCAGCAGGTCGTGCGCCGGCTCGTCGCCGGCCAGCAGGTTGACCAGACCGAGGTCGAGGGAACCTTCGAGGAGGCCCTGCTGGATCTCGGCCTGCTGCACGTTGAGGACCTCGACGGTCGCATTGGGGGCCGACTCCTGGAAGTCCCGGGAGGCCGGGACCAGCAGGGTCGAGGTGGCCGCGTTGACCGTGCCGATCCGCACGGTGCGGCTCACGTTGTGCTGGTCGCCCGCAGAGGTCCGGAGCCGGTCGACCGCGTCCAGGACCGCGACCATGTCCGGCAGCAGGTCCAGGCCCTGGCGGCTGATCCGGGCGCCCGTCCGTCGCCGGTCGAGCAGGGTCACCCCGAGCTCCCGCTCGAGCTTGCTGACGGCCTCGCTGAGCGCGGGCTGCGAGATGTGCAGGCTCTCACTCGCGCGGCGCAGCGACCCGTGCTGCGTCACGGCCGCGACGTACTCCAGCTGCTCGATCCTCATGGCGGCCTCTCAAATCAAGTAAGTAGAGTCAGTTACTATGAAAAGCGTAGCGCAGCACGGCCGGGGCCCGATCTGCGCGGAGTGGAAGGCCCTGCCGATGGTGCCGTCGTGCATTGCGACGGCGAACCGCGCGGTTCGGCCTTGTCCGGCCAACCAAAGACGAGCAATCTGATCGACATACCCGAATTGAGGAGCAGTGATGACCAGCAACCCGACCCGCGCGCCCGAGCCGCTGAAGTTCGCCTACTGGGTGCCCAACGTGAGCGGCGGCCTCGTGGTGAGCAGGATCGAGCAGCGCACCGACTGGGGACTCGACTACAACATCGAGCTTGCCCGGCTGGCCGAGGCCAACGGCTTCGACTACGCCCTCTCGCAGGTGCGCTACATCGCGTCGTACGGTGCCGCCTACCAGCACGAGTCGACCTCGATCAGCCTCGCCATCGCGCTGGCGACCGAGCGGCTCAAGGTGATCGCCGCGGTCCACCCGGGCCTGTGGCAGCCGGGCGTGCTCGCCAAGCTGGTCGCGAGCTCCGACCAGTACACCAAGGGCCGGTTCTGCGTGAACGTCGTCAGCGGCTGGTTCAAGGACGAGTTCACCAAGCTCGGCGAGCCGTGGCTCGAGCACGGCGAGCGCTACCGCCGGTCGGAGGAGTTCATCCGGTACCTGCGGGAGATCTGGACCAGCGAGCACGCCGAGCTCAACGGCGACTTCTACCGGCTGCACGACTTCGACCTCAAGCCGAAGCCGTACGACGTGCCCGGCCGCGCGCACCCCGAGATCTTCATGGGCGGCAACTCGACCGACGCGCGCGGCATGGGCGGCCGGGTCGCCGACTGGTACTTCATGAACGGCAACACCCCCGACGGCATCGCCGAGCAGATCCACGACGTCAGCGACGTCGCCGCCGTCAACGGCCGGGCCGGACAGGTGCGCTTCGGCGTCAACGGCTTCCTCATCGGTCGCGACACCGAGGCCGAGGCCCGCGACGTGCTGCGCGAGATCGTCGACAAGGCCGACCGCGAGGCGGTCGAGGGCTTCGGGTCCGCGGTCAAGCAGGCCGGGCAGTCGACCGGCGACAAGGTCGGCATGTGGCAGGACTCGGAGTTCGCCGACCTGGTGCAGTACAACGACGGCTTCCGCACCGGCCTGATCGGCACGCCGGAGCAGATCGCCCACCGGATGCTGGAGTACAAGCGCCGCGGTGTGGACCTGTTCCTGCTCGGCTTCCTGCACTTCCAGGAGGACGTGCAGTACTTCGGGCGCGAGGTGCTCCCGATCGTGCGCGAGCTCGAGGCCGCGGAGCTGGAGCGGGTCTGATGCCGGTCCCCGTGCTGTCCGACCGCGAGGCGATCGCCGTCGCCGCCGAGCTCGGCGAGCGGTTCGCGAAGGGCGCGGCCGCGCGCGACGCCGACCGGGTGCTGCCCGTCGACGAGCTCGCCGAGCTGTCCGCGTCCGGGCTGCTCGCGGTGAGCGTGCCTGCGGCGTACGGCGGTGCCGGGCTCCCGGCGTCCGTGCTGGCAGAGGTGTTCCGCCTGCTGGCCGCCGGCGACCCGAGCATCGCGCAGGTCCCGCACAGCCACTTCGTCTACGTCAACGCGCTCAGCCACCAGGGGACGCCCGACCAGCAGGCGTTCCTCTTCGGCGAGGTGCTGGACGGGAAGCGGTTCGGCAACGCCCAGTCCGAGATCGGCACGCGCCACGTGCGTGACTTCCGGACCACGTTGCGGCCCGACGGCGCCGGCGGCTGGGTGCTCGACGGGGAGAAGGGCTACGCCACCGGCGCCCTGCTCGCCGACTGGATCCCGGTGCTGTGCCACCTCGACGTCGACGGGCCGTTGCACGTCGCCTGGGTCGAGCGGCACGCCCCCGGCGTGAGCGTCGTCGACGACTGGAACGGCATGGGCCAGCGGACGACGGCCAGCGGCACGGTGCGGCTCGAGGGCGTCGCCGTCGGCGCGGACCGGATCACGCCGTACCACCTGACCTTCGAGGGGCCGCAGACCTACGGCGCCTTCGCCCAGCTGCTGCACGCGGCTCTCGACGCGGGCATCGCCCGCGCCGCCCTCGCCGACGCGGCGGAGTTCGTCACCACCAAGAGCCGGCCCTGCCCGGACGCCATCGCGGAGCTCGGCACCACCCGGCACGCCGAGGACCCCACGGTCGTCCAGGCGTTCGGCGAGCTCGAGCTCGCGGTGCGGGCCGCGGAGGCGCTGCTCGCCGAGGCCGGTCGCGCGGTCGACCGGGCCGATGCCGACCTCGATGCCGAGTCGGCCGGCGCCGCCAGCCTGGCGGTCGCGGCGGCGCGGGCCGCGACGACCAGCGCGAGCCTCGAGGCGGGCACGCGTCTCTTCGAGGTCAGCGGGACCCGGGCCGCCCTCGACTCCCTCAACCTGCACCGGCACTGGCGCAACGCGCGCACCCACACCCTCCACGACCCGGCCGCCTGGAAGGTGCGTCACCTGGGGCGCTGGGCCCTCGACGGCCAGCTGCCTCCCAACCACGGCCAGCTCTGACCACCCACCCGCGGACTCGCAGAAGGACGACATGACTCATCAGCTCAAGTTCCACTGGTTCCTGCCCACCAACGGCGGCGACGGACGACACGTGGTCGGCGGGGGACACGGCGTCACCTCGTTCACGGGGGAGCGCCCCAACTCCGTCGCCTACCTGGGCCAGATCGCGCGCAGCGCCGAGCAGCTCGGCTTCGAGGCGGCGCTGACCCCGACCGGGGCCTGGTGCGAGGACGCCTGGGTCTCGACGGCCATGCTGAGCTCGCTGTCGGAGCGGCTGAAGTTCCTCGTCGCCTTCCGGCCCGGTCTCACCTCGCCGTTCCTGGCGGCGCAGATGGCCGGGACCTTCCAGAACCTCTCCGGCGGCCGGCTGCTGCTGAACGTGGTCACCGGGGGCGAGTCCCACGAGCAGCGGATGTACGGCGACCACCTCGACAAGGACGCTCGCTACGAGCGCTGCGACGAGTTCCTGCACCTGGTCCGCGCGCTCTGGGCGGGGGAGAGCGTCACCCACGAGGGCGAGCACTACCGCCTCGACGACGCGGTGCTGGCGCAGATCCCCGACCCGCTGCCGGAGATCTACTTCGGAGGATCGTCGGCCGCCGCCGGCCGAGTGGCCGCCCGGCACGTCGACGTCTACCTGACCTGGGGCGAGCCGCCGGCCGCCGTACGGGAGAAGATCGAGTGGGTCTCCAAGCTGGCCGCCGACGAGGGGCGCCAGCTGCGCTTCGGCATCCGGCTGCACTCGATCGCCCGCGACACCTCCGAGGCGGCCTGGGCCGAGGCGGACCGGCTCCTCGCCGGCATCGACGACGACCAGATCGCACAGGTCCAGGCGGGCCTGCGGCGCAGCGAGTCGGTGGGCCAGGCCCGGATGCTGGAGCTCAACGGCGGCAGCAGGGACTCCCTGGAGATCCACCCGAACCTGTGGGCCGGGGTCGGCTTGGTGCGGGGCGGCGCCGGAACTGCCATGGTCGGCAGCTTCACCGAGATCGCCGACCTGGTCGAGCAGTACGTCGAGGTGGGGATCTCGGAGTTCGTGATGTCCGGCTACCCCCACCTCGAGGAGTCCTACTGGTTCGGTGAGGGCGTGCTGCCCGAGCTGGCCCGGCGGGGCCTGTGGTCACACCCGGCTCCGGCCGCCCGGTCGGTCGCAGCGGTGCCCTTCGGTGGCCGTCAGGTGGTGTCGTGAGCACAGCGGTCGTCGTCGGCAATCCCAGGCCGGCGTCGCGCACCCTCGCCGCGGCGACGCTGCTCGCCGGCCAGCTGACCGGCACGACGCCCGACCCGGTCGTCGACCTCGCCACCGTGGGCGCCGGCCTGCTGGAGCTGGACGACCCCGGGACCGGGCGCCTGGTCGAGCAGGTGGAGCAGGCGGACGTCGTGGTGTTCGCGTGCCCGACCTACAAGGGGACCTACACCGGGCTGCTCAAGCTCTTCCTCGACCGTTTCGAGGCGCGGCCCCGACCCGCGCTCGCCGTCCCGCTGATGCTGGGGGCGGGTCCCGGGCACTCACTGGCCGCCGAGCTGACCCTGCGTCCGGTGCTCGCCGAGCTCGGCTTCACCACCGTGCGCGGCCTGTACGTCCTCGACAGCCAGCACGATGACCCGGCCGCCCACGCGGCCTGGCTGGAGCAGGTCCGGCCGGTCGTCTCCGCCCTCCACCGATCGGGAGCATCCGCATGAGCCTCACCGCACTGACCACCAACCAGGACCTCGACCCGGGGCGGCTGCGTGAGGCCTTCGGCGTCTTCCCGAGCGGCGTCGTCGCCGTGGCCGCCGAGGTCGACGGCACGCTGACCGGGCTCGCCGCGAGCTCCTTCACCTCGGTCAGCCTCGACCCGCCGTTGGTCTCGTTCTCGGTGGCGAACACCTCGAAGACCTGGCCGGACCTGCGCCGCGCCGACCACCTGGGGCTCACCGTGCTGGCCGAGCACCACGGAGACGTGTGCCGGCGGCTGGCGGGCCCGGTCGAGCACCGCTTCGACGACGTCGAGGTGACGGTGAGCCCCGAAGGCGCGGTGCTCCTGGACGACGGGCTCGCCCGCTTCGACTGCACCATCCACCACGAGGTCCGGGCGGGCGACCACACCCTCGTGCTGCTCGAGCTGCACGCCGTCGACCACGCCGACACGGCGCAGCCGCTGGTGTTCCACCGCAGCGGATTCGGGAGGCTCACCGCCGCCGTGTGACCTGTGCCAGCATGAGGCCATGAGCGCCGCCGACCGCACCGCCGTCGTCAAGCTGCTCAAGGCACGCGGCGCCAAGACCCGGCGCGGTCACCTGCGGATCCCGGTCGGCGAGCTGTTCTGGTACGTCGACGTGCTCGCCGACGGCGTCGGCCCGACCGCGCCCCTGCGGCTCGAGGTCGGCTGCTGGACCGGTGCACTGCCGCCCGAGCCCGACGGCGGCGCCGTCGACTGCCCGCTGCTGATGGACGTGCCGCTCGGCAGCGACCCGGTCGGCACCGCCACGGCGCTGCTCGACCGGATCACCGCACTCGGCGACCTCGCAGGTCTCGGTCGCAGCCTGGGCGACCTGCCCGGTGCGCTGGTCGACCAGCGGCTGCGGGACCTGCTGTAGGAGGCCTCAGACCTCCTGGGACAGCAGGCCCGTGTCGACGTCGTAGATGAACCCGCCGACCTTGACCGAGTCGGGGATGAGCGGGTGCGAGGTGACCTTGCGGACGTCCTCGGCCAGGCTCCGCTTCTGGTCCTCGATCACGTGGAAGGCGTGCCAGGTGACGTCCTGGCCGACAGCGGCGCCGATCTTGTCGTGGATCTCGGCCTCGCTGTTCGACGCCATCGCACAGCGGGTGTGCGGGATGACCAGGATCCGGTCGACGTTGAGCAGGTGGGCGCCGAGCACGAGCGCCTCGAGGGCGGCCTCGGTGACGCGGCCACCCGGGTTGCGGAAGATCTTGGCGTCGCCGTAGTCGAGGCCGAGCATCCGCAGCGGGTCGATGCGGGAGTCCATGCAGGTCACGATCGCGACACCGGCATGGGCCTTGCCGTCGAACCCGCCCTGGTCGAAGGTCTCGGCGTAGTCGCGGTTCGCCTTCAGCAGATCGTCGAAGTCACCCATGAGCCTCAGGTTAGCCCCCGGCGCGCAGCACCTCGGCGGTGTCCACGTCCCGGGTGTGTGCTCTCGACAACACTGCCAGGGCGAGCACGGCGGCCGCGAAGGCCGCCGCGGACGCACCGCGGAACACCGCCTGCTCCTGCAGGATGCCGAGCTCGCTGATGCCGAGGCTCGGGTCGGCGGCGCGCTCGGCGTACAGGCGGCGCAGGCCGATCGTGGTCAGCGCCGAGATCCCGACCAGCATGCCGACCATCCGGGCCACGACCACCAGTGCGCTGGCGAGGCCGTGGGCGTCGTCGTCGGTGCTGGCGAGGATCGCGGCGTTGACGGGCGCGAGGGCCAGGCCGAAGCCGAAGCCCCCGACGACCAGCGGGACGTTGGACGCGAACCCGTCGAGGCTGTGCGCGCCCCACTGGCCCATCACCAGGAAGGAGCCGCTCGCGGCGAGCATGCCGACGGCGGTGAGGACCCCCGCATTGGTACGGCGCAGCAGCCAGCCGCCCACGACCGCGCCGACGGGCAGCGCGGCCAGGAAGCGCAGCAGGACCAGCGCCGCGCCGAGCTGGGACTCCTTCTCGGTGGTCGTGCGGGCGAACAGGGGGATGTCGACGAGGGCCGCGATCAGGGCCCAGCCGACGAGGAAGCTGACGACGAGGGACCCCCACGCGGGGACCGCGCGCAGGGCGCCGCGGGGCACGATCGGGGCGTCGGCCCGGCGCAGGTGCACCACGAGCAGCACGGCCGCCACGGCCGAGCCCGTGAGGAACCACGGTCCCTGGGGGGAGAAGACCGCGACCTCGGGGTCGGCGGTCGCGAAGGCCAGCACGATGCCGCCGAGGACGATCGCCAGCAGGCCCGCACCGGGCAGGTCGGCGGCGAGCAGGTGGCCGAGCCAGCCGCGCAGGTCGACCAGCGCCCGCGGCCGGAACCAGCACCACGCCACCAGCAGCACGAAGGCGGCGAGTGCTGCGATGCCGACCGGGGTGACCCAGCGACTGCCCCCGTCGACGTACGGGATGAACAGCTGGCCCCAGGCGAGGTCGCGCTGCAGGCTGCCGGGCTCGACGAAGGTGAGGAAGCCGGCGACCAGGGTCGCGGCGAGGAGCAGGACGCCGAGGGTGCGGTCGAGGTGTCGGCGGGCGTCTCGATACGCCGTCTCCGTCCCTTCGTCGCTCCGGCGGCTGCCCGACGAGCTCACGAGGCCGACCGCGACGACCAGCAGCGCACCGACGGCGAGGTTGATCGCGAAGATCCCGCGCCAGGAGGTGAAGGAGAGCACGAGGGCCCCGAACAGCGGGCCGAGGACGCTGCCGAACTCCTGGACCGCCGAGACGATGCCGAGAGGGAGCCCGCGCCGCTCGACCGGGTAGAGGGCGGCGACCAGCGACATGGTCGCGGGGACCAGCCCACCGCCGCCGACGCCCTGCAGGAAGCGGCCGGCGACCATGCTCGGCAGGTCGTAGGAGATCGCGGTGACCAGCGAGCCGGCGGAGAACACCACGAGCGACATCGCCAGCACCGGCACCTGGCCGCGCAGGTCGGCGATCCGGCCCACGAGCGGCAGGATCGCGACGTACCCCAGCAGGAAGCCGGAGACGATCGGCGCTGCCCGCTGGAGCTCCTCGACCGGGATGCCGGCGCCGGCCATCATGTCCGGCAGCGCGAGCACGACGACGTAGGTGTCGACCGCCGCGAACGCCACGGCGAGCGTGCAGAAGGCCAGCAGCAGCCGGTTCGCCGTGCTCATCGCAGGGCTCACCGGGGAGCCGAGATGTCCTTCGTGACGCCGTACCTCGTGACGTCGATGGTGTAGGTCAGCGGCTCGGAGTCCTTGAAGAAGACGCCGGTCAGCCGCGCGGTGCGCAGGTAGCCCTTGTCGTCGAGGCGGTACGTCGCCTCGAAGTCGTCTCCCTCGGCGCACGGCAGGATCTTGCGGATCGCGTCGCCCGTGGCGGTGCCGGCGTAGGTGTGGAAGATCTCCTTGTTGTCCTTGCCGCCTCGCTCGGACTTGCCGGCCTTCACCCCCGTGCTGCTGGTGAGCACGGTCGAGACGCCGGTCGACGGGTCGAGCAGCTTCGCCGGGTCGGGGGCGCACAGCTTCGCCGGCTGGTACTCGTCGGTCCAGCCGATCACGGGCGCGTCGATCCACAGCGTGCCGTCGACCGAGACCACGTCGATCGAGCTCGCCTCGAACCCGCTGACCCGGCCGGCGACGGTGCCCTCGAAGGCCGGCGGGTCGGCGACGATGGTGCCGCTCGCGGCCGAGAGGTAGTCGGTGCCGGGGTCGTCGCCGGTCGACAGGGAGACCTCGATGCCGCTGGTGTCGTCGAGCAGCTCCTTGGCCTTCGCGCCGGCCTCGGACCACGACGCGGCCTTCGAGCCGCCGTCGTCACCCGAGCAGGCGGTCAGGCCGCCGACGGCGACGATGGCGGAGAGCAGGCCGGCGGCCACGCGGGTCGGGGTCGTCATGCGCTCACCCTGACACACCCAGGGTCACGGCGAGCGGACCAGCCGCCGCCGCGAGCGCCTGGCTGCCGGGCACGCCGGAGCCGTCGCGCCGCCCGTTGGCCTCGGGCAGGTCGACCGGGGCACCGCTCGCGGCGGCCGCACGCGCGGGGGCCGGCCCGGCCCAGGCGAAGACGAGGGTGTCCTCGCCCTTGAGGAAGCGGTGGCAGCGCACGCCGCCGGTGGCACGACCCTTGGCGGGGTACTCCCAGAAGTCGGTCACCTTGACCGAGCCCGGCTCGGTGCCGGGCAGGGCGGTCGACGAGCCGGAGGAGGTCACCAGCACCACGCCGCCCGGGGAGTTGAGGTCGAGCACGCCGAACCAGACCACCCGCTCGCGGTCGGCCACGCGCACACCGGCCATGCCGCCGCCGGAGCGGCCCTGCGGACGCACGGAGTCGGCGGGGTAGTGCAGCAGCTGGGCGTCGGAGGTGACGAAGCAGAGCTCCTCCTGCCCGGTGCGCAGCTCGACCGCACCGACGACCTCGTCGCCCTCCTTGAGGGCGATGACGTCCCACTCGTCCTTGCCGATCACCTCGGGGTTGACCCGCTTGACCACGCCCTGCTTCGTGCCGAGCGCGAGACCGGGGCCCTCGGTGGTGAGGGTGGTCAGCGCGAGCGCCCGCTCACCGGGCGCGAGCTCGAGGACCTCGGTGAGCGGCAGGCCGCCCTGCAGGTTGGGCTCGTTGGCCGACGGCGGGATCGCCGGGAGGTCGAGCACCGCGAGCCGGATCAGGCGCCCGGCGGAGGTGAGCACGCCGACGTCGGCGCGGGCGGTCGTACGCACGGCCGAGACGACCACGTCGTGGTTGGCCCGCCCGCCGCCGGTGCCGATCTCGTCGGCGTTGCTGGTGCGCGCCAGCAGTCCGGTCGAGGACAGCAGCGCGAAGCACGGGTCGTCGGCGACCTCGAGCGGCGTGGCCGCAGCGGCCACCGCCGTGGTGCCGGCCGACTCGAGCAGGACGGTACGACGCGGCGTGCCGAACGTCTTGGCGACCTCGGCCAGCTCGCTGGAGACGAGCTTCTTGAGCAGGCCCTCGTCGGCGAGGATCGCGTCCAGCTCCTCGATCTCCTTGCGCAGCTCCTCCTGCTCCTTCTCGAGCTCGAGGCGCGAGAACTTGGTGAGCCGGCGCAGCTGCATCTCGAGGATGTACTCGGCCTGGACCTCGGAGAGCTCGAAGACGCTCATCAGCCGCTCCTTGGCGGCTGCGGAGTTGTCGCTGGTGCGGATGACCTGGATGACCTCGTCGATGTCGAGCAGCGCCAGCAGCAGGCCGTCGACGAGGTGGAGGCGGGCGGCCTTCTTGTTGCGGCGGAACTGCGAGCGGCGGCGCACGACGTCGTAGCGGTGCTCGAGGAACACCTCGAGCATCTCCTTGAGGCCCATCGTGCGGGGCTGGCCGTCGACGAGGGCGACGTTGTTGATGCCGAAGGAGTCCTCGAGCGGGGTCAGCTTGTAGAGCTGCTCGAGCAGCGCCTCGGGCACGAACCCGTTCTTGACCTCGATGACCAGGCGCAGGCCATTGTCGCGGTCGGTCAGGTCCTTGATGTCGGCGATGCCCTGCAGCTTCTTGGACTGGACGAGCACCTTGATCCGCTCGACGATCTTCTCGGTGCCGATGTTGTAGGGCAGCTCGGTGACGACGATGCCCTTGCGCCGGCCGATCGTCTCGATGCGGGCGGTGGCGCGCATCTTGAAGATGCCGCGCCCCGACTCGTAGGCGTCGCGGATGCCGTCGAGGCCGACGATCTTGCCGCCGGTGGGCAGGTCGGGGCCCGGGATGAACCGCATCAGCCCGTCGAGGTCGGTGTTGGGGTGCTGGATCAGGTGGCGCAGCGCCTGGACCACCTCGACCAGGTTGTGCGGCGCCATGTTGGTCGCCATGCCGACCGCGATGCCCGTCGTGCCGTTGACGATCAGGTTGGGGATCGCCGAGGGGAGCACCGTGGGCTCGTACTCGCGGCTGTCGTAGTTGGGCTTGAAGTCGACGGTGTCCTCGTCGATCGACTCGGTCATCGCCACCGCCGGCGGCGCCATCCGCGCCTCGGTGTACCTCATCGCCGCCGGCGGGTCCTCGCCGCCGGGCGATCCGAAGTTGCCGTGGCCGTCGACCATCGGCAACCGCAGCGCCCACGGCTGGGCGGTGCGGACCAGCGCGTCGTAGATCGCCCCGTCGCCGTGGGGGTGCAGCCGACCCATGACCTCACCGACGATGCGGGCGCACTTGGAGTGCCCCCGGTCGGGCCGCAGGCCCATGTCGTTCATCGTGTAGAGGATCCGGCGCTGGACGGGCTTGAGGCCGTCGCGCGCGTCGGGCAGTGCACGGGAGTAGATGACGGAGTAGGCGTACTCCAGGAACGACGACTGCATCTCGTCGCGGATGTCGGTGTCGAGGATGTGCTCCTCGAAGTCCTCCGGGAGGGGTTCCTGCTTGGTACGCCGTGCCATGGGGGGCATTCTTCCGGGTGCCCCCGACAAGCCGACCGGGGGCTCGCGGGCGACCCGATAGATTTCTCCCTGTGAGCCCCGGCGACCCGACCCCCACCGACGAGATCGAGGCGCCTCCGGCGCACTGGGAGGGCGACGTCCTGCTCCGCGACGGGCGTACGGCGCACATCCGGCCGATCCGTCCCGAGGACGACGAGCTGCTCGTCGAGTTCTACGCCCGGGTCTCCGACGAGTCGAAGTACTACCGGTTCTTCTCGCCGATGCCGGTGCTCTCCGAGCGCGACGTACGCCGGTTCACCCACGTCGACCACCGCGACCGGGTCGCGCTCGTGCTGATCCTCCAGGAGCGGATGATCGCCGTCGGCCGGTACGACGTCGTCGAGAACCGCGAGGCCGAGGTCGCCTTCCTCGTGGAGGACGAGCACCAGGGCCGCGGCATCGCCCAGCTCCTGCTCGAGCACCTGGCCCAGGCCGGTCGCGAGCGCGGGGTGGACCGGTTCACCGCCGAGGTGCTGCCCGACAACTCCCGGATGATCCAGACCTTCCGCGACGCCGGCTACAAGGTGGTCAGCGGCTACCACGACGGCGTGATCACCCTCGAGTTCCCGATCGACCCGACCGACACCGCGATCGGGGTGATGCGAGACCGCGAGCACGCCGCCGAGGCCGAGTCGATCGACCGGTTCTTCCACCCGCGCTCGGTGGCGATCATCGGTGCCAGTCGCCGCCAGGACACGATCGGCCAGGTCCTGGTCCGCAACCTGGTCAACGGTGGCTTCACCGGCCGGGTCCACGTCGTCAACCCCAGCGCGCCCGCGGTGTCGGGCTTCCCGGCGTACAAGAACGTCAACCAGGTCCCCGACGACGTCGACGTCGCGATCGTCGCGGTCCCGGCCGACGCGGTCACCGACGTTGTGCTCGACTGCGCCAACAAGGGCGTGCACGGCCTGATCGTCATCTCCTCGGGCTTCGCCGAGACCGGCGAGGAGGGGCGCAAGCGCCAGCGCCACCTGGCCGGGCTGTGCCGGTCCTACGGGCTGCGGCTGATCGGTCCCAACTGCCTGGGTGTCATCAACACCGAGCCGGCCGTGCAGGTCAACGCCTCGCTGTCGTCGGTGATGCCGGCCCGCGGCCGTGCGGGCTTCTTCTGCCAGTCCGGTGCGCTCGGCTCGGCCATCCTCGAGAAGGTCAAGAACCGTGGCCTCGGCATCTCGACCTTCGTCAGCGCGGGCAACCGTGCCGACGTCTCCGGCAACGACCTCCTGCAGTACTGGGAGGAGGACGACGCCACCGAGGTCGTCATGATGTACCTCGAGTCGATCGGAAACCCGCGCAAGTTCTCCCGCATCGCGCGGCGGGTCTCGGCCCGCAAGCCGATCGTCGCGGTCCGCTCCGGGCGTACGACGCAGGGTGTGCCGATGGGTCACACGGTGCGCCGGATCGGCGCCCCGCAGGCCGCGGTCGACGCGATGTTCCGCCAGGCCGGCGTGATCCAGGTCGACACCCTCGACGACATGTTCGACGTCGCCCAGCTGCTGGCGCACCAGCCGCTGCCGCGCGGACGCCGGGTCGCGATCGTCGGGAACTCCGACGCCCTGGGCCTGCTCGCCGCCGACGCCGCGTCCGCCGTCGGCCTGGTCGTCAACCGCTCGGTCGCCCTGGGCGCCGACGCCACCGCCGAGGACTTCGAGGACGCCCTCGACGACGCGATCGACGATCCCGACGTCGACTCGGTCATCGCGGTCTACATCCCGCCGCTGGACGTGTCCGGCGAGGAGGTCGCCAACGTGCTGGCGGCCGTGGGGGAGCAGTCCGACAAGCCGCTCGTCTCGTCCTTCCTCGGCGCCGAGGGAATCCCCGAGCTGCTGCGGGTCCCCGACGTCGCGGGCTCGTCGGCGGGACGCGGCTCGGTGCCGTCGTACCCGGCGGTCGAGGCGGCGGTCCGGGCGCTGGCCCGGGTGGTGGAGTACGCCGTGTGGCTGCACGCCCCCGACGGCCCGGCCGCCGACGCCGGCGAGGTCGACGCGCGCAGCGCCCGGCGGCTCGTCGACCGGGTCCTGGCCGACCCCGACGTGGTCGCGGCGGACCGCGAGGTCGAGCTCGACCAGGACCAGGTGCGTGCGCTGCTGCACGCCTACGGCATCGAGCTGTGGCCCTCGGAGCCGGTCGCCGACGTCGACGCGGCCGTCGCCGCGGGCGAGCGGCTCGGCTGGGACGTCGTGCTCAAGTCGACGCTGGCCTCGGTCCGCGAGCGTCCCGACCAGATCCACGTGTGGCGCAACATCCCCAACGGGCCCGAGATGAGGGAGGCGTGGGACTACCTGGCCGGACTCATCGACCCCGGCGTCGGGCGGTTCGTGGTGCAGCGCAACGCGCCGACCGGCGTACCCATCTCCGTGCGGTCCTTCGAGGACCCGCTGTTCGGCCCGGTCGTGTCCTTCGGCATCTCCGGGCCGGTCATCGACCTGCTGGGGGACTGGTCGTACCGGATCCCGCCGCTGAGCGCCCACGAGGTCTCCGGGATGGTGCGCGAGGTGAAGAGCTCGCCGCTGCTGTTCGGCTACCGCGGCGCCGATCCCGTCGACGTGTCGGCCATCGAGGAGCTGATCACCAAGGTCGCCGCCCTGCAGGGCGACCTGCCGCAGGTCAGCGCCCTGGAGCTGTCGCTGGTGCTCGCCGGCGTCGACTCGGCTGCCGTGCTCACCGCGTCGGCGCGGGTCGCTGCGGTCAAGGACCCGCGGCCGGACTCACTGGTGCGCCGGATGCCCGACCTGGTCACGACGATCCCCGAGTGAGTGGTCCTCCGCAGGCGCCGGCGGCGGGCGTGCGAGGATGCGGCCATGACTGACCGGGACCGGAGCGCCGAGCTGAGCGCTGCGATCAACCGCACCGGCTACTACCCGGAGGTCGTCGCCGACGCGGTCGTCGACGCGGTCGCCGGCGAGGCCGTGGTGTCCTACTACGTCCACCACGAGCCGACCTTCGAGCGCGACGAGGTGCGCCGGCACCAGACCGTCGTCGTCCTGACCCCCTCGCGGCTGATCCTCGCGCACACCGACGAGCACGCGGGCGACGACCTGCTGCCCGAGCCGTACACGTCCACCTCGACCGAGGCGGTCAGCCTGCGCTCGGTCGACTCCGTCGTGGTCACGCGCATGACGACCAACCCGACCGCCGGGCCGCGCCCTCCCGCGGAGGCCGTCCTCACCATCGGCTGGGGCGCGGTCAACCGGGTCGACCTCGAGCCGGCCGGCTGCAACGACCCGCAGTGCGAGGCCGACCACGGCTACACCGGCACGATGTCCTCCGACGACTTCTCGCTGCGCGTCTCCGCCGCCGCCGACGGCACCGACGCGGTCGGCGGGCTGCTGTCGTTCGCGGCGTCGCTGTCGGCGCTGACCCGGGGCTGACCGGGTGGAGGTCGCTGCCTTCTGCGAGCCGGCGTACGGCGTCCGCTCGCTCGGCGACATCGTCCCCGCCGCGGCGATCGCCCTCGGCAGCCCGCTCGGCCCGGCCCCGACCGGGCTGGTGCTGCCCGACGCGGCGTCGTACGTCGTCTTCCTGATCGACGGGCTCGGTGCCCAGCTGCTCGAGAGGTACGCGCACGCGGCGCCCTACCTCTCCGCGCTGCTCGAGACCTCCTCACCCGCGACCGCCAGCGTGCCGTCGACCACGTCGACCTCGCTCACCACGCTCGGCACCGGGCTGATGCCGGGGGCGCACGGCCTGGTCGGGTTCACCACCCGGATCCCCGGCACCAACGACCTCCTCAACGCGCTGGTCTGGGACGCCGACATCGACCCGGTGCAGTGGCAGCCGCACCAGACCACGTTCTCGTCGCTGCAGGCCGCCGGCGTGCGGGTCACGGTGGTCAACAAGCGCGAGTTCAACGGCAGCGGCCTGACCGTCGCGGCCCACCGCGGCGCCGACTACGTCGGCGTCGACCGGGTCGGCGAGCGGATCGCCGCCGTCGTCGCGGCCTCCGCGCCGGCGTCGCGGCAGCCCACGCTGACCTACGTCTATGACGGCGACCTGGACTGGACCGGCCACCGCTGGGGCGTCGCCTCGAGCCAGTGGCTGCAGCAGCTCGCCATGATCGACCACGAGGCCGAGCAGCTGCGCGAGGCGCTGCCCGCCGACCGACGGCTGGTCGTCATCGCCGACCACGGCATGGTCGACGTACCTGCGGCGTCACGGCTCGACGTCTCCACCGACGACGACCTGCGCTCCGGCGTCGCGCTCGTGGGCGGCGAGGCGCGGTTCCGCCACCTCTACTGCACCGGCGGCGCGGTGCCCGACGTCGTCGCCACCTGGCGCGAGCGGCTGGGGGAGCGGGCCGAGGTCCTCAGCCGGTCCGAGGCGATCGGCCGCGGCTGGTTCGGTCCGGTCGATCCGGGCGTGCTGCCGCGGATCGGCGACGTGGTGGTCGCCTGCCGCGGTGACTTCGCGGTGCTGTCGACCGACGGGTTCCCCTACGAGAACAAGCTGATCGGGATGCACGGCTCGCTCACGCCGGACGAGATGCTGATCCCGGTGCTCGTCGACTGAGAACCCCGCTCTAGGGTGCGCCCATGAAAATCTCTCGGGCTCTCGCGGTGCTGTGCGCCGTGACCCTTGCTCCGGTCGCACTTTCCGTCCCCGCCGCCTACGCGGACCAGAGCTGGTCGGGTCAGGTGACCGCCAGCGACCCCGCGGCCAAGGTGGCGGGTCCCAACCAGGAAACCGACAAGTGTGACAGCGGCAAGGGGACGACCTACAAGCCGTTCAACTACGACGCCGTGGCCTTCACCTCCACCACGGACGGCCCGCGCACGTTCGCGCTGACCGGGGTGCCGCGCAACCAGGTGATCTTCGTCGTGCTGCGCAACGGTGTGTGCGTGGCCGCGGACTTCGACTACGACGGAAGCGACGACTTCGACCTCCATCGCCTCGACCTGGTGGACGTGCCGATCAGCAAGGGGGACCAGGTCGTCGTCCGGATCTACTCCGAGTACGTGCCGCAGGGCTGGAGCCTGACCGTGTCGCAGCCCGGATCCGCGAACACCGGCGCGAGCGGCACGGCGACCAAGTACGTCGCACTGCCCGAGCAGGTGGTGTGCGCGACCGGTACCGCGACCGCGACCCTGACGAAGGCGACGGGGAAGGCAGCCAAGAAGCAGAAGATCCGCTCGATCGTCCTCACCGCCAACGGCCAGCAGGTCGCCAAGGTCAAGGCCGCGAAGGTGCGCAAGGCCGTCAAGAAGGGCGTGGCGCTCACGGGCATCCCGAAGGGCGCCGTCACCCTCGACGTCGTCGTGAAGCTCAGGAGCGGCAAGAAGAAGACGGCGTCCCGCGCCTACAGCGCCTGCTGAGACCGTTTGCCGAAAGCGAGACAGCACGGACGGCAGCCCCTGGCGTCGATGCCATGAAGACCCCCCACATCTTGGCAGCGCTCGGAGCTGCCGTCCTGCTTCCGCTCGCCGTCGGCGCCCCGGCGCACGCCGACGAGCACTTCTCCGGCACCGCGGGCGGTGCGCCTCCGGGAGTCACTCCGTTCGCCATCTACGCCTACCGCAACGGGCGTCTGCGTCGCGGCTGACTACGCGACCGACGATGACACGCCGGAGCTCACCGAGATCGAGGCGGGCATCCTCGACCTGGACGACGTCGTGTTCGCCGTCGGCGACCAGGTGAGGATCGAGATCATCGCGTTCGGACTCCCTGCCACCTGGAACGTCTCGATCCTTCAGGGCGGCACTGCCAACGCGCCCGCGACGGGCAAGGCGACCAAGTACCTGTCGCTGCCCTACCAGTACGGCTGCGTCGACCGGAAGGCCCTCGCCGAGTTCACCAGGAAGGGCCGCAAGAAGGTCGACTCGGTCGTGGTCAAGGCGGGTGGGAAGAAAGCGCAGAGACCTCGAAGATCTCCAAGAAGCCGCTGAAGCTGAAGAAGATTCCCGTCGGGACGACCTCGATCAAGGTGGTCGCGAAGCTGGAGAACGGCAAGAAGGCCAAGGCGACCCGGGCCTACAGCGCCTGCTGATCAGGTGAAGGGCAGCGGCTCGGGCGACAGGCTGACGGCCCGCGCCCGGGCCGCTGTCATGCCGCGTCGGTGGTGCTGGCGGCACAGGACCTCGTAGGCGACGTCGACCTCGTCCACCGCGACCGGCGGGTGCTCGGTGGGGTCGACGTCGCCGACCACGATCACCTCGCCCTCGGTGACCATCACGCCGTTCTCCGTGCGGGCGTTGTGGGTGGCGCGCTTGCCGCACCAGCACAGTGCCTCGACCTGGAGCACCTCGGTGCGGTCGGCCAGCTCGACCAGGCGGGCCGCGCCGGGGAACAGGCGGGTGCGGAAGTCGGTGAGGATGCCGAAGCAGAACACGTCGATCTGCAGCTCGTCGACGACCTTGGCCAGCTGGTCGATCTGCTCGGCGGTGTAGAACTGCGCCTCGTCGCAGATGAAGTAGTCGATCCGCGCGCCCTGGGTCAGGGCGTCGACCGTGTAGCGCCAGAAGTCGAGCTCGGGGCCGACCTCCTCGGCGTCGGCCACCAGGCCCAGCCGGGAGGACACCATCGCGGTGCCGGCGCGGTCGTGGCTGGTGAACAACCGGCCCCGCCGCCCGCGGGCGGCGTGGTTGTGGTTGGTCTGCAGGGCCAGGGTCGACTTGCCGGCGTCCATCGTCCCGGTACGGAAGATCAGGTCGGCCACCGGCGCATCCTCTCACCCATCTTGGGGACGAATTGCACCGCATCTGGTGAAGAACGGTCGATTCGGCTGCGCGACCCCATTCCTCGGAGAACACTGGAGGCCCCAGACCAGGAAGAGGTGGACCATGGGGGTCGCCACCGGGCGTGGCGGGCAGCGTGTCCGTCGGGCCATCACGATCATCTCGGTGCTAGCGGCCATCGCCGTCGTCCTGACCACGACCGGAGTGGTCGGCCGTCGCACGTCCTCGCACACTCGTGCGGACCGTGTCACTGCCGCCACCGGCGACACCACGACGGCACCGGACGCACCTGCGAGCGCGCCGCCGGCCGCCGTCGAGCCCGGTGCCGCGGCGCGGGAGGCGGTGATCCGCAACGTCTCCACGACGGAGGGGGACGGCGACCGGCTGGTCGACGCACCGGCAGCAGCCGTCGCGGCGTACCAGCGGGCTGCGACGGTCATCGACGCCGCCGCGCCCTGCAACCTCGACTGGCTGGTGCTGGCCGCGATCGGGCGGCTCGCGTCCAACCACGGCCAGGGCGACGACCTCGGCCACCGGATCACCGTCAAGGGCCGGATCAAGCCGGCCCTGGTCGGTCGCCCGCTGAACGGCAGGGGCGGGCGCAGCGAGGTCTCCGACACCGATGCCGGCGACCTCGACGGCAACCCGCGCTGGGATGCGCCGGTGGGCCCGATGGGGCTGCTGCCCGAGACCTGGTCGCAGGTCGCGGTCGATGCCGACGGCGACGGGGTGCGCAACGTGCAGGACCTCGACGATGCCACGCTCGGCGCCGCAGTCCTGCTCTGTGCCAGCGGCAAGGACCTGACGCGCCCCAAGGCGCTGCGCAAGGCGCTGCACGCCTACGACGCCACCCCGCACTTCGCGCGCACGGTGCGTCGTCTGGTCGACGAGTACCAGGCCGAGACGACGGCGATGTCCGCCCTGGTGGGCGGACCGGTGACCGTGCCGATCTACCTGCCCGGCGACTGCGGCTGCACCGGGGTCGAGGCGGCACTGGCCCGCACCCGTTCGGCGCTGGGCATCGTGCCGGTGATGCCGGAGCCGGCGGAGCCCGCCGCGCCGGAGGTCCCGCCGTCGACCGAGCCCCAGCCGCAGCCGCAGCCCGACCAGCAGCCCGTGCCGGACCCGGACCCCGAGCCGTCGCCCGAGCCGACGCCGGCCCCGACGCCGACGCCGACGCCCGAGCCCACCCCGGACCCGCAGCCGCCGGCCGACGAGACGCCGACCGGGGACGCGCCGACCGAGGACGCGCCGACCGGGGAGCCGTCGACCGAGCCCACCGCTGAACCCACTCCGGAGGCTGGCCCGACCTCCTAGGGTGAGGGCGTGACGACGGACGCACTTCTCGGGATCAGCGACCTTCCCCACCAGCTGCCGCGGTTCGAGGACATCGACGACGGCGACTACGCCCCGGCGATCGAGGCCGCCATGGCCGAGCAGCTCGCCGCGGTCGCCGCGATCACCGCGGACCCGGCGGCGCCGACCTTCGCCAACACGCTGGTCCCGCTCGAGCTGAGCGGGACCACGCTGGCGCGGGTGCTGCGCGTGTTCTGGAACAAGGCCAGCGCCGACGCCAACCCCGACATCGACGCGGTCCGCGCCGCGTTCGCGCCCCGGCTCGCCGCGCACAGCGACGCGATCCTGCTCGACCCGGCGCTGTGGGTCCGCCTCCAGGAGGTGTACGCCGACCGCGCGGCCCTGGACCCGGAGTCGGCGTACCTCGTCGAGCGCTACGTCACCGAGCTCCGGTTGGCCGGAGCCGCCCTCGGCGAGGACGACAAGGCGCGGCTGCGCGAGCTCAACGAGCGGATCTCCAGCCAGGAGACGGCCTTCGAGCTGGCGCTGCAGGCCGACAGCAACGACCTCGCCGTCGTCGTCGACGACCCGGCGACGCTGGACGGGCTGACGCCGGGGGAGCTGTCCGCTGCGGCCGCCGCGGCGCAGGCGAGGGGCCTCGACGGGCGCCACCTGCTGACCCTGGTGCTGCCCACGGCGCACCCCCACCTCGCCTCGCTCACCGACCGCGACCTGCGCCGACGCCTCTCCGAGGCCCAGCGCAGCCGGGGCAGCCGGGGTGGCCCGCACGACACCCGCGCCACCGCCCTCGACATCCTGCGCCTGCGCTCCGAGCGCGCGCGGCTGCTCGGCTTCGAGAACCACGCGGCCGCGGTGACCGCCGACAACACCGCCGGCTCGCCGCAGGCGGTGCGCTCCCTGCTCGAGCGGCTCGCCGTCCCTGCTGCCCGCAACGCCCGCGCCGAGCAGGACGCGATGTCCGATCTCGCCGGCTTCCCGGTCGAGCCGTGGGACTGGCCCTTCTACGCCGAGCGGGTCCGCAGTGCGCGCTACGACGTGGACCTGGCCGCACTGCGCCCGTGGTTCGAGGCCGAGCGGGTCCTGCGCGACGGCGTCTTCTTCGCCGCCGGCCGGCTCTACGGGCTCACCTTCGAGGAGCGTCCCGACCTGCCCGGCTACCACCCCGACGTCCGCGTCTTCGAGGTCAGCCGCGACGGTACGCCGATCGGGCTCTACCTGCTCGACCTCTACACCCGCGACACCAAGCGCGGAGGTGCGTGGATGAGCAGCTTCGTCACTCAGTCGGGCCTGCTCGGCGTCGACACCTCCGTCGTCGTCAACAACCTCAACGTGCCCAAGCCGGCCGCGGGGGAGGCGACGCTGTTGACCTGGGACGAGACCCGCACCCTGTTCCACGAGTTCGGCCACGCGCTGCACGGGCTGCTCGCCCGGGCGACGTACCCCAAGTTCGGCGGGACCGCCGTCTTCCGTGACTTCGTCGAGTACCCCTCGCAGGTCAACGAGATGTGGCTGCTGTGGCCCGAGGTCCTCGCCAGCTATGCCGTCCACCACGAGACCGGCGAGCCGATCCCGGGCGACGTCGTCGAGCGGCTGCGCGCCGCCGAGACGTTCAACGAGGGCTTCGCGACGAGCGAGTACCTCGCCGCCGCGCTGATCGACCTCGCCTGGCACGAGCTCGGCCCCGACGAGGTGCCCACGTCGGTCGAGGAGGTCGCCGCCTTCGAGCAGCGTGCCCTCGCCGCCGCCGGGCTCGACAACCCGGCGGTGCCGGCGCGCTACTCCACGCCGTACTTCGCCCACAGCTTCAGCTCCGGCTACGCGTCGGCCTACTACTCCTACATCTGGAGCGAGGTCCTCGACGCGGACACCGTCGCGTGGTTCGGCGAGAGCGGCGGGCTGACCCGCGAGAACGGCGAGGCCTACCTGCGCCACGTCATCGGCATCGGCGGCACCCGCGACCCGCTGGAGTCCTACGAGGAGTGGCGCGGCCGGCCCGCGCCGATCGAGCCGCTGCTCGCCCGGCGCGGGCTGGCCTGAGCCTCACGCGGGCCGGACCCGCAGTACGACGTCGCGCCCGCCGCCGTTGTCGGTGGTGAGGAGCAGCGATCCGTCGGGGGCGGCGGTGACGTCGCGCAGCCGCCCGTGGCCCCGCAGCGAGCGCGGGGCGCGGGTCCAGCGGACCCGGCCGCGGTCGTCGAGCTTCACGAACATCAGCCGCTGGCCCTTGAGCACCGCGACGGCGAGGCAGCCCTCGAGGCGTCCCCAGCCGGGGCCGGCGACGAAGTCGGCGCCGGACGGCGCGATCGTGGGATACCCGGAGCGCCAACGGGCGGCGTACTGCCTGCCGGGGAGGCGGTGATCGGTCATCGGCCTGGACTCGTCGTACCCGGGGCCCGGGTTCCAGCCGTAGTTGCGGCCCGGACGGAGCAGGTTGACCTCGTCGTCGCGGTCGGTGCCGTGCTCGACCGACCACAGCGAGCCGTCGGCGCGCTGGGCCAGGCCCTGGACGTTGCGGTGGCCCCAGGTGAGGACGTAGCGGCGCTTCCCGGAGCGGTCTGCCCACGGGTTGCGGGGGTCGGGGGCACCGGTGAGGCGGTCGAGGCGCAGCACCTTGCCCCCCAGCGAGCGGCGGTCCTGCGGGACGCGGGAGCGCTTGGCGTCGCCGGTGCCGACCAGCAGGGATCCGTCGCCCGCCACGAGGAGGCGGCACCCGCCGTGCTGGCCGGTGCGGCTCGGCGGCAGGCCCGTGACGAGAGGGCCGACCAGGGTCGCGGCGGTGAGGCCCGCATCGAGGGTCCACGCGTTGACCCGGATGTCGTGGGAGCCGTCGTCGGCACGCCAGCCCGAGCAGGTGTAGATCCGGCGGTTGGCCGTGAACGCCGGGTCGACGGCGAGCCCGAGGAGCCCGGTCTCGCCGCGAGTCCAGACCTGCGCGGAGGGGAAGGCCAGGTCGCGCTTCGCTCCCGACGCGGGGTCGACCAGGGTCAACCGGCTCCGGTCGCGCTGGGTGACCAGCAGGTCACCGGTCGGGAGGACCGCCACCTCCCAGGGGTGGTCCAGCCCGGTGGCCACGACCTCCACCCGCAACGCCGCCGCGCGGGCGGGTGCTGCGGCGAGGACGGTGGCGACGAGGGCGAGGACGAGCAGGACGGCGGGACGCGC
This sequence comes from Nocardioides kongjuensis, assembly GCF_013409625.1. Taxonomy (NCBI): domain Bacteria; kingdom Bacillati; phylum Actinomycetota; class Actinomycetes; order Propionibacteriales; family Nocardioidaceae; genus Nocardioides; species Nocardioides kongjuensis. The sequence continues at coordinate 755,094 of NZ_JACCBF010000001.1, forward strand.
ACGCATGACGGGACGGTACGCCGCCCCGCCGTCCGCAAACCGGTCGGAACCGGGCCGAACCGGGTACCGGGGTCAGAACGTGTGCTCGGGCGCCGGGAACGCGCCCGACTTCACCTCGGAGTCGTAGGCCCTGGCGGCGTCGAGGAGCACCGAGCGCAGGTCGGCGTACTGCTTGACGAAGCGCGGCAGCTTGCCGGTACGCAGGCCGAAGGCGTCCTGCCAGACGAGGACCTGGCCGTCGCACTGGTTGCCGGCGCCGATGCCGATGGTGGGGATCTCCAGCTTGGCGGTGACCTCGGCGGCCACGTCGCCGGGGACCATCTCCATGACGACGGAGAACGCACCGGCGTCCTGGACGGCGAGCGCGTCGCGCAGGATCCGCTCGGCGGCGTCGCCGCGGCCCTGGACCCGGTAGCCGCCGAGGGCGTGCTCGGACTGCGGGGTGAAGCCGATGTGGGCCATCACGGGGATGCCGCCGCGGGTCATCTTCTCGATCTGCGGGGCCATCTCGACGCCGCCCTCGAGCTTCACGCAGTGCGCGCCGCCCTCCTTCATGAACCGGACGGCGGTCAGGTAGCCCTGCTCGGGCGAGGCCTGGTACGAGCCGAACGGGAGGTCGCCGACCACGAGGGCGCGCGACACCGAGCGGCTGACCGCGCGGGTCAGGGGGAGGAGCTCGTCGACCGTGACCGGGATCGACGTGCTGTTGCCGAGGACGTTGTTGGACGCGCTGTCGCCGACGAGGAGGACCTCCACGCCGGCCTCGTCGAAGACCTGCGCGGTCAGCTGGTCGTAGCTGGTGAGCATCGAGAAGCGCTCGCCGCGCTGCTTGAGCTCACGCAGGTGGTGGGTGCGGACGCGCCTGATCGGCGCGGATCCGGGGGCCGCCGCGGGGGCGGTGCCGCCGCCGTACGGGGCGGTCTCTTCGGGGGTGGTGCTGCTCATCGTCGAGCTCCGTTCCTGGTGACTCGCGGCCCACCGATGTGGGTCCACGTTCGTTGACGGGCACTGACGAGGCTAGTCCGGTACGACGCTCGCGCGCGCTGTGTGCTCCATCACCCCGAGCCCGCCGAGCCGGCCGCGTCGGCCGCCGCCTCGAGCTCGGCGACGACGATGCGCCGCATCCCCAGCAACGCCCGGCTGGCGGCCTGCGCCCGCCGCTGGTCCGGGTCGGCGAGCAGGTCGTGCAGCCGGACGGGGACGACCTGCCACGACAGCCCGAACCGGTCCTTGAGCCACCCGCACACCGACTCCTGGCCGCCGTCGGTGAGTGAGTCCCAGTAGTAGTCGACCTCGGACTGGTCGCGGCACACGATCGAGAAGGACACCGCCTCGGAGAAGGCGATCTCGGGGCCGCCGTTGACGCCGCGGAAGGTGAGCCCGTCGAGGGTGAACTCGCCGGCGACCGGGCCGAGGTGGGTGATCGAGGAGTTCGGGAAGATCGCGGTGTAGAACCGGGCGGCCTCCTCCAGCCGGTCGTCGAACCACAGGCAGGGCTGGATGTGGCTGCTCGCGAGGCTCATGCGTGGAAGGACCCGCGCGGGGACCAGGACTCATCGCCGAGCGTGTGCGGCCCGCTTCCCTAGACTCGCCTCGTGGACTTCTACTCGGCCTACGCCCACGGGTTCGCCCGGGTCGCGGCGGTGACCCTCCCGGTCGCGATCGCGGACCCCGCCACCAACGCCGCGCGCGTCCTCGAGCAGGCGCGTGCCCTGCACGACGACGGGGTGGCGGTCGCGGTGTTCCCGGAGCTGGGCCTGACCGGGTACGCCGTCGACGACCTCTTCCTCCAGGACACACTGCTCGACGCGGTGCGCGAGGCGATCCTCGACCTCACCGTCGCCTCGGCCGACCTGCGGCCGGTGCTCGTGGTGGGGGCGCCGCTGGCGAGCGGCAACCGGGTCTTCAACTGCGCGGTGGTCATCCACGGCGGGCGGGTGCTCGGCGTCGCGCCGAAGTCGTACCTGCCGACGTACCGCGAGTTCTACGAGGCCCGCTGGTTCGCCGCCGGCGCGACCCGGAGCGCGGCCGAGGACAGCATCGAGCTCAACGGCGAGCAGGTGCCGTTCGGCAACGACCTGATCTTCTCGGCCTCCGACGTGCGCGGCCTCGACCTGCACGTCGAGGTCTGCGAGGACATGTGGGTGCCGATCCCGCCGAGCGCGAGCGCCGCGCTCGCCGGCGCGACCGTGCTCGCCAACCTCTCGGGCAGCCCGATCACGATCGCGCGGGCCGAGGACCGGCACCTGCTCGCGCGCAGCGCGAGCGCGCGCTGCAATGCGGCCTACATCTACGCCGCCGCCGGCCAGGGGGAGTCGACGACCGACCTGTCGTGGGACGGACAGACGATGGTCTACGAGATGGGCGACCTGCTCGGGCAGAGCGAGCGGTTCCCCGACGGGCCGCGGGCCACGGTCGTCGACATCGACCTCGACCGGCTGCGCCAGGAGCGGATGCGGCAGGGCACCTTCGACGACAACCGCGTCGCCGAGGGCGTCGAGCCGTCGCACTTCACCCGCGTCGAGTTCGAGCTCGAGCCGCCGGCCGGCGACATCGGGCTGCGGCGCGAGGTCGCTCGCTTCCCGTTCGTCCCCGACGACCCGGTGCGGCTCTACCAGGACTGCTACGAGGCCTACAACATCCAGGTCTCCGGCCTCGAGCAGCGGCTCTCCGCGATCGGCCAGCCGAAGATCGTGATCGGCGTCAGCGGCGGCCTCGACTCGACCCACGCGCTGATCGTCGCCGCCAAGGCGATGGACCGGCTCGGCCGCCCACGCAGCGACATCCACGCGTTCACGATGCCGGGCTTCGCCACGGGCGACACGACCAAGTCCTACGCCACCCGGCTGTCCCAGGCGCTCGGCTGCACCTTCGAGGAGCTCGACATCACGCCGGCCGCACGGACCATGCTCGAGGGGCTCGGCCACCCGTTCAGCGACGGCGAGCCGGTCTACGACATCACCTTCGAGAACGTCCAGGCCGGGTTGCGCACCGACTACCTGTTCCGGCTCGCCAACCACCGCGGCGGGATCGTGCTCGGCACCGGCGACCTCTCCGAGCTGGCGCTCGGCTGGTGCACCTACGGCGTCGGCGACCAGATGTCGCACTACAACGTCAACGCCGGCGTCCCGAAGACCCTGATCCAGCACCTGATCCGCTGGGTGATCGACACCGACCAGCTGCACGACGGGCACTACGACGACGAGGCCGACCAGGTCCTGCAGGCCATCCTCGAGCAGGAGATCACCCCCGAGCTGATCCCGGGCGGCGAGCAGCGCACCGAGGACTCGGTCGGCCCGTACGCGCTGCAGGACTTCACGCTCTACCACGTGCTGCGCCGCGGCTACCGGCCCAGCAAGATCGCGTTCCTGGCCCACCACGCGTGGGGGAGCGGCGAGGCGTCGTACGACCTCGCCACGATCCGCAGGTGGCTCGAGGTGTTCGTCCGGCGCTTCTTCAGCAGCCAGTTCAAGCGCTCGGCGCTGCCCAACGGGCCGAAGGTCAGCCCCGGCGGCACCATGTCGCCGCGCGGCGACTGGCGGATGCCGTCGGACGCCAGCCCGGCCGCGTGGCTGGCCGAGCTGGACGCGGACGTGCCGACGCAGTGACGTGCACGCCTTCTCCGACGACGACCGCCGGGTGCTCGGCGAGGTCCTCGACTGGGTCGTCGACCGGCTGACGGATCCCGCGGGCACGCCGAGCGCCGGAGCCCCGTCCCTGCCGCCCGTCGTCGGGCCCGTCGTCGGATCGGGCGTCGGGGTCGAGGCAGCGTGGCGGATGCTGCGCGACCAGGTCCTGCCGACCGCCTTTCCGGCCGACCACCCCCGCTACCTCGCGTTCGTCGGAGGCGCGCCGACCACCGCCGCCGTCCTCGCCGACGCGGTCCTCTCGGCGGCGTCGGTCTACGGCGGCAGCGAGCTCGAGGCGGGAGCCGTCGTCCGCGCGGAGCGGGCGGCGGCACGCTGGCTGTGCGACCTGGCCGGCTATCCGCCCGAGTCCCACGGGGTCTTCGTCAGCGGCGGGTCGCTGGCCAACCTGAGCGCCCTGGTCGCCGCGCGGCACGCCGGTCGTCGCGCCGACGGGTCGCTGCCGGACGTGATCGTGGCCGGCGGGGCGGCGCACTCCTCGGTCGCCGCAGCGGCCGGGATCATGGGGTGCACGGTCGTCACGGTCGGAGCACCCGACACCCGGCTCTGCGCGGCCGACCTCAAGCCGGTGCTCGACGAGCTGCCGGCGACGCCGGTCGCCGTGGTCGCCACCGCGGGCGCGACCAACACCGGCGTCGTCGACGAGCTGGACGAGCTGGCGGCGACCTGCGCGGAGCGCGGCACGTGGCTGCACGTCGACGCGGCGTACGGCGGAGCCGGGCTGCTGGTGCCGCAGCTGAGGCCGTTGTTCGCCGGCATCGAGCGGGCCGACTCGATCACCATCGACCCCCACAAGTGGCTCTTCACGCCCTTCGACTGCGCCGGTGTGCTCTACCGCGACCCGGCGCCCGCCCGGGCGGCCCACACCCAGCGGGCGCCGTACCTCGAGCCCGTCGACGAGGAGGCGTTCGACAACCCGGCGGACCACGCCGTGCACCTGACCCGTCGTGCCCGCGGCCTGCCGCTGTGGTTCTCGCTGGTCGCCAACGGCGCGGACGGCTACGCGGCCGCCGTCGCGGCCTGCCTGGCCGCGGCCCGGGCAGCCGCCCGGCGGATCGAGGCGAGTCCCGTGCTGGAGCTGGTCGCCGACCCCCAGCTGTCGGTGGTTCTCTTCCGCCGCCGCGGCTGGGCACCCGACGACTACCGGCGCTGGTCGAGCCGGGCCAGGTCCAGCGGGCTGGCCCTGGTCACGCCGACCACGTTCGCGGGCCGGACGGTGCTGCGGCTGTGCTTCGTCAACCCGCGGACGTCGGCGGACGACGTCGAGCTGGTCCTCGCCAGCCTGGAGGCGTGAGGCGCTCGCCCGGGGCGGGATCGGGCACGGGTTAGGATTGCTCACCTGATTCGGGTCAGGTGCGGCGTCGGCCTGCCGACAGGACCCGCGTGAGGATTGACCGGGACGTCCTCGTGTGAGGGGAGGCGAGCGCCGTGGCACGTAGCAGTGCACCCATCGCACGGATCGCACGCCTGGTCGCCTGGGCGTCGTGGGCCTGGCTGATCCTGGGCCTGGTCGCGAACCAGGTGGCGCGGACCGTCGCGCCCGAGTCCAGCCAGTCGATCCTGCTCACGACGCTGACGATCTTCTTCCCGATGCTGCTGCTGCGCCTGGCGCTGGCGGCGCGGATGTACGCCGGGCGGCGCGCCGGCCTGCTCCTGCTGCTCGCGGCCGTGACCGCCTGGGCGCTGGGGTCGATGTCGGTCAACTCCGGCAGCGATGCGGCGCAGCACCACTTCCCGGCACCCGGTGAGTGGCTCTTCCTCGTCTCGTACCTCGGCATGGCCGGCTACCTCATGCTCGACGTCGACCGGCGCCAGCTGCGTCCCACCCGTGGCTGGCTCGACATCGCCGTCATCTGCGGCGGCACCTCGTGCCTGGCCTCGCTGCTGCTGATCACCCCGATCCGGCTGGCCTCGGGGCAGGAGGGCGTCCCGCTGCTGCTGGCCCTGATCTACCCGCTCGCCGACGGAGTCCTGGTCCTCGCCGTGCTCGGCCAGGCCCTGCTGCAGGCCCGCACCGACCTGGTGAAGTCGGTGATGCTGGGCGTGGCCTTCGTGCTGCTGGCGTGCGCCGACTCCGGCTTCGCGCTGCAGGCCTCGGCTCGGACCTACGACTTCGCCAACATCAGCAACGCGCTGTGGGGCGGGTCCTTCGCGCTCCTGGTGGCGGCCGCCTGCCGGCCGGCGACGGCGGTCATCCGGACCGTCCCCAAGGCCGCGGGTACGGCGGTCCTGGTGGCCGCCGGCGCGGTCGCGACCGCGGTGCTGATGATCCGGCCCGACGACGAGCTGGCCTACTTCACCCTGCCGCCGGCGGCGTTCACCATGGTGACCGTCGCCTGGCGGATGGTGCTGGCGCTGCGCGACGCCAACCGCGCCACGGAGGCCTTCGCCCTCTCGCGGACCGACGACCTCACCAAGCTGCCCAACCGCCGCGCGGTCCGGGTGCGCCTGGAGGACGCCATCGAGGCGAGCGAGCCGATCGCCCTGATGATGCTGGACCTCGACGGCTTCAAGGAGATCAACGACGCGCTCGGGCACCAGGTCGGCGACACGGTGCTGCGGCTGGTCGCCGTCCGCATGCGCGAGGCGGTCGAGTCGCGCGACCTGGTCGCCCGCCTCGGCGGCGACGAGTTCGCGATCATCCTGGCCGGACGCGACGAGATCGAGCTGATGGAGACCGCCCACGACGTGCTGCGCGAGCTGCGCAACCCGATCTCCGTCGACGGCATCGAGATCTGCCCGTCGGGATCGATCGGGATCACCATCGCCGGCCCCGACGAGCACGACAGCGGCGAGGTGCTGCGCCGGGCCGACGTCGCGATGTACCAGGCGAAGAGCTCGGGCACCGGCGCCGCGCTGTACGACGTCGAGCTCGACGAGTTCTCACGCTCGCGCCTGCAGCTCGCCGAGGAGCTGCGCAAGGGTCTGAAGGACGACCAGATCGAGGTCTGGTACCAGCCGCAGCTCGACGTCGCGGCCAGGGAGATCTCCGGGCTGGAGGCGCTGGTGCGGTGGCGCCACCCGGTGCACGGCGTGATCAGCCCGGTCGCGTTCCTGCCCGCGGCCCGGCGGGCCGGCCTGATGGCGGCGCTGTCGGAGGTGATCGCCCGGCAGGCGCTGCGCGACCACCGGCAACGCCTCGATGCCGGGATCGACCTGCGCCTGGCCGTCAACTGCGCCCCGACCGAGCTGCTCGGACATGCCTTCCTGCCGCAGCTCTACGCCGCGATCGAGGAGCACGCGATCCCCGCGGACAGCCTGGTCCTCGAGATCACCGAGGACTCGTTCCTCTCCGACCCGCACCGCACCCGCGAGCTCCTCGTCGACCTGCGCGAGCACGGGGTGCAGGTCTCGATCGACGACTACGGCACCGGGTTCTCCTCGCTGACCTACCTGCGCAACCTGCCGGTCCAGGAGCTCAAGATCGACCGATCGCTGGTCCGCAACGTGGCGGAGGACCACCGCAGCCGCGAGATCGTCGCCTCGACGATCCAGCTCGCGCACGCCCTCGACATGCGGATCGTCGCCGAGGGCGTCGAGAACGCGGCCGACCTCGCGGCGCTCGACGCGATGGGCATCGACACGGTGCAGGGCTACCACCTCGCCCGACCGATGCCGGCGGGCGAGGTCGCCCAGTGGGTGCGGAGTTGGCGCGGCAAGGTGGAGGCAGCCAAGATGGCGGGATGAGCGCCGCCCCCCTGCGCTTCGTGCTCGACCCGGTCGGCGAGGAGCTCGCGGCCGCGTTGCGGTGCGAGGCTGACGTCTTCCTCGAGACCTACGGCAACACGGCCGAGGAGATGGAGCGCGAGTACGGCCCCTACCTCGACGCGACCGGCTTCATGACGGTGCTGGCCGAGGACGGCGAGGCGGTCGCGACCGCACGGTTCATCGGGCCGGGCCCGGCCGGGCACAAGTCCCTCAACGACACCTCGCGCCCGCCGTGGGGCATCGACGGACAGCGCTCGGCGCGCTCGGCCGGCGTCGACCTCGACAAGACCTGGGACATCGCCACGGTGGCGGTCCGGCCGGGCCACGGCCGCGGCGGGCTGTGCGCGGCCGCGCTGTACCACGGCATCGTCGCGGCTGCCTTCGCCAACGACATCGAGTACGTCGTGATGATCATGGACTCGCACGCCCGCCGGCTGCTCTCCGGGCTGGGCATGCAGACCCAGGTGCTGCCCGCCACGTCGACGGGGGAGTACCTCGGCTCAGAGAGCAGCACGCCACTGTGGGCCAACCTGCACCGCATGTTCGAGCGGCAGCGGCAGGACGATCCCGACGCCTACCGGCTGATCTTCCAGGGCGTCGGGCTCGACGGGATCGAGCTGCCGACCGACTGGAGGCGCACCACGACCCCGCCGGGCGCCGGCCCGGCCGTAGGGCTGACCGAGCCGGCGGCCGACGTCCCCACACGCTGAGGGCTCACGCCTCCCTGCGGTGGTCACCCCGCATCATCCGTGCCATGCAGAAGCAGCACACGGCGAGCGCGACCATGCCCACGCCGAGGTAGGCCATCTGGTCGACGCTGAACAGGTTGACCGCCAGCAGCACGAACCAGATGCCGAGCACGTCGGCGCCGAACTGCGGCATGGCGGCGACGAGCAGCCCGATCAGGAGCGTGATCGCGCCGACCCACATCACCGCGTCGGCAGCGTTGCCGGGCAGGAAGTTGTTGGCCCACGTCGAGATCGAGCCCTCCCACGTGGTGCTGTCGGTGACGGCGTTGGTCATCATGTCGAGCCCCCACAGGACGGGGAGCGCGACGAAGGTCGCCCAGAGGGCCACGCGGCTCTGGTGGGCGGCGTCGACGGAGGCGAAGTGCGTGAGGTCGTGCATCTCCTCGCGCATGTCGTGGGTGAGGTTGTCCCACGCGTGGGTGCTGGCCATGGTCGGCCCCTTTCTCGAGCGGTCCCCGTTTTGTAAGGGACATCACGATTGACGGTAGACCTGCGGCGATCTTTCGACAAGACTCGTGTCTGCTAGAAAATCGGGGAGGGAGCAGGCCATGGACGAGGCGTTCGGGCAGCGGGTGGCACGGGTCGGCTCCCTGGCCGATCCGGTACGACGGGCGCTCTACCGGTTCGTGGCCGAGCAGCCCGGCGCGGTGAGCCGCGACCAGGCGGCCAGCGGCGTCGACGTACCGCGCCACACGGCCAAGTTCCACCTCGAGCGACTCGTCGACGAGGGCCTGCTCGTCACCGAGTTCCGGCGGCTGACCGGTCGCACCGGGCCCGGCGCGGGCCGGCCGGCGAAGCTGTACCGCCGCTCGCGCCGCGAGCTGACCGTGAGCGTGCCGAGCAGGCGCTACGACCTGGCGGGCCAGGTGCTCGCCGACGCGGTGGAGCGGACCCTGGCGGGCACGCCGATGCCGGACGCGCTGGCCGCGGCGGCCGACGACGCGGCGGACGCGGTCGCGGGCAGCGTCGTCGAGGGGCAGCCGCTGCTGGAGACGCTCGTCCCGCTCGGCTACGAGCCGCGCGCGGAGGACGATGGTGCGCTCTGCCTGGCGAACTGCCCCTTCGACCGGCTCGCGGCGGATCACCGCGACCTGGTCTGCGGGGTCAACCGGGGGTTCCTGTCGGCCCTCGCCCGCAGGTTCGGCGCCACCGTGGAGCCGGTCGAGCCGGGCCCGGGGTGCTGCGCGCGGGTCAGGTGATCGCGAACATCCGCGGGCGGGCCTCGAGCACCACGACGGACGGTCCGGGCTCCCGCAGCTCGGCGGCGAGCGTGCTGCCGAGCGTCTCGGAGCTGACCCGGTGCGCCGGGATGCCGAAGGCCTCGGCGAGGGCGACGAAGTCGGGCCGGGCGAGCTCGGTGGCGGTGGCCTCGCCGAAGGCGCCGGTCATGTACTCGCGCAGGATGCCGTAGCCGCCGTCGTCGATGATCAGCCAGGTCACGTCGGCGTCGTGCTGGCGGGCGGTCGCGAGCTCGGCGATCCCGTACATCGCGCCGCCGTCGCCGGACACCGCCAGCGTCGGCCGCCCGGTGCCGATGGCCGCGGCGAGCGCCGCGGGGAACGCGAACCCGAGACCGCCGGCGCCCTGGGCGGAGTGGAACTCGCCGTCCTGCGGGTCCCAGATCGACCAGGCCCAGTAGCCGGCGATGGTCATGTCCCAGAAGGTGTGCAGGTCGGCGGGCACGGCGTCTCGCAGCGTGGCCATCAGCGCCAGCTCGGGTGCCAGGTCCTGGCCGGCGAGCCGGGCCTCGACCCGGCTGCGCAGGTCGGCGGCCACCTGCGTGCCGCGCTCGACGGCGCCCGCGGCTGCCGGCGGGAGCAGGTCGGCGATCACCTCCAGCGCGAGTCCGGCGTCGGCGTGGATCCCCAGCACCGGGTAGTTCGAGCCGAGGGCGCGCGGCTCCGCGTCGACCTGGATCAGGACGCCACGGGGCGCGAAGGTGAAGTAGTTGCTGGTGACCTCGCCGATCGTGGTCCCGACGGCCAGCAGGACGTCGGCGTCCTCGAGGAGGTCGGTGGTGTGGCGGTCCTCGATCCAGCTGCCGGCGGAGAGCGGGTGGGCGAACGAGATCGCGCCCTTGCCGCCGGCCGTGGCCACGACGGGTGCCCCGAGCGCCTCGGCGACGCGGAGCAGCTCCTTGGGTCCGGTGGCCGAGCGGCGGACCCCGCCGCCGGCGAGGATGACCGGACGTTGCGCCCCGGCGAGCAGGCGGGCGGCCTCCTGGGCGAGCTCGGGGCGGGCCGGACGGGACGGGACGTGGGTGATCGTCGAGGTCACCGGCGGCACGGGGGAGGGCTCGAGCAGCACGTCCTGCGCGATCTCGACCCAGACCGGGCCGGCCGGCACCGTCTGGGCGAGCGACCACGCGTCGGCGATGGCGGAGGGGATGTGCGCGGCGTCGAGGACGACGGTCGTCCCCTTCGTGACGTTCTGGGCGCTCTTCTGCTGGTCGTCGATCTGGTGGAGCAGGCCGTTCTTGCGTCCGCCGATCCCGCGGCGGGGGACCTGGCTGCTGACCACGACGATCGGGACGCCGGTCGTGTAGGCCTCCTGCAGGGCACCGAGGGCGGTGAGCGCGCCGGGGCCGGTCGACACGAACATCACGGCCGGGTGCCCGGTGGCCCGGGCGTAGCCGTCGGCGCCGAAGGCGGAGTTGTTCTCGACCCGCGAGCTGACGAAGTGCAGGTCGCTGCGCCGGATGGCGTCGAACAGGCCGAGGGCGTGCTGCCCCGGGATCCCGAAGATGTGGGTGACCCCGAGCGAGGTCAGGGTCTCGACGACGACGTCTCCGCCGTTGCGCACGTGATCGGTCACAGGGTCTCCTGGAGGTCGGCGCCACCGGGGGTGGCGGTGGTGAGGGGGGCGGAGGTCGGGGTCAGCGCGGCCAGCACGTTGGCGACCGCCCCCATGACGTAGGCCCGCTCCGAGGCGCCGCTGTAGAAGCCGGCGTGGGGGGTGACGATGGTCCGGGGATGGGACAGCAGCGGGTCGGCCGGGTCCGGCGGCTCCGGGTCGGCGACGTCGAGGAAGGCGCCGCGCAGGTGGCCGCTGTCGAGCGCCGTGAGCACGGCGGCCGCGTCGACCAGCTCGCCTCGCGCGACGTTGACGACGTATCCGTCGGGGGGCATCAGGGCGAGCGCCCGTGCGTCGACCGCGTGCCGGGTCTGCGGTGTCGAGGGTGCGTGCAGGCTCAGGACGTTCGAGGTCGCGAACAGCTGGTCCGCGGAGTCCACGCGGTCGACGCCGGCCGGCCACTCCTCGGCCGGGACGTAGGGATCGAGCGCCACGATCCGCCCGAACATCGGCCGGGCCCGGACCGCCAGGTGCTGGGCGATCTGGCCCATGCCGTACAGGCCGAGGGTGAGCTCGCTGAGCCGCGGCGGTGCGGGGATCCGGGTGAAGTCCCAGTCGGCGGCTGCGGCCTGGCCGGCGGCGAGTTCCCGGGTCATCGCGAGGATCCCGGCCAGGGCATGGGTGGCGACCTCCTCGCTGGCCAGCGGCGGCAGGCCGCACACCTGCACCCCCGCCGCCCGGGCGGCAGCCACGTCCACCTGGTCGAGCCCGACCGTGGTCGTCGCGACGACCCGGAGCCGGGAGAGGGCCGCGATGGTCGCGGCGTCGATGCCGACGAAGCTGACGATGAGCGCCTCGGCGTGCTCCGCCCGGTCGCGGACGTCGACGGCGCTGTCGGCGCCGATGAGCTCGACCCGGTGCCCGGCGGCGCGCAGGGCGGCGATCCCGGGGCCGAAGTCGAGCCCACCGGTGTCGGTCACGGCTACGAGTGCCATGTCCTCACAGCACCTTCGACAAGAAGGCCCGGGTGCGGGCGTGCTCGGGTCGCTCGAAGACCTCGGCGGGAGAGCCCTGCTCGACGATCACGCCCTCGTCCATGAACACCACCCGGTCGCAGACCTCGCGGGCGAAGCCGATCTCGTGCGTGACCACGATCATCGTCATGCCGTCGGCGGCGAGTGACTTCATCACGTCGAGGACCTCGCCGACCAGCTCGGGGTCGAGCGCGGAGGTGGGCTCGTCGAAGAGCATCAGTGCCGGCTTCATGGCGAGGGCGCGGGCGATGGCGACGCGCTGCTGCTGGCCACCGGAGAGCATGCTCGGGTAGTGGTGCTGCCGGTCGGCGAGCCCGACCCGCTCGAGGAGTGCCTCCGCCTCGGCCCGGGCCTCGGCCCGGGGACGGTGCTGGACGGAGACCGGAGCCTCCATCACGTTCTCCAGGGCCGTCATGTGGGGGAAGAGGTTGAAGCGCTGGAAGACCATGCCGACGTCGCGGCGCGCCAGGGCGATCTGCGAGCGGTGCAGCTCGTACTTCTTGCCGTTGGCGCGCCGGTAGCCGACCAGCTGGCCGTTGACGCTGATCTCGCCGCCGTCGATGCGCTCGAGGTGGTTGATGCAGCGCAGGAACGTGCTCTTGCCCGATCCCGAGGCGCCGAGGAAGGACACGACCTCGCCGCGTCGGACCTCCAGGTCCACCGACTTGAGGACCTCGTGGCGTCCGTAGACCTTGCGCACGGCACGTGCGTCGACCATCAGGGTGTTCATCGAGCTCCTCCTCGGTTGAGGGCTGTCCTGCGTGGCCTGCTCGCGACACCGGCGGTGCCGCGGCTCATCCTGCGCTCCAGGCGGGCCTGTCCGTAGGTGAGGACCGTGGTCATCGCGAGGTACCAGATCGACGCGACGAGGAGCAGGGGGATCTGCTGGAAGTTCCGACTGTAGATCGCCTGCGCCGTGCCGAGCAGGTCGAGCATGCCGAGCACCACGACCAGCGACGACTGCTTGAGCATCGTGATGGTCTCGTTGGCGGTCGGGGGGATGATCAGTCGCGACGCCTGGGGAAGGATGATCCGGCGATAGGCGACGACCGGGCTCATCCCGAGGGCCTCGGCCGCCTCCGCCTGGCCCTTGTCCACACCGCCGATGCCGGCGCGGACGATCTCGGCCATGTACGCCGCCTCGTTGAGCCCGAGACCCAGGATCGCGGCCATGAACTGCGTGATCACGGTGTTCGTCGACCAGGTCGCGAAGCTGGGCCCGAACGGGATGGCGAGGCTGATCTCCGGGAGCACCGAGGCGAGGAAGTACCACCCGAGCAGCTGGACCAGGATCGGCGTGCCGCGGAAGAACCACACGTAGACGCCGGCGCTCCACCGCAGGACCGGGTTCTCGGACAGGCGCATCACCGCGAGCACGGTGCCGAGGACGACACCGAGGACCATCGCGACGACGGTGACCTTGAGCGTGGTCACGATGCCGTGCAGGATCGAGGTCTCGAACAGGTAGCCGCTGACCAGGTCCCAGCGCAGCGCGTCGTTGGTGACCAGGAACTTCACCAGGACGCCGGCGTAGACCGCGATGACGGCGACCGCGACCCAGCGCCAGGGGTGGCGCAGGCGGATCACCGGCTCCTCGGCGTGACCGGTGGCCAGCTCACCCCCGGCGACGGGGCTCGTCGGGACGCTCACGTCACTTGCCTGCATTGATCGGGGCGCCGGTCAGGGCCTGAGCGGTCAGGTTCCACTTGGCCAGCAGGTCGTCGTAGGTGCCGTTGTCCTGCAGCACCTTCAGGGCGGCCGCGACGGCGTCGCGCAGTCCGGTGCTGTCCTTGGGGAAGGCGATGCCGACGGGCAGCGTGCCGAACGGCTTGGCCGGCACCTCGAAGGTGTCCGGGTTCTGCTTGACGTTGTAGGCCAGCGTCAGGTCGAGGGCGAGCACGGCGTCGGCCCGGCCGGACTGCAGCGCCTGGATCGCGCTGGCCTGGTCCGGGAGGGGCGACTTGTCGACGGGCTTCTTGCCGGCGGCCTCGCAGTCCTTGCTGATGTCGTCGGCGACGAGGTCTCCGGTCGCCGCCTTCTCCACGGCCACGGCGCGCCCGCAGAGGTCGGACTGCTCGGTGAGCCCGTCCGGGTTTCCCTTCATCACCAGGAAGGTGACGCCGGAGCTGAGGTAGTCGACGAAGTCGACCTGGGTCTGGCGCTCGGGCTTGTCGATCATCGAGGTGAGGCCGAGGTCGTAGCGGTGGGCGGTGAGGCCGCCGATGATGCCGTCGAAGTTGGTGTTCTGGAAGTCGAACTCCACGCCGAGCACCTCACCGAGCGCCTTGCCGAGGTCGGCGTCGAAGCCGAGGACGGTCTTGTTGTCGGTGTCGAAGTACTCCATCGGCGGGAAGCTGACACCGGAGGCGACCTTGACGACCCCGGCGTCCTTGATGTCCGCCGGCAGCAGGCCGGCCGCGTCGGCGTCCACCTTCTGGGCGCTGAGGGTCGCGCTCGCGTCGGGGCCACCGGCGGCGGACGTGCCGTCGTCCGGGGCGGCGCACGCGGTGACGGCGAGGGCTGCCGCGACGGTCGTTGCGGCGGCGAGGGTGGTGCGGGTGATCTTCATGGCGCTCTCCGGTTCGGGCTCACAGCTCGGGGACGGGTCTGGGTCGGGGACGACGTGGTGCGGATCACGAAACTAGGGTTCGATGGACCTCGGCCGACAGAGTCGGAACCGCACAGCGAGGAGGGCCCGACAGTGCAATGCCGTCAGGTGCGGAAACAGGGGTGGCCGTGCTGCTGAACGACGCCTTCGAGGTCCCGCTGGCCGAGCTCCTCGCCAATCCGGCGCTGGGTCTGACCCAGGTCGCCGGCCCGACCGACACGGTGAGCATCAGCGCCGTGGCCACCACCGAGCTGGCCGACCCGACGCCCTACCTCGAGCAGGGCGAGCTGCTGCTGACCTCCGGTCTCGGCCTCGCCGACGAGCCGGGCGGCATCGGCGTCTACGTCGAGCGCGTCGCCACGGCGGGGGTGGCCGCGCTCGGTTTCGGGGTCGAGCCGGTGTTCCCGGAGGTGCCCCGGGCGCTCGTCGAGGCCTGCGAGCAGCACCGGCTCCGGCTGCTGGACGTCCCGACCGGGACGCCGTTCGTCGCCGTGAGCCGGGCGTTCACGGAGGAGGTGGCCCGTCGCCAGCAGCGCGAGTTCGAGACCGAGGCACGTGCGATGGCCGCCCTCGCCGGGGCCGCCGGCGGTGCGGACCCGATCCGGTCGCTCGTCCGGCAGCTGTCCCGCCGCACGGGCGCGACCGCCGTGCTGCTCGACCCCGACGGCAACGCGCTCGCCACCGGCGGCCGGTTGCCCGCCCCGCCGGTGCGGCAGCTGCTGCGCGACCACGCGGCGTCGCTGCAGCAGGGCGGTGCTGCCCTCGCCACGACGTCGACCCTCGGCGACCGGCTCCACCTCAACCTGCAGGTGGTCCCCACGGGCTCGTCCGCGGGATCGCGCCTGGTGCTCGCGCTGACCTCGGCGAACGCGCTCACCCTCTCGGAGCGGCGCACGACCGCGTCTGCGTTGTGGCTGCTGGCCGCGCTGGTGAGCCCGCGCTACGCGCTCGAGGCCCGGACCGAGGGGATCGCGGCGCTGGTGCGCCTGCTCACCAGGGGCCACGTCGACGACCTGGACCGCCTGCTGCGCTCCGGCGCCGCGGCGCAGGGCGAGCACTGGGTGGTGGTCCGCGGGCAGTCGACCCGCTCGCCACGGGGCCGGCGTGACACGGCCGTCGACATCGCCACGCTGCGGACCGCGCTCGGTACGCCGTACCTCGACCTCGCCGACGGGAGGCTGACCGCGCTGGCGCCCTGTGACCGGACGGACCCGCCCGCTCCGCCCGCCGACGTCGCCGCACTCGGCTGGGCGCTCGGGTACAGCGCGCCCTTCCGGATCGACGAGCTCTCCGAGGCGCGGGCGCAGGCCGACCGGATGCTCCGGCGCGCACTGGCCGGCGAGGCCGCCGTCGTCGTCCACCGGGAGACCGACGTGGCCGTGGACTCGCTGGTCCAGCGCGAGGAGGCCACCGCGTTCGCGCGCTCGCTGCTGCGCAACGTGCACGAGCTGCCCGACGACCAGGCGGCCGCGCTGCTCGCGACGCTCCACACGTGGCTGTCGTGCCACGGCAGCACGGAGCGCACCTCGACCATCCTCGGCGTGCACCGCAACACCGTCCGGCACCGGCTCACCCAGGTCGCGACCCTGCTCGACGCCGACCTGCAGGACCCCGAGACCCGGATGACGCTGTGGTTCGCGCTGGGCTGGTCCGGCGACGGAGCCGACCGCGCGGGCCCGGGCGGGATCAGGCCAGCGCGGCCGTGATCGCGTCGAAGGCCGCGAGGGTGCTGAACAGCTTCCACGCGTGCTGCGGCTCCGGCCAGCTCGAGAGCTTGGCCGCCACGACACCGGCGGGGCGGTTCACGTAGATCATCTGGCCGTGGATGCCGAGGCACAGCAGCACGTCGGAGCCCGCGTACGGCAGCCAGACCTGGTTGCGGTACATGCCGCCCGGCATGAGCGTCTCGGTCGGGCTGGTCGCGAACGCCTCGCGCGAGTCGGCGTCGCCGGTCAGGGTGTCCGTGACCCACCACTCGGGCAGGACCTGCTCGCCGGTCAGCGAGGCGCCGCCGTGGCCGAGCAGGTGCCCGAAGCGCACCAGGTCGCGCAGCGCGGCGCAGATGCCGCCGTCGAACATGCCGGAGCCCACCGGGTCGACACCGATGACGGCGTCCTCCTCGGCGCCGATCCGCGACCAGAGCAGGCTCGACATCAGCTCCGGCATCCGCTGGCCGGCCGCCGCTTCGCACACCCAGCCAAGCACGTCCGTCTCGCCGCTGCGGTACTCGAACGGACCACCGTGCGGGCCCTTCTGCCGCAGGGTGAGCAGGAAGTCGTACATCGTGCTCGGCACGCCGGGACGTGTGCGCGTGGCCCAGCCGATCGCCTGCTCGAGGACCCGGACCTCGGCCGTGGGGTCGAGGTAGTCCTCGGAGAACCGGATGCCCGAGCGCATGTCGAGCAGGTGGCGCACGGTCGCGCCGGCGTACCCGCTGGCCTCGAGCGCCGGGACGTAGTCGGTCACCAGCCGGGCCGGGTCGAGCAGGCCCTGACCGGCGAGCACGCCGGCGACCGAGCCGACCAGCGACTTGCTCACCGACATCAGCAGGTGCCGGGTACCGGGTGCCATGCCGCGCGGGTAGTGCTCGCCCAGCAGGCGGCCGTGCTGCGCGACCGCCCAGCCGTCGGTCTCGGTGGCGTCCATGACCTGTGCGGCCGTGAGCACGCTGCCGTCGTAGAGCCGGACCTCGACCGCACCCAGGTCGCCTGCAGGCACGCCGAGGTCGGCCACCGGCCCCGTGCCTCGACCGATCCGCGCGGTCGGGACGATCTCGTCGACGTGCTGGAAGGACCAGTCCAGGAAGCCCGCCGTCTGCCAATTGTCGAGCGTGAGGCCGGCAACGGGGCGGTCGGTGTGTTCTCCCAGCACGTCGTCGATGCTAGACGGCCCCAAAGCCGCCCTCGGCGCCGAGGTCGGCCGGGACGGCGTCGGGCGGCGGCATCATCGGCGTGCCGGTGTAGTGGGCGCGGATCGAGTCGATCAGGTGCCGGGCGCGGATCGTCAGGTCGGCCGGCTCGCCGGGGCGCCCGGTCTGCAGCCGGCCCTTGGTGACGAGCACGCCGAGGTCGGCACCCTTCCAGCGGTAGTCGCCGGGGCCGTAGATGCGCAGGAAGAAGGCCTCGCTCTCGTTCTGCAGCTGGTGCCAGTCGAGGGCGGCCCGGCGGAACACCAGCGCACCCGACAGGTCGAGGGCGTACTGGCCCGTGGGGGCGCCGGTGCGGATCAGCTCGACGCCGGGGGAGGTCTCCTTGATGATCATCTGCGACCACAGGTCGACCGCGGCGAGCTCCTGCCAGCGCTCGTTGATCTCGTCGACGTCGATCGCGAGCTCGACGTCGAGGTACTCGAGCAGGTGGAACAGGAAGAGCGGTACGTCGGCGTAGGCGCCCGCGGTCACGTTCGTGATCGACGACGCGCCGCTGATCCGCGGGTTCAGCTCGCCGAGGTAGACCTCGTCGGTGTCGACGTCGACGAGCACGTCGACCTCGAAGAAGCCGCGGTATCCCTCCTTGCCGAGCCGGTCGCCGAGCCGGCGGACCAGGTCGGCGGCCTTGACCCGGAGGTCACCGGTCAGCACCTCGGGGAACATCTCGTTGCCGCACCAGCCGCCGCGGTAGGGCGTGAGCTGCGGGTGCCCGGTCAGCTCGGACATGAACGGGCCGACGACCGTGCCGCACGAGGTGAGCACCGCCTCGACCGCGACCGGGCGGTTGTCGATCCGCTTCATCACCTTGACCTCCTCGCCGGTGATGTCGTCGGCGTGCTTGTCCCAGTCCTCCTCGGCGGCGATGAAGAAGGTGGTCTTGCCGGAGTCGCCGTACGCGGTCTGCACGACCAGGTCGGTGCCGAGGCCGGCGTCCTTCGCCGCGGTGACCAGCTCGTCCCACGAGTCGACGGTGGCCATCACGTTCGGCACGCTGGGCACCCCGACCTCGTTGCCGAGCCGCGTGGTGACCAGCTTGGAGTCGAGGTGCGTGCGCAGCGAGGCCGGCGGCAGGATCAGGTCGTAGCCGAGCTCCTCGCAGATCCGCTCGGTCTCCTCGTCGAAGAACACCATCGCGACCTTGGGGCGCTCGCCGTTGCTGCGGGCCGCGATGAAGGCGCGGACCTCGGCGTTGCGCAGCAGCCAGTTGTTGATGTCCTCGCCGCTCTCGAACTCGACGTACGGCTTGTGCCGCGGCGTGAACACCCGCGGGTGCGCGCCGTCCCAGGCGTCGTAGTAGGTGAGGTAGGTGAAGTTGCGGACCCAGCGGTCGAGGCCGAGCAGGTTGAACGGCGTCGCGCCGACGAAGTAGATCGGCACGTCGTTGGTGCGGAAGAAGTGCCGCACCTCCGACATGTTGCGGAGGGTGCGACGACGCGGGGCCGCGGGCGGGGCGGCCGGGGCGAACGCCGCGTCCGTGCCCAGGGTCGGGACCGGTTCGATGCCCGCCGGCTCGGTGTACTCCTGCTCGGGAAGGACCGGTTCAGGGGCGGCGGCCGCCTTCTTCGACGTACGTCGGGTGGGTGCCTTCTTGGCCGTCGTCCTCTTCGCCGCGGCCTTCTTGGCGGTGGTCCTCGCGACGGGACGGCGAGACGGGGGAGTGCTCACGGGATGCTCCTTCGAGTCGATCGGGGGATGGGAGAGGCCGGTCGTCACACCGGGTCGGCTTCGGGGACCTGGGTGGTGGTGCCGGCGTTGCGGGCATCCCACTCGGCCATGATCGCCGGGTCGGTGGGCGGGGTGAGCAGGCTCGTGATGATGTACGCCAGCGCCGAGGACGCGAGGCCGTAGTAGATCGGCTCGTTGGCGTAGATGTCGCCCACGACGAGCATGGTGGCGAGGGTGACCGCGACCCCGACGCCGATGGACACCAGCGCGCCGCGGTTGTTGCCACGCCGCCAGACCAGGCCGCCCAGGATCGCGACGAGCAGGCCGCCGACGAGGATGTCGTAGGCGACGGTGAGCGCGGCGACGACGTCCTGCAGGACGCAGGCGAGCGCGATCATCACGATGCCGAAGGCGATCAGGTAGAGCCGGTTGCCGGTGACGTGGTCGTGCTCGTCGCCGGTGTCCTGGTGGCCGGTGGCTCCGCGGATCAGGTTGACGATGTCCTGGCGGGCGACCGTGGCGCTCGCGATCAGGGCCCCGCTCGACGTCGACATCACCGCGGCGAGCGCGGCTGCGAGGACCAGGCCGGCGAGCACCGGGTTGAGCGCGAACTCCACGAAGGCGGCGAAGGCGTCGTCCTTCACCTTCGCGTCCCCGGCCGGCAGCAGCACCCGCGCGGACATGCCGATCACGGAGCCGGCGAAGGCGTACGCCAGGCAGTAGACGCCGGCAGCCGTGCCGGCCCACCGGGCGACGGCGGGCGTGCGGGCGGTGAACACCCGTTGCCAGATGTCCTGCCCGATGAGGAGGCCGAAGGTGTAGATGACGAAGTAGGTGACGATCGTCTGGCCACCGATCGCGGTGAGGTCGGTGCCCGAGTGGCCGGTGACCCGCTGGAAGCCGTCGGTGATGCCGCCCCAGCCGTCGCCCTTGGCGAGCGCGACCGGGACCAGGATGAAGAAGATGCCGATGGTCTTGATGAAGAACTGCACGAAGTCGGTCAGCGTGATCGACCACATCCCGCCGAGGGCGGAGTAGAGGATCACGGTGCCGCCGCCGATCATGATCGCGGGCACCTTGTCGAGGTCGAAGAGCACCGAGAAGATCGTCGCGTAGGCGATGGTCGAGGTCGTCGCGAGCATCAGTGTGTAGGCGCACATGACCACACCGGACAGGACGTGCGAGCCGGGGCCGTAGCGCAGGGTCAGCATCTGGCTGACGGTGTAGATGCCGAGCCGCTGGATCCGGTGGGCGAACAGCAGGCTCAGCAGCAAGATGCCCATGCCGATGCTGACGACCAGCCACATGCCCGACAGGCCGTACTCGTAGCCGAGCCCCACCCCACCGATGGTGGACGCGCCGCCGAGCACGATCGCGGCCATGGTGCCGCCGTACAGCGCTGGACCGAGGCGCCTCCCGGCGACCAGGAAGTCCGACTCCGTCGTGGCTTTCGACTTCCCCACGAAGCCGAAGCCGATCATGCTCACGATGTAGAGGATGACGATCGCCTTGTCCATGGCGGTGTCCTTTCGGGGCGGACCTGCAGGGTGGGGTGAGGATCAGGCGGCTGCGTTGCGGGCCAGCACCGCGAGCAGCTCGTAGACGACGTGGCTGGCCGCGATGCCGGTGATCTCTGCGTGGTCGTACGACGGCGCGACCTCGACGACGTCGGCGCCCACCACGTTGCAGCCGACCAGCGCGCGCAGCGTGTGGAGCAGCTCGCGGCTGGTGAGGCCGCCGGCCTCGGGGGTGCCGGTGCCGGGCGCCATCGACGGGTCGAGCACGTCGATGTCGATCGAGACGTAGACCGGGCGGTCGCCGAGCCGGGCCCGCATCCGCTCCACGGCGGCCGGGAGGCCGTCGGTCTCGTAGTCGTCGGCCCGGATGATCGCGAAGCCGAGCGCCTTGTCGTCGGTGAGGTCCGCCGCGTCGTACAACGGGCCGCGGATGCCCATGTGCAGGCAGCCCTCCGGGTCGAGGAGACCCTCCTCGCTGGCGCGGCGGAACGGCGTGCCGTGGGTGTACGGCGCCCCGAAGTAGGTGTTCCACGTGTCGAGGTGGGCGTCGAAGTGCAGCACCGAGACCGGCCCGTGCCTGCGGTGCAGCGAGCGCAGCAGCGGCAGCGCGATGGTGTGGTCGCCGCCGAGCGTGATCGCCCGGTCGGCCCGCTCCCTGAGGGCGTCCGCGCCGCGCTCGATGCCGGTGATCGCCTCGTCGAGGCTGAACGGGTTGACCGCGATGTCGCCCGCGTCGGCGACCTGCAGGGTGGCGAACGGCGAGACGCCCAGCGGCGGGTGGAACGGGCGCAGCAGCTTGGACGACGCGCGGATGTGGCTCGGGCCGAACCGGGCCCCGGGGCGGTAGGAGACGCCCGAGTCGAAGGGCACGCCCACGATCGCGATGTCCGCGTGGTCGACGTCGCGGATCTCGGGGAGGCGCGCGAAGGTCGCCGGGCCGCAGTAGCGGGGCACCTGGGACGCGTCGACCGGTCCGACGGGTGGCTGCTCGCTCATCGTCATCCCTCCTGGCCGTGGGGCAGTAGGGGCATTGTGTGACCTGGGTCACGGTTCGCGCTATCGACAGTTCGGCACAGTCCGGCGGCGCGGGGGTGCCACTGTGGAGGGTCGTTCGGTGCTTTCCGGGACAGGTCGCGAGGAGGGGTTCCGGGACCGGTCGGGCGACTGTACGGTCCGGACATGGTGGTCGCCCTCGCAACGCTGCTGGGTCATCCGGGCCTGCAGCTGAAGGTCCTCGTCGGCCAGGACGCCCTCGACCGGCCGGTCCACTCCGTCGCCGTGAGTGAGCTCGTCGACCCGACGAAGTACCTCATGGGTGGGGAGCTGGTGCTCACCACCGGCATGTGGTTGCCCAGCGACCTCTCCTCGCTGGAGGAGTACGTCGACCGCCTGGTCGCGGCCGAGGTCGTGGCGCTCGGGTTCGGCGCGGGCGTGGTCGCCGACGCGACGCCGGAGCCCCTGGTCGCGGCTGCCGTCCGGGCAGGACTGACCCTCGTCGAGGTCGCCGAGGGCACGCCGTTCGTGGCGGTGATCCGGGCGCTCTCGGAGATCCTGGTCGCCGAGGAGCGTTCCGAGCTGCTGCACGTCCACCGTGCCCACCAGGACCTCTCGCGCGCGGCACGGGGTGGCGGCCCGCGTGGCGTCGTCCAGACGCTCGCGACCCAGGTCGCCGGCGACGTGCTGCTCCTCGACGGCGGCGGGCGGGTCCGGGAGTGGAGCAGCGAGGAGGCGACCGAGCTGCTCCCCGCGCTCGCCGCGGAGATCAACCGGATCCGGACGGCCGGACAGGCTGCCACCTCGATCGTCGAGGACGAGCGCCACGTCGCGCTCCAGGCGCTCGGGAACGGGCGTGCGGCCCGGGGCGTGCTCGTGGTCAGCACCGGCGCTGCGATGACCAAGCTGCAGCGCGACCTGATGGCAGGAGCGGCCGCGCTGCTGTCCTTCGGGTTCGACCAGGAGTCGCCGACGGCGCAGCGGCGGCTGCGCCAGGCGGCGCTGATCCGGCTGGTCCGCACGGGTGCGGCGCCCGCGCCGGATGAGCTCGCCGTCCTCAGCGAGGGCCTGCTCGCGGGCGGTCCGCTGGTCGTCGTCGCGGCCCGCGGACCGAAGGAGCAGCTCGTCGCCTGGTGCGAGGGGCTGCAGGACCTGGGGGAGGAGCGGGCGCTCGCCGGCCTGATCGGCGAGGAGGCCTACGCGCTCGTCGCGGCCGATGTCGACATCGACGTCGACACCGACATCGCCGCCGGCGTGGGCGG
Source organism: Nocardioides kongjuensis (assembly GCF_013409625.1). Taxonomy (NCBI): domain Bacteria; kingdom Bacillati; phylum Actinomycetota; class Actinomycetes; order Propionibacteriales; family Nocardioidaceae; genus Nocardioides; species Nocardioides kongjuensis. The sequence goes on from NZ_JACCBF010000001.1 coordinate 777,999, forward strand.
GGGCGAGGTCGTGCTCGGTGCGTCGCGCCCCGTCGATCCCCAGCGCCTGCGCACCGCCTTCGACGACGCCGAGCGGGCCTGCGACATCGCGGTCGAGCGCGGTGCCCGGGTCGTGCACTACGCCGACCTGACCAGCGGTGCGCTGTCGGTCGCCGACCCGTGGGCGGCGCGCTCGTTCGCCGACCAGTTCCTGGCGCCCCTGGACGCCTACAGCGCAGAGTCGGGGATCGACCTGCGCGGCTCGCTGATGACCTGGCTGGGCCACCACGGTCACTTCGACCCGGCGGCCCAGGAGCTGGGGCTGCACCGGCACACGCTGCGGCAGCGGATCAACCGCGCCGCCCAGCTGCTCGACCGGGACCTCGAGGACGTGGAGACCCGGTTCGACCTGTGGTTCGCGCTACGGGTGACCCGCGCGTCCCGCAACACGCGCGTCACCGGGGATCACTAGGCTGCGGCCATGGGTAAGCAAGAGGACTTCGTCCTGCGCGCTCTCGAGGAGCGCGACGTCCGGTTCGTGCGGCTGTGGTTCACCGACGTCCTGGGCTTCCTCAAGTCCGTGGCGGTCGCGCCTGCGGAGCTCGAGGGTGCCTTCTCCGAGGGCATCGGGTTCGACGGCTCCGCGATCGAGGGCTTCGCGCGGGTCTACGAGGCCGACATGCTGGCCCTGCCCGACCCGACCACCTTCCAGATCCTGCCGTGGCGCAGCGCCGAGGGCCCGGCGACCGCGCGGATGTTCTGCGACATCGTGATGCCGGACGGCTCCGCGTCGTACGCCGATCCGCGCAACGTCCTCAAGCGGACGCTCGGCAAGGCAGCCGAGCAGGGCTTCACCTTCTACACCCACCCCGAGATCGAGTTCTACCTGTTCAAGGACGAGCCGGGCACGGGTGACGAGCCGGTCCCGATCGACCGCAGCGGCTACTTCGACCACGCCGCGCACTCCCACGGCTCCGACTTCCGTCGCGAGGCGATCACCATGCTCGAGGCGATGGGGATCTCGGTGGAGTTCAGCCACCACGAGGGCGGTCCGGGCCAGCAGGAGATCGACCTGCGCTACGCCGACGCGCTGACCACCGCCGACAACATCATGACCTTCCGCACGGTCATCCGGGAGGTCGCGCTCAGCCAGGGGATCTGGGCCACCTTCATGCCCAAGCCGTTCACCAGCCACCCCGGCTCCGGCATGCACACCCACCTCTCGCTCTTCGAGGGCGACCAGAACGCCTTCTACGAGGCGGGTGCGGAGTACCAGCTCTCGAGGACCGGCCGCCAGTTCATCGCCGGCATCCTGCGCCACGCCAGCGAGATCAGCGTCGTGACCAACCAGTGGGTCAACTCCTACAAGCGGATGATGTTCGGCGGCGAGGCGCCCTCGTACATCTGCTGGGGTCACAACAACCGCTCCGCCATGGTCCGGGTGCCGATGTACAAGCCGATGAAGGGCCAGTCGACGCGGGTCGAGCTGCGCACCATCGACTCGGCCTGCAACCCCTACCTCGCGTACGCCGCCGTGCTCGCCGCCGGCCTCAAGGGCATCGAGAACGACTACGAGCTGCCGCGTGAGGCGGAGGACGACGTGTGGGCGCTGACCGAGCGCGAGCGCCGCAGCCTCGGCATCGAGCCGCTCCCCAAGAGCCTGCACGACGCGATCGCGATCGCCGAGCACTCCGAGCTGCTCGCCGAGACCCTGGGGGAGCAGGTCTTCGACTACTTCCTGCGCAACAAGCGGGCCGAGTGGGACGAGTACCGCGGTCAGGTCTCGGCCTTCGAGCGCGACCGGATGCTCCCGGTCCTCTAGCGTGAACCGGGCGTCGCAGCGCACCGAGCTGCTCCGGCTCGGGTTCGTCGACCTCGACCGGGCGTCCGCGGACCTCGAGCTGCTCGGGCCCGGCAGCACGGACCTGCTCGCGCTGCTCGGCCGCACCGCCGACCCGGACGCGGCCCTGCACGGGCTGGTCCGGCTCGCCGACGCGGTCGGCGACCGGGCCGAGCTGCTGGGCGCCGTCCGCGACGACGAGGGCACGGCGATGCGGTTGCTGTGCGTCCTCGGCGCGAGCGTGGCGCTCGCCGACCACCTCGCGACCCATCCCGAGCAGTGGCGTGAGCTCGCCGACCCCGCGCTCGGCTCCACGCGCCCGGCCGCCTGGGCGGTGCGGGCCGCGCTGATCGAGGCCGTCACCGACAAGCCGGACCACCAGGCGGTCGACGCGCTGCGCGTCGAGTACCGCCGCCACCTGCTGCGGCTCGCGGCCCGCGACCTGACCCACCACCTCGGCGTCGACGACGCCGCGGCCGAGCTGTCCGACCTCGCCGCCGGGACGCTGGACGCCGCGCTGGTCGTGGCCCGGGCACGGGTCGGGGAGCCGGCGGCCGGCGTACGGCTGGCGGTGGTGGCGATGGGCAAGTGCGGCGGGCACGAGCTCAACTACGTCTCCGACGTCGACGTGCTCTTCGTCCACGAGGGCGACGAGCGGGTCGCTGCCCGACTGGCGGCACAGATGATGCAGGTCTGCGCCGACCACACCGCCGAGGGCACGATCTGGCCGGTCGACGCCGCGCTGCGGCCGGAGGGCAAGGCGGGTCCGCTGAGCCGGACCCTGGCCAGCCACCAGGGCTACTACGAGCGCTGGGCCCAGGCGTGGGAGTTCCAGGCACTGCTCAAGGCCCGGCCGGTCGCGGGCGACCTCGAGCTCGGTCGCGAGTTCGTCGCGATGGTCGCGCCGATGGTGTGGTCCGCGGCGGACCGGGAGGGCTTCGTCGACGCCGCGCGGGCGATGCGGCGCCGGGTCCTCGACCACATCCCGGCCCGCCAGGCCGACCGCCAGCTCAAGCTCGGCGCGGGCGGGCTGCGCGACGTCGAGTTCGCCGTCCAGCTGCTCCAGCTCGTCCACGGCCGCGCCGACGAGTCGATCCGCCCGCCCACGACGCTGAGCGCGCTGGCCCGGCTCACCGAGGGCGGCTACGTCGGCCGCGAGGACGGCGAGTCCCTGCACCGGGCCTACGCGTTCCTGCGCCAGCTCGAGCACCGCATCCAGCTGCACCGGCTGCAGCGCACCCACGTCGTGCCCTCCGACGAGGCGTCCCTGCGCCGGCTCGGTCGCAGCCTCGGCTTCTTCAAGGAGTCGCGCAAGCTGCTCGAGGAGACCTGGCAGGACCACCGCCGCGAGGTCAGCCGGCTGCACCAGAAGATCTTCTACCGGCCGCTGCTCACCGCGGTCGCGCGCATCGGTGCCGACGAGGTGCGGCTGTCCTCGGAGGCGGCGGGCGCCCGCCTCGCCGCCCTCGGGTACGCCGACCCGCAGGCCGCGCTGCGCAACCTGGAGGCCCTGACCAGCGGCGTCAGCCGCACCGCCGCCATCCAGCGCACCCTGCTGCCCGCGATGCTGCAGTGGTTCGCCGAGTGCCCCGACCCCGACGGCGGCCTGTTCGGCTTCCGCCGGATCAGCGAGGCGCTCGGCCGCACCCCGTGGTACCTCTCCACGCTGCGCGACGAGGGCGAGGCCGCCGAACGACTGGCCCACCTGCTCGCGACCTCCCGCTACTGCACCGACCTGCTCGAGCGCGAGCCCGCAGGCGTCCGGCTGCTCGGCGGCGACCTCCACCCCCTCGGTTCGGCGGCGCTGACCGAGGAGATGCTCGCGACCGGCGGGCGCCAGGAGGGCTTCGAGAAGGGCGTGCGGGCCGTGCGCGCCGTACGCCGTCGCGAGCTGCTGCGGATCGCCGCCGGCGACGTCCTCGGCCTGGTCGACGTCGCCGACGTCGGCTTCGCGCTGACCCGGCTGACCGACGCGACGCTCGAGGCCACGCTGCACGGCGCGATCGAGTCGACCGCGCGCGCCCGCGGCACCGAGGTCGTCCCGACCCGGATCGCGATCGTCGCGATGGGCCGCTACGGCGGCTTCGAGCTGTCCTACGGCAGCGACGCCGACGTGCTCTTCGTGCACGACCCGGTCGAGGGCGCCGATGCCCACGAGGCCTCGACCTTCGCCCGCCTGGTCGCCGAGGAGGTGCGCCGGGTGCTCGCCGTGCCCGGCCCGGACCCGGCGCTCGTCGTCGACGCCGACCTGCGCCCCGAGGGCCGCCAGGGCCCGCTGGTCCGCACCCTCGACGCCTACGCCGCCTACTACGCCAAGTGGTCGCACGTCTGGGAGGCCCAGGCGCTGCTGCGCGCCGACGCCGTGGTCGGCGACGCCGGGCTCCGCGAGCGGTTCACGGCGCTGATCGACCCGCTGCGCTACCCGGCGGGCGGGCTCACCGACGACGACGCGATCGAGGTACGCCGGATCAAGGGTCGCGTCGACAAGGAACGCCTGCCGCGCGGCGCCGACCCGGCCCTGCACCTCAAGCTCGGACGCGGGGGACTGGCCGACATCGAGTGGACCGTCCAGCTGCTCCAGCTGCGGCACGGCGCCGAGGTCCCCGGCCTGCGCACCACCCAGACCCTGGCCGCCCTCAGCGCCGCCGCCGAGGCCGAGCTGATCTCCCCCGACGACGCCCGGACCCTGACCGCGTCCTGGCGCCTGGCCACCCGGGTCCGCAACGCCGTCCTGCTCGCCCGGGGCCGCGCGGGCGACGAGTTCCCCCGTGCGGTGCTCGAGCGGCGTGCCGTCGCCGGCATCCTCGGCTACCAGCTCACCGAGACCGACCGGCTCCTCGACGACTACCTGCGGGTCACCCGGCACGCGCACGCCGTGGTGGACCGGGTGTTCTGGGAGTGAAATAGGCGCCGGGCCGCGACCTCTGGGGGGGTCGGTCGCGGCCCGACATCGCACATCATAGACACATCATCGGAACGTTGGGGGCAGAAGGGTGAGGTTGACCTGACACCTGTCCACATTTGTCCTCGGGCCGCCGGCTCCCGGGCACCCGGGGACAGCGCGACGTCGTGTTCGTCACCCTGTTCAGGTACCTGTGACGACCAGTAACGTCTTGGGTACCGAACACCGGAGGTACGCCATGCTCCTCGTTGCTGACCCCACTGCGCCGCCGGCCGGAGGCGCAGCGCTCGACCAGGTCCTGATCGCGGCGGGCGCCTTCGCCGCGATCTACGTCCCGTTGGGGATCTTCCTGCTGCGCGAGCGCGACGGGAAGCCGACCCTGCTGGGGCGGCTCGCCGACCGGGTCGCGGCCCTCGACGGACTACCGCGCTGGGCCGGGCTGCCGGGCTACCTCGCGCTCATCTCGCTGGTCGCGTGCGCCTTCGGCGTCTACTGGGACGTCCCGATCCACATGCAGAACGGGCGCGACGAGGGCCCGCTGGCCAACCCGTCGCACTTCCCGATCATGTTCGGCATCTTCGGCTTCCTTGCCTCCGGCGTGATCTCGGCCGGTCTCGCCAAGGCGCCGCTGCCGCGTCGTACGGTCAGGCTGACCCCGAGGTGGCAGGTGCCGATGGGCACCCTGGTGCTGCTCGGCGCGGGCCTGATCGCGGCCGCCGGGTTCCCGGCCGACGACGTGTGGCACCGGTTGTTCGGGCAGGACGTCACCGAGTGGGGACCGACCCACGTGATGATGATCGGCGGTGCGGTCACCTGCGTGCTGGCACTGCCGCTGCTGTACGCCGAGGCGGCCCAGGTCGGTCGGCCTCCGCTCCGCGGGAGGGCGACCCGACTGGTGATGACCGTCGTGCTCGGGCTGTGCATCATCCCGGTGGCCTTCCTCATGGAGTTCGACCTCGGCGTGCCCCAGTTCCCGGCGACCACGCTGTTCGTCATCTCCGGCTTCCTGACGGGATGGATCTTCGTGGCCGGCCGGGTCTTCCTCGGTCGCGGCGGCGCGCTCGTCACGTGGGGCACCTACCTCGGCATCCGGGTGCTGATCTTCGCGATCACGCTGCCGGTCCCCGACATCCACCGGGCGCACTGGCTGCTCTTCCTCGGCCCGGCTCTGTGCATCGAGCTGCTCGCGCTGGTGTGGCGGGACCGCGGCCCGGTGTTCGCCGGGGTGGCCGGCCTGCTCGCCGGGACGGTCGGCCTGGCCACCGAGTGGTGGTGGATGGGCGTCTTCATGCCGTACCCGCTCCCGCCCGACGCCTCCCAGATGCCCCTGATGCTGGCGGTCGGCGGTGTCGCGGGCGTCGGCGGCGGCCTGCTCGGCTGGTCGTTCGCGCGCCACGTCGAGCGGATCGGCGACTTCGGCCCGAGCGCCGAACCGGGCAGTCGGGTGGTCGTGCCGGGCCGGTGGGTCGGTACCGCGGGAACGCTGGTCTTCATCGCCCTGATGGCCGTCCTCGCCGCCCCTGCCGGGGCCGGCGAGGTGGAGGTGGTCAAGCAGTGCGACGGCGGCGAGTGCCGCACGACGTACCAGCCGGTCGACGGGACCGGCGTGATCATGGGCCACGTCTCCTACGACGACGCCTGCATCGGCACCCAGGGCTGCACGGCCGTCGTGACCGTGCGGGCCGACCCCCGCGACGTGGACGACGCGATCTGGTTCTCCGCGCTGGCCTACCAGGGCAAGAAGGAGCCGGAGTCCCAGCAGCTCGGCGACGGTGTGCTCAGTGTCGCGATGGAGCCGACCGGGCGGGCGGGGGAGTACCGCAGCGCCGAGCCGCTGCCGCTCTACGGTCGCTGGAAGGTGCTGGTCCGGCTGCACCTGCCGCTGCGAACGCTGGTCTCGATCCCCGTCCACATGCCGGCCGACACCGCCATCACGGGACCGGCCGCCGGCCTGGTCCAGGTCGACGACGACACCGACGTCGCCTTCGTCCACGAGCCGTTCATGCTCCAGCGCGAGCGCAAGCCGGACGTCCCGGTCTGGCTGTGGACCACGATGTACGGCGTCGTGATCGCCTCCTGGCTCGGCCTGCTCGCGTTCTACGGCTGGCTGTTCGCCTCGGCGGCCGGGGGTAGGTCGCATCTAGTTGAAGTTTCAAGTAGATTGGAGTCATGACCTCCTTCCCCGACCCCGTCGTGCTCCGCCGGGGCAGCGACGACCCCGCTGCGCCGGTCGTCGTCCTGCTGCACGGCCGCGGCGCCGACGAGGCGTCGATCATCGGCCTCGTCGACCACCTGCCGGCCGGTCCGTCGTACGTCGCCGTGCGGGCGCCGATCGCCGAGGGCGGCGGCTACGCGTGGTTCGCCAACCGGGGCATCGGCCGCCCGGTCGCGGCCTCGCTGGCCGAGACCATGGCCTGGTTCCGGACCTGGCTGGACGCCGAGCACCCCGAGGGCTCCGACCGCTCCGGGGCCCGGCCGGTCGTGCTGGTCGGCTTCAGCGGAGGCGCGGCGTTCGCCGGCGGCCTCGTGCTCGCCCAGCCGGGCCGCTTCGCGGGCGCCGCGATCCTGCACGGCACGCTGCCGTTCGACGCGGGCGTGCCCGTCACGCCGGGGCGGCTGTCCGGCGTCCCCGTCTTCGTCGCCCAGGGCGACGCCGACCGGGTCATCCCGCGCGAGCTGCTCGACGCGACCTGGGCCTACCTCACCGGCGAGGCCGGCTCGGTGGCCACGACCTGGCGCGACGCCGGCGGGCACGGGGTGTCCGCGGGTGCGGTGGCGGCGTTGGGTGAGTGGCTCGTGGGGTTGTCGGGCTGAGCTCAGCGCTCGCCGTCGGGGTAGATGCTGCGGGTCTCGGCCCGCTCGTAGCCGCGCGGCAGGTAGTCCCGGACCCAGATCTTCGGCAGCGCCTTGGCGACCGACAGCGTCACGTAGACCATCGTGTTGATCGCGACGAACGCGGCCAGGACCGCGAACGGGTGCGAGCGGACCAGCGACTCGGGGAACAGGATGCCGAGCGTGGAGAGCAGCGGGGCGTTCATGCGTCCACCTTGTGGCGTGCGGGGGTCGGGGTGTGCTCGCCCCACTGGGCGTTGCGGCCGAGGGACATGTCGACGATCCCCTTGAGGTAGACGATGTCGAGGAACAGCGCGTAGAAGAGCTCGGGGAACAGCGTCGCGGCGAGGATCCGGGCCCGCCAGCCGCCACGCCACACGGTCGCGATGCGCTCGATGGTGAAGACCAGGCCGGTGCCGAGCCAGAACGGGAACCACACCCAGCTGTCGAACGACAGTGCCATGAGCAGCATCAAGAACAGGTAGGCGAACAGCGCGATCACGCCGTACCCGATGCCGAGCTGCTGGGCCCAGTAGCGGAAGGTCGAGGGACGCAGGCCGTACTCGCCGAGGTTCTCCAGGGCACCGCGCTGCCAGCGCAGCCGCTGGGTCCACAGCGTGCGCCAGGTCGGCATGACCTCGGTGACGACGGTGCAGTCGGACGGCGAGACGATCAGGCCGCCGAGCGACTTGAGGGCGAGGGTGATCTCGTTGTCCTCGGTGAGCACGAGGGTGTCGTAGACGTCCCCGGGTACGCCGGGCAGCAGCTTGCCGCGCTCGGCGGCGACGGTGCGCAGGGCGCGCGGGCGGAACACGGTGGCGGTGCCGGTGAGGACGAACACGAGGCCGCGGCGGCGACGCAGGTCGCGCGCGTAGCGGGTGTACTCGTTGCGCTGGAACTGGCCGATCAGGCCCTTGCCGTCCTCGCCGTAGAACAGCCCGCCGACCGCCATCAGCGCCCGGTCCGCGGTCATCCGGCGCACGACCGAGGCGAGGAAGCCGTCGTCGAGCACGGTGTCGGCGTCCATGACCATGACCAGGTCGTTCTCGCCCTGGGTGGGCAGGATCCGGGCCAGTGCCTGGTTCAGCGCGCCGGCCTTCTTGTGGACGTTGTCGACGCTCTCGATCACCTCGGCGCCGCAGCGGCGCGCGATGGCGACGGTGTCGTCGGTGCAGTTGTCGGCGACCACGATGATCCGCTCTGGTGAGCGGGACTGGGCCGTGAGCGAGGTGAGGGTGGCGGCGATGCCCTGGGCCTCGTTGTGGGCCGGGACCAGCACGGTCAGCGTGACCTCGCCGTGGAAGACGCCGCGCGTCTCGGCCATCACGTGGCGCGGGGAGAGGGGCAGGTGGGTGCCGTCGTCGCTGCGCCGCGCCCGGTTGGCGATGCGACGCTCGAGCGTCGCGACCCCGGCGGCGAAGAGCAGGGCGACGCCGCCGGCGGCGGCGAGCGTCGGCACGGTGGGTGCCTCGGTGTCGTAGAGGACGTGCCACACGCCCAGCACGAGGCCGTCGGACGGCCTCGCCCGACCGTGGGCGGTGTCGGAGACCGACCACCACAACAAGCCGGCACCAGCCAGCGCCGTCCCGAGAATGAGCAGTCCCACTGCTCGCTGCAACCAGTGCACGAGATCCCCTTCCCTCCACCACGACCCTAGGCAGGTGCGGCGCGAAAGACCCACGAATGCCGCGATGCCGTCCGATCGACACGCGTAGTCGGGACCAAGGTCCCGATCCCCTCCGATCCTGCGGTCCCGAGCCGAACACATGGTCATGCTCCGCGACGCGACCGACGACGAGCGGCTCCGGCTCATCATCGAGGCGGTGCCGAGTGCGATGGTGCTCGTGGACGCGAACGGCCGGATCGTCCTGGTCAACTCCGAGGCCGAGCGGGCCTTCGGCTACTCCCGTGAGGAGCTGCTGGCCCTGGGCGTCGAGGACCTGATGCCGGAGCGGTTCCGGGCCAGGCACGGGCTCGAGCGGACGTCGTACGCCGTGCACCCGGATCGCCGTGCCATGGGCGTGGGCCGCGAGCTGTTCGGCCTGCGCCGCGACGGCACCGAGATGCCGATCGAGATCGGCCTGAACCCGATCACGGTGGGGGACGACCGCTACGTCCTCGCCTCCATCATCGACATCACCGAGCGGCTGCGCGGCCAGGAGGCACTCGTGGCCGCGCGGGAGGACGCGCTGCGGCGCTCGATCCTCGACACCATGCCGTTCAGCATCATCGCCACCGACGCGAGCGGCAGGATCGTCACCGCCAACCCGGCCGCGGCCGACCTGGTCGGCCGGGCACAGGACGAGCTGATCGGGCGCTCACTGGTCCAGATCGACGGCTCCCAGCGCCAGCTCTACCCCGACGGGACGCCGGTGCTGGCCCACGCGCTCGGAGACGAGGCGGAGTGGACCTACCGGCGCCGGGACGGCAGCGCGGTGCCGGTGCACGAGTGGATCGTGCCGCTGGCGCCCGAGGACGGTGCGCCGGGCGGCTTCCTGGTCGTCGCGTACGACATCACGCAGCGGATCGAGGCCCGCGAGCGCATCGAGCACATCGTCACCCACGACAGCCTGACCAACCTGCCCAACCGCTCGCTGCTCGTGCGCCACCTCGACCAGTCGCTGGAGCGGGCCGAGCGGGAGGGCACCGAGCTGGTCCTGGTCCTGATCGACCTCGACCAGTTCAAGCGCATCAACGACTCGCTGGGCCACCACATCGGTGACGAGCTGCTCATCGTCGTGGCCGAGCGGCTCCTGGCGTGGACCAGGGCCGACGACCTCGTCGCCCGACTGGGGGGTGACGAGTTCGTGCTGGTGCTGGAGGACCTGGTCCCCGGTGCCGACCTGGACCGCCGGCTCCAGGAGCTGATGGCCGACGTGCTCGCGCCGGTCGTCGTGCACGGCTACGAGCTCGCGGTCACGGCCAGTGTCGGAGGGACGCGCTGCCCTGCCGACGGCCGTGACCCGGGCACGCTGCTGAAGAACGTCGACATCGCGATGTACCAGGCCAAGGCGGCGGGGCGCAACGAGATCCGCTGGTTCGAGCCCGCGATGCTCGAGGAGAACAACGACCGGCTCGCCCTGTCGGCCGCACTGCGCCAGGCGCTCGACCAGGACGAGCTCTCCCTCGTCTACCAGCCGCAGGTCGACCTGCTGACCGGCGAGGTGGTCGGCGTCGAGGCGCTCGCCCGCTGGACCAGCCCGAGCCTCGGCCCGGTCCCGCCCGACCGGTTCATCCCGGTCGCGGAGGACGGCGGCATGATCGCCCAGCTCGGCGGCTGGGTCCTCTCGACGGCCTGTACGGCGCTCGCCCGGGTCCAGGAGCAGGTCGGCCGCCCGCTGCGCCTCGCGGTCAACGTGTCACCGCGCCAGCTGCGGGGGCGCGCCTGGCTGGATGAGATCGCCGAGGCCATCGAGGTGGCCGGCATCCAGCCCTCGCAGCTGGAGGTCGAGATCACCGAGGGCCTCCTCATCGAGGACCACGGCGACGTCGTCGCGATGCTCGAGTCGCTGCGCTCGCTCGGCGTCTCGATCGTCGTCGACGACTTCGGCCGCGGCTACAGCAGCCTCGCCTACCTGACCCGGTTCCCGATCGACAAGCTCAAGATCGACCGCTCCTTCGTCCAGGAGATCAGCACCGCGGAGAACGCCGCCATCGTCGACGCGATCATCGTGATGGCCCACGCCCTCGGGATGACGGTGGTCGCCGAGGGGGTCGAGACGCCGGCGCAGGAGCAGTACCTGCGCGAGCGCGGGTGCGACGAGGTGCAGGGCTACCTGTACAGCCCCGGTGTCCCGGCCGGGTCGCTGGAGATGGTGACCCGGGCCCTGTCGCGTCAGTAGGACCGGGGGAGCCCCAGCATCTGGGTGCCGATGTGGGCGAGCACCAGCTCCTCGGCGACGGGGATGTTCTTGGCGATCCGGGCGTCGCGGAAGATCCGCTCGACCGGGTACTCCTTGGAGTACGCCATCCCGCCGAGGGTCTGGAAGGCCTGGTTGGCGGCCTCCCAGCCGACCTGGGCGCCGGTGAGCTTGGCGACGTTGGCCTCGTTGCCGCAGGGCCGGCCCTGGTCGAAGAGCCAGGCGGCGTGGTAGGTCATCAGCCGGCCGAGCTCGGCCTTGGCCTTGATCTGGGCGAGCGGGAACTGCAGGCCCTGGTTGGCGCCGATCGGGCGCCCGAACACCTCGCGCGTCCGGGCGTAGTCGCAGGCGATCTGCAAGGCGGCGTCCGCCGTGCCGATGCCGCCGGAGGCAGCGAGGATCCGCTCGGGGTTGAGCACGTCCCAGAGCACGGCGAAGCCGGCGTCGACCTCGCCGATCACGTGGGCGGCCGGCACCCGGACGTCGTCGAGGAAGACCTGGCTGGAGTGCAGGATGTTGCTGCCCATCTTGGGGATGGGCGTGTAGGACAGCGTGCCCTCGGCCCGTGCCTGCGCGACGTCGACGAGGAAGAGCGTGAAGCCGGCCGTGCGGGGCAGCCCGCGCTCGCGGGTCTCCGCGGCCGGGATGGTGCGGGTGACGGCGACCATCCAGTCGGCGTTCTCGACGTTGGAGATCCAGGTCTTCTGGCCCTTGATGACGAACTCGTCGCCGTCGCGGCGGGCGGCGGTCCTGATCTCGATCGCGTTGCTGCCGGCGTCGGGCTCGGTGAGGGCGAGGCAGAACTGCACCGATCCGTCCGCCAGGCCGGGCAGGATCCGCTGCTTCTGCTCGTCGGTGCCGTGCCGGGTCAGCGTCATCGCGCCGAACCCGGGCGTGGTGACGTAGAAGAACGTGCCGGCGACGCCGCCGGAGGCGCACAGCGTCATGTTGGCGACAGCCAGCTCGAGCAGGCCCTGCCCGCCGCCGCCGTACTCCTCGGGCACGCACAGGCCGAACCAGCCGCCGTTGCCGAGGTCGTCGAAGACCTCCTGCGGGAAGCGGTGCTCCTCCTCGCAGCGCGACCAGTAGGCGTGGTCGTAGCGCGCGGCGACGGCCGCGACGCCCTCGCGGACGGCGAGGGCGCTCTCGGGCAGGTCGAAGTCCATGGTTCTCCTTCGCGGGTCACACGAGCGGGCGGCGGAACCGGCGGCGCAGGCGCATGTCGGCCAGCCACAGGTTGAACGGGAAGCTCCGCAGCACGCGGGGCAGTCGGCGCTCGACGGCACCGAGCGTGCGCAGCAGCCGGTCGAAGCGGCGTTGCTGGCGCGCGGTCCACGGCAACCCCATCGCGTCGCGGAACAGCGGCGGCAGGAAGCCGGTGGTCACGAACAGCACGAACGGCGCGAGCAGGCGCAACGGCGGGGGGAAGTTCTGCAGCCGGGTCAGCGAGAGGAGGTACGACGCCACCGCCGGATCGATGGCGACCTCGGCCTCCGCCTCCTGCCAGTAGCGCCGGAAGGCGGCCCGGTCGGGCGGCCACGCGTCGGCTGGCATCTGCAAGGTGGTGCCGAACCGGGCGCAGTGGGCGTAGAGCGCGTCCGCCTCGGCGTCGGGGAGCGGGCCGTGCATCTTCTCGATCATGTCGACCGTGCCGTGGTAGAGGCAGGCAGCGACCCAGGTCTGCAGCCGCGGGTCCATCGCGCGGTACTGCACCTTCTCGCCGGGCCGCGACACGACCTGCGCGTGCTGGCGGTTGACCTCCTTGCGGAAGGCGGCCCGGTCCTCGTCGGTGCCGAGCAGCGCGACGGCGAGGTAGGTGAACGTGGTCCGGCCGCGCTTGAACGGCCGCTTGGTGGCGGCGCCGTCGTGGACCCGGCTGTTCATCACGCCGTACCCGACGCCGGGCCAGCTCAGCTGCATGATCACGTTGGCCGGGCCGGCGAGGTGGGCGCCGATCCCGGAGACGTGGTCGCGCATGTCGAAGCCGGCAGGCACGGGCAGGTCGCGGACCTTCGGAACCGGGGAGCTGGTCGCCATGGCGGCAACGCTAGCCTTTTGTTGGCAGAGTGCCAATAGTAGGTTGGGGCCATGACCGAGACGGCCCGACGCCAGCGCCTCGCCCCCGACGAGCGGCGCGAGCAGATCCTGGTGGCGGCCGAGCGGCTGTTCGCCGCACAGTCGTACGCCGAGGTGTCGACCACCCGGATCGCCCACGAGGCGGGCGTCGCGCGCGGCCTGCTCAACCACTACTTCGGCGACAAGCGGACCCTCTACCTGGAGGTCGTACGACGCGCGTCGCTGCTCCCGACCCTCGAGGACGTCCCGCTGCCCACGGGCTCGCTGACCGAGCGCGTCGACGCGGCCGTCCACTGGTTCCTCGGCTCGATCACGCCCGAGCGGGCGACGTACCTGACCGTCCGTGCGGCCGAGGGCGTGGGGGAGGACGCCGAGGTCCGCGCGATCCTCGACCAGGCGCAAACCCTGGCGGCGGGCCGGGTGCTGGAGATGGTCGGCGGTGACCCGCAGGACCTGGCTGCGCGGGCCGTGGTGCGCTCCTTCGGGGAGCTGGCGCGGGGCGCGATCAGGGAGTGGTCGAGGGAGGCGACGCTCAGCCGCGAGCAGGCCCACCTGCTGCTGCGCGAGGCGCTCCTGGCCATCGTGCGCCGCGTGCTTCCCGGTCTCTGAGCCCGGCGCCGCCGGCGGGCTTGGCGTCGTACATCGCGCGGTCGGCGGCCGCGAGCAGCGAGCGGGGCGTGCTGGTGCGCTCGGAGACGGCGGCGCCCACGCTGGCCGTGATCCGGTCGTACGGCGCGTCCGAGGCCTGGCCGTAGGGGAGCGCGACCCGCTTGCGGACCCGCTCGGCGCACAGCTCCAGCTCGGCCGGGTCGCCCAGCCCGGGGCAGAGCACGACGAACTCGTCGCCCCCGAGCCGGGCCACGGTGTCGCCGGGGCGGGCCACCTCGGTCAGCCGGCGGGCGATCTCGACCAGCAGCAGGTCGCCCTCGTCGTGGCCCCAGGCGTCGTTGACCAGCTTGAACCCGTCGAGGTCGAGGAGCAGCACGCCGACCGTCTCCGGCGGGTCGCGGCGCAGGAGCTCCTCGAGCCGCTGGTTGAGCAGTGTCCGGTTGGCCAGCCCGGTCAGCGGGTCGCGCAGGGCGAGGTCGCGCAGCTCGGCGATCAGCTCGTTGCGCGAGTCCCGGAACAGGGCCAGGGTCAGCACGGCGAGGGTGACGCTGCCGACCATGCCCTGGGCGAGCAGCGCCTGACGCTCCGGGGGCAGGTCCTGCAGCACCCCGTGGTCGAGGAGGGTGCCGGTCAGGATCGCCAGGCCGGCGCCCGCCGCGAAGAGCGTGCTGGTGGTGGTCGTGTAGCGCAGCGAGACCCACAGCGCCGGGAGCATCACGGCGAAGGCGGTCGGGTTCCCGGGGTTGACCCAGAACACCCGGACGAACACGAGGACCACCACGCTCGCGCAGGCGACGGTCTCGACGACGCGCGCGGTCGTGAAGTGCGGCCGGCGCCACTGGGCGTCGCGCAGGCGCAGGACGACCACCAGGCCGACGAGAGCGGTGACTCCGTTGCGGACGGCGAACAGGGCGAACGTCTCGAGGAGGTCGTGGTGGCCCTGCTGGGCGAAGAAGGCTGTCGCGAGCGCGGCTGCGCAGACCGTTCCCGCCGCCACGGCGGCCGTCACCCGGCCGAGGTCGGCGGGGTCGCGCAGGACCGCGGGGCGACCGCCGTACCCGAGGGCCGTGGCCGCGACCGCAGCCAGGACGAGGTTCACGCCGGTGAACCAGGCCGACAGGCCGACCGGCGCGCCGGTCGTCAGGTTGACGCCGAAGGTCAGTGCCGCGAGGCCGGACCAGTGGAGCGCCGCCTGCACGCGCGGGAGGTCGCGTGCATGCAGCCCCCACAGGACGGCGACCGCGGCCGCGGGCCACACGAGCGACACCTCGCTGCCGTCGACCCGGCTCGCCCGGCCGGCGAGGATGGCCAGGGCGTACGCCACCGCGAACCCGACCCCGGGCAGCACGGCCCGGAAGACGCGTCGTGCCACGGCTCGTGCTCCCCTCTCATCGACTGCGCTCACGGGGCACATCGGCAGGGGGTACGACGACCGAAGCAGTCTGGTGAGGCCCGTGCGACGAGAGGGACCGGGGTCCTCAGCACTCGATGACGTTGACGGCCAGGCCGCCGCGCGAGGTCTCCTTGTACTTGGTCTTCATGTCGCGACCCGTCTCCCGCATCGTCTTGAGCGCCTTGTCGAGGCTGACCTTGTGCGAGCCGGTGCCGTGGATGGCCAGCCGGGCCGCGTTGATCGCCTTCACCGAGGCGATCGCGTTGCGCTCGATGCACGGGATCTGGACCAGACCGCCGACCGGGTCGCAGGTCAGGCCGAGGTTGTGCTCGATGCCGATCTCGGCGGCGTTCTCGACCTGCTCCGGGGAGCCGCCGAGGACCTCGCACAACGCTCCGGCCGCCATCGCGCAGGCCGAGCCGACCTCGCCCTGGCAGCCCACCTCCGCGCCCGAGATGGAGGCGTTCATCTTGGCGAGGATGCCGATCGCCGCGCCGGTCAGCAGGAACCGGACGATGCCGTCGTCGACCTGCTCCCGGGGCAGGTCCTTGGCGACGAAGCGCACCCAGTAGTGCAGCACCGCCGGCACGATGCCGGCCGCGCCGTTGGTGGGCGCGGTGACGATCCGGCCCCCGGACGCGTTCTGCTCGTTGACGGCCAGCGCGAACAGGTTGACCCAGTCGATGACGTCGAGCGGGTCGTCGCTCCCGGTCGCGCAGAGCGTGGCGTAGAGCTCCGGGGCGCGTCGCGGCACCTTGAGCCCACCGGGCAGGACGCCCTCACGGTGGCAGCCCTCCTCGACGCACGCCGCCATCACCCGCCAGATCTCGAGCAGGCCCTCTCGCACCTGTGCCTCGCTGCGCCAGGTCAGCTCGTTGGCGAGCATGACGTCGGAGACGCTCATCCCGGCCGCCCGGCAGGCAGCGAGCAGCTCGCCGCCGGTCGTGAACGGGTGCGGCAGCACCGTGTCGTCCACGACCACCCGGTCGGCACCCACCTGCGTGTCGTCGACCACGAAGCCGCCGCCCACGGAGTAGTAGGTGCGGGCGCGCAGCTCGGCCCCGTCGGCGTCGTACGCCGTGAACACCATGCCGTTGGGGTGCGCCGGCAGCGACTGGCGCCGGTGCATGACGACGTCGTCGGCCTCGAAGGCGATGACCTGCTCGCCGGCGAGCCGGAGCTGCTCGCGCTCGAGGATGGCCGCCACCCGGGCGTCGTAGGTCGCCGTGTCGGTGGTCGCCGGGTCGTCACCCTCGAGCCCGAGGATGACGGCCTTGACCGAGCCGTGCCCGTGGCCGGTCGCGCCGAGCGAGCCGAACAGCTCGGCCCGCACGCGCGCGACGCGCGGCAGCTCCCCGTCGGCCGCGAGGCCGGCGGCGAAGGTGTGCGCCGCGCGCATCGGGCCGACCGTGTGCGAGGACGACGGCCCGATGCCGATCGAGTAGAGATCGAAGACGCTCAGCGCCATCACTGGCTCCTGAGTTCCATGGCTCGACGGTACAACCGTCCTGCACGGTAGGACGAGCGCACGAGTGGTCCGGAGAGCACGCCGGCGAAGCCGATCTCCTCGGCCTCGGTGGCGAGCTCGACGAACTCCTCGGGCTTGACCCATCGTTCG
The DNA here is from genome assembly GCF_013409625.1 of Nocardioides kongjuensis. Classification (NCBI taxonomy): domain Bacteria; kingdom Bacillati; phylum Actinomycetota; class Actinomycetes; order Propionibacteriales; family Nocardioidaceae; genus Nocardioides; species Nocardioides kongjuensis. Next base: position 795,108 of record NZ_JACCBF010000001.1, read on the forward strand.
ACGGGGTGGTGCCGCACGCTGGGGCGCAGGTACTGGGTGATGGTGACCAGCTCGCAGCCTGCGTCGTGGAGGTCGCGGAGGGCCTGGGAGACCTCGTCTCGGGTCTCGCCCATGCCGAGGATCAGGTTGGACTTGGTGACCAGTCCGAACGTGCGGGCCTGGGTGAGGACGTCGAGGGAGCGTTCGTAGCGGAACGCGGGGCGGATCCGCTTGAAGATGCGTGGGACGGTCTCGACGTTGTGGGCCAGGACCTCGGGGCGGGACTCGAAGACCTCGGCGAGCAGGGAGGGGTCGCCGTTGAAGTCGGGGACCAGGTTCTCCACGCCGGTGTCGGGGTTGAGGTCGTGGATGGCGCGGACGGTCTCGGCGTAGAGCCAGGCGCCGCCGTCGGGCAGGTCGTCGCGGGCCACGCCGGTGATGGTGGCGTACTTGAGGCCCATGGTCTGCACGGACTCGGCGACGCGTCGGGGTTCGTCGCGGTCGAGGGGTTGGGGCTTGCCGGTGTCGATCTGGCAGAAGTCGCAGCGTCGGGTGCACTGGTCGCCGCCGATGAGGAAGGTGGCTTCCTTGTCCTCCCAGCACTCGAAGATGTTGGGGCAGCCGGCTTCCTCGCACACGGTGTGCAGGCCTTCGGACTGGACCAGCTTCTTCAGGCCGCGGTACTCGGGGCCCATCACCGCCTTGGTGCGGATCCACGAGGGCTTGCGCTCGATCGGGGTCTCCGCGTTGCGGACCTCCAGCCGGAGGAGCTTGCGCCCCTCCGGCACGACGGCCGTCATGCCGAGGCGATCAGTGCGTCGTACGCCGCGGCGTCCATCAGCTCGCCGTTCGCGCTGACCTTGACGACGAACAGCCAGCCCTCGCCGAACGGGTCGCTGTTGACCAGGCTCGGGTCGGCGTCGACGGCCTCGTTGACCTCGACCACCTCGCCGGTGACGGGCGCGTAGAGGTCGCTGACCGACTTGGTCGACTCCAGCTCGCCGCAGGACTCGCCGGCGGTGACGGTGCTGCCGACGGCCGGCAGGTCGACGTAGACGACGTCGCCGAGGGCGTCCGCGGCGTACGCGGTGACGCCGACCTTGGCGTTGTCACCGTCGACGGCGATCCACTCGTGCTCGGCGGTGTACTGGAGGTTGGTGGGGTTGCTCATGGTGTCTCTCCTCGAAGTCGGTGGGGTGTCGCTGGGTCAGCTGTTGCGCTTGTAGAACGGGAGCTCGACGACGTCGGCGTCCTCGAGGGTGCCGCGCAGCGACACCTGGACCCGGGTGCCCGGGGTGGCGAGCGCCGGCGGGACGTAGGCCATCGCGATCGGCTTCTCCAGCGTGGGGGAGGGCGATCCGCTGGTGACCACGCCGACCTCGGCGCCGGTGGCCGGGTCGACGACCGGGTAGCCCGCACGCGGCGAGCGGCGACCGGTGGAGACCAGGCCGACGAGCGTGCGCCGCGGGCCCTCCTCCTTGCGCTGGGCGAGCGCCGCCTGGCCGACGAAGCCCTCGGGCTTGTCGAGCACGACGATGCGGCCCAGGTTGGCCTCGTACGGCGTGGTGTCGCGGTCCAGCTCGTGGCCGTAGAGCGGCATCCCGGCCTCCAGGCGCAGGGTGTCGCGGCAGGCGAGGCCGGCGGGGACCAGGCCGTGGGACTCGCCGGCCGTGCTGAGCGCGTCCCAGACGGCGGCGGCGTCGCCGGGCCTGCAGTAGACCTCGAACCCGTCCTCGCCGGTGTAGCCGGTGCGGGCGAGCAGCACGTCGATGCCGGCGACCGTGCCCGCGTCGATGGCGTAGTACTTCAGCGACGGGACGTCGAGCTCGGTCAGACCGGCGAGGATCTCCGCCGACGCGGGGCCCTGGACCGCGATCAGCGCCCAGTCGGTCGAGGTGTCGGTGACGGTGACGTCGTAGCCCTCGGCGCGGGCGACCAGCTCGGGCGCGACGACGGCGACGTTGCTGGCGTTCGCGACGACGAGGTAGTGCTCCTCGGCGAGGCGGTAGACGACGAGGTCGTCGATGATGCCGCCGTCCTCGGCGCAGATCATCGAGTAGCGCGCGCGGCCGACGCCGATCGCGGACGGGCGGCCGACCAGGGCGTGGTCGAGCGCGGCGCCGGCACCGGGGCCGACCAGCTCGACCTCGCCCATGTGGGTCAGGTCGAACAGACCGGCCGTCGTGCGCACGGCGCGGTGCTCGGCGGTCTCCGAGCCGTAGCGGACCGGCATCTGCCAGCCGGCGAAGTCGGTGAACGACGCGCCGAGGGCGGCATGCACGTCGTGCAGCGGCGTGAGCCGCGGGGTCGCTGAAGGTGTGGTCATCGGGAGGCTTCCTCGTGAAGAGCGCAGCGGTACGCCGCGCTCGTGGCTGGGTTGCCTCCCCGCTCTGTCATCGCTACCTGAGAGCTTCACCGCCCGGTCGGGCGGCTTGCACCGTGGGTGCGGGCCGGTGGGTCCGGTCCGACTTTCCAGAGTTCGCCTCGTCCCGGCGGTCAGGGGGCCTGAGAGATTCTTGGGGAGATTTGCTCCTTCGGCGCCCGTCCTCGTGGGACTGGGACTCTCCCGCCGGGGTTCGAACGGCGCGATGTTGAGTTGTGACGCGCATCATGGCGCAGGGTGAGCATACGGCATCCGCCGGCCGGCGCCCGTACCATCGGGCGGTGCCTCGCCCCGACTCCGACGAGCAGCTGACCGGGATCGACCCGGAGGAGCTCGCCATCACCCTCAAGGTCCTCCGCCAGGTCCCGCTGCTCGACCCCGAGCACGACGACGTGCGCACCATGAAGCGCGCCGCGTCGTACATGTACAAGCTGATCAAGAAGCAGCGGCGGGCCGAGATCCGGATGGAGCGGCAGCGGCACGACCAGGACATCATCGAGAGGACGGCGACCGGGTCGCCGATGCGGATCGACGACGAGACCGCCGGCATCCCGCTGGTCTCCACCGCGCAGGGTGCCTTCGCCGGTGAGCTGCTCACCGCGCGCGGGTGCTACATCTGCAAGGAGGACTTCACCCTCGTCGACGCGTTCTACCACTGGCTGTGCCCGCGCTGTGCCGCGATGAGCCACGCCAAGCGCGACCAGCGCACCGACCTCACCGGCAAGCGTGCGCTGCTGACCGGCGGTCGCGCCAAGATCGGCATGTACATCGCGCTGCGCCTGCTCCGCGACGGTGCGCACACCACGATCACGACCCGCTTCCCCAAGGACGCCGTACGCCGCTTCGCCGCGATGGAGGACTCCGCCGACTGGCTGCACCGGCTCAAGGTCGTCGGCATCGACCTGCGCGACCCCACCCAGGTCATCTCGCTCACCGACGACGTCGCCGCCGACGGACCGCTCGACATCATCATCAACAACGCCTGCCAGACCGTACGACGCCTGCCGGGCGCGTACACGCACCTGATCGACGGCGAGAACACCGCGCTGCCCTCCGCCGAGTCGCTCGGTGTCGCGGCGCTCCCGGAGATGGTCACCTTCGACCGGATCTCCGAGGCGCACCCCGCCGCCATCGCCGGTGCCCTGTCCTCGACGGCGGTCGCGCACCACGACGGGGAGTCGGCCGAGGCCGCGCTCGCGGCCCACAACGCGGCCTCGATGACCGCGCTCGCGCTCAAGGCGGGCGGCGCCTCGCTGGAGGCGCACCTGGCCGGGACCGCGATCGATGCCGGCGGCCTGATCCCCGACATCCAGGACAACAACTCCTGGACCCAGGTGCTCGACGAGGTCGACCCGCTCGAGCTGCTCGAGGTGCAGTTCTGCAACTCGATCGCGCCGTTCCTGATCAACTCGCGACTGCGCCCCGCGCTGCGTGCCGCCGTGCAGAACGGCGCCCGCCGTGCCTACATCGTCAACGTCTCGGCGATGGAGGGGCAGTTCTCCCGCCGCTACAAGGGCGCCGGGCACCCGCACACCAACATGGCCAAGGCCGCGCTCAACATGATGACCCGGACGTCGTCGGGCGAGATGTTCGAGACCGACAAGATCTTGATGACGGCCGTCGACACCGGGTGGATCACCGACGAGCGGCCGCACCACGAGAAGCTGCGGATCGCGGCCGAGGGCTGGCACGCCCCGCTCGACCTCGTCGACGGCGCGGCGCGGGTCTACGACCCGATCGTGCGCGGCGAGGCGGGCGAGGACCTGTACGGATGCTTCGTGAAGGACTACGAGCCCTCACCCTGGTGAGCCATTGAGTACGGTCCGATCGGTCCTGTCATCACCTTTTTGTGGTACGGACGTGCATCCGCGCGAACTTTGGCCGAAGGTAAAGGCATGCGTCGCCTGCTGTCGTTGATGACCGTCCTCGCCGTCTCGCTCGGTGTGCTGTCCGCGCTGTCCCCGGCGAGCGCCGCCGGCCGTCCGGCCGCGCCCTGGGTCTCGGGACAGACCGTGACGGGCGGCTCCGTCACCGTGAGCCTCGACTGGGACTACGCCGGTCCGGGCAGGTACGAGGTCCTCGTGTCGACCGCCGGGCCCGACGTGTACCCCGGTGACGCGGTGCAGAAGCGGGTGCCGGCCAGCCCCACCCACGCCGACGTGCCGGGGCTGGTGCCCGGGACGACCTACTGCTACGCGGTGACGCTCGAGGGCAACGGCGGCGAGCGCAGCTGCAAGGTGACCCCGCCGGCCTCGCGGGCCGTCGTACCGACCGCGACGTCGACCACGGCCGCCACCTTCAACCTGCGCTGCGGCTCGAAGTCGAACTGCAACAGCGGCTGGAAGTGGAAGAAGCGGCAGAAGCAGGTCGTCGCCGACATCGACCGGATGAACGCCGACATCATGGTGTTCGTCGAGGGCCACGTCGCCCACAAGTACGGCAAGAAGAAGCTCTGGATCGGCAAGGCCATGGCGCAGCGCGGGTACACGCTGGCCTGCCTGACCCAGAAGGGCAAGAAGCGCCGGCTCTACAGCCAGACCCTCTACGTGCGCGCCGGTGTGTACGACGTGGTCGACGCCAAGCACAACAGCACGGGCAGCCGCTTCAAGAGGTTCGGCGACCGCGACCACGGGTTCTGCCAGGCGCTCCTCCAGCACCGGGCCAGCGGCAAGCAGGTCGCCGTCGCCGCGATCCACCTCCGCGACGGCAAGGCGGACGGCACGCGCCAGCAGGAGACCGCCTACGTGGTCAACCGGGTCACCAGCGCCTTCCCCGGCCGGCCGACCGTCGTGCTCGGCGACTTCAACTCGCACCGCGGCCTCGACCGGCGCGGTCAGACCGACACGCCGCGCATGGTCATGGAGGGCGCCGGCTTCGCCGACGCCAGCGACATCGCCGCGCACCTGACCTACCCGTTCCTCAACTCCGCGCACGCGTTCAAGACCGACCCGCCGCGCTCGAGCACCTGGCCGACCCACGTCGACCGGATCTTCGTCTCGCCGGGCATCACCGTGCCGAGCTGGGAGAACATCGCGGTCCTGGCCGGCGGCCGGTACGCCACCCCGATGGCCTCCGACCACAACCCGATCAAGGCGACGCTGTACATCCCCTGACCTGAGTTCCTAGGGTCGGGGCATGGCCGAGGAGATCCCCGCGATCGCGACCGACGTCCCGCCGAGCGGCCCGGGCTGTGCCGAGTGCACCGCCGTCGAGGGCTGGTGGGTCCACCTGCGGCGCTGCGCCGCGTGCGGGCACGTCGGGTGCTGCGACAGCTCGCCCGCCCAGCACGCCTCCGCGCACTTCCGCGAGAGCGGGCACCCGATCGTGCAGTCCTACGAGCCGGGTGAGGACTGGTTCTGGGACTACGCCAGCGAGGACTACTACGCCGGGCCGGAGCTGGCGGCCCCCACCAGCCACCCCGACGACCAGCCCGCACCCGGACCGCGGGACCGGGTGCCGGGGAACTGGCGCGAGCTCATCCACTGATCAGGCGAGCGTGACCTCGACCGGCACCGCGTTGCGGAGCGTGTGACCCACCGGTGAGCTGGCGAGCACCGCGGTGTGCAGCGCCTCCAGCTCCTCGCGGGACGAGGGGGAGTCGAGGGTGACGCTCGCGCGGATCGCGCCGAACCCGGCATGCCCCTCGGCCAGGCCGAGGAAGACGTGGAGGTCGAGGTCGCCCTGCAGGTCGATGCGCAGGTCGCGGATCTCGATGCCGGCGACGGTGGCGTTTGCGGCGTACCCGACCGCGAGGCAGTTGCCGAGGGCGCCGAGCAGCTGCTCGACGGGATTGGGGGCGGTGTCGCCGCCGCCGAGTGCCGGCGGCTCGTCGGAGCGGGTCGGGGCGAAGCCGCGCACCGAGGCGTGCGACGCGAAGGCGCCGTCCCAGGTGACGTGGGCAGCCCAGGTGGTCGCGGCCCTGGTCGGGTCGTCCTGGACCGCGCGGACCAGGCCGGTGACGGCCTCGAGGTCGACGTCGTTGAGGCGGGAGCTGGTGGAGGTGGTGGTCATGGATCAAATATGAGTGAAACGCTCATATTTGACGAGGGGCGGGGCGAGGTCGTGGCGGGGTGGCCGGGAACGCCTTGCACCGGCCGGTGCCGCTGCGAGGACCGTGCGTCAGCCTCGACGACCCGCCGCGGCCCTGAGCGTCGCTGCGACGACCGTGCGGGTCTCGGCCGGGTCGATGACGTCGTCGATCTCGAACACCCGCGCCGCGTTGAGGGCGCTGGCATGGGTGCGCAGCTCGGCGGTGTGCCGCGCGACCGTCGCCTCGCGCTCGTCCTCGGGCAGCGCGGCGAGCTCACGTGCCATCGCCAGGCGCACGGCGCCCTCCAGGCCCATCGGGCCGAGGTGGGCGTCCGGCCAGGCCACCGTGAGCAGCGGGCGGTGGGTGCTGCCGCCGAGCATGGCCTGGGCGCCGAGCCCGTAGCCACGGCGCAGCACGACGCCGACCAAGGGCACGCTCAGCCGGGCGCCGGCGCTGACCATCCGTGCGGCCTGCCGGACCAGGCCGGTCCGCTCCGCCTCCGGGCCGACCATGAAGCCGGGGGTGTCGACGAGCGAGACGACCGGCAGGCCCCAGCGCTCGCACAGCTCGAGGAAGTCGGCGGCCTTCGCGGACGCGTCCGCGGTCAGTGCGCCGGCCAGGTGGGTGGACTGGTTGGCGACGATGCCGAGCGGGATGCCCTCGACCCGGGCGAACGCGGTGACCAGCTCCGGCGCCCACGCCTCGCGCAGCCAGGTCACGCTGTCGACGTCGGCGAGCGCCTCGACGACCGGGCGCACGTCGAAGGCCTCGCGGTCGTTGGCCGGCAGCATCGCGCGCAGCGTGGTCTGGTCCTCGGCCGCGCCCGAGCCGGTCGGGCCGTCGAGGTAGCCCAGCAGCCGTCGTACGACGGCGACGGCCTCCTCCTCGTCGTCGACCACCACGTCGATCACGCCGTTGGCGGCCTGCTCGTCGACCGGGCCGATCTCCTCGGCGGCGTACTGTCCGAGTCCGCCGCCCGCGATCATCGCCGGCCCGGCCATGCCGAGGTTCGCGTCGGGCGTGGCGACCCGCAGGTCCGCGCACCCGGCGAGCACCGCGTTGCCGGCGAAGCAGCGGCCGGACACGACCGCGATCCGCGGGACGACGCCCTCCAGCTCGCCCCAGAGCGCGAACGAGCCCACGTCGAGCGCGGAGACGATCGGCAGGTCGACGTCGCCCGGCCGCCCGCCACCGCCCTCGGTGAAGAACACCGTCGGCAGGCCCATCCGGCCGATCAGCTCGATCAGCCGGTCCGACTTGCGGTGCCCGCGCATGCCCTGGGTGCCGGCCATGACGAGGTAGTCGTAGGACAGCACCGCGGCCGGTCGTCCGTCGATCGTGGCAGTGCCGCCGACGATGCCGTCCGCGGGCGCCTCGACGACGAGCTCGGCCAGCGGCCGGCGCTGCTCCTGCGCGGCGGTGATGAAGCGCCCGTACTCCACGAACGAGCCGGCGTCGACGAGGTCGGCGATGTTCTCGCGAGCGGTACGACGACCGCGGGCGTGCCACCGGGCGACCTTCTCGGGACGGGCCTCGTCGGTGGTGAGGAAGCGGCGGGCGAGCAGCTCGGTGAGGCCCTGCGCGGGCGCGTCATCAGGTGCGTCGGTCACCCGGCCATCATGGCGCAGTGGGTCCGCCGTCACCGTGGCGGTGCACGACCTTCCACCCACCCGGCTCCCGGCGGTACACCTGCGTCACGCGCAGCACGTAGCTGCGCTCCTCGCCGTCCATGAGCGTCGTGGTGTGCTCGCGGTGGACGGTGTAGGCGAGGTCGCCGCTGACGTCGGCCGCGAGCACCTCGACGTCGGCGGCGACACTGCCGCCGAAGGTCTCGGCCAGGGTCTCGAAGACCGCGCGCACCGCCTCGGGCCCGGTGGCGTCGTACCAGGCGCCGAAGAGGGTGACCGGCGCGCGGTGCGACCAGGTGCCGTCGCGGGGTGCCGCGTCGCCGCCGTGGAGGGCGGTCTCGGCCGCGCGCCACGTCGTGCCGAACCAGTCGAGGAACTCCGCGCGCTCGTCCATGTCTGCAGGAGACGCCCGGACGCCCACGGTGTCAACGGGGGACCGAGGCCGGGTCCCCGGTGAGCACCCGCAGCGCGAGCGCGGTCGTCGACTCCATGTCGAGGTGGCCGACCACGCGCTCGACCCGCGCGATGTCGAGGGGGAGCAGCCCGGGGGTGCCCGGGACGTCGGGGGTGAGGCCGAGGTCGAGGTCGGTGCGGCCGGCCATCATCCGCAGGTTGAACTCGTAGGTGTCCCGGGCCCCCGGCGCCGAGAGCCGCTTGAGCACGCTCGCGCCGGTACGACGAGCGCCGGTCTCCTCCGCCCACGCGTCCAGCGCCGCGACCACCGAGCGGCCCTCGTCGTGCTCGATGTCGGCCCAGATCTCACGCATCGAGCCGATGTGGGAGAGCAGGTAGGCGGCGGTCTTCTCGCCGATCCCGGGCACCCCGGGCAGGTTGTCGCTGGCATCGCCGCGCACCGCGGCGAACTCGAGGTAGCGCTCCGCCGGGACGCCGTACATCGAGCGCAGGTGGGCGGAGGTCAGCAGGGGAGAGCCGTTGATGCCGCCGTTGATCAGCCGGAGCACCCGCGTGTGGTCGCTGATGTGGGCGAACGAGTCGCGGTCGGAGGTGATGATCACGCAGTCCCAGCCGTTCTCGCCGGCCCAGGTCGCGGCCGAGGCGTTGACGTCGTCGGCCTCCAGGCCCGGCGGCGTCAGGGTGGCCATGCCCAGGGCGTCGAGCAGCGCCCCGGCCCGGTCCAGCTGGTCGACGAGGTCCGGGTCCTTCTCGGCCCGGCCCGCCTTGTAGTCGGGGTAGGCGTCGCGCCGCTCGGACGCGACCCGGTCGTCGAGCCCGAAGATCACGGCGTCCGGCGCGAACTGGTCGATCGACTCGATGATCTGGCGCAGCATGCCGTGCAGCGCCCAGGCCGGCCGGCCGCCGCGGTCGCGGTGCCGCGTGTGGGCGCGTGCGTGGTGGTTGCGGTGCAGCAGCGACGGTGCGTCGACGGCGAGCAACAGCCTGCGGGTGCGGTCCGGGACGGGGTTCATGGCGATCCGGTCGATCCTAGGCGGCTACGAGCCCTTGTTGAGCGGCGAGTCCTTGCGCGCCACCATGTCGAACCGCTCCTCGGGCGTCAGCGCCCGGAACGGCTCGAGCATCTCCAGGCCGTAGCCGCTGACCTCGACCGCGTCGTGGGCGGGGACGACGGAGTGGACCACGCGGTCGTCGTACAGGTGCAGGAGGGTGAACGCCTGGTGCGCGTCGACCCCCGAGAGCAGCCGACCGTCGGGGGCGAGCTCGGAGGTGTAGCAGCTCGCGGAGGCGACCGACACGGGGACGCCGGCGAAGGTCGAGTAGCACGTGAAGTGGAAGTGGCCGCCGAGGATCCCGCGCACGTCGGAGCCGGCGACCACCTCGGCCAGGCGCGGCTGGTCGTGCAGCTCGATCAGCTCGGCCAGGCGCAGCATCGGCACCGGGATCGGCGGGTGGTGCAGCGCGAGCAGCGTGCCCTGGGGTGCGGGGTCGTCGAGCACGTCGGCGAGCCAGGCGAGCTGGTCGTCGGACAGCTCCCCGTGGTGCCAGCCCGGGACGCTGGTGTCGAGCGCGACGATCCGCAGCCCCGCGACGTCGTGCACCCGGTCCTGCGGCTCCTCGCTGTCGACACCGAACAGGGCGCGGCTGTAGGCGCCGCGGTCGTCGTGGTTGCCCATCACCCACACCACCTCGGCGCCGAGGTCGGCCGCTGCGGGCTCGACGACCTCCCGCAGCCGCCGGTACGCCGCCGGCTCGCCCCTGTCGGCCAGGTCGCCGGTGAACACCAGGGCCTGCGGCGGTGTGGGCAGCCGGCGGAGCCGGGTGAGCGCGCGCTCGAGGTGCGCGGCGGTGTCGACGACGCCGTACTGCAGGCCGTCGGCGAGCAGGTGCGGATCGCTCAGGTGGGCGACGACGTGGGTCGGGTCGGGGTACTGGCCGAGGGGCTCCACAGGCAGGAGCGTAGGTCTTCACGCATCGGGCGGCCCGACCCGCTACGCTTCGAACATGCGTTCGGCTCGAGGTGGCGTGGCGGCCCAGGAGTGCCTGCCTCTCGACCTGCCGCCGCCGGTGCCGCCCGCACCCCGCGAGCGGCCGGCCCAGGTGCGCGCCGACGGCGAGGACGTCCGGATCAGGCTGCGCAACGATGCGCTCGCCTCCCACGGCTGGCCGGCCGGGACCGAGCTGCTGGTCTCGACCGACCGCCGCCCGCGCCGCGGGGAAGTGGCGCTGGTCCGGGAGGGCGGCCGGCTGAGGATCGGGGTGCTCGAGATCCAGTTCGGGCGCTCGGCCCTGCGCACCGACCACGGCTCGACGCTGCTCGGCTCGTCGGCCCGGATGGTGGGGGTGGTGACCGTGGCCGGTGCACCGCTCGCGGGGATGCCGGCCGTCGTCCCCCGGACGTGAGGCAGGCTGGGGCCATGAGCCCCGACCTGCTGCTGGCCCGGCGCGACCTCGCGTTCCTGCTCCACGAGTGGCTCGACGTGGCGTCGCTGTGCTCGCGGGAGCGGTACGCCGAGCACAGCCGCGAGACCTTCGACGCGGTCCTCGACCTGTCCGCCGAGCTGGCCGCCGAGCACTTCGCGCCCCACAACGCGCTCAGCGACGCCCACGAGCCGCAGTTCGACGGCGAGACGGTGACGATCGTGCCCGAGGTCGGCGCGGCGGTGCGGGCCTTCGCGCAGGCCGGGCTGGTGTCGGCGGCGATGGACGAGTCGGTCGGCGGCGGCCAGCTGCCGCACGTCGTCCAGCAGGCCTGCTTCGCCTGGTTCCAGGCGGCCAACGTGTCGACGTCGGGCTACTCGATGCTGACGATGGCCAACGCCAACCTGCTGCTCGCCCACGCCTCGCCCGAGCAGGTCGCCCGGTTCGTGCCGCCGATGCTCGACGGACGCTGGTTCGGGACCATGTGCCTCTCCGAGCCGCAGGCCGGCTCGTCGCTCGCCGACGTCGCGACCCGCGCCGTGCGGCAGGCCGACGGCACCTTCCGCCTGTTCGGCAACAAGATGTGGATCTCGGGCGGCGACCACGAGCTGGGGGAGAACATCGTCCACCTCGTCCTCGCCCGGGCCGAGGGCGCGCCCCCGGGGGTGAAGGGACTCTCGCTGTTCGCGACGCCGAAGTACGTCGTCGACGCCTCCGGCGAGAGGGGAGAGCGCAACGACGTCTCCCTGGCCGGGCTCAACCACAAGATGGGCTTCCGCGGCACCGTCAACACGGTGCTCAACTTCGGCGAGGGCCGGCACCTCCCGGGTGGCGCGCCGGGCGCCGTCGGCGAGCTCGTCGGCGAGGAGGGCCGCGGCCTCGCGGTCATGTTCCACATGATGAACGAGGCCCGGATCGGGGTGGGCGCGGGCGCGGTCGCCCTCGGCTACACCGGCTACCTGCGTGCGCTCGCCTACGCGCGGGAGCGGGTCCAGGGCCGACCGCTCGACGGCAAGGACCCGGCCGCACCACCGGTGCCGATCGCCGAGCACGCCGACGTGCGCCGGATGCTGCTGGCCTCCAAGTCCTACGTCGAGGGCGGACTCGCGCTCGTGCTGAAGGCCGCGCACCTGCTCGACGACCAGCACACCCACCCGTCCGCCGAGGTCCGGGAGCGGGCGGGCGCGCTGCTCGACGTACTGACCCCGGTCGTCAAGAGCTGGCCCTCCCAGTGGTGCCTGGCGGCCAACGACCTGGCGATCCAGGTGCACGGCGGCTACGGCTACACGCGGGAGTACGGCGTCGAGCAGCTCTACCGCGACAACCGGCTCAATCCGATCCACGAGGGCACCCACGGCATCCAGGCGCTCGACCTGCTCGGGCGCAAGCTGGTCCAGGCCCGGGGGACCGGCCTGCAGCTGCTGCTGGAGGCCGTCCGGGAGAGCGTCGACCGGGCCCGGGGGACGGGCGACGCGGTGCTCACGTCGTACGCCGACCGGGTCTCGGCCACCGCCGACCGCTTCGCCACGGCCGTGGCCGCGGCGTGGGAGTCCGGTGACCCCCGCGCCTCCCTCGTCAACGCGACGACCGCCCTCGAGGCGGCCGGTCACGTCGTCGTCGCCTGGACCTGGCTCGACCAGCTGGTGGCAGTCGGCGACCGCGAGGGTGCGTTCTACGACGGCAAGCGCGCGGCGGGCCGGTACTTCCTCACCCACGAGCTGCCCAAGGTCGGCCCGATGCTCGACCTGCTCGCGAGCGGTGACCAGCTGTTCAACGAGGTGGACCCGGCGACCTTGTGATCACGGGAGGGCGCAGGCGCCCAGTGCCTCCCCGAAGAGTGCTCCCCACGCGTCCTCGATGTGCTCGAGCCCGTGACCGTCGGCGAGGTTGGGGTTCGCGCTGCCCTCGCCGATGGTCTTGTCGCTGCGGGTCGTGAAGCCCTCCGGCCCGCCGTGCCCGAGCCAGTACCCGACGAAGCAGTCCGGGTCGAAGCCGGGCGGGAAGTCGGGGCTGTGCGCGAACTCGACCACCGAGATGCGTACCCAGCGGTCCGAGTGCGTGGCGCTCGCGTCGCCCTGGTCGGAGCGGCTGACGTTGTAGCAGTCATGGGCCGAGGCGGGACCAGCCGCCGCGACGAGCAGTGCCGTTGCGGCGGTCGTGGCGAGGGCGAGGCTGCGCTTCATCATGGTGGCTCCGGTTGTCTCGGGCGGGAGCGTCGGCAGACGCCGGCACCTCGTCAGCCTGCTCGTCGCGTCGTCGCAGCGCACCACCGAAATCGGGCATCTGCCGCCTCGCCCCCCGGGTCCGGCTACCCGACCAGGCGCTCGAGGTTGTCGAGCTCGTTGGTGCGGCCCGCGACGATGCGCGCGGTCCACTCCTCGTCGTGCAGCCGCCCGCACTCCATCACGACCTCGGTCCCGGTGGCGGTGGGCTCGAGGGTGACGACGGTCAGGTGGTCGTACGGCTCGACGCCGGGCACGAAGTCGATCAGCGACACGTACGCCAGTCGGGTCGGCTCGGCGACCTCGGTGAACTCCTTGTGCGACGCCGTCGACACCGGCATCCCGGCCTGCTCCATGAACGCGACCTGCTCGGGTCCGGTCGCGGTCATCGTGTAGTCCAGGGAACCGCCCGGGCGCAGCTCGATCCGGTCGACGGTGGTCTCGAACCCGTCGGGTGCCCACCACGCCGCGATGCCCGCGGCGGTGGTCCACAGCTCCCAGACCCGCTCGGGCGGGACGGGGAGGCTGCGGCGAAGGGTGACGGTGTGCTCGTCCTGCATGGTGGTCTCCTCCTGGATGGTGGTCTCTCACCCCAGGGACGGAGCCGGATCGGGATCCTCGACATCGGCCGCGAGGAATCTTCTGGAGGCGGCCCGCCGTCGTGCGTAGCCTCGATCCATGGGCGAGTCCTCCAGCATGTTCGAGGCGATCTACGCCGGAGCGGAGACCGGCCAGGCCCGGCCGCCCTGGGACCACGGCGCCGCCCGGCCACAGCTCGTGGCGTGGGCCGAGGAGCGGGACCTCGCGGGCGGTGGCCGCGAGGCCCTGGTGGTCGGATGCGGCTACGGCGCCGACGCCGAGTACCTGGCTCAGCGCGGGTACCGCACCACCGCCTTCGACTTCGCGCCGACCGCGATCGCCGCCGCGCGGCGCAAGCATCCAGGGAGCACCGTCGAGTACGTCGTCGCCGACGTCCTGGACCTCCCAGACGAGTGGCAGGGCAGGTTCGACCTCGTCGTCGAGAGCCTGACCGTCCAGTCGATGCCGCCCGAGCAGCACCCGTCGGCCGCGCGTTCCATCGCCTCACTGGTCGGCCCGGACGGCACGCTCCTGGTCCTCGCGACCACCCGCGACGACGGCGTCGAGGTCGACGGACCGCCGTGGCCGCTCACGCGGGCCGAGGTCGACTCGTTCGCGAGCGGCGGCTTGGTCCTGCGCCAGGTCGAGCGGATCGAGAACGGCGCCTGGTGGCGGGCCGAGTTGACCAGAGGGGTGTGAGGGGCGCATCTGGCTCGCCAGCGGCCGCCATTGGCGCGGAGGTTTGCTTCCCTGTGGCGCATTCGCGGCGAACTGACGCACATACCCACCAACCTCGTTCAGGTCAGGTGGATGCAGGCGCGCCGACGTCGTAGCGGACGTCGTATCGCGCTGGGTACACCTCGCCGACCAGCGTGCCGTCGGCCGTGCGTATCGGGTCGACCGCGGTCGTGCCGTAGCGGGACACGACCCGGAGCAGGCCGTTGGGTGTCTCCCAACGGTAGGCGCCCAATCCGAGCTGGCGGGCGCGGTAGGGGAGGTGGGTCTTGGCCCGGTGATGTCGGCGGGTGAGTGGGGCGTCGTTCAGGTCGCCGGTCTGGCCCGGTGGGCCGTCCTTGTCGTACGGCGTGACGTGGTCGTGGTCGAGACGGCGGGTGCGGGAGGCGGAGTGGGGGAAGACGTCGCCGCCGGTGCGCAGGTGGGTGCGCTCCTTGCAGGCCGCGGGGTGCTCGTAGGCATCGACGGCAGCGCCGGCGTTGAGGTCGATGACCGGGTGCAGGTCGATGGAGCGGTGGCGCAGCAGGGCGGCGACCTGCTCGAGCAGCATCGGCCCGAGGTCCTCGACTCGGGCGACGCCGGTGGCGAAGCCGGCGAGGACGGCGGCGTCGATGTGGACGTAGACCGTGGCCCGGCGCGGAGCGCGGGCGGGCGTGGGTGCGGGGGCCGGGGTCGCCTCGGGCTCGCGGAGGCCTTCGAGGAAACGGACGGCGGCGTAGGGATCGGCGAGCAGCTCGACGGCGCGGGCGCGGAACTGGTCCATGGTCGGGACGTCGTCCTCGTCGTCGGGGACGTGCTGGTCGGCCAGGGCCCGGGCGACCTCTTCCACGCTGGTGGTGAACTCGACGGCTCCTGCGTTCGGGAGCCTGAGGGTGATCGGCTGGACGCCTGCCTGCCCGTCGAGGTCGGCGACCGCGTCGCCGGGGCGGCGACGGCGGGCGAACACGCCGATGCGGGCTTCCTCGGCGGCGATGCGCTCGCGGTGGGCGGCGGGGTCGGCCTCGATGATGCGTGCCTCGGCGAGCTCGATCAGCTTGCCCGGCGTCAGGTCGTGGGCCGCGGCGACGGAGATGTCGACGATCTCCACCGCTGCGCGGGAGAGCTTGCGCGAGAGGTCGGCGATCCTGCGGGCGACCCACACCTCGACATCGAGGCGCTGCACGCGCTCCCACAGCCGGGGGAGGCGGTGGCGCAGGTCGAGCGCTGCCGCTGCCCGGTTGGAGGTGGCGATCCACCCGGCACGGCTGGCGACGGCGAACTCGGCCATGCACAGCTCGGAGGTCTCCGGCGTGCCCTCGCCACCGAGGCGCACGAGCCGGTCGCCACCCAGCCGGTGAGGTACGGCGCCCGGCTGGGTCTGCGGGTCGACCGAGTGCAGGTCGCACCAGGCCAGGAGGCGCAGCAGCCCGTCGACCTCTGCCTGCCTCTTGAGGCGCACGCCGGACTCCTCGGCAGCGAGCAGCTCCGCTGCGCTGAGGTCTCCTGTGGGCGTCATACAGGTATGGTACTCGAACACATGTTCGAACTCAAGCGGATCGCCGGGCCTGTGGAGAGCCCAGTCGCTCCCGCCCGTGCGGGGCGTGCCAGCCCGACTCGTCCGGCCCCTTCGGCACGATCCCGGTCGGGTTGATGTCCTCGTGCACGACGTAGTAGTGCTGCTTGATCTGGTCGAAGTCGATCGTCTCGCCGAAGCCCGGGGTCTGGAACAGGTCGCGGGCGTAGGCCCACAGCACCGGCATCTCGGAGAGCTTGTTGCGGTTGCACTTGAAGTGGCCGTGGTAGACGGCGTCGAAGCGCGCCAGCGTGGTGAACAGCCGGACGTCGGCCTCGGTGATCCGGTCGCCCATGAGGTAGCGGCGGTCGGTGAGCCGTTCCTCGAGCCAGTCCATCGCCGACCAGAGCCGGTCGTAGGCGGCGCCGTACGCCTCCTGGGTCCTGGCGAAGCCGCAACGGTAGACGCCGTTGTTGACCTCGGTGAAGACCTTCTCCATCACCTCGTCCATCTCCTCGCGGCACTCGTCGGGCCACAGGTCCGGCGCGTCGGGCCGGTGGTGGTCGCGCCACTCGAAGAACAGGTCGTGGGTGATGGCCGGGAAGTCGTTGGTCACCAGCGACCGGGTCGGTACGTCGACCATTGCCGGGACCGTGACGCCGCGGTCGTACGACGGGTCGCGGGCCAGGTAGGCCTGCTCGAGGCGCTCGTAGCGCAGGACCGGGTCGACGCCGCCCGGGTCGAGGTCGAAGCGCCAGCTGCGCTGGTCGTGCGTCGGTCCGGCCAGGCCGAGGGAGACGACGTTCTCCAGGCCGAGCAGGGTGCGCACGATGATCGCCCGGTTCGCCCACGGGCACGCGCGCGCCGCGACGAGCCGGTAGCGCCCGGGCTCGACAGGCCAGGTCGGTACGTCGAGCGTGCCCACGTGGGGATCCTGGCTGCGCCCGTCCTCGCGGGTGATGCGGTCCGGGACGTAGCGCATGTCGCGCTCGAAGGCCTTGCCCTTGGCGGCGTAGGCGGACACGTCCCGGCTCAGTCCTTCTTCACCGCGTCGGCGATGTCGGCCGGGGTCGCGTCGACGTGGTCGGGGTCGGCCTGCGCGTCGATGTCGGTCACCGGCGGCGGCGCGGGCGTGGTCCGGGGACGGGGCTTCGACACGGGCGCCGGGTCGAGGCCGAGCTCCTCGGTCACGTTGACGGGCTCGTCGGGGGAGAACGTCGGCGGCTGCTCGGCGTCCCGGCCCTGCGCCCGGCGGGCGGCCGTCTGGGCGACGCCCACCACTGCTCCGAGCACCGCTGCCGGCGCCTTGACGGCGGCGACGGTGATGCGCTTGATCGTGCCGATCGGGGCGAGATGGATCACGGGGAGCTCCTCCACTGGTCGGGTCTCGGGGTCGCCCGGCCAGTACCCGTTGACGCAGGAGCCACCCGCGCCAACGGGTCCGTGTGGCAGGAGAGCGCCTCCTAACGGCGTACCAGTACCACGTCGAAGCTCGTCCCGGGAGGTGCGCCGGGCCCGAACGGCGGCGGGAAGCCGAGGTCGAAGCGACCGTTGACGGCAGCGATCGTGTCGCCCTTCACCGCCATCGTCGTCGGCACGTGGAACCGGTCGGAGGTGATGGTGCCGACCAGGGTGCCGGAGGAGAGGTCTCCCGACAGCGCGATCTCGGCGATCGTGTCGGCGAAGTTCTCGACCACGAAGAGCCGGTGCCCCTCGAGCTGGAGGCCGTCCGGCGTCCCCGGGACCAGCCCGCCGCCGGAGACCGGGATCGCGGTGCTCACGCCCGTGTGCGGATCGACCAGCGCGACGATGCCCAGGTCGGTGTGGTTGACGACGAGGGTCGAGCCGTCCGGGGTGGCGTCGATGCCGTTGAGGCCGAACGTGCCCGGCGTGGACGTGCCGGCCGGGCCGGTGACGTGGATCGCCACGGGCGGACCGAACCCGCCCTCGCCGTACGGCAGCTCGTAGATGTAGGGCGAGAAGGTGTCGGTGAAGTACGCCGCCCCGGGGGTGAGCGCCACGTCGTTGGTGAACGCCGACGGCGGCCCGACGGCGACGTCGGCGACCTGGGAGCCGTCGCGGGTGTCGTAGACGTAGACGTGACCGCCGGGCCCGCCGGCGACGAAGAGCAGCTTGCGCGCCTCGTCGACCCGCATGCCGACCGCGGCCCGGCCCGTGTTGTCGACGAGGACCTGCCCCTTGCCGGTGCTCAGGTCGCCGCGGTAGATGTCGCCGTCGCGGAGCGAGCCGACGTAGAAGGTGTCGCCGGTCCCGATCGCGATCCCCTCGGGCTGGAAGTCGTCCGGGAGCGGCACGGTCGACGGTGCCGGCTTCGCCGCGGCGGGGACGGCGAGGAGGGCCACGGTCGCGAGGGCGAGGGGCAGGTCGAGCAGACGCATGGCACGCTCAGCCGACCGACGCGATGAAGGCCAGCGCCTCGCCGGAGATGGCGGCCAGGTCGCCGACCTCGACGACCGGGACGACGTCCATGTCGAACCACGTGCCGAAGATCGCCATGTCGCGCACGACGGCGTTGACGTCGTCCGTGGTCACGACGGCGAACCCGCCCCTGGCGTCCGCACGTCCGAGGAACTGCTCGAAGGTGACGGTCTCCGACGGCGTCCACTTGCCGAAGACCTGCAGGGAGCGGGCGATCTCGGCCTCGCCCAGGCTGGGCTTCGCCAGCCACGAGATGACGTACTTCATGTCGACCTCCTCGGGGAGCGGTCCGGTCCCTCTCGGGACGCTACGCCGCCGGCGCGTGCCCCGACATCCGCCATTTGGTGGCAATCCCGACGATGACCGAGGATCGCCGAGCCTGCCTGCGGCCGCGTCGTACCCCTGTGTGATGCTTTTCGTTCGCACCTAGCAGGCCACATCACGACGACGGACACCGGGGGACAGGGTTGAGCGACATCGCCGCCGAGCTGGCGCGGGTCAAGGGCGCCTTCGCGCAGCCGACCCTGACCCTGCTCCACCAGCGGCAGGCGCCCGTCGTGATTACCATCTTCCGGGCGGCGTTCGGGCGCAACAACAAGCCGATCCCCACCGCGCGGCTGCACACGCAGGTCGAGGAGCACCTCGCCGAGATCCGCAGCGCGGGCGACACCGACCTGCCGACGGGCAGCGGGCGCGACATCTGCCAGCGCTGGATGCGGGGGCAGTGGCTGGTGCGGTCGCTGGACGAGCAGGGCAACGAGGTCTACTCGCTGACCTCCCACGCGCAGCAGGCGCTGGAGCTGGTCAAGAACCTCGCGCGCGACCGGGCGACGCTGAGCGAGCACCGGATCACGACCATCCTGAGCACCGTACGACGGTTCAACTCCGAGGCGAACCCGGACCGCAGCGCGCGGGTCACCCTGCTCAACGACGAGATCGCGCGGCTGAAGGTCGAGCGCGACCGGCTGGTCGACGGCGCCGAGATGGTCAGCGCGACCGAGGACTACATGCTCGAGGGGTTCACCGAGCTGCTGTCGCTGATCAGTGCGCTGCCGAGTGACTTCGCGCGGGTCGAGGAGCGGTTCGCGACCATCCGCACCGAGATCCTGGCGGCGTTCCGGGCCGAGGACCGGCCGGCGGGTGAGGTCATCGACGACTACCTCGCGCGGGCCGACGCGCTGATGACGGCGACCCAGGAGGGGCGGGCGTTCGAGGGGGCGTTCGCGCTGCTGCGCGACGACGGGCTGGTGACCCAGCTGCGTGAGGACCTCAACGCGCTGCTCGAGCACCCGCTGTCGCACGGGATCCTCGGGGAGGCCGACCGGGCCGAGCTGCGGGGGACCGTCAAGCTGGTGCGCGACGGCCTCGACCGGGTGCTGGCCCAGCGCAGCCGGGTGACGGCCACGCTCAAGGAGTACATCGTCTCCCACGACGCCGCGCGCGACCGGGAGCTGGAGCAGACGCTGCGCCAGGTCGAGTCCGAGCTGATGACGTGGATGTCGACGACCGGGCCGCGGGCGACCCACGAGGTCTCGCTCCTGCCGAGCCGGGTCAACGTCGACCACCTGCGCGAGCGGTTCCACGACCCGGCCGACGACGTGCTGCCGGCGCCGATCACGGCCGCCGACCCGGCCGAGGCGCCGACGCTCTCGCTCGCGGAGCTGATGGCCCAGGGCGGCCCCCAGCTGGGCTCGCTGCGCCAGCGGCTCGACGACGCGCTCGGCGACCTGCTGCCGGCCGGCTCTCTCGGGGAGCTGTTCGAGGCGCTCGAGCCGTCGCTGCGCCGCCCGGTCGAGATCTTCGGCCTGCTGCACCTCGCGGCCGACCGCGAGTGGGAGACCGAGGACGAGCTCGAGTCGTTCGCCGCCGTACGCCCCGACGGGTCGCGCCGCACGTTCGCCGTGCCGCGCACGCCCCTTCCGGATCCCGACCTCGAGAACACCCGAGAGGAGTCCCGCCGGTGAGTGTCGAGCTGGACGAGCCGACCGCTGAGAGCAGCGACAGCGACGAGATCAACGACTTCGACGACCTCGACGAGGTCGCCGACGAGACCTCGGTGTCCCTGTTCGAGGGCGACGAGGGTGGGCTGGAGTACGCGCAGCGGCACGCACTCGTCACCCTGCTCAAGCAGCGGTTCATCAGCGCCCGCACCCACCCGCGCGACTGGCAGGTGCTGGTCGAGAACGAGCGGGTGATCCGCTCGCGCCTCAACGATCTGTTCCTCGACCTCCAGGTCGACCCGACCCGCGAGGTCGCGTGGAAGCGACAGGCCACCTCCGAGACGGCCAGCCGGTTCCCTACCCTGCTCCACGACACCTCGTGGTCGCGCGAGGAGACCCTCGTGCTGGTCCACCTGCGCGACCGGCTGCGAGCGGGGCTGGCCAGCGGCGACGCCCGGGTCTACATCGACCGCGAGGACATCGTCGAGTACGTCGCCAGCTTCCGTCCCGGCCACGCCACCGACGAGGCGGGCGACGAGAAGCGGGCCCGCAACGCCGTGGTCAGCGTGGTGAAGGCCGGCCTGCTCATCGGCTCGGCCGCCGACGACCGCTACGAGATCAGCGAGGCCGTCGAGCCGCTGCTGCCGCTCGAGCTGCTCCAGGAGCTGCTCGAGGCGCTGCAGAAGGCCAACGGCTCCGAGCCGGAGCCGGAGCCCCGCGACGACGACCTGTTCGAGGAGGAGGACGCCTGATGTCCGTCGACGAGATGGAGCAGGTCGAGGGCACCGACGGCCTCTTCGACAAGGAGGTCGTCGCGACGCCGGCCGACGACACCGTCCAGTGGCGCGCTGTGCTGCTGCAGCTGGTCAACTGGGGCGGCTTCGGCGGCCTGACCACGGTCCCGCTGCGGGGCGACGCGACGATGATCTCCGGCGCCTCGGGTGTCGGCAAGAGCACCATCCTCGACGCCTACACGGCGCTGATGATGCCCTCCGACACGAAGTTCAACGGCGCCTCCAACGACGCCGTCGCGGGCCGCGCCCGCAGCGCGGGCCAGCGCAACCTGCTGTCCTACCTGCGCGGTGCCGTCGACGTCGTCGACAACCCCAGGACCGGGCGGCCCGAGGAGAAGCTGCTGCGCGGCAAGGGCTCCGACACGTGGGGCGCGGTCGCGATGACCTTCGTCAACGACCAGGGCGGCCGGTTCACCGCGCTGCGCACCTACTACGTCCCGCGGCGCGCCGCGCGCTCCGGCGAGGTGCAGATGCAGCTCGCCACCCACGAGGGCGCGTTGTCGCTGGAGACGCTGGAGGTCGCCGTGCCCGAGCGCTTCCACGCCAACACCCTCAAGAAGCTGTTCCCCGGCATCCGCGTGCACCGCACGTACGCCGAGTTCGCGGCCGTGCTGCACGCGCGTCTCGGCATCGGTGCCAACGGCGACGGCTCCAAGGCGCTGCGCCTGCTGGCCCGGATCCAGGCCGGCAACCAGGTCCGCAGCGTCGACGAGCTCTACAAGGACATGGTGCTCGAGCGGCCGTCGACCTACGCCGCCGCGGACCGGGCGATCGAGCACTTCGACGACCTCGACGCGTCGTACACCGCGATGCGCACCGAGGAGCAGAAGCTCGAGCTGCTCGAGCCGATCACCGACCTCCACGAGCGCAAGGTCGCGGCGACCAAGCGGCTCGCCGAGCTCGACTCGTACGGCGTCACGCTGTCCGGCGACACCCCGCTGCGGCTGTGGCTGCTGCGCACCCACCTGCGGCTGATCGAGGCCGCCGTCGCGGGCAACCGCGACTCCCGGCAGGGCACCGTCGAGGCACTCACCGCCACGCGGTCCGCCGAGACCACGCTCGCCGGTGACCTCGAGGCGGCGAAGGAGGCGCACCGCGCAGCCGGCGGCGGCGACCTGCAGGCGCTCGCCGCGCAGGCCGAGCACGAGCGGGTGATCCGCGAGGAGCGCGCCAACCGGCTCGCCGAGCTCGAGGAGCGGGTCTACCCGCTGGTCGGGCTCACCGACGCCGACGCCCCCGACCTCGAGTCCGCGCTCGACTCGGCGACCGCGTTCGCCGAGCTGCAGCTGCTGGCCCGCAAGCGGCTCACCGCCGGCGAGGCCGAGCAGGCCACGCTGCGCGCCGAGCGCGACCGGGTGCGCGACGCGCTGGTGCCGCTGAAGAACGAGCAGGCCGTGCTCAAGCGCGAGCGGGCCTCGATGGAGAACCGCAACGGCCGGGTGCCGTCGTACCTCCACGACCTGCGGGCCGCCGTCGCCGACGCGAGCGGCCTGTCGGTCGACGAGCTGCCGTTCGTGGCGGAGCTGATCGACCTCGCGCCCGAGGAGGCGCGCTGGCGCACCGCGATCGAGACCGTGCTGGGCGGGACCGCGCGGATGATGCTGGTGCCGATCGGTCGCCTGGCCGAGTTCTCCAGCGCGATCGACGGCCTGCGCCTGCCCGGCCGGCTGACCTTCCAGGGGGTCGAGCTCGACCTGCCCGAGACCGGCCCGGCCGACCCCGAGCGGGTCGCCGGCAAGCTGCTGTTCAAGGACTCGCCGTTCTCCGGCTGGGTCCAGCAGCACGTCGAGGAGCCGTCCCGCAACGCCTTCTGCGTCGAGAGCGCCGCGGAGCTCGACGGGCCCGGGTTCCGGGTCACCGCCGCCGGCCAGACCCGCAACGGCGACCGCGGCACCCACGGGCGCAGTGACCACCGCAACATCATCGGCTTCTCCAACGAGGACGCGATCGCCGAGATCGACGGCCAGCTCGCGGAGCTCGAGCGCAGGATGGAGCAGGTCGACGCCCAGCTCGCCGAGCTCGACCGCCGCGGCCGGCTGCTGGAGCAGCAGCGCAAGGCGTACGACGCCATCGCGATGGTCCGCTTCGACGACGTCGACGTCGCGGGCAGCGACCGGCGCATCGCCGAGCTGGAGCAGCGTCGCACCGACATCCTCACCTCCGACGACCAGCTCAAGGTGCTCCAGGCGCAGATCGACGACCTCGTCCACCGCCTCGACGACGCGCGGCAGGAGAGGTTCGCGCTCGAGCAGAAGCAGCGCGAGCTCAACTCCGGCCACAGCGAGCTCGTCGACTCCGAGGACCTGGTCAAGGACCGACTCGAGGCGATGGAGAGGAGCGGGACGGTCGAGCTGAGCGAGGAGCAGGAGGCCGCGCTGGCCGCCGACTTCGCCGCGGCCGCCGCCCCCGCGGACCCCGAGGACCTCGACCGGTTCGCCGACAACTCGCACCGGCTGGGGGAGCGGCTGCGCACCGCCGTCGCGGACGCCGAGGCCGAGATGCGGCGCTGCGACGACGACCTGGCGCTGATCTTCAAGCACTACAAGTTCCAGTGGGACTCGCCCAACCTCGGCGCCACCTCCGACTCGTACGCCGACTACGCCCGGATCCTCGACGACATCCGCGGCACCGGCCTCGCCGAGCGCCGCGCGGAGTGGCGTCGCCGGCTCACCGAGTGGAGCGGCCAGGACCTGGTCCCGCTGCTCGGCGCGATGTCGTCCTCGGTCGAGGAGATCGAGGACCGGCTCGAGCCGATCAACGCGATCCTGCGCCGTCTCGAGTTCGGTGCCGAGGGCGACCGGCTCCGGATCCGGCTGCGGCGGCTGGCGCCCGCCCACGTGCAGGTCTTCCTCAAGGACCTGCGGGCCCTGTCGTCCGGCGTGAGCGGCGAGCTCGACGAGGCCGGGCTGGAGAAGAGGTTCACCGACCTCAGCCGGTTCATGCAGCAGCTGCGCAAGCCGGCCCAGTCCGGCGACGGCCCGGCCCTCACCACCGACCGCGACCGGCTGCTCGACGTGCGCCGGCACGTGGAGATCAGCGCCGAGCGCTACGACCACCTCACCGGCGAGCTGCGGGCGACGTACCGCACGCTGGGGGAGAAGTCCGGCGGCGAGAGCCAGGAGCTGGTGGCGTTCATCGTCGGCTCCGCGCTGCGCTTCCGGCTGGGCGACGAGATGCGCTCGCGGCCGCGGTTCGCGCCGGTGTTCCTCGACGAGGGCTTCGTCAAGGCCGACTCGGAGTTCGCGGGTCGTGCGGTGCAGGCGTGGAAGGGCCTCGGGTTCCAGCTGATCATCGGCGTACCGCTCGACAAGGTGACCGGCCTCGAGCCCCACATGGACGAGCTGCTGGCGATCACCAAGAACACCACGACCCACCAGTCGTGGATCACGCCGATCACCAACGCGGAGCCGGCCGACGCCTGATCGTCAGGGCTTGTCGCCCTGCAGGTCGGTGAAGCGGACGCCGCTCGGGCTGGCGACGGTGAGCCAGGCGCCGTTGTCGCTCGGCAGCGGCCGGCCGGCGATGGCGGTGCACCCGGCCGGCTGCTCACCGCAGAGCCGGGCCACCACGGCGCCGTCGAGGTCGCCGACGTCGAACGGCTTGCGGGCCGAGAAGCCGGGCCCGCCCTCCGTCAGCGCCGCCCCGTCCCACAGCAGCGTCCGCGGCCCGTCCTCGCCGGGAACCGTGAGCACGGCCTGGACCTGGAGCAGGATCACCTCGAGCACCTGCGGGGAGCCGGTCTCCTTCACCAGCGCCTCGGTCATCGCGTGGGTGGCGGCGGTCGAGAACAGGTCGACGTCGCCGCTCCCGTTGCCGGTCCCGTCGACGTGGACCTCGGTGCGGGTGGTGGTCGTGGTCGTCGACGACGAGCTGTCGTCGTCGAGCGCGTTCACGACCAGGGCGGTGATGCCGATGCCGGCGCCGCCGAGCACGACGAGCACTCCGACCACGAGCATCCCGATCCGTCCGCGGAGCCGGCGGCGCTCAGCGCCGGCGTCGTACGTCGGGTAGGTCGCGCTGCCGTAGGGACGGTGCGTGGGCAGCGGGGGCGGCGGTGGTGGAGGCGGCGGGGGGCTGCCGTCGCCGGGTGCGTCGTAGGGGCGCCACTGGTCGCTCACGGGCCGATCCTAGGGACCCGAGCCCGGTGAGGAGCAGGAGCATCGCCAGGAGCCGGGCGAGCATCGTCATCGCAGAGTCCCTCCTTCGGGCGGGACGCTACGGCGCGGGCGCCCGGCACCGGACCGGGATGATCGGCGAACCTCTACCTTCGCCGGCCGCGGCTGCGTGTCGGGCTCACTCCCCGTGGTACGACATCACGTGCTTGACCCGGGTGTAGTCCTCGAGCCCGTACATCGACAGGTCCTTGCCGTAGCCCGAGTGCTTGAAGCCGCCGTGCGGCATCTCGGACACGAACGGGATGTGGGTGTTGATCCAGACCACGCCGAAGTCGAGGCGCTTGGACATCCGCAGTGCGCGAGCGTGGTCCTTGGTCCACACCGAGGAGGACAGGCCGTACTGCACGTCGTTGGCGAAGCGGACGGCCTCGGCCTCGTCGGAGAACCGCTGGACGGTGATGACCGGGCCGAAGATCTCGTTCTGGACGACCTCGTCGTCCTGACGCAGGCCCGAGACGACGGTGGCGTCGTAGAAGTAGCCACCCTCGCCCCCGGCGACGGTGGGCCGGGTGCCGCCGGCCTCGATCCGTGCGTGGTCGGGGAGCCGGTCGACCATGCCCGCGACGCGCGCCAGCTGGTCGGGGTTGTTGAGGGCGCCGTAGGCGACGTCGGGGTCGTCGGGCAGGCCGGTGCGCGTCTTCCGGGCCTGCTCGGCCAGGGCGGCGACGAGGTCGTCGTGGATGCCGGCGCCGGCGAGGACGCGGGTGGCGGCGGTGCAGTCCTGGCCCGCGTTGAAGTAGCCCGCGCCGGCGATCGCCGCAGCGGCCGCCTCGACGTCGGCGTCGTCGAAGACCACGACCGGGGCCTTGCCGCCGAGCTCGAGGTGGACCCGCTTGAGGTCGGTCGCGGCCGAGGCGGCGACCTCCATGCCGGCGCGCACCGACCCGGTGATCGCGACCAGCTGCGGCGTCTTGTGCTCGACCAGCGCGCGCCCGGCGCTGCGGTCGCCACAGACCACGTTGAGCACGCCCGCGGGCAGGAACTCCGCCGCCACCTCGGCGAGCAGCACCGTGCTGGCCGGGGTCGTGTCGCTCGGCTTGAGCACGATCGTGTTGCCGGCGGCCAGGGCCGGGGCGATCTTCCAGATCGCCATCATCAGCGGGTAGTTCCACGGCGTCACCTGGCCGACGACGCCGATCGGCTCGCGGCGGATCCACGAGGTGTGGTCCTTGAGGTACTCGCCCGCGCTCTTGCCCTCGAGGACGCGAGCGGCGCCGGCGAAGAAGCGGAACTCGTCGACGCTCGGCGGCATCTCCTCGTCGGTGGTGATGCCGATCGGCTTGCCGGTGTTCTCGCACTCGGCCCGCACGAAGTCGTCGGCCCGGTCCTCGATCGCCTGCGCGATGCGCAGCAGCGCCTCCTGCCGCTCCTTCGGGGTGGTCTCGCCCCAGGTCTCGAACGCCCGCTCGGCGGCACGCATCGCACGGTCGACGTCCTCCGCGTCGCTGGCGGGGGCGGTCGTGTAGGCCCGGCCGGTCGCCGGGTTCACGACGTCGTAGGTGGCTGCGGAGGCGGCGTCGACGGACGCGCCGTCGATGAAGTTGCGCAAGGGGGTCATGGCTCGGCAGCGTAACCAGACTGCCCGTCGTGCGAAAGCCCACGAGCAACGAAATCCGTTGCAAACCTGCCAAACAGCCACTGATTCACTTGCTGTTTCGGCGAATGGGAGTCAAGATGGTCGGGTGGTAGACGCAACGGCGCATGACGCCCTCCAGAAGTCCGCGCGGGAGCACCTGTGGATGCACTTCACCCGCATGTCGTCGTACGACACGGCCGACGTGCCGATCATCGTGCGCGGTGACGGTGCCTACGTGTGGGACGCCCAGGGACGCAAGTACCTCGACGCCCTCGGTGGTCTCTTCGTGAGCCAGCTCGGCCACGGGCGCACCGACCTCGCCGAGGTGGCGGCCAAGCAGGCCTCCGAGCTCGCCTTCTTCCCGCTGTGGTCCTACGCCCACCCGACGGCCATCGAGCTCGCGGAGAAGATCGCGGGCTACGCGCCCGGCGACCTCAACCGGGTGTTCTTCACCTCCGGTGGCGGCGAGGCGGTCGAGTCCGCCTGGAAGCTCGCCAAGAACTACTTCAAGCTCGTCGGGAAGCCGGGCAAGCACAAGGTCATCAGCCGCGCCATCGCGTATCACGGCACCACCCAGGGTGCGTTGTCCATCACCGGCCTGCCGGGCCTCAAGGCCCCGTTCGAGCCGCTCGTGCCCTCGACCTTCCGGGTGCCGAACACCAACGCCTACCGGGCCTCCGAGATCACCGGTGGCTTCCTCGACGGCTCCGACCCCGAGGCCTTCGGCCGCTGGGCCGCCGACCAGATCGCCGTCGCCATCGAGAACGAGGGCGCCGACACGGTCGCCGCCGTCTTCCTCGAGCCGGTCCAGAACGCCGGCGGCTGCTTCCCGCCGCCGCCCGGATACTTCCAGCGGGTGCGCGAGATCTGCGACCAGTACGACGTGCTGCTGGTCTCCGACGAGGTCATCTGCGCCTACGGCCGCCTGGGCCACATGTTCGGTGCCGAGCGCTACGGCTACCAGCCCGACATCATCACCTCGGCCAAGGGCCTCACCTCCGGCTACTCGCCGCTCGGCACGATGATCGCCAGCGACCGGGTCTACGAGCCGTTCGCCCACGGCACCGAGACCTTCCTGCACGGCTACACCTTCGGCGGCCACCCGGTCTCCACGGCGGTGGCGCTGAAGAACATGGAGATCTTCGAGGACGAGAAGATCAACGAGGGCGTCCGCGAGCGCGAGGGTGCCTTCCGCGGCACCCTGGAGAAGCTGCTCGACCTGCCCATCGTCGGCGACGTCCGCGGCGACGGCTTCTTCTACGGCATCGAGCTCGTCAAGGACAAGGCCACCAAGGAGACCTTCGACGAGGACGAGTCCGAGCGCCTGCTGCGCGGCTTCCTCTCCAAGGCCCTGTACGACGCCGGCCTCTACTGCCGTGCCGACGACCGGGGCGACCCGGTCATCCAGCTCTCGCCGCCGCTGATCTGCGGCCAGGAGCACTTCGACGAGATGGAGCAGAAGCTCCGCGCCGTCCTCACCGAGGCGGCGGGGCTGCTGTAACCGCGGGGACGCGCAGCAGCGCTGCCACCACACAGGCGGCGGTCGGGGACGGTGGGGGTCCCGGCCGCCGCTTCGTCATGCCTGGCTCGGGCTGTTCGAGGAGCTCAGGAGCTGTTCGAGGAGCTCAGGAGGCGGCCGCGCGGCGGCGGGTGAGCAGCATGTTGGTGAGCACCAGGAACAGTGAGATCAAGAACATGACCGTGCCGACCACGTTGACCTGCATCGGGATGCCGCGCTGGGCGACGCCCCACACGAACATCGGGAAGGTGACCGTCTGGCCGGCGTTGAGGTTCGTGATGATGAAGTCGTCGAACGACAGCGAGAAGCTCAGCAGCGCCGCGGCGGCGATGCCGGGGAAAACCAGCGGGAAGGTCACCCGCCAGAAGGTCGTCCACTCGCTGGCGTAGAGGTCCATCGCAGCCTGCTCGAGGTTCTCGTCGAGGCCGGACAACCGCGCCTTGACGGTCACGATGACGAACGACAGGCAGAACATCACGTGGGCGATGAAGATCGTCCAGAAGCCCAGCCGGCCGCCGAAGCCGCCCGCGACGAACAGGGCGAGCAGCGAGGATCCCATCACGATCTCGGGGGAGGCCATCGGCAGGAAGATCACCGTGTTGGCGACCGAGCGGCCGACGAAGTCGTGCCGCACGAGGGCGAACGCCGCGAGGGTGCCGAGCAGGGTGGCCACGAGGGTGGCGAGCAGGCCGATCTCGATGCTGCGCACGACCGCCGAGCACATCCCGTCCGGACGGCACGGGTTGGCCCAGTTGCTCCAGGTGAAGTCGCGGAACGCGTAGACGTTGCGGGACTTGCTGTTGTCGTTGAAGCTCATCAGCATCACGACGGCGATCGGCACGAACATGTAGACCAGCACCAGCAGCCCGGCTGCCAGCACCAGGTGCTCGCCGATCCACCGGCCGGCGCGCTGCACCCCGTTCATACGAGCTCCTCCGTCCCGGCGGTGCGGATGTAGACCATGACCATCGCGACGATGATCGCCATCAGGATCACCGAGAGGGCGCCGGCGGTGGCGTAGTCACCGGTGCTGGTGAACAGGTTCTGGATCACGTTGCCGACCATGCGCTGGTTGGGGCTGCCCAGCAGCGCTGCGTTGATGTAGTCGCCGGCAGCCGGGATGAAGGTCAGCAGCGTGCCCGCCACGACGCCCGGCTTGGACAGCGGCAGGGTCACCTTGAGGAAGCCGCGGGTGGGGGAGGCGTAGAGGTCGCTCGCCGCCTCGATCAGCCGGCCGTCGATCTTCTCGAGGCTGGCGTACAGCGGCAGCACCATGAACGGCAGGAAGTTGTAGACCAGGCCCGCGATCACGGCGACCGGCGTGGCGAGCAGCCGGCCGTCGTCCCCGAGCACGTGCAGGAACTGCAGGGTGTCCACGACGAACCCGTCGTCGGCGAGGATCAGCTTCCACGACAGGGTGCGCACCAGGAAGCTGGTGAAGAACGGCGCGATCACCAGCACCAGCAGTAGGTTGCGCCACCGGCCGGCCTTGAACGCGATCGCGTACGCCAGCACGTAGCCCAGCACGAGGCAGATCGCCGTGGCCGCGGCGGCGTACCACAGCGAGCGGAAGAGCGGCTCCCAGAACTCGTCGAGCGCGTCGACGAAGTTCGCGAACCGGTAGTCCACGTCGTACCCGGTCAGCACCGAGCCCTTCGGGTCGAAGAGGCTGGTCGCGAGCAGCGAGTAGAACGGGATCACGAAGAACAGCGCGAGCCACAGGCCCGCGGGCAGCATCAGCCAGTAGCCGGTGAAGCGTCCCCGCCGCATGGTCTAGGCCTCCTCGATGACGCCGGCGTTCACGTCCTGGCTGGCGGGCAGCAGGAACGCGAACTCGGGTCGCCAGGACACGTCGACCTTGGTGCCCTTCTCGAGCACGGCGCGCCGGCCGGTGTTCTGCTCGAAGGACATCAGCTCCTGGCCCCACGGCATCATCACGAGGTACTGGGTGCTGACGCCGACGAAGCTGACGTCGGTGATGATGCCGCCGGTCATGTGGTTGCCGGGGGCGTCGATCGGCTCGCCGGCCGGCGCGATGAGCACCTTCTCGGGCCGGATGCCGACCCAGCCGTCGCCGGCGCGGGTGTGCGCGCGCTCAGCCGGGATGGAGACCTGGATGCCGTGCATGTCGACGCGTACGACGTCCCCGTCGGCGCTGGCGACGGTGCCGGCGACCAGGTTCGACTGGCCCAGGAAGTTGGCGACGAAGGTGGTGCGCGGGTTCTCGTACAGCTCGGCGGGGGAGCCCATCTGCTCGATCACGCCGCCGTTCATGACGGCGATCGTGTCGGCCATCGTCATCGCCTCCTCCTGGTCGTGCGTGACGTGCACGAAGGTGAGGCCGACCTCGGTCTGGATCCGCTTGAGCTCGATCTGCATCGACCGGCGCAGCTTGAGGTCGAGGGCGCCGAGCGGCTCGTCGAGCAGCAGCACCTCGGGCCGGTTGATCAGTGCCCGGGCCAGGGCGACGCGCTGCTGCTGGCCACCGGACATCTGCGGCGGCTTCTTGCTGGCCTGCGACTCGAGCTCGACCAGCGCGAGCATCTCCTTCACCTGCTGGTCGACGTCCTTGACCTTGCGCCGGCGCAGGCCGAAGGCGACGTTCTCGTGGATGTCGAGGTGCGGGAAGAGCGCGTAGTTCTGGAAGACCGTGTTGACCGGGCGGCGGTACGGCTTCTCGTAGGTGATCTCGTCGTCGCCGAGGTGGATCGTGCCGGAGGTGGGCACCTCGAGCCCGGCGACCATGCGCAGCGTCGTGGTCTTGCCACAGCCGGACGGGCCGAGCAGCGCGAAGAAGCTGCCGGCGGGGACCTCGAGGTCGAGGGAGCGCACGGCCGTGAAGGTGGCGAACTCCTTGGTGAGCGCGGTGAGCCGGAGACTCCGGCCGTTGTCAGCCGCCAATGACATCGGCGAAATCTCCTTCGTAGGCGCGGATCTGGAACTCCTCGAGGGCCATGAACGAGTGCATCGTCTTCAGCGACTCGGCGGACGGGAAGATCAGCTGGTTGTCAACGAGGCTCGGGTCGACCTTCTCCATCGCCTCCTGGGCGCCCTTGACGGGGCAGATGTACCAGACGTACGCCGCGAGCTTCGCGGCCACTTCGGGCTCGTAGTAGTAGTTGATCCACTCCTCGGCGTTGCCCTGGTGGCTCGCGAGGTTGGGGACCAGCATGTTGTCGGACCAGATCATCTGGCCCTCCTCGGGCGAGACGAAGACGAGGTTCTCGTCCTCGGCGGCCGCCACGTCGCCGGACCAGGCCTCGCAGGCCAGGATGTTCCCTGCGGAGAGGTCCTGGATGTAGTCGTTGCCGGTGAAGGCCCGGACCTGGCCGTCGTTGCGGGCCTTGCGCAACCGGTCGATGGCGTTGTCCCAGTCGTCCTGGTCGAAGTTCGCCGGGTCGGCGCCCTCGGTCAGCATGATCAGGCCCATCGTGTCGCGCATCTCGGTGAGCAGCGAGATCCGGCCGCGCAGGTCGGAGCGGGTGAGCAGCTCCTCGAAGGAGCGCACCTCCTTGACCTTCGACTTGTTGTAGGCGATGCCGGTCAGGCCGCTCTGCCAGGGCGCGGAGTACGTGCGGTCCGGGTCCCAGCCGACGTGCTGCAGCGAGTCGATCAGGTTCGCGTGGACGTTGGGGACCTTCGCCTTGTCGAGCGGCTGGATCCACCCGACCTGGATCATCCGGGCCGCCATCCAGTCGGTGAGCACGAACATGTCGCGCTTCGAGGACTGGCACGAGCCGAGCTGGTTGACGACCTTGGCGAAGAACTCGAGGTTGTCGTTGACGTCGGCGGTGTAGCTGACCTTGATGCCGGTCTTCTTCTCGAACTCGGTGAGCGTCGAGGTGTAGTCGCCGTCGTCCTCGTCGATGTAGCCCGGCCAGTTGGACACGACCAGCCGCTTGTCGGACGACGACAGGTCGCGGGTCCGGCAGGAGGCGGGATCCTGCTTGCGGTCAGGAGTGCCGAACAGCGGCAGCACGCCGAGACTGGCGCCGCCGAGCAGGACTCCGGCACCCCCTCGAAGTGCCGCCCTGCGACTCAGACGGGCATTGACCACCGATTGCACCTCCCCAGAACAGAACGTGCCGATCGTGGCATGACCCACGTCACAAGACAAGTGATTCCGAAGCCGATTAACCGGATTGCAACGGAATCCGTACGTGAGTGTTGCACCGCAGGGGCTGGCCCTGTGAGGATCGGCTCGTGTCCAAGCCGAAGTCACCGCCCCTCGACGACGTCTCGAAGGCCATCATCGCCGAGCTCCAGGAGGACGGCCGACGCTCGTACGCCGCCATCGGCAAGGCGGTCGGCCTCTCCGAGGCGGCCGTGCGCCAGCGGGTCCAGCGGCTCGTCGACAGCGGCGTGATGCAGGTCGTGGCGGTCACCGACCCCACGGAGATCGGCTTCGCCCGCCAGGCGATGATCGGGATCCGCGCGACCGGCGAGCTGGAGCCGATCGCGGACGCGCTCGCCGAGTTCACCGAGGTCGACTACGTCGTGATCACCGCCGGCTCGTTCGACCTCCTCGCCGAGGTCGTCGCGGAGAGCGACGAGCACCTGCTCGAGATCATCTCGCGCCGGATCCGGACCATCCCCGGCGTGCTGAGCACCGAGACCCTGCTCTACCTCAAGCTGCGCAAGCAGACCTACTCGTGGGGCGTGCGCTGAGTCGCGTCAATTCCTTGACGTGAGCCGGGTCACCGGCGCATGGTGGTTGCGCTATTCGAACCAGGTTGCGGATGACGCAACCACTGGTGCCTCACGGGAGGGCGATCATGGCCGAAGTGACCCCGGAGAAGTCGACCGCGCCACTGGACCGGATCACCTTCGGTGTCGCGGCCGCCCTCGTCCTCGCCTTCCTGCTCTGGGGCGCCGTGGACTCCGACTCGATGACCACCGGCACGAGCAAGGTGCTCACCTGGATCACCGACGACTTCGGCTGGATGTTCGTGCTCGTCAGCGCAGGGTTCCTCATGCTCTCCTGCTATCTCGCCGTCACCCGGTACGGCAACATCAGGCTCGGCCCGGACGACTCGACGCCCGAGTTCTCGACGTTCTCGTGGGTGTCGATGATGTTCGCCACCGGCATGGGGATCGGCCTGATGTTCTGGGGCGTCGCCGAGCCGCTGACCTACCTCACCTCGACCGACCCCGGCAGCACCCCGCCCGGCCGCGCCGAGGCGGGCTCGCCCGAGGCGGCCCGCACCGCGATGGAGTACGCGTTCTTCCACTGGGGCCTCCACCCGTGGTCGATGTACGCCGTGATCGGGCTGGCCATCGGCTACTTCGCCTACCGCAAGGGCGCCGGCAACCTCGTGTCCGGTGCCTTCGGGCCGCTGCTCGGGCGCCGGGCGAGCGAGGGCCCGGGCAAGGCGATCGACGTGATCGCGATCTTCGCCACCCTGTTCGGCTCGGCCACCTCGCTCGGCCTCGGTGCCCTGCAGATCACGGGCGGTCTCGACGACGTGCTCGGCTCGGGGGAGTCCAAGTGGCTCACCGTCGGCGTGATCGCGTTCCTGACCGTGTGCTTCGTGGCCTCGGCGGTGAGCGGCGTCGAGAAGGGCGTGCAGCTGCTCTCGAACGCCAACGCCGTCGCCGCCGTGCTGCTCGTCTTCTTCCTCTTCGTCGTGGGGCCGACGGTGTTCATCATGAACACGTTCACCGAGTCGCTGGGCGGCTACCTCACGCACCTGCCGGCGATGTCCTTCCGCACCGGGGCGTTCGGCGGCGACGCGTTCATCAGCGGATGGACGATCTTCTACTGGGCCTGGTGGGTCTCGTGGACGCCCTTCGTCGGCATGTTCATCGCCCGGATCTCGAAGGGCCGCACGATCCGCGAGTTCGTGATCTACGTGATCGCGGTCCCGAGCCTGGTCTCGTTCGTGTGGTTCTCGATCATGGCCGGGTCCGCCTTCGACGTCCAGCTGAGCGGTGCGCGTGACCTCGGCGCGGTGCTGGCGAAGGAGGGCAGCGAGAGCGCCCTGTTCACGACCCTGCGCGAGTACCCGATCGCCTCGGTCACCGTGGTCCTGGCGGTCTTCCTGATCGCCATCTTCTTCATCACCGGCGCGGACTCCGCCTCGATCGTGATGGGGATGCTGAGCCAGCACGGGGAGGAGGAGCCGAAGCGCTGGCTGGTCGTCTTCTGGGGCGTCGCCCAGGGCGCCGTCGCGTCGATCCTGCTGTGGTCCGGAGGGCTGGGTGCCCTGCAGACGCTGGTGATCATCGTGGCCGGGCCCTTCATGCTGGTGATCGTGGCGATGTGCGTGTCCCTGGTGAAGTCCCTGCGGGCCGAGCCCTACGAGTCGACGCTGCCCGCCCGGGTGCGCCGAGCGGTCCTGCATGCGCAGAAGTACGACCTGGTCGAGCACCAGACGGTCGCCCTGGCCAGCCTGGGCGCCGACCCGGCCCCCGAGAAGGAGGTCCTGTGATGCGCGCCCAGGACCGGGCCACCGTCCGCCGGTTGCTCGGCAACGCCCGCTACGAGATCCTCCCGACGGCCACGATCGAGGCGAAGGTCCTCGAGGCGGTCCCCACCGAGGTCCCGCTGACCGTCACCGCCTCGCCGTCGATGGGGCTCGAGCGCACCGTCGGCACCGCGGAGCGGCTGGCCGCAGCCGGCTACACCGTCGTCCCGCACCTGGCGGCCCGGATGGTGAGTGGCCGCGCCGAGCTGGTCGAGCTGGTCGACCGGCTCACTGCCGCCGGGATCACCAACGTCTTCGTGCCCGGCGGCGACGCCGACCCGGTCGGTGACTACCACGACGCGGTCTCGCTGCTGGAGGACCTCACCGCGATCGGCAGCCCCTTCGCGCACGTCGGCGTGACCGGCTATCCCGAGAGCCACCCGAAGATCCACGACGACCTGACGGTGCAGTCGATGTGGGACAAGCGCAAGCACGCGACCTACATCGTCAGCAACCTCACCTTCGACCCGGCGGTGATCAAGGACTGGCTACAACGCGTACGACGACGCGGCGTCGAGCTGCCGCTCCTGCTCGGCGTGCCGGGCCCGGTCGACCGGGCCAAGCTGCTCGGCATGGCCACCAAGATCGGCGTCGGCGACTCGACCCGCTTCCTGGCCAAGCAGAAGGGGCTGATGACCCGTCTGGTCGCACCGGGCGGGTTCACGGGGGAGTCGTTCGTGGAGAAGTGTGCGCCGACCCTCGGCGACCCGCTGATGCGGGTCAGCGGCCTGCACCTCTACACGTTCAACCAGGTCGCCGAGACGGAGAGGTGGCGCCAGGACTGGCTGGCCCGTCTCGACGGCTGAGCCTCGGGTAGAGCTCGGCCAGGCGCCGCTCGACCTCCTCGTGGTCGAGCCGGCGGCGCCGAGCCGGATGGTCCGGCGGCACGGGGCGCCCGTGAGCGACGAGGGCGCCGGCGTCGACGCCGTGGGCGATCTCGAGCACCACCCGCCACACGGTTCGCAGGGCAGTGGACGGTGCGGGGGGCCGGTGTGTGGTCATGCCCTCAACGATCCGCCGGCGGGGCGGCACCCAGTAGTGGCAAGATCGACAACAAATGATAGTTTCTTGCCATGTCGTCGCGACGGTCGATCGCCATCCCGGTCGTCGACGGCATGACGCTCTTCGAGATCGGGATGCCGCTCGAGGCGCTGGGCTACGACTGGGACCGGGACGCGAGCCCGCTCTACGACGTCGCCCTCCACGGCGACCTCCGTGGCGTGCGCGTCCACGGCGGCTCCCGACTGGTGCCGCGCCGACCGCTCGCCGCGCTCGCCGAGGCCGGCACCGTGCTGGTCCCGGCGATCCGTCCGGACGAGCCCGCGAACCCGGCTCTGGTGCGTGCGCTGCGGCAGGCCGCGGCCGCCGGCGTGCGCATGGTCTCGCTGTGCACCGGCGCCTTCGCCCTGGCCGAGGCGGGTGTCCTCGACGGCCACCGGGCCACGACCCACTGGCGCTGGGCCGACCTCCTGCAGCGCCGGTACCCCGCGGTCGACGTGGACGCGCGCGCGATCTACGTCGACGACGGGGTGCTCACCAGCGCCGGCTCGGCGGCCGGTCTCGACCTGTGCCTGTACCTGATCCGGACCGACCACGGGCAGCAGGCGGCCAACACGATCGCGCGCAACCTCGTGATCGCCGCCCACCGCGACGGCGACCAGGCGCAGTACGTCGCCGCCGAGCCGCTGACCGAGCAGGCCCACTGGCTCGACGAGCTGCGCACCTGGGTGCACGCCCACCTGCAGGAGGACATCACCCTCGAGCGGCTCGCCGGGGCGGCCGCCGTCTCGCCCCGCACGCTCGCCCGCCGCTTCCAGCGCGACATCGGCACCACCCCGATGCGCTGGGTGGCTGCCGAGCGGATCGCGATCGCGAAGCGGCTGCTGGAGACGACCGACCTGTCCCTCGACCGGATCAGCCACGACGCCGGCTACTACTCGCCCGCGACCTTCCGGGCCGGCTTCATCTCCGACGTCGGGGTCACCCCCGGTCGCTACCGGCTCCGCTTCGCAGGACGAGACGGGCCAGGGCCGACTCCAGGCCCGACTGCCCGGCGTCGACCACGGTGAGCGGCAGCCCGAGCACGCCCGCGGCCTCCTCGGCGAGCCGCCGCAGCTCGTCGTCGGGCTGCTCGGCGAGCCACACGACGCGGGTGTAGGAGCCGAAGTAGTCGCTGCGCAGCTCGGGGTAGCGGTCCAGGCCGAGCTCGCGCACGACGGTGCGGGCGAAGGAGCGGACCAGGAAGTCGGTGAGCACGTAGGTGCCGGGCTGCTCCTCGAACATCCGCGCCAGCCGCTCGGGCCCGGCGATGACGTCGTAGCAGTGCAGCCCGGGCAACCGATCGATGCCGAGCTCGGCGCACACGGCGTCGAGGGCGCCGTAGGTTCCGCAGTCGGCGTACCCGATCGCCACCCGACGGCCCTGTGCCAGCAGCCGCTCGGCGAGCGGGCGGACCTCCCCGGCGATCAGGTGCGGCTGGTTGTGCAGCAGCGGGGGGAGCGGGTGCACCGTGAGTGGCCAGCCGTGGCGTGCGGCGATCTCGGCCGCGGGCTGGGCGAGCGCGCCGCAGGCGATCAGGTCCACCCCGTCAGAAGGCGAGCTGGTCGACGAACCGGTCGTTGAAGTCCGGGCGGTCCGAGAGCTCGACATAGGTCACCTCCTGCAACAGCGCCGCCGCGCCCGCCCGTTCGCGCACGGACAGCAGGGCCATCTTCGCCCCTTCGCCGGCGACGTTGCCGGCGGAGACGATGCGGAGCACCGGCAGCTTCGGGACCAGCCCGATCCGGACCGCGGACGCGGGGGAGATGTAGCTGCCGAACGAGCCGGCCATCAGCACCTGCTGGACGTCGCGGTGCTCAAGTCCGAGCTCCTCGAGCAGCAGCGTCCAGCCGGTCGAGATCGCGGCCTTCGCGAACTGGAGCTCGCGGACGTCACGCTGCGAGAGCACCACGCACTCCTCGGGCATGGCGCCCGCGTGCGGACGGTGCAGCACGAAGACCCGCTCCTCACCGATCCTGGTCAGCCGGTCGGCCAGAGCCGGCGCCACCTCGGGCGCCTGCTCGTCCGGCACGAACCGGCCCGAGGCGTCCAGCAGGCCCACGCGCACCAGCTCGGCCACCGCGTCGACGAGGCCGGAGCCGCACAGGCCCTTCGGCTCGACGTCGCCGATCACGCCGAGCTGGACGGCGTCCTCGGGCGTCGAGCCGAGCTTGATCACCTCGATGGCGCCGTCGGCGGCACGCATGCCGCACCGGATCGCACCACCCTCGAAGGCCGGGCCGGCCGGGGCGGCGGTCGACAGGATCCGGTCGCCGTCGCTGACGACGAGCTCGCAGTTGGTGCCGACGTCGATGAACAGCCGGGTCCGCTTGTCGCGGTCCATGCCGGTGGCGAGCATCCCGGCCACGATGTCGCCACCGACGTACGCACCGAGCGCCGGGAAGAACACCGCCCGCGCCCGCGGGTGGAGCTCGAGACCCACGTCGCTGGCCAGCATCGTCGGCGGCTGGGCCGTGGACATCACGAAGGGGGCGACGCCGAGCGGCTCCGGGTCGATGCCGAGCACCAGGGCCGTCATCGTGGCGTTGCCGGCGATCGCCACCTCGTAGACGTGCTGCGGGTCGACCCCGCCCTCGCGGCAGACCTGCGCGGCCAGCTCGGCGAGCGTCGCGGCCGCCGCCTGCTGCAGCCGGGGCAGCGCCTCCGGGTCGAGCATGGTCGCGCTGATCCGGGTGATCACGTCGCCGCCGTAGGGCTGCTGCCTGTTGAGCATGGACGCGACGCCGACGGGCGTGCCGAGGGCGACGTCGAGCAGGGTCGCGACCACGGTGGTGGTGCCGAGGTCGAACGCGATCGCGTAGCGCTGGGCGGTGGTGTCGCCGGGCTCGACGTCGACGAGGACCTCGTCGACGACGACCGCGGTGACCTTCCAGTCCGCCGCCCGGAGCACCTGGGGCAGCCGGCGCAGCGCGTGCAGGTCCGGCTGCGGGGCGAGGTCGTCGATCGCGGCGAGCAGCCGGTCGATGTCGGTGCGCTGGTCGGACAGGTCCGGCTCCGCCAGCTCGACGTACCTCTTCTGCACCGCGGGGCGCAGGATCACCTGGCGACCGACGCCCACGGTCGCGGCCTTCGGGCGCGTCGTGAGCGGCGGTACCTCGACCTTGAGGTCGCGGGTGGCCTGGACCAGGCACGCCAGCCGCCAACCCGCGTCCAGCTGGTCGCGGCTGAAGGTGCGGACGTCGTGGCGCGAGATGGGCGTGGCGGTGTCGACGCGCACCTTGCACTTGTGGCAGGTGCCGTGGCCACCGCAGGTGGAGTCGATGGCGATGCCGTTCCAGGACGCGGAGTCGAACACCGTCACGCCGGGCGGCACCCGCACGCTGCGCTGCGTGGGCGGGGCGCCGCCGGCGTCCTCGACGGTGAACGACAGCTCGACCCGGCCGGTGCCGTCGTGGGTCACCAGCTCCGTCCCGGGGCTGGCCATCAGCCCCTCGCGGCCGACGTGGTCGAGCGAGAAGTCCGGGCCCGGCGGGTCGGAGTCGGAGGTCATCCGTGCCTCACGCGGTGGCCGCCTGCCGGGCGCGGTGCGCGGCGATCCACGCGCCACCCCACTCGTCGTGGCCGAGCAGCACGTCGGCGGCCTTGACCGCCTCGACGATCTGCGGGGTGCGGGTGTCCATGATCGCCGACGTCAGACCGGCCTGCATGGCCATCGGGAGGAACGCCGCGCCCAGGGCGTGCCGCGAGGGCATGCCGAAGGAGACGTTCGAGGCGCCGCAGGTCATGTTGACGCCGAACTCGTCGCGGATGCGCCGCACCGTCTCGAAGAACGTCAGCGCGACCGTCCCGTCGGCACCGATCGGCATCGCGAGCGGGTCGATGACGATGTCGGCCTGGGCGATGCCGTACTCCGTGGTCGCGACCTGGACGATCTTGCGGGTCAGCTCGACCCGCTTCTCGACCTCCATCGGGATCTCGTCCTCGTCGTTGGGCAGGGCGATGATCGCGGCGTCGTACTTCTTGACCAGGGGCAGGATCTGCGCCATCCGGTCGTCCTCGGCGGTGATCGAGTTGACCAGCGCCCGGCCCTGGTAGACCGCCAGCCCGGCCTCGAGCGCCTCGACGACGGAGGAGTCGATGCAGATCGGCTTGTCGGTGAGCTTCTGGACCATCGTGATCGCCTTGGCGAGCAGGTCGGCCTCGTCGGTGAGCGGCACGCCCATGTTGACGTCGAGGACGTCGGCGCCGCCCTCGACCTGGGCCTGGACGTCGCGCTCGATCGCGGAGAGGTCGCCGGCGCGCAGCTGCTCCTGGAAGATCCGGCGCCCGGTCGGGTTGATCCGCTCGCCGATCAGGCAGAAGCGGGTGTCGTGCCCGATCACCACCTCCTGCGTGGCAGAGCGCAGCCGGGTCTCGAGACGGGGGGCGCTCATGCGGGGACCGTCGCGCGCTTCTCGTGCAGCAGCGCCTTGGCGCGCTTGACGGTCTGCGAGGCGTCGGCGGCGTACCCGTCGGCGCCGACCGCGTCGGCGTACTCCTGGGTGACCGGCGCACCGCCGACCATGACGATGACGTCGTTGCGGATCCCGGCCTTCTCGAGCGCGTTCATGTTGGCCTTGAACATCGGCATCGTGGTGGTGAGGAAGGCCGAGAACCCGACGATGTCGGGCTGGTGCTCCTCGATCGCGGCGACGAACTTCTCCGGCGCCACCTGGACCCCCAGGTCGATCACCTCGAACCCGGCGCCCTCCAGCATGATGTTGACGAGGTTCTTGCCGATGTCGTGGACGTCGCCCTTGACGGTGCCCATCAAGAACTTGCCGATCGTCTCGACACCGGTCTCGGCGAGCAGCGGACGCAACCGCTCCATGGCCCCGGCCATCGCCCGGCCGGCGATGAGCATCTCGGGCACGAAGAAGTCGCCGCGCTCGAAGCGGGCGCCCACCTCCTCGAGCGACGGGATCAGCGCGTCGAAGAGGAGTGTCTGGGGCTCCATGTCGAGCGCGAGCCCGTCGTTGGTCAGCTCCAGCACGCGCGGACCGTTGCCGACCAGCGTCTCGTCGTACAGGCCCTGCAGGATCTCTTCTGGGGTCATGCCACGCCCTCCTTGCGCGTGTGCCGCCGCAGCAGCCCGGATAGCTGCTCCGCCCGGTCGCTCAACTGTCGTCCGATCTCGTCGCGCCGCTCGAGCAGGCGCGGGGTGGGGCCCGAGATGCCGAGTGCCGCCACCACGTCTCCACTGCTGCCGCGCACCGGCGCGGCGATGCCGGACAGCCCGATCTCGAGCTCGTCCACGGTGCCGGCCCACCCGCGGCGGACCACCTGGGCGAGCTCGCGACGCAGGGCGTCGCGGTCGGTGATCGTGTGCGGCGTCGGCTGGTCGAGCTCGCCGGCAGGCAGGTCCACGACGCCGTGCGCCAGCAGCACCTTGCCGAGCGCCGAGGTGTGCGCGGGCACGTCGACCGTGGTCCAGTCACGCGTGCCGAGCAGGTAGGTCGAGTCGACCTGCGCGACCTGCACGACCCGGTCGCCGCGGCACACCGAGAGGTGCACGGTCTCGCCGGTGTCGGCGCCGACCTTGTCCATCGTGGACCGGGCCAGCCGGACCAGCTCCTCCCACGGGTCGTGGCGGGCGGCGTACAACCAGAACAGGGGACCGGCGACGTAGGACCCGGCGGCGTTGCGCTCGAGCAGCTCGGTGCGCTCGAGGGCCGCCAGCATCCGCGAGGTCGTCGACTTGGGCAGCCCGCAGATCTCCTGCAGGTCCGCGAAGGTCAGCGCCTCGTCCGCGCGCACCACCGTGGCGACGAGCAGGGCGGCGCGGTCCACCGCCTGCGTGCCCGTGTTCGGGGGCGTGCTCATCGGATGCTCACCGGGGGGTTCCATTCGCTGCCGAAGAGTTCCATGATGTGGAACTCAGTTTCCATATCATGAGGCTAGGATGCCGAAGGATTCCCGGTCAAGGACCACTAGGAGGCTTGATGTTCCAGAACCGGATGCCGCGCTACGAGGTGCTCTCCGCCGAGGCGATGGCCACCCTCGACAAGGGCTGGCGCAGGCTGATGACCGAGATCGGCGTCGAGTTCATGGACGAGCGCGCGCTGGAGCTGTTCCGCAAGGCGGGGCAGCGGGTCGAGGGCCACACCGTCTTCCTCGACCCGGACTTCGTCCTCGAGCAGGTCGCGAAGGCGCCGGCGGAGTTCGACGTCCAGGCCCGCAACCCGGCCCACAACATCCACATCGGCGGCGACTCGATGGCCTTCGGTGCCGTCTACGGCCCACCCTTCGTCCGTCAGGGCGAGGTCCGGCGTGACGCGACCATGGACGACTTCACGAGCTTCACCAAGCTGGCCCAGTCGTTCCCGGTCCTCGACTCCGCCGGCGGCGTCATCTGCGAGCCCAACGACACGCCGCTCGACAGCCGCCACCTCGACATGACGCTCGCCCTGCAGACGCTGACCGACAAGGTCTACATGGGCAACGTCGTCTCGGGCGTCAACGCCGCCGACACGCTGGCGATGACCTCGATCCTGTTCGGCTCGCGCGAGGCGATCGAGGAGACGCCCGCGACCATCTCGCTGATCAACTGCAACTCACCACTGCGCTGGGACGACCGCATGCTGGAGGCGCAGTTCGAGTACTCCGGCGCCGGGCAGCCCGTCGTGCTGACACCGTTCATCCTGATGGGTGCGATGTCGCCGGTGACGATCCCCGCCGCTCTGGTGCAGCAGATCGTCGAGGCGCTCTCCGGCATCGCGCTGTCCCAGCTGATCCGGCCCGGCACCCCGGTGATCTTCGGGTCCTTCCTGTCCAACATCGACATGCAGTCGGGCTCGCCGACCTTCGGGACGCCCGAGTCGGGCCTGGGCCTGCTGTGCACCGGCCAGATCGCCCGGCACTTCGGGCTCCCGTTCCGCACCGGTGGCGGCCTGACGTCGTCGCAGGTGGCCGATGCGCAGGCCGGCTACGAGGCGCTGATGACGATGCTGCCGACGTTCCTGGCCGGGGCGAACTGGGTGATGCACTCCGCCGGGTGGCTGGAGGGCGGCCTGGTCGCCGGCTACGAGAAGTTCATCGTCGACATCGAGCTGCTGCAGATGATGCAGGCCGAGTTCACCCCCCTGGAGATCGACGAGGAGTCGATGGCGTTCGGGGCCCACGAGGAGGTCGGGCACGGCGGACACTTCCTCGGCGCGATGCACACGATGGAGCGCTTCCGCACCTGCTTCTACCGGCCGCTGCTGTCGTCGTCGGAGAACTACGAGCGGTGGATGCGCGGTGGTGGGAAGGACGCGAACACCCGCGCCGAGGAGATCTACCGCAAGAAGCTCGAGGAGTACGAGGCGCCGCCGCTGGACGCGGCGATCGAGGAGGAGCTGCGTGAGTACGTCGTACGGCGCCGGGCCGAGCTCGGTGACTGAGGGGGTGACGGCGCGGGTGAGCGAGCGCGTGGGGGGCCTCGCCAGCGCCCCGGCCGGCGACTTCGTCCTGGTGCTCACCTGTCCCGACCGGCCGGGCGTGGTGCACGCCGTGTCCGGCTTCCTGGTGGCCCACGGCGGCAACATCATCGAGAGCCAGCAGTTCGGTGACCAGATCACGGGCACCTTCTTCATGCGGCTCGACTTCGTCGTGGCGGGCGAGGGCGTGAGCGCAGACGAGCTGCGCGCCGACTTCGCCGAGGTCGCCGAGCGGTTCGAGATGTCCTTCGAGCTGTGGGACGCGAAGGCGCCCTACCGCACGCTGATCATGGTCTCGAAGCACCTGCACTGCCTCAACGACCTGCTCTTCCGCCACAGCACCGGGTCG
The DNA here is from genome assembly GCF_013409625.1 of Nocardioides kongjuensis. Taxonomy (NCBI): domain Bacteria; kingdom Bacillati; phylum Actinomycetota; class Actinomycetes; order Propionibacteriales; family Nocardioidaceae; genus Nocardioides; species Nocardioides kongjuensis. Next base: position 838,706 of record NZ_JACCBF010000001.1, read on the forward strand.
CTCCAGATCGAGATCCCCGTCGTCGTGTCCAACCACCTCGACGCGGAGCCCCTGGCGCGCGCCCACGGGCTGGAGTTCGTGCACATCCCGGTCACCGCCGACACCAAGGAGAAGGCCGAGGACCAGCTGCGCGAGCTGATCGCCCTGCACGACATCGACCTGGTCGTGCTGGCGCGCTACATGCAGGTGCTCTCCGACCGGATGTGCACCGAGCTGAGCGGGCGGGCCATCAACATCCATCACTCGTTCCTGCCGAGCTTCAAGGGCGCCAAGCCCTACCACCAGGCCTTCGACCGGGGCGTGAAGCTGGTCGGGGCGACCGCGCACTACGTCACCGCCGACCTCGACGAGGGCCCGATCATCGAGCAGGACGTCGTCCGGGTCGACCACGGCTTCAACCAGGACCAGCTGGTGACCGCCGGCCGCGACGTCGAGGCCCAGGTGCTCTCGCGCGCGGTGCGCTGGCACGCGGAGTCCCGGGTCCTGCTCAACGGCCACCGCACGGTGGTGTTCCGCTGACCCGGGCCGGGCCGACCGCGACGCAGGTCCGTTGACGTGTGCCGCATGGGGCATATCGTTGCGCCATGAGCAACAGCGAGGCAGCGACCGTGCAGTCTGTCGACCGGGCGCTGACCATCCTGGAGGTCCTGGCCCGGCTGGGCACGGCCGGCGTCACCGAGATCGCCGCCGAGCTCGAGGTCCACAAGTCGACGGCGTTCCGCCTGGTCTCCACGCTCGAGGCGCACCGGCTCGTCGAGCAGGCGGGTGACCGGGGGCGCTACTCGCTCGGCGTGGGCCTGCTCCGGCTGGCCGGCGCCACGACGGCCCGGCTGGACCTGGTGCAGGAGGCGCGCCCGATCACCCGGCAGCTGGCGGCCGACACGGGGGAGACGGTCAACCTCACGGTGCGCGCCGAGCACGCCGCGCTCTACCTCGACCAGGTCGCGGGCTCCTCCGCGCTCCAGTCCCACAACTGGGTGGGGCAGCACATCCCGCTGCACGCGACGAGCAACGGCAAGGTGCTGCTCAGCGAGCTGACGCCCGAGCAGCTGGCCGAGGCGCTCGGCGCATTGGCCCGGTTCACACCGGCGACCATCACCAGCAAGGCCCAGCTGCGCAAGGAGCTGGAGACGATCCGCGAGCAGGGCTACTCCCTGGCGATCGACGAGCTCGAGGTCGGCCTCACGGCCGTGGCCGCGCCGATCCGCAACGCCCACGGCGACATCATCGCCTCGATCAGCGTCTCCGGTCCCACCTTCCGGCTCTCGTCGGAGCGGCTGGAGGCGGTGATCCCGCAGTGCCTCGCTGCCGCCGAGGAGATCTCCCACCGCCTGGGCTGGAGCTGGCGGGAGTGAGCAGCGGGTGAACTGGATCACATCGGGTCCTTGACGGGAGCACGGGATCGCAGCATTCTCAGAGCGTTGCGCAACGAGAAGCGAAGTGCGTGATACGCAACACCATTCCAAGAGCGGGGTGCCACTGTGCCGGATCTGTTCGTCGACGGGGAGTGGTGTGCCCCTGCCGCTGGCGGCCGCCGGGAGATCCGCTGCCCCGCGGACGGCTCGCTGGTCGGCGAGGTCGACGAGGCAACCGCCGACGACACCCGCGCCGCCGTCGCCGCCGCCCACCGGGCCTTCCACACCGGTCCGTGGCCGGGCACGTCGGCCCGCGAGCGGGGCGACCTGCTCCTGCGGGTGGCCGACCTGCTGGTGCGCGACAAGGCCGCGCTGGCGCGGATGGAGTCGCTCGACACCGGCAAGCGCCTGGTCGAGTCGGAGTACGACATCGACGACATCGTCGGCGTCTTCCGCCACTACGGCCGGATCGCCGCCGAGGAGGCCGGCCGCGTGGTCGACACCGGGAACCCCGACGTCGTCAGCCGGATCGTGCACGAGCCGGTCGGGGTGTGCGGACTGATCGCCCCCTGGAACTACCCGCTGCTGCAGGTCGCCTGGAAGGTCGCGCCCTGCCTCGCGGCCGGCAACACCTTCGTGCTCAAGCCCAGCGAGCTGACGCCCCACACCGCGATCCACCTGATGCGCCTGCTCACCGAGGCCGGGCTCCCGGCCGGGGTGGGCAACCTGGTCCTCGGTGCCGGGCCGGACGCCGGCGCGCCGCTGGCCGAGGACCCGCGCGTCGACCTGGTCTCCTTCACCGGCGGCCTGGCCACCGGGCGGCGCCTGATGGCAGCCGCCGCCGGCACCGTCAAGAAGGTGGCCCTGGAGCTGGGCGGCAAGAACCCCAACATCGTGTTCGCCGACGCCGACCTGGAGGTCGCCCTCGACTTCGCCCTCACGGCGGTCTTCCTGCACTCCGGGCAGGTGTGCTCGGCCGGCGCCCGGCTGCTCGTCGAGGAGTCCGTCCACGACTCCTTCGTCGACGCCCTGGTCGACCGGGCGGGCCGGATCCGGCTGGGCGGCCCGTTCGACGACAAGGCCGAGACCGGGCCGCTGACCAGTGCGGCGCACCGCGACAAGGTGGAGGCGTACGTCGCCGCAGGGCTCGCCGAGGGAGCCGTGCTGCGCTGCGGCGGCCGGCGCCCCGACGACGCCGAGCAGCCGGAGCTGGCCGACGGTTACTACTACCTGCCCACCGTGCTCGACGGCTGCCGCAGCGACATGTCCGTCACCCAGGACGAGTCGTTCGGCCCGGTGCTGACGGTCGAGACGTTCACCGACGAGGACGAGGCCGTCCGGATCGCCAACGACAGCATCTACGGCCTGGCCGGCGCGGTGTGGACCCAGGACGCCGGCAAGGGGCAGCGGGTCGCCGGTCGTCTGCGGATGGGCACCGTGTGGATCAACGACTACCACCCGTACGTCCCGCAGGCGGAGTGGGGCGGCTTCAAGCAGTCCGGCACCGGCCGCGAGCTCGGTCTGGCGGGGCTGGAGGAGTACCGCGAGACCAAGCACGTGTGGCACAACATCCGACCGGCCGAGCAGCGCTGGTTCGCCGGATAGACGGGACGGAGCACAGATGGGTGCGGAGCGGTACGACTACGTGATCGTGGGCGGAGGCTCCGCGGGCTGCGCCCTGGCCAACCGGCTCTCGGCCGACCCGGGCACCACGGTGCTGGTGCTGGAGGCAGGCCGCTCCGACTACCGGATCGACCCGTTCATCCACATGCCGGCGGCGCTGCCGATCCCGATCGGCAACAGGCTCTACGACTGGAAGTACGAGACCGACCCCGAGCCGCACATGGGCGGTCGGCGGGTGTTCCACGCCCGGGGCAAGGTCCTCGGCGGGTCGAGCAGCATCAACGGGATGATCTTCCAGCGGGGCAACCCGATGGACTACGAGCGGTGGGCGCGCGACCCCGGCATGGAGACCTGGGACTACCTGCACTGCCTGCCCTACTTCAAGCGGATGGAGACCCGCTACCTCGTCGACGGCAGTGTGGGCGCCGACGACTGGCGCGGCGGCGACGGCCCGCTCCGGCTGGAGCAGGGCCCGGCGCGGAACCCGCTCTTCGCCGCGTTCTTCGCGGCCGCGCAGGAGGCGGGCTACCCGCTGACCGACGACGTCAACGGCTACCGGCAGGAGGGCTTCGCCCGCTTCGACCGCAACGTCTACCGCGGCCGGCGCTGGTCGGCCGCCCGGGCCTACCTGCACCCGGTCAGGAGCCGCGCCAACCTCACGGTCAAGACCTACGCCTTCGTCACGAAGGTGAACTTCGAGGGCAAGCGGGCCGTCGGGGTGGACTACTCGCAGGCCCGGCGCGTTCACACGGTGAGCGCCGGCGAGGTCATCCTGTGTGGCGGCGCGATCAACACCCCGCAGCTGCTGCAGCTCTCGGGGATCGGTGACGAGTCCCTGCTGCGCCGCCACGGGGTCCCGGTCGTCCACCACCTGCCCGGGGTGGGGGAGAACCTCCAGGACCACCTCGAGGTATACATCCAGTACGCGTCGAAGCAACCGGTCTCGATCGCCCCCGGCCTGCGCCTGCGCGAGCGGCCCCGGATCGGCTACCAGTGGCTCTTCCACCGCAGCGGGCTCGGCGCGACCAACCACTTCGAGGGCGGCGGCTTCTGCCGCAGCAACGACGAGGTGGACTACCCGAACCTGATGTTCCACTTCCTGCCCATCGCGATCCGCTACGACGGATCGGCGCCGGAGAACCTCGAGAAGGGCGCGCACGGCTACCAGGTCCACATCGGCCCGATGTACGCCGACACCCGCGGCTGGGTGCGGATCAGGAGCAGGGACCCGCGGGTCCACCCGAGCCTGCAGTTCAACTACCTCTCCACGCCGACCGACCGCAAGGAGTGGGTCGAGGCGGTGCGGGTGGCCCGCGACATTCTCAACCAGCCCGCCTTCGCGCCGTACAACGACGGAGAGCTGTCGCCCGGACCGTCGGTGGAGACCGACGAGGAGATCCTCGACTGGGTGCGGGCCGACGCCGAGACGGCGCTGCACCCGTCGTGCACGGCGAAGATGGGCATCGACGAGATGGCGGTGGTCGACCCGACGTCGATGCGGGTCCACGGCACCGAGGGGCTGCGGGTCGTCGACGCCTCGGTGTTCCCGTACGTCACCAACGGCAACATCTACGCCCCGGTGATGATGGTGGCCGAGAAGGCCGCGGACCTCATCGCGGGCAACACGCCGCTGCCGGCGCTCGACGTGCCCTACTACCGCTACCGCGACGACATGCCACTGCATCCACCCGGCGACAGCCGCAACCGTGAGGAGCACAGATGAGCGTGGCGACCGAGAAGGACACCGCGACCGCGACGTCCGCCGACAGCGCACTGTCGGTGCGCAACCTGTGGAAGATCTTCGGCCCTCGCGCCGACCGGATCATCGGTACGCCGGACGCGCAGCTCTCGCGCGCCGAGCTGAAGGCGAAGACGGGCTGCGTCGCGGGCGTCAAGGACGTGTCCTTCGAGGTGGCGCCGGGCGAGGTCTTCGTCGTGATGGGGCTCTCGGGGTCGGGGAAGTCGACCCTGGTCCGCTGCCTGACCCGGTTGATCGAGCCGACCGCGGGCTCGGTGCTGATCGACGGCATCGACGTCACGACCGCCTCCGACGCCCAGCTGCGCGACCTGCGCCGCAACCGGGTCTCGATGGTCTTCCAGCACTTCGGGCTGCTGCCGCACCGCCAGGTGATCGACAACATCGCCTACGGGCTCGAGATCCGCGGCATGAAGAAGAAGGAGCGCCGGGCCAAGGCGGAGGAGGTCGTGTCCCTGGTCGGGCTCGACGGGTTCTCGCACTCCTACCCCGACCAGCTCTCCGGCGGCATGCAGCAGCGCGTGGGCCTGGCCCGCGCCCTCGCGGGCGACCCGAGCATCCTGCTGTTCGACGAGCCGTTCTCCGCCCTCGACCCGCTGATCCGCCGGGACATGCAGAACGAGGTGATCCGGCTCCACCGGGACCTGCGCAAGACGATGGTCTTCATCACCCACGACCTGCAGGAGGCGCTCAAGCTCGGCGACCGGATCCTGATCATGCGCGACGGCGAGATCGTGCAGGTCGGCGCGCCCGACGAGGTCGTGGGTGCCCCCGTCGACGACTACGTGCGCGACTTCGTCTCCGAGGTGCCCCGCTCCCACGTCCTCACCCTGAAGTGGGTGATGCGCGAGCCGCGGCCCGATGACTCGATGGACGGACCGGTGATGTCCTGCGACACCATCGTCCGGCAGGCGGCGAAGGCCGCGCTGGCCTCCGAGCATCCCGTCCGGGTGGTCGACGGTGAGCGCCTCATCGGGATCGTGGACGACGACGCGATCCTGCGGGTCGTGGTCGCGGAGGAACAGGCAGACCAGTGACCGCGACGCTCAGCCCCTCCGCACCCGCGCAGCCGGCCCCCGGCCCGCCGGGCGGCCGCAACGCCCTCGACAGCGTGCCCCGGTGGGCCTGGGCGCTCGGGGTGGTGGTGCTCTGGGTGGTCGTCTGGGCGCTGACCAAGGGCACCCACACCCTGACGCCCGCCGGCCGCGAGCACACCGACGTCCAGACCGCGCTCGGCGGCTTCCGCGACGACGTCCTGGCCGGTCGCGCCGACAACCCGGTCATCCAGTTCACCTACGACATCGGTGCGTGGTTCACCTCGGTGGTCGACTGGTTCCAGCGCCTGGTGTCCATCCCCGACTTCCCGCGCCCGGTGCCCCAGATCGGTTGGCTGGGGGTGACCGCGGTCGCGACGTGGGTCGGGCTGGCCGTCGCCGGCTGGCGGATCGCCGTGCTGGTGGCGCTCTCGTTCGTCTCCTTCGGTGCGTTCGGCTACTGGTCCGACGCCATCGACCTGCTGATCGTCACCTTCGTCGCGGTCGGCGTCTCGGTGCTGATCGGGATGCCGCTCGCGGTGCTGGTCGGCACCGGCAACCGCGCCGTGAACGCCGTGACCAACACCGTGCTCGACGTCTTCCAGACGATGCCGACCTTCGTCTACCTGCTGCCGATCGTGCTGTTCTTCGGCATCGGCGCCGCGGGCGCGGTCGTGTGCACCCTGGTCTACGCGCTGCCGCCGATCATCCGCATCGCCGGCCACGGCATCCGCAACGTGTCCACGACGACGATCGAGGCGACCGACTCGGCGGGCCAGACCTGGTGGCAGCGGCTGACGAAGGTGCAGCTGCCGATGGCCCGCAAGACCATCGTCGTGGGCCTCAACCAGACGATCATGGCCGCGCTGTCGATGGCCACCATCGCGTCGTACGTCGACGGCCCGGGCCTGGGCCAGCCGGTGCTCGACGCGCTGGTCAAGAACGACGTCGGCGGCGCCTTCGTCCCGGGAGCCCTGATCGTCGTGATGGCGGTGATGCTCGACCGCTCGACGACCGCGGCCAGCGAGTACTCCGAGAAGGCAGCGCGCGGCGGGCTCGACCTGGGGCGCCGCCGGATCGTCCTGGCCGCGGCCGCGGTGCCGGTGCTCGTCGCGCTCTACGTCTCCCGCACCTACCCCTGGGCGGCCGAGTTCGACGACCTCGGGTGGACGCCGAAGGTCGCCGACGGCGTCGACGGCTTCTTCGAGTGGTTCACCGACACCTTCCGCGGCTTCACCCAGGGCTTCAAGGACCTGATCAGCTCGGTGCTCCTCGACCCGTTGCAGTCGCTGCTGGCCGAGTCGCCGTGGTGGCTGGCCGCCGGCGCCCTGCTCGCGCTGGCGGTGGTCTTCGGCGGGATCCGGGCCATGGTGCCGACCGTGGTCTGCATCGGCGGCCTGCTCTACTTCGGTCTCTGGCACGACGCGATGGTGACCCTCAACATGACACTGGTCGGCACCGTCCTGGTGATGCTGCTGGCCGTGGTCCTCGGCGTCGCCATGGCGCGCAGCCGGGCCGTCGACGTCGTGCTCCGCCCGACCCTCGACGCCGGGCAGACCATCCCGCCGTTCGTCTACCTGATCCCCGTCCTGGCGCTGTTCGGCCCGACCCGGTTCACCGCCATCGTCGCGGGCGTCGTCTACGCGGCGCCGGTCGCGATCAAGCTGGTCGCCGACGGGGTGCGTGCCGTGTCGCCCTCGACGATCGAGGCGGGACGCTCGACCGGGTCGACCCGCTGGCAGGAGATCGTCAAGGTGCAGCTCCCGATGGCGCGCCCCTCCCTGGTGCTCGCGGCCAACCAGGGCCTGCTCTACGTCCTGGCCATGGCCGTCATCGGCGGCCTGGTCGGCGCCGGCGCGCTGGGCTACGACGTCGTGCTCGGCTTCGCGCGGTCCGAGGAGTGGGGCAAGGGAGCGGCAGCCGGCATCAGCATCGTCCTGCTCGGGATCATGGTCGACCGGATCGCCCGGGCGGCTGCGCACCGCTCCGGCGCCCCGGCCGGCCGGTAGTGCCCCAGCACGCAACACGTCCGACACGACAACCAAGGAGAAAGAGTGCGACACATCAGTTGGAGGGCGACCGGCCTCACCTCGGTTGCGGCGTCCGTGGCGATCCTGCTCGCCGCCTGTGGCGGCGGCACGATCGACGAGCAGACCAAGGCCAACGAGTCCAAGGCCGGAAGCGCCGGTGACTGCGGCGAGCTCAACATCGCGGTCAACCCGTGGGTCGGCGACGAGGCCAGCAGCTACGTCGTGGGTCGCGTGGCGAGCCAGCAGCTCGGCTGCAAGGTCAACTACAAGGAGCTCAAGGAGGACGTGTCCTGGCAGGGCTTCGGCACCGGCGAGGTCGACGTCGTGATCGAGGACTGGGGCCACCCCGACCTCGAGAAGAAGTTCTTCGCCGACCAGGGCGACGGGAGCGCGACGGACCTCGGTCCGAACGGCAACGTCGGCATCATCGGCTGGTACGTCCCGCCGTGGCTCGCCAAGGAGCACCCCGACATCCTGGAGTGGAAGAACCTCAACAAGTACGCCAAGGAGTTCGCCACCTCCGAGTCGGGAGGCAAGGGCCAGTTCCTGGGTGCGGACCCGTCGTACGTGCAGTTCGACGAGGCGATCATCAGCAACCTCAAGCTGGACTTCAAGGTGGTCTTCTCCGGCAGCGAGGCAGCCAGCATCACCGCCTTCCAGCAGGCCGAGAAGAACAAGGAGTTCCTGATCGGCTACTTCTACGAGCCCCAGTGGCTCTTCGCCGAGGTCCCGCTGGAGAAGGTGGCGCTGCCGCCGTACGAGGACGGCTGCCAGGACGTCCCGGCCAAGGTCGCCTGCGACTACCCGGAGACCCAGCTGAAGAAGGTCGTCTCGACCTCGTGGCAGAAGGAGGGCGGTCCGGGCGTCGACCTGGTGACCAACTTCAAGTGGACCAACGACGACCAGAACCAGGTCGCCAAGTACATCGCCGAGGACGACATGAAGCCCGAGGAGGCCGCGGACAAGTGGATCGCGGACAACCAGGACAAGGTCGACGCCTGGCTCCAGTGACCACACGCTGACCTGCGACACGACGATCCTGCGCCCGGCTGGGCATTGACACCCGGCCGGGCGCAGGCGATTCTGGATCTGTCTCGCATAGCGCATTGAGTTGCGTGATACGCAACTCACGCAGCACCCTCCGACTCACTCCCCAAGGAGTCCCCATGGCCACCGTTCCCACCTCGGCCGGCGTCGTCGTGATCGGCGCGGGCATCGTCGGCAACAGCCTCGTGCACCACCTCGCGCGCCTGGGCTGGCGCGACATCGTGCAGATCGACAAGGGGGCCCTGCCCAACCCGGGCGGCTCCACCGGGCACGCGTCGAACTTCATCTTCCCCGTCGACCACTCGCGCGAGATCACCGACCTGACGCTCGACTCGGTGCGGCAGTACCAGGAGATGGGTGTCTTCACGCAGTCCGGCGGCTTCGAGATCGCCCGGACGCCAGAGCGGATGGAGGAGCTGCGGAGGCGGATGTCGAGCGCGAAGGCGTGGGGGATCGAGGCGGAGCTGGTGAGCCCGGAGTTCGTGAAGGAGAAGGTTCCCTTCATCGAGGCCGACCAGTTCATCGGGGCGTTCTGGACGCCGAGCGTCGGAGTGGTCGACTCGCTGCGCGCCGGCACCATCATGCGCGAGGCGGCCCTCGCGACCGGCGAGCTGACCGTCGTGCCCACGGTCGAGGTGATCGGCATGGACACCGAGGAGGACGCGGACGGTCGCCGCAGGATCACCCGGGTGCGCACCGACGGCGGTGACATCGAGACCAGCCACGTCGTGATCGCTGCCGGCGTGTGGAGCCCCAAGCTGGGCGACATGGCCGGCATCAGCATCCCGCTCACCCCGGCCGTGCACCAGATGATCAGCGTCGGCCCCTGCCCGCAGCTGGCCGAGCGCGAGGGTGAGATCTCCTTCCCGATCATCCGCGACATGGACACCTTCTGCTACGAGCGCCAGCACGGCGCCGACATGGAGGTCGGCTCCTACGCGCACCGCGCGATCCTGCACGAGCCCGAGGACATCCCCTCGATCGAGCAGTCGAAGCTCTCGCCGACCGAGCTGCCGTTCACCTCCGAGGACTTCGACCCGCAGCTCGAGCAGGCCTACGAGCTGATGCCCGAGCTGCTCGGAGCCGAGGGCGCGGAGATGCGCTACGCCATCAACGGCCTGCTGTCGCTGACCTGCGACGGCGCGCCGATCCTGGGGGAGAGCCAGGTCAGGGGCCTGTGGACCGCGGCCGCGGTGTGGATCAAGGAGGGCCCCGGCGTCGGTCGGGCGGTGGCCGAGTGGATGACGCAGGGCTGGTCCGAGATCGACGTCCACCACAGCGACATCGCCCGCTTCCACGCCCACCAGATGCGCCGCGAGCACACGCGGCTGCGCACCACCGAGTCGTTCATCAAGACCTACGGCATCGTGCACCCGGCCGAGCAGTACGAGTCCGACCGCGACCAGCGGCTCGCCCCGATGCACGACGCCCAGAAGAAGCTCGGTGCCTTCTTCTTCGAGACCGCCGGCTGGGAGCGTCCGCACTGGTACGAGTCGAACGCCCCGCTCCTGGAGGTGTACGGCGACGCCGTCATGCCGCGCGAGCACGAGTGGGACGCCCGCTGGTGGAGCCCGATCATCAACGCCGAGCACCTGCGCATGCGCGAGGCCGCCGGTGTGGTCGACCTGTCGGCGTTCGCCGTCTTCGACATCACCGGACCCGGTGCGCTCGACACCGTGCAGCGCACCTGCGTCGCCCAGTGCGACGTCGCCGTGGGCAAGGTGATCTACACCCCGGTCCTCAACGCCAACGGCGGGTTCCTGTCCGACCTGACCGTGATGCGGCTGGGCGAGGACCACTTCCGCGTGGTCACCGGCGGCGCGCACGGCATGGCGGACCGCAAGACGTTCAGCGACCAGGTCACCGATCCCGCCACGACGCTGGTCGACGTCACCGACCAGGTCTCGACCATCGGGCTCTGGGGGCCGCGGGCGCGCGACATCCTCGCGTCGCTGACCTCCGACGACGTCTCCGACGAGGGCTTCGGCTTCCTGACCTGTCGCGACATCACCGTCGCGGGCGTCCCGGTGCTCGCCTCGCGGATCTCCTACGTCGGCGAGCTGGGTTGGGAGCTCTACGTCGCCATGGACGACGCCGCACGGCTGTGGGACGCGCTGCTCGAGGCGGGGCAGCCGCACGGCGCCGTACCCGTCGGCATCGGCGTCTACGGCACGACCGGCCGGATCGAGAAGGGCTACCGTGCCTACGGCTACGAGCTCGACTCGGAGCGGACCATCGTCGAGGCCGGGATGCAGCGGCCCAAGGTGAAGGCCGCCGACTTCGTCGGCAAGGAGGCCTACCTGGCCCAGCGCGAGGCCCTGTCGACGACGGGGCCGGCCGCGGTGCTGTGCACGATGACCGTCGACGACCACACCTCCGCCTCGGGGATCAAGCGCTACATGCTCGGTGGCGAGCCGATCCTGACCCGCGACGGCGGCACGCTCACCGACGGGCACGGCCACCACCCGTACGTCACCAGCGCCGGGTCCGCGCCCTCGCTCGGCAAGCACGTGCTGCTGGCCTACCTCCCGCCCGACCAGGCCGTCCTCGGCAACCAGCTCGCGGTGTCGTACATGGAGGAGCTGTACCCGGTCACGGTCGCCTCGGTCGACGCCACCCCGCTCCTCGACCCCGACAACGAGCGCATCCGATGAGCGCGGCCCTCGACGTCCTGGTCTGCGTGAAGCGGGTCGTGGACTCCACCGGCGAGGTGGTGCTGACCGACGACGGGCAGTCGGTCGACGGTCGCTACGCCGGCTTCACGCTGAGCAACCACGAGGAGTGCGCGATCGAGCTGGCCGTTCAGACGGCCACCGCGACGGGAGGCAGCGCCAGCGTGCTGACGCTGGGCGAGCCCGAGGCGGTCGACCAGCTGCGCTCGGCGCTGGCGGTCGGCTGCACGGCGGCGACCCACGTCGAGGCCGATCCCGGCGCCTTCGGCCCGGCCGACGTCGCGCGCGAGATCGCCGCCGTGATCCGCGACCACGAGAGCGCGGGGCGGCCGCACGACCTGGTGCTGCTCGGCAACGACGCGGCGGACACGGGCGACTTCCAGGTCGGGATCCGGCTCGCGCACGAGCTCGGTCGTCCGGTGGTCAACGGCGCGGCGACGATCGCCGTCGAGGACGGCCACGTGGTCGCCGGCGTCAAGGGGCCCGACGGCAGGGAGACCTACCGGGTGCCGCTGCCCGCGGTGGTCACCGTGCTCGAGGGCGGCGTGGAGCCGCGCTACCCCACGGTCCCGGGACGGATGAAGGCGAAGAAGGTGGAGATCGAGCAGCGCACACCCGGCACCGACCCGGTGGGCCCGAACCGCCGCCGGCTCCGGCTGCCGCCGCCGCAGCCGAGCGAGGTCCAGGTGCTCGGCAAGGGCGCGGACGCGGCCGCTGCGGTGGTCGACCTGTTCGAGCAGCTGGGGGTGGTGGCGCGATGATCCTCGTCCTGGTCGAGACCGACGCGACGGGGGCCGTCGAGGTGTCCCGCGAGACCCTGTCCTTCGCCCGCGACCTGTCCGCCGCGGGCGGCGGCGTACCGATCGACGCGGTGGTCGTCGGACCGCTGCCGTGCCCCGTCGAGGAGCTGGCTGTGCAGCTGGCGACGTACGGCGTGCGCGACGTGCACCACGCCACGGGCGATGCGTTCAGCGCCTACGGAGGCGCCGCCTGGGCGAGCGCCGTGCAGTCGGTGCGCGAGGCCGCCGGGTCCGTGGTGGTGACCGCCGCCGGGACGCCCCGGGGGATGGAGGTGCTGGCCCACCTGGCCGCGCGCCTGGGCGTGGCGATGGCCGCCAACGTGGTGGCGTTCGACGGGCTGGCGCCCTTCACGGTGACCCGGCAGGTGGTCGGCGGCGCCGCGCTCGAGGACATGGTCCTGGGGGAGCGGCCGGCGATCTTCACCGTCGCCGGGCACGCCGTGGAGGCGACACCTGCTGCGACGCCCGGGGCCGGACGGGTGGTCACGAGCACGCCCGAGGTGGCCGCCGCCGACCTCGTGGCGCGCGTGGTGTCCGCCGAGCCCGCGCAGGAGGACCTGTCGGGCGGCCTGAAGTCGGCCCGGGTGGTCGTCGGTGCCGGTCGCGGCGCCGGCAGCGCCGACGGGTTCGGCGACCTGCTGGAGCTCGTCGACCTCCTCGACGGCGCGCTGGGGGTGTCCCGCGTCGTGACCAGCCTCGGCTGGCGACCCCACCACGAGCAGGTCGGCCAGACCGGGAGCCGGATCTCACCGGACCTGTACGTCGCCTGCGGCATCTCGGGCGCGATCCAGCACTGGGCCGGCTGCGCGAGCGCGAAGACGATCCTGGCCATCAACACCGACCCGGACGCGCCGATGGTCGCCAAGGCCCACTACGCGGTCATCGGGGACCTGCACGAGGTCGTCCCGGCGATCAACGAGGAGATCCGCCGGCGCCGGGCTTCCTAGGCTTTCTTTGCGGTGTTCGGCAGGTCAGGGCGGGTGGGAGTGACCCGCACGCCGGTCGCGGCCAGCGCGTAGCTGGCCAGCTGCTCCTCGGCCCGCTCGAGCGTCAGTGACGAGTTGTGGGCCAGCAGGTGCAGGCCGAAGGCGTCCTCGAGCGCCACGAAGTTGCGGGCGATCGCGTCGGCTTCGTCGACCAGCGTGAACACGCCGGTGGCGCGCCCGACCTCGAGCACCGCGGTGTAGAGCGAGACCTCGCGGTCGAACAGCAGTGTCATCAAGGTGGCGTGCATCGGGCTGCGGCTGGCGCTGACCGAGATCTCGTCGAGCACCTGGCTGAGCAGCAGGTCCTCGCCGCGGGGGAGGCCCGAGTACATGAGGCGACCGAGCTTCTCGACCGGGGAGAGGTCGCCCGCCACGACCTGCTGGCGCGACCAGTAGTAGCGGTCGGTGGCGGCCTGGTGGGCGGCCTCGACGAGCCCGTCGAGCTCGGGGTAGTAGTACGCGACCAGGCGCGGCGAGATGCCCGCCTCCTCGGCGATGTTCTTCATCGTCACACCGCTCAGGCCGTGCCGGGCGATGACCGTCAGCGTCGCCGCGATGAGGTGCTCGCGGCGGGCCGCCTGGTCCTTGCGTCGTGCCATGGCGACCACCGTAGCGCCCTGCCCGATTTTGGGGGCGACGTTGACAGCGCCGGGTGACCCGGGTCATATTTGCGCCGAAGCGCAAAGAAAGGATCTCGCGTGCGCACTCACCAGGACTGGATCGCCGAGGCCGCCAAGGTCGTCCTCCCGACCCGCCCGTTCGTCGGTGGCGGCTTCGTCGACGCCGGCACGGCCACCTTCGAGAACCGCAACCCCGCGACAGGTGCCCTGCTCGCCGAGGTCGCCGACGCGGGCGCCGAGGGCGTCGACCGCGCCGTGCGCGCGGCGCGGGCCGCCTTCGACTCCGGGGTCTGGAGCCGCGCGGGCGTGGCCTTCCGGCGCGAGCGGATGCTCCACTTCGCCGACCTGCTGGCCGACCACGCCGCCGAGCTCGCCGTGCTCGACTCCCTCGACATGGGCAAGCGGGTCGTCGACGCCCACGAGCTCGACCTGCCGTTCTCGGTCAACCTGTTCCGCTACTACGCCGAGGCGATCGACAAGATCAACGACGAGGTCGCCCCGACCCCGCCGGGCACCCTCGGCCTGGTCCGGCGGGTCCCGCTGGGCGTCGTCGGCGCGGTGGTGCCGTGGAACTACCCGGTCGACATGCTGGCGTGGAAGGTCGCCCCGGCGATGGCCGCGGGCAACAGCGTGGTCCTCAAGCCCGCCGAGCAGTCGCCGTCCTCCGCGCTGCGGATCGCCGAGCTCGCCGCCGAGGCCGGCATCCCCGACGGCGTCCTGAACGTCGTTCCCGGCCTGGGCGAGACCACCGGCAGGGCGCTCGGCCTGCACCCGGACGTCGACGTGCTCGCGTTCACCGGCTCCACCGAGGTCGGCGCCTACTTCCTGCAGTACGCCGGCCAGTCCAACCTCAAGCAGGTCTGGCTCGAGTGCGGCGGCAAGAGCCCCCACGTGGTCTTCGCCGACGCCGAGGACCTCGCCGTCACCGCGAAGCAGACCGCCTTCGGCATCTGGTTCAACCAGGGCGCGGTCTGCTCGGCGCACTCTCGGGTGCTCGTCCAGCGCGAGGTGCACGAGGAGTTCGTCTCGCTCGTCGCGGCCGAGGCCGCGGCGTACGCCCCCGGCGACCCGCTCGACCCCGCCGCCGGGATGGGAGCGATCGTCTCGCCCGAGCAGACCGACCGGATCATGCAGTTCGTCGACGAGGCCCGGACCTCCGGTGCCCGCCTGGTCACGGGTGGCGACCGGCTCACCCGCGACGGCAGCGACTGCTACGTGCAGCCGACCGTGTTCGACGGCGTCGACCCGGCCTCCACCCTCGCCCGCGAGGAGGTCTTCGGGCCGGTGCTCGCGATCACGCCCTTCGACACCGAGGACGAGGCGGTCACCCTCGCCAACGACACGGCGTACGGCCTCGCCGCCTCCGTCGCCACCAGCAACCTCGGCCGCGCCCACCGGTTGGCCGAGCGGATCCACGCAGGGACGGTCACCGTCAACGGCGTGGACGCCTTCAGCGCCTGGACCCCGTTCGGGGGGTTCAAGGGCTCCGGGTTCGGCCGCGACCTCTCGCTGCACGCCCTCGACAAGTACGTCGGTCTGAAGACCGTCTGGATCAACCACTGAATCCTGGAGCACCCATGTCAGACACCGTCCGCCCCACGGAGCTCGCCGCCGAGCAGCAGGCGCTGCTGCACCGCACGCTCGGCCGCTTCGACATCATCTTCCTGCTCATCGCCGCCGTCGTCGGCCTCGAGACGCTCGGCCAGGTCTCGACGTACGGCGCCGAGGCGTTCACCTGGGCGCTCGTGCTCGCCGTGTTCTTCCTCGTGCCCTACGGCCTGATCTTCGCCGAGACCGGTGCTGCCTTCAGCGAGGAGGGCGGCGCGTACACCTGGGTCCGCGACGCCTTCGGCCGCCCGGCGGCAGCGGTCGCCTCGCTGCTCAACTGGGTCACCCAGCCGGTGTGGGTGGGCGGCTCGATGTCGTTCCTGGCGGCCGAGACGGTCAGCACCTACATCACCCCGCTGCCGTCGGGCTCCTTCGCCGACTACGTCTTCAAGTTCGTCTTCATCTGGATCACCGTGCTCGCGGCCGTCGTCAGCCTGCAGAAGGGCAAGTGGCTGCCGACCAGCGGTGCGGTGCTCAAGATCGCCGTGCTGGTGCTGTTCGTGGTGACCACGGCGATCTACGCCGTCCAGCACGGCGTCGAGGGCCTCGGCGCCGGCGACTTCAGCCCGACCCTGCTCGGCCTCTTCGGCTCGGTCCCGATCCTGCTGTTCGCCTACCTCGGCTTCGAGTCGGGCAACAGCGCCGCCGGCGAGATGGAGAACCCGGGCCGCGACGTGCCCGTCTCGATCGCCCGCTCCTGCGCGACCGCCGCGTTCTGCTACCTGGTGCCGATCCTCGCGATCCTGCTGGTGGTGCCGAAGGACGAGATCACCGGCATCGGCGGCTTCCTGGACGCGGTCAAGACCGTGTTCTCGGTGTACGGCGACGCGTCCGGCCCGATGCTCAAGATCACCGCGATCGTGGTGGTCTACGTGCTGATGAGCCAGGGCTCGGCGTGGATGATCATCTCCGACCGGATGCAGGCGATGACCGCTGCCGACGGCTCCTTCTTCGGCGGCTACTTCGGTCGCTTCCACCCCGGCCTGGGCACCCCGGTGCGCGTCAACATGCTCTCGGGCGTGACGGCGACCGTGTTCATGTTCGCCGCGATGGTCGTCTCCGGCACCGGTGGCGCGATCTTCGGCGTGGTGCTGACGATCTCGATCTCCACCTTCCTGCTCGCCTACCTCTTCGTCATCCCCGCCGCGATCAAGCTGCGCCGGATGTACCCGGACGTCGAGCGCCCCTTCCGGGTACCCGTCTCCGACCGCGGCTTCGCGCTGCTCGGCTGGCTGGCCTTCGCCTGGATCGTGCTCGGCTCCTGGGTCGCCGTCTTCCCCGGCACCCTCGAGCGCGTCTTCGGCCTCGACTACCCGTTCAAGGACTACTGGGGGGTCTCCCAGGCGACCTTCGAGGCCTTCACCCTCGGCACCCTCGCCGTGATCGGCGCCCTCGGCGCGATCGGCTACGTGTTCGGCCGCTCCGTGCGCGCCGGCAGTGCCGCTGACAACCCCGACACCCCCGACAACCAGATCAAGGAAACCGTCCGATGACCTCGGCGTACGACATCCTCTTCGAGCCCGTGCAGATCGGGCCGGTCACCACCAAGAACCGCTTCTACCAGGTGCCGCACTGCAACGGCATGGGCTACCGCGACCCGAGCGCGCAGGCCTCGATGCGCAAGATCAAGGCCGAGGGCGGCTGGTCGGTCGTGTGCACCGAGCAGGTCGAGATCCACGCGACCTCAGACATCGCGCCGTTCATCGAGCTGCGGATCTGGGACGACCAGGACCTGCCCGCGCTCAAGCGGATCGCGGACGCCATCCACGAGGGTGGCGGCCTGGCCGGCATCGAGCTGGCCCACAACGGCATGAACGCGCCGAACCAGCTCAGCCGCGAGACCCCGCTCGGGCCGCAGCACCTCCCGGTCGCGCCCGACACCATCGCGCCGGTCCAGGCCCGCGCGATGACCAAGCAGGACATCGACGACCTGCGGCGTTGGCACCGCAACGCCGTGCGCCGTTCGCTGGAGGCCGGCTACGACGTCGTCTACGTCTACGGCGCGCACGGCTACGGCGCCCCGCACCACTTCCTCTCCCGCCGCTACAACAACCGCACCGACGAGTACGGCGGTTCGCTGGAGAACCGGATGCGCCTGCTGAAGGAGCTCCTCGAGGACACGATCGAGGAGGTCGCCGGCCGCGCCGCCGTGGCCTGCCGGATCACGGTCGAGGAGGAGATCGACGGCGGCATCACCCGCGAGGACATCGAGGGCGTGCTGCGCGAGCTCGGCGAGCTGCCGGACCTGTGGGACTTCGCGATGGGCAGCTGGGAGGGCGACTCGGTCACCTCACGGTTCGCGCCGGAGGGTCGTCAGGAGGAGTTCGTCGCCGGGCTGAAGAAGCTCACCACGAAGCCCGTCGTCGGCGTGGGCCGGTTCACCTCACCCGACGCGATGGTGCGCCAGGTCAAGGCCGGAATCCTCGACCTGATCGGCGCCGCCCGGCCCTCGATCGCCGACCCGTTCTTGCCGAACAAGATCCGCGACGGCAGGCTGAACCTGATCCGCGAGTGCATCGGCTGCAACATCTGCGTGTCCGGTGACCTCACGATGTCGCCGATCCGCTGCACCCAGAACCCCAGCATGGGCGAGGAGTGGCGGCGCGGCTGGCACCCCGAGAGGATCCGCGCCAAGGAGAGCGACTCGCGCATCCTCGTCGTCGGCGCCGGCCCGTCCGGCCTCGAGGCGGCCCGTGCCCTCGGCGTCCGCGGCTACGACGTCGTGCTGGCCGAGGCCGGGCGCGACCTCGGCGGTCGTGTGTCCGCGGAGTCGAGGCTGCCGGGCCTCTCGGCCTGGGGCCGGGTCAAGGAGTACCGCGAGGCGGTCCTCGCCGAGCTCCCCAACGTCGAGATCTACCGCGAGAGCCCGATGACGGCTGCGGACATCGTCGAGTTCGGCTTCGAGCACGTCATCACCGCCACCGGCGCCACCTGGCGCACCGACGGCGTCGCGCGCTTCCACACCACCGCGCTGCCGATCGCCGAGGGCGCGCAGGTGCTCGGCCCGGACGACCTGTTCGCCGGCCGCCTGCCCGAGGGCAGGAAGGTCGTCGTCTACGACGACGACCACTACTACCTCGGCGGCGTCGTCGCGGAGCTGCTGGCGCAGCAGGGGTACGAGGTCTCCATCGTCACCCCGGCTCCGCAGGTCTCGTCGTGGACCAACAACACCTTCGAGATCAACCGGATCCAGCGCCGCATCATCGAGAACGGCATCACCCGGGTGCTCGACCACGCCGTCGTCGCGGTCGGCGCGGGCGGCGTGACCGTCCGCGAGACCTACACCGGCCTCGAGCGCGACCTCGACTGCGACGCCGTGGTCATGGTGACCGCCCGCCTGCCCAGGGAGGAGCTGTACCTCGACCTCGTCGCCCGCCGCGACGCCGGCGAGATCGCCTCCGTGCGTGGCATCGGCGATGCCTGGGCCCCGGGCACCATCGCCGCCGCCGTGTGGTCGGGACGCCGTGCTGCCGAGGAGTTCGACGCCGTGCTGCCGTCCAACGACGAGGTGCCGTTCCGCCGCGAGGTCACCCAGCTGGCCTGAGGTCGAGCTCGAGGATCCGGTGGTCCGAGACCTCCGGCTCCGCCCGGACCCGGAAGCCCGCCACGGCTTCCGGGTCCGAGACGAGCAGGTAGCTCGCGTGCCGCACCGGCTTGGGGTACGCCGACGTGCGGGTGTCGGCCGTGCCGACCAGGTCGTGCAACCCGATCCCGCGCAGGACCGCGAACGTCGCGCTGTCCGGCAGCAGGTTGAGGTCGCCCGCCAGGACCACGAGGTCGCCCGGCCGTCGGATCGCCTCGACGAAGGCGGCGAGCCGGTCCGCCTGCTCCTCGCGGGCCGGGGTGTCGCCCTTGCCGGCGGGGTCGCGCAGGCCGTGCAGCTGCACCACGCACACGGTGCGCCCGGCGGCGCGATCGACGACACGCACCGCCTGGGCCGCACGGGGCCGGTCGGTGATGGTCCACTCGTCGTGGTCGACGAAGCAGCCGTGCACGAACGCGCTCGCCGTGCCGACGATCGGCAGCGTCTCGCTGACGTAGGTGCCGAGGCCGAAGTCCTGCTGGTGCCGGCGTCCTGCGTCGTCGGTGACCGGACCGGCGTCGCTGGCGACGAACAGGGCCTCGTGCGACGGCAGGAGACGTCGTACGTCGGCGTGCAGGTTCGCCCGCTGGGGCAGCGAGCGCTCGCCGTCGGCGAAGGAGGTCCAGCCGGACAGGCCGGCGGTGCGGGTGACCTCCTGCAGGCACACGACGTCGGCACCGGCGGTGGGCAGCCAGGCCGCGAGGTCGTCGTGGCGGGCACCGCCCCAGGCGTTGACCGAGACGATGCGCATGCCCGGAGTCTGTCAGAGGACGTAGAGCTCCGGGCGCGTGTCGGTCCACAGCGCGGCGTTGTGCTGGTCCGCGTCCGCGATCCCGGCGGCGAGGTCGACCGTGCAGGTCACGACGGCCGGTCCATCGGCGTCGTGGCGCGGCGCCTCGCAGACGACGGTGCCGTCGGGGGCGATGACGCGGCTGCGGCCGAACATCGCCGCGTCGCCCTCGCCGCCGGGCTGGTTGACGGTGATCCACCACTGCCCGTTGGCCAGCGCGTGCGCCGGGTGGAGCCGGTCCCACCAGTGCTCGGCCCCGGCCTCGTAGGCGGCGGGCATCACGACGAGGCGGGCGCCGCGGTCACGCAGCGCGCGGGCGTAGGCCGCATGGTCGCCGTCGAAGCAGGTGGCCATGCCGACCCGGCCGAAGGGCACGGTGTCGAGGACGGTGGCCTCGGAGCCGGCGGCGAAGACCGCGTCCTCCGCGGTCGGCCGGTAGAGGTGGGCCTTGCGGTGGCGGGCAACGATCTCGCCGGCCGGGTCGTACACGACGGTGGTGTTGTACGTCGCCCCGTCGGCCAGCTCCGGGACCGACCCGGCGAACAGCCAGATCCCGTGCGAGCGCGCCGCCGCGGCGAGCGCGTCGCTGCGTGGCCCGGGCACCGGCTCGGCGGCCCCGGCGACGATCGCTGCGAGCCGCGGGGCGTCGTACCCACTGGCCCAGAGCTCCGGCAGGACCACCAGTTCCGCGCCCTGGCGGGCCGCCTCCGCGACCAGCGCCAGCGCGGTCGTGAGGTTGGTGTCGGGCTCGCCGGGGGCGGCGTGCCACTGCACCAGGCCGATGGTGACGCGATCCTGCATGGGAGGTGCTCCTTCGTGGGACGGGGAGGCCCATCCCATGCGGCGGTCCAGGTGATGTCAATGCGTGGGGTCATCGCTTTTGTTGATGCTGAGCAACGAAAACCGGTGTTGGTCGGCACCCTCGTCCGCGGCCTACGGTGAGCGGGATCACGGCCCAGAGGGGGACCCATGCACGACGACGCGATCGAGACCACCCTGACGGTGGAGAAGCGCACCATCGACCACATCCCGGTGACCGAGCGGCACGGCAAGGCCCGTGACCTGTTCACGATCTGGTTCGGGTCGAACATCATGCTGCTCACCGTCGCCACCGGTGTCGTCGCGACCGCCGTCTACGGCCTGCCGGTCTGGGCGGCGGTGATCGCGCTGGTCGTCGGCCACGCGCTCGGCGGGGTCGTCATGGCGCTGCACGCGGCCCAGGGCCCGCAGATGGGCGTGCCGCAGATGCTGCAGACCCGCGCGCAGTTCGGGTCCTACGGAAGCCTGCTGGTCGTCGTGCTCGTGATCTTCATGTATGTCGGCTTCTTCGCGTCCAACATGGTGCTCGGCGGACAGGCCGTCTCCAGCCTGTTCGGGCTCGACGAGACGTTCTCGATCATCCTGATCGGCCTGGTCAGCGTGGCCGGCGCGATCGTCGGCTACCGGATGATCCACGCCCTGACCGGCCTGATGAGCCTGGTCTCCGGGCTGGTCATGGTGCTCGCCTTCGTCTGGGTCCTCGCGGTCAACGACCTGCCGACCGGCACCTTCCACTCCGACGGCGCCACCCTGGCCGGGTTCATGGGCACGATCTCGCTCGCGGCCCTGTGGCAGATCGCCTACGCGCCGTACGTCTCCGACTACACCCGCTACATGCCTCGCGACACCGGCGTGCGCCCGGCGTTCTGGGCGACGTACGCCGGCGCGGTGCTCGGCTCGCTGTTCCCGATGATCCTCGGTGCCGTCGTCGGCGCCGCCCTGCCCGAGTCGGACACGGTCTCCGGGCTGCAGGAGCTCACCCACGGCGTCGGCGGGCTCGTGATCGCCGTCTTCGGCATCGGCATCGCCTGCACCAACGCGATGAACCTCTACTGCGGCGCACTCTCCACGATCACCGTCGGCCAGACGATCTTCCCGAGGTGGGTGCCCGGCGCCGCCGCGCGCGGCGTCGTCTCGGCGCTGCTCTTCGTCGCCGCCGTCGTGATGGCGCTCGCCGGCAAGGACGACTTCCTCGTCAACTTCACCAACTTCATGCTCCTGCTGCTGTGCGTGCTGGTGCCGTGGACCGCGGTCAACCTGGTCGACTACTACCTGCTCAAGCACGGCGAGTACGACATCGACTCGCTCTTCGAGCGCGACGGCGGCCGCTACGGCCAGTTCAACCTGATCGCGGTCGGCTGCTACTTCCTCGGCATCGCGGTCCAGGTCCCGTTCCTGGTGACCACCAAGTACACCGGACCGATCGGCGAGAGGCTCCACTACGTCGACATCTCCTGGATCGTCGGGCTCGCGGTGATCTGCCCCCTCTACCTGTTCCTGATGCGGCGGTTCAGCCGGTTCTCCGGCCACCGCCCGGCGCTGGAGCCGGCCGCGCAGGGCGGCGTCGCGTGACGGAGACCGTCGCGACGTCGGACTACCTGGTCGTCGGCGGAGGCACGGCGGGCTCCCTGCTCGCCGCTCGGCTCAGCGAGGACCCCGCGGTCTCGGTGACCCTCGTCGAGTGGGGCCCCGACGACGAGCACGAGCCGCGGGCCCGCGACCTGCGCCGCTGGGCGGAGATGATCGAGGGGGAGTACGACCTCGACTACCGCAGCGTCGCGCAGGAGCGCGGCAACTCCGCGATCCGCCAGGCCCGGCTGCGGATCCTCGGCGGCTGCTCCGACGGCAACACGATGATCTCCTGGCGCACCCTCGCGGCCGACCTCGACGAGTGGGTCGAGCGCGGCGCTGCCGGCTGGGACGCCGCGACGGTGCAGCCCTACTTCGACCGCCTGCGGACGCCGATCCAGCCGGTCGCGCCCGAGGACCGCAACCCGATGGTCGCCGACATGGTGCACGCCGCGGTCGCCGCGCTCGACGTACCCCTGCAGGAGGCGTGGAACGACGGCCGCCTCGACGAGCGCGCCGAGGGCGCCGGCTTCTTCGAGGTCGGCTACACCCCGGACACCAACCTGCGCTCGTCGACCTCGGTGCACTACCTGCACCCCGCCCGGGCCGAACGCGCCAACCTCGACGTCGTGCTCGACGCCCGTGTGGAGCGGGTCGAGGTCGAGGACGGCCGCGCGACGGGCGTCCTGGCCCGGGTCGACGGCGAGCTGGTGCGGTACGCCGCGCGCCGCGAGGTCATCGTGTGCTGCGGCGCCATCGACTCGCCGAGGCTGCTGCAGCTCTCCGGCATCGGGCCGCGTTCGGTCCTCGACGAGGCCGGGGTGGACGTCGTCGTCGACCTGCCCGGCGTGGGGGAGAACCTGATGGACCACGCCGAGGGCCTGGTGGTCTGGGAGCTCGCCGAGCTGCCGCCGCCGACCTGCGCCAGCGGCTGGGACGCCGGCGCGCTGGTCAGCCTCACCGCACCGCACGACCGTCCCGACGTGCTGATGCACTTCCCGGTCGAGCCGTGGGCCGTCCATGCCGAGGCGTACGGCGCCCAGCTGCCCGAGCGGATCGTCTCGATCGCCCCCAACGTCGCCCGCCCCGCCTCCCGCGGCCGTGTGTGGATCACCTGCGCCGACCCGGAGGCACCGCCGGCGATCGACTACCGCTACTTCACCGACCCCGAAGGTCGCGACGAGGCCGTGCTCGTGGCCGGCGTCCGCCTGGCCCGCAGGATCGGCGCGGCCGAGCCGTTCGCGTCCCGGCTGGTGCGGGAGGTCTTCCCCGGCCCGGACGTGCAGACCGACGAGGAGATCAGCGCGGTCGCCCGTGCGACCCACCAGACCGTCTACCACGTGTCCGGCACTTGCAAGATCGGCGCGGACGACGACCCGACCGCCGTCCTGCGGCCCGACCTCACGGTGCGAGGTCTCGACGGGCTGCGCGTCGTCGACGCCTCGGTCTTCCCGCAGCTCGTCGCGACCAACCCGGTCGTGACCGTGATGATGGTGGCCGAGCGCGCGGCCGACCTGATCGAGGAGGCCGCGCAGCGGGTCACGGCACCCGCAGGGCGATCGTGTAGCTGATCGCCTGGCCCGACGAGGCGGATCCGGTGGCGAGGTAGGTGCCGGTCGGCGCGACGGGCACGGCCGCACTCGTGTCGGCGACCGTCGCGGTGATGTGGCCGCCCCCGGTGCCGGTCGTCGTGCGGCGCCGGGTCAGCGAGGCCGGGACGGTGTGGCTCGTGTTGGTCGAGGACTTGTCGGCCCAGTAGACGACCACCCAGTCGCCGGTCCGCGTCGGCGTGACCGACGGTGCGACGTACTGCGTCGTGGTGCTGGTCTGGACGTTGACTGCGCTGACGTCGATCGGGGTGCCTGCGGGACCGCGGTAGGCGGCCACGGTGAGATCGCCCTTGGTGAGGGAGGAGGCGCTGACGGTGACGGTCGACCCCGCGTCGCCGGCGGTGGCGGTGCGCACCCAGACCCGGCTCAGTGCGGCGGGCAGGTCGGCGCTGCGCACCTGGGTCCAGCCGGCTGGAGCCGACGTGCTCGTCGGCGCCGTGTTCGCGGTGAAGTAGAGCAGGAGCGTGTCGCCGGGCCGCACCGTGGCGGGCACCAGGACGCTGTGGTTGGTGACGTTGGCGTTGCTGCTCGCCGAGGCGACGAAGGAGATCGCGGTCGTCTCGGGCGGCGGTGGCGGGGGAGTGCCGCCGTCGTAGAACGGGTCGGTCGCCATGGCCCTGAACCCGGCGGCAGAGGTCGTGCTGCTGTCGGGGTACCACGTGCAGCTGTCCGGGCCCTGGGCGTCGAAGGCGGAGACCCCGGCGAACTGCGCGTAGTCCGAACGCTTGAAGAGTGCCTGTGCCGCGGCGTACCAGTCGGCCTTGCGCGTGGGGTTGGCCGGGTCCTCGGTGCTGGCCCACTCGGTCAGCCACAGCTCCTTCGTCGGGTGCAGGGTGCCGAAGTCCCGGAAGGGACGGATGATCTGCTCGAGCGACATCCAGGGGGTGTTGATGCCGGTGCGGCAGGTGAACCAGTTGTAGGCGTCGATGCCCATCGCGTCCACGTAGGCATCGCCCGGATACCACTTCGGCCCGTAGTTCCGGGCGTCCGGGCCGACCATGAACGCGTAGTCGGTCATGATCCACATGAACTTCACGTTGGTCGCCCCGCGAGCCACGACGATGTCGTGGAACTTCCGCCACGCCGCGATGAACTGCGGTGCCTCTCCCATCGTGGAGCTGGCCTTGGACTCCGGCTCGTGGTTGAACGTGAAGTAGATCGGTACGCCGTAGTCACGCAGCCGGTCGGCCCAGGCCACCATGTCGTTGTGGAGCGCACTCCCGGGCTGCGCGTCGACGAGGCTCTGCCACAGGATCGTCTGGCCGTTCGTGCGGCGGGACTTGACCGACAGGATCAGGGTGCGTCCGCTGCCCTTGAGCCAGGTGTGGAACGAGTCGGGGAACGGGGTGTCCCAGCGCGGGAAGTCCCGGACCACGTCGTAGGTGCGACCGGCGGTCGCCTCGGCGCGCAGGAGGGCGGACTGGTAGCTCTCGCCGGCACGGGGCTGGCTGACGGCGCCGAACCTCATCCCGGTGGGTGATCCCGACGCGAGCTGCGGTGCTGCGGCGAGCGTCAACGCCGCTGCCAGCGCCACGGTCAGTCGCACGAGCCTGTTCGTCCTCACGCGGCGTCCCCCGTCTGCTCGTCGTCACCGGGAAGTGGAACACCGCGAGGCACGCGCTGTCGTCACCACGATTGGGGGATCCGCGGGTCGCGATCGGCGCTACTCCAGCAGCCCGGCGTGCAGCTCCTCGGCCAGCTCGGCCACGATCTCCAGCTGGTGGCGCAGGGTCCGCTCGGACGGCTGCTGGGCGACGAAGGTCTCCTCGAACGGGTCGACCACCTCGGTGCGGATGCCGGACAGGGTCTCCACGATGGCCAGGCCGCAGAAGGGGACCTCGGACTCGGCGTAGCCGCCCTCGTGGACGGCGACGACCCGGCCGTCGCACACCTCGTCGGCCAGCTCCATGACCATCGCGGTCATCTGCCGGAAGCTGTCGGCGTACAGCAGTTGGCGGGCAAGCGGGTCGACCATGTTGGCGTCGAGGCCGCTGGCGATGACGACCAGGTCCGGGGAGAAGGCGCGCAGTGCGGGCAGCACGATGTCGCGCATCGCGGCCAGGTAGGTCTCGTGGCCCGAGCCCGGGGGCAGCGGGACGTTGAGGTTGTGGCCCCGGCCCGCGCCCGTGCCGCGCTCCTCGGTGCCGCCGGAGTCCACGGGGAAGCAGTTCTCCTGGTGGATCGAGACGGTGAGCACGTCGTCGCGCTCGTAGTAGACGGCCTGGGTGCCGTTGCCGTGGTGCACGTCCCAGTCGAGGACGGCGACCTTGCCCAGGCCGTGCTCGGCCTTGGCCGCCTCGATCGCGATCGCGATGTTGGCGAGCAGGCAGAAGCCCATCCCCTCGTCGGGCAGGCAGTGGTGGCCCGGCGGGCGGGAGAGGGCGTACGCGTTGCGGTAGCGGCCGGTCACGACGTCGGCGACCGCCCGCTTGGCGAGGCCGGCCGACAGGGTGGCGATCTCGAAGCCGCCGTGGGAGAACAGGGCCTCGGGCCCGATCTCGCCGCCGCGGCCAGCGGAGAGCTCGCGGAAGTTGTCGACGTACGTCGCCGGGTGCACGCGCAGCAGGTCCTCGCGGGTGACCGGCTCGGCGCTGTGCACGGCGAGCTGCTCGGTGAGGCCGGAGACGTCCATCAGCGACTTGAACCGCCGCTTGGACTCGGGCGACTCGGGGTGGCCACCGCTCGCCAGCGGCTGCAGCCAGCCGCCGACCGGGAGGAACAGCACGGCCTCGCCGGTGCTGTGCCACAGGCACCGCTCGTCGTGGTAGAACGCGGTCCGCGGCTGCTCGCTCATGCGGTCGGTGCCTCGTAGGTCAGGTAGCTGCGCTGGGTCGCGATGTGCCCGGCGACGTGCTCCGCATCGTGCCAGACGCCCCAGATGAAGCTCGAGCCGCGGCGCGAGAGCCAGGGCAGGCCGACGAAGTAGATGCCGGGCTCGGAGGAGACGCCCCGGCGGTGCGACGGCCTGCCGGCCTCGTCGAGGGCGCCGGCGGGCAGCCACGCGTAGTCGGTGGCGAAGCCGGTCGCCCAGACGATCGAGGTGATCCCGGCATCGGCGAGGTCGAGCGCGAGCAGCGGGTCGGTCACGCTGGTCGGGTCGTCGCCGAGCACCCGGGCCTGCGGCTCCTCGGGCAGGTCCATGCCGTTGGCCTCGACCCAGGCGTCGGCCTGGTCGAGCAGCGCGAGCAGGTTGGCGTCGCCGGCGGCGATGTTGGCGGCGAGGTCCCCGCGGAAGGTGAGCACGCCGTCGTCGTACCGGTCCGTCATGCCCACCAGCGTGATGCCCTGCGCGGCGAGCGCGCGGAAGTCGACGGTGTGGCCACCACGGGCGCCGCTGACGGCGATCGTGACGTGCTCGGCGCCGGCCGTCGGCGTCTCGAGATCCCACAGGCCCAGGACGCCCAGCCACCAGCAGAAGTCGCGGCCGCGGTAGCTCCGCGGCGGGCGGTCGTGCGGGCCGACCGAGAGGTAGACCTGGCGACCCGAGCGCTGGAGCTCGTCGGCGATCTGCACCCCGGACGACCCGGCGCCGACCACGAGGACGTTGCCCTCGGGCAGCTGCTCCGGGTTGCGGTAGTCACTGGAGTGGATCTGCACCGCGCCGGGCCCCTCTGGGCCGTCGGGGACGATCGGCGGGAAGACCGGCTTCTGGAACGGGCCGGTGGCGGCGACGACGTAGCGGGCCTCGACGACGCCGTCGGAGGTCTCCACGCGGAAGCCGGGACGGCCCTGGTTGCGGGTCACCGAGGTGACCTCGACGCCGGTGCGGATCGGCGCGGCGATCTTCTCGGCGTACGCCTCGAAGTACGCGGCGACCTGGTCCTTGGTGGCGAAGCCGTCCGGGTCGACGTCCTGGAACTCCAGGCCGGGGAAGCGGTCGTGCCAGGCGGGACCGTTGGCGACCAGCGAGTCCCAGCGCATGGTGCGCCAGCGCTCGGCGATCCGCTCGCGCTCGAGGACGAGGTGCGGGATGCCGTTGTCGCTGAGGTGCTCGCTCATCGCGACGCCGGCCTGGCCGGCGCCGACGACGAGGACCTCGACCTGCTGGGGTTCCTGGTGGGACATGGGACGATCGTCGGGCGCGGGGATTGGTCCTGTCCAACAGATCTTATTGGTCCACTGCATTGCTTTCAGTGATGACCGGCGACGCCGGCACGGTGCATCTGTTCCATTGATGATGGAAGTCGGAAAGATCTGTTGGACACATGGCCTGCGGTCCAGTGGACTGGAGCGCATGAGCAGCATCGTCGTCGGCGGCCACACCCGCATCCGTCCGTTCAACACCAGCGTCACCTACCCGGAGCAGAACCTCGACAACGACCTGTGCCAGGCCGTCGTCGCGGGCAACACGGTCTACGTCCGCGGCCAGATCGGCCAGGACCTCGACACCAGCGAGTCCGTCGGCATCGGTGACGTCGAGGCGCAGACCGAGCAGGCGATGGCCAACATCAAGATGCTGCTCGAGGAGGCCGGTGCCCGCATGGAGCACCTGGTCAAGCTCACCATCTACATCGTCGACCCGCGCTACCGCGAGACCGTCTACCGGACCATCGGCCGCTGGACCAAGGGCGTGCACCCGATCTCGACCGGCATCGTCGTCTCCGCCCTCGCCCGTCCCGAGTGGCTCGTCGAGGTCGACGCGATCGCGGTGATCTCCCAGTGACCTTCTCCGTCCTCGCGACCGACGGCAAGGGCGCCGTCGGCATCGCCGTCACGTCCTCCAGCCCGGCCGTCGCGGCGCGCTGCATCCACCTGCGTCCCGGTGTCGGCGGCGCGTCCTCGCAGAACATCACCGACCCCCGCCTCGGCACCGAGCTCCTCGACGCGCTCCAGAGCGGACTCGACGCCCGCGCCGCGCTCGCCAGCGTCACCGACGGTCGTGAGCACATCCAGCACCGCCAGCTCACCGTCCTCGGGCTCGACGGCACCGGCGCCGCGTTCTCCGGCGAGGGCTCGCTCGGCGTGCACCACCAGGTCGTCGGCGACGGCGTCGTCGCGGCCGGCAACCTGCTCGCCGACACCGCCGTCGTCGACGCCGTCGCCGCGGGGTTCACCGCGGCCACCGGAGAGCTCGAGGAGCGCCTGCTCGCCGCGCTGGAGGCCGGCCTGGCCGCCGGCGGCGAGGCCGGACCGGTCCGCTCGGCCGGTCTGTCCGTCGTCCGCGACGTCGCGTGGCGGGTCAGCGACCTGCGCGTCGACTGGAGCGACGACCCGATCGGCCGGCTCCGCGAGCTGCTCGACGTCTGGCTGCCCCAGCGCGACGACTACGTCACCCGGGGGCTCGACCCCACCGTCGCGCCGTCGTACGGCGTCCCCGGGGACGAGTGAGATGACCAAGCAGGCCGCTGCCGACACGATCCGCTCCGACGCCGAGCGCCTGATCGCGCTCTCCGAGCAGCTCCACGCCAACCCCGAGCTCGGCTGGGAGGAGCACAGGTCCTCGCGGTGGGTCGCCGAGGCCCTCGCCGAGGTGGGCTACGACGTCACGCCGGCCTACCTCGGCCTGGAGACGGCCTTCCACGCCACCATCGGCAGCGGCCCGTTCCGGCTCGGCCTGTGCGCCGAGTACGACGCCCTGCCGGGCCTGGGCCACGCGTGCGGCCACAACCTGATCTCCGCGATCACCGTCGGCACCGCCCGCGCGCTGGCCCCGCTCGCCGACGCCGCCGGCCTGACCATCGAGGTCTACGGGACCCCGGCCGAGGAGGGTGGCGGCGGCAAGATCGAGCTGCTCGAGCGCGGCGCCTTCGCCGGCCTCGACCTGGCGATGATGGCGCACCCGGCGCCGGTCGACGTCGCCGAGGCGGAGCCGTTCGCCGTGTCGCACTCGCACGTGGAGTACCGCGGCAAGGCGGCCCACGCCGCGGCGTACCCCGAGCAGGGCGTCAACGCCGCCGACGCGTTCACGATCGCCCAGGTGGCGATCGGCATGCTGCGCCAGCAGCTGCCGCCGTCGGTGCGCGTGCACGGTGTGATGACCAACGGGGGAGAGGCGCCCAACGCGATCCCGGCCCGCACCGAGGGCCGCTGGTACGTCCGCGCCGAGTCGCTGGCCCAGCTCGCCGAGACCGAGGACCGGGTCTGGAAGTGCTTCCAGGCCGGGGCGCTGGCCACCGGTGCGAGCCTCGAGGTCACCCCCGAGAGCAAGCCGTACGCCGAGTTCCGCACCTTCGCGCCGGCCCTGGAGGCCTACCGGCGCAATGCGCAGGAGCTCGGGCGCACCTTCGACGAGACCTCGCCCGCGCGCCGGATGAACCGTGCCTCGACCGACATGGGCAACGTCTCCCAGGTCGTCGACGCGATCCACCCCTACATCGGCATCAACTCGGGCACCGCGCTCAACCACCAGCCCGAGTTCGCCGCCCACTGCGTCGGCGGGGACGCCGAGAAGGCGCTCCTCGACGCGGCGACCGCGCTGGCGTGGACCGCGCTCGACGTGGCCGCGACGCGATGACGACCCGCACCGAGCACGACTCGCTCGGCCCGCACGAGGTCCCGGCCGCGGCGTACTGGGGCGTCCACACCGCCCGCGCGCTCGTGAACTTCCCCATCAGCGGTACGCCGGTCGGGAGCCACCGCGCGCTGGTCGCGGCCCTCGGCGCGGTCAAGCTGGCCGCGGCGCGGGCCAACCACGAGCTCGGCCTGCTCGACGAGCGCCGCTTCACGGCGATCGCCGCCGCGGCCGAGGAGCTGCGCGTCGGCACGCTCGACGACCAGATGGTCGTCGACGTGATCCAGGGCGGTGCCGGCACCTCGACCAACATGAACGCCAACGAGGTGATCGCCAACCGCGCGCTGGAGCTGCTCGGCCTGCCGCGCGGCGCCTACGACGAGGTGCACCCGCTCGACCACGTCAACCGCTGCCAGTCGACCAACGACGTCTACCCGACCGCCGTGCGGATCGCGCTGCTCGCCGCGATCGACCGGCTGGAACGGTCGACCGCCGCCCTGGCCGAGGCGTTCGCCGCCCGCGCGACCCGGTTCCGCACGGTGGCGAAGGTCGGGCGGACCCAGCTGCAGGACGCCGTGCCGATGACGGTCGGGCAGGAGCTGGGGGCGTTCGCCGTCACCCTGCGCGAGGAGCTCGCCCGGCTCGCCGACTCCCGCTCGCTGCTGTGCGAGGTCAACCTCGGCGCCACCGCGATCGGGACCGGCATCACCGCCCACCCCGGCTACCGGCGCCGCGCGCTGTCGCACCTCGCCGAGATCACCGGCCGTCCGATCATCGCGGCCGGTGACCTGGTCGAGGCGACCAGCGACACCGGCGCCTTCGTGCAGGTCTCCGGCGTGCTCAAGCGGGTCGTGGTGAAGGCGTCGAAGATCTGCAACGACCTGCGCCTGCTGTCCTCCGGCCCGCAGGCCGGCTTCGGCGAGCTGCAGCTGCCGCCGCGCCAGGCCGGGTCGAGCATCATGCCCGGCAAGGTGAACCCGGTCATCCCCGAGATGGTCAACCAGGTCGCGTTCTGGGTCATCGGCACCGACACCACCGTCACCATGGCCGCCGAGGGCGGCCAGCTCCAGCTCAACGCCTTCGAGCCGGTCATCTGCCACGGCCTGCTCCAGGGCTTCGCGTGGACCGCGGCCGCCTTCGACGCGCTGCGCGAGCTGTGCGTCGCGGGCATCACGGTCGACGAGGAGCGGCTGGCGGCGAGTGCCGCGAGCAACGCCGGCCTGGCGACCGCGCTGACCCCGCTGATCGGCTACGCGGCGTCCGCCGAGATCGCCAAGGCGGCGCTCGGCGGCCGGGGCGACGTGCGCGCGCTCGCCCTCGCCGGCGGTGTCGACGCGGCCGAGCTCGACGAGCTGCTCCGGCCGGAGCGGCTCGCCAACCTCGACGGCTGAGCGCCGGGACCGGGAGGTACGGCAGGATGGCCGTCATGGCGGAGGTCGGCTTCACGCTCACGCAGCTGCGGTACTTCGCCGCGGCCGCGGAGCTGGGCTCGATGACCGCGGCCTCGAAGGAGCTGATGGTCTCCCAGTCGGCCGTCTCCACCGCGGTCGCCCAGCTGGAGAAGGAGCTCGGTGTCCAGCTGCTGCTGCGCCACCACGCCCGTGGCCTCACCCTGACCGCGGCCGGCGAGGCCTTCCAGCGCGAGCTGCGCAGCTACCTCGTCCACACCACCGAGCTCGCCGAGGTCGCCCGCTCGGCGGGCCAGGCGCTCACCGGCGACCTGACCGTCGGCTGCTTCACCACCCTGGGCCCGTTCGAGCTGCCGCGCCTGCTGGCCGCGTGCGAGGCCGACCACCCCGGCATCCGGATCTCGGTCGTCGAGGACGAGCACGCCGCGCTCAAGCAGGCGCTGCGCTCGGGGCGGTGCGAGCTCGCCCTGATGTACGGCTACGACCTCGACGACGACATCGACCACGTCCGGGTCGGCGGCGCGCCGCCGTACGTCCTGCTGCCGCGCGGCCACCGGCTCGCCCGGCGCAGGAAGGTCTCGTTGAGGGAGCTCGCCGACGAGCCGATGGTCCTGCTCGACCTGCCGCACAGCCGGCAGTACCTCGAGCGCCTGGTCGCCTCGGTCGGGGTGCGCCCGACCGTGCGGCACCGCACCTCCGGCTTCGAGACCGTGCGGGCGATGGTCGCCAACGGGCAGGGCTGGTCGGTCCTCAACCAGCGCCCGGCCAGCGACACGACCTACGACGGCGCCGAGGTCGTCACCCTCGAGATCGCCGACCCGGTCGAGCCGCTCGAGGTGGTCGTCGCCTCGATGAAGGACGTCCGGCTGACCGCCCGGGCTCAGGCGTTCGTGAGGTCGGCGGTCGGCGGCCGCCGCCGGCCCAGGGCGTAGAGCCCGAAGCCGGTCGCCAGCAGCAGCCCCAGCAGGATGCCGATCCGCTGGCCGAACTGCGCCGGGTGCGCGGCGTCGAGGGCCGCGTAGACGGCGAGGTGGTCACCGACGTACCAGAGCAGGTACGCCGTCGGCGGCGCCAGCCAGCTCAACGGGTGCCACCAGCGCACTGCGTGGTGGTTGCGGCCCACCAGGACGAAGTCGAGCACGACCAGCGACGGCGTCACGACGTGCTCGAGCAGCGACCAGGCGTGCCACAGGTTGCCGTTCTGCATCGGCACGTAGGCGAGGGCGACGAGCACCATCAGCGTGGTCAGCGCGCCGCGCAGCCAGGGGGAGCGGGGCTCACGGACGGCCAGGCCCAGGAAGCACACCGCCACGGCGAGGTTGGAGAGCTGGGACAGCGCGGTCCACCACACGTCGTACTCCTGCGCGGCGAGGCCCACCCCGGTCGCCGCGCTGCCGGCGACGAGCAGGCGCCAGAGCGCGACAGGGGCCGTGTTCACCGGGGAATGGTGTCACGTTCACCATGCGTTCACCCCGTGAACACGGCCCCTGGCCCAAGCGCTTCAGGCCCTCGCGGCCGTGGCGTGACGGGCGTCGGACGCCGTGGTGGGGCTGCTCCGGCGGCGGACCGCCTCGGCGACGACCAGCACCACCAGGTTCGGCGCGAGCGCGATCAGGCCGGAGTCCCAGCTGCCGATCGGGACCTCGAAGAAGGTGATCCAGGCGACCGTCACGACGCCGACGACCATGCCCAGCAGCACGGGCACCGCGCCCACGGTGACCTTGCGACGCAGCCCGATCAGGGTCGCCGGAGCCATCTGGGTGAGTCCGCCGTAGGTGAGCAGCAGCAGCGAGGCGATGTCGGAGTTCGCCAGGCCGAAGCCGAGGGACAGCACGATCGCGCCGATCACGAAGACCGTGTTGAGCCGGAACCGGAGCGACTCGCGCACCGGCACCAGGTTGGTGGACACGAGCGAGGAGATGCCCATCGCGATCGCTGCCGCGGGAACCATGGCGGCGGAGGCGCCGGCGATGGCGACGACGGCCACCAGCCACGACGGCAGGGTCGCGTTGGCGGTGTCGAGCAGCACGTGGTTGCCGGTCGTGTCGGGCGCGAGCGCCTGGGTGGCGGTGAGCCCGACGATGATCGGGGCGAAGAGCATCAGCTGGTAGAGCGCGAGCCACTTGTAGTTGCTGCGCAGCACCTCGCCGGACTTCGCTGCGAGGACCGGCGGCCACAGGTGGGGGAAGGTGTTGAGGCCGGCGCCGATGCTGGTGACGACCACGGCGGTCAGGAAGAACGTCGAGTCCCAGCCGGGCTGGCTGAAGTCGAGCAGCTGCGGTCCCACGCTGTGGATGTGTGCGAAGGTGTCGGGGATGCCGGCGATGCCGAACACGGCACCACCCAGCACGATCAGCAGCGCGGCGATCATCAAGACGTCCTTGACCACGGCGACCCGGGCGATGCCGCGGATCCCGGACCAGACCACGAAGACCACGACGAGCAGGCTCGCGACCACCATGGACAGGCCGCGTCCCGCCTCGCTCCCCGTCGCGAGCTCGACGATGAGGCCCAGGCCGGTGATCTGCAGCTGCAGGTAGGGCAGCAGGAAGATCGCGCCGACCAGGGCGGACACCTTGCCGAGGGCCGGGCTGTTGAACCGGTCGGTGAAGAAGTCCGCCTGCGTGAGGTAGCCGCGCTCCTCGCCGAGCTGCCTGATCCGGGGAGCGACGAAGTAGAGGCCGATCGAGCAGATCGAGAGGTAGGCGAGGGCGAAGACACCCACCACCCCGCCCCCGAAGGCGATGCCGGCGAGGCCGAGGAAGCTGAACGTCGTCAGCGAGTCGCCGGCCTGGAGGAACCACGAGGTCCAGCGCGGGAAGCCACGACCGCTGACGGTCCAGTCGGCCATGGTGGTGCTGCGCCGCCCGCTCATGCCGAGGGCGCCGAGAGCGACGATGCCGATGATGATGGCGGTGGTGAGGATCATCGCTGCTCCTCCTCGTGGCGGGCGTCCGACGCGGCGAGCTCGGCGGCGTCGACCGCCGCCCCGCCGTCGCGGCGGTAGCTCGCCTCGACGACCTGGAGGGCGACGACGGTGCCGACGACGCACAGGGCGGTCCAGACGAGGACCGACGGCAGGCCGAACCACAGGTGGGGGCCGTTGACGAACGGCAGCAGCGGTGTGGCGAGGAAGCCGACGACCGGTACGGCGGCGATCGCGAGCCGCCGGGGGCTGGCGAGGGTGGGGATGGACGGGGTCACGAGAGGTCCTCCGGGAGGCGAGGGGTGCAACGGCCGTGGCCGGTCGCTGCTTCGAATGTTGCGGCGATGGAGAGCAGGGTGGAGTCGGTGCGGGCCCGGGTGACGACCTGGAGGCCGACCGGGAGCCCGTCGGGCGTGAACCCCGCGGGCACCGAGATCGCGGGCACGCCCAGGGGGGTGAGCAGGTAGCTGGCGCGCATCCAGTCGAGGTAGGTCTGCTGGGCCGTGCCCTCGATGTCGGTGGGCCACGCCTGCTCGACGGGGAAGGGGGCGACCTGGCTGACCGGGGCGAGCAGGACGTCGTACTCGTCGAAGAAGCGGTGCGCGGCCCGCTGCAGCCGGGTGACCTCGGCGAACGCCTGCATGACGTCGCGGCCGGAGAGCCCCCGGCCCTGGCGGACGTTCCAGACCAGGTCGGGCTTGAGCACGTCGGGCTGCTCGTCGAGCAGGTGGCCCCACATCAGGTCGAACTCGGCGGCGCGCAGCGTGCGGAAGGCGTCGTCGGAGCCGTCGAGGTCGAGGCAGGCGTCCTCGACGTGCGCGCCGAGCTCGCTGAAGACCTTGACCGCCGGCTCGAGCACGTCGAGCACCTGGCGCTCCACCGGGACCCGGCCACCGAGCGTGGGCGCCCACGCGACGCGCAGTCCCCGCAGGTCGGCCGACGCCACCGGTGCGGAGCCGGGACGCTCGCCGTGGTGGGAGAGCGGGTCGTCGCGGTGGGGACCGGCCAGCACGGAGAGCAGCAGGGCGGTGTCGTCGACGGTGCGGCCCATCGGTCCGGAGACGGCCAGCGGGGTGAAGACGACCCCGGTGGTGGGCTCGGGCACCAGGCCCGGCGTCGGGCGCAGGCCGACCACGTTGCACATCGCGGCCGGGTTGCGCAACGACCCACCCATGTCGCTGCCGTCGGCGACCGGCTGGAAGCGCGCGGCCAGTGCCGCTGCCGCGCCACCGCTGCTGCCACCTGCCGTACGGCCGAGCGCGTAGGGGTTGTGGGTGGCGCCGAAGACCTCGTTGAACGTGTGGGAGCCGGCCGCGAACTCCGGCACGTTGGTCTTGCCCACGCGCACCGCACCGGCAGCCTGGATCCGGCGCACGACCTCGTCGTCGGCCGTCGGGACGTTGTCGGCGTGCAGCGGGGAGCCGTACGTCGTGCGCAGGCCGGCCGTGGCGTGCGTGTCCTTGAACGAGATCGGCATGCCGTGCAGCGGTGCCAGGGGAATGCCTGCCGCGCGGCGCCGCGCGGCCTCGGCGTCGGCCGCCGCGGCCGCGCGCTCGGCGCCGTCGCGGTCGAGGGTCACGATCGCGTTGACCACCGGGTTGTGCCGGTCGATCCGCTCGAGGTGGGCCGCCAGCACCTCCCGCGCGGAGAACGCGCCCTGCTGCTGGCCCTCGACCAGCTCGCGGGCGGTGGCTTCGGTCAGGTCGTCGACCACGGGACTCCTCCAGAGGTGCTCGAACGGCGGGCCGGATCACCGGGTGACTCAGGCCACACTGTTGTTTGAGCCACAGTCTTTGCCATGATGGCGATTCAGGTCAATAGATCCTGTGAAAAGAATGAAATGAGACAAATGGAGAGGGATTCGTGAACAGGCGAGCCGCCCTGCCCGGTTCGCGGGGGCGGGTGCCGGATACTGGCCCGGTGTCGAGTGCCCCCCTGGACCCGTTGTCGCAGCGGATCGTCGGCGCCCTGCAGGTCGACGGGCGCGCGTCCTGGCGCAAGATCGCCGAGGTCCTCGACGAGCCCGTGCGCACCGTCGCCCGACGCGGCGCGGCGCTGCTGGAGGAACGCACCGTCCAGGTCGTCGGACTCCCGAACACCGACCCGACCCACCTGCTGCGGATCCGTTGTCGTGCCGGTGCCACCGCGACCGTGGCGGGCGCGGTGGCGTCTCGTCGCGACACCGTCTTCGTCTACGCCCTCGGCCGGGCCCCCGAGATCGTCGTCGAGGTGATGACGCCCTACGCGACCCTCGCGGCGCTGGTGCTCGACGAGCTGCCCGCCCTCGACGGGGTCGAGGAGGTGCAGGTCGACCCGGCGCTGCTGTACTTCCGCACGATCGCGGAGTGGCTGCCCGGGCTCCTGAGCGCCGAGGAGATAGCCGGCCTCGGCGGGGTCCCGACCGCGGGGCCGTTCTCGCCGGAGACGGACTTCCGTCTCGACGACGCCGAGCGCACCCTGCTCGACGTGCTCGCCAGGGACGGACGGACCCCGCTGCAGGAGATCGCGGAGCTGCTGGGCTGCTCGGACGCGACGGCGCGACGACGCGTCGAGCAGCTCGTGGAGCGCGGGGTGCTGCGGATCCGCGCCGTCGTCGAGCCTGCACTCCTCGGCCTGCCCGTGGAGACCCTGCTGCGCGTGCGTGTCCACCCGACGAAGGTCGACGCGGTCGGTCGTGCCCTCGTCGGGTCGCCGCTCGTGCGCTACTGCGCGTTCGTCGCCGGCGAGGACCAGCTCCTCGTCGACGTGACGACCCCCGACGTCGACGGGCTCCGGGCACTGCTGGCCGACCCGACCTGGATCGGCGGCGCCGACCAGGTCGCCGCCACCCCGCTCCTGCGTGCCTACAAGCGCGGCGGCGTCCTCGTCGACCCATCGGTAGGGTCCTCGCATGAGCGCTGACTGGCGGGCCGACACCGTCGAGAAGATCCGGTCCCTGATCGTGGCGGCGGAACCCGCCGTGGTCGAGGAGGCCAAGTGGAGGAAGGCCTCCAACCCCGACGGTGTGCCGACCTTCTCCGCCGACGGGCTGATCTGCACCGTCGAGACCTACAAGGACAAGGTCAAGACCACGTTCGCCAAGGGCGCCTCGCTCGAGGACCCGACCGGGATCTTCAACGCCAGCCTGGACGCCGGCACCCGCCGAGCGGTCGACGTGTTCGAGGGCGAGGTCATCGACGAGGACGCGTTCATCGCCCTGGTTCGCGAGGCCGTCGCGCTCAACCGCGGCTGACCCCCCGCATGCACTTCGTCGGGATCGACCTCGCCTGGGGCGACCGAAGGCCCACCGGGCTCGCTGTCGTCGACGGCGACGGCACCCTGGTGGCGGTCGCTGCCGTGCAGGACGACGACGAGATCGTCGCCGCGCTGGCGCCGTACGTCGAAGGGGAGTGCCTGGTCGCGATCGACGCGCCGATCGTCGTGCCCAACGCCACGGGGAACCGGCCGGCGGAGGCAGCACTCAACAAGGACTTCGCCCGCTTCGACGCCGGCGCGCACCCGTCCAACACCGGCAAGCCGGAGTTCCGCGACCAGCCCCGCGCCGCCCGGGTGGCGGCCCGGCTCGGGCTGGACATCAACCCGCGTTCGCGGCGACCTCGCCGGGCGATCGAGGTCTACCCGCACCCCGCGACCGTCGCGCTGTTCCGGCTCGGCCGCACGCTGAAGTACAAGGACAAGGCCGGGCGCGACCTCGAGCAGCTGCGCGCCGAGCTGGTCGTGCTGATCGGCCTGGTCGAGGGCCTCGCCGCCGCCGAGCCGCCGCTGCACGTCGCCGTGCTGCCGGCCTGGCAGGAGCTGCGAGCCGCGGCCGAGACGGCGACCCGCAAGAGCGAGCTGCGCGTCGTCGAGGACCAGGTCGACGCCGTCGTGTGCGCCTACATCGGCCTGTTCGCCGAGCGCCGGCCCGAGCACACCACGACGTACGGCGACCTGGAGACCGGCTACATCGTGACGCCGACGCTCCCGCCCGACCTCGAGCCCACCCCGCGCCCGCGCCGCGGCGCACCGCCGCTCGACGTCGGCTCCGCCGTACGCCGCTACGCCGAGCTGCAGCCGGGCCTGCGCCCCGTCACCGAGGGCTTCGTGGCGCTGGTGACCTCGATCCTCGACGAGGCCGGCATCAACTACCTGACCGTCACCGGCCGCACGAAGTCGGTCTCGTCCTTCGCGGCGAAGGCGGCCCGCACCGTCGACGGGCGTCCGCTCTACACCGACCCGCTGCACGAGATCACCGACCAGGTCGGCGTCCGCGTCATCACCTACGTCCACAGCGACGTCCAGGCCGTCGTCGACCTCCTCGACGACCAGGTCGTCGTCCACGACGACCGCGACCTCGGGCAGGAGACCGCGAGCGAGGGGCGGTTCGGGTACTCCAGCCGACACCTCGTCGTCGGGCTCGAGCCCGGCTCCGACGGACCGCTGCAGGGTCACCAGGCGGCGATCCAGATCCGCACCGTGCTCCAGCACGCGTGGGCGGAGTTCGAGCACGACATCCGTTACAAGGGCAGCGTCCCGCCCGAGCACGTCCTCGAGCTGGACCGCCGCTTCACCCTCGCCGCCGGTCTCCTCGAGCTCGCCGATCGCGAGTTCTCGACCATCCGCGACCTGCTGCAGGGCCCCGTGGGGCCGGCCACCAGCGGCGAGGACGAGCCGTTCGACGAGGACGACCCGCGGATCAGCCCGCGCGAGCTGGCGGCCTTCCTCGCCGGCCAGTACGCCGACGCCGGCTGGTCGCGCACCGACCACTACGCGTGGATCTCCGCGCTGCTCCTCGAGCTCGGCATCACCTCGCTCGCCGCGCTCGGCGAGACCCTCCGCTCCGTCGACGAGGACGCCCTGCGCGAGCGGATGGGCTACCGCTACCCACCGGGCGCCGTCCGCCGCCTCGACGACGCGCTGCTGTGGGCCCACGGAGACAGGTACGCCGACCTGCGCGGCAACGCGCACCGTGCGGCTGCCCTCCGGGCCAGGTGGGCGAAGATGCGCGGTGAGGACTGACCGTCCGGCCGCGGCTCAGCGCTCGGCCGCCAGCCCGGCGGCCGTGAACCGCGCGAGCTCGTCGACGAACACCGGGTCGAGCCCGGCGGGGCCGATCTTGCCCTCCGGCTTGCCCTGGTCGGCCCCGGCGAGCGAGGCGAGCATCGAGAACATCGCGATGCCGAGCCGGAACCGGACCGCCGTGCTCTCGTAGTCGCGCAGTGCCCGCACGGCCGCGGCGTGGAAGAGCTCGGACGCGCTGGGCTCGCCGTCGTCGAGGTCGGCCCACGCGGCCGCACGGTGGTTGGCGAGCTGGGTGATCAGCTTCATCCACGACAGGCCCGCCTTCGGGTCGGCCGCGATCATGGCCACCATCGGGAGCAGGACGGCGTCGACCACGTCGCGCGTCGTCACCGGCTCGGTGCGCTCGACGAGCGCGGCGAGACCGGAGCGCATGCTGCGGGTCAACGGCTCGCCGCGGCGGGCGACGACCGCGTCGACCAGGTCCTGGCGCCGGGGGAAGTGGTAGAGCACCCCGGCCGACGACACGCCCGCGGCGCGGCCGATGGCCCGCAGCGAGTCGGTCCCGACGCCGTTGGCGGCGAACAGCTCCTCGGCCGTGTCGAGCAGCCGGGCCCGCACGTCGACGTCGGTCCGCGGCCCCGGACGGCTCGCTCCCGCCGTCATTCCGCGACCCTTGACAG
This sequence comes from Nocardioides kongjuensis, assembly GCF_013409625.1. NCBI lineage: Bacteria > Bacillati > Actinomycetota > Actinomycetes > Propionibacteriales > Nocardioidaceae > Nocardioides > Nocardioides kongjuensis. The sequence goes on from NZ_JACCBF010000001.1 coordinate 879,075, forward strand.
CAATCTGATCACTTGCTCAGATTACGCCATGTCGAGCACCTCCGACCAGCAGCCCGAGCAGCTCAACGAGCTGGGCTACTACGCCGTGACCCACCACCCCGCCGACGCCCGGGTCCTGTTCCCGGAGGCGACCGCCGCGGCGCGGCTGGGCCTCGGCTCCTGCCACATCAGCGAGCGGTTCACGGTCAAGGAGGCGGGCTCCCTGGCTGGGGGCGTCGCCGGCCGGGCCCCGTCGCTGGGGATCGCGAGTGCCGCGATCAACCACCACACCCGGCACCCGATGATCACGGCGACCCTCGGCTCGACGCTGCACCAGATGACCGAGGGGCGTTACGCCATGGCCTTCGGCCGCGGCGCCGCCCAGCACTGGCGGGCGATCGGCCTGCCGGTGGTCACCGAGGCCGCGCTGCGCGACTTCCTGGGCCTGCTGCGCCAGGTCTGGCGGGACGGCTACGCACTGGACCACGACGGCCCGGCCGGCTCCTGGCCCGTCGTGCACAACCAGAGCGGGCTGGGCGAGGGACCGCCGCTCGGCCTGGTCGCGGTCGGGCCGCGGACCATGGAGCTTGCGGGGGAGACCTGCGACTTCGTCATCATGCACACCTTCTTCGGCGAGCAGGCGACCCGCTCCTCGATCGAGGCCGTGCGCCGCGGCGCCGAGCGAGCCGGCCGCGACCCCGACGCGATCCGGATCTGGTCCTGCCTCGCCACCGTCCCCGACGGCCTGTCCGACGACGACGGGGTACGCCGTGGCGTGGGCCGCCTGGTCACCTACCTGCAGGCGTACGGCGACGTGCTGGTCGCGGTCAACGGCTGGGACCCGGCGGCGTGGGAGCGACTGCGCACCGCCCAGGTCTACGTCGACGCAGCGGCCGCGGGCGCCATCGACGCGAGCGCCGACGCGCAGACCCTCCACCGGATCGCGGAGCTGGTCCCGGCGGAGTGGCTCGCGGCCTCGGCGCACGGGACCGCGGACCAGGCGGCGGCGACGATCGTCCGCGAGCTCGAGCTCGGCTGCCACTCCGTGATCCTGCACGGAGCCGAGCCGGACGAGCTGGCGCCCATCGTCGAGGCCTACCGGGCTGTTCGTCCGACGCCGGCCCGCCGCGTCGCCACCAACCCGGGCCGGTTCCTCTAGGGATGGCCTAGGGTCGGGCGGGTCATGGCCCGCGACCTCTACGTCCTCGAGATGGACGACATGCAGCAGTCGGCGGTCGACCTCGCCGACCCGACCCGGCTGGTCTTCGACTACGTCCGCCGGATCGGCGACCTCCTCGACGTGATGCCGCCCGGTCCGCTGCGGGTGCTGCACGTCGGCGGCGCGGCGATGACCCTGCCGCGCTACGTCGCCGCCACCCGTCCCCGCTCGCCGCAGGTCGTGCTGGAGCCCGCTGTCGAGGTCATCGAGCGCGTTCGTGCGCAGGCGCCGCTGCCGCCGCGCAGCGGCATCAAGGTGCGCCCGGTCGACGGCGAGACCGGGATCCTCGCGGTGCGCGACGACTCGCAGGACGTGGTCGTCCTCGATGCCTTCGCCGGCGGGAAGGTGCCCGGGTCGCTGACCTCGGCAGGCTTCGTCGAGCAGGTCGCACGGGTGCTGGCGCCGGGCGGGATGTTCGTCGCGAACCTGGTGGACCGGCCGCCGTACCCACGGGTGCGGGCGTTCGTCGCCGCCGTCCGCGCGCTCGGTGACGTCGTGATCGGCGCGGAGCCCGCGACCCTCAAGGGCCGCCGTGAGGGCAACCTGGTCGTCGCCAGCGGTGCGGTCCCGGCGGGTGCGTTCGGGGCACCGTCGCCGCTGGAGTACCGGGTGTTCCAGGGCCGTGCGGTGACCGACGCCTTCGGCGGCGGCCACCGCACGTGATGCTCAGCCGTTGAGTGCCCGGAACTCCGTCCAGATCGCGGCGCACTCCTCGCGCCCCTCGGCCAGGTGCACCAGGTCCATCGTGCTGGTGTCGCTGCCGTCGAGGTAGCGGCGTAGGTGCGTGTCCGAGAAGCCGTTGCTCGCCGCGTCGTCGCGCGTCGAGGCGTAGTAGCACTCGGTGATGCCGGCCCACATCATCACGGCCACGCACATCGGGCACGGCTCGCAGGTGGCGTACATGACCATGCCCGACAGGTCGAGCGTGCCGAGCCTGCGGCAGGCCTCGCGCACGGCGACCATCTCGGCGTGACCCGAGGGGTCGGTGTCCTTCAGGACCGTGTTGCCGACGCTGACGACGACCTCGCCGTCGTGGACGAGCGTGGCGCCGAACGGGCCGCCCGTGCCGGCTCGCATGCCCTCGAGGGTGATGTCGGCGGCCTGGGCGAACCAGGCGTCGACCTGCTCGGGAGTCGGAGTCGTCATGAGGTCGCCTCTCGCGTGCTGAGGATCGTCAGTGTGTAGCCGACGAAGCCGATGAGCAGGCCGGAGAAGAACGCCAGGTTCTTGACGTCGACGAGGAAGTCGATCTCCTCGAGCCCGGGGAGCGTGCCGGCCATCGTGAACACGAAGCTGACCACCAGCACGCCGATGGCACGCCAGTTGTAGGCCACCTGTGGCGACCTCGGGTCCGCGTAGATGTCGTCGAGGTCGACGGTGCGCCTGCGCTCCACGAAGTACGACGCCAGCATGATCCCGGCGATCGGGCCGAACATCGAGCCGATGAACGAGTAGAACAGGAACAGCGCGTCGGTCGCCTCGAGGAACTTCCACGGCAGGAACAACGTGCCCACCACCGCGGTGATGATCGCGCCCTTGCGCACCGTGAACCGCGAGGGCCACTCGGCGGTGAGCTGCAGGCCCGCCGGCAGCATGTTGCCGAACACGCAGAACGCGGTCATGCCGACGTTCATCGACAAGATCAGCAGCACCACGACGAACGGGTTGCCGATCGAGTTGATCGCGTCCACGAAGATCGTCGGCCGGTTGACGTCGAAGTCGCCGTGCGTGCTCACGCTGAGCGAGGCCATGAAGGAGACCGTCACCAGCGCGAACAGCAGGTAGGACGCGATGACGCCGACCGGGAAGCCGAGGGCCGGAGCCTTCGTGGAGGTCGCGTTGCGGGTGTAGTCGCCGGTGTTGACGATCGGGCCGGCCCAGTTGGACACCAGCGCCGCGACGCAGCCGACGAACACCAGCGGCGTCACCTCGGACTGCACGGGGTGCAGCTCGAAGACGTCGGAGAAGCTGCCGACGTTCCTGACGGCCAGCACGACGCCGACGACGATCAGGACGTAGACCGCCGGGTTCGCCCAGGTGCTGAACGTCCCGAGGAACCTCTGCCCCGCGAGGAACAGTGCCACCGTGATCGCCCACATCAGCAGGTACGAGATCGCCGTCGGGACGGCGAGCCCGAGGACCGAGCCGTCGAGGTCGGCGTACCCGGGGAAGACCTTGTCCATCACGACGTCCAGCGCCTGTGCGCTGGAGACCGTCGACAGGCCGAAGAACACGATGCCCGCCACCGTGCCGCGGATCGCGGCCGGGATCAGCGCGCCCCGGGAGCCGAACGAGTCGCGCAGCAGCATCGCGAACGGTACGCCGTACCGCGCCGAGGCCTGGCCGTTGAGGACGTAGCCGGCCGACACGATGACCGCGCTGAGCAGGATCGCGGCCACCACCTGCCTCGCCGAGAGGCCGAGCGCGAAGAAGCCGACGACCGTGAAGTAGGACAAGATGTTGTGGATCGGTCCCATCCACACGGTGACGAACTGCGGCGTCGACCAGGTCCGGTCCTGCGGACGGACCGGGAGGACGTCCTCGGCGTAGCCGCGGGCGGCGTACGTCGCGACCGCCTCGGCTCCCGGGTCGACCAGGTCGTGGAGGCTAGAGGTCGGGGACATGCCACCCCGTCCCCTCAGGCACCGATCGTCTCGGCGAGCGTGACGACGGCCTGCTGGAAGGCCTCCAGCGGCGGGTGCACGATGCCGGCGCCGATCATGCCGATGCCCGGGTCCTTGTGGGCGATGGCGGTGTTGATCAGCGGCAGGATGCCGGTCTCGATGACCTTGCGGACGTCGATGCCGGTCGGCACGCCCATGAAGTCCAGCGCCGGGATGGTGACGTTGGGGTTGTTGGTCGTGGTGATGGCGTTCATCGTCCTCGAGTAGCCCATCGCCTCCTGCACCGTGCCGCCGACGAGGGCGACGATCGCGGGGGCTGCTGCCATCGCGAAGCCGCCGATGCCGAAGGTCTCGGTGATGGCCGAGTCGCCCATGTCGAGGCCGGAGTCGGCGGGGGTGTAGCCGGCGAACATCGGGCCGACGACCTGCTGCGCGGGACCGGTGAACCACTGGTCGCCGGTGCCCGAGACGCGGATGCCGAAGTCGACGCCGTTGCGGCACATGGCCGTGACGACCGTCGAGCTCTCGATGCCCGCAGCGGCGTCCATCGCGGCCTTGGCGGTGACCATCCAGGTCGGCCCGGAGAAGTAGTCCGAGGACGCGACGAAGTCGAACACCTCGCGCTTCTCCCTGGTCGTGAAGTCGGTCTCGAGGATGTACGGCGCGAGCGCCTGGATCAGCAGCGTCGTACCGGCCACGTTGCGGTTGTGCGCCTCGTCGCCCATGTGCAGCGCCTGCGAGAGCAGCAGGCGCAGGTCGAGTCCACCCTCGTTGAGCTCCATCGCGCCGGCCAGGATCGGGCCGAGGACGTCGCGCATCCAGGTGAGGCGGTCGATGACCGACTGGTCGTTGGCGCCGAACCGCAGGATCTTGGACAGCTGCTCGGACAGGTTCGTGTAGGCGGTGTTCCCGTGGGTGCGGTTGGTGACCTTGTGGACCCACATGCTGGCGCTGGTGACACCGGCCATCGAGCCGACCGACTGGTGCTCGTGACAGGGGGAGAAGGTGATCTCGCCCGAGCCCGCCAGCTCGCCTGCCTCGTCGAGGTCCTTGGCGAGGCCCTCGAAGACCAGAGCGCCGGTGACCGCGCCCTTCATCGGGCCCGACATCCGCTCCCAGCTGATCGGGGGACCGGCGTGCAGGATGGTCGTCCTGGTCATCCCGGGCACGGTGTCGATCGCCTGGCCGAAGCCCTCGAGGAAGGGCTGGGCGGCGAGGACGCGGCTGACGGCCTCCTCGTTGGCGGCGTCGATCCTCTCGGCCAGCTCGGGACGCTCGAGGCGGCCGAGGGCCGCGATGATCTCCGGGTCGCCGCCGCCCGGCGGGGTCCAGTCCATCCGGACCGGCGCCACGCCCTGGGCGGTGAGGTCCTCGGCGAACATGTCGAGACCGAGGTTGACCGGCTTGAGGCCGGTCGAGAACAGGCTGTTGATGCTCATCAGTGGTCACCCTTCGCAACGAATTCGCGGGCCAGCAGGCCGAGGTTGGTGGAGGAGGAGGCGATGGTCACGCCGGCGGCCTCGAGCTGCGCCACCTGGCCGGCGATGGCCGGGGCGTCGAGGTCGGTGCCGAGGACGTAGCCGAGGATCTCCAGGTGCTGGCCCCGTGCGGCAGCCCTGGCCTTGGCCTCCTCGATGGCGGGGATGGTCACGCCGACCGGGTCCTCGTGGGAGCCGAAGCCGAGGATGAAGTCCATCGCGATGACGCCGACCTCCGGGTCGTCGGCCTCCTGGAGGAGGCGCTGCAGGCGCAGCGACGGGTCGATCATCGGGTGCGGGCGGCCGTCGGTGAAGTCGTCGTCGCCCATGTCGAGGAAGGTGTGCTCCTTCGACGGGTCGGTGGCGCCGAGGACGTACGACGGGTCCTTCTGGATGTTCGAGTAGACGTTGTCGAACGTCGCGAGCGCCGCGAACATCGCCTCGTCGCACAGGGTGCCGCCGCAGAACAGGCCGCGGACGTACCTCTGCTCGGGAGCCAGCTTGGCGCGGACCTCCTCGATCAGCGCGATGTTGAGGGCGTGCAGGTCCAGGGTGGACTCGTCGACGCCGGTGGCGAGGACGGCGGCCAGTGCGGCGGGCTTGGTGCCCGACACCAGCTGCACGTTCGGGTGGCCCGACGCGGTGCGCGACGAGCCGAGGAAGCAGACCACGGCCGGCTTGCCGGTCGCGCCGAGGACACCGAGCACCCTCTCGGCGACGTCCTCCGCCGGGGGCTTGGAGACGACCACGATGACCTCGGTCTCCGGGTCGGCCGCGAGGGCCTCGATGCCGTCGAGCATCATCAGGCCGCCGACCTCGGCCGACAGGTCGCGACCGCCGGTGCCGATCAGCTGCGAGACGCCGCCACCGAAGTCGTGCACCCGGACCGAGATCTCCTGGCTGCCGGTGCCCGACGCGCCGACGATGCCGATCGAGCCACGGCGCACGGCGTTCGAGAACGCCAGGCCGGTGCCGTTGATGATCGCCGTGCCGCAGTCGGGACCCATCAGCAGCAGCCCCTTCTCGTGGGCCAGCGTCTTGAGCTCGATCTCGTCCTCGACCGACACGTTGTCGGAGAAGATCATCACGTGCCTGCCGGCGACGAGCGCCTTGCGGGCCTCGCGGGCCGCGAAGGCGCCGTTGACGGAGATCAGCACGAGGTTGCTGTCCGGCACCTCGGAGAACGCGCCGTCGAGGGTGCGGTAGCGGACCTCGGTGGCGCCCTCGGCGGGGCTGTTCTTGCGGGCGAGGATGTCGTTGACGGCCTGGACCGCGTCCTCGATGAGGTCGTCTGCGGCGTCGATGACGATCATCAGGTCGCTCGGCCTCGCGGCGTCGATGGCGGGGTCGTCGACGCCGACGTTGGCGAGGACCTCCTTGTTCATCGGCGTGGCCATGCCCAGCAGGGCCTGGGTGACGCCCTCGACGGCGTTGGCCCTGGTGCTCATCGACATGAGCGAGACCGAGTCGAGGTAGGTGTTCTTGCGGATGTCGATGTACCTGGTCATCTCAGGTCCCTTTCAGAGGTAGCGCTCGATCACGGCGGCGAGGTCGTCGAACCCGCGCTTGCGCGCCAGGTCGAGGGGCGTGACACCCCACTCGTCCGTCATGCCGGGCTTCGCGCCGTGCTCGAGCAGCAGCTCCGCGGTCTGCTGGCGGACCGGGCCGCCGTCGCCGAGGATGATCGTCTCGATCAGCGCGGTCCACCCGAGCGTGTTGGTCAGGTTGACGTTGATGTCGGTGTTCTCGAGCAGGTAGCGGACGATCTCGAGGTGGCCCTTCTCGGCGGCCGGGGTGAGGCCGTTGCCGCCGAAGCGGGTGAGGCGCTTCAGGTCGGTGCCCGCCTCGACCATGATCTTCACGAGCTCGAGGTCGTCGTGGATGCAGCCGTGGATGAACGGGTTGAAGCAGGTCTGGTCCTGCGCGTCGATGTCGACGCCCTCGCCGATCAGGAAGCGCACCACGTCGTGGTGCCCGGCCCGGGCCGCCGCCAGGACGGCACTCGCCTCCTCCCGGTCCACGGCGTCCTTGTCGGCGCCGTCGGCGAGGGCGGCGCGCACGCCGTCCAGGTCGCCGGCCGCCGCGGCGGCGAGGTACCGCTCGTCGGCTGAGGGTGTGGTCACGAGATCTCCTTCGAGTGGGTGGGATCCGCGAGGCGGTCCGCCTCGCGCAGGTCTGCCTCGAGCTCGAGCCCGAGGCGGAAGCCGGTGAGGATGTCGGCCCCCGAGGTGTGGCCGACGGCCCGCACCCGCAGCACGGCGTCGACCAGGGCGGGGGTGGTGCCGGCCGCGCTGAGCGCCGAGACGAGGACGTGGATCCGCTGGCGGCCGCGCCCGGCGAGCGCCTCGGTCAGGGTGGCCGCGCTGACCGCGGTGGTGCGCTCCTCCAGGGGAGCACCACCGAGGACCCCCTCGGCCAGGGCCGGCCGGACCCGCTCGAGCAGCATCCCGCCGGCCGCGGCGAGCACGGCGAGGCCGGTCAGCACGTCGTCGCCGCTGGGGGTCAGCCCGGAGCCGAGGCCGACCAGGCGGGCCGCGGCGGCGGCGACCGCGTCCGGGTCGCCGCCACGGACGGCGTCGGCCAGGACCGTCGTGCGGCGGGCGAGCTCCTCGGCGCTGAGGACGTCGAACGGAGTGAGGTCGGCCGGCGGCAGCAGGTGCCGCTCGATGGTGGCGGCCGCCGCCCGGAGGTCCCCGGGGGCCAGCACGGCCAGGGCGGTCGGGTCGGCGGGGGAGGGCTGCCAGCGCGCGGCACCGGCAAGGACGACGGTCGTGCCGTCGTACTCGTGGGTCAGGGCGGGACCGAACCGGATCGGGTCGTCGAGGTGCCAGTCGATCCGCGCCCAGTCGGCGGCGGCGATCCGGACGGTGCGCGGCGCGTCGTCGAGCTCGTCGCTCGACAGGCAGCAGAGCAGGCCGTCGGGCGTGCGCACGTTGACGACCTTCGCGTGCACGGAGTGGACGGCGCCACTGCGCCCGTCGGTGGGGAGCCCGTCCGCGAGCAGGGCGTCGACGGAGACGGCGTCGACCAGCCGTACCGCGTGCTGTCCGGCAGTCGCCACCACCCGGGACTCCTTCGTCTGGGCTTCGTGAGGGGTTCTGTGAGCGGGCTCTCCCATCTCCAGGTGATGGTATACCATTCTTTGAAATGGTATACCAGCGTGTACCCCATCGAGCAGGAGGAAGTTCATGCGAGTCGTAGTGGCACTGGGCGGCAACGCCCTCGCGCGTCGGGGCGAGCCGATGACGGCGGAGTACCTGCGGGCCAACGTCCGCTCCACGTGCCAGGCGCTCGCCGAGCTGGCCCGCACCACCGAGCTGGTCATCACCCACGGCAACGGACCGCAGGTCGGCCTGCTCGCCCTGCAGAACCTGGCCTACCAGGACGTCGCGGCGTACCCGCTCGACATCCTCGGCGCCGAGACCCAGGGCATGATCGGCTACGTCGTGCAGCAGGAGCTGTCCAACGCCGTCAAGGGCGAGCGCGAGGTCGCCGGCATCATCACGACCACCGTCGTCTCCGAGGACGACCCGGCCTTCGACCGGCCCACCAAGCTGATCGGCCCGCAGTACTCCGCGCACGACGCCGCGGAGGCCGCGGCCGAGTACCGCTGGACCATCGCCAAGGACGGCAACGCCTTCCGCCGCGTCGTCCCGTCGCCGCAGCCCCTCGCCATCGTCCAGGCGCCGCTCATCCGGCGCCTGCTCGAGGGCGGCACGCTGTGCGTGTGCGTCGGTGGCGGCGGCGTGCCGGTCCGCCTGGACCGCAAGGGCCGCCACGTCGGCGTCCAGGCCGTCGTCGACAAGGACCAGGCCAGCGCCGCGCTCGCTGCCGAGATCGGTGCCGACGTGCTCATCATGCTGACCGACGGCGACTACGTCAGCGAGAACTGGGGCACCCCGCAGCAGCGTGACATCGTCACCGCCTCGGCCGACGCGATCGCGGAGCTGGCCTTCGCCGAGGGCTCGATGCAGCCCAAGGTGGACGCCGCGATCCGGGTCGCCCGTGCCGGCGGCCGGGTCCTGATCGGTCCGCTCGACCGGCTCGACGACCTCCTCGCCCGCAAGGTCGGCACCGAGATCGTGCCGACCCTCGACGAGGGCATCGTCTTCCTGGAGCGCGAGCCCGCCGCCTGACGGTCAGTCCGCCGGGGTCGACCTGCGTACGCCGGGCAGCACCTGCTCGCCGTAGAACTCGATCATCTCCCGGTAGTACGGGCCCATGGTGGAGACGTACACCTCGTCGTACCCGGCCTCGGCGTAGGCCCGCACCGCTGCGACGTGCTCGCCGACGGCGGACCCGGCGACCACGCTGTCGGCGGTGGCCTCCTTCGTGACCAGCTGCGATGCCTGCTCGAAGTGCCGCGGCGAGGGGAGCACCTGGGCGAGCTCGCCGGGGAGACCGGCGTTGGCCCACAGCCGGTGGGCGTGCTCGACGCCTTCCTCCGTGCTGGGTGCGAAGGCCACCTTGAGCCCGGCTGCGGTCGGCCGGCCGCCGGACTCCTCGGTGAACAGCTCGCGGAGCTCGGCGCCGGGGGCGGTGTTGACGTAGCCGTCCGCGATCTCGGCGGCGACCCGGGTGGCCTTCTCGCCGAAGCCCGACATCCAGATCTCCGGCGGCGTGCCGGGCAGCGTCCACAGCCGGGCGTCGTCCACCGTGAACCACCGGCCCCGGTGGTCGACGGTCGCGCCGGTCCACAGGGCCCGGATCAGGCCGACCGCCTCGCGCAGCATCTCGATGCGTACGTCGAACGAGGGCCACACCTCGCCGGTGAGGTGCTCGTTGAGCGCCTCACCCGTGCCCACCCCGAGCCGGAAGCCGGGGTTGAGCACGGCGCAGGTCGCGGCCGCGTGGGCGACCATCAGCGGGCTCTGCCGTCCGATGGGACAGGTCACCGCGGTCATGATGGGAAGGGCGGTGACCTGGGCGATCGCCCCGATCATCGGCCAGACCATCGGGCTCTGGCCCTGCGTCGAGTTCCACGGCTGGATGTGGTCGCTGATCCACAGCCCGTCGAACCCGGCGTCCTCGGCGGCGAGCGCCTGCTCGACGAGCTGGGCCGGCGTGTACTCCTCGCTGGAGAGGAAGTAGCCGATCCTCATCTCACGACTCCGCCTCTGCCTCGAGGGTCTCCTTGAGCTCGTCCTTGCTCATCGACGACGTCCCGGAGACACCGGCGTTGGCGGCCTGCTGGTCGAGCTCGGCCCTGGTGATGTCGCCCGGCTGCTCGCCGAGGTGCTCCTCGCGGGCGGCGAGGAACGCCTCGCCCAGCTCGGCTCGGCGGGCCTCGTCCAGCCGCTCGCGCATGCCGGGCAGGACGGTCTGCTCCTCCTCCTCGACGTGGTGGCTGACCGCGTCGACCAGCTCCTGCAGCGCGGCCTCGAAGTCCGGGGAGGAGGGGTCGGTCTCGGACAGGGCGAGCGCGAGCTGGTCGGCCTCGAGGTGCTCCTTCTGGCTGTGCTCGACGTCGTCGGCTCCGCCGGCCTCGCGGGCCGCCGGGTAGACCTCCGACTCCTCGGCCCGGCTGTGCGCCGTGAGCAGGGTGGTCATCACCGGCACGAGCGCGGCGCGCTTCTCGGGCTCGTTGAGGAGGGTGTCGAAGAGCTTCTCGAGCTCGCGGTGGTCGTTCATGATGAGGTCGACGACGTCCTTGCTCATGGGGTGCTCCTCGCGTGGGTCCGTGGGTCCGTGGGCCCTGACCGGGCCCGCGGGAGCCGTACCCGTGAACCCGCTGCCGATACGGCGGGCGAGGGTCAGGCCTGTGACTCCTCCCACCGTCGGTGCGCCGCGAGGACCGTGCTCCACAGCCGGTCGCGTTCGGCGGGGGTCAGGTCGTCGAGCGGGAGGTCGAACACGTCGGCCAGCAGGGCGAACCAGGTGCCCCGGTCGGTGACCGGCGCATCGGTGCGGGCGCCCTCGCCGATCCGGCTGGGCACCAGGCCGCGCACGACGTCGACCCCGGTCGCGTCGCGCCGCTCGACCACCGCCACCTGCACGAAGCCCGAGTCGGCGGACGTCGAGAGCCGTTGGTGCTGGGCGAGGAAGTCCTCCACCCGGGCGGCGCCGGTCGTCCAGGACATGCCGGTGAACCCGCCCGCCGGGTCGTGGCCCAGGTGCCAGCGCGTCCCGTCGGCCGACTCCTCGAGCGTGAGGTCGAAGGGCGCCTGCCGGTGGGCTCCGGCGACGAGCGGCAGCGGGTCGTGCAGGGCGTCGCCGAGCCCGCTGTCGACGTACCAGGTGCCGGTGGGGTTGTCCTCGGTCGGGAGGCCGGTGACGCTCAGCGCCAGGTGGTTGCCGACGACGGTGGGGTTCGCCCCGTCCGGGCCGTGCACACCGCCGACGTGGGCGGTCGTGGCATAGCCGAGCGAGGTGAGCAGCAGCCCGAGCGCGCCGTTGAGGTGGTAGCAGTAGCCGCCGCGTCGCTCGTGCGCGATCCGGCGGGCGGCCGTGTGCGGGTCGATGTCCCAGGCCTGGCCGGCGTGGATCCACAGCGTCTCGTAGGGGACCCGCTCGGCGTGCCGCCGCACGATCCGCTGCAGGGCCGCGGCCGAGGGCGGTTCGGCGGCGACCCCGAGGCGGTCGAGGTAGGCCTGCTGGAGCCGGGGGTCCAGCCTGTCGGTGAACACCCCGGCATTGTGCAGGCTCAGGCCATCTCGGGCACGTGCAGGTGCGCGTAGGCGAGGTCGAACTCGTGCACCTCGACCACCACGCCGGAGGCCTCCTGCGCCGTGCGGTTGCGCATCTCGTCGGCCATCGTGCGGCTCGCGACCATCGCGTCGTGCGACTCCCAGGCCGTCGTCGCGCAGCCCAGGCCGGTGGCCCGGTCGACGAGCAGGCTGGCACTGCAGAAGCCGTCCATCTCGTCCAGGCGGGGGAGAAGCGCGACCCGGAAGGTCTCGGTCATCGTGTCGAGGTCGCCCTCGAGCCAGCTGACCCGGCAGCACGCACCGTGGTGGCTGCGGTGCATGGCGACGATCTCCCAGCTGTCGACCTGCATCGAGGCACCGAGCACGTCGCGGCCGCGGTCGCGCATCGGCCGCAGCAGCGCGTCGCTGGCGGTCATCGCCTCCTCGGTCTGCCACGAGCTGGTGGCGATGCAGTACCCGGTCGCGCGGTCGACCAGCAGCGAGAGCCCGAGGCAGCCCTCCATCCGGCCGAGCATCGGTGCTGCCTCGTCCTCGACGAACTTGATGCCCGCGTCGATGTTGGCGGGGTTGCCGTGGAACGTGCTCGAACGTGCGTACACGACCCACTCCTCTCAGGGGCAGGGCGACGCCCGACCGGCATCGCCGGTAGCTCCCTGCATACTCCTGAGCGGGCCGACACGCCAGCCCTGCGGGGCAGCCGGATCAGGCGTCGACGGGCCGCTCGTTGTAGGCACCTGCGAGCTCCTGGCCGGTCAGCGCGTGGATGGCGTCCATGATCTCGTCGGTCGCCTCCCGCCGCGCCCGGCCCGGCGCCACGCCCTCGAAGCGCCCGGTGAAGTCCAGCGGCCTCCCGAACCGCACGGTCACCTTGGCCAGCCGCGGGAACCGCGCGTCGACCGGCTGCAGCTCGTCGGTGCCGGTCAGCCCGACCGGCACCACGGGTACGCCGGCCGTCAGCGCCAGCTGCGCGACGCCGGTGCGGCCGCGGTAGAGCCGTCCGTCGCGCGAGCGGGTGCCCTCGGGGTAGATGCCGAACGCCTCGCCCCGACCGAGCACCTCGAGCGCCACGTCGAGCGAGTTGAGGGCCGCGCGGGTGTCGCTGCGGTCGACCGGCACCATGCCCAGGCCCTCGAACCAGGCCTTGCTCAGCCGGCCCTTGATCCCGGGGCCGGTGAAGTACTCCGCCTTCGCCAGGAACACCACCTTGCGGGGCGCCACGATCGGGATCACGACGCTGTCGGCGAAGCTGAGGTGGTTGCTCGCGAACAGGACCGGCCCGGTCAGCGGCACGTTGGCGACGCCCTCGATCGTCGGTCGCCACACCGCGCGAGCCAGCGGCGGGACAACGGAGTGGAGGACCTCGTACAGCACGGGGGTCAGCCTAGTTCCCCGGACGGACCCCTCCTTTCCCCATTCCACGGGATGCCACTGCACCGCCCCGCAGGGATCGTGGGAGGAGGGAGGGGCCACGAGGCCAGGAGGCCAGGCATGACGAGATGGTGCGGCCCCGACGAGGCCGGGTACGACGAGCAGCGCGCTGTGTTCAACGCCATGATCGACAAGCGGCCGCGCGTCATCGCAGCCTGCTCCGGACCCGCGGACGTCAGGGAGGCGCTCGATCGCGCGGCCCGCGACGGGCTCGCGGTCGCGGTGCGCTCGGGCGGCCACTCGGTGGCCGGCCAGTCGACCAACGACGACGGCCTGGTGGTCGACGTACGCCCCATGAAGGGGGTCGAGATCGACGTCGCCGCCCGCCGCGCGCGGGTCGGCGCGGGCTGCACGTGGGGCGAGCTCGACGCGGCCGCCCAGGAGCACGGGCTGGCCACGACCGGTGGCCGGATCTCCTCGACCGGCGTCGCGGGGCTGACCCTCGGCGGCGGCTCCGGTTGGCTGGAGCGCCAGTACGGCCTCAGCTGTGACAACCTGCTCGCCCTCGAGCTGGTCACCGCCGACGGCCGCGAGCTGCGCGCCGACGAGACCCAGCACCAGGACCTGCTCTGGGCGAGCAAGGGCGGCGGCGGCAACTTCGGTGTCGTGACCGCGCTGGAGCTCCGGCTGCACCCGGTCGGCCCGACGATCATCGGCGGGCTGATGCTGTGGCCGCTCGACCGCGGCCCGGAGGTCGCCCGCGTCTTCCGGGACTGGGCGGCCGGCGCGCCCGACGAGCTCGGCACCGCGCTCGTCGTGATCAGCGGACCGCCCGAGGAGTTCGTCCCCGCGCACCTGCAGGGCCAGCCCCTGATCGGCCTCGCCGTGTGCTGGAACGGCGACCACGCTGTCGGGAACGACCTGGTCCAGGTGATGCGAGACCTCGCCCCGGCGGTCGACCTGGTCGGCCCGATGCCCTACACCGCGTTCCAGTCGATGCTCGACCAGCCGGCGGGTCTGCGGCAGTACTGGAGTGCCGACTACCACGACAGCTTCCCCGACGACGCCCTCGACGTCTTCCTCGACGCCGGTGCCCGCCGTCCCTCCCCGATGAGCCAGCACCTGCTGCTCCCGTGGGGCGGCGCGCTGGCCCGCATCGACGCCGACTCCACACCGCTCAACCAGCGTGCCGCCCGTTGGGTCAGCCACCCGTTCGCGACCTGGCTCGACGAGTCCGAGGACGCCGCCAACATCGGCTGGGTCCGCGACTACCGCCGGGCGAACGCCCCGTTCACCACGGGCGGGGTCTACCTCAACTTCATCGGCGACGAGGGCGACGAGCGGATCCGCGCGGCCTTCGGTGACAAGTACGAGCGCCTCGTCGCCATCAAGTCGGAGTACGACCCCGACAACGTCTTCGCGGGCAACCAGAACATCCGTCCGCGTGCCACCGTCTGAGCAGAGGAGAAGCCATGTCCGACAAGCAGAGCATCGACACCCCGCACGAGCGTCGTGCCTTCCAGGACCACGGCCACATGGACGTCGTCACCCTCGGCGACTTCACCCTGGGCCGCGGCACCTTCGAGCCCGGCTGGCGCTGGTCGAACGACGTCAAGCCGATCGCCGGCACCGACTCCTGCCAGGTCCACCACACCGGGATCTGCCTCTCCGGCCGGATGACCATCAAGCCCGACGACGGCGAGGAGTTCAGCATCGGCCCCGGCGACGTCATCGACCTCGACCCGGGGCACGACGCCTGGACGGACGGCGACGAGGCCTGCGTCATCCTCGACACCGGCGTGGCGGCGTACGCCAAGCCGAGCTGAGGCGGCGACTGGGAGACGCCCTGCCGGCACCGGTTCTGACTGATTCCTGCATCGGCAGGCCCTGGGCCGATCGTCCTCTACGTTCTGCCCATGGTCGACGAGCTGCCCGCGCGGATCCGTCGCGGCTACGCGCTGGGCGGTGTCGCCACGGGCGTCTACGGCACGGTGCCGTCCCTGCTGCTGATGCCCTACCTCACCGAGGAGCTGGGCGTCGGCGCCCTGCTCGCCGGGCTCGTGGTGTTCGCGCCCAAGGCCTGGGACGTCGTCTGCAACCCGCTGGCCGGCCGCCTCAGCGACCGGGTGCGACGCCGCGACCGCCGCCGGCCCTTCCTCCTGGTCGCCGGCCCGCTCATGGGAGTGGGCCTCGCGTTCGTCTTCACCGGGCCGAGCGCGCCCTTCCTGCTCGCCCTGGCGTGGGTGCTGCTCGCCAACCTGGTCGCCGCGACGGCGTACGCGTTCTTCCAGGTGCCCTACCTCGCGATGTCGGCCGAGGTCACCGGCGACTGCGGCGTGCGCACCCAGATGATGGCGTGGCGGGTGGGCGTGGTGACCACCGCGATCGCGGTCTCCGGGGTGGTGGCGCCCTGGCTGGCGACGACCGCGGGCGGCTACCGCACGATGGGTGTCCTCGCCGGACTCGTCGTCCTCGCCGGCTCGCTGGCCGTGTGGTGGTGCACCCGCGGCGCACCCGTGGTCCGGGCCGAGAGCGCCGGGGGAGGACTGCGGGACCAGCTGCGGATCGTCCTCGGCAACGCCCACGCGCGAGCGCTGATCACCGCCCTGGTGCTGCAGGCCGCGGGCACGAGCATGCTCCTCGCCGCGGTGGCCTACGCCGCCCGGGTGCTCCTCGGTGACACCGCCACCGGCAGCTACCTGTTCGCCGCGTTCGTGCTGCCCGGCGTCCTGTCCGCACCGGTGTGGGCCCGGCTCGGTCGCCGGCACGGCAAGAAGGCCGGCGACCTGGTCGCGACGGCCGTCCTGGCCTGCGGCCTGGTCGCGATGCTCGGCGCCTGGTCCGGCAGCCTGGCGTGGTGCCTGGTCTGGTCGGCCGTCACGGGGGCCGGGTACGCCGGCATCCAGGTCTTCCCGCTCGCGATGCTCCCCGACGTCGCCGCCCACGACGCCCGCACCTCCGGGCACAACCGGATCGGCCTGTTCTCCGGCGTCTGGGCCGGCTGCGAGCTGCTCGGCTTCGCCCTCGGACCAGGGCTGCTCGGCGTGGTGCTGGCGGTCGGCGGCTACGAGGGCGGCCTCGACGCGTACGACACCCCGGCGCGGCTCGCCGTCCTCGCCGGCACCTCCGTCGTGCCATCCGCGCTGGTGCTGGTCAGCCTCGCCGCGATCCGCGCCTACCGCCTGGACGAGGCGCTGCGCGACGTCCCGTCCGGTCCAGCACCTGCCCCTGTCGCTTGACCGGGCGCAGCACGGTCAGCCGGCTGCGCACCTGCCAGCCCGGAGACAGCACGGCGAGCTCGGCCTCGATGCGGGGCAGCTGACCGAGCGAGGCCAGCCGGACCCCGAGGGTCAGGTTGCCGGCTCCGACCGTCTGCACGCAGCGGTGCACCGCTGCGTGCCCGGCCAGCGCCCGACCGGCCCGGTCGGGGTCGTCCGCCTCGACCTCCAGCAGCACGCCACGACCCAGGGCCGCGGCGGGCGTCGCCAGGTCGCAGCCCAGCTGGATCACGCCCGAGCGCAGCGCCCGGTCCAGGCCGCGTCGTACCGTCGGCTCCGAGCCGCCCACCCGCGCCGCGAGCTCCTGCCCGCTGAGCCGGGCGTCGTCGCCGAGCGCCGCGAGCAGCTCGTCGACCAGGCCGGCACGCGGCGGTGTGGGTCGCGGCTCGTCGGTGCGCGGGAGCAGCGCGCGCCGCTGCGAGGCCGAGCAGATCCCCAGGCGCCACCCGGCGTCCTCGGCGTGGACGGCGGCGACGACCCGGCGCTCCACGACGTCGGCACCGCACAGGCCCGCGAGCTCGTCGACGCGCTGGTGGACCTCGGCCAGTCCCGCACCGAGCACCACGACACCGAGGTCGGCCGCGCCCGACAGCAGGTCGACCGTGTGCGCCCAGTCCGGCGCCGCCGCGCGCTGGGCTGCCTCCTCGGCCGCACCGGGCGCCGTGCGCAGCAGCGCGAGCGTCGCGTCGACGTACGGCGTGAGCCGGGCCGCCGACGGCCGGACCACCCACCAGGCCAGGCGCTCCTCGTGCAGCCGCCGCCAGCGGCGGGCCGCGGTCACCGCGTCGATGTCGAGGACCGAGGCGATGGTCGTCCACGGCGCCCGCGGGTTCACCTGCAGCGCGTCGATCAGCGCGAGGTCGATCTCGGGCAGGATCTCGAGGTGACCGATCCCGTCATCGATGGACGTCATGTGAGCAGTCTTGCCCATCCCCGGCCAGGTGATGTCGGTTTCCGTCGCCCGGAGGCCACGCCGTGACGAGGTCCTAGGGTCGTCGACATGAGGCAGCGCACCGCCGACGTGGCCGACGTCGACCAGCTGATGGCGACCATCGAGGACCTGGTCGCGCTGGCGCCGCGCGCGACGGGGACGCCGGGCGGCGAGCAGGCCGCGGCGTACGTCGTCGACCGGTTCCGCCGCGCCGGCCTCGACGAGGTGTGGGTCGAGGAGAGCGACTCGTTCGCCTGGGAGGCCCTGTCGACCGCGCTGTCGGTCGACGGGGACGAGGTCGCGTGCGCGGCGATCCGGCACTGCGCGCTGACCGGCCACGAGCAGGTCGGCCCCCTCGGAACCGGTCCCGACGGCGTCGAGGCCGAGCTCGTGGACATCGGCGCCGACGGCGTCGGCGACCACGACGTCGCCGGCCGGATCGTGCTCTTCGACCTGACCTTCGACCTGCCGCAGTGGGCGCTGCTGCCGCTCAGCGAGTACGTGCACGACCCCGGCCGGCGGATGCTGAACCGTGAGGCGCTCGGCTCGCGCAACCCCTACATCACCTCGCTCACCCGCACGATGCGCGACGCCGCGGCCGCCGGCGCGCTCGGGGTGGTCGGCGTGCTGCGCGACTACCCGGAGTCGCTCGGCTACCACAACGAGTACTACCGCCGGACCCTGCTGACCCTGCCCGGCGTGTGGATCACCCGCAGCGCGGGGGATGCCCTGCGTCGCCGGCTGCACGCCGGCTCCGTCGCCTCGCTGCGGCTGGTCGCCGAGCGCCGACGGGTCACCGCCCGCACCGTGGTCGGCGTGCTGCACGGAGCATCGCCGGAGACGGTCATGGTCCAGTCCCACCACGACTCGATCGGCCCCGGCGCGGTCGAGGACGCCAGCGGTACGGCGGAGGTCGTCGCGCTCGCCGAGCACGCCGTCGACCGCGCGCGGTCGGGCCGTCCCTGGGCCAAGACGCTGATGTTCGTCACCTTCGACAGCCACTTCACCGGCTACCAGGCGCACCGGGACTTCGCCCGCCGCTACACGATCGACCCCGACTCGCCGTACCGGCTGGCGCTCAACCTGACCGTCGAGCACGTCGGGCTCCGCGCCCGTCGTACCTCGGACGGGGCATTCGAGACGCTCGACCACAGCGAGCCGCGCGCGTTCTTCGAGAACGTCTCGCTGCCGATGAAGCTCGCGCTGGTCCGCGCCGTCCGCCGCCACGGGCTCGGCGCGACCTCGGTGCTCAACGCCGGCCTGCTGGAGTTCACCCTCGACGGCATGCCCACCGACGCGTCGTTCACCTTCACCGCCGGCGTCCCCACGATCAGCCTGGTCTCCGGCCCGCTCTACCTGTACGACGACGCCGACACCCTCGACAAGATCGACGTCGACCAGCTGGTCCCCGTCGCGAACGCCTTCGCCGACCTGATGGCCTTCGCCGACGGGCGCGCCCCGGGGCGGCTCGGGATGGTCCCGCGTGCCGTGCGCAGGCGCCTGCCGCGGGGGCGCTGGTGAGCGCGGTCGTCGCCCGCGAGCCGGCGCGGGGGCGGGCGGCGCTCGCCGCGGCGGGGGAGTCGTGGCGGGTGTCGTACCCCTCGGGACGCTCCGTGCTCACCGGGCTGGTCCACCTGCCCGCCGGCCCTCCGCCCGCCGGCGGCTGGCCGGTCGTCACCTACGGGCACATGACCACCGGCGGCAGCGACCGCTCGGCGCCCAGCGCCGCTGTCGACGGGCACCCGGAGCTGCGGCGGATGACCCAGGGCGACGCCTTCGTCTCACAGCTGCTGGGGCGGCGGATCGCGGTCCTGCAGCCCGACTACGAGGGCCTCGGCAGCCCGGGCCCCCATCCGTACCTGGTCGGTCCCGCCCTGGCCACCTCCGTGCTCGACCTGCTCGTGGCCGCGCGTGCGTCCTTCGACCTGTCGCACCGCTGGGTCTCCGCGGGGCACTCCGAGGGTGCCGTCGCCGCCCTGCACGCCGCCGCTCTCGGCGCTCCGGCCGGTTTCTCGCTGGCGGGGTGCGCCGTGTTCGCCCCCGTCACCCGGATGGACCAGACCATCGGTCTCTCCCTGCGCTGGCCGCTCACCCCGCCCGGCTTCGGCGTCGTCCCCGCCCTCGTCGCCCTCATGATCGAGGGCGCCGCCACCGTCGATCCCGATCTGGCCGTGCTGGTGGACGGCGACGGCCTCAGCGACCGCGCCCGCCGGCTGTGGCCCCAGCTCCGCGAGCGCACCCTCACCGAGCTCGCCCACCGCTCCTCCTTCGGCGGCCTCGCCCCCGGTGCGCTGCTCGGAGCCCGCGGGGACGTCGTACGGGACCGGTTGCTGGGCTCCCTGCGCACCCACGACGTCGCCCGGCTCGCGCTGCCCACCGGGATGCCGCTGCGCATCGACGCCGCCGCCGCCGACGAGGTCGCCCCGTTCTGGCTGACCCGTTCGCTGGTCCGCGGCTACCGCGAGTCCGGCCTGCGGGTCGAGCCGCACTGGTGGCGCACCGGTCACTCCGGGGTGCTCGCCCCCGGTCGGGCGCCGCAGCCGGCCGCTGCGTGGGTGGCCGGGCTGCTCGTGCCCCGTTGACCCGCTGTATCAACCCGCCTCCCCGCGACTCCTCTCTGCATGAGCGGTGCCGCCGGCACCGCGCGAGCGAGGAGACAGGCGATGACAACACAGGACGCACCGTTCTCGCAGCGCGAGCTGTGGGAGCGTGACGACGTGCCGGTCGGTGACGACCAGCGGCCGTGGGGCTACGTCACCGAGTCGGCCCGGCTGCTGATGCCGGCCGACGGGGCCGAGGGTGAGGTCCGGCTGCGCGATGCGGGGGAGCAGTTCGCGGGTCTCCCGGTGCTGCACGCGGACCGCCTGCTGCTGCCCGGCGTGCCGGGGCGGGACGCCAACCTCGGGGAGGCGCTGACGCGCAGCCTCGCCGAGCGGGCGGAGGCGGCCCTGGTCCGCGACCGTCGTACGCCGCGCGATGCCCGGGGCGAGATCGGTGCCCCGTACCGGCCCCGTGGCGTGCCGTCGGGCATGCACCCGAAGGTCGTCAGCTCGCTGCGCGACACCGCGTTCGGCCTGAACGCACGCGGGACCCGCACACGACTGTCGAACCACAGCACCATCATCGGCGGCGAGTCGCGGTCGCTGGTCTACCCCGACGCCTACCCCTACACCGCGGTCTGCAAGCTCTACGTCTACCACCAGGCGACGCCGGGCGGAGCGTGGATCTACGACAGCGAGGCGACCGGCTACATGATCGGCCGGAGCACGATGATGACCAGCGGCCACGTCCAGCCCAACGCCGGCTCCGGCTGGATGATCAAGGTCGTCCCGGCCTGCTGGAACGGCCAGTCGGTGTTCGGCGCAGGCTTCCTGAGCTACGTGTCGGGCTACTGGTCGTGGAACTCCGACTCGGGCAGCGACATCAAGATCTGCGGCCTCTACGACCCGATCGGCGACCGCACGGGCTACTTCGGCTACCGCCACTACAGCTCGTCGTGGGAGGACGGTGACTACTGGACGATGGCCGGCTACCCCTACGACATCAGTCTCGCCTCGATGTCGCACGAGACCGCGATCGCCGTGCGTGACGACGACGACGGCGACGACATCAACGTCAACGGCTCCACCTACGACACCACCCAGGTCGAGAGCGACGCCGACGAGGCGTCCGGTGCGTCCGGTGCGCCGCTGTGGGGGTGGTGGGACGACGGCCCGTACGCGATCGGCGTCCACCACGGCGTGGAGTACGACGGCACGCTCTTCGGCACCGAGACCTACTCGTGCGCCTCCGGCGGCGACGGGTTCGTCGCTGCTGCGGGCTGGGGCCGCAGCATGTGGGGGTGAGGTGCCCCGGTCGTCGCCGGGGCCGGCGTGGTGCGCGGCCAGGTCCAGGCACAGCGAAGGACGAGCGCGAGCAGGGCGAGCTCCAGCACGACGCCGAGGCCGTAGAAGAACAGCCAGTCCGCTCCCACCAGGTTGAACGCCGTGACGGGGACGTAGAGCGAGGCCACGACCAGGTTCGCGGTGCGGCTCGCCCGGGCGGGCAGCGTCATCGACAGCACGATCATGAGGATCGGGATGGCGACCAGGGTCAGCGCCGCGGCCGAGAAGGTCTGGGAGAGGTCGAACTCGAAGACCCTGCCGTCCAGGATGTCCTCGACGACGCCGGGGGTGAAGAAGTTGAGGATGTCCACGTAGGCGTACAAGAACATGAAGGCGGTCCACGTCGCGGCGAGGCTGGCACGCACCGGGACCGGCTCGTCGTGCAGTGGGGCGGTGGGGTTGGTTGCGCTCATCGGGTCTCCGTGGTCGTGGTGGTGGTCGGTGGGTCCACGATCGCCGGGCCCGGCGGCGCAGGGCATCGGCCGCGGGGCCGCGGTCGCCCCGGCCGATGGCACGGTCCCTCTCTCGTACTTTCGGCGGGTATGCCGGGGCGCGTCGATCCCTAGGCTGGGGCCGTGGTCACCGTCCGGCGTTCCCTCCTCGACGAGCCGCGGCCTGCCGACGCCCCGCCCGTCGGTCGTCTCGACCGACTGCTGGTGGGCGTGTTCGCGGCTGCGGTGCTGGTCGAGGGCATCGCCCGGCCCGACGTGGCGTGGCGACCGCTGGTGACCGTGCTCGCCCTGGCGCTCGTGCCCGCCCTGCTCTGGCGGCGCAGCCGCCCGCTCGTGGCCGCCCTGCTCGGGTGGGGTGTCGCCGGGGTGCTCTCGGTCCTCGAGCTGACCCCCCACCACGGCGACCTCGACCTGTACTCCATGTCGGCCGTCCTGGTCCTGCTCCACTCCCTGGTGCGGTGGGGCTCGGGACGGGAGGCGGTGCTGGGGACGGCGTACGTGACCGTCGTCGTCGCGCTGGGGATGTACGCGACCTCCGCGGGCCGGGCCGACGTCTTCGGCGGGACCGTGCTCCTGCTGCTGGTCGTCGCACTCGCCGCGGTGTTCCGCTACCGCGCGGACCTCTGGCACCGGCAACAGCGCGAGATCCGCAACGAGGAGCGGGTCGCCCTGGCGCGCGAGCTGCACGACATCGTGGCCCACCACGTCTCGGCCATCGCGGTGCAGGCCCAGGCCGGCGGTGTCGTTGCCGGCGCCCAGCCGGAGAAGGCCGCCGAGGTCCTGGCCGCGATCGAGTCCGAGGCGTCGCGAACCCTGGCCGAGATGAGGTCGATGGTGCGGGTGCTGCGAGAGCCGCAGGCCGTCGCCTACTCGCCGCAGCGGGGTGTCGCGGACCTGCCTGCCCTGGCGCGCGCCGACGCGACGCCGGCCGTCGAGGTCACGCTGGACGGTTCGTTGACCCTGCTGGCGCCCGCCGTGGACGCGACGCTCTACCGGCTCGCGCAGGAGTCGCTGACCAACGCCGTACGGCACGCCCGGGGCGCGACGCGGGTCGGGATCGACGTACGCCGCGACGGTGCTGCCGTCAGGCTGCGGGTCACTGATGACGGTCGGATCGAGCCGGGTCCGGCCGCGGCGTCGGGCTTCGGTCTGCAGGGCATGGCCGAGCGCGCCCAGCTCCTCGGCGGCTCGCTCACCGCGGGCCCACGGCCCGAGGGTGGTTGGGTGGTCGAGGCCGTGCTGCCGGCGGCGGGCCCGGCATGACCGTCCGCGTCGTCGTGGCCGACGACCAGGACCTGGTCCGCACCGGCCTGGTGATGATCCTCGGTGCCCAACCCGGCATCGAGGTCGTGGGGGAGGCGGCGGACGGGCTCGCCGCGCTCGACCTGGCGACCCGGCTGCGCCCCGACGTCCTGCTCGTCGACATCCGGATGCCCGGCCTCGACGGCGTCGAGGTGACCCGGCGCCTGGCCGGGCCCGACGTGACGGACCCGATGGCGGTCGTCGTCATCACCACCTTCGACCTCGACGAGTACGTCCTCGGCTCCCTGCGCGCCGGCGCCCGCGGCTTCCTCCTCAAGGACGCCGGACCCGAGCTGCTGGTCCAGGCCATCCACGCCGCGGCCAGCGGCGACGCGCTGATCGCCCCCAACATCACCCGCCGGCTGCTCGCGACCTTCGCCGACCAGGCCCCGGCGACCCCGGTCCAGCCCGTCGACCCGCTCACCGAGCGCGAGGAGGAGGTGCTCTCGCTGGTCGCGCGGGGCCGGACCAACGCCGAGATCGCCACCGAGCTCTTCGTCGGCCTGAGCACGGTCAAGACCCACGTCGCGTCGTTGATGACCAAGCTCGGTGCCCGCAACCGCGTCGAGGTCGCGATGTGGGCCTACGAC
The DNA here is from genome assembly GCF_013409625.1 of Nocardioides kongjuensis. Classification (NCBI taxonomy): domain Bacteria; kingdom Bacillati; phylum Actinomycetota; class Actinomycetes; order Propionibacteriales; family Nocardioidaceae; genus Nocardioides; species Nocardioides kongjuensis. The sequence goes on from NZ_JACCBF010000001.1 coordinate 902,827, forward strand.
ACCCGGCGCGTCCGGGCCGACTGACTCCGGTCCGCGAATGGGCTCACCGGGCCGGCGATCCGCTGTACGTTGTGCGGTGCCGCTCCGCGGTCCAGCGTCCTGACAGGAGACCCCATGCCCCACGACCGGCCCTTCACCCGGCAGTCCACCGTGCTCGAGCTGTCCTCGACGCTGCCCGGGCGCGCGTTCAAGGCGCTGATCGTGCGCCAGCTCCCTCCCGTCGCCACCGAGAAGGAGCGTCAGGAGCTGGAGGACATGACCGTCGGCCTCCCCTTGGAGACCTTGGTCGAGCTGTCCGAGGGCAAGCTCACCTGGGGGATCGCCGATTCCGTCGTCGACCTGGCGAACGGCAAGCCGCACCGCCTGATCCCTCGTGGTGTGGGCGCGGGTGCGGGCGTGCTGAAGAAGGTCACGCGCGCGGTCCGCCGCTGAGCCGTCATCGTCAGGTCGAGCCAGCAGACGGCGGGTCGCTGCCGCCGAGTCGTCCTCGGTCAGACGGTCGGGACGGTCCCGCCGTCGATCACGTACTCGGCCCCCACGATCGACGAGGCCCGGTCGGACACCAGGAAGCCGACCAGGTCGGCAATCTCCTCCGTCCGTGCGAAGCGACCGAGGGGGACTCCACCCAGGGCGGCGTGGACGCCCTGCTCGGCCTCCTCCCGGGTGCCTCCACTCGCCTCGGCGAGCTTGCCCAGGAAGTCCTCGTAGCCCTCGGTCTCGATGCCGCCGGGACTGATGGTGTTCACCCGGATGCCGTGAGGTGCGAGCTCGTTGGCGAGTCCCTTGCTGTAGGTGCGCAGCGCACCCTTCGCTGCCGCGTAGGGCAGGGTCGCCTCGTGCAGGGGCATCTGGCGCTGGATCGAGCCGAAGTGCAGGACCACGCCCGACCCGGCCTCGACCATGGCCGGGAGCAGCGCGCGATCGAGCCGGACCGCGCCGAGAAGGTTGAGGTTGATCTCGGTCAGCCACTGCTCGTCGGTGGCGGCGGCGAACCCGCCGGGTGGTGTCGTCGAGCCGCCCACGACGTGCACGAGGATGTCCAGCGCGCCGCCTTCTGCGATCCGGCGGGCGAGGGTGTCGGTGCCCTCGGGCGTCGAGGTGTCGGCCTCGACGAAGCGGTCGGGGCGCTCGTACCCGGCGGGCATCGTGCGGGCCGACACCCAGACGTCGGCTCCCAGCTCGCGGAGCCTCGCCACGACTGCTTGGCCCGACCCCCTGGTTCCGCCCGTGACCAGCGTCCGGCGGCCGTCCAGTCGGTCTCGTTCTGTGGTGGACATGGGTTCCTCCTTGAATGGTCGAGCGGCCGGTCAGCCGAGCACGATGTCCAGCTGGGCGATCCGGTCGCCGTCGAGCGCGAACCGGTAGTCCAGGTCCGCCTTCCCTCCGGGGAAGTCGCCCTCCAGGTGGTGGCTCACCACCCAGGTGTCGCCGTCGCGAACGACTCCGGTGATCTCGTCGGTGTAGGTGAACTCGGTTCCCGCCTCGCTGATGAACCGGCGCAGCGCCGCCTCGCCGCTGAAGGACTCCCCGACGTCGGAGATGACGGCCTGCGGGCCCAGGAGGTCCAGCGCGGCGTCGGCGTCGCGGGCCGCGTGGGCGTCGTTGAAGGCACGGATCGTGGTGGGCAGCTGCTGGGTGTCGGTCGGGGTGTTGGTGTTGTCGTCCATGTGGACGAGCGTGGGCGCTCGCGCGCCGCGAGGGTCAAGGGCTGGAGTCTCTCCCCGGGGGAGAGTGCACACTGCTGCCATGTTGGCGATCGGTGAGTTCTCCCGGATGACGCACCTCAGCATCCGCACGTTGCGGCGCTACCACGAGGCGGGGTTGCTCGAGCCGGAGACCATCGACGTCTCCAGCGGCTACCGGTACTACTCGCCCGACCAGATCCCGGTCGCCCAGGTCATCCATCGGCTGCGGGAGCTCGACGTCCCCTTGTCCGACGTCCAGCGCATCCTTCGCTCTCCGGACCCGGAGCAGCGAGCTGCGCTGGTCGCCCAGCACCTCGAACGGTTGGAGTCCGAGCTCGCTCGCACCCGCGCGGCGGTCGGCGCCCTGCGTCGCTTGCTGTCCCCGGAGCCGGCGCCGCTGCAGGTGGAGGTCCGCGCGGAACCCGCAGTCACAGTGGCGGCGGTCGAGGACGTGGTGGGGGAGGGCGACGTCGAGGCCTGGTACGCCGGCGCGATGGCCGAGCTCGACGCAGCGCTCGGTCCCGGGGCCGAGCACGGACCGCCCGGCGGCCTCTACGACAACGCTCTCTTCGAGAGCGGTCGTGGGCGCTTGCTGCTCTACCGGCCGGCTCCGGAACCACCCACCCGCGGCCGGGTCCGCCCGGTCACCCTGCCCGCCGTCGAGCTCGCCGTCACCACCCACCAGGGCGAGCACGACGGCATCGACGTGACCTACGGCGAGCTTGGCTCCTGGGTGGCCGGCAACGCGTTGACGGTGGCGGGACCGGTACGCGAGCGCTACCTGGTCGGCCCGCGGGACACCGACGACAGCGCTGCGTGGCGCACCGAGATCGGGTGGCCCGTGTTCCGCGTGGCGCCCAGCCCCTAGGTTCCGTCGTCCGCCGTCTCCGCCGGTTGCCACGAGCGTCCGTCGCCCGCCCGCCGGCGCCGACGGACGCCAGGTCTACGGGCACCTATGTCCGACGTCGGCCCGGGAGCGATCAAGGGTGACGTCCCGCGTCGTGGTGGAGTTTCCTCGACACCGTGCGGGTCAGTGGTTCTCATGATGCCGTCATGAGTTCGGGCTTGGCCACCTCCTGCTCGGTCTTGTTGGTGCCGGTGATGAGTTCCATGGAGTGTTCGGACAGATAGCGACGTTCGGCGGTGACCTGCCATTCGTCGTGGGCTTCGACCAGGACGGCCCCGGCCAGCCTGAGCAGGGCCTCGGGGTTGGGGAAGACGCCGACGACGTCGGTGCGGCGTTTGACCTCCTTGTTGAGCCGCTCCAAGGGGTTGGTCGACCAGATCTTTTTCCAGTGCGACACCGGGAACCCGGTGAACGCGAGGAGGTCGTCGTGGGCATCACGCAACATCTGCTCGACCTTGGGCAGCTGTTTGCCGAGCATCGCCGCGATGACCTCGAACTGCTCACCAACGTGCTCGGCGTCGGGTTGGGCGAAGATCGTGCGGATTGCGGCGGCGACCATCTCAGCGTTGCCCTTCGGTACGACCGCGAGGACGTTGCGCATGAAGTGGACCCGGCACCGCTGCCAGCTCGCGCCGACAAAGACAGCGGCGATCGCTGTCTTCAGGCCGGTGTGGGCGTCGCTGATGACCAGCTGGACACCACCCAGGCCGCGGGCCTTCAGACCGCGCAGGAACGCGGTCCAGAACGCCCCGTCCTCGCTGTCCCCGACGTCGAACCCGAGGACCTCACGGCGCCCGTCGGCGGTGACTCCGGTGGCGATCACGACGGCCTGGGACACCACGCGACGGTTCACGCGGGCCTTGCAGTAGGTGGCGTCGAGGAACACGTACGGGTAGGTGATCTCGCCCAGCGACCGGTCGCGGAACGCGCCGACTTCCTCGTCGAGGTCCGCGCAGATGCGGGAGACCTCGGACTTGCTGATCCCGGTGTCCGCGCCGAGTGCTTTGACCAGGTCGTCGACCTTCCTGGTCGAGACACCGTGGAGGTAGGCCTCCATCACCACCGCGAACAAGGCCTGGTCGACCCGTCGTCGGCGTTCGAGCAGTGAGGGGAAGAAGGATCCCGACCGCAGCTTCGGGATCCGCAGTTCCAGGTCGCCGGCGGTCGTGGACAGGGTCCGCGGCCGGGAGCCGTTGCGCTGTGTCGTGCGTTGGTCGGTGCGTTCCCAGGGGCCGGCGCCGATCACAGCGGTGAGCTCGGCGTCGATCAACGCCTGGTAGATCGTCTGTGCCGCGGTGCGGACGCGGTCCTCGACCCCGCCGGCCTGCATGGCTTCAAGTACCTCGAGTAGTGCAGCATTGTCCAAGGCCATCGTGCTTCGTGTCCTATCCGTGAGTGTCTGTCGCAAGTACTCACTGACCGTCGCACGATGGCCGCCTACGTCACCGGCAACACGACGAACCTCAACGCCGAGGAACTACACCACTCGGCGGGACGTCACCGCGATCAAGCGGGCGGAAGGCAAGGCTTCCGCGAGTTGTACCGGATCTGTGACCGACGAGCGGCTGACAACAGCAAACGCCGCCGAGTGACCAAGGGGTCGCTCGGCGGCGTTTGTGCAGGTCAGCGGCTGTTCGTTGCGGTCATTCGGCGTAGCTGGACGACCGCAGCCGGAGGCCCGGTCAGATGTCGTAATACTGACTGACTCACCCATGTCGACCTGCGTGAACGTCGAAGATGGCCGGCTGTTTGTACCGCAGTTGTGACAACCTACCCCGATTCGCGGCGGCGGGCACGGCTCGAAATCCAGGAGAAGGCCCGCGCCTCTCTACTCGCCTGGCGGACAAGGCGCCTCGGTTCCGCCATTCGTTGCGCAGCGGCGTAGGGGCGGCTGGCTTGGGCCTTCAGTTGGCGAGGAACTCGGCTGCGGCGGGCGCGAACTGCTCGTGGAACTGGAAGATGCCACCGTGTCCGGAGTTCGGGTAGATGATCAGTTCGCTGCCCTTGATGCGGCGGTGGAGATCCTCGGACAGGACGGTGGGGACCATGCGGTCGTGGTCGCCGTTCGCGATGAGTGTGGGCTGGGTGAACGTCGACAGGTCGGAGGGCGCGGAGCGGCCGAACTTCTGGATCGCCTTGAGCTGGGTGCGCAGTGCCTTGAGGGTGATGTCCTTGTCGCGGTCGATGTCGCGTTCCTGGAGCCGCTTGACGAAGGCCTTCCCGGCTGCCTTGCCCGTGGCGTCGCGGTTGAAGAAGAGGTACTCCTTGGGGTCGGAGCGGGTCAGGGTCGCGCGGAGGATGTCGTAGTAGGTCACGCCGACGACCTTGTCCATGTCCTTGCCGCCGCGCGGCCCGGTGCCGGTCAGGACAAGCCGGCGGACCAGGTCGGGGTGCTTGACGATCAGGTCCTGGGCGATCATGCCGCCCATCGAGAACGAGAAGACGTCGATCTGCTCGAACCCTAGAGCGGTGATGAACTCGTAGGCGTGGTCGGCTGCCTCCTCGAGGGTGGCTGGCACCTGGCCGGTCGAGGCTCCGACGCCACGCTGGTCGAAAGTGATGACGTGCCGGTTTTCGGCGATGGGATCGACGATGCGGGGGTCCCAGTTGTCGAGGGTCGCGGCGAGGTGGACGAAGAAGACGACCGGGATGCCGCCCTTGGGGCCCAGCTCCCGGTAGGCGTACGTCACCCCTCCCGCGCTGACGGTGCGGGCCGGGGCCTGGGCGTAGGAGGTGATGACGGGGTCGTTGCCGGTGGCGCTCATGAAGGGCTCTCGATTCATTGGTGGAGGACGGGCGCGCCGTGCGTGACGCCCAGGTGTCGCCGGCGGCTGCTGGTCCGGCCGGCGGAGAGCAGGGTCATCGCGTGACGACGATCTTGCCGGCGGCCTTGCCCTGCTCGACGTAGGCCATCGCGTCGAGGGTGCGGTCGAAGGGGAAGGCACGGTCGAGCACGGGACGCAGCGTGCCTGCGTCGTACAGGTTGGCGAGGGTGGCGAGCTGTGCGCCGCTGGCCCGCATGAAGAAGAAGGAGTAGCGCACACCCAGCTTCCTCGCGCGGCGGCGGACCTTGCGGCTGAGCAGGGCCATGACCGGCTTCAGCAGGGGCTGTCCGAGCTGGGTTGCGAAGGCGGGGTCGGGCGGGCCGACGACGCTGATGGCCAGGCCGCCGGGCTTGAGGACCGTCAGGGACTTCTCGAGGCTGGCGGCTCCGAGCGAGTCGAGGACGACGTCGTACCCGGACACGACCTGGGTGAAGTCCTGTCGGGTGTAGTCGATGACCTCGACGGCGCCCAGTGCGCGGACCTTGTCGACGTCCTTGGTGTGGGCCGTCGTCGCGACGTGGGCACCGAGGTGCTTGGCGACCTGGATCACCGTCGAGCCGAGTCCGCCGGCGCCGGCGTGAACGAGCACCTTCTGCCCCGGACGGACGTCGGCGACGTCGACGAGTGCCTGCCAGGCGGCGAGCGCGACCAGCGGGACGGCCGCGGCTTCCTCGAACGACAGGGAGCTCGGCTTGAGCGCCACGTCGTCGGCGTCGATGGCGAGCTGCTCGGCGAAGGCGCCGATGCGCAGGTCCCGCGGCCGCGCGTAGACCTCGTCCCCGACCTCGAGGCCGCGGACGTCGGCGCCGACCTTCGTGATCACCCCGGACAGGTCGTGGCCCAGGACGAACGGACGCTTGTACTTCAGGAGCTGCTTGAACTCGCCGTTGCGGACCATCTTGTCGAGGGGGTTGATGCTGGCGGCCCGGATGTCGACGAGCACGTCGCGCGGCCCGACGCTCGGTGCCGGGACGTCGGCAGCCTTGAGCCCGTCAGGGCCGTAGTGGGTGACGACGAAGGCCTTCATTCGGGTTCCTGACGGTTCGGGTGGACGGGAGGATGGGGAGCGGTGGCCAGGGCCACCGCATTGGCGTACGCCGCCGCGAGCATGCGGTCGGACAGGTCGGGGTCGGTGACCGCGCGGGCCGCCTGGAGGGATCCGACGAGCAGCGAGAAGAGCCCGATCGCGCGCCGCTCGGTCTGGTCCGGGTCTCCGTTGTCGAGGTGACGTGCGATGGCCTGGATCATCGCGGTCGCGCCCGCGGTGTAGGCCTCACGGACCGCCACGTCGCACCGCCCGATCTCGTCCAGGAGGGCCGCTGAGGGGCAGCCGCCGGCGAGGTCGTCGCGATGGGCGGGGGAGAGGTAGTACTGCAGGTACTGCTCGACCGAGGCGAGTCCGGCCGGCAGGGAGTTCACGACGGCGACCTGGGCCTCGAGCTGCTGCGCCACGACCGCGGCGACCAGGTCGTCCTTCGAGGAGAAGTGGCCGTAGAAGGCGCCGTTGGTCAGGCCGGCGTCAGCGACCAGGGTCGCGATGCCGGAGCCGTCGATGCCGTCGCTCTTGAACCGGCGCCCGGCCGTCTCGATCATGCGACGCCGGGTCGCCTCCTTGTGCTCCGGGCTGTAGCGCGCCATGGGGTCCATCTCCTCTCGGGGGCTTGCGGGAATCGTAGCATTACGATCATACTATTACGACCGTACTGCAATTTCGAAATCTGGAGTCGTCATGGCCTTTCTCGCTGATCCGCTCGACCTTCCGTCCGGCGTACGCCTGCCCAACCGCATCGTGAAGGCGGCGATGAGCGAGGCCCTGGGCGACGCTGACAACTCGCCCGACAACCGGATCGTCACCCTCTACCGCCGCTGGGCGCAGGGTGGCTACGGACTGCTCGTCACCGGGAACATCATGGTCGACCGGGCACACCTGGGGGAGCCGGGCAACATCGTGATCGAGGACCGTCGCGCCCTGCCGCAGCTGACGGCGTGGGCCAAGGCCGCGCACGACGGGGGTGCGCTGATCCTCGCGCAGCTGAACCACCCCGGCCGCCAGTCCAACCTGCTCGACGTCGGCCACCGCCCGGTGGCCCCGAGTGCCGTCCCGCTGGCGATGCCCGGCGCCGCCACGCCGCGTGAGCTGACCGCAGCCGGGATCGAGGACGTCATCGAGCGCTTCGCGACCGCCGCCGCGGTCTGCGAGGAGGCCGGGTTCGACGGCGTCGAGCTGCACGCGGCCCACGGCTACCTGATCACCCAGTTCCTCTCGCCCCTCACGAACCTGCGCACCGACGAATGGGGAGGCAGTCCCGAACGACGGATGCGGTTCCTGATCGAGGTCGTCCGGCGCGTGCGCGCGCGGGTCAGCCCCGGCTTCGCCCTCGCGGTGAAGCTGAACTCCGCCGACTTCCAGCGGGGCGGCTTCACCGAGGACGACTCGCGCGCCGTCGTCGCCGCGCTCGCCCAGGAGGCCGTCGACCTGATCGAGGTCAGCGGCGGGAACTACGAGGCTCCGGCGATGGGTGGCTCGGAAGCATCCTCGACCCGGGAGCGGGAGGCCTACTTCCTCGACTACGCACGGTCGGTACGACGTGAGGCCGGCGCGATCCCGATCGCGGTGACCGGCGGCTTCCGCAGCCGCGCCGCGATGGAGGAGGCGCTCGCGTCCGGGGACTGCGACGCCGTCGGCATCGCCCGCCCGACCGTCACCGCGACCGATGCCGCGGCCGGCATCCTCGAGGGACGCGTGGCCACGCTCGAGACGCACGATATCCGCGCTGGCATGCGAGGGCTGCTCGGCCGCGTCACCGACCTCAAGGCACTCGACGGCTTCCTCAACATCAGCTGGAACACCGACCAGCTCCACCGGTTGGCGCGAGGCATGGAGCCGGACCTGGACCGGGGGCCACTGGTCACCGCCGTGGCGATGCTGCGTCGCAACGGTCGGGTCTCCCTCGTCCCGCGCAGAGGGCTGAAGTGAGTCGCGCCGCCTACGACCTCGCCGACAAGGTCGTCCTCATCACCGGCGGCAACGGCGGGATCGGCGCCGCGACGGCCCGCACCCTGCTCCGTCGCGGCGCGCGCGTGGTGATCGCCGACATCGACCCGGCGACGCCCGGTCGTGCGACGGACCTGCATCCGATCCATTCCCTGGGCTGCGTCGCCGACGTCCGCGACCCCGCCACGCTCGAGGCCGCCGTGGCCCAGGCGGTCGACCACTTCGGGCGACTGGACGTCGTGATCGCGAACGCCGGACTTCTCGCGAAGGCGGCCACCCTGCGCAACACGCCCACCGCCGACATCGAGGCCACCCTGGCGGTGAACGTCACAGGCGTTGCGAACACGGTGACCGCGGCTCTGCCCCAGGTGATCGCCAGGCAGGGGCAGGTCGTCCTGATCAGCTCGGTCTTCGCCTTCCTCAACGGCATGGGCACGATCCCGTACGCCATGAGCAAGGCGGCCGTCGAGCAGCTCGGACGCGGTCTGCGCATCGAGCTCGCCGACCACGGCGTCTCCGTCCTCACCGCGTACTTCTCCCTCGTCCAGACCGACATGATCGCGCGCGGTGTCGACGAGGACCCGGTCGTCATGGAGCTGCTCGGCGCGCTGCCCAAGGCGATGCTCAAGCGCATCACCCCGGAGCAGGCCGCAGCCGGCATCGCGGACGGACTCGAGAGCCGCGCGGTGCGGGTCATCCGCCCGAACCTGTGGGGCCCGGTGTCCTCCCTGCGGGGCGTCCTCAACCCGACGCTCGACACCCGCTTCAGCCGCGACCGCCGCATCCTCGACGTCCTCGCCCGACTCGACTCCCGCCCGGCGGCCGTCGTACCCACGCCCGCAGCCACGTCTGCAGCACCCTCACGAAGGAAGAAGCCATGACCACCGCCTGGAAGACCACGCCCACCAAGACGATCCACGTCGGCGGCACCTCGTTCGCCTACCGCGAGCTGGGCGAGCCCGGCGGCGTACCGGTGGTGTTCCTGCACCACCTGACCGCCGTCCTCGACGACTGGGACCCGCGCGTGCTGGACGGCGTCGCCGCACGGCACCACGTGATCGCGTTCGACAACAGGGGCGTCGGGAGCACCGGCGGCCGGGTGCCCACCGACGTCGCACAGATGGGTGCCGACGCGATCGCCTTCATCCGGGCGCTGGGCCACGACCAGGTCGACCTGATCGGCTTCTCCCTCGGTGGGGGCGTGGCCCAGATGGTCGCCCTCCAGGAGCCCGACCTGGTCCGCCGGATGGTGCTCGCCGGCACCGGCCCGCGGGGCGGCGGGGGCATCTGGAAGATGCCCTTCATCGTCGGGGGTGCCTACGCCAAGGCCTTCCTGAGCCGGAAGGACCCGCGTCACTTCCTCTTCTTCCCGCGCACCCGGGAGGGCAAGAAGGCGGCCAACGCCTACTTCGCGCGGCTCGCGGAGCGTACGTCGGACCTGGACACGCCGATCTCCCGGCAGGCCGGCATCGCGCAGGTGCGCGCGATCACCAGCGCGGGACTGCACCGTAGTGACGACCTGTCGCAGATCAAGATCCCGGTCCTCGTGGCCAATGGCGACAACGACCTGATGGTCGCCAGCGAGCACTCCAAGGACATGGCCGCCCGACTGCCCGACTCCCGGCTCCGGATCTACCCCGACTCCGGGCACGGCGGCGTGTTCCAGTACCACCACGAGTTCGTGCCCGAGGTCCTCGACTTCCTGGGGGCGAGCTGATGGGCGGAGCCGACTTCGTCACCATCGACGCCTTCGGGCGGCCGCCGGGCGGTCGGCTGCGGTGGCGACGTGACCTGGCGCGCGCGATCGGCAAGGGCGTCGACGGCCTGCGCGGCGGGTCGGTGAACTACGCCAACAACGGCACCCACGCCCTCGTGCCCAGCCTCGTGCCGGGCGGGTGTGCGCTCGTGGCGGCCTGGGGGTCGCCCGAGGCGGCCGAGGCGGCGTTCGCCGGCCCGCTGTGCGGCGCGATCGACGGCCCTGGCCGGTTCAGCATGGACGGCGAGGTCGTGCGGGTGAGGATCGACTCGGAGTCCGAGCGCGACGACTGGCACGGCTGGCGGCCCAGCGCCGAGGGGGCCGATCCGCTCGCGGAGGACGAGCCCATGGTTGCGATCGTGCATGGCATCCTGCGCCACGGGCGGCTCCTCGAGTTCGTGCGCAACAACGCGCACGCAGCGAGCAGGGCGGCCCACCACCCCGGGCATCGCGGCAGCATCGACATCTCGTCCCACCTGCCGTACGAGCACACCTCGATCAGCCTGTGGAAGACCTACGGCCTGGCGCAGGACTTCGCCTACAAGAAGGGCGGCCACGCGAGCGCCATGACCCATGCGTTGAAGGAGAAGACCCATCGGGTCGGCGTCTTCCTCCAGGCCCGGCCGCTGGCCTGCACCGGCACGCTCGGGACCGACCGGCCGCCGTACCCCCAGCTGCCGGAGGCCCGGCGAGCGGGCCTGTAGCCGGGAGCGCGGGCACCCGGTCCGCTCAGGGGCCCGGGTGCCAGGCGCGCCGGAGCGCGGTCTCGTGCGAGGCGAGGGCGGAGGCGTGGTCGGCGCCCAGGCCGACGCAGAAGGTGACGCCCATCGGGACCAGTACCTGCCGGACGGGGTCGGCGAATTCGGCGAAGTGCTGGGAGAGCTCGAGCGCGATGTAGCCGTGGACGAAGCTCCAGAGCGCGCCGGCCGCCGCTCTCGGGTCCTCGACGGCGAGACCGCCGACGGAGCCCAGCCGCGTGGCTGCCTCGACGACGTGGGCGTACGCGGTGTTGAACGCTGGGGAGTGGCCGGCACGACGCTCGCCCTTCGCGGACGTGGGGCGGTAGGTGGCGCGGGTCGAGAGGCCGAACATGGCGTCGTACAGGTGTGGGTTCGCCCGCGCGTAGGACAGCGTGGTGAGGGCCATCGTGAACAGGTCGGCCACGGGATCGTCGCTCGCCCCGACCTCCGCGAACGCCTGCCCCAACTGGTCGAAGCCGTGATCCTCCACTGCGCTGAGCAGCTCGGGGACGCCGCCGAAGTAGTTGTAGACGACCATGCTCGACATGCCGGCCCGTGCAGCCACTGCCCGGGCCTTGATGGCCGAGGGCCCTTCCTCGGCGAGCATGGCTACGGCTGCGGCGATGAGTCGATCAGGGATGTCGTTCGCCGGGCCGTCGGTCGCCGTGGAATCTCTCGCCATGGTCGTCATCGTCCCAAACCGGCCGCAGGGACGTGGGCCATGGCGTGCTCGGCCAACGCGGTGATCGTCAGCGCAGGGTTGACGCCGGGGTTGGCCGGGAGGGCGGCTGCGTCGCAGACGACCAGGTTCTCGTAGCCGAAGACGCGGAGTCGGTCGTCCACGACGCCTGTGTCGGGACTCGCGCCGATCACCGCTCCGCCGAGCACGTGGGCGGTCATCGGCCGGTTCCCGAATGCCTCGAACACGCTGCTCTGGGCGATGCCCCCGGTGCGCTCGGCCAGCCACCGTGCGACCTGGTGCCCTGCGTCGATGTACGTCGGGGCGGGGCGTGCGTCGTCACGTCCGGTGGTGAGCCGGTATCCGCTCCCCAGGACCCGCTTCCTCGCCGTGAACCGGATCGCGTTGTCCCGTGGCTGCATGACGAGCATCATCAGGGTCCGTGCGCTCCAGCCCGAGCGCATCGTCGCCAGCCAGCGTCGGGGGTGCCGCAGCACGGTGCCGAGCCAGCGCAGCAGGCGGCTTACGGCAGGGCCCTCGCCGACCAGGACCGTGAACATCAGCCGCATGAAGTCGCCGCGCGGACCATAGGTGAGGAACTCGATCTGGGTGTCGCCGTCGACGACCACTCGACTGCTCGCGGTCACGTCGCGCCACGTGCCGACGTCCTCGGGGAGCAGGACCGACAGCACGGCCTCGCTGTTGGTGCGGACGAGGTGACCCAGACGGTCGCTCACGGCGGGCAGGGACCCGCGGTGCTTGCAGTCCGCGAGGAGGGCGTTGGTGCCCACCGCGCCGCCGGCGAACACGACGCCGCGCGTCGTGATGCTGGTGCGCCCTCGTCGCCACCTGGTGCCGGGCCGGCGAGTCGAGACCCGGTAGCCGTCGCTCCCGTCCGCGGCCCCGAGCGGGGTCACGTCGACGACCTCGCGCTCGGCGAGGATCCGGGCGCCGTGCCTCTGCGCGAACCAGAGGTAGTTCTTGGTGAGTCGGTTGGCGGCACCGGTGCGGCAACCCGTCATGCACTGCCCGCACCGGGTGCATCCCGTGCGATCGGGCCCTTCGCCACCGAAGTAGGGATCCGGCACGGTGACACCGGGCTCGCCGAAGAAGACGGCCACGGGCGCCGGCGCGAAGGCGCCCCCGAAGCGGTCCGCGACCTCGCGCATCAGGCCGCTGGTCACGGACTCCCAGGGCGTCCGGCTCGCCCCGAGCATCCGCTCCGCTGTGCGGTAGTGGGGTTCGAGGTGCTCCCGCCACGGTGCGAGCTGCGTCCACTGGGAATGACCGAAGAAGGCCTCGTGGGGGCGGAAGAGGACGCCGCCGTACACCAGGCTGCCGCCGCCGACCCCGGTCTGGGTGGAGCTGAAGACGTGCCGGAACAGGACGTTGCGCATGATCCCGCGCAGTCCCAGTCTCGGCGCCCAGACGAATCGGCGACGGTCCGAGGCCGACGTGGGCAGCTCGTCGTCGGCGTACGCCCGTCCGCGCTCGATCACCGCCACCCGGTGGCCCTTCTCGGCAAGGCGCAGGGCTGCGACGCTCCCGCCGAAGCCGGACCCGACGACGACCCAGTCGCAGTCCGTCTCGTGGCCGAGCGGGGGATGGGTGGCATTGCTCACGGCGTCTCCTCGAGGGGTTGTCGGCTCAGGATAACTTCGTTATCGTGATGGGACAAGCGGCGGAGCACCGCCGTCGCAGACCCGCAACGGAGACCGGTCATGGCACAAGAAGTACGAGGCAACCTCGCAATCGAGGACCGCGGCGCGGTGCTGGTCGCCCGCATCGACGGCGGTCCACTGGGGCTGTTCGGCAACGACATCGCCGAGCAGCTCGACGCGCTTGTCGACCGGGCCGACAGCGATCCCGCGGTCCAGGCCGTGGTCTTCACCGGAACCCACCCGGAACGGTTCGTCTCCCACGCCGAGGTGCGCTGGCTGCAGGAGGGCGGGGCGACCGTGCCCTCGGTGGGCGTGCGCGGCGCGTCCGTCCTGGCCCGCACGGCGCGGGGAGTGAACCGGGCCGGCGGCATGAAGCCTGCGCTCGGCAGGACGCCGCTGTGGCCCGCCGTCCAGCTGGAGCGGGTGCACCAGACCTTCCTCAAGATGAACCGCAGCGGGGTCGTCTTCATCGCCGCCCTCAACGGCTCCGCTCTCGGCCTCGGCGCCGAGTTCTGCTGGGCCAACGACCTGCGCGTCATGGCCGACGGCTACTTCGTCATCGGCCAGCCCGAGGTGCTGCTCGGGATCATGCCGGGCGGCGGCGGCAGCCAGCGGCTCCCCCGCCTCGTCGGCAACCACCAGGCACTGCTGGCGATCCTGTCCGGTGAGCCGTTCACCCCGGCCCGGGCTCTCGAGATCGGCGCGGTGGACGACGTGGTGGCGCCCGATCAGGTGCTCGACCGCGCGATCGAGCTCGCCGAGCGCCTCGGATCACGGCCCAAGCCGTCGAGGGCGGCGATCAAGCGATCGGTGTATTTCGGGGGGTCGGCGAGCCTGGAGGAGGGGTTGCACATCGAGCGCTCCGAGTTCCTCGCCACTGCGCTCTCTGACATCGGCCAAGAGCTGATGCTCGACTACATGGCCAACACCGAGGCCTCCGGGGAGCTGCCGCTGTACCAGCCTGGCGTCTACGAGCAGGTCCTCGAGACGGGCACCACCCGCGGCGCCGGAGCGAAGGGAGCGGTCGCATGACCGGACGCAACGGCTACGACGTGACGCGCCACGACATCACCTTCGACTCCGACGGAGACACCTGCGCGGCCTGGCTCTTCCTTCCCGACGGCGTCGAGCGCCCCCCGGTGGTGATCCTGGGCCACGGCCTGGGCGCCACCCGCGAGATGCGACTGGACGCCTTCGCCGAGCGCTTCGCACAGGCCGGGATCGCCGCGATCGCCTTCACCTACCGCCACTTCGGCGACTCCACCGGCCAGCCTCGTCAGCTGCTCTCCATCAAGCGGCAGCTGGCCGACTGGGACGCCGCCATCGCGCACGCCAAGACCCGCGGCGACGTCGACGGCAGCCGCATCGCGGTCTGGGGCAGCTCCTTCGGGGGCGGACACGCCATCATCGTCGCCTCGCGCCACCCCGAGCTGCGCGCCGCCGTCTCGCAGTGCCCGTTCACCGACGGTCTCGCCTCCGCCCGCGCGCTGGGGCCCATCGGCACCATGAGGCTGCTCCCGACTGTCGGGGCCGATGTCTGGTCGGCGATCCGCGGCAGGGAGCCCCGTCTGCTGACGTTGGCCGGTGCGCCCGGAGAGAAGGCGCTCATGACCGCGCCCGACGCCCTGCCCGGCTACCAGGCACTCGTCCCCGAAGGCACGACCTTCGTCAACGAGGTCGCGGCGCGCGTTGCGCCGACCATCACCTGGCACCGGCCCGGGAAGGCGGCGAGGAAGGTCAAGGTGCCGATCCTGTTCTGCGTCTGCGACCACGATTCCGTCACCCCCGCCGAGGAGACCCTCGCCTACGCCCGGAGTGCACCGAAGGGCGAGATCAAGAGCTACGACGCCGGCCACTTCGACATCTACCTCGGGGAGGCCTTCGAGGAGATCGTCATGGACCAGACCGAGTTCCTCACCCGGCACCTCGGCATGTCCAAGGACTAGACGCATGCACTTCGCCCGCCTTCCCGACGTCCGCGCCGTCCAGGACCCGAACGGTCCTGCCGTTGCCGACAGCAGGATCCACCTGACCAATGCCGACCTGCTCGCGGCCGTCCACGCGGCGGCCGAGCAGCTCGCCGAACTCGGCATCGGCAGTGGCGACGTGGTCGCCCTCAAGCTCACCAACCGCTTCGAGTTCGTCGTCCTCCTCTTCGCGGCCTGGCGCCTGGGGGCGGCGGTCACCCCGATCAATCCGGCCGCCACCGAGACCGAGACCGCGCACCAGGTCAGCGACTCGGCGGCGGGTCTGGTGGTCGTCGAGGACGATGCCGCCCCAGCGCTGGGCACGCCGACGCTGTCGGTCGACCAGGTGTGCCGAACGTCCACCCGGGCCCCGGGAGCGCCGCATCACGATCCAGCGGCGCTGGCCCTGCTGATCTACACCTCCGGCACCACCGGTGTCCCCAAGGGGGTGATGCTCGACCACGCCAACCTCGATGCCATGACCCGGATGGGACAGCAGGCCTACGACGTGACGCGGGCCGACCGATGCCTGCTGATCCTGCCGCTCTTCCACGTGAACGGCATCGTGGTCAGCATCTTGATGACGCTCCGCGCCGGCGCGACCGTGGTGATGGCCGAACGCTTCAACCCGACGACCTTCTTCGACGTCCTCGAGCGGGAGCGTCCGACGTTCTTCTCCGCGGTCCCGACCATCTACAACATGCTCGCGGCGCTCCCCGACGCCGTGCGTCCCGACACGTCCTCGGTGAGGTTCGCCCTGTGCGGTGCGGCACCCGCCTCCGCCGACCTGCTGGCCAGGTTCGAGCGACGTTTCGGGTTCCCGCTCATCGAGGCCTACGGCCTCTCGGAGGGCACCTGCGGCACCACCACGAATCCGATCGACGGCGTCCGCAAGGCCGGGTCTGTCGGGGTTCCGTTCCCGGGTCAGGAAGTTCGGATCCTCGACCCGTACGGGAACGCGCTCGGCCACGGACAGATCGGTGAGATCGCCGTGCGTGGCTCCAATGTGATGCGGGGGTACCTCGGCCGCCCCGAGGACACGGCCAACACCATCGTGGATGGCTGGCTCAGGACAGGCGACGTCGGACGGCTCGACGGTGACGGCTACCTGACCTTGGTCGGACGGTCGAAGGAGATGATCATCCGAGGCGGGGAGAACATCTACCCCAAAGAGATCGAGGACGTCCTCAACGGAGATCCTGCCGTTCTCGAGGCCGCTGTCATTGGCGTGCTCGACGAGAAGTGGGGCGAGGTCGTGGTTGCGTTCGTCGAAGCTCGCTCCGGTGCGACGGTTGATGCGGACGCGCTCAAGGCCCGCTGCAGGGAACGACTCAGTGGGTACAAGCGGCCGACGGCCATTCACATTCTCGAGTCGCTACCGAAGAACGCGGTCGGCAAGCTCGACAAGAAGGCGTTGGTCGACGTGCTGGCGGGAACCGGTGGGGCGCGCCGACCCGAGCACGCAGATCACGGCGACCGCCACGGCCGAAGATGACCGATGGCCCCAGGGGGAGACCCGGGGCCGACCCCAGCCGGCTTCTGGAGCCCACCTCCTCGGCTGGGGTCTCGGCCGACCCGATCCCGAGAGATCCAGAACCGCACGTCGACTGCTTCCGTACTACCCACGGCGGTTCGGTCCAGCCCCAAAGCGACGCCAGCAACTGTGGAGCGAACCCAAGCGGTCTACGTCAACTCCGGTGGGACTCGCCAGGCCTTCGTTCTGCCGCAATGATTCCACCGACCAACATCACGTTAGGTGGGAGATCGTCCACGCGTGTGCGATCCGGGATGGACCGGAGTAGCGTGGTGGAGTTCGGGGCCTGGCCGGGATAGCCAGTGTCTCCCTGGACCGGGAGGGCGTGATGATTGCATCTGATCCATCCGAGCCGGCGTTCCGGCCGACTGCGAGGGTTCCATTGCGGATCCTGCTCGACAATGGGTTTCCCTCGGGTCCGCTCGACGGCGCGTGGTGGCCTCAGTCGCGAGACCTCCAGGTCGAGTGTGCTGACTTGGTCGACCACCTCCCCGGCTTGGTAGGTCTGCCTTCCCGACTGCTCTTCTCCCGACCGGACTGGGACGCCGTCGCGGAGGGTGCTTCGGAGCGCATGATCACGGCGAGCCATGGCACCGTCGCAGTTGGCGCCTTTCCCACCGACGATACGCATCTGCTGATCGTCGTGACGTCCTCGGGGGAGCGTCTTCATCTGCTCGTGATTCCCAGCGGGACGGAGATCGATGTCGCTGAGGATCTGATGCGTCGAGCCGCTGACGAGCGGAACGTGAGTTCGGCAAGTGTTCTCCTCGAGACGGCGCGTAGCCACTTCGGTGGCGTTGTGCCCTTCGAGGTGGGTGTGTGGGAAGACGACGGCGGCGCTGGGGAGCGTGATCTCTCCTAGCCTCGGCAGGTCCCGATCTCCGGTGGCACGGTAGCCGTTTGCCGGGAGGACTTGCGAATGCCACGTTCAGTCGCGCTCCACCTCGTCGCGTCTGTTTCGGCGGAGCTTGAGACGCAGCTGGGTGATGCGACCGATCCCGACGACAGCCACTACGGCGCCTCCGCCGACGGCTGCGATCAGCATGGCGAGCCCGAGAGGGATCTGCCCGTCGGTGCCAAGGAACCGAACGTCGACGTTCGTCGAGTTCTGGAGCATGAAGATGATCAGCAGTAGGAGGAGTACGAGCGCGATGCCGACGGCGACCCAGGCAGCGCTGAGGCGGGTGGTGCGGGGCCGTCGTGGCCTGGCCGCCGGCCGGGGCTCGGGGTGCGTTGGGTTCCCGGTGGGTGGGGTCCGGTCGCTGCTGGGTGGCATGGGTCCGGTGGTCAAGGTCGGTCCTGTCCTAGGGGCTTCCTCATCCGGTTCACCAGGTCACCTGCTCGCTCGGGTCGCCCGGTTCGTTCACTGGCGATCGAGATCCAGGCGGTGGCGATGATCGCGGTCCACAGGAGGGCTCCGAGGATCCATAGCCATGTGGTCATGCCGGCAACCCCCGCGATGGGTTCCGGGGTGAGCTGGGTGGGCGCCAGGCTGCCCGGTGAGCGGCGCCGACGGCTGCGATCTGTGATTGCAGCTCGAGTTTGCTAAGGATCGACTTGACCTGGGTCCGCACCGTCGCGACCGCGACGACGTTCGTGCGGGCGATGTCTTGGACCGGGTCGCCGTTCATCAGTGCGCCGAGGACCTCTTTCTCGCATCGGGTCAGCCGGTCCAGTCGGGCTCGTATGGCCCGCGACTCGTCCCGGTCGGCGCGTGCTATCTCGATCAAGGTGGCGCGCTGTTCTCGGCTCATCAGGGGCAGACCGTCACGGACTCGTCGGGCGGTGTCCACCAGCTCCTTCAGCGAGCACGTCTTGTGCAGGACGTCCTTGGCGCCTAGGTGTATCGCAGCCCCCCATCGGGCCCGGTCGGTGGTGTCGGTCAGGAGCACCACTGTCGCCCCGGATGCAGACAGTGGGGCGACGAGTCGGAGTCCGTCGCCCACCGGCCCCAGGCGATGCTCGAGTAGTACGAGCCGTCCAGCGCCACGTAGTGCGGCGGCCAGCACGGTGGCCAGCGACGCGTGCTGCTCACCAGGGTCGATCACCGTGACGATGAAGCCCTCGGGGTCCAGTGCCATCGCGAGAGAGTCAGCGAAGAGAAGGTGATGGTCGATGACGGTGATCCGCACAGGTCGCCGGTTGTGGCCGTGCCGCACTGCCTCCGCGGTCGTCGCGCCGTGTCGCAGTGCGTGAGGGGGCGGAACGCGTTCTGGTTGTTGTGGGGATCGACCAGTTGTCGTCGGCGTTGGCTCCGACAGCTCCGACAGCTCCGACATGTGATTCCCCCTGGCGTTCCAACACGAAGAAACTCGCGGGGTCCAGGCGGGTCTGTATCGACCTTCATATCACCTCAGTTCACGGTGCGCTAGGAGCTCGCGGAGCGTCGGGTTCAAGGCAGGGTCTGTCCGGCGGGTGCGGAACTGGGTCGTGCCATCGCGATCAGGGACGGTGAGAAGTATCTACCCGACGGGCACTCCCGAGCAGCAGGAGGCGCGGCCTGCCAGTCTGGGCTCTGTCCGCTCGACCGCGCGGTTGGTCAGTCAGGCGTAGAGTGGTGGTGACTGCCCAGTTCCGGACCCTACCGGCGTGGAGCAGCCCGAGAGGCGGACGTCATGACGACGTCGAACAATCCCGTCCATGCTTCCTCGCCCGCGCGTGGTTCGTTGCGACTCCGGATGGTGGAGCACCCCGGACGAGACCGTGTGGATGGCGGATGGTGGCCTCGTAGCCACGACCTGGTGGTCGAGTTGGCCGATCTGGTCGACCACTTCCCGGCGCGGTTCGGCAAGGTGGGGTGGGTCTCGGTGTCGCGCCCGGATTGGGCCGTGGCACCGACGCGTGTCGCTGTCGCCGATGGCTATGTGAAGGTGGGTTGGCTTCCCCAAGCCGACGATCACGTCGTGAGGCTCAAGACAGCAGAGCGAGCCGTGTTCTACCTGCTCGTGGTCCCGCCCGACTTCACCGATGACCAGGGCGCGGAAGCTCTGCTGGCCGCGTCGACGCACGGAAACAAGCATTGCGCTGCGGACATTCTTGACCTTGTCACAGAACATCCCGATGTCGATCCTGCTGATCGGTGGACCGACAACGGCACGACATGGTGGGGGCCTCACGCCGTGGCGCCGTCATTCCGGTTGGGAAGGTAGCCCGTGTCCTATCTGATGCTTTACGGGAGCGGCTGGACCCAGCGGTGGAGGATCGCCGCGGGCATGGAGGACGACGTCCGGTCGCAGATCTCCCAGGTCGGCAACGAGACGACCGGAGTGCTGAAGGTCCTCGATCCTGGCTCGGACAACGAAGCAACACTGGTGGTGTCGTGGGCCCGGGTCGCGGCGGCCGTCGTCCTCGACACGGCGGCCGAGGAGACGAGGAGCTCGACTGGGCAGTACGCGTGAGGTGTGATCGATCGGTGCCGGGCGTGGTGATCCGGTGTAGACACTGGATGCGGTGATGAGCCGCGACGTTGCGGGCGGAGAGAACCGCTTTGACGAGCTGCCACCGATGAGCTGTCTCAGATGGTGGCTGTTTGGATCAGGTTCGCGCCGCGTCAGGAGCGGCGTAGGTGCTCCACGCTCAAGGTGCGGGTCACGACCTGGCGGGCGACGTCCTTGACCGGGTGGTTCTTGCGGCGGCTGTAGTCGCGCATCAACCGGAATGCTTGGTCGACGTCGATCTCGGCGCTTGCCATGAGCACTCCCTTGGCCTGCTCGATCAGGACCCTGTTGTCGAGTGCGGTCTGGAGTTGCTCGGCGATCAGCCCGGACTGGCGGACGGCGCGCTCCTGGAGGAGCCCGATGGTCGCGATGTCGGCGAGCGCTTGGCCCATGGCGACGTCGTCCTCGCTCAGGTGGGAGTCGCCCGCGCAGAACAGGTTCATCGCACCGACCACGGAGTCGCGTAGGCGCAGGGGGATCGCGTGGGCTGACGCGAAGCCGACCTCGGCGAGGGCTGTGCTGAACCGCGGCCACCGCTCCCGGGACTCGCCGCCGCCCACGTTGACGACCGGACGCGCGCTCTGGAGGCAGTCGAGGCACGGGCCCTCGTCGTTTTGCAGTTCGAGGAGCTCGAGGAGCTGGGCCCGGTCGCTCGTGGAGGCGACCACGTGCAGGACGCCGCGAGCGTCGGCCAGGATCACGCCGGCGGCATCGGCATTGAGCAACTCGACGCTCCGCTCGGTCAGGGTGGAGAGGAAGTCAAGCGTGTCGAACTCGTCGACGAGGGTGTCGGCGAGCTCGACGAAGACCTGCGCCAGCCTTTGCTCACTTGTCATGGTCTTCGCCTCCACTGTCGCGGACCAGGGCCTGGCGGGCCGTGTCTGTGTCAATCATCTTCGCTCTCCTCTGGGTGGATGCGCAGCCGTCCCGCGAGGACGTCGCGGGCAACGTCGAGCAGTGAGCGGTCTGCGGCGAAGGCGTGGGCGCGCAGGAGAAGCAGTGCCTCGGTCATGCCGACCGAGGCTTTGACGGAGAGGAAGCCCGTCGCTTGGTGGATCTCGGCGCGGTGGGCCACCGGAGCACCGAGGTCGGGGTGCAGGGCGTCGCGGGTGAGATCGACGGACGGGATCCGGTCCTGCAGATGGAGGAGCACGACGACGGCAGCGCCCCCGTAGGCCTGTGCGGCCGTCTGCTGCTGTACGTCGAGTCGGCCGGGGGTGGAGCGGTACATGCTCAGGCTGCCGAGCCGGACCCCGCCGACGCTGAGCGGGACCGCGGTGACGGCGCTGATCCCAGCAGCCAGCGCGGCCGGGGCGAAAGCCGGCCAGCGCAGCAGCACTCCGTCACCGAGGTCGTCGCTGCCGACCGTGCGGTCGTAGCGCGAGGCGTCGACGCTCGGCCCCTCGCCAAGATCGAACTGGATCTCCTCAAGACGGGAGGCGACGGCGCCCGACGTACCAATGACCGCCTGATGACCGGCCGCGTTCATGAGAGTCATCCCCACACCGGCCAGCCTGAGTGACTGTGCGCAGTCGATGCACAGCTCGTCGGTCAATGGCTTTCCGTCGCGGTGCCGCGCTCTGATGGCCGCGAGGATCTGCGTCGTCGTCGTCACGTCGTGCTCACCCCTCTGCCCTTAGGAATGCAGGGGTAGCCTCGACTAATAAGGCCACCTCGGACCCCGGCGGCGCGATCTGCGACATCCGGGAGTAGTCATGTCGACCAGTGATCCTCGAGGCGCGGTGCTCCGCAGCGACTACGGCGAGTTGGTGCGGGAGATCCGGCGACGGGGACTCCTCCACCCTAGACCTGCCTTCTACGCCCGACTCGGCGCCCTCGCCCTGGCGGCGCTCGCCGTCCTGGTGCTGGTCCTCTTCCTGCTGCGCGACTCGTGGTGGGCTCTCCTGCTCGCGCCCGCGTTCGGTGTCGTCTCGGCACAGATCGCCTTCCTCTCCCACGATGCCGCCCATCGCCAGATCGTCCGCGGCCGCCGGCTCACGACGGCGCTTTGCCTGACATTCGGCAACCTCCTCAACGGCCTCAGCTACGGATGGTGGACTGCCAAGCACGACGCGCACCATGCGCACCCCAACGACCTGGAGTCCGATCCGGACGTCGCCGCCGGCGTGTTCGTCTTCGGCGCGGACCAGGCGGGCGAACGCCGCGGTGGGCCAGCCTGGATGACCCGGCACCAGGCCGCCCTGTTCTTCCCGTTGCTCACGCTCGAGGGGTTCAACCTGCGGGCCGAGGGCGTACGCGCGCTGCTGCGCCCCGGCATAGCGCACCGATCGGCCGAGGGCCTGTTGCTGTTCGGCCACCTTGTGCTCTACCTGGCGCTCGTGGTCAGCGCCCTGACCTGGCTCCAGGCGATCGTGTTCGTGGTCGTCCACCAGGCGGTGCTCGGCGTCTACCTCGGCTGCTCGTTCGCCCCGTCTCACAAGGGAATGCCGGTGCCCACGGCGGAGGAAGCCGCGGACCCGCTGCTGCGCCAGGTGATCTGTTCGCGCAACATCCGTGGCGGCCCCTTCGTCGACCTGGCACTCGGTGGGCTCAACCTCCAGATCGAGCATCACCTGTTTCCTAGCATGCCGCGCCCCAACCTCAGGCTCGCCCGGCCGGTCGTGCGTCAGCACTGCCAGGCGCGAGGGATCCCCTATGCCGAGACGACCCTGCTCGCGTCGTACCGGCTGGCGCTGGGGCACCTCCACCAGGTTGGACTGGCCGCACCTGGAGCGTCAGCACCACGAGAGAAGGCAACCCCATGACCACCACCGACCGAGTTCCGCTGAGGATCTCGCTCAACCCCAGCTCGACCCGGCGTCTCGACGGGGCCTGGTGGCCTCAGTCGCGCGACCTCCAGGTCGAGTGCGCCGACCTGATCGACAACTTCCCGAGCAACATCGGCCGCCCGGCGCGCCTGCTGTTCTCCCGGCCCGACTGGGACGCCGAGCCCGACCGACCGTCCACCCGCCGGATCAAGGCTCAGCGCGGTTTCGTCAAGGTCGGCTCGTTCCCCGAGGACGACACCCACCTGGTGACCGTCATTCTTTCCTCGCGCGAGCGACTCGAACTGCTCGCGATCCCCAGCAGCACGCACACCGCGACCGCACGGACCCTGATGGACGCGGCCACCGACGAACGCAACATCCTCTCGGCCGCCGACCTGCTCGTCGCCGCGAGCGCCGGTCCCTCCAATAGGGGAGCGGAGTCTGAGGAAGCGACATGGGAGAACGAGGGCGGCACCCGCCCTCAAGCGACTTGACCGGGGCGTGGGTGCGCCGAGGCGAGGACTGACGCAAGGTCGTCCTTGGCGCCGACTCGAACGCGGCACGAGCTACCCCCTCCGGGCGAACACGCCCGAACCCGGCCCGGTGGACGAGCTTGCCGGCGCATACGCGCCGCGTCTCCTCAGCTATCCCGAGCAGATCGGCACCCAGCAGGCCGCTGTCCTGTACTCCGGGCGGAGGCAGCGTGGGCCGGCACGGCGGGGACCCTCGCCCTGCTCATTCCCACGTCGGTCTGGGTGTCCCAGGACGTCAGGATCGCGAGCGTCGTGAACGCAGGGCTCGTCGGGATGTTCCTCGTCCCGGGCTCCACGGGTCTCCTCCGCGGCGCTCGACAACCTGAGTGCCGCCATCGATGCGGGTCTCGGTGATCTCGGTTTCGCGGCCCACCCCAGGTGGCCGTGAGGACGCGACACCGCTCGTCGTGGCCGCGGCGAACAGGGCAGCCGGAGCGACGGGGGGCCAGTCGGCGCCGTCTCGGTGACCTGCTCCTCGAGATGACGATGGCCCCGGGGAGTCCGGGGCCATCGTTGATCGAATATGGGTAATTCGATCAATTTACGACCTAAATGTCGTAGTAGTGCGTGCTTCGGTCCGCTGACCTGCGGAAACTCGTTCTACGAGGCCTCGCGGGGTGCAGGCGGTACGCACTCCGACATGCTCAGTGCCTGGCTTCGGACGTGCATCCTGGACCGGGTTCGGGGCGCTGGTGGGCTCTCAGGCGGGTCGGGCCTGCGTGAGCTTGTCCCAGAGCGAGCCGGCGTTGAGGGTCTGGATGTGGTTCATCATGTAGCCCTGGCCGACGTCGACGGGGTACCGATCGGCGAAGTTCACCCGCTGGATCGTCTCCTCGCGGGTCCATCCCTGGGCGACGGCGTCGCTCACGGCCTGTACCCACTCCAGGAGGTTGGCCCGTTGGCGCGCGAGGTAGGGCTTGGTGACCACCTCGCCGTGGCCGGGCACGACCCAGTCGACGTCGAGCGCGGCGATGCGGTCCAGGGCGGTCAACCACTCGGTGACGTTGGAGCCCATGAGCCAGGTCTGGCACTCGGAGAAGATCGTGTCCCCGGTGAAGACGACCCGTTCCTCGGGGACGTGCACGGCGATCTGGCCGGGGGTGTGGCCCGGAGTGTGGAGCAGTTCGAAGGTGTGGTCGCCGACAGTGAGCGTGAGGTCGCCGGTGAAGGTGATGGTCGCTCGCCCGGGGTCGGCGAAGTAGGTCTCGCGGTCGGGGAAGATCGCCTCGCCGTCGGGGTCGTCGGTGGGCACCGCCTCGTGGGCGTAGTCGAAGGAGTCCAGTGAGGGGGTGACCTCCATGAAGTTGTCGGCCACGCCCTGGTGGTGGACGATCTCGCCGGTGCCGCGGAAGTAGTAGTTGCCGAAGATGTGGTCGACATGGTGCTCGGTGTTGATGACGTAGCGGATGTCGCCGTGGGACTCCGCCTCCTGGCGCATGGCGACTGCCTTGGTCGGCAGCTGCGGGGTGTCGATGACGACGACGCCGTCGCTGGTGAGGACCATGCTGGGGTTGCAGCCCCGGAGGGTGGTGTCGGTCCAGACGTTGCTGGTGACCTTCTGCATGAGTTGTTCGCTCCTTCTGGTGGCCGTGTGTGCGCTCAGCCGATGAGGACGGTTCGGACGTTGGTGAACTCCACCGCGCCGGCCTCGCCGAGCTCGCGGCCGTAGCCGGACTGCTTGACGCCGCCGAACGGCAGCCGGGGGTCGGAGGCGGTGGTGGCGTTGATGAACAGCGCGCCGGAGGCGATCCGCCGTCCCACCGCGAGCGCGCGTGCGGTGTCGGCCGACCACACGCTCGCCCCCAGACCGTACGGCGTGGCGTTGGCGAGCTCGACGGCTTCGTCGTCGGTGCCGAATCCGATCACTGCGGCCGCAGGGCCGAACGTCTCCTCGGCCATGACCGGCATGTCGAGGCTGACGGCACTCAGGACGGTGGGGGCGTACCAGGCTGGCCCATTGTCCAGGTGGTGGCCGCCGGTGAGCACCTTCGCGCCGAGCGCGACGGAGTCCTCCACTTGCCGGGCGAGCTGCTCGGCGAGGTCGGCGCGGGCCATGGGGCCGATCCGCGTGGACTCAGAGGCGGGGTCGCCGATCTCGAGCTCGGCGACGGCGTCGGCGAAGCGGCGTGCGAATTCGTCGACGAGGGAATCGTGCACGATGAAGCGCTTCGCGCACAGGCACGACTGGCCGGTGTTGAGGAAGCGTCCGGCGACGGCCTTGGGCACAACGGTGTCCAGGTGGGCGTCTTCGAGGACGACGAACGGATCGGACCCGCCCAGTTCCAGCAGGCTCTTCTTGGCTGCCCGGCCCGCGCTCGCCGCGACGGCGGAGCCGGCCCGGTTGCTTCCCGTGAGCGTCACGGCGGCGACGCGGTCATCGCTGATGATCCGGTCGACGGTCTTCGGGACGTCGGGCTCGGCCACGACCAGCGTGCGGAACGCGTCGGCGGGCAGGCCCGCGTCGCGCAGGACCTGCTCGATCGCCAGCGCGGTGCCGGTGACGTTGGGGGAGTGCTTGAGGAGCGCGCTGTTGCCGGCCATGAGGGTGGGGGCGGCGAACCGGAACACCTGCCAGAACGGGAAGTTCCACGGCATGATCGCCAGCACCACGCCCAAGGGCTCGTGGGTCACCCAGCTGCGGGTGCCGGAGGCCACGACCTCGCGGTCGGCGAGCACCACAGGCGAGGTGTCCGCGTAGTACTCGCACACCCAGGCGCACTTCTCGACCTCGGCGAGCGCCTCGGTGATCGGCTTGCCCATCTCGGCGGTGGCCAGCGCCGCGAGTTCGTCGGCGCGGGCCCGCAACAGCGAGGCGGTGCCCCGGAGGATGACGGCCCGTTGCTCGATCGGCACGGCGGCCCACTGCACCTGCGCGCTCGCGGTGCGCTCGAGGATGTCGTCGATCACCTCGGGCGTCATGGGGTCATAGGAGGCGAGGGGCTCTCCGGTGGCGGGGTTGATCGTGGTGATCGGGTCAGCAGCCACGACGCACCGTCCTCTCCAGAACTCGGTTCTTGCCGTACAGGTAGCCGATGACCAGGCCGGCGAGGCCGACAAGGGCGGGACGGGCCACGTTCTTGACCGCGTCCGAGCCCAGAAGCAGGCCCATGGCGTCGAGGCCGTCGTCGTTGGGGGTGAAGGCCGGCGCCGTGGCCGCGGCGGTGGTCGGGCCCGCGGTCGCGTGACTGCTCGCTGCGGGCGTGATGGCCGGGGTGGGCGTGGCGGTGGCGCCGGCGCTGATCATCTGGGACAGGTTGTCGGCGAACTGGGCCAGCATCCGGTTGCTGACGTCCTTCATGACGCCGCCGCCGAACTGGGCGGCCTTGCCGGTGACGTTGAGGTCGGTGACCACGTGCACACCGGTCGTTCCGCCCTGCTCGGTGAGTGCGGCGGTCACGGTGGCCTGGGCGCCGCCGTTGCCCTTGGCGTCACGGCCCTGCGCGCGGATCACCGCTCGTCGGGCTTCGGGGTCCTTCTCGATCAGCTCGCCGTCGCCGCGGAAGGTCATGGAGATCGGGCCGAGCTTGATCTTCATCCCGCCTTCGAAGCTGTCGCCGTCGACGGAGGTGATCACCGCTCCGGGCATGCAGGGCGCGATGCGCTGGACGTCGACGAGCAGGTCGAAGGCCTGGTCGGCGGGGACGGGGACGGTGAAGTCGTGGACGAGCTCCATGGGTGCCTCTCTTGGCTCGTGGGTTCGCGGGGCGGTCAGGTGCGGTCGCCGGGCAGGTCAGCGAGGGGGTCGAAGGCCTGGATCCGGGGCGTGTCGGATCCGGTGAGCGTGATCTGGACTCCGGTGACGTAGGCGGGTTCACCGGAGTCGGCGCCGGTGGCGTGGTGGAGCACGGCGCGCAGCACCGGCGAGTGGGTGACTCCGATGACGGTGGTCGAGCTCATCGGTCCGGGATCGGTCAGGCTCGCGGCGAACCGGAGCAGGCGGGTCGCGACGTCGTGTGCGGTGTCGCCGGGAGGGTTGGCGTCGCGCAGCCACCAGCCGATGCGGTCGGTGTGCGAGATGAAGGTGGACCACCACTCGCTGGCCTCGGCCTCGGTCTCGGTCATCCCCGGGATCTGCTCCGCCAGCGCAGCGTGGGAACTGACCATGTTGACGCGTGTGCCGGCGAGGTAGAGGTCGGGATTGCGCAGCGCGAAGCTCTCGACGGGCTCGCCGGTGCGGTCCTGGTCGCCGATGCCGCGGCAGAGAGCCTCGGCGGTCTCGCGGGTTCGGCGGGTCCCGCCGAACAAGACGGTGAACCGGCCGTCGATCCCGCCCAGCACCTTGCCGGTGCGCTCCGCGTGGGTCAGGCCGGGCTCGGTCACGGGGACGTCTCCGCGGTGGGAGGCGACCTCCCCGTGGCGCAGGAGGACCAGCCGCGCGGCTCGGGTCACCGTCTTGTTCGAGGACATGCTCATGACGCTGGGCGTTCTCAGACGTCGATGGTGGTGTAGGTCTTGACGGCCCGCTCCTCGAGGTACTCCAGGATGTAGCCGAAGACCTTCTCCTGGAAGTGCGGGGTGGCCTTGTGGGCTTCGTAGGCCGCCTCGTCGACGTACTGCTCGTAGAGGAAGAAGACGCGTGGCTCCTCGGGGTTGACCTGGGCCTGGTAGAAGAGGTTGCCCTCCTCGGCCCGGGACGGCGGAGTCATCTCCTTGATGACGTCCTCGACGCGCTTCTCCTCGCCTTCCTTGGCCGTCCAGGTTGCGGCGACGACGAATGCCATGGTGTTCCTCTTTCCGTTTTCTATTTCTTGGTGGGAATCGTGGGCCGCGCCGGGTGCGGGCGGCGGTGGTTGGGCGGGTCAGGTGGGTCGCTGTCCGACGCGGTTGCGGAGGATGCCGATGCCGCTGGCTTCCATCTCGATGAGGTCGCCGGGCTGGACCCAGCGGTCGAGCTCGAGGCCGGATCCGCCAGTGGCTGTGCCGCTGCCGAGGACCTCGCCGGCGCGCAGGGTCAGGTCCTGTGAGGTGTAGGCGATCATCGCCTCGAAGGTGTGGTGCATGTCCTTGGTGTTGGTGCCGCCCCAGCGTTCCCCGTTGATGCGGACCTCGAGGTCGACGTCGTGGGGATCGAGTTCGTCGGCGGTGACGATGCAGGGACCGAGGATGTTGGAGCCGTCCCAGTCCTTGGCCTTGCACGGCCCCATCCCGACGGGCAGCTCCCTGGTCTGCACGTCCCGGGCCGACATGTCGTTCCAGATGGTGTAGCCGAACACGTGGTCCAGAGCCTGGGCTTCGGTGATGCCGCGTCCCGGTCGTCCGATGATCGCGGCGAGCTCGAGCTCGTGATCCAGCTTCTCGGTGTACGAGGGCCACGGGATCTCTTCGTCGGGCCCGATCACGGTGTCGGGGAGGCCCTTGTAGTGAGCCGGCACGGAGTACCACTCCGAGGGGATCTCCTTGCCGAGGCCGGCGAACGCGTTGATCAGGTGGCCCTCGAAGGCGAGGAAGTCGCGAATCGTCCGCGGCCGCAGGGGGGCGAGCAGGCGTACGGCGCCCACCTCGCCGGCCTTGCGGGTCTGGCCGTGGGGTGCGCCGGCCTCGATGAAGGCGACCATGTCGCCCTCGAAGCCGACGTCGACGACCTCGCCGTCGTCGAGGTATCCGATCCGGGCCCTGGTGGGGGTGTCGGCGTAGGTCACATACTTCATCGGGCGGCCTCCTCGATGGCGTCGATGATCTTCAGGTAGCAACCGCAGCGGCACAGGTTGCCGCCGAGGCCTTCGCGAATCTCGTCCCTGCTTCCGGCGCGGCCGGACTCGACCATGTCCTTGGCGGTCAGCACCATCCCGGGGATGCAGTAGCCGCACTGGAAGGCGTGGTTGCGGTCGAAGCAGGAAACGACGGTGTCGTCCTCGGGCAGGCCCTCGACCGTGGTGATCTCGCGTCCGACGGCCAGGGGCGCCATGAGGATGCAGGAGGAGACCGGCTGGCCGTCGAGCAGGACCGTGCAGGTGCCGCACAGGCCCACACCACAGGTGGCGCGCGGACCGGTCAGTCCGACCTGCTCGCGCAGCACCTCGACGAGCATCGTCTGCGGTTCGGCGTCGACCTCCACGGTGCGGCCGTTGACCCTCAGGGTCAGGTCCATGACTCCTCCTCGGAGGTGGTGGCGTCGAGCACACGCTCGGGGGTCATCGGCAGCCGGCGTACGTCGTAGCCGAGTGAGGCGACGGCGTTGCCGATGGCCGGCGGCACCGGAGGCACGGCGGTCTCGCCGAGCCCGTGGACCTCGGCGCCCGGGATCTCCATCACCCGGTGCCGCAGCGAGGCAACGTCGAGCGCGGAGGCGATGTTGTAGTCCGACAGGTTCGGGTTGGTCATCTGCCCGTTGGCGAACTGGAGCTCCTCGAACAGCGCGCTGCCGAGAGCGAGGATCATCGAGCCTTCCTGTTGCAGTTCGGCGCCGTGCGGGTTGACGACCTTGCCTGCGTAGGAGGAGGCGAACAGCGTCTTCAGGCTGATCACGCCGGTCTCGGGATCGACGTCGAGGTCGGCCGCTGCCGAGCCCTGGTGCCAGTGGGAGGAGGCGATGCCCTGGCCGGTGTCGGGGTCGAGACCGCCTTCGTTCTCGGCGTATCCGTGGCCGATCCGGCCGTGGACGAGGAGGTCCCTTGCCGCGTCGGCGAGGGCACGACTCATCATGTGCGTCGATCGGCTCGATGTGGTCCGGGTGTCGTAGGGGACGCGGTCGGTGTCCGGGGTGCACACGACGATCTGGTCGACGTCGCACTTGAGACTCTCGGCGGCCAAGCGGGTCAGCATCTCGCTGGCGCCCTGCCCGATGTCGGCGGTCGCGGCCTGGACCTCGTACCGTCCGTCGGGGAGCAGCTCGATGCGGGCCTCGGCCTTGCTCGGGGTCTGCATCCCCTTGAGCATGATCGCCACGCCCTTACCGGTGCGGTCACCGTCGGTCGACCATCCCACTGCCTGCGCCGCGTCGTCGAGCAGATCCTCGAAGTGGACGTCGTGCATGACTTCGCCGGTGCAGAACGTGTCGCCCTCGCGCAGCAGGTTGCGTCGGCGCAGCTCCACCGGGTCCATCCCCAGGCGCTCGGCCAGTAGGTCGACTGCCCGCTCGGAGGCCCATACCGACTGCATCGCCCCGAATCCGCGGTAGGCGCCGCCGGGCGGGAGGTTGGTGTAGATGCAGTAGGAGTCCACCGCGACGTGGTCGAACCGGTAGGGCCCGACACCGGCGTATCCCATCTTCTGCGCGACGCCGGGGCCGCAGTCGGCGTAGCCGCCTGTGTTGACGTAGTTCCACATCCGCTTGGCCACGAACGTGCCGTCGCGCTTGGCGCCGAGCTTCACCCGGACCGTGGCCGGATGGCGGGTGACCTCGTTGAAGACCTCGTCGCGGTCCAGGACGCACCGGACGGGGTGGCCGACGACCTTGGCCGCCGCGGCAGTGAGGGCCTCGGTGCGGATGAAGGTCTTGGCTCCGAAGGCGCCGCCCATCGGTGGGGCGACGACGCGGACGTCCTCGGCGGGGAGCCCGAAGATCGTGGCCAGGTCCTGACGGATGTTGAAGGGCGTCTGGGTGCCGGTGATCACCTCCAGGCGTCCGTCGGTCCATTGGGCGCTGGTGGCGTGCGGCTCCATCGGGACGTGCGCCGCGGCGGGGGTGTGGAACACCTCGTCGACGATCACCTCGGCGTCGGCGAACGCGTCGGCCAGTGCCTCGTCGGCGTCGTCGAGCGTGCGCACCAGGTCGGGTTCCGCACGGCCCTGCAGCTGCGGGGTGCGGATCCGGAACCGGTGACACACGTTGGTGCCGTCCTGGGGGCGCATGTCGAAGTAGGCCGAGTCCGACTCGGAGGTGTGGTGACGTGCGTGCACGAGCGGAGCGTCCGCGGCGATGGCGTCGAGGTGGTCGAAGACCGGGGCGTGCTCCTCGTAGCTGACCTCGACCAGGGCCGCGGCGACTCGGGCGTCGCGTGCCGTGGGCGCCACGACGAGCGCGATGGGGTCGCCGACGAACTTCGGTTCGCGGGTCAGGACCGTCTGGTCGGCGATCTGGCAGCCGAAGCCCGAGAGGTCGTCGAGGTCGTCGGGGGTGATGAAGGTGACGTCGTCGTCGAGGAGAGCGGTCTGGAACCCGGTCACCTTGCCGGCCGGCACGCTGGAGCGGATGACGCGCAGGTGCCACTCGCCGGGGATGCCGGTGTCGATGGAGTACCTGATCTGGGCGGTGATCCGTGGGTTGATGCCGACGACGGCCGAGCTGGCGCCCGCGGGCGTGGTCTTCTGGATCTCGCTCATGACGCCACCGCCATCAGGGCGCGGGCGACCTCGACGGCGACGACCCGACGCCGGTAGGCCGCCGATCCACGGTTGTCGTCGATGTAGTCGATGCGCGCGGCGTACTCCGTGCCGATCTCTCGTGCGTTCTGCTGGCTCCCGGGCTGCCAGGTCTCGCACACGTCGGGGAAGTAGTGCGGCCGGTCGCTGACCGCGCCGACGACCACCCGGACTCGATCCCGCCGGACGACGGCCGCCACTGACGAGGCGGGACGGTCCTCCTGGGAGCGGGTGCGGAGCTTGCGGTAGACCGCCTTGCCCGCCGGCCGGGGCACGACGACACGGGTGATCAGCTCGTCCTCCTCGAGTGTGGTCGCGTAGTGGCCCACGATCAGCTCCGAGACGGGGATGCGGCGGGTGCCCCTGAGGCTGGCGACCTCGGCGACCGCCTCGGAGGCGACCAGCATCGAAGGCGGGTCCGAGGCGTAGTCGGCGTCGGCCAGGACCCCACCCATGGTGGCGACGTTACGGATCCGCGGGCTGGCCACCGCCTGGAAGGCCGCGGCCACTCCCGGCCAGATCCCACGCACCTGGTCGTCGAGCTCGAGGCGCCGGTGGGTGACCATCGCGCCCACCGACAGGTCCCCGGCGTGGCCGAGACGAGTGAGCTCGCCGACCTTTTGCAGGGAGATCCAGTCGTCGGCCTCGACCAGGCCCTGGCGCACGAGGATGCCCAGGAAGGTGCCGCCCGCGACGATCGGTGCGTCCGGCTGCTCTGCGCGGAGCCGGAGCACCTCGTCGACGGTGGTCGGCGTGTGCCAGGTCATGGCCGTCTTCCTCTCGAAGTCGGGTGGCGGGTGGGGGAGCGGACGCTCAGATCGCGGTGGTGACCGGTCGCGACTGGAGCATGAACAGGCCGGTGTCGTCGTAGGCCCACTCGATGTCCTGGGGGCAGCCGTTGAGGTCCGCCAGGTGCAGCCCGAGCTTGACCAGGTCGGCGAGCTCGGTGTCGTTGAGGATCTGCTCGTCGACGATGCGTGCCTTCTTGACGCAGCCCTTGCGGTCGAGCGTGTAGTAGTCCGGGGTCACCTCGCCGGAGACGACGTGCTCCCCGATCCCGCGGGCCGCCTCGATCACCACCCGGTCCTTGCGGTGGTTGACGGGGTCGACGGTGAACATCACACCGGCCTTGGTGGCATCGACCATCTGCTGGACGACGACCGCCATGGCGATGTCGTTCAGATCGCCCTTGTGCTCGCGGTAGAAGATCGCGCGCTCGGAGAAGAAGGAGAGCCAGCACTCCACGACCTTCTCCAGCACATCATCGAGCGTCTCGACGAACAGGTAGGTCTCCTGCTGGCCGGCGTAGGAGGCGTCGTTGCTGTCCTCGGCGCAGGCAGAGGAACGGACGGCGACCGAGCAGCCGGCCGGAAGGCGGCGGTACTGCTCCTCGATCAGGTCCCGCGGCGGCTTGGCGGCACGCACGACCGCGCGCGCCGCGTCCAGGTCACGGGCCTTGAGGTGCCTCACGAGCGCGTCGCCGTCGACGGCCTCGACGAACGCGTTGGCGGTGATCACGAAGCCCGGGGGAACGGGCAGCCCGTTCGCGGTCATCGAGGCGAGGCTTGCGCCCTTACCTCCGGTCAGGTCGACCTCGCAGCAGCGCGGGTCGTCGAAGGGCAACACGAGGGGTGTGTTCATGACAGGTCATCTCCCAGGAGTTCGGCGAGGAAGTGATCGATGTGCTGGCGCATGACCTTCCCGGCCAGGTCGCCATCGCGCTGACGGAGCGCGTCCAGGATGGGAAGGTGCGTGTTGGCGATGGCCAACAGGTCGTGGTGCGACTTGATCACCGAGACGAGCGTGTAGGCCTCGATCCGCAGCCCCGACCAGCTGTCGAGCAGCACCCGGTTGCCCGCGGTCTCGATGATGATCTCGTGGAAGCGGGCGTCGTGGACGAGCACGCCGTGCTGGTCCTGGCTCCGGGCGGCGTCCATCATGTTCTGGAACTCCGCCTCCAGCTGGCGCAGCGTGGAGTTGTCCACCTGCGGCGCGGCGAGCTGTCCGGCGAGCTCCTCCAGCACGGCGCGCACGGGGTAGCTCTCGGCGAGCTCCTCGCGCGACACCTCCCGCACCCAGGAGCCCTTGTACGGCGCGGACTCGATGAACCTCATCGCCTCCAGGTCGCGCAGCGCCTCCCGGACCGGTGCCTGGCTGACGCCGAACTCCTGGGCGAGGGCGAGCTCGACCACCCGCTGCCCTGGACGGTAGGTGCCGTCCAAGATCCGCTGGATGACGATCTCCTTGACCTGCTCGCGCAGGACCGACCGGGAGAGCGTCACGACAGCACCTCGACGACACCGGTCGAGCCGTTGACGCGGATGCGGTCGCCGGTCTTGATCTTGCGGGTCGCCTCGGAGGTGCCCACGACAGCCGGGATGCCGAACTCGCGCGACACGACGGCAGGGTGGGAGGCCATGCCGCCGGCATCGGTGACCAGGCCAGAGATCTTGGTGAACAGCACCACCCACGCGGGGCTGGTCATCCGGCACACGATGATCTCGTCGCGCTGGACCTCGGCGAACTGCTCGGGGGAGAGGACCAGGCGAGCGGTGCCCTCGATGACGCCGGTCGAGGCGCCCAGGCCGTGCACCTCGTTCTCCGCGGAGGGCGGCTGGCGGTACACCTTCTCCGGGAACGCCCACAGGTTGAGGTAGGGGAAGGCGAGGTTCTCCTCGGTCGCGGTGCCGACCCAGTCGCGGGGCCGGATCTCGTAGGCGTCCTCCTGCGCGTCGCGGCGGTCACCCACCAGCTCCTTGGCGTCGAAGCTGTGCGAGCCGGCCATCAGGGTGCGCAGCTCGTTGTACTTCAGGAACATCACGTCGTTGGCGTCGTCGAGCTGGTCGGCCTCGACCAGCTTCTTGCCGATCGCGACCAGCACGAGCCGGACACGAGCGTTGGTGCCCTGGTCGATGTAGAAGTGGTGGTCCGGCGTCAGCGGGTTCATCCGGAACGACAGGTCGAGGGCTGCCTCGAGCTTGGTCAACTGCTCGCCGGTGACCCCCTCGACTGCCTCGGCCCGCGCCTCGGCCAGGTCCTTCGCCACCGCCGCGATCTCTGCCGGGTAGTCGTAGTCGGCCTCCAGGTATCCCCGGACCGCCTCGAGGACGGGCGTGGGGTCCTCACGCCAGGTCTTGAACGCGAACTCGTGGGCCCACATCGACTTGAAGCCGTACTCAGCCTGGTAGGCCTCGATCTCCTTGGCGAGGAACGCGCGGCCCTCGTCGGTGCCCTGCAGCGCCTTGAGCACGTCCGCCCCCGTGGTGCCCGCAGCGAACGCGGCGGCAACGGCGCCCGTGTTCGCCTTGACGGCCTCCTTGATCTTCCACAGCTCCTCGATGGAGTCCCAGTTGCGGTTCTCGGTCGAGGACTGCAACCGCCCCATCAGCGCGGAGTGGTCGCCCTCGCCCTTCGCTTCGGCGATCGCGGCGTTGAGGTTCATCGTGGCCGAGAACTGGCTGAAGTTGAGCGTCCAGTGGATCGCCCAGTGCCGCTCGTGCATGTCGATGGCGTCCTCGAGCAGGATGGCCAGCTCGACCAGGCTCGCGGCGTCGTAGTCGTAGGTGTCGAAGCGCTCGAAGTTGCGCTTGATCTCGGGGACCAGGCGGTCGCGCCACCAGACCAGGAAGTTCTCGGCGTACGTCGGCAGCACCCAGCCCATGTAGCCGCCGATCTCCTCGGCGTAGGACTCGTCCAGGGGAGTGCGGGGCGTGTAGCGGGCGCCGTACTCGCTGGCCTCGGCGTGCAGGCCGGCCTCCGCCGGGATCGCCGCGGTGTAGACGTAGCCGTTGATGATCTTGGAGATCCAGTCGGCAGCGAAGGGCGTGCCGAAGCGGCGGAACATGTAGTCGCAGCGCAGCCACCAGCCGCCGATGTCGGCGTACATCGGGCTGATCGGGTTGGGGATGTGGAGGTCGTCATGGACCCACAGCAGCTCCTGCTGCCCCTCCTCCCACTGGATCGGGAACTCGTCGTCGCCGAGGAAGGTCGCAACGGGATTGGTCATGTCTGGCCTCCAGGTGGTGTGGCGCCCATCACGCCGTGGTTTCGATTATCGATAATCGAGCGTGATGGCCGTCACGTCAAGGGCGTCGGCGAAAATCTTCGGATTCGGCAGCGAGTGCGTGAGAGAGGGCGTGCGTCAGCCAGTGCGACCTGGGGCAGCCGGCGTTGAGTTCGAGCAGATCTGCCACATCTGCTCGAACTCGATTGCGCCCCGCGTGCGCCCCAACGAGAAGTGGCGGCTGACGCCGCGGAGGTTTCCGCAGGTCAGCCGCCACTTTCGACGACTCTGGAGAACGAGTTCGAGCTGTTCTCCTATATCTAGGCCTAGATGTCGTAGTAGTGACGACCCTGGCCAGCTGACCTGCGAAAACGCCAACCTGGAGGGCTCATGGGGTGCTCTCGGTACGCAGGCCCAATGCCCGTTGCGCGGCTGGGGTCCGGGACGGCTCCGCTGGAGATGGGTCTGTACCCATGAGGTAGGCCGCGCATGACGGAGAGGCTCCCGGTCGAGTCGCCGCACAGCATCGCTCGTGGGGCGCACGTCGCTTCCGCCGCTTTCTCAGACCAGCATCTGAAATCTTGCAGCTGCCGCTAGCAGCCGCGTCCTCGCGAAGATTGGAGCTCGTGAGGAAGGGATGAGAATGACAGCGGGCTTCGTCGAACGTTTGGTCGTCGGGAGTGGCGCGTGGGTTGTAACAGCTCCTTACCGTCAGCCCCGCTCGATAGACGCACTGGCCCCGTGGGGCGACTTCCACCTCAAGCGGCAGGGCGCCCTCTGGACGGCTTGTGGCGTGCCTGCCAACGATTGGCACGTGTTCTGGACCCACACGTTCAAACCGGAAATCCCGGAAGCTTGTTTGGAGTGCTGGGTGGTCGTCAAGCCGGCTGTGT
Organism: Nocardioides kongjuensis; assembly: GCF_013409625.1. Taxonomy (NCBI): domain Bacteria; kingdom Bacillati; phylum Actinomycetota; class Actinomycetes; order Propionibacteriales; family Nocardioidaceae; genus Nocardioides; species Nocardioides kongjuensis. The sequence continues at coordinate 939,511 of NZ_JACCBF010000001.1, forward strand.
CGCAGGGCATCGGCCATGAGTGAGCCAGCGAGCCGGACATCAAGCGTCGAGTTCCAGGTTGTTGGTATTGACGACCACCTCGTCGACTATCTCGAGGCCTGGCAGCTGCAGAGACGGGTCCATGACGCCGTTGTCAGCGGCGCGGCTCCGACTGTATTGCTGCTGGAACACCCGCCGACGTTCACCGCCGGCAAACGAACTGATCCGCACGAGCGGCCGGTCGACCCAGGAGGTGCTCCGGTGATCGACGTCGATCGTGGCGGCAAGATCACCTATCACGGTCCGGGGCAACTGGTGGGGTACCCAATCGTGCCGCTTCCTGAACACGTACTGGTCGTCGACTATGTCCGTCGTGTCGAGGAGGCACTGATCCAGGTCTGTGCCGACTTGGGAGTCATGGCCGGCCGTGTACCTGGGCGTAGCGGAGTCTGGCTTCAAGCCGATCCGACGACCGGGAGACCGGAGCGGAAGATTGCCGCCGTCGGCATCCGGGTGGCGGGCGGGGTGACGATGCACGGCTTTGCCATCAACTGCGACGTCGACATGAGCTGGTACGAAAGGTTCGTGCCCTGCGGCATCGCAGATGCTGGCGTCACGTCTCTTTCGCTGGAGCTCGGCCGCGAGGTGACGGTGGCCGAAGTGATCCCGCTAGTGCGGAAGCACCTCGCGGTCTACCTCGCCTGGCATTCATATGAGCCGACTCCGAACCTCGCGCCGCGCCCGGAGCCGCTGCATGTCGTGCTCGTCAGGCCATCGATCTGAGCGACCCGATCACCATCTGAAGAGGCGGGGCTTCCGACGGGGCTCTCTCCGCTTCCACGATTGCGGCCTGTCCACACGCTTTGACCGAAGGCACCCGATGACCGACGAGACCCTGTCCAACCTGCTGACCGAGACCCGCACGTTCGAGCCGCCGGCAGAGCTCGCTGCCCACGCGAACGTGAAGGCCGACGCGTACGCCGCGGCCGCGGCCGACCACGAGGGCTTCTGGGCCGAGCAGGCGCAGCGACTGACCTGGGCCGAGCCGTTCACGCAGATCCTGGACGACTCCAGCGCACCCTTCTACCGGTGGTTCGCCGACGGCACGCTCAACGTCGCGTACAACTGCGTCGACCGCCACGTCGCGGCGGGCACGGGCGACCAGGTCGCGATCCACTTCGTCGGCGAGCCCGGCGACAGGCGCGACATCACCTACGCCCAGCTGAAGGACGAGGTGTCGCGCGCGGCCAACGCGCTCACGGACCTCGGCGTCACCGCGGGCGACCGCGTGGCGATCTACCTGCCCATGATCCCGGAGGCCGTCGTCTCGATGCTGGCCTGCGCCCGCATCGGCGCGACGCACACGGTCGTCTTCGGCGGCTTCTCGGCCGAGGCGCTCGCCTCCCGCATCGAGGACTGCAACGCGAAGCTCGTGATCACCGCCGACGGCGGCTACCGCCGCGGCTCCGCCTCGGCCCTGAAGCCTGCCGTCGACGCCGCCCTCGAGAAGGTCCCGGGCGTCGCCCAGCACGTCCTCGTCGTACGCCGCACGGGCCAGGAGGTCGCGTGGCACGACGGTGTCGACGTCTGGTGGCACGACGCCGTCGACGGCGCGTCCGCCGACCACACGCCCGAGGCGTTCACGGCCGAGCACCCGCTGTTCGTCATGTACTCCTCCGGCACGACGGGCAAGCCGAAGGGCATCCTCCACACCTCGGGTGGCTACCTCACGGGCACGGCGTACACGCACCACGCGGTCTTCGACCTGAAGCCGGAGAGCGACGTCTACTGGTGCACCGCCGACGTCGGCTGGATCACCGGCCACAGCTACATCGTCTACGGCCCGCTCGCGAACGGCGTGACGCAGGTGCTCTACGAGGGCACGCCCGACAGCCCGCACAAGGGCCGCTGGTGGGAGATCATCCAGGACTACAAGGTGACGCTCTTCTACACCGCGCCCACCGCGATCCGGACCTTCATGAAGTGGGGCCGATCGGTCCCCGACGGCTACGACATGAGCTCGCTGCGCCTGCTCGGCTCCGTCGGCGAGCCCATCAACCCCGAGGCGTACGTCTGGTACCGCAGCGTCGTCGGCGGCGACCGCTGCCCCGTCGTCGACACGTGGTGGCAGACCGAGACCGGCATGATGATGATCAGCCCGCTGCCGGGCGTCACCGCCGGCAAGCCGGGCTCGGCGATGACCCCGCTGCCGGGCGTCGACGCCGACGTCGTGTCCGAGGACGGCGTCCCGGTCCCCAACGGCTCCGGCGGCTACCTCGTGCTGACCAAGCCGTGGCCGGCCATGCTGCGCACGCTGCTCGGTGACGACGACCGCTTCGTCGAGACCTACTGGTCGAAGTACGCCGACCAGGGCTGGTACTTCGCCGGCGACGGCGCGAAGAAGGACGACGACGGCGCGATCTGGCTGCTCGGCCGCGTCGACGACGTCATGAACGTGTCGGGCCACCGGCTGTCCACCACCGAGATCGAGTCGGCCCTCGTCTCGCACCCGCGGGTCGCGGAGGCGGCCGTCGTCGGTGCGTCCGACGAGACCACCGGCCAGGCGGTCGTCGCCTACGTGATCCTCCGTGAGGGCATCGACGGCGTGGACGGTGATGCGCTCGTCCAGGAGCTGCGTAACCACGTCGCCACCGAGATCGGCGCCATCGCCAAGCCGCGCTCGATCATGATCGTGCCCGAGCTGCCCAAGACCCGCTCCGGCAAGATCATGCGCCGCCTGCTCAAGGACGTCGCCGAGAACCGCACCGTCGGCGACACGACCACCCTGGCCGATCGTTCCATCATGGCGGCCCTCTCGGCACAGGCCCCGCGGCCGGTCAACGAGGAGATCGCCGACAAGCTGATCCTGCCGTACCTGAACCACGCCATCCGCATGTTCGAGGCGGGCTACGCCTCGGCCGTCGACATCGACAACGGCATGATCTACGGCTGCGGCTACCCGAAGGGCCCGATGACGGTCGCCCAGGAGCGCGGCATCTACACGCCCGCCGGTGGTGCCTCGGAGGCCGCCGAGCACGAGTTCAAGATCGCGATCAACAAGGTCGGTGTCGTCGGCACCGGCACCATGGCCTCCGGCATGATCCAGGTCTTCGCCCAGGCCGGCTACGACGTCGTCTTCGTCGGCCGTGGCCAGGACAAGCTCGACGGCGTCGTCTCCTTCATCGACAAGGGCCTCTCCAAGCTCGTCGAGAAGGGCCGCCTCTCCGAGGACGACAAGGCCGCCACGCTGGGCCGCCTGCACGGCGCCACCGAGCGTGAGGCGCTCGCCGACGTCGACATCGTCGTCGAGGCCATCGCCGAGGACCTCGCCATCAAGACTGAGCTTTATGCGGACCTCGACCGGATCTGCAAGCCCGGCGCGATCCTGGCGACCACCACGTCGTCGATGCCGATCACGAAGCTCGGCGAGGCCACCTCCCGCCCGGAGTCGGTCATCGGCATGCACTTCTTCAACCCGGCCACCATCCTCAAGCTCGTCGAGGTCGTCACCACCGAGGCCACCGGCGCCGACGTCAACGAGACCGTCCTCGCGCTCTGCAAGAAGATCGGCAAGGTCGCCGTCTCCTGCGGTGACCGCTCGGGCTTCATCGTCAACTGCCTCCTCTTCCCGTACCTCAACGACGCGGTCAAGCTGCTCGAGTCGGGCGAGGCGACCATGGAGGAGATCGACGCCGCGATCAAGGAGCAGGCCGGCTTCCCGATGGGTCCGTTCGCGCTGCTCGACCTGGTCGGCAACGACGTCTCGCTCGCCATCGAGAAGGAGCTCTTCGAGACCTTCGGCGCCGAGGCCCCGGAGTTCGAGCCGGCCGCGACCCTGGTCGCGAAGGTCGAGGCGGGCGAGCTCGGCCGCAAGACCAAGAAGGGCTTCTACGACTACTCCGCGTGAGTCGCAGCCACTTCGTCGTACGGCGTCGGTCCCTCGGGGCCGACGGCGCGCGGCCCGTTCACGGGGCCAATGAGCCCACCGCTACGGACTGAGAGGTCTCATGGCATCACTACACACCGTGTCCCTTGGCAGCAGCGGAGCCCAGGTGGTGTTCTGCCACGGTCTCTTCGGCCAGGGCCGCAACTGGACACAGCACGCGCGGGACCTCGCGACGGACCATCGAGTGGTCCTCGTGGACATGCCGAACCATGGCAGCTCGCCGTGGACCGACAACATGGATTACATGGCCATCGCCGAGCAACTTGCCGCGACCCTGCGCTCCAAGGGGCCATCGGTCGTCGTGGGCCACTCCATGGGTGCGAAGGTCGCCATGATTCTGGCCTTGAGATTCCCCGAGCTCGTCGAGCGTCTTTGCGTCGTAGACATGTCGCCTGCGACCTACAGGGACGACTCGAGCTTCAGGGCACATATCGACGCGATGATGGCCATCGATCTGCCGCATGAAGCCTCGCGCGCTGACGCTGACACGTTGCTGCGCGCCGCTGTGCCCGACGACCCGGTCCGTTCCTTCCTCCTCCAAAGCCTTCGCCGAACGCCACATGGATGGAGATGGCAACTGAACCTAGAAGTGCTTCGCGACGAACTCCCCGCGATCATGGGGTGGCCGACGGAAGCTATCGCGGGCCTTCGTAGCTACGCCGGACCCGTGCTGTGGGTCGCCGGCAAGAATTCAAACTACGTCACCGAAGAGCACCAAGTGGCCATGCAGACACTGTTCCCCGCGGTGCGCACGGTCGTCATACCGGGTGCTGGCCACTGGGTACACGCCGAGCAACCGCTCGCGTTCCGCGATCATCTGAGGGCCTTCCTCGCTGGGTCGCCTGAGTAACGGAATGCTGTGGGGCCGGTCGTGTTCCCGAGGACTGGCCTCGCCAGAACGGGCGGCACATCGCCAGCCTCAGAAGTGGGTCCATCCCGCTGGTCCGTCGTACGCCTCGCCGTCGACGGTCACCATTGGCTGCCCACCGTCCGCGGGAAGAACGGCGCCGACTTGCGTCCACCCGTCCGGGAGCTCGGCAGTCCTGTTGAAGCAGGCCAGGAGTGGATGGTCATCGCCTCCGCTGAGGATGCACTGCATCCGATCGACGCCGGTACCGGCCGGGCCGCTCGCCGGGGGTCCCACCAGCCGCAGTTCGTCGGTCCACAGGTCGATGACAACATTCGATGCCTGCGCGAGGTGTCGAGCGTCGGCAACCAAGCCGTCCGAAACGTCCAACATGACGGTTGCGCCAGCGCGCGCTGCCTCGGGGCCCGCGGCATACGGCGGGGTGGGACGGTGATACGCCTTGAGGAGTTCCTGCGGCTCGCTGACGCCACGCTCCAGCAGTGCGAGCCCGGCAGCCGACCAGCCCTGCCTGCCGGCGATCGCGACAGTGTCGCCGGGTCGAGCTCCTGAGCGCAGCACGGGAGGGGCTGGGCAGGAGCCGAGCACGGTTACCGCGAGCATCAGCGTGTCGGAGCTGGTCAGGTCGCCACCCACCACGCTCGCGCCGACGCTTCCCGCCTCTTCCGCGAAGCCGCGGACGAACTCCATCACCCAGGCGGCTGGTAGGTCGTGGGGGAGTGCCAGTCCGAGCGTGAGGGATGTCGCGGTGCCTCCCATGGCGTTGACATCAGACAGGTTCTGGGCCGCTGCACGTGCGCCGATGTCTGCTGCGGGGGACCAGTCGCGTCGAAAATGACGGCCTTCGACCATGAGATCAGTTGAGATGACCGGGCACGTTTCTTGACCGCGCACTACCGCACAATCATCGCCAGGACCCACGATGACGTGGCTTCCCTGGGGGAGTATCGAGCGGATGGCGTTGATCAGACCGAATTCGCCCGCGTGCGCGACGGTGGGCAGCCGTAGGGTGCTGGAGGAACCAGGCATTGTGCCTTCTGGAGATTCGTAGGGGCGGCGGCAACCACGCGGCTTAGGGGCCGCCCGTTGCGGCACCGGCCAGATCGGCGGCTGCCATCGACAGTTCGGCGCGTGCCGCGTCGGGGAGTTCGAGACCTCGGGTGCTGACGACGAGCGCCCATGACGTCTCCCCGGGCGCGCGTCGCGGCACGAGTCGTGCTGCGCAGGACACGTCGTCGCGGAACTCGCCGCGCTCGACGACGACGGAATCGGCGGTGAGTGTGCGTAGTTGGGCCTCGAGGAGTGCCAGGTCGGTGGAGGTATTGCGCGTAAAGGGACGCAGCCCTTGATCGCGAAGCATCTCCCGACGCTCGCGTGGTTTGAGGCCAAGCATGAGGGCCTTGCCCAGCGCCGTCGCGTGCGCCGAGACGTCGAGCCCACGCTCGAAGTGCTCGAGATAGGGCGAGCCGGGCCCTTCGACATAGTCGACCACCACTACCCGATCACCCTTGAGCCGACCCAGATAGGCGCTGAGCCCGGTGCGCGCGGCAAGGTGTCGAAGGACTTCCTTTGAGTCAGGAGGGTGGCCGAGGCCGGACAGGACGTCGTAAAAGCGGCGCGCTACTTCGGAACCGGAACTGTAGGTGCCGTCGGGGAGGCGCTCGAGATAGCCCTCGTAGGCGAGGGTCCGCACCAGGTGGTACGTCGTAGAAAGGTTCAGTTCGCACATGCGCGCGATCACCTTTACCGGCAGAGGGTGGCCCTGGGCCACTACCTCTAGGACGCGCAATGCTCGGCCGACGCTCTGGACGAAGTCGTCCGGCGGGCTCAAACGGTCCTGCATGCCACGCACCTCCAATCACCCACATTGTAGTGATGGCCGTCACAGGCGCTATGGAGGTTTCGTCATGGGAAATCCAGGGGTCTGCCCAAGACCCGGCATGCATCCAACACTGGGGCCCGATCCGCGAGCGGCGTATGAAGGGGCGATCCCACCTTCGTCGATCGGACAGGGCCAGTGGCACCCGATCGGGCGCCGCCGGCCCGCGCCGCCGCCACCATCGTCTCTAACGAAGGAACTTTCTTCATGTTGCAACGTCTGAGGGCCACTCTGCCTCTTTCCCTGTCGATCGCCGTGCTCGCCGCGGTCTGGGTCGACGTATCACTGAACTTCACTTTCCACTGGGCCACCGCAGGCGACCTGGGTAACGGCCTGGCTCTTCCAGGCAACCTCCAGCTCATCGCGCCGGCCGCCTTCGTCTCGTGGGCCACGTTCTTCGCCGCCGGCGCGGACGGTAGCGCGATGCGCAAGGCGATCGCCTCGTCGCTGAGCGGCTGCGTCGGTGCGTTCGCCCTCATGGCGATGGGCCCGAAGGTCGCCGGACTGCCTGATTTCTGGGGTCTCGCGGTTGTCGTCGGAGTTATCGCCACGATCGTCGTACTCGCATCTGCGGCAGGGGAGTGGTACTTCGTCCCCGGCGTCTTCGGGGCCTTCGCGTCCACAGTGTTCTGGTGGATCGCGACGGGACTCGACGGCTGGGCGCCCGGCGGCGGAGGCGCCGCGAACACGCTGAAGGCGCTGGGCGACCCCACCACCGCAGGTGCCGGTGCGTTCGGAGGAGTGCTGTCGACCCCGATCTTGTGGGTGGCGATCTCGACGTTCGCCTCTCTCCTCTGTGGCTGCCTGCTCGGCCTCATGTCCGTGAAGTTGGCGGGAGTCCTCGGATCGGTCATCGGCCCAAAGGAACAGTGACGACTGCTGACGTCGCTCGGTGGGCACCCGGTCACGACCGGGTGCCCACCTGTTTTCACCATTTGAAATCCAAGGGACTACCTCCCGCACGCGACGGCACCAACACTCGTTCCTTATGAGCGAACCGACTCTTATCGGATCCGTACAGCGGGCACTACGACTTCTAGAAGCCGTGGCTGCGAGCGCCGATCCCGTTGCCGCCAAGAGCCTTGCGCGGATGACCGGCCTGGCCCTGCCGACGACATATCACCTGCTGCGCACGCTTGTGTTCGAGGGATATCTCCGCAAGCTTGCGGACGGGTACGTCGTTGGGCCTGCGGCCATGGTGCCTTCGACCCCCGCATTGCAGAGCCTCCTGCCGAGAATCCGTCCCGTTCTCAAGTCGCTGCGTGACGAGGTCGGGGGGGCTACCTATCTCTCGGTATATAGCGAAGGCGAGATCCGGCTGTTGGACATCGCCGACGGCCCGAATGTTCCCTGCGTCGACCTCTGGGTCGGCGTGCACGATTCAGGCCACGCAACCGCCTTCGGAAAGTGCATTCTCGCCGGCCTTTCGGCGGCGGACCGCGCCGACTACATCAGTCGGCACCAACTGCACGACCTCACGCCGAACACGATCACCGACCGTCGCGTGCTGGAACGCCAGTTGGACGGCCAGGCCGCCATTTGGTCGGACGCCGAGGAGTATCTCCTCGGCACCGCATGCCTCGCCGCGCCGATCCGCGTGGGCGAACATGTGGGCGCGGTAGCGGTGTCCTTGCCTGCGCGACGGCCGCCAGTCAACGGCCATTCGGCGGCTCTCCAACGAGCCGCGCGACGGCTTGGCTGGGCCATGGCTGGGCCGCTGATCAGTATCTGAAAACGCGCCACTGTCGGGTGCTGTGACGGCAGCCACACCATGGGTTTCCCCGACCAAGGAGGAACAAATGGAAGCCCGTGTCCAGCGTGAGCTGTACGACCAGATGGTGCTCATTCGCACCTACGAAGAGGCGATCCTGCGTGAGTACCACGCAGACAAGAAGCCGGTCTTCGACATCGGCGCCGGCCTCGTGCCTGGCGAGATGCATCTCTCCGCGGGACAGGAGCCGGTTGCTGCCGGTGTCTGTGCCCACCTCACCACGGATGACGCCGTCACGGCGACTCACCGGCCGCATCACTTCGCGATCGCGCACGGTATTGACCTCAACGCGATGACTGCGGAGATCTTCGGTCGTGTGGACGGCCTCGGAAAGGGGCGCGGCGGGCACATGCATCTGTTCGACCCGAAGACGCACTTCTCGTGCTCGGGCATCATTGCAGAGGGTTACCCGTCGGCTGCCGGTGCTGCGCTGGCCTTCAAGAAGCGCGGGACCGGCCAGATCGCTGTCGGTGTGACGGGTGAGGGTGCCGCGAACCAGGGTGCCTTCCACGAGACCCTCAACCTCGCTTCGCTGTGGAAGCTGCCGGCTGTGTTCATCGTCGAGGACAACGACTGGGGCATCTCCGTGCCGCGCAGTGCGTCCACCTGCGTTGCCTCGAACGCCGAGCGCGCTGCGGCGTACGGCATGCCGGGCATCCGCATCGAAGACAACGCCGTCGAGGCGGTCTACGAGGCGGCTGGTCACGCTGTTGAGCGAGCCCGCAACGGCGGTGGCCCGACCCTGATCGAGGTCCACACGCTGCGACTGTGGGGCCACTTCGAGGGTGACGCTCAGGGCTACCGCTCCGACATCGAGGGCGTCCCCGGCCAAGACCCGATCCCGACTTACGAGGCCACGCTTCGCTCCGCCGGTGTGCTCGACGACGCCGCGGTTGTGGAGACCCAGACCCGAGCCACGGAGCTGGTGGAGTCCGCCATCGCCTTCGCCAAGGCCAGCCCCGAGCCCGACCCGTCCACCGTCCTCGACTACGTCTTCGCCTGAACGGAGCAAGCATCATGACAACCACCACTGAGCAGTCCAGCAAGCGGCTGAACACGGCCAAGGCCATGGTCGAGGCGATCGCCTCCGAGATGGAGCGCGACGAGAACGTCTTCGTGCTCGGCGAGGATGTCGGCCCCTACGGCGGCATCTTCTCCTCCACGACCGGACTCATCGACCGCTTCGGTCCCGAGCGTGTCATGGACACGCCGATCTCCGAGACCGCCTTCATCGGTGCGGCCATCGGCGCCGCGACCGAGGGTATGCGCCCGATCGTCGAGCTCATGTTCGTCGACTTCTTCGGCGTCTGCATGGACCAGATCTACAACCACATGGCAAAGATTCACTTCGAGTCCGGCGGCAACGTCAAGGTCCCGATGGTTCTCATGACGGCGGTCGGTGGCGGCTACTCGGACGGAGCGCAGCACTCGCAGTGCCTGTGGGGCACGTTCGCCCATCTGCCTGGCATGAAGGTCGTCGTCCCGAGCAACCCGGCGGACGCCGCAGGCCTCATGACCGCCGCTATCCGAGACGACAACCCCGTTGTGTTCATGTTCCACAAGGGCGTCATGGGCCTGCCCTGGATGGCCAAGAACCCGCGCTCGATCGGCCCGGTTCCGGACGGCGACCACGTCGTAGAGATCGGCAAGGCCGCCACTCCGCGCAGGGGCTCCGATGTCACGGTCGTCACTCTTTCCCTGTCTGTGCACCACGCGCTCGACGTCGCTGAGGAACTGGCCGGCGAAGGCGTCGACGTCGAGGTCATCGACCTGCGCAGCATCGTCCCGCTCGACACCGAGGCCATCCTCGAGTCGGTTGGCCGCACCGGTCACCTGGTGATCGTCGACGAGGACTACCAGTCCTTCGGGCTCTCCGGAGAGATCGCTGCTCGCATCGCCGAGTCCGACCCGACCATCCTGAAGTCCCCGATCAGCCGCGTCGCTGTTCCAGACGTCTCCATCCCGTACTCCCGCTCGCTGGAGTACGCCGCCCTTCCCACCCGGGCCCGTATCAAGGCCGCGATTCTCGAGCAGGTTTCCAAGTGACCGATGTCCTCTTTCCCGTGATCTCCGCTGACAACCCCGAGAGTGAGGGCACCCTGGCGACCTGGTTCGCCGAGGACGGCTCCAACGTCGCCGAGGGCGACCTGCTCGCCGAGGTGGCCGTCGACAAGGTGGACATGGAGATCGTGGCGGCGAGCGCTGGCATCTTGACCCACGCGGTTGAGGAAGGCGCCGTCGTCGTACAGGGTGCCGTGATCGGGACCATCTCGTGAGTGAACAGCTGCGCGGTACGACGAAGCGGCTCGGCGCTCTCCGCAAGGTGATCGCTGAGCGGATGATGTCGTCGCTGCACGGTTCTGCCCAGCTCACCACGGTGATCGAGGTCGACGTGGAGGAGGTGCTCCGCCTCCGCCGGCAGATCGTTGCCGGCGGAGGCGAGGCTCCGAGTCTGCTCGGCTTCTTCGCCCGGGCCGCCGTGCTCGCCCTGCGCGATCACCCGGTGATCAACTCGGCGCTCTCAGAGGAGTCAGAGCTCACGTACTTCGACGTCGAGCACCTGGGCATGGCCGTCGACACTCCGAAGGGTCTGATGGTGCCAGTCATCCGCAACGCCGGCGACCTCGGTGCGCTGGAGCTCACCAACGCGATCCGAGACGTGGCCGAGCGCACGCGCACCGGCCGGATCGCCCCGGAAGAACTCGGCGGTGGCACGTTCACGATCACCAACACGGGAAGTCGCAAGGCACTCTTCGACACCCCGATCATCAACCAGCCGCAGTCGGCGATCCTTGGCATCGGTGCGGTCGTCCCGCGTCCGGTGGCGATCGCCGACGGCGAGGGCCACTACGAGGTCGAGGTGCGATCAATGATGTATCTCGCCCTGAGCTACGACCACCGCGTGGTCGATGGCGCCGACGCCGCGCGCTATCTCGACTCGGTCCGTGGGAATCTCGCCGATCCCCAGGGGCTGCTCGAGGCACGTGCCGAGGTCGTGGCCTAATGGGGGCTTCCCCTGCCACCACCCCCTCGGGTCGCCGGTCTCCGGCGCCCGAGGGGCGGCGGTTGCTGCGCCTCGAGGTCCGAAACGCATCCACTCCCATCGAGGAGAAGCCAGAGTGGATCAAGGTCCGGGCCAAGATGGGGCCGGAGTACACCCAACTCACCAATCTGGTGAAGTCGGAGGGTCTGCACACGGTTTGCCAGGAGGCCGGCTGCCCCAACATCTTCGAATGCTGGGAAGACCGCGAAGCGACATTCCTCATCGGCGGCGACCAATGCACGCGTCGCTGCGACTTCTGCCAGATCGACACCGGTCGGCCACAACCGCTGGACCGCGACGAACCCCGCAGGGTTGCGGAATCCGTCCGGACCATGGGCTTGAAGTACGCCACCATCACCGGAGTCGCGCGCGACGACCTCCCCGACGGCGGCGCCTGGCTGTACGCAGAGACCGTCCGCGCGATCCACGACCTCAATCCGGGCACGGGCGTCGAGAACCTCGTCCCGGACTTCAACGGCGACCCCGACCTCCTGGCCGAGGTGTTCGAGTCTCGACCCGAGGTTCTCGCGCACAACCTCGAGACCGTGCCGCGCATCTTCAAGCGGATCCGGCCGGCGTTCCGGTACGAGCGGTCGCTCGATGTCCTGACCCAGGCGCGCGCGTTCGGCCTCGTGACGAAGTCGAATCTGATCCTGGGCATGGGCGAGACCCGCGAGGAGATCAGCGAAGCCCTTCACGATTTGCACGATGCAGGTTGCGAATTGATCACCATCACCCAGTACCTGCGCCCGAGCCCACGTCACCACCCGGTCGAGCGATGGGTGAAGCCGGAGGAGTTCGTAGAGCTCCGTCAAGAGGCCGAGGACATCGGCTTCTCCGGGGTGCTCTCCGGGCCACTCGTCCGTTCGTCGTACCGCGCCGGACGTCTCCACCGCGACGCGCTCCAGCGCCGCACCGAAAAGGAACTCTCATGAGCAAGGTCGATCTCGTCATCCTCGGCGCCGGCAGCGCCGGCTACGCCTGCGCGCTGCGTGCAAGTCAGCTGGGCCTGTCGGTGGTTCTCGTCGACCGCGACAAGCTAGGCGGCACCTGCCTGCACCGCGGATGCATCCCCACCAAGGCACTGCTCCACGCTGCAGAGGTCGCCGACCACGTCCGCGAGGCCCCCGCGCTCGGCATCGGAGCCGAGCTGACCGGCATCGACATGGACAAGATCCACCGCTACCGCACCGGCGTCATCGACCGCCTTCACCGTGGCCTGACCGGTCTGGTCGGCAGCCGGGGCATCGAGGTCGTCGCGGGTGAGGGCCAGTTCGTCGGTCCGAACACCGTCCAGGTCGGCGAACGCACCATCGAGGCTGACGCGGTCGTCCTGGCGACCGGCGCCCGGCCCCGCCGGATTCAGGGTATCGAGACCGACGGCACCCACATTCTGACCTCGGACGACGCCCTGACGCTCGGCCGCGTCCCCTCCTCCGCGATCGTCCTCGGAGGAGGCGTCATCGGATGCGAGTTCGCCTCCCTCTGGCGCTCGCTCGGCGCCGCTGTCACCGTCGTCGAGGGCCTTCCCCGCCTCGTCGCCAGCGAAGACGAGGACATCTCGCGGCAGCTCGATCGCGCGCTCAAGCGGCGCGGCATCAAGATCCAGACGGGTCAGAAGGTCACCGGGGTCGAGCGCACCACGGACGGCGTGCGCGTCGCGTTCGAGGGCGACTCCACAGCAGAGGCAGAGGTCCTTCTCGTTGCTGTCGGACGTGAGGCCGTCATCGACGGCTTCGAGGAAGCCGGCATCGCCGTGGACCGTGGTGTCGTGGTCACCGACGAACGGCTGCGCACCAACCTGACCAACGTGTACGCCGTCGGTGACCTCGTCGCCGGGCCACAGCTCGCGCACCGCGGCTATGCCCACGGCATCTTTGTCGCCGAAGAGATCGCCGGACTCGCGCCCCGGCCCGTGAACGACGAGCTCGTGCCCAAGGTGACCTTCACCCAGCCGGAGATTGCCTCCGTCGGACTCACCGAAGCTGTCGCGCGTGAGCGCTACGGCGACCAGATCACCTGCGCGACACAGGACCTGGCCGGTAACGGTCGCAGCCTGATCCTCGGCTCGGGCGGAATGGTGAAGGTCGTGCGGCGGCACGAACACGAGGTCCTCGGCGTCCACATCGTCGCTGCACGCGCTGGCGAGATGATCGGCGAAGGGCAGTTGCTGACCAGCCTCGGAATCGCACCCGAAGCGGTCGCGCCCTTCGTCCATGCGCACCCCACCCAGCACGAGGCCTTGGGGGAGGCCCTCCAGGCCCTCGCCGGAAAGGCGCTGCACGGCCACTAGAACTGCGGCGGGGCTGCTGCGTTCGACCCCGGCAGCCCCGCCGCCTCCATCCCAACCACAAGCACACGGGCGCTCCAGCCAGGAGCTGAGAGGGAGCTAGCGCGCTCCAACCGTTGAACCTGACCCGGGTCATACCGGCGGAGGAAGTGAGAGGTCATGATTCCAAGGTTGTTCTGCCTGGTGAGTGACGAACGCCAGATCTCGTTCGCCCACCACCTCGTCGACGCGGGCATAGACGGCTTCCAGGTGCGAGCCAAACAAAGCAGTGCACGCGACATGACGCGAATGACGCGCAAGCTCATCGACGAAGTACGTCCACGAAGCATTCCCGTGCTGGTCAACGACCGACTCGATGTCGCCCTCGCGGTGGACGCTGACGGAGTGCACCTTGGGCAGGACGATCTTGCCGTTGCCGAGGCGCGGCGGCTCGCGCCCTGGATGATGATCGGCGCCACCTGCCGAACTCGCGAAGATGTCGTGAGGGCGGAGGGATCGGGCGCGGACTACGCCGGAATCGGCCCGTTGTTTCCCTCGACCTCCAAGGCAGATCTGCCGGAACCGTTGGGGCAGCAGAACCTGGAACCGGCGGTGGGTGTTCTACCGCTGATCGGCATCGGTGGGATCAACCAGGGTCGAGCCTCAGCAGTCGTCAACTCGGGCGCCCACGGCATCGCCGTGATCAGCGCGATCTGGGATGCCCCCGACCCGATCAATGCAGCTCGCGATCTCGCAGTAGCCCTAGCCAAGGCTCAGGTGATCCTGTGACGCGCATCAGGATCTGCGGAGCGGGCATCATCGGCTTGGCCTGCGCCGAGGAGCTGTTGCTCCGCGGCCACGACGTCGAGGTCGTCGACCCCGCCCCCGGCTCCGGGGCGTCGTACGCCGCCGCCGGGATGCTCTCGCCGTCCGGCGAGCTGTGGCACGGCGAGGCCGACCTGTTCCGCCTGGGCCGGGCCTCGGCCGACCTCTGGCCCGCGTACGCCGCCCGGCTCGGCGTCGCCTTGGCGCAGAGCGGCACGCTGCTGGCTGGCGCGGATGCCGGCGACGTCCAGGAGATCGACCGCCAGCTCGGCCTGCTCGCGGAGGCGGGCGTGGCTGTCGAGGCGCTGACCCGCCGCGAGCTGGTCGCCCGCGAGCCCGGGCTCGGACGCGTCACCGGCGGTGCCTGGCTGCCCGACGACCACTCTGTCGACCCCCGTTCGGTGGTCGCTTCGCTGCTGGCCCGCGTGCCGGTCGTGCCGGTCGCCTCCGGTGCGCGTGTCGACCTGACTGTGCTGGCGACGGGGGCGCACCTGCCGGCGCCGTACGCCGCGCTGGTCCGGCCCGTCCGCGGCGAGATCCTACGACTGCGTGCCCACGCGCCCGACCAGGCGCCCGCGACCACCGTCCGCGGCCTCGTCCACGGCGAGCCCGTGTACGTCGTGCCGCGCTCGGGCTCCGACGAGATCGTCATCGGGGCCACCTCCGACGAGCACGACACCCCGCCGGTGCCGACCGTCGAGGGCACCTTCCGGCTGCTCGAGGCAGCCCGCGCGCTGCTGCCCGGGCTGGACCGCGCCGAGCTCGTGGAGGTGACCGCCCGCGATCGCCCGGGCACGCCCGACAACCTTCCGCTGGTGGGCCCGACCGGCGAGGACGGCGTGCTGCTCGCGGCCGGCCACTACCGCCACGGCGTGCTGCTCGCCCCGATCACCGCGCAGGCGCTCGCCGACCACGTCGAGACCGGTGCCGTCGACCCCGCGCTCGACCCGCGCCGTTTCGTGACCGAAGGGAGTGCCGCATGAACCTGACCGTCAATGGATCCGCGCGCGAGGTCGCCGAGGGCACCGTCGTACGCGACCTGCTCCCGGAGGACTGCCGGGGCACCGCGGTCGCCGTCAACGGCGCGGTCGTGCTCCGCGCCGACCACGCCACCACGCCGCTCACAGAGGGCGACGTGGTCGAGATCGTCACCGCCGTGCAGGGAGGCTGAGCAGATGACCGACGAGACCCTGGTGATCGCGGGGGAGAAGCTCCCCTCGCGGCTCTTCCTCGGCACCGGCGGGCTGCCCCGCCCGGCGCTGCTCGAGCCGGTCATCGAGGCCGCCCGCCCCGGCATGGTCACCGTCTCCATGCGCCGCCTGCCCGGTACGTCAGAGGGCGGAGTCCTCGAGACCATCCAGCGCCTCGGCATCAAGATCCTGCCGAACACCGCCGGCTGCCGGACTGCGCGCGAGGCGGTGCTCACCGCCGAGCTGGCCCGCGAGGCGCTGGAGACCGACTGGGTGAAGCTCGAGGTCATCGGTGACGAGACCTCGCTGATGCCGGACGCGATCGAGCTCCTGGAGGGCGCCGAGGCGCTGGTCCGCAAGGGCTTCAAGGTGCTGCCGTACACGACCGACGACCCGGTGCTGGCCCGCCGCCTCGAGGACGCCGGCTGCGTCGCGGTGATGCCGCTCGGCTCCCCGATCGGGTCGGGGCTGGGCGTGCTGAACCCCTATGCGATCTCGGCGGTGCGCGCCGCGGTCTCGGTGCCGCTGGTGCTCGACGCCGGGGTCGGCACGGCCTCGGACGCGGCGCTGGCGCTCGAGCTCGGCTGCGACGCGGTGCTCGCCGCGACCGCGATCACCCGCGCCGACGACCCGGTCCGGATGGCCACCGCGCTGCGGCTCGGCGTGGAGGCCGGGCTGGCTGCCCGAGGCGCCGGCCGGATCCCGCGCCGTGTGACCGCGCGGGCGTCATCGCCGGCCAGCGGCATGGTGGGGAGCCTGTGATGGACCTGCCCCGCCTGCTGGTGCTGACCGACCGCTCCCAGCTCCACCTGGGCCGCTCGCTGGCCCGCACCGTCGCCGAGTGCGTCTCGGCGGGTGCGACCCACGTGGTGGTGCGCGAGCTGGACGAGACCGAGCTGGCCCGGACCGCGCTGGCGGCTGCCTGCGAGGCTGCCGGTGCGTCCGTGATCGCCGCCCACACGCCGCTCTACGGCTGTGTCGGCGTGCACCTGCCGCTCGGGGCGCCCGTGCCTGCCGACCTGCCGTTCGGGCGCTCGTGCCACACCGCCGACGAGGTCCGCGCGGCTGCGGTCGAGGGCGCTTCCTGGGTGACGCTCGGGCCGTTCGCCTCGACGGAGTCCAAGCCGGGCTACGAGCCCGTCGACCGCGCCGTGTACGACGCCGCCGCCGAGGTCGGCATCCGCGTCTACGCCCTGGGTGGCGTCACGCCGGACAACGTCGCCGACGCGATCGCCGCCGGCGCCGACGGGGTCGCAGTGATGGGCTCCGTGATGCGCGCGGAGGACCCGGCCGCCGTGGTGGGCGCGCTGCTCGACGTACTCGGGGAGGCGCCGTGGTGAACCCGCCCGTCGTCCTTGCAGTCGCCGGCACCGACTCCGGGGGAGCGGCCGGCCTCGCCGCCGACCTGGCCACGTTCAGCGCGCTCGGCGTGCACGGCGCGATGGTGGTCGCCGCGGTGACCGCCCAGGACACCACGGGGGTCACTGCGATCCACGCGGTCCCCGCCGACGTCGTCGCTGCCCAGCTGGAGGCCGTGCTGGCCGACCTTCCGGTCGCCGCGGTGAAGACCGGGATGCTCGGCTCGCTTGAGGCCGTCGCGCTCGTCACTCGGGCGTGTGCCGGCCGGGTGCTCGTCGTCGACCCCGTACTCCGGGCGACCTCGGGCGCGGACCTGGCCACCGACGCCGTGGTCGCGGCCTACCGCGACGTGCTGCTGCCCGTCGCCACCGTGATCACCCCGAACGCCGCCGAGGCCGGGGGGCTGCTCGGCCTCGACTCCGATGACCCGATGCACCCCGCCGCCCTGGCCACCGGACTCACCGGGCTCGGCCCGGCCGTCGTCGTGACCGGCGGCCCCGAGGTCGCGGGCGCGGAGACGTGCACCGACTGGCTCGCCCTCCCGGGTGCCGAACCTGTCGCGATCAGCCACCCGGCGGTCGCGACCACCAACGACCACGGCACGGGCTGCACCTACAGCTCGGCCCTCGCGTCGTACCTCGCCCTCGGCGAGGACCTGAAGACCTCGTGCGCCCGCGCCGCGGCGTACGTCAGCAACCAGCTCGACATCAGCAAGACCTGGACCCTGGGCCGCGGTCGCGGACCCGTAGCCCACACCCACAAGGAGATCGCATGACCGAGACTCTTGAGCCCACGCTCATCGAGACCCCCGAGACCAGCCCGTTCCACAAGCCGGTGCACGAGCAGCACTCGCGCATCCTCAAGGGCGACCTGAAGGTCCCGTTCACGCGTGTCACGCTCACCAACGGCGAGACCTTCGACCGCTACGCCACCGAGGGCCCCGGCTCGCAGCCCGAGGTCGGCCTGCCGCTGCTGCGCCAGGAGTGGATCGAGGCGCGCCAGGACACCGAGGAGTACGACGGCCGCGAGGTCCAGCTGCTCGACAACGGTCGCACCGCGCTGCGCTCCGGCATCCACCGCGACCAGTGGCAGGGCCGCGCCTACAAGCCGCGCCGCGCGCTCGAGGGCAAGAACGTCTCCCAGATGCACTACGCCCGCCAGGGCATGGTCACCCCCGAGATGGAGTACGTCGCCATCCGTGAGGGGGTGACCGCGGAGTTCGTGCGCGAGGAGGTCGCCACCGGTCGCGCGATCATCCCCAACAACATCAACCACCCGGAGTCCGAGCCGATGATCATCGGCAAGAACTTCCTGGTGAAGATCAACGCCAACATCGGCAACTCGGCCGTCACCTCCTCCATCGCCGAGGAGGTCGACAAGCTCACCTGGGCCATCACCTGGGGCACCGACACCCTGATGGACCTCTCCACCGGCGATGACATCCACACCACCCGCGAGTGGATCATCCGCAACAGCCCGGTCCCGATCGGCACCGTCCCGATCTACCAGGCGCTCGAGAAGGTCAACGGCGAGGCCGACAAGCTGACCTGGGAGATCTTCCGCGACACCGTCATCGAGCAGTGCGAGCAGGGCGTCGACTACATGACGATCCACGCCGGCGTCCTGCTGCGCTACGTGCCGCTGACCGCCAACCGCGTCACCGGAATCGTCTCCCGCGGCGGCTCGATCATGGCCGGCTGGTGCCTCGCGCACCACCAGGAGAACTTCCTCTACACGCACTTCGACGAGCTCTGCGAGATCTTCGCCAAGTACGACGTCGCGTTCTCGCTCGGTGACGGCCTGCGCCCCGGCGCGACCGCCGACGCCAACGACGCCGCCCAGCTCGGCGAGCTCAAGACCCTCGGCGAGCTCACCAGGCGCGCCTGGGAGTACGACGTCCAGGTGATGGTCGAGGGACCCGGCCACGTCCCGCTCAACCTGGTCAAGGAGAACGTCGACCTGCAGCAGGACTGGTGCCACGAGGCGCCGTTCTACACGCTCGGCCCGCTGGCGACCGACATCGCTCCCGGCTACGACCACATCACCTCGGCGATCGGCGCCGCGCACATCGCGTGGCACGGCACCGCGATGCTCTGCTACGTCACGCCGAAGGAGCACCTCGGCCTGCCCAACCGCGACGACGTGAAGACCGGCGTCATCACCTACAAGCTCGCCGCCCACTCCGCCGACGTCGCCAAGGGCCACCGCAACGCCCGCGACTGGGACGACGCGCTGAGCAAGGCGCGCTTCGAGTTCCGCTGGAAGGACCAGTTCGCGCTGTCGCTCGACCCGCACACCGCTGAAGCGTTCCACGACGAGACGCTGCCGGCCGACAACGCCAAGACCGCGCACTTCTGCTCGATGTGCGGCCCGAAGTTCTGCTCGATGCGGATCAGCCAGGACGTCCGTGACCGCTTCGGCGCGGACCTCACGCCGGAGGACGCCGCCCTCGGAATGAAGCAGAAGTCCGAGGAATTCATCGAGCTTGGCGCGTCCGTATACGTCGTTCCTTGACGCGCCATTCAGGGGGCCGAACCGTGGCTGGTGCGGCCCCCTGGAAGGAGTCAGATCAGATCTGCAGAAGTGACTACAGGTCGTAGTAGTGATGACCTCAATGCGCTGACCTGGGAAAACGCCTTCTACTCGGGCTCATGGGGTGCACTCGGTACGCTCAGTATCTCGTCGATTGCGGCCTTGGTGCGCTCCGTGGAGGACGGCATCAGATGTGTATAGGTTCTGAGCGTGAAACCCGGATCCGCATGGCCGAGGTACTCGCTGAGCGCCAGGATCGACTCTCCCGCATCAAGGAGCGTACTCGCGTAGAAGTGGCGCAGGGCGTGACAGCCGTTCTCGCGCTTCGGTTCGACGCCGGCTGCGACGAGCGCTGGTCGCCAGATCTTGGGGTTGAAGTAGTTGCGGTTGAGAGCGCCGGACTCCCGTGAGAAGAGGACCAGATCGACGGACCGCGACGCCCCATCGCTCCTGTCCCAGGGAAGGGTCACGCTCCGCGGCGGGTAGCGCGTGACGTGGTCGTTGATGAGTTCCAGCACGCGATCGGGCAGCGGCACCGTGCGGATCTTCCGACCCTTCGGCAGTCCGAAGAGCTGGCGGTTGTTGCCGAGCAGCTTCACCTGACGCCTTATCTCGATCTCGCCGGTGTTGAGATCGATGTCGTCGAGCGAGAGGCCGAAGATCTCACCCTGACGCAAGCCGAGACCGACGCCGAGATCAACGACGAGCTTGAATCGGTCCGGCAGTTCCTCACGCACGGCCAAGACGCGCTCGCGAGTCCATGGCCGGAACTTTCGCGGATCGGACTTCGGACGTCGCACCGACGGGGCCTTGCAGGGGTTCTTGGGAATGAGTCCGTCGTCGACTGCAGCCGTGAACACGGAGGAGACGTTGGCGTAGATGACCTTCCGGTAGTTCCCGGATAGGCCGGTGAGCGTTCGGAGCCATCCCTGGATGGTCGAGGGCTGCACATCTGAAAGGTTGCGGGCCCCCAGGTGCGGCATGACGTGCAGGCGGAATCGGAGCTCCACCATCTCGACCGTGCCCTCCTCGAAGGTCTGAGCGGCGAGCCACTGATTCGCGTACTCCTCGAAGCGCACCTTCCCGGCGTCGGGATCGATGTAGTGGCCGCGAACGAGGTCCGCTGACACCATGGCTGCGAACCGATCTGCCTCGACCTTGCGTCGGAAAGTCTTGGCCCTGGCCCTGCCGTCGGACTCTCGCCAACGGACGCGGTAGGTGATGGTCCGCTTTCCATCGGTCGAGGTGCGTTCGCGACGCTCAACCCACGCCATGACGCCTCTCCAGGTGCTCGTCCAGCCAGGACCGCAGCGTTGAGGGTTCGTAACGCAGGTGACGTCCGACGCGGTAGGCCTCCGGACCGCAGCCCTTGTGGCGCCATTGGTACAGGGTGGCGACCGGGATGCCCAGGAACTGGTGACGTCCCGCGTCGTGGTGGAGTTTCCTCGACACCGTGCGGGTCAGTGGTTCTCATGATGCCGTCATGAGTTCGGGCTTGGCCACCTCCTGCTCGGTCTTGTTGGTGCCGGTGATGAGTTCCATGGAGTGTTCGGACAGATAGCGACGTTCGGCGGTGACCTGCCATTCGTCGTGGGCTTCGACCAGGACGGCCCCGGCCAGCCTGAGCAGGGCCTCGGGGTTGGGGAAGACGCCGACGACGTCGGTGCGGCGTTTGACCTCCTTGTTGAGCCGCTCCAAGGGGTTGGTCGACCAGATCTTTTTCCAGTGCGACACCGGGAACCCGGTGAACGCGAGGAGGTCGTCGTGGGCATCACGCAACATCTGCTCGACCTTGGGCAGCTGTTTGCCGAGCATCGCCGCGATGACCTCGAACTGCTCACCAACGTGCTCGGCGTCGGGTTGGGCGAAGATCGTGCGGATTGCGGCGGCGACCATCTCAGCGTTGCCCTTCGGTACGACCGCGAGGACGTTGCGCATGAAGTGGACCCGGCACCGCTGCCAGCTCGCGCCGACAAAGACAGCGGCGATCGCTGTCTTCAGGCCGGTGTGGGCGTCGCTGATGACCAGCTGGACACCACCCAGGCCGCGGGCCTTCAGACCGCGCAGGAACGCGGTCCAGAACGCCCCGTCCTCGCTGTCCCCGACGTCGAACCCGAGGACCTCACGGCGCCCGTCGGCGGTGACTCCGGTGGCGATCACGACGGCCTGGGACACCACGCGACGGTTCACGCGGGCCTTGCAGTAGGTGGCGTCGAGGAACACGTACGGGTAGGTGATCTCGCCCAGCGACCGGTCGCGGAACGCGCCGACTTCCTCGTCGAGGTCCGCGCAGATGCGGGAGACCTCGGACTTGCTGATCCCGGTGTCCGCGCCGAGTGCTTTGACCAGGTCGTCGACCTTCCTGGTCGAGACACCGTGGAGGTAGGCCTCCATCACCACCGCGAACAAGGCCTGGTCGACCCGTCGTCGGCGTTCGAGCAGTGAGGGGAAGAAGGATCCCGACCGCAGCTTCGGGATCCGCAGTTCCAGGTCGCCGGCGGTCGTGGACAGGGTCCGCGGCCGGGAGCCGTTGCGCTGTGTCGTGCGTTGGTCGGTGCGTTCCCAGGGGCCGGCGCCGATCACAGCGGTGAGCTCGGCGTCGATCAACGCCTGGTAGATCGTCTGTGCCGCGGTGCGGACGCGGTCCTCGACCCCGCCGGCCTGCATGGCTTCAAGTACCTCGAGTAGTGCAGCATTGTCCAAGGCCATCGTGCTTCGTGTCCTATCCGTGAGTGTCTGTCGCAAGTACTCACTGACCGTCGCACGATGGCCGCCTACGTCACCGGCAACACGACGAACCTCAACGCCGAGGAACTACACCACTCGGCGGGACGTCACCCAGGAACTCAGCAACTTCGTCGGCCGTGAGAAGGCGTTCCATCGCGCGCCCCTGCCTCGGAGGCTTCCGCGCGCTAGAGGTACGGGACATTGGGCGCTCCCTTCTCGGGTGGACGGTGAATCAATGCGGCGTGGAGGTTGACCCGACTGACTCCAGGCGAGTCCGACACGGGGCTTGCAGCCGGTCGAAGGCGTTTACGGGCGGTTCGGATGACATCGAGGTCGCCGGGCCGAGCGACCGGAACGAAACGTTCGCGGACTGGATGAACGAGTCGCCCGTCGCCGCTTACCAGCCGAGGGACGGTCACGCGCTCCACGAAAGCTCCGCGCTCGACCCCTGCTTCGAGGATGTCGGTGATGCGCGAGTCGACTCGGTCGAAGAGGACGTTGAACCCGCCCAGCATCCGAGGCTCGAGGACGGCGTCGGCTGGTAGGGCCTTCATCCGGCCTACTGCGTTCGCGGCTTCTGCTGTCGCGGCCGCCCCGTTACCGAGCCGGCCGCCGACGTTCCGGAGTTCACGCTGGATCTGCGAGTAGGTGGCCGCACGTTCCCGCCATCGGCCGGCGAGGTCGGGGTCGATCCGCTGCGCGTAGGGAATAAGGGCGGTCGTGAGGAGGCGCTGGGAGTCGACGATCAGACGGAGATTCATCGCGTTGGGGAACGTCTTCAGCCTGACGAGCAGGTTGTGCTCGGCCTGAAGTACGCCGAGGACTCCAGGCTTCGCCGGCCCCCGGATCGGCTTGGTCCGCGGGCGCCATCCCGTCTGGTCCACGCTGTAGTCGGGCTGTCCGAGGCTGACGTCGAGTGCCGTGGCTAGTGCGGCCCATCCGAGGCGGTCGCAACCAGGGAGCGATACCCACTCGGGAGTGTTCCGGTAGCGCCGGTCAAGGATGACGAGCGCCTGGCTGATTGCCGCGACGTCGCCTGCGACGGCGCGGCCCTGGGCTGCAGTCAGATGCCGAGCTTGGTCTGGCGCAGTGTCGTGCTCAGCCAATGCCGCGGCGCGCGCAGCAAGCCGCCAGTGCTCGACCAGCACGTTGGGGCTCGGCGTCGTGAGCTCGATGCTCGAGGCGGTCTTGGTCTGCGACTCGGCGCGCGCGTACTCGAGTGCCCGGGCGAGCTCTCCGATTGCCGCGCCATGCTCGGCAGCTGCGCGAAACGGGTCCGCTGGCTTGGCCGGGATGTTGGCGAACGCGAGGGGTCGTGCCACGCCAACGGCCTGCGCGCACCACACGAGGATGGACTGCCTGAACCGCAGCACCTCCCGACCCACCGCTGCCCGATCGGCGGCAGGATCCGCGGCGAGGCGATGCATCACACGGTGCTGGCGAAGCAGCGCAGCCAACTCCGTGCGCATCTGCGCGCCGTTCTCGCCGTACATCAGCCGATGTCCAGGTCGCGCGCGTCGCCGAGCATGGCGAGGATCAACTCGACGGACAGAGCGTCAACACCGAAGTGCTCGAGCTCCTCGATAGCGCTGCCGGCGACCGCGAAAAGGATGTCGCGGTCGTCTGTCAGGTCGTCGGTGTCAAGCGCGGGGCACTCGTCGTTATGGACGCGGTCCAGTTCGAGCAGGACGCGTTCGTAGGCGGAGGAGGCCTCGATGTTGGGTGCGCAGTTGGCGAGCGCCGCGACGTACGACCTGGCCTGAGCGAGTGTCTGTGCGTGGGGGAGAAACATGGTGGGTCCTTCGGGAGTTCGGGCTTCGACCGTGCGCCGCCTGACGTTGCGTTGCTGCGCATGCCGCGAATGCTGTGGACGGGGATACGGCCGGCGAGGCCATGGCGTGGTCATGGCTCACCCGATGACCTGCCGGTGGGCGATCGCTTCGATGCGGAGGCGCTGGCGCAGGTCCTCACGCACGAACTCCTCGAAGTCCGCGTCCCGGTCACGGATCTCGATCTCGGCACCGGACTCCGCCGGAGACTCGCCGGGCCAAGTGGTCTGCCGCGTCGGACGGTCTCGGTCGAGCCGAGTGCCGCAGATCGAAACCCAGTCGCGCAGACGGTGGCGGGCCTCGGCGAACTCCCGCATCCAGTTGATCGGCGCCGATGGGGGCGCTGAGTCGTGGTAGCAGCTGAGCCAGTGGCAGTGAAGGGCCGAGAGCTCCCATACGAGCTCGTCGTGGCGATGCCAGTACGGCGGCACGATGTTAGGCGGGAGCCCGAACGTCACCTTGAGCCACTTCACCCAGCGGTCGAGGTCATGCCACTCGATGTCGGCGTGCTTGGCGTCGAGGGCGTTCCAGTTGATCGGCTCAGGTGGACGATCGAAGAGGTCAGTGACGTCTCGGTCGTCGGGTTCGTCCGGGTACGGACTCACAACAGCGACCGATCAGAGGCCGACAGCGGGCGGCTGCGGTACAGCGGTGAGGGGCCGATCGGCAGCGTGACGGCCGCGCTGGACGACGTAGTCGGTCTTGTTGGCGTTGTGGCCGATCTTGCGGGCGACGAACTCTTCCTTGATGACGCTGCCCTCGCGGCTGTCGACCTCGTACTCGTGGACGTAGCCGCTGGCCACGAAGGAGTCGCCCTTGCGGAAGCGGGCGTAGGTCTCGCGTGCGGTGCTCTCGAAAGCGACCATGTCGTGGAAGGTGGGGTCCAGCTTCGTGAAGCTGCCGTCGGCTTCCTTGCGCCACTGCTCGACGCCCACACGCATCCGGCAGCATTCGGCGCCCTGTTTGGTGAAGTGAAGGTCGGGCGCGGATGCGACAAAGCCGACCAGGCTCATCTGGGTTGGGATGGACACGGACCCTCCTTGGACGTCGGGCGGCCACTGGATCGGCCGCGCTACTCAGGAGGTGTTCAGCCGTCGACAATGCGCTGGAGCGCCGTCACCGCCCGCCGAGCGAGGGTGACGTTCAGGCGCCACTGAGCGACGGGCCGTTCGTTCTGCGTCCAGGACACTGATGCCGCCGAGCGGGTGCCAACTGGCAGCGTCAGTGAAGGCGACAGCCGGGCGACTACGGCAACGGCCTCGGATGGTAATCTGATGAAGATCGGTCAAGCGTGACCGTATCCCAGCACTTGGCACAGCGAATCGACTTGCGCCGGGTTCTGCCCGTGGTGTCGCTCTCCACGGGGAGGAGCCCTTGTCCCGCGCCGGAAAGTTGATTCCCGTGACTGACCTCGCCCTAATCGCTGGTGCAGGAGCACTCGTCGTCCTCACCCTGAGCAAGCTTGTGTTTGCTCTGGTCGCGCTACTCCGTGTCCCCGCGAGCGAGCGAGTCGCCGCGATCAGGGCGATCGGTGATGCACTCGCTAAGTGGACTTGGCGGTGACAGTGGCAATGGGCGAAACGGACGTTCTAGAGCCCAAGGCGGAGCACCTCTGCCTCGTCGAGTCCGACGCGGGAGAACTGTGCGGACAGACGCTCGACAACGCGTTGAGCATGGTCTGGCTTGAGGTCTCCGACCCAACGCCATGACTTGTCACCTACCGGGCGAAAGCGGTTGATCCCCCTATTCAACTTCGCCTGCACGATGCCTGCGGGTGTCGCTTTGAACGTCTCCATCAGGATGTCGGTCGGCCTGGCGTGCAGGCGGAGGCGCACATAGCCGCCATCGACGCGCTGGTCAGGCACCGTCAACATCCCATCGCCCGGAAGCCGATCACCTTCCGCGGCGACCTCGAGTGGTAACAGCGGGAAGGCACGCGATCCGGTGATCCTCACGCTGTCGCACAGTGGCTGCACGCAGACCGCATACGCCCCGCCTCTCTCCAGGATGGAGCCGAGCTGCAATACCGGAGTCGGCTTTGCGTATCGGCTGCGAAGCGACATTCGAGAGGCTAGAAGGCGGTCAGACAGTGCACGTTCCTCCGAGGTAGTGGAAAAGAGAAGGGTCCCGCTATCCTTCTGCATCTTCTCTCCTCGAGTCTTGCTCGAACCAGCATTCTTCAGGTCCTCGAAGAATTCATCGCTGAACCCCTCTGAGAGCAATTTGAGTCGAAGAGCGGCCGTGATCTCTGTGAAGCTTGAGATGCCTCGCGCAGGGAGGGTCTTGTGGTGGGCGAGCCACTCCTTGATGCGCGGGAGACCGACGTGGCTACCGACCTCATGATCCTGGATAACCGCTTGAATCTCGGAGACGATGAGCCCCTCGACCTGGCGCTCCACATCCTCTGGATGAGGTAACGAGATCCTCTGGCCGAGGATCGCCGGGTCCAGTTCTGGACCCAGCGCAGCAAGTACCCGATGAGCATCGTTCCTGATGCCTGCAAGCGCCGATAAAGACGCACTCGTGACCAAGCCGGTGCTGTGCCGACTGAAGTCCTCGACCACAAGCGTGGGCAACTCTGCGATGCTCTTCCGTCGGCCCTCAAGGGCCGGGGCCAAGCTTTGGACGTGCTTCTTCGCGAAGACTGAGACCCTCACTGGACCACGACTAAACGCCACCTTGGCTTCGTCGTCCCAACTGATGTCTACGCCTTTCAGCGTTTCGCCAGTTGCGACGCTAAGGCGCTCCGCGATCTGCTGCAGATCTGGTTCCCCGGTATAGACCGTTATAAGGCGCAAACGTCGACGTGGAGATTTTACGTCTTCCTTGAGAACAGCGCGAACCAACTTCTCCGCGGTCTTTCCGTTGTCGCCGTTCATGTTCCAGTCGAGGATTAGGGCGTCTGCGCGCCTCGCTGTCTTGACGAACGCCGGCTTGAACTCGTCGTTTTCCTCGGTGGTTTGAGGAGACAAGATGGCACATGCCAGCCCCTTGCTGCCGAAGGAAATGGACACTTCCTGCACGTCGAGATCGTCGGGCGAGGGCTCAGCGGGCGGCGGACGCAACTCGAGCGGCGCGCCAAGATCGCCGCTCGCGGAACCACTCGACCAGTCGTCTGGCTCGTCGACTGGAGACAAGGGCGATGAGCGACGGTAGGCCTCGTCATCGATCATCAGCACAGTCTGCAGAAACTCCAGTACTTGCTTCTGGACATGTCGCTCGAACCTGGTTGCCATCTCACGCATCACTTCTAGTGGGCAGTAGGATTTCGAACCTCGCGCCACGGTCGGCGCTCGGCTCCGCCAGCCGGATGTCGGCACCATCGCGGCGAAGGACCTCGCGGGCCACAAAGAGTCCATAGCCCGATCCCGCAGGCTTTCTGGAGAAGCCCTGCTCAAAGATCGCCTCCTCATCCCCAAGGGTGATGCCCGGTCCAGAATCCGTGACGATGATGGCGTCCTCCACCCAATCTAGGGTGATCAACCGTTCCCCTGAATACTGTTGCAGCCAGTGGGCGGCATTGTCGACCAGGTTCACTATTACGGGGTATAGCGTTGACGGGTACATCTTGATTTGCATATTCTCAAACGCTGGCGTCGACCGAAGGTCGATATTGGCCTCACCGAGTTTCTTGTCGAAGACGTCGTGAAGGTACCGTTGGACGTCGGTCCCGCGAATAATCGCCGGCTCTCGATAGAGGCGTCGATGGAGTGGGGTAAACAGCTTGAGATAACCGTCTAGGTGATCAAATGATGCTCGGAGGTCCGAGTACAGCGGCCTCAGTCCCGTATTCTGTTGTGCCCAGGCGCGGAGTCTTCTCAAATTGTCGCGAACGGACCTGATGCTGTTCTCGAACTCATGGGTAACGATGTTTACGGCCATGCCGATCTGAACCAGCTCGAAGTCTTGAGCGGATCGATCCGTTAGCGCCTCCACTCTGGACTCGAGTTGCTCGACTTGATCCAGAAGGGACACTTGATCGCTGTCTGAGGTCTCTCCGACCCACGCGACTGATCGCAGTTGCTCCGCGATCGAGCGGAGTTCTTCAGACTTCTGCGACGCGATGGCTCGAACGCGAGATTCCAACGTCCTGCGGAGCAATGAGAATTCTTCGTCATTCAGGGCCGACACGTCTGTGGTGGCCGCGTCCTGCTGCGCGGCGACGGTGACCTCTTCGAGGGCCCTGTGAGCGTCCCGGACGGTCTCTCGGCCGCGCTCCGCGACATTCGCCACTTCACGGGAGAGGAGACTGCGTGCGTCATTCCCCAACGCGCGCGCCTCGCTGACCGCCAATTCGATTGCCCCGTCGAACCGAAGCCGCCGGCTGACGGCTGCGTCGAGAGCGAGCCCTGCCGCGTCGAAGGCCGTGGAGATCTCCTCCTCGGCAGGCTCGATCAGAGAGGAAACGATTTCTGACCGGGTGGCCTCGTAGGCCGTTGCGCGTCGAGTCAGCTCGGCACTCAGGGCTACGCCGCGGGGACGCTTGACTTGCAGGGTGGCCGCGAGTTCGCGAAGGTCCGAACGTGCGGCTAGCTCGGCCCGAACCAATCGATCGGCCGCCGCAGCCGGGTCGTCGTCCTGTTGGGCGCTCCGTATCGCAGCCTCGATGGATCCGCGGATCTCCTGGATGCGGGCCTCTGGAAGGTCTCCATCTACCGCGTCGAAGAAACGATCAAGGGCCGCGCTGTACTCGGACCGTCGGGCACGCACCTGCTTGCTGCGCGCTCTGCGAGCCTTCTCCATCCTCTCGTTCGCGAGCCGTCCCTCCTCATAGATCTCCGCTTGGGCACCCCCTTCGCGGAAGAACTCAGTTGCTACTTGGAGAAGGAAATTCTGAAGGATGGCTCGGAACTGACGGTATGCCTCGTTCGTGGCGAAGCCTTCGCGCCCAGCCTTCTCTCGCAATTGGTGATTATGCTCGCGAGATATCTCCACCGCTCCGAACATGCGGCGGTAGGAGAAGAAGTGATCAGACGCCGACTTCGTCCTCCGCAATTCGACGTCAAGCCAGTCGAATCGACTGTCTCCATATGGGAGAACACGGATCCCATCGCGATAGATATATAGTCCGCCGTATCGGTCAAGTTTCTCTGTGAGCAGGAAGTAGTCATTCGGTTCGAGTTTCGACTGTTTGGCACGTCCCTGCACGTAAGCGAGGTTCAATTTGAACGGTCCGCATTGTGTCTTGGTGCCGCGAGCTGGGGTCCATGCCAACGGAAATGGAATCGGTTGCCCGCCGAAGATCGAAACGGTTCCAACAAACTGCCCGTATTCGTCAAAAGCCCCCTGGAAATGGTGATCCGCGTTCACGAACTCGTCCACGGTGAAGAACTCTTGTTCCTCGATCAGATCTCGGACGTCGTCGGGCCGACGGTGATCCCGGAAGGAGGTCGTCAGTTCGGGTTCTCCGTGCCCGGGGGTCATGGTGTTAGCAAACCCGATCAGCGTCCTTAGCAACGGCGCTGCCTCCTTGGGGCCGGGCGGCTCCAAGTCTGCCTCGAGATCGGGGGAGGTCGGCAGGATTACGAACGCAGTACCGCGATCGAACGTCGCGAGGTCGAATCCAGCGAGGCGTGCTACGGAAGATGGATCTGTTTCGCGCCACTGGCTGAGATCACGCTCAATACGCTCAAGCAGGCCAGTGTCGTCAGGGGTGACCAGTTTGCGCAGATTGTCCAGGATTTGGCCTGCCATTGCCTGGACATCTGGGCCGCGCCCAGTGTCAAGTTCCACGACCGGAACGATCAGTTGCGACAGGTCAGCATGCGCCAACTCGAATACGCCCCAATGGATCAGGGCCGCGACGCGAGAGCTTCGCTCTGCTTTGGAGACTACGAGGGTCTGCGGCCCGATCGCTGCGATCGCAAGGCGACCAATCCCCTTCTCGCCCAGGATCGCCCGCGGTCGCCGTCCATGCGCCTGTGAGACAGCGCCTGGGACGGCCTTAGACGAGGTGCCGAGCGTCAGCCATCTCTGTTCGAAGTCTTGTCGGGACATGCCGTCACCGTCATCCCTGATGACGAATGCATTGTGGTACCGGATAAAATCGGCGTTGGCATTGTCCGCGTAGGCGTCGTGGGCGTTCTTGAACAGTTCGCTGATCGCGCTCGGAATTCCAGCAATCTGCTGGCGACCCAGCATATCGACTGCCCGTGCGCTGGTGCGGAACTCAGCCATGCCCGCGGTCCAGGGCCTGGAGATGCCGCACGATGTGGACGCCCATCGCTTCCGAAACAAGAACCGGTACGGCGTTTCCGATCTGTCTGGTGACTGACTTCAGGCTTCCGAGGAATTGAAAGTTGGGAGGAAAGGTTTGCAGCAACGCGGCTTCCCGTGCGCTGATCGCTCTATCTTGGGTCGGATGGCCATACCGCCCGTTGGTGATGTCGGTGCACTTGGTGGTCAGAACCGGCGCAGTGTCGTCGTATCGCATGCGCCCGTAGGCGTCCTGGTGTCCCTTCGACCGTCGGTGGCAGTCAAGCCAGAGATCTTCGGGCCATTCGGCCCGACTGCCCCCTTCGGACAGCGCCTGGATCCGACTGAGGTTTAAGGTCCCCAGTGCTCCTGACCGGTGGAGCGGGTCTTCGGCATGTGTTTCTCCTGCTGCGATTGGAGGTAGATCGCCGATCCAATCCCGGACCGTCGAGTATGCCCTGGCCCCGCCTCCATGCGTCGGAGCTGGAATGTCCAACTTCCCGTGTCGTGACGCGAGCAAGACCAGCCGCCTTCTCCGCTGCGGGACCCCGTAGTCTCGGCAGTCGATGACCTTCCAGGAGACCGCGTAGCCACTTCGGTCCAGGTACCGAAGGAAGCGGTTCCAGGTCGATCCGCCTGGAATTTTGTGCAGGCCTGGAACGTTCTCAACGATGAGTGCGTCCGGCTGTAGGCGGTCCATAAAGGGGATGAGTGTCAGCAGGAGGGACCGTTCTTGCCGACGGGGTTTCGAACCGGACGGTCTCATGGAGCTGTACGGCTGACACGGTGCGCACGCGGAGAAGACGAGCCGGCTTCCGGGGGTCACAAGGTGGTCGAAAACGTCAAGGCTGAGTTCACGGATGTCGGCTTCATGGAACTCCGCGTCCGGAAAATTCGCACGGTAGGTAGCCGCTGCAGCAGCATCGAAGTCGACCGCCGCCGCAATCCGCATTCCGGCTGCGCGGAGGCCAGCACTTGTTCCACCGCATCCGGCGAAGAAATCGATAACCGTGGGTGCGATGCTGGCCTGCGCGGCGCCAGCGAACATGTCGGGTTGGAGGGTGGAGGTCACTGGGGGCTCCCGCCGTCCCCGGACGCCCGATCCGCGCCCCGCACATACGCCAGGACATCGGCTCGCAAGAAGCGCCATGCCCGCCCGACCTTCTCGCCAGGCAATGCGCCCGACTTTGCGAGAGCGAGGACCGTTTTGGTGCTGACGCGCAACAGCGTCGCAGCCTCTTCGGCTGTGAGAACTTCGTGCTCGTCCGTCATCTTCCCGCATTCTCCCGCAACTGACCGCATCTTCACTCTAGTGCGATCAAGGGCGTCACCCCGGCAAATTGCTCGATCGGCCAGTCGGGAGGCACCCGGTGGGCATCCGACCGACGGCGCCCCAGGCGCGTGGCCCAGGAGCGCTAGTGACGGGGAGTGCCAGGGTGCTCCTAGCGAGCGGCCGACCAGACTCACCGGCACGCGGCGGTGGGGCGCCAGACAAAACGGAACACGCCTCGTGCTCACTTAGTCGCGAATCTGCGTAGACGGACGACGATGGGCGGGGCCGCGCGAAGCAACACGAGGCCGGTGCCGAACGGAAGGGTCCGGATCCGCTCCGGTGGCATGACCGCGACCCGCCGGCTCGACCGCTGAAGGGAGCGCTGGCCGTAGTCGCCGACGCTCACTGTGTCGGTGCGCTCGTCGCGCTCCCCGATCAGCACCGACAGCTCTTGCAGGTCCTTCGAGGCCGACGCACCGCCGAGTATGACCTTGACGATGCTCGCGTCCCAGATCGTGCTGGCGGCGTGGTCGCCCCACTTGTTGCGCGCCTGCGCCAGCGACTGAAGGACGGGCATCGTCGTGATGCCGGTGCCACCTCCCTCGGCCATCAGGACCGGAAGTGATGGGAGCGGTGCGAGGTTGCCGATCTCGTCGAGCGCCATGAGGACGGGAGGGTCCAGGCGTGAGCCCGGTGACGCGGCAGCGAGGTGACGGGCGACCTCGGTCAGGTCTTCCATGAACGCCGCGACGAGCGGCCACGAGGCTCCCGCGCCGGCTCCCGTGGCGAGAAGGTAGAGCGTGCCGTTCTGGGTGAGGAAGTCCCGCGGTTCGAACGCCTCGCCCGGCTCCGGGCTGACGGCCGTCAGCACGGCAGGGTCGGCGAGGCAGGAGAGGGCTTGGGCGACAGCCATCCAGATGGAGTCACGTGTGCGCGGGTCGGAGCTGATCATGCCTTCCAGCGAGTCCGACCATCCTGCAGCGGCTTGCGGGTGACTGGCGAGGATGCCGACGGCGTCAGTTGCAGCAGACGCAGACAGCGACCACTCGAAGAGGGCCCGCGTCGGTAGCTTCTCGAGCGCAGCTGCATGGAGGAGTGCCTGGAGGGCGGAGCGGGCCTTGCCTTCCCAGAAGCCGCCGGACTCTGTGCCGCCGGAGGAGAGTCCGGTTGACGATGCCAGCCCTGAAGCGCGGATCATCGCGGTCAGGGGCTGCTCGCAGCCGCGGATCGGCGACCACCGGACGCCGCTGCCGTCGACGGCAGGCAGCCCTGCCGTGAGGTGTTGAGGGTCGAAGACGGCGACCGGCCCGACGTCCTTCCGAGCGGCGATCGTGGCGGCGATGTTGTCCGGTCGGGTCGAGGTGGTGACGACGGCCCCAGGCGCGTCGAGGATGGCATTGATGACGAGGTGGAGTCCCTTGCCGGAACGCGGCGGACCGATCACGAGGATCGAGTCCTCGACCGAGGCCCAGATCTCGCGGCCGCAACTGCGTCCGATCAGGTATCCGACATCGTTCGCGCGGGGATGCCGGATCGACGGGCGGAGAGTGGCGGCGCGTCGTACGAGGGCCCTCTTCGATGCGGTCGTGTCGATGTCCCGCGCTGTTGAGGTGCCTGGGATGCGGTGGGGATCTCGAGCGGCCCGGTGCCGGAGTCGAGCGACGGCTCTCCACACGCACCACGCGACTGTCGCGAGGACTGCGAGGAAGAGCGTCACCACGCTCCAGTACGCGATCGTTGACAACCCGGGCGCCTCGAACGCCCGCGCCGGTCGGCTCGGGTCGGCGAGCACACGCAGTCCGCTCGCGATCCCGCCCTCGGGCGTGGCCGCGCCCGTTGCGACCGCAGCGGCCGTGGCGGCGGCGCGGAGCACTAGCGCCAGAGCGAACGCCGCCACCATCCCGATGACTGCCAGGTTCACGAGCTCGTCGTTCGCGCCACGTGCGGCGGGGTTCATGCCGGCGCCTCGAACGGAGTGACTGTCCGAGAGGTCATCCCGAGGAGCACGAGCCCGCCGCGGGTTGCGGCGATTAGCGCGGGTGGAAGGTTGAGTGACGCGTTGCCTTCGGCATCGGCGTTCTGGCGTACGACGACGTACGCCAGCGCGACCTCCTCGCCGGGCCGGAATCCGGCACCAGCGAGCGCAGGCCGTGGCGGGGTGGGTGGCTGCTCTGCGCCGGCTGGCGCCGGAGTCGGGGGAGTCACGACGTCGGTGAACGTCGAGCCGTCGGCCTCGCGCACCTCGACGCGCACAGGCGCGCCGAGGTCTGAGGTGATCTCGTCGATGACATGGCGAAGGTGGTCACGGGTCCTGGTCTGTTCGGAATCGAGCGGGACACCGTCGACGTCGACGGCGAGTACGCCGTCGGCGTCGATGGCGACGTGAACGACGCTCAGCACGATGGGGACCTTCATAGCCCGAGCACCGCCCCGTCGCGGCGAGCGTTGGTCGTGACAGGAGCTGCCCCGGTCCGGTGGCTGAGGGCTTCGCGGTCGAGCCCTGGCGGGTTGCCGTCGCCGACCTGCTGCGTGTCGACCTTGTCGAGGATGCGGAGCGCGGTCGCGCGGACGCGTTCGGCGGTCGCGTGGACGACCTCGACCGGGTTCTTGCCGGGGACGCTCGCTGCCCAGGTCGAGACGTACGGCACTGTGTAGGAAGAGGTGTCGAGCCCGTGTGCGGCTCCGACCATGAGCGCGACGGATTCGGCCTCCACCTCGGCGTTCCCACGGTGCAGGGTCGCGTCGGCGGCGGACTCGGTCGTCAGGGCTGTCTCCGGTGGCGCGTGGAGGAGAACGTGGCCGAGTTCGTGGGCGAGCGTCTTCACCTGGGCCGCATCGTCCATGTCCATGCGGACCGATACTTCGCGGGAAAGGAAGTCTGTCAGGCCGTTGGCGCCTCCGATCGCCGCCGCAGAGGAGACGAGCCGGAGCTCGAAGCCGGCGGCGGTGATCTGGTCGGCCAGCCCGTCCCAGAGTCCGGCTGGCGCTTGGCCCTGGAGCAGGGAGGGGCGGGGGAGTTCGGGTACACGGTCGCCTGTGGTCTGGGAGATGTCCCAGACGTAGGTCGGCTTGACGCCGATCATTCGGGTGCGGGTGTACTCGCCGGAGATCGGCTTATCGTTGCGCGCCAAGCGTCGCCAGGAGTTCGGGTCGTCGGGCGTGAACGAGGCGAACTGACCGGTGACGGGGGCGAGGATGCCGTAGCCGTGCTGGCCTCTCGCGACGCTGCGGCCCAGCGAGAGCCACTGGTGGAAACCGGCGACGTACGTCGGCGTCGGCTCGGGCACTCTGCCTTCCTTGTACGCCGCGAAGTGCTGCGCCGCGATCAGCATCGAGTTCCCGAAGCTGCGCCCGCGGAACTGCGCGGCGAAGGTCAGGGCGCGCTTCCAGTCCTCGCCGGTCACCAGCGCAGTGACGGACTCGGACAACTGCTCCTGGAGCGCTTCGAGCTTGGCTTCGCGCGCCGCTCGTCCCCGAACCTGAGTGGTCATGACGCTGCTCCTGTCATGCGTCCGGTGGTGTCGAATAGGTCGAGCTCGGCGGGGTGCATCTGGTGCTGGACGACGAAGGAGCGGTTCTTGATCCGCCAAAGTCCCTGGCCGGTGCCGAGCGTGGGGATCAGTGACTGCTCGGTGCGAGTGAGCCCTAGTGCCGCCGACGTTGCGCCGAGCTGGTCAGCTTCCTGGCGATAGACGATGCGGGTCTCGGCGTTGGCGAGGAGTGACGAGGCGAGCGCGCGCATGGCGGATCCGGAGTCGCCGACGTTGTCGAGGTCGGTGAGCTTGTGGAAGATCAGCATGTTCGCGATGCCGTAGTGCCGCGCGAGGCGCCAGTGGGCGTCCATTCGGCGTAGCAGTGCGGGGTGGGACATGAGGCGCCAGGCTTCGTCGTACACGACCCAGCGTTGGCCACCGTTCGGGTCGAGCAGTGCCGATTCCATCCACGCCGACGCGCAGGTCATCAGGACGGAGATGAGGGTGGCGTTCTCGGTGACGCGGGACAGGTCGAGGGAGATCATCGGGAGGCTCGGGTCGAACGCCACCGTCGAGGGGCCGTCGAAGAGCCCGGCGAGGTCGCCCGCGACGAGGCGCCGGAGTGCGTGACCGACCAGTCGTCCGTCTTCCGTGAGGCGTCCGTCGGGGTCGTCGGCCGGATCGGGTGTGAGCAGTCGGTCGACCACCATCGGGAGGACGGGTACGTCGGCGCCTCGGACGGTGCGGTCGATGGCTATGTCGACGGCCGTGTGCTCGAGTGGGGTGAGTCGGCGTTCGAGCACGGTCTCCGCCAGGGCGCCGACGAGATCGCGGCGACGGGATGCGACCTGGCTGGCCCATTGGACGTCGTCGTACCCGGACGGACGGTGGCCCTCGTCGAGGGGGTTCAGGCGGTTGGCCATGCCATGGCCCAGCGCAATGGCGCGCCCGCCGACGGCTTCTGCGACGGCGGTGTGCTCGCCCTTGGGGTCGCCGGGGACGTAGACGCGGCGGCCGAATGGGATCGACCTCGTGTAGAGGCTCTTGGCGAGGCAGGACTTGCCGGAGCCCACGATGCCGGCGAGCACGAGGTTCGGTGCGGTGATGAGCCCGCGTGCGTAGAGGATCCAGGGGTCGTAGACGAAGGAGCTTCCGGAGTAGAGGTCCTGGCCGACGAACACGCCGTCGCTGCCGAGGCCGCCTTCGGCGAGGAAGGGGTACGCGCCCGCCAGGGTCGCGGAGGTGTCTTGGTGGCGTGGCACGCGGAATCGTCCGGGCGTCCGCAGTGTGGCGGGGCCGTGTTCGCCGGCGCGGGGGAGCGTCACGGTCGCCCGCTTCTCGGCCGACAGTTCCTCGGCCTTGCGCTTGGCTTCCGCCCGCCGGGCTTCGCGGTCGGCGGAGAGGAGTTCTTGTGCGGCGGCCTTGCGGAGCCTGCGATCGTGCCGCCGTTCTCGTCCCGGTGAGATGAGTACGGCGGAGTGGAGGCGCCCGTCCTGCCACCCGGTCACAGCGACATCCCTGGCTGGTGCGCCGTCCGCTGAACCGGGGCGAAGGACGGGTAGTCGCCGATGTCGTAGGCGATCGTCGCCTCGATCTCGTGTGCCCGATCCACGCATTCGGCGATCTGGTGGATCATCTCGGCGGCGCGATGAAGCTCCCAGGACTCTCTGTACGACGCGGCGCGCCCGGCGTTGGCATCGCCGTTAATCCACGCCTGCTTGCGAGTCGGCCCGTCGTGGAACTCGCCGAGCTGGTGCAGTGACTGGCTCAGCGATGCGAGAGCGGAGCTGATGGACCCCAGAACCGCGTAAATCGCGGTCGGGTCGTCGATCGTGCGCGTCGCGTGAGCAAGGCCGCGGACTGCTTCCCGGAGTTCGTCGGCGTCGGCAACCGGGTCGTTGAAGGTAGGCATCGGTGGCTCCTCGGTCGATGGCTTCATCGATGAGGTGCACCGGGCGCTCCGCCGTGTCGCCGGGAGACGGAGCGGCGACCGGCCCAGCCCGTGGCCGTGGCCGTGGCCGTGGCCGATCTGACGGAGCCTTGCCCGAACTGCGACACCCTGATGCGGTGGGAGACCTCTCACGAGCGCTGCGACGGCTGCGGTTACATTTGGCCCTGCTGCGAGGGCGCTCCCTGCAGCTGATCCTGCCTACTCGTCGGCCGCGTCGCCGATATCCCGGCGGCGGACACGGCGGCGCTTGCCGGTCTTGCGAAGCACCGGCCAAGGCTCGCGGACTGCGCGGCCGTTGCGGCGGTTCTTGTGGGGCTTACAGAGCTGACAGCCCTTGTGCTGCCGGTGAGGCGAGTGCGCCATCGTGACGACTCCGATCCGTGAACAACACCCGCCACGGAGGGCGGGGTTGGTGCGGGATCGGGGCCATGGAAAGAGGTTACGCCGGACGCCCGACACGTTCCGGGGAACAGAAGACCCCGCAGGCGTCTCGGGTCACCTGCGGGGTCTGGCCAGATCATGGACCAGGTCGGCTCGCTCTGTCCCGGGAATCCGAAATCTCCGGGCTCGGATGCCTTGGGCTAGCCGGACTAGGGCTCCTCCTTAGATCTCGAAGTCGTCGTGTGTCGCGACACGGGCGAGTTCGATCTGGCCGGATGGAAGCACCCAGTAGTGGATGCGCCGGGCGGAGGGAGTGTTGACCTGGAGGCTTGCCCGCCACGCGATGGCGCCGTCATCCCGGACGCGCACCGGGTCGTCGCCTCCCGAGCCCGTGCGTAGGTGGTGGACCTCTCGGCTGGGGAGCTGCGGTGCCAATCCTGTGACGATCTCGAAGGCGACATCGGCCACCTTCTCTGGCTTGATTCCCTCGAGTCCTTCGAGCGATTCGAGGAATCTTGGACCAATGTGGAAGTCGGCGAGCGGGCGGTTTCGCTGTTCGCTGGGAAGGGTTCGAGTAGCCCACTGGGTGAGGACGAGGTACCGGAACCCCTGTTCGGGATCGGCGAACCGCGGGCCGTTTCCAGCCGGGCTCTCGGACTTGCTGGTGCTGGTTGCCTTCCGGAGCCGCGCACGGGTGGACTTCAGGTCGTTCTCCGCCTTGTTCGCCCGCCGTTCGGCCTGGTCCAGCAGGAATCGGAGCTGCTCACGCTCGTCGGCTCCCGCGAGCATTTGCGTCTGGAGGTTGAGGACCTCGCGCTTGAGCCCGGCAATCTCGGCCGTCAGCCCGTCGACCTTGAGCAGGAGGCCACGGGTCGATTCGGTCTGCCGGTGAGCGGCAGGGGGCGTCGATGCTGGCTGCGGGGTCGGTCCGGGGCGGCTCCTGTCGAGCATGGCCGGGCTCGGCCGCGGCGTCGCGGCGGCCGGGGGCCGCGTGGGCGACGGCGGTTCGATCACCTGCACAGGCGACGGAGCCGGCGGCGGCATCGCCAAGGAGGTGACTGCCTCAGGCTCGTCGACCTCGGAGTGCTCCGACTCTTCGCTGAGCCACGGCGGCCCTCCCGGTAGCAGCGAGGGAGCCGACACGATCGGCTCGGCATCATCGACATCGTGCAGGGCGAGTGCCCAATCCGGCCCTGTCGTCGTTACCCGGGCAGGGATGACCTCGCCGACGGTCATGAGCGTGCGGAGGTCGTCCTCATGGTTGGCGGTGACGTCAGCACGAAGGACCGTGACGACAACCGGGGGTGTGGTGGTCTGGGGATAGAGGACCAGTTCCGCGTTCCCGTTGCGCACCTTCGCGACCTTGCTGAGGACGACGTCACCGACGGCGTATTCCGCGAGGGCCTCACCACTTGCTCGGAGGCTCTGTCTGATGTCGACTCGGTTGCTTTCGGCGTCGTACCAGCCCTCGATCCGCAGGCCCGCTGCCACAATGCGTTCGATCGGGACGTCCTCGACAGTGAGCTCTTCTGCGATCGCGGCGGGAAAAAGATTGCCGACGTCCACGAGTGCTCGGCCGGCGACGACCATCTTCACCGTGGTGTCGACCTTGCGGAGTTCACGCGTGGGAACTGAGTGGAGGAGACCGGCCGCTGCCGCCATCCGGAGCATGTCGGAGATGAGCTTCTGTGTGGCGCGTTCCCCGTCGGCTTCGTTGAAGGCGAAGCGAAGCGGCGACTTCGAAAGGTCGGTGGCCCACTCATGCCCGACGGGGTAGACGCGGCCGGCGCCACCGTAGACCTGCGTTCCCTCCGCCATCCGATTGGAGAAGTCCCAGGTGAACGGTCCGGTGGGCATCAGATAGACATCGGCGAGGCTTCCGGCCTCACGTGCGATCTCCTCGACATCGATCCAGGGCTTCGTGCGTCCGGCCGGAATCGTCACCACGGCAACCGGCCGTCGGCGAGCGTTGCCGTTGAGCAAGTCCGCGAGGGCGCTTGCAGAACGCTCGTCGTCGATGAGTTGGACACTGGCCACGACCTGAGCCTAGGAAGGTGGCCCGACAGAAGGTGGGGAATCTCCAGACTCCCACCCTGGTAGCAGGGCGGTGGTCACGTCGGCTGCGGAGGGCGGACGCTCCGCATCCCAGAAGCGTGCATACGTATCGGCGACAACTGGCCAGACCTCGCGGATGCCCGCCTCGACTGAGTCGACGGCTGATCCAAGGTCGCCGATGAGGATGAACTCATGAGGGATGACGCGTCCCGAAGCATCTCTTCTTCCCATCGGATCCGGAAACCGGAGCGCTAGTCGCCCGGCTGCCCGACGCCAGGCGGACGGTCCGTCGCTGAGTTCGGCGAATGCACGCTCATACTCCGCTAGCGGGTCACCTAGACCCGCGTCTAGAAGAAACCGGAAGCCCCACGCACGTCCGCGGGTCGCCCAGATGAGGTGACCTGGAACTGCGTGCCGATCGATCACTTCTGGGTCCTGATGACGCGATCCGAAACCCCCTGTTCGAGGTCGAGCTTGAACTGGGTCAACATCGCGCGCAGATAGTGGTTCTGTGCTCGTGCCTGCTCGTTCATCTCCTTGAGCTTGGGTCCCGCCACCTTGATGGCTGCAGCGAGCGCCGGCAGTGCCTTGGCCACGAACTCGGCTCGCTTGTCGGACTTGGCAACCTTCTTGAGGAGCTTCTCAACGCCCGCGAACTTCGCCCCCGTCAGGGCAGCCGCGATCACATCGGCGCCGTCAGCGAGCGAGTCGACGACCTTTCGTGGCAGCGTCATCCGCTCTTCCCACAGAACGCGGCGCTCCAACGGCAGGAGGGAAGCGATGGGAAGGATGAGATCCAGTCCGATGCGCTGCGTCAGGTCGATTTCGGCCGGCTCGCTCGTGTCCGGCTTGAGCTCGAACTTGGCGGACGAGAGGAGCATGAAGTCCTCGCCAATAGACAGGGCATCCGGTGTGACGATGAGTTCCGCGATGCTCGAGCGGAGCCGGTCTAGATCCTCGGCGGCCTTGAGAATGACGAGCTCTCGGAAGGTATTGACATCCCAATCGGGGAACAGGTCGGCCTTCGACAGCGACAAGATCCAGATCCTGGGGAACTCGACGAGCGGGCCATCGTCGGCGAGTAGATCATCCTTGAGTCGCATGAGGTTCTGGCGGAAGTTGCCGAGCAACGACTTCAAGTAGCGCTCTTCTTCTCCGCGGTAATCGAGCAGCTTCTGGCCGTCGACCAAGAGCAGAGCGACGTCCGAGCTCAGCAGCGTCTTGAAGGTGTCAATGCGACGCATTCGCTCCTCGGCACTGGTGGGATCCTCCTCGAACCATTCGCCCGGGTAGTCGTGCCAGGCGAGGTGCAACTCGTCGAACGGCCGCTTCTTCGCCTCGTCGCCTTCGCCGCCCTTCAGCTTGACCGAGAAGTCGTAGGTCGTGTTGGCGAAGCGGGTGGGCATGGGCGCCGTTGCGCTGTCCCTCATGCCGAGGTAGTTCTGGTACAGACGATTTCCCTGGCCGGTCTTGTCTGCGACCAGGTCCCAGAGGTCGTTCTTGTAGGAGCCCTCCTGGGTGGGTCCGTAGAACGAGGAGACCAGGACGGTCTTGCCCGATCCGGACTCGCCAAAGACTGCAATGTTCTGTTGCCGGATGCGCGGGTACCTC
This sequence comes from Nocardioides kongjuensis, assembly GCF_013409625.1. NCBI lineage: Bacteria > Bacillati > Actinomycetota > Actinomycetes > Propionibacteriales > Nocardioidaceae > Nocardioides > Nocardioides kongjuensis. The sequence goes on from NZ_JACCBF010000001.1 coordinate 980,664, forward strand.
GCCATGGCGCGAACGTATCCCACAGGCCCGACTGTTTGGGCGCCACTCCTTGACGCGGGACGTGCACGCCGGTGGCGGCTTCGCGCCGAGTGCGGTCACGCCCGGCGGGCACTCGACTCTCCAGCGCATGTCGGCGTCATTAAATGGAGCGTGAGAGTGGAAGTGCAGCCACTGCGAAGGATTGCGCCTGCTGACCCCAGACCCGCCGGGTCTCGCATGACGCCTGGATCGCGGCCTGCTCGATCGCCGCCACAGCGCGCTCGAGCTCGTCGGGGTCACTGGCGCTGACGGCGACGAATCCGGTCGCCCGCAGAACGCCGTGCCCGGCGGTCAGGTCGGCCTCCTGCTGGAGGACGTCCTGGTACTCCGCAGTGTGCTGGGCGTCCTCGATCTGCCCGATCTTCTGTCGCTGGGCGGCGTCGGAGATGTACTCGGTCTTCTTCTTGCGGATGTCGCGGGCAGCGCGGTCTGTGCGCATCGGCGTGTAGAGGAGCGTGAAGGTCCGCCGGATCCCTGAAGACAGCAGCAGGGGCGCGAGGAAGCCGGGGTACACGAGGGAGCGTGGCCACTCGCTGATCCAGAGCACGCAGTGGTGGGCGGAGTCGCTGCGCAACGAGCCCCACGACTCGGTGACCGCGACTGGGCCCGCGGTTGCGAGGTCGCGGCCGATGTCGCCCTGGCGCTCAAGTGCGCCCGCGACGGCCGGGTCGTATGCGGCCCGCAGGATCAGCGCAAGGTCGCCGGCCGTGAGCCACTCGCCGGGGGAGAGGTCGGCGGACCGGAGGGCGGCCAGCATGGTCGCCATCTCCTGCCGGAGCACGGCCGCCGCCCCTCGCATGCCTCCGCCGGCGGCCCGGATCGCTCGCCCGGTCACTTTCATGTCGAGTGAGATCGAGACGGTCGACGCATGGCGCTCGCCCGCGGGGCCAGCGCGGTCGACCAGCTCGCCGTACGTCGCCGACGCCCACGAGCCTGAGCGGTTGCCGTGTTGCTCCCACCAGTCCGCCAGGCCCTTGCCGGAGTCGGGCAGCGTCCGCTCCATCACCTGCACGGAGGCGATCCGCCCCGAGCGGCATGCCGTCGCGAGGACCCGGCCCCACGAGACGACACGGCGCTCCTGCTCAGCTGGGTCGAGGAGCACGAACGCGGGGTGGGAGACACCGACGATCACGGTCAGGGTCGAAGCGTGCGGGTCGTGGACCATGACGGCGTCCGTCTCTGGGTCGACCCACAGCCGCAGCCGAGCCGCGTCGCCGGGCAGCGCCAGCGTTCCGGCCGGCCGGGGCTTCAGGACTCGACGGCGATACAGCAGCTGCCCGCCCGCTGATCGCCAGAGCCAGCGCGCGCCGATCGGCGCCCATTCGATGAGCTTGCGCCCTCCGACACCGACGAATGCCAGCGTCACGAAGAACAGGATGATCGGGAACGTCATCACCACGGCGCCGACGTACAGACCGATGATCAACGTGCCCGACGCGAGGCTGGCCATGACGAGTTGGGGCCCGGAGAGGCCGAGCAGTATGCCGCGCCGCGTCAGGCGCGAGAACTTGATCGGGGTCAGCTCTCGCTCGCTGGTCGTGGTGGCCACGGCCAATCACTTCTTCCTAGCGGTGTCGACCAGCGTCGAGTCTGCGACCGGGGGTGGAACTTTCGATGGAGCGGCGGACTCATGTGCCTGGGCCTGCCCGGTCGCTTGGGCGGCGACGAAGTTGCCGAGCCGAGGTCCGGCCGCTGCCGCCTCCTTCGCGACCACGACTCCAGCGGCAACTGCACCGCCCGCCGCGGCAGCGCCTCCGGACGCGCCACCTGCTGCGGCGCCTCCGCCGCCGGTTCCACCTGACGGTCCGCCCGTGGATGGTCCGGTGGCCGCGGGCGAGGCGCCGGACGTCGTTCCGCCGCCACCGTCTGCGCCGCCCCCGCCCAGGACCTTTGCCGGCTCGCTGCCGGTGCGGCGCGACAGCGGGATCGGCATCGGCCGGTTGAGCGAGGACTTGGCCTCCTGTTCGGCCGACATCGCGTGGTACATGTCGAAGCCCATGAACGCGATGGCCTTGTAGGTCAGGTACGGCGCGAACCCGGCCATCAGCATCAGTACGACGCCCGCCATCGGCTGGCTGACGGACTCGAGGTCGGCATCGATCGGCGCCGAGACCTGGGCGGTGGCGAGCAGGAAGATCACCACGAGGACGACCTTCGACAGGATCATCGCGATCACGAAAGTCGCCCAGCGGCTCACCCACGTCCGTGTGTGGTCCCAGCTGGCACCCGCGAGCGCGATCGGTGCGAAGACGATCGCGATCAGAAGCAGGGCCTTGCGGATCAGCAGGCTGATCCACACCACCATCGCTCCAATGATGGCCAGGCTGGCGAGGAAGATCGTGAGGATCGCTCCGGCGCCGGGAGAGCTGAGGTTGATAGCGCCGAGTCCTGCGGCGAGTACGGCGACCTTGTCGCCCATCTCGTTCATGTTGGTGCCGGCTGCGTTGACGATGCCGATGCAGAGCTGGTCGGTGATCTCGAGCGCGGTTGCGAGCAGGGCGAGGGCGACGAAGGACCCGAGGATCGACTTGGCGAGTCCGAGTGCGGCTCTGGAGAGTGCGGCTGGTTCACGACGGATCATGCCGCCGATGACCTGGAGCATGAAGAAGCCGAGCATCACGAAGACGCCGACGCCGAACATGATGTTGTAGACCTTGGTGTACTCGCCGCTGGTCACGTCGACGTACGTCGTGGTGTCGATGACCTTCCAGACGGAGGTGAACATCCACTCGGCGGCGCCGCCCATGCCCTGAGCGAGCCAGTCGAACGGCGCGGTGATGACCGCGCCGGCCGCGTCGCCAGCGGCGTTGCAGACCTCGTGGATCACCGGTACGTCACAGACACCCATGATCGATCCCTCAGACCTGCTGGCCGACGTTCCAGAAGAAGTTCACGAGAGTCACCGACGCGCCGCAGACGATGGCGGCACCGAGGGCCACGAGTACGCCGAGCTTGCCCCGACCGGCCAGGTGGGGGTTCGACGAGTTGGCTCCGAGCGCCCAGACGATCGCCGAGATGATCAGCGCGAGGACGGCCAGCACGAGGCCAACCGTCATGGAGGCTCCGACGATCTTCTTGAGCTGGCCGATCCCGGGCAGGCCGTTGGAATTGGGATCGATCGAGATGTCGAGAGGGAGCAGGAGCGCTGCTGTGAGTAGGTCCATCGGAGGGACTCCTGACGTCGAACGGGTGGACGTCTTAGAGGTGTGGGCCGATGTCCAGCAGCCAGTTGGCCCACGTGAGTGCAGCGCCTGTGAGCGCCGCTCCGCCAATCGCGACGAAGCAGCCGAGCTTCGCCTTCTGAGCGGTGTGCCAACTTCCTGAGCTGGAAGCGATTGCCCAGGTCGTTGCCGAGACGATGAGCATGAGTACGGCGACGATCAGGCCGTACGTGAGCAAGGCGCCGACGATGGCGCGGAGGTCTCCCGAGCCGCCCACGGCCCCGAAGTTTGGTCCAACGTCACCTGCGGCGAGACGGAATGGAGTCGTCATGCCCCTAGGTACCAATCGATCTGCACCGTGCGATAGGAGCGGACTCGATGGCGGTGTCGGCTGGTGCAACGTTCAGGCCTCGGCCGGATGTCCGTGGCGCTAACCTCGCCTCATGCAGATGTACCTGCAGAGTCCGAACGCGCTCTCGAACAAGGAGATCGACGAGGTCTACTCGTTGGCTGAGCAGCACGATGTAGGCATCTGCCTCTATGGCGGCACGCAATCACCGTCCAGGGGCGCGGCGGAGTGGTCGGCCTCCGGCAGTGTCTTCGCTCTGCGGCGCTTCATGAAGGCGGTCGGATTCAGGGCGATCTCCAAGCCGTCGTATCCAGAGGTCCGATGGACCGACAAGAACAGGTGGGAGTGACGTCTGCTCTGCGTAGCACCGAGGCGGTGGAAGGCGTGCGTGAGCGGCCTACCCGAGTCGGCGGACCGTCATGAACTCGCCTGAGAACTCGCCGATCGTCCCGTAGCGCACGACGTCCCCGGTCCGAGGTGCATGGAGAATCCGGTCACCGCCGACGTAGATCGCGACGTGGTGCGGGCGGCCGGCACCGGGGTAGCTGAAGAAGATGAGGTCACCGGGCTGCCTATCGGACCAAGCGATGCCTTGGCCAGCGTGGATCTGGTCGCCGGAGTAGTGGGGGAGCCGGATGCGCCCGCCGGAGGCTTGGTACGCGGCGTACAGGACAAGACCGGAGCAGTCGAAGCCGCCGCCTGTCGGCCCCTCGAAGTTGCCGCCGCCCCAGACGTAGGGCTTTCCGAGCTGGGATGCGGCGGCCTTGATGAAGTCGCCGGCGAATCCCGGCGGGAGGTTCATCGGCACGTCGGCCGCCGGCTGAGCACACGCGAGGTCGCTAGTGAGCGATACGCCGCTCAGCGTCGCCAGGATCTTCTCCGCGACGGGCTGGTTGACGGCGTACCTGTCGGGATAGGCGGAGACCTGCACGGCCTGGGCGGCGGCGCCGGGCTCCATCGATGCCCATCCGTCGATGTCGAGCAGGCCCCGCGGTGAGCCGTGGTTCGGGCCGCTGGGTCCGCCGTAGAAGGCGCGGGATGACCAGACGGGGTCCATCAGGTTCTCGACCGTGCCCCATCCGGCGGCGGGGCGTTGCTGGAAGAGGCCGACGGAGTCGTGGTCGCTGCCGTCACCGTCGTTCGGGATGTTCCCGGAGTGGGGGTAGGCGCCGATGTTCGACAGGACCCGCAGCGACGACTCGGTCAGCGCGGTCATGAGCGCGATCATCTGACCGCGGGCCGGGATGTTCTCGCTCTGGCCTGTGGCGATGATCGCGGCGGCGCGGGTGAGCTGCTGCTGGTTGAGGGTGACGGTCTCGCCGTTGGTGTTCGCCGCGCTGAGCCTGTCCGGCACCGGGCCGCTGACGCCGAGGCTCTCGGTCGCCTGACCATCCCACATGCAGCTGCCCGATCCGGCCGCCGCGGGGCTGATCAGCGTCGCGACGCCCAGGACGGCTGCGCCGGGGGCGAGGAGTACGGCGGCCGCGGCTCCAACCGCGAGCATCCTGATGCCCATGGCGTCGTCACCTGAGTGGGTTGTCGAGCTGCGAGAGCCGCAGCACATGGCAGCGGTCGAACGAGGGCTCGCAGGCGACGAAGACGGTGAACGCGACGGGGTGCGACGACTCGGCGTTCTCGCCGTTCCACACGCCGCTTCGGTGCCGCGTGCCGGTGACCGTGACGGCCGTCGTGCCCGGTCGGAGATGGCCGTGGGCTTGCTGGACCGCGGCGGTCCAGGACTCGGGGACGTACGCGCCGTCGATTTCGATCGTCTGCCGTACCTCCATCGCCCCGAGGTCGAGCCATTGGTCGACGGTCGGCAGGTAGATCGCGACGTCGGCGATCAGCCCGGGCGTCTCCTCGCCCGAGGGGTCGGCATCGGCAAGGACAGCGGCGGTGTAGTCGGTGGGCGGGAAGCCAAGGCTGGTGTCCCAGTCGAACAGCGACGACGCGACGGCGCGTGAGTACGCGACCGGATCGTTCGTGTGGGGGAGCGCGCGATCATTGAGGGTGACCACAGGAGTCGCCTCCGCCGGGATCGCCTCGAACTCTCCGGACGGTGGAGGCCCCGAGGTGGATTCGGCGGACTGGGGTCCACGCACGAGTCCGTAGATGCCGACGGCGAGGGTCGCGACGGTTAGGACGCAGCCGAGGACGACGGCGATCTGGCGCCAGGTGAGGTTGCGCATCGAGGCTCCGAGGTCGAGGTGGCGGACACCCCGGAGGTACGCCGATCAGGCCGACGCGGCCGCCGTACGTGCTTCACGGAGCTGGTCGCGCAGCTCGATCGTCTCGGCGACGACGCGCTCGAAGCGCGCCCAGTCGTCGTCCTTGAGAGCAGCAGCGAGCTCCGCGACGTCGTAGAGCGCAGTCCACCCCTCGAGCTCGGACCACATCAGCACGAACGACCGCGGGCTGTGGTGCTTCGGTGCGCGCTTGGCCTTGCTCCGCAGAGCGCGGAGGCGCTGGGCGTTCTCTTCCTCCTGGACGCGCTTGAGCGCCTCGGCGGCGAGCCGGGCGACCTCGTCCTGCTCCTCCCGGGACGGGGAAGGCGGCTGGCTCGCCAGTTCGACGGCGGCCTTGACACGCTTGTACGCCGGAGCAACCGGCGCATCGTTGTCGATCTCGCGCAGCATATTGGCGGCGAATTCGCGGACGGACTCGCCGAGGCTGTCGTCCTCGGAGACAGATCTGATCCAGTTGATCCGCTCCAGGCGCTGAGATGCATTGGTGCCTGTCACGATGTGCGCGGCGATCGAGCGGGACTTCCCGCGCGGTGGTGATGACTCATCACCACCGGTGGCTTTGCCGTCACTGCCGGTGCGGCCGAACCACGTCGCTGCCTGTCGCCGCTGCGAGTCTTCTTTCTCCAAGACCTTGATCTCGTCGTACAGCCGTGCGGCCTCGACGGGCGAGAGCGGCTTGCGCTGCTCGTTCTCGTCCTGTTGAGCCAGCAGGTGCGACAGCTGATCGGAGATGCCGGAGCGGACCCACACGCTCAAGGTGCGCCGCCCGAGCCGACGCAGCGCCTCGAGGCGGCGCCAGCCGCATACGAGGACACCGTCGGGGGTGACGGTGACAGGCTGGAGGAGGCCGACCTCCTCGATCGACCGCATCAGGGCGCTCATGTCGCCGAGGTCGCGGCGGTGACGTACGCCGACGATGATCGAGTCGATCTGGCGCTCGAGCTCGATGTGGCCCTTGTCAGACATCGATCCTCCTGGCGACCTTTGGGGCAGAGTCTCGGATCTCCACGACGAGCCCGTCGTCGGCGAGCAGGTCGACGACCTTCCAGTCGCAGACGAGCATCGCGAGCACGCCGACGCCGGCCCGAGTCGCCGCGGCGGCCTTGTCGGGGTTGCCGAGCACGATCCGCAATACGGTGGCCCACGAGCCGCGGTCCAGGTCGAGTGCGGCTCGGCCGGCTTGGTCGCGCCGGAGGTAGGCGTGAGCGATGTTCCTATTGCCGGCCTCCATCAGCCGGGTGGCGATGTAGTCGAGAGTGCAGGTCGCGCTGTTCGCAGGCCAGCCCAGGGCGACGAACATGCTGATCACCAGGTTGAGCGCCTCGAACGCCGTCGTCGGGGCCGTCTCGCCGGGCTTCATCGGCGGCGTCGTCGGCGCAGGGTCGACCGTCGACGGCCCTCGACTCTCAGCGAGGAGTTCGAGGAATCCCGTCTCGTCTTCGCCGAAGCGGCGCGCGTCGTGGTGACGCATGACCTCCCGTCTGCGCGCCTGGGCGGTCGAGCAGAGCAACCCGGCCGCGCGCTCCTCGGCGATCAGGCTGACTTGGACGGCACGGGTGATGACGGCCCACGGGTCTTCCGCGCACCTCACCGCGCGTGTGCGCATGGCCTCGAAGGCGGCGTACGCCGAGTCCTCTGGCTCGCAGTTGTGAGTGCGCGCGAGGGATCGGTACTTGCGGATAGTGAACTCCATCAGCCGCTCCGTCTCGGGGTCCTGCCGCCAGGACCAGTAGCCGACGCTCTCCCGGTCGTGAAGCCGCTGCAGGAGTGCGCGGAGGCCTTCAGCGGTGGCGAACGACGTGCTCACAGTCCCAGTCCTTCCTGGTTCACGGCGGGTGCCGCCGATCGGTCTGGTCCTGGGTGGCGGAGGGTGCGGGTGGTCGTGGCCGGTGTACGGCGCGCTCGTCGTACGAGCTCCGTTTGGAGATCGATCCCGCGGCCGACCATGGGGCCGAGGTAGGAACCGAGCTCGGTGGGGCGTACCCACGCGATCCGTTTCTGTGTCAGCTCGCGTGCCGGCTGTTCGGGCCCGAGCGACGGATCACGGTGCCGCGCGAGCTCGCTGGGGGCGTGCTCGGCACTCCCTGCGGGAGTCGACCGCTCCGGCGGGCGGTAGCTGTGGCGGCGGTACTCGGCGTGCGTGTTCACAGGTGGATCCCTTCACTCGCTGGGGTGGGGCCCAGGCGGCTCCCCGGGCCCAGCCGGTTGGCGATGCGGAACGCGGAGTCGACGGTCGTTTGGATCTCGCGGTCCGGGAGCCCGGCGTACTGCGCGGCCGGCATCAGCCAGCCCATGACGTCGGCGTGGCTCAACCCGTTCTCGACCATCCGGCACGACGCCCAGAAGAGGGCACGGTTGCGGCCGCCCTCGGGCGTCAGCGCGACGGTTCGCGCCAGGGCCTCGGGGCGGCATCCGCTGGCGGGCATGCCGGGCGGCGGGGGAGTCCGCGCCGGTCGCGGGGGCTCGAGGAACCGCCGGAGCTCGACTGCGTCGACCGGCTTCGCTGGGTGCGCGGCGACCGCGATGACCTCGTACGACCGCTGGGCGCCCTCGACCGTGACGCGCGACGGGGGAGCAATGACGTAGCCGCCGTCGCCGCGGAAGTCGACGTGGGCCGCCGGGACCTGCCAGCTGCGCTCCTCCTGTCCGCGGACGTTCGGGTAGTAGGCGTGCAGACCGCCCGAAGGCGTGCGCACCAGCCACGCCCAGTCGTTTCCGAACCCCTGGCTCCGCGCTCGCTCGAAGGCGTCGAATCCGCTCGCGCCGGGATGGACGTCGACATCGACGACGAGGACGCCGGTCGGTGCGCCCGTGGGCAGTCCGATGTTCGCGTCAGGGGTGCGTTGCCACCAGGCATGGACGACGCGGGCGACGGAGGTCGCGTCGTGGAAGCCGTTGGGCGTGAGCGGCTGCTTGCCGCCCGGGACGCACGGGAAGACCGGAATGCCGAGGTTGGCATAGCGCAGAGCGGCGGCCGCGAGCGTGGGCTCGTCGGCGACTCGCTGCATCGTCGACACCGACCACGTCGGAACCGGGTTGTTGGGGTCGAACATGCCCTCGACGATGCGCCGTCAGGTATCCACGATTTCGGGATACCTGCCCGGATTCGGGAGGGGGATACCTGCGTTTGCGCAGGTCAGGAGGTATCCCTAAGTCATTGCCATCAACCCCGTTGACACTAACCCACGGTCACCCGATCGCCCAGTTGGGACCCCAGTCGTGGCCTAGGCCATTGGCATCTTCGTAGTCCCAGAGGGCCCACTCGTACCCGGCGACGTACGCGTTGTCGGCGTCACGGTGCTCCGCGAGCCAGAGACGTCCGGCATGGACCGAGCCGGTGGTCAGTGCGCTTCTCCGGCCGGCGTTGTAGCCCGCCATGTACCGCTGCTCGCCGCTCGTTGCCATATCCGAAGTCGAACATATGTGCGAACTCTGGGTCAAGGTCGGGCGCTGTGCGGCGCGGAGCGTCACCGTGTCCCGGACGGCACCCGAAGCCAGTGACGATCTGGCGGAACCGATGAGGTGAATCGCCGCCGCCGGCTCCTGCGATCGACTAGGTTTCCGTCGTTGGCCGAGCCGTGTCAGGAGGCAGTTCGATGGCGGACCTCGAAGACGTGCCGCACGGCCCATGCGTGGGCTGTGGTGCCAAGACGTACCTGTGGTGCCAGGAGGTCGACAACTGGCACTGCACGAGTTGCGACACCGACTGCCCGTAGCGGCGGCGGCGCGATCGAGAGTGAAGAGGGACAGACGTCGCGGCAGTCGAGTCGCTGCGTCTGCCAAGACGGCAAGTAGCGGGGAAAGGGCGGCCCAGTGTCATTCGAGAATCACTCGACCGGAGAGACGTTCGAGGACGAGGACGACTACCTGCGTTCCAAGAAGTTGGACGACTCGTACTCGTTCACGTACGACTACGAGTACGTCGCGGACCGATTCGGTGACGGTGACGACGTTAGGTTGGAGAACGCCAGGCTGAACGTCACGCTCTCTTGGGACGACTCGTCAGCTCCCGGATACGTCGTCGCGTACACAGTCGACTCCCCGACGCCGATCCCGAACGACTGGACGGGTGACACCGACCAGATCTTCAACGATCTATGGAGTGAAGTTGTGGCGGACTGCGAGTCCGTCGGCATTGGCTCGGAGTTGCACAAGGACTGGCCCATTTGAGGTGATGCTGCCCTCGACATCGGTCAACATCGACACCTAGCTAGTCACTGGACCTCCACGACGTAGGCGTCGTGGTCCGAAAGCTCGACGCCATCAGCGATCGCACTCACGCGTTCGACTGCGACCACGGACCAGAAGGCGGGGACGGCGACGTGGTTGATGCTGCGGGCGCCGACCAGGCGGTGGGGCGAGACGTCTGTCGGAGCCCTGAGGCCGAGGCGGTCGAGTGCCCCGAGAATCGACAACTGGCCGCCCCTGCTTCCCGCGTACAGGCGACCGGTCAGCTCGTGATTCCAGTCGCCACCCCAGACGATCGGCGCGGCCGCCTCGATAGCCGTGACGGCCGCAGCCGTTCGGGAGCCCTGGTCCTCGCCGGTCCATGGCGAAGCGCTACCGCTGTTTCGCCACGGCAGGATCGATGAGGCGATCCGAAGGCCGTCGACTTCGGCGAGAGCCGTGGCGCCGTGGGGATCAGGTAGTGGCCGAACGCGAGCGTTCGCGGCGACGGCAGCCCAGCGACGCCCTGGCTGCATTTCGGCTTCAGTGAAGTGAATGCTGAGCCCAGAGACCTCGACCCATTCGACGACCTCCGTCAGTAGGAGAAGGTCCGCTCGCAGCGAACGGACCAGCCAGTGGTGCCGTGGCGTCCACTTGCCTCCGAGGTTCCACGTTGCGATCCGCACCTGCAGAGTCTTGCCTACCCACCCGCCTCGTGTTGCGGATCAGCCTGTGCGTCGCCGGACGGCATCGGCAGCGCGCTTCCCCTCGACCACCTCGGTGGTTCGAGGAGGAAGCTGAATCGGCCCGTAGCCGTCATCGCTCCGATTCGAGACCCCATCGCGCATCCGTGCGTCAGCCTCGTCGATGTTCCCCATGGCTCGATCGACGGCGACGCGGTCGAGGTTCGCGATCTCGTCGTACGGCGACGCGGCGAGGGTGACGCTGGACGCGAAGTCGGCAAGACCGAGGTCGCCGAGGGCCAGTGCGTGGGTGGTGACGATGTGTCCGACGTCGACGATCGCGGCGGTCATGATGTGGTCGAGTCGGTCGCCTTCGAGAAGCCATCCCCAGCCGTCCTTGCGGAGGTCGGTGAACGGCTCGCCGCTGACGAGGTTCAGCGCTGCGATGAGGTCTGCCAACCCCTCGGCGCCGCGGCTCTGGCCGCGGGCACGGAGGCGCCTGAACAGGTCGAGATCGCAGAGGACCCCGTCGAGCGCGTAGGTCGCCGGGACGCCGTCCTGATGGGTCTGCTGCGCGCGGGGAAGGAACGGCTTGCCCGCCCGGCTCTGCCCGAGCCACTTCCGGATGATGCTCAGGTCGGACCGCGCCTTCTGAGGTCGGATGCAGAGGTCCTCTGCGAGCTTCTCGGCGGTGACTCCATTCGGGTGGAGCGCGAGGTAGGCGAGGAACTCGACGTAGTAGGGCCGACGGTGAGCCGTGGCTGTCGCGTCGCCCAGAGTCCTGACCGTGACCGGACCCAGCAAGGTCACCTTCGGGGCCACGGGAACCGGGGAGTCCCATCGGGCGAGGTCTTCGTCCAGGTCCGGATCGGAGGCATGGACGGCCCTTGCGGCCTCCGGAGAAGCGTTGGGCGCGAGAGTCTCGACATCGTCGACGGTCGTTGCCGCCCGGTCGGCGTAGACGTGGGCGTCGAGTGGCAGGAGTGACGAGGCGCCAGCCGGTTGCTCCTCCGGACGCGGGTCGGTGAGGTCGTCGACGAGCGCGCCCGCGCAGTCCGTCACGGTCTCCACGTCGGCGGCGCGGGGGACCGGCACGACCTGGGCCACCGAAGTCAGGTCGATCAGAGCGGCACACGCCTCGGCTTCGGTGGCCGTAAGCCCCGCGGATGCGAGATCCAGGTCAAGGGAAGGAACTCGCACACGGCCGTCGGTACTCAGGCGGAAGTCGACGTACGGCTGGGACGCCTCGCGTCCGACCGTCACCATGGCGATGCCGGAGCGTCCGGGGAAGCCGACGACGGCGCCGGCCAGCCGTGTCAGATCCGGACTCGTGTCGCCGCTCGCGATGATCACTGCGTGGAACTCGTCCGGCTCCCCGGTCGGGCTGGCGGCCGCGAGGTCGTCGGCAAGCGAGCTAAGGAACGCGTCGTCTCCGGGGTCGTGGACGTGGACGAAGTCGCGATTGATCGAGGCCAGTTCTCCGCCGATGCCCAGCGCTTCGACGTGTACCGGCGAGGCCCAAGGGTTGACGACCAACTCCGCCATGAGATGGCGAACCAGTGCGGCGCTACGGTCGGCGTCCCCTGACAAGGCCAGCGCACGAAGCTCCTCGAGGTTGAGCAGCACCAGCGCGCCTTCGTCGGCCTGACCGACGCTGACCAGCATCGGGTACGGCGGCAGCGCGTCCGGGGGTGGAGTCGGGACCGCCTCGACAGGGATGTGCCATGCAGCGCCTCCGCCGGTCCATGGCTTAGGGAGTTCAGCAGGCTCCGCAAGTGTCAGCACGATCCGGCTGGAAGAGAGCCTGACGGAGAGCAGGCGAGGTGAAGGGGGCAGGCCACGGAGGGCCGCATCAAGCTCCTCGATCGGATGGGCGGTGCCGGACCCCGACACCTGCACGGACTTCTCGACAGCGAGCAGCTCGGCCGGCGGTGGGGCGATGATCCTTCCGGGTCGGCGATAGCGGAGCTGGGTTCGCCGGTGTTGTCGAAGCACCATCCAGAGCGACCCGGCCAGGAGTGCTCCGGCGCCGGCCAGTCCCGGGAGCAGCCAGGTCGGGGTGGTCTCGTCCTCGGCGGAGTCTGCGAAAGCATGCTCGGGTTCGGCGTTGGATGCTTCGGGGGCGGGCGGAGTAGCTCCGTCGGTAGGTGGAGTCGCGTCCTGCCGAGGCGGCTCCTGGACGTGCTTCGGCTCCTTAGGCTCGACCGGTTCCGACTGTCCCGGGAGCGTGAGCTTCCAGCCGGGGAGGATGAGATCCGGGTCGGAGAGGTGGGCGCCGTTCGGCTGAACTGTGTCGCGCGATGCTCGGAAGATCGACGGGTAGGCGTCGGCGTCGCCCAGTTGGTCCTCGGCGATCTCGGAGAGGGTGTCACCGGGCTGGACGACGTACGAGCCGTCCGAAGAGTCGTCAGCGACGGGGACCTTGAGCACGGTCCCGGGCAGGAGGAAGTCGGGACGCCCGTCGAGGACGGCCTGATTGAGGGCAACGAGCTCGACGTACCGCGTGCCGTCGCCGAGTCGCTCTTCGGCGATCTTCCAGAGGCTGTCGCCGCGCTTCACCGTGTAGCGCTCGGTCTCCGGCTGCGCTGCCTGCACGTGGTCTTCCGCTCGGGGCGCTGCCGACACTTCTGCGACCGCTGCAACGTCGGGCTCGTCCGGCAACGGTGCCGCGACTGCAGCATGCGCGCGAGGCTGGGGCAACACGGCGCTGACGGTTGGGACTGCGACGAACAACAGGGCCGCGGCCGCGACCAGTCGGTCCGCAGCGAGCTGAGAAACCGCGAGACCGGGGAGTCGCGGTGTATGGATGCCGCGAGCCTGCGACACGATCGACGCGAGGAGCTGGCACGTGAAGACGGCCCACGCGATCCAGCAGACCGCGGTGATGACCTGCAGGGCGAGCGTGCCGTCGTCCTGAGCCGTCAGCCTCGACCACGTGAACGCGCTCGGGTCGGGGAGCGCGTCGATGGAGATGAGTACGACGGGCACCCCGACCACGAAGGCGACGAGCGTGAGGGTGGCCAGGAGGCCACGCAGCCTGGAGTCGGTCTTGTTCATTGCTCACTACCTCCGAGGGTGCGGACGAGTCGGGCGGTCGCGGTGCCGGTGACGTCGAGGCGGTTGATGCCGATGAGACCGAGGAACTGGGGCTCGTAGGAGTCCGTGACGGTCACGGTGATGGTGGTGCCGTCGTTGATCGCGACTGTTCCGGTGACTCCGGCTGCGTCGAGATAGCGCTGGGCGGCGGCACGCGCCGCGGCGGGGGAGATCGCGAGGTCGTGCCCCTGGATGGCGGAGCTTCCCTCGACCTCCTCGCCACCTGCCCGTGCGGCCTGCGCGGCGACGTCGTGGGCTCGCTCGTGGGCGTGGACCTGGCCTCCGAGGTCGACTGCCAGCCCGACGAGGAAGATCATCACGAAGCTGGCCAGGGCCAGCCACACGGTGATGGAGCCGCGCTCGTCCCGGCGGCTCATCGTTCCCGCCAGGTGTCGATCGGGCTCGACATCGTCGCCCGCAAGACCCGGGACCCGGGGACGCCCGGAACAGCGAGATCCGACAGGTCGAGTCGGCACGAGACGGTCACGTTCACCGAGCCAGGAACGCCAGGCTGCTTGTCGAAGTCGCTTGTGTCGACCGCGACGTCGATGTCCGAGCAGCCGATCTTCTGGCTGGTGATGCTCGAGGTCGCCGCCTCGCGTGCATCGGCTCGGGCGGCGTCCGGGTTGCGCGCGAGTGACGCTGACCGGGCGGCATCAGCGGCAGCGGACTGGAGCGCCTGATGAGTGGTCGCCGTACGGCCCCCGAAGATGACCAGGCCGATGAAGAGCGCGAAGGCGGGTACGCCGATCGCCGCCTCGATCGCTGCCGAACCGCGTTCGTCCCGGCGGATCACGGCGCCGTTACCTGCTCGACCGGCACGCTCGCGCTCTGGGTGATGCGGACCTTCCACCCGGGGATGACGCTCAGGGAGAAGCCGCTGACCGTCACCGTGGCGGTGGTGGCGGTCCGGTTCGCACTCGTCGAGGTCGCGGTGATGACGTCATCGCCACCGGCCTCGGCGAGGAAGGCGTTGGCGGCGCCGACACCGTCGGACTCCCTGCCCTGCTCGGCTCCAGCGGCTCTGGCGCCCTGCTGCGCAGCCGCGATGGCGACGGCCTTCGCGTGGTAGTAGAGCGCTGCCTGCATCCCGAGGAACATGACCGCGAAGAGTGCGGGCAGCAGGACGACGAGCTCGATCGAGACCGAGCCCCGTTCGCCGCGTCGCCGGCGGCGGCTACTTGATCTTGCCCGCTTCTGAGGTGACATAGTTCGTGACCGCGAGGACCACGATCCCGACGATGCCGATGACTGCGACGGCCCAGAGGACGTGCTCCATCGTCACCGACCCGCGTTCACTGCGGCGGGATGCACGCAGGTCGTCGTACTTGCTGAGTGCTGCGATCTGCAGCAGGACCAGAACCTTCAACATGGGGTTTCCTCCTGTGGGTGTGTCCTTCCGTGTCACGAGTTCGTGAACATGCGAAGCAATGAGGGCGCGACGAGCAGTGCCATGAAGATCACGCCCAGCAGTGAGCCGGGCATCGACATGCGCTCGCCAACGGCGTTGGCCTGGGCGAGTTCGTCGTTGAGCATCGCCGTGCGCATGGCGGCGGATCGAGCGCGCAGGGTGGCGTACACGCCGGCTCCTTCCTCGCCCGAGAGGCGCATGATGTCGGCGAAGTCGTCGAGCTCGGGCAGTCCGAGCTCCTCTGCCAAGGTGTGCAGCGCGTCCCAGGGCGGCAGTCCCGACCAGCGCGACCTGGTGAGCTCCTCGGAAAGCCGCGTGAACACCCACGAGTCGCCGACCTCTGCCGCAGCCTCCATAGCCTGCCGGTGGCCGATGCCGTTGTTCCGCTCCAATGCCACGAGGTCGATGTAGGCGCCGAGCGCGCGGGCGAACTCGGTCCGTGCCTTCTTGGCGTCGTCGAGGGCGTTGTAGTTCGGGATGAAGAACATGACCGCGGCCAGCGCGAGCGATGCGACGGCTGGGAGCTGGAACGGGATGCTCAGCCCGAATGCGTTGAAGAGCGTGACGAGGGCCGGCGGGATGACGAGGCCGAGCCCGGCGAACATGAGCTTCTCGCCGTAGAACTGCGCGACGGAAATCCGCAGCAGGGCGAGTTCGCGTGTCGGCGTACGAACCCAGAGGCCGGGCGGCAAGACGCGCAGGCCCCACAGTCCGAGCCGTTCCTTGCTCGACCGCGCGGCGTCGGTGGCGGTCGAGCGCGGGCGCGACGAGGAGACTCTCTCGAGTGCGTCGGCGAGGTCGGGCTCCGCCGGCAGGAGGCGGGCGACGAGAAGCACGAGCCCGAGGCCGACGAGGCCCCCGGCAAGGATCGCCAGTTGCAGCCCGGCGATCATCGCGGCGCCTCCGCGATGACCCGGGTCGCCAGGAACCGGGGGAGCGGCTTGCCTGCGGCCATCCGGCGCATCCAGACCAGGGTCGCGACGTACGCCGACAGGAGGAGCACGAGGAGCACCTGGCCGACCGGGGTGCGGTACGGCTCGACGTACGTCCCCGACAGTGCGAGTACGACGAGCACGCTGGCGCTGATCAACGTGACCCAGCGGGCTGTGGCTCGCGGCTTGGCCCGGTCTGCCTCGACCTGGCGGCGCGCGCGTACGTCCGCGCCGACCGACTCGGCGAGTCCTTCGAGGACGCTCGCGAGCCCGGCTCCGCGTCGGCGGGCGCCCAGGATCAGGTTGGCCGCGATGAGGTCGCCGGTCGCATCGTCGAGTTCGTCGGCGAACGCGCGGAGCGCCTTCTCGGTGTCCCACCGTGCCCGCAGCCGGGTCACCAGTCGGTGGACCTCGTCGGCGATCGGAGCAGGTGTCGACCGCAGAGTCGCGACCAATGCTTGCTCCAGCCCGATCCCGACGGTGAGGACTCCGGAGAGCGATCGAGTCCATTCCTCCATCGCCTCGAGGCGGGCGATCTGTGTGGCGGCCGGCGGCGCGCTGAGCAGGATGGGCAGCCCGATGACGGCGACCGGCGCGATGACCAACGCCAGAATCCAGCCCGTGATGAGCCATCCGACGAGGCCGAGCGCGCCACCGGCAAGAAGCAGGCCTCGGGTTCGTCGGCTGGGTGTGCGACGCCGCCTGGCTGCCATGGGCTCCCGCGGTGGGATCGCGGTCGGGCGCAGGCCGATGACCACCCCGAGGAGCCCCAAGGCGACGAGTCCACCCGCGAGTGCCGGAAGGATCGTGGTCATGACCGGGCTCCCAGCGGCTGGCTCGCGAGGTACGCCGCCAGGTCGAAGCCGTGCTGCGCGAGCCGTCGGTACTCGTCGGGGAGGACATCGGGGACCGCGACACCGGTCGCGTCGGCGCGGAACACGTGCGTGGTCGCGTAGCCGGGCTCCTTCTCGCCTGGCGCGAGCGCGATGACCTCCGCGACCCGTCTGGTCCGCTTAGCCCCGCCCGGCACGACCTTGGTCTCCAGGCTCAACTGGACGATCAGGTCGACGGTCGCCGCGAGCTTGCTGGTCGCGAGACCCTGCGTGACGTGCGGACCCGCCTCCATCGCGCAGGTCACGAGCTTGCGTACGGCGGCCACGGCGTCGGCCGCGTGGGTGGTGGAGATGGACCCGGTGCCGGACTCCATCGCCTTGATCATCGCCCAGATCTCCTTGCCGCGAACCTCGCCGACGATCTGCCGCGAGAGGTTGAAGCGAAAGGAGTCGACGAGGGCCTCGTCGAGCGTGAACTCACCCGACTGGCGCCCGTCAGGACCGCGTTCACCCGATCCGGGCCGGGCCTCCCAGGGGATGACGACCTTGTGCCGGCCGAGCTCGTGGAGGTGCAGCTCGTACTCGGTCTCGAAGGTGCCGATCGCCTCGAGCTCGTCGATCTCGGCGCAGAGCGCTCGAACCAGCGTGGTCTTCCCAGCTCCCTGCGCCCCGGCGACCACGATGGAGCACCGGGCGCGCACTGCAGCCCTCAGGAACGAGGCGACGACGGGCGTCATCATGTCGCGCTTGACGAGGTCGTCCAGCGTGACCCGCATCAGCCGGTGCCGACGGATCACGACTGACGGTCGGGTGGTCACCCACGCCACGGCCGCCAGCCGCGAGCCGCCGTCCAGCCTCATATGGAGGCTCGGCTGTGCCTCGGAGAACGAGCGCGCATTCACCTCGCTGCGCGAGGCAAGGAAGGCGAGGAAGTCGATCAACTCCTGATCGGAGTCGGCCACCGACGGTCCGGGAACGAGCGTCCCGTCGATCAGCTCGAGCTGCACGTTGTCGTGGCCGACGATGACGATGTTCTCGATCCGGTCGTCATCCACCAATGGCTGGAGGCGGCCGAGGCGGAAGAGGGAGTCGAACACGGCCTGAGCGGTCGCCTGCTGCTTCGAGGGACTCCACGACCCGTGACCGGCGTCGACAGCCTCTGCCATCGCGGACTCGATGAGGTCGAGCACGATCGATCGGCCGATCTCCTGTTGCGCCTCCTTGGCGAGTCGGGCGCGGCCGGACTGCACAGCCTGGCTGAGTTGCTCGGAGGCCTGGGCACGCAGTGTCGAGACGAGCGCCCAGTCGACATCGGAGGTGGAGGGGGGCGGCGACCCGACGGTCGCGTCGAGACCGCTCGGCACCTCGTGGGGGACGCCGTTGGTCGTCTGGCTGAAGAGTGGCAGGCGCGTCAGGTCGCCGTACTCGTTCGCGAATCGGTAGGTCTCGGTCATGGCCGCGCCTCCTCGACGAGCGCGAACCGACCACGGGCGATGTGCGCCTGGACCGACTGGACCGCGGCCTGGAGCGCGCGGATGTAGGGGCCGGTCTCGAAGTGCTTCGGAGGCGCTGCGCCGCGGTGATACACGGCCGCGGCTGCCGGATCGTCGGGCAGGTCGGCGACGACGGGCATGCCGAGAACCTTGGAGACCTCAGTGGCTCGATAAGGCTGGCCCTCGGCGACGAGAAGCAAGCCGGGGTGACGCCATCCGGTGGCGGGCTGCCGGACGGTCTCCGCCCAAGAACGAGCTGCCGAGATCGCCGGCAGGGTGGCCCTGGTGACCAGGAGCGCCGCGTCGGCGGCGTCCAGCATCGGGGTCGGCGAGCCCATGAGTCCGAGCCGGCCGGCGTCGACGATGACGTCCTGGCCGGTGTCATCCAGATCGCGGAGTGCCGCCGCCAACGGCTCCCAGATGTCACGCAGCGCGGTGGCCTGAGCGTGCGATCGGATGCCGGCGACCAGCGAGACGTTCGGGCTCAACGGCCGTACGACCTCCCGCAGCGCGTCCGCCGTGCCGAGGGGTGAGAGGGCGAGCTCGATCAACCCGGCATCGTACGGCGTCGTGCCGCGGAGGAACCCGGCGAGGACGCCAGATCCGCCGGTCGGGTCGGCCTCGACGAGAAGCACGGGCCGTGGCCAACTGAACGCCATGCCGACTGCGGTGGTGGTGACGCCCGGCGAACCGGAGGCCGAGGCCAGGCACACGATCGCCATCACTGGGCTCCCGAGTCGAGGATCAGCGCGACGTTCCCGGTCGCAGCGCGGGCCGCGAGGACGCTCGCCTCGGCGTATGGCACCAGGACGTTCACGACGGTGTTGCCAGTGGTCTCGTCGATCGCCGTGTCGACGACCTCGGCTGCCGTGAACTGTGGCGCGCCCGCCGGGGCATCCCCATTGGCGGCCGGGGTGACGATGATGCGGACCTTGTCGCCGCCGTGCATGGGGAGCGCTGGGACCTGGGCCGGGGTCAGCGAGATGCCGACGATCGAATGGCCCTCCGGCGGCAGCGGTGCATCGGTCGTCGACTCGGTCGTGATCAGTCCGCCGGCAGAGATGTCGAGCGCGGCGCGTTGGCCGACGATCTCGTCGTACGCCGACGCAGGGAGTGGCTCCAGAGCCGGATCGCCACTGATCCGGATGCGCCGGACGTCGTCGGCGGTGATGACCTCGCCTCGATGGATCGTCTTCGTCGCAGCGAGGACCTCCTCGGTGCTGGTCGTCGCGTTCCATGCCCAGGCGCCGAGAAGGCAGCCGAGGGCGGTGATGACGACGGCACCGACCACGAGTCCGGGCCGCCTGCGGAGCTTGGGCAGGGGAGTGATCGGCGGGCCGGCGTCGGGCGCGGTGCGGTGGGGGCCGGGCTTCCGGTCCTCTCGGGCAGTCGTGGTCACTTCGTCCCTCCCCGCGCAGTGCTCGTCAGTTCACGAGCACCTGCGCTTCGCCGATCCGGATCTGGGTCGAGCGATTGAGGCCGTCGAGGCGGATCGTCCCGGTCTGGCCCGCGCCCGACCAGGTGATGACCCAACTCGAGGTCGCGGTGACGGTGTACGCATCGTCCGTCTGCCCCGCGCTCGACTTCTTGTAGGTGTGGCCGCAGTCGGGGGAGTCCTTCCGCCCGAACTCCGGCTTGTACGGCGTGCCCGCCGTGTCGCAGACGACCTCGGTTCCGTCGCCCATGTCCCAAGTGACGTGCAGGACCTTCGCCGTCGCGGTGATCGTGATCCCGCCTGCCGACGCACTCTCGGTGATCGGGCCGAAGGTCTGGCTGCTCGGCGCCTTCGCCCACATCCACACGGGCATGCCGACGAGGCCGATGCTGTTGGGGCCCGGCTCGGGAGCGATGCCGATGTCGATCGCCCTGAGGTGCATGTTCTCGATGGCGATCTGGGCGACCTCTCTCGGCGTCGGCCCCGTGCCGGAGTTCGGCGGCGGATCCTGCGTCCAGATCGTGATGAGCAGTCCGGTCTGCGGCTGGTCGCAGTAGTAGACGGCGCCGTCCCCGGGCTCATGGCCCTGCCAGCTCGGATCACCGGCTGGAGGCTGAGGCTCGACCAGCGAGATGTAGCAGTGGTAGGCGTTCGACCAGTAGGCGCCGTTCTTCGTGCAGGGCACTGGCCCAGGCGGTGGCTTCGTGACGCCTTGGCTCGTGCCGTCCCAGTAGCAGGCAGCGCCGCTGCCGGTGTCCTCTGGCCCGTCGTCGCCCGGCGTCCCCGGGGTGCCGGGATTACCGGGGACGTGGATCCAGATCAGGCATTCGCCTGTCGCCGGGTCGGTCTGACCGCAGACCGTGCCGTCGGCGTACGACGTCCCGGACGCAAGGGCAGTGAGGCTGGCGGTGGCGAGGGCAGTCAGCAGGAGGCGAATCAGGAGGCCGCGCATGGCATCTGCTTGAGGTCCTGGCCAGTCGCCACGCGCCAGCCGCCGGTGGGGTCGGCGGCGTACTCGTAGTTCGCGACGGTGTAACGCGTCCACCCGGTGTCCGGGCGGTCGGGGGAGACGATCGACTTGCCGCTCTTGTCGAGCACGTCGACCTTGGTGACGTCCCAGCAGACATCGATGACGACCGTGGGCACCTTGCCGGCGTCCGGGTCGGAGTTGTCGAGGGTGACCGACTGGACCTTCAGCTCGCTGATGGCCGTGGTGCCGGTCTGGCGCTGGCCCTGATCGCGCTGCCGCTGTACGAGGGTCTGCACCGCGTTGAGCTGCGCGCCGATCGCGACGGTCTCGAGCTCCTTGAGGTCGCTTGAGGGATCGGCCCGGAGCCCATCGAGAACGGAGTAGTAGTCGGTCATCGCAGCCGTCGCATTCGCGGTCGCGGCGTCGTTGGGCGACGTCGGCGACGGGCTGGTCGTCGGCTCCGTGGACCCTGTCTGGGACGACGTGGCTGGCGTCGTCGGCGGAGGATCCCCATCGTTTTCGGCACACGCCGACACCGCGGCCAACAGAAGTGTGCCGGTCGCCAGGAAGGTCAACCCGAGTCGATTCTTCATGGGGGATCTTGCTTCCTCTCGCCCTACGGCGATGAGGCGCGACGACGTCCCACGGGCGGTGCGTGCATCGTCTGAACCTCATCGTAAGCCTGATTCACGGATCCGGACCCGACGTCTTTACCGGGTCGCTTCCAGGGGTCAGGTGCTCGTCTCTGTCCAAGCCCCGTCGTCCCACCTCAGCCCTCAGCCTTCTTCACTCGTTTCCTTCAGTCCCTCTCGCTCACCTCTTCCTCTCACCTGCACCTCACCTCCTGTCGCCCTCGCCCCGTCATGCTTTCCGCCCTTCCTCGGCTACCGCCTCCTTGCCTTCACACGGTGTGCAGATCGAGGGGGTTGTGGAGAAGGACGCGCACCTGAGCGCTGTGGGACGGAAACGGCCGTGACGGTCTCGATGCGCCGGATGTCCGCGGGCAGCGGCTACCAGTACCTGCTGCGCAGCGTTGCGGCCGGCGACGGCAACCGCGTCCTTTCGACGCCGCTGACCCGCTATTACTCCGATGTCGGTACGCCGCCCGGCCGCTGGCTCGGATCCGGTGTCGGCGCATTCGGCGCTGGCCAGCTCCGTACTGGCATGCAGGTGAGCGAGGAGCAGCTCGCGCTGCTGGTCGGCATGGGCCGCGACCCGATCACGGGAGACCAGCTCGGCCGGGCGTTTCCGTCTTACAAGAGGCTCTCGGATCGCATCGACGAACGCGTCGCCGCTCTCGATCAGGAGATGACTCAGGAGGACTGCGCCGCCGAGACGACTCGGATCGAGGCTGAGGAGACTGCGGCCGGGATGCGGCGAGCGGTGGCAGGGTTCGACCTCACGTTCAGCGTCCCGAAGTCGGTCTCCGTGCTCTGGGGTGTCGCCGACGCCGTCACCCAGGAGCGGATCGTCGCCGCCCATCATGCAGCGCTCGCAGACGTGATCGCGCTGTTCGAGCGAGAGGTCGCCGCTACCCGTGCGGGCATCTCCGACGCTGACGGCGCTGTCGCCCAGGTCGACGTGGCGGGTGTCGCGGCCGTCGCCTACGACCACTTTGACTCCCGCGCCGGGGACCCGCAGCTCCACACGCACGTCGTCGTGGCCAACAAGGTCCTCACCGTCATGGACGGCCGCTGGCGCAGTCTCGACGGTCGCCCGGTCTTCGCCTCGCGCACCGGCTTGTCTGCGCACTACGACGCACTTCTGGCGGACCGGCTGTCGCGCGACCTCGGCATCGAGTGGGAGCTGCGGCAGCGCGGACCCGACCGGAATCCCCGATGGGAGATCGCGGGCGTCACTGACGACCTGATCACAGAGTTCTCCAGCCGCACCCGCGAGATCGAGCTCAAGAAGGACGAGCTCATCGCGGAGTACGTCGCTCGCCACGGGCGGATGCCATCGGCGAGGACGATCGTCGAGCTCCGGGCCCAAGCCACGCTCGCCACGCGCCCGCCGAAGGAGGTCCGGTCTCTCGCCGACCTCACCGCGGGTTGGCGGCAACGGGCCGCCAAGCGGTTGGGCGCCGAGCCGACGGGGTGGTCGCAGTCGGTGATCGGCCGAGAGGGCTACTTCCTAACTGTGGAGGACGTGCCGCTGGCTGCCATCGAGGCGATCGGCGCCGAGGTGGTCGCGGCCGTCTCTGTGAAGCGGGCTGTGTGGACGCACTGGAACCTGATGGCCGAGGCGGCGAAGCAGACGATGGATCTGAGGTTCGCGACGACCGAGGACCGCGAGGCCGTCGTCGGCCTCATCGTGGACGCGGCCGAGGCGCACTCCGTTGTCCTGACGCCGCCAGAGCTCGCCCTCAGCCCGGCCCGCTTTCAGCGCGAGGACGGCACGAGCCGATTCCGCCCGCGGCATGGCGAGAAGTACTCCTCCATCGCAGTGCTCGAGGCCGAGGGACGGCTGTTGGCGCGCGCCGAGAAGGTGACCGCGCCAACGGTGTCCCTCGGCGTCGCTGGGCGTGCGGGCGGCCGTGGCACGATCTCGCTGACCGATCAGCAGCGGCGCGCGGTAGAGATCATCTGTCGCTCAGGGCGCCAAGTCGACCTCCTGGTCGGACCGGCGGGGGCTGGCAAGACCACGACCATGAGAGCGCTCCGCGCGGCCTGGATCGGTGAACACGGGCGGGGGAGTGTCGTCGGGCTGGCGCCATCCGCCGCGGCCGCCCAGGCGCTGGCCGACGACCTCGGTGTCGCCTGCGAGAACACGTCGAAGTGGCTGTACGAGTACGACCGCGGCCGCACCGAGCTGCGGCGCGGTCAACTGGTGATCGTCGACGAGGCGACTCTCGCCAGCACGGCGACACTCGATCGGCTCACGGGGATCGTGGTCGGCGCGGGCGCCAAGGTCCTGCTGGTCGGTGACCCCCACCAACTCCAGTCCGTCGATGCCGGCGGAGCCTTCGCGCTCCTCGTCGACCGGCGTGCGGACGCGCCCGCGCTGAACGAGATCCACCGGTTCGCCAACGAGTGGGAGAAGGAGGCCTCCCTCGCGCTGAGCCGTGGCGACGTCCAGGTCATCTCGACGTACGCCCGCCACAAGCGGATCTGCGAGGGCCTCACTGATGAGATGGTCGACGCCGCTTACGTCGGCTGGCGGGCCGATTGTGCCGCCGGACGCGCCAGCATCCTCGTGACGGAGTCTGCGCGGGACGTCCGCGCGCTCAACGAACGCGCCCGGGCCGAGCGCCTGCTCCTGGATGGTGCGGTCGACCACCGCGAGGTCGGCCTGGTCGACGGCTGCCGAGCTTCGGTGGGCGACATTGTCATCACGCGCCAGAACGACCGCCGGATTCGGACCATGCGCGGCGGGTGGGTGAAGAACGGCGACCGCTGGCTTGTCACCGACATTCGGCGTGACGGCTCTGTCCTGGTCAAGCGCCTCGACACTCGCGGTGGACGATCGGTCCTGCCGCCGGAGTACGTCGCCGAGCACGTCGACCTCGGCTACGCGGTCACCGCGCATCGCGCTCAGGGCGTCACCGTCGACACAGCGCACGTCGTCGTCACTGCATCCACGACCCGAGAGAACCTCTACGTCTCGATGACCCGCGGTCGCGAGTCCAACATCGCCTACGTCGCCCTCGACCGGCCCGACGACAGCCACTCCACGCCGGAGGCGGATGACGTGACGGCCAGGACCGTTCTGTACGGCGTCCTCCAGCACAGCGGCGCCGACCTATCGGCCACACAGACGATCGAGGCCGAGTACGAGCTCCACGGCGGCATCGACCGCCTGGCCGCCGAACTCGAGACGATCGCCGCCGAAGCTCAGCACGACCGCTTCGTCGACCTGCTCAGACATTCCGGTCTGACCGCCGAGCAGCACGCCGCGGTCGTCGAGTCGACAGCCTTCGGCCCGCTCGAAGCCGCACTACGACGCGCCGAGGCCTACCACCACGACCTCGAACGTCTTCTGCCTCGAGTCGTCGGGCGGCACGGACTCGACGACGCCGACGACATCGCGGCGGTGCTCCGATACCGAACCGAGAAGCTTGCATCGGCTCCGCCGCGCGACTGCCGGCTCCGTCCACGACTGATCGCCGGCCTGATCCCTGAGCCGCTCGGCCACATGTCAGCCGAGGACCGCCAGGCGATCGACCAGCGGAAGGAACTGATCGAGTCGCGCGCTCGTGCCCTTGCCGAGGACGCAGTTGCCAGCCGGCAGGCTTGGATTCGGCGTCTTGAACCAAGGCATGCTGGTGTCCGAGTTGACGAGGCCTGGCTCGACGCGGCGGCGACGGTCGCTGCATATCGCGATCGGTACAAGATCACCTCCGACCTTCCAGTTGGCGGCGAAGCGAGGAACGAAGCCCAGCGGACGGATCGTCATCGTGCTCTTGCTGTCATCCGAGCGACGAGGTCGGCGGTGCCCGCGTCCGAGGAGATGGCCACGTCGGCGATAGAGATCCGCACCATTTCGGCTCCATAGACGTCTGCGTGGCTCAACACTCCACAGGAACGAGCTGGCGCCACGCGCCGAGACACCGAGTCGGCGTAGGGAGGAAGTCTCAACTCCCGGAGGGACCCATGTTGATCTTCCTAACGCTTCCAGTCATCGCCTCCGTCGTGGCGGTCCGCAGTTATCTCCAGGTCTACGCGCCCACGAATCTCCTCGTTCGCCGCGTGCGCGCTCAGGAGCCGCGCTGGCGAACAGTTGCCGTTCTCTTCGTCATCTCTGCCGCTCTGCTCGTCGCCATGCACTCCGTGGAGGAGACGGTCGACAGCGGAGGCTCGAGCTTGCTGAACCTTGTCGTGCTCGTGCTCGCCTGGGACGCGATCAAGATCGCGTCCCAGGGGATCTTGGAGACGGCTCGCTGCGTCTGGCGGTCGGTCACTAACCATCGGATCGTCCGAACGGATGTTCGACGGCGCGCCGTCGCAGGGGACGACTCGTCGGCCCTTAGGCTGTGCGCATGACTTCGCCGGCGTTCCGATTCATCGACCTGTTCGCTGGCATCGGAGGCTTTCACGCCGCGCTGTCATCACTCGGCGGCAAGTGCGTCTATGCGGTCGAAGTCGACAGGCACGCCGCGGAGGTCTACCGCCGAAACTGGGGGATCGATCCTCTCGGGGACATCACCAAGGACGCCAACGAGGACGTCATGAACGTCCCGGCACACGAGGTGCTGGCCGCCGGCTTTCCGTGCCAGCCGTTCTCGAAGTCTGGTGCTCAGCGGGGCATGGACGAGACGCGCGGGACGCTTTACTGGAACATCCTTCGCATCATCCAGGAGCGCCGCCCCAAGGTCGTGCTTCTTGAGAACGTCCGTAACCTCGCTGGGCCTCGCCACATGCACGAGTGGCAGGTCATCATCGAGACCCTCCGTGACGAGGGTTACCGGGTCTCCGAGATCCCGGCTGTGTTCTCGCCCCACCTGCTTCCGCCGGAGCGAGGTGGTCGACCGCAGGTTCGGGAGCGCGTGTTCATCACCGCTACCTACGACCCGGACGGCCTGACCGATGGTCTCGACGTTGAGCCCCCGATCGTCACCGGCCAGCCGATCGACGGTTGGGAGCCGAGCACCTGGCATCTTGAGGAGCTGCTTGATGACGCCCACAGCGTCCCTGGCTGCAACCTCACCGAGTCGGAGCGCCACTGGATCGATGCGTGGGACGAATGGGTCCAAGCCTGGTTCGAGAAGACGGATGGGCGTCGCCCGCCGGGCATGCCTATCTGGGCAGACGCGTGGACTGACGTGTGGGGACCGCGTTCTGCTGCGCGTCGAGCGTTCGGGCCTGAACCGCATTATCGCGACCTCATGGAGGCGGACCCGTTGCTGCCGCAATGGAAGGCTGGACACCTCGCGAAGAACTACGCGCTGTTCATCGAGCACGAGGACTGGATCAAGCCGTGGACGAAGAAGTGGGGCATCTACACGGACAAGTTCCCCGCGTCCCGTCGCAAGCTGGAATGGCAGGCTCAGGACACCCCGCGACTGTGGGACACGGTGATGCAGCTGCGCCCCTCCGGCATCCGGGCGAAGCGACCGACGTACCTGCCGGCGCTCGTCGCGATCACCCAGACGTCGATCATCGGGCCGCGTGAGCGGCGGCTGTCGCCGCGGGAGACCGCTCGCATGCAGGGGCTCCCGGAGTGGTTCGACTTTGCAGGTCAGCCTGCGGCCGCGACGTATAAGCAGATGGGCAACGGCGTCAACGTCGGTGCTGTCTGGCACGTGCTCCGCGAGCACGTACTGCGCGACGAGGACCTCCTGAAGCGCAGCGCCTCCGGCCGCCGCATCCTCGATGCCGTGCTCTCCGCGCCGCTGTCGCCTGATGAGGTCCTCGCCGCGAAACACTGACTCATAGCGGCGGGTTGTTCTCTGTCCAGCACCAGCCGTTCCTCGAGGTCACGGCGACGGAAACGACCTCCCGCCGGTTCGCTGAATGAGGCCAACCCGGCGGCTGCCTCCCGGCCTGCCAGAGCGCAGAGAAGGGCTTGTAGCGGGTCGGGATCACGGCTGGCTTCCACCCGTATAACTCAGTGATGGCATCGAGGAGCGCCTGAACCGGGGCGTGTGCGAATGGCGCGGCCAGTCCGCCCACACTGCCCCTGGGCATCGACCACTGGTGCGTCCGGGACCAGCCGGACAGCACCCCGGACTTGCGCCGGAGGTATGACTCCGCCTGCCGGACGTGCTCGACCGCCGTGGCCGCGTCACCGCTCGCAATGGGCGCTAGCGAGGATCCCTGCATCTTGGTGATGGCCCAGTCGAGGCAGTTGGAGCGAAAGTTGCTCAGGCTGAAAGCACCGCCGTCCGGCATCCATGCGAGACCAGACGCGATCGCGTCGCCTGTCGAGGTGCCGAGGTCGTTGCCAACCAGCCATGCGACCCACTGGAACGTCCCGTAGGGATACTTGTCTGTGTAGCGGTCCAGTCGGTGACGGCCCACGAGTAGGTTCGCGTTCACGGACTCGGCAAACGCCGTGACGAGCTCCGCCTCGGCCGCGGTGTTGCTGACGACGTGCTGGCTGATCGACCGACTCCCTGGCACGCACATGTCGAGGTCGACCCACGTCGTCTCCCTGAGGTTGAGCGGCGTTGGCACCCGAGAGTCGATCCAACTGTGCGCGGTGTCGCTAAAGCCGATGATCGGCCAGTCGAACTCGTGATGGAGGAGCGCTCCAGTGAGCAGGCCATCGATGTCGGTGTTGACGACCTGATGCTTGATCTCGCTCCGCCATGCCCACCGTGCGAGCGCTGCTGTTCGCAAGGCTTCGCCCGCCAGGTCCGCTCCCATGGCCGAATTCAATCTCTAGTGCCGTGCCCTGTCAGCGATATGGCGACACCACCGTCATCGGCACGCAGAATGCCGGTCTTGTTCAAACGCAGCTACCGAAGCCACATGCGCCGATCCACGTCACGAGCGTGCTCGCCGCTGGTACTAATGACGCCATGGGATCCGAGATCGTCGACCAAATCGGGCCGGATGGCACGCTGATCCAGGACGTCGACACGACGCTGTCACCCAGTCGGAAGCGCGAGCTGCTCTTCGATGCTCTCCCCGGAGCCCAGATCGAGCCCTACGCCGGAAGGTCGGTCGTGCGCTTCCGAGACCAGGTAATCCTGACGAAGCAGATCACACACCTCGGCCGCCCTTGGGATGCCTTCAAGAAGCGAATCCAGATCCCGCGCTACTGGCTCGACATCGAGCAGCGGGGGCGTGCCGACGGCCTGACGGTCCGCTTCATCGGCGTCTACCACTACGGCGGCACGACGATCTTCGTCGACTTCGACCCTTCGACCTACATCAAGCGAAAGGCCAACAACTCGGCCGCACATGTCGCGACGAACGACCTGTTCCAGGCGCAGACCCTCGGACAGTTCTCGCGCGAGGACAAGAACGGAAATCGGCTGACCAGCGTGCGGTCCGACCAGTTCGCGACCTACCTGACTCGCGGCTATGAGGAGAAGAACCCACACATCGAGGTCTTCGACCGCTTCAGCGAGTCGTTCCTCGATGGTGCGCGGATTGACGGTCTGACTGCCGTGCAGGAGATGCACGCTGCCAAGTGGCCCGACAGGTTCCAGAACGAGTGGGCGGGCTTCTACGTGGAGTTCCGTCTAAGCCGGTTCCTCGAGCACAACGGCCTCCACGACCTCGTCGTGGTCCAGAAGGAGAAGCGAAAGGGTGAGTTCGATTACGACCTTCGCTTTCTCAACCACGGCGTACTTGAGCACTATGGCGACCTCAAGGCGTCCAACATCGCGGTCAATGACTCACCTGGCAACGACGCTGCTGACTTCTTCCGCTGCCTCTCGGAGACTGGTCGATTCTGGTACGTCATCTACGAGCATGAGACGTGGCACGGACGAGACAACGACAACGTGGCGACCATCGCGTGGAACGACTGGCGCAGATCGGTCGGGCACGTGGGACGCAGCACGATCTATGACCCGCTCTCCTACGCAGGGAGGTTCAAGGAGGCGGTGCGGTTCGTTCGGGTGAAGATACTCGAGGTGAATCAAGCGAACGTCGCCGTGGTCCTGGGGGACTTCCAGAAGGACTTCAAGCAGCCGGACGGCAAGCCCCGCAAGGGCAAGGTCATGATCAGGAAGAAGGACATCGACAACTTCCTGATCTATACCAAGTCGATTGAGGTGCCTGCGAGCGACTAGGGCCAACGTCTCGCGAGCCGAGTGCCCGACCCGCTGGGCGCGCGCTGTCGCGATTGGATCCTCGGCCTTGCAAAGCCTTCATGCCTGAAGTTCGCGGAAGATCCTTTCTGGGAAGGCCGCCGCCAAGCGGCCGTCCACGACGGTCGCGATCCGTCCGTTCCCGGTCATTGATGTCACGAACGCCTGGCGAGGGGCCGTGACTGACGTAGTGTCTGGGCGCCACAGAGGGTGCCCAAGGCCGATGACTCGTTGACCGTGAGCGACGAAGGGCACGCCCGCGTGCTCGCCAACCTCGATGTGCCCCAACGCGTCACTGAATGCATCAGCGAACCGCTCAGCGGTGCGGCGATTGACTGAAGCCCAACGGTCAGCAGAGGCTCGGCGACCGAGCGCGAGCTCTGCGATGTCGAGGGCGAGACGCCAGTCCAGCATGGGGTGGAGGTGACGGTTGTCGTAGGAACGAAGGCAGTCAGGGCACGACGAATCGCATCCCTGGTGTGAGGCAGCGGACCATATCGCGCCTAGGTCATCGGCGATCCGTGCGACCACACGCACGAGTCGATCGCCCCGTCCCAGTTCCGAGGCGTAGCCGGCTCCGTTCTCAAGCTGATCCGCCACGTAGATGCCAGCAGTGACCACATCGCCCGCTCGACGTGGCTGGAGACCGACGGTGACTTCACTCGGGTCGACATCGAGCTCCGCCTGAACTCCACGGCGGAGGGCCTCCGCGAACGAGTAAAGCGCGGCCCGGCCGCTGGTTGACTGCCTCTCAAGGATCGGCACGACGCCGCCCTCGATTTCGAGTCGGGCTGGGACGATCATGAGAGCATCGGTCACGCGAATGTCGCCGATTCCGAAGCCGCCTGGTTGGGTTGGATCGTCCCGAACAATGTGGCTGCCGTCAGACTGGCGTTCGGTCTGGAAGAGGCGGCCGCCGTTGGTGTTGATCGTCAGCAGCTTGCCTTGGTCCAGAATCCACGTGTCCATCGCAGCGATGGGTGTAGGCGTTGCCGGCTCCTCCGCCCAGCCGAGCACCGGTCGAGACGCGGCGCTCGAAACCTCCTCGTCAGGTCGGCGATCATCACGCTGTGCCTCGGTGCGGAATCCCAGAGGCTGATGCATCGTCGTCTGTTCGAGCACGGCGCCGCAGACGGGGCAGATGGAGGTGGGCTCGCCGTCCGAGCCGGCGATCGCGAACGTGCATTGCTGGCAGCGTCGGACGAAGGTCGACGGTCCGAGCGGATTGGCGTTGGTTCGGCCGGTCCGGGTGTAGGAAGCGAAGCCATTGGCCGTGTACACCCAGCCGTCCTTCGTGACGTGCGATCCGGGTGAGAACATAGACACGGCTTGTCCGAGTGGCCGGTCGGAGACCTCTTCGGGTCGCCGACCGGCGCCTGGTACGTAATAGAGGGTCCGAACGCGTGTAGGGAAGCCGAACATTGGAAGCACGCCCGCGTTGGCCAGCCTTTCAGACAGATCAGTCTGCGTAAGTAGAGGATCGCCGTACGCGGCATCGATCTCGCTGACGAGCTCGGTTCGAATCCAGTCGCTGATCGCGCTGACATCCGCGTCCGCCACCCCCGTGTAGGCAGCCAACCGCCCTACGACAGACGCGATGACCGGTGACGTTGTGAGATAGGTAGCGATCTCGTCTCGGATCGTCGGCCAGTCGTGGACTTGGCCGAAGGACCCGTGGACGGAGGAACGGCCGGTCGGAGGGGACGCCAGCGCCCCGAAGGCCTGACGAAGCACCTCGGCTGTGGCGACCCGGCGCAGGATGAGCGGACGACTGGTATCCAGGAATGGCTGGGGCGGTAGGTCGCCGGTCATTCGCCGCGATTCAACGAAGTAGTAGTCGTCGTGAGACCGATCACGACACAGGGTCAGGGCATACGAGAAGGGCTGGTTCGCACGGCCGGCACGGCCGACGCGCTGCTGATAGTTGAAACGCTGCGGGGGCATGTTGGCCATCACCGTCGAGCTGAGGCTGCCGATGTCGATGCCGACCTCCATGGTCGTTGTCACGCTGAGGACATCGAGGGGAGTCGTGCGCTCGTTCTCGCGCGGCTTCGGAAGCAGAGCACCGCGGAATCGACGTTGCCGGGTGCGCGCCTCCGATGCAGGACTCGTCTGTCCCGTCAGTTCGGCGACGGCCAGCCGGCTGGGCTCGAGGTGACTCAGGC
This sequence comes from Nocardioides kongjuensis, assembly GCF_013409625.1. Taxonomy (NCBI): domain Bacteria; kingdom Bacillati; phylum Actinomycetota; class Actinomycetes; order Propionibacteriales; family Nocardioidaceae; genus Nocardioides; species Nocardioides kongjuensis. The sequence continues at coordinate 1,012,348 of NZ_JACCBF010000001.1, forward strand.
GAACGTAGTAGTCCAACTCGGCGAGGACGTCGTGGGCGATCGCTTCGAGCTTCCCAGCGCATGACTCCCGAATGCACGTGCCCGCTGACTGGTGAAGGTGACGCGTGGAGCAACTCGAGCAGACCCAAACCTCGCCGCCGTGGCGACGGAGGATGACTGGAAGGTCGCCCTTCTCCAGGCCGAGTGACGAGCCGTCCATCGCGGGAAGCAGATGGGATGTGACGCGGGCGATCAACTCGTCGGCATCAACGGAGTTCGTCGCGGCCGCGCGACGCAGAAAGTCGATGACCCGCCGCGGCATGTTTGCTGCGTCAGACGTGTGGCCGGGAGTCCACCGGTTCGCGCGTCCATAGAGGCGGATGGTCGATGCCAGCACGGAGTCGAGCAGGTCGTCTCCGGTCGGCCGTGGTGCAAGGTGTGCGACGAGCGCGCTTTCGATGTCACGGCCGCGGCCGCCGAGGAGCGCATCGCCGAGTGCCATGGTCAAGTACCGGCGGAATCGCTGTTGGTACTGATCGCGAGTCGGCCCTGGCGGCAGTGGCGTCCACTCGCCAGGTACCGGGGGGTCAAATGCTCGGTACCACGGTTCGCCGTCGTCGAGCCTCATCAGCACAGCACGTTGACCGCCCGGCGGCACGCCGAGTGCGAGGAGCTCCCCAGTCAGACTGGCGATGAGGTCTGGCAGCGAGATGCGGCGCAGTGAGGCGTTCTCGGCTTCGAACGCGGCGATGGTGGCCAGTGCAGCATCGTCAGCCGCGCCTGCTGCTGCGAGCATGTACGCCCTCATGGCGTCGGGGAACTCCTGTCCCAAGGCACTCCAGCGGACGAGGTCGCTCGAACTCAGGGCCCCGGGCTTCGGTCCGTCCCGAAGGATTCGCACGGTGTCGTTCTCGGCGTTGAACGTCTTCTGGAGGAGTTGCCTCAGCAGATCGGCGAAACCGTTCTGCGCAAGTCCGATTGCAGTCTCGGCAGCGTCGTCGCGGCTGTCAGTGAAGACGATCGTCTTCTCGGGGCGCCTGTCGGCAGAGACGGCTCGCGTGGTCTCCGAAACCAGCAATTGAGCGGCCTGATCGGTGCCTTGGGTGTGCGCTCTAATTGGTGACCGAACAATGCCTTGACGGAAGCGCTGCTGGACGTCGTGGTGCCCGCACGAAGGACACCGAGACGGGAGTGCGGGCGGCGACCACTCTCCAGCGCCGGCGTGAACGAGCATCACCCCCGTCGCTTCGGCAGCGGGAGCCGGCCGGACGTACCCGAGCTTCGGGCTAAATTCCGCGCCGGCGAAATTGAACCTGACGTCGACGCTGCCGGGCCCGGCATGGTTCCAGTGCGCGGATGGGGGGAGGGGCCCCGGTCGGTACCAGAGGTACCTGCTTGCCGTGCGCCGGAAGATGACCTTGTCGCTGTCGGCCCCTTCGCTTGCGGGGGTTGACGCGAGAAATGCTCCGCCGTCCTCCTCGCCGACAATCCAGCCACCGAGGCTGACGTCGCCGCAGTGGTCGCAGTAGAGCAGCTCGAGTACCCGGGCGCCGCATTCACAGAATCCGGCTGGCCTGGGATGGAGCTTTCCAACTGCAGGACTGGCCCCAACGGCCTCCGGACACTGGGGATCAACGCACGCCCACAGGCCGCGCATCGTCCGAACCATCATGTGGCTGCGGAATGGGATCTGTCCTTTAGTCGGGGCGGAGCCCAGGCGGTCAAGGACTTGCGCGAGAAGACCTTGGTCGCCGGTATCGATCAAGCGACTGGCCACCTCGGCGAGAGGAGTGGCCCGGAGGGCCCGCGCGGGGTCGCCGTCACGGCATGCAACGGCGATCGCCTCGTCAATGCCCGTCAGATCGCCACGCTCGAGTCTCGTCGTCACTTCGCTGGCATTGAGCGGAAGGTCTGCCGAGACGCTCCGCGGGCGGCCGGGTACCGTTACGAATGCATCCCGGCTGGTCCCGAAGAACCGCTCGAGATACTCGGCGCGATCGTCGTCAAGCGATGCGCTGGTGGCGATGATCTTCAACTGGCTGGAGTCTGGTGCGAGGCCGAGACGATCACAGAGCGCCCGCACGATCATCGAGACCTCGGCGCCCTGAGTCCCACGGTAGAGATGCAGCTCATCGACGACCAGAGAGATGGACCGGGTTCCGTCGGCGCGCAACCAGTCGCGAGTCTTCGAGAAGATCGGCTGCTCGAGGTCGCGCATGAGCATGACGTTCAGCATCGAGTAGTTGGTGATCAGGATGTCCGGCGGGGTTTGGATCATGTCCCACCGCGTGACGAGTTCGTTGTGTCGCGGATCGCTCATCTGCGATGTGAGATCCTCGCCGAGGTCCTTCACGCCGTCGATCTCGGTGACCATCGCTCGGAGTTCGGCCGCGACCTGACTGAGATCGCGGTGCCGACCACGATCCGGCATCGCAGTGCCGCCCAGCGTCGCGCCTGTGTATCGGCCGAACCACAGATTCGGTCCGCCGAGGGCCACAATCCGTCGCAGCGACCTGCGAAGGCGCGAGACTTGGTCCTCGACGAGCGCGTTCATGGGATAGAGGACGATGGCGCGGATTGCTGCGTCGCGCGGTTCGGTCCGGGTCGGCGACCATCGTTCGGGCCGCGAATCCCACCATGCGTTCGGCTGGTTGATGCCTTGCCAAGAGCGGGCCTCGAGCAGGAGCCTCGCGAGCACCGGGAGCAGGAAGCTCTCGGTCTTGCCGGATCCAGTGCCGGACGTCACGACCGGGTACTTGTCGCTCATGGAGAGGGTCAGGGCGTCGGCCTGATGCTCACGGAGGAGCATGTCGGGCCCGGCCCACTCGCCGAAGACGCCCTTCAGCAGGACGTCCGCCTCGACCTCGTCGAGGCCGACCGAACGGCAAACGTCGAGGGCGGGGCGAACGTTCGGGTAGGGGAGTACCGGCTCGATGAGCGGATCCTGAAACAGGATTCCTGGTGTTGAGAGCAGCGCGCGACGCTCTGCTGCCAGGCCTCTGTCGCGCAGCCAGTAGGCAGTGTCGATATAAGAGAGAACGGCCTCTTCGATGGCAGTGGCCACGGTTGCGGGGGCTGGCATGCCGGTTCCTGATGGCACTGACGGGTCCTATCGGGTGAGTAGGTCGAAGACGCGTGTGGCGAGCTCTTCCGGGACGTCCCGGTACGCAACCGCCCCTGAGCCGTGAACGAGTGCAGCTGGCAGGCATGAGGCTGCCGTCAGGGCCCGTCCGTAGAGCCCAGGCAGCTCTGCGCCGACGGGCACCATGAACAGTTTCTGGTTCGGGTCGTAGGCGGCCAGCGGCCTGCCGTCCATGAGCGCGGCGAGATGCTTGCTGAGTTGTACCGGGCACCGGGCGTAGGTTCCTCGCTCCAGGTCCTCTGCGGAACGGACGACATCGAGGGTGGCGAACTTGCGGATGCGGTATGCGCCCTGTGCTTCGTAGCTGTCGACGCGCTTCCATGAGGCGTCGACGACATCGAACCATGAGATGTCACCGCTGGCAGACGCGCTCTGACGCGGTAACTGCTCCAGGATCGTGCTCATCGGAGGCAGGGCATCAGCAAGCGCCCGCCAGGCGTCAGGGAGGACGGCGACCTCGCATTCATCGGCGACTGAATGCGTCTTGCTCCCGAGGTGGGTGCCGAAGTATTGAGACGGCTCCTTGCCCTCGACTGTGGTGTCCGCCCCGTCTGCCTCGATGGCGTCGACGACCTCGTTGTAGAGCCCAGTCGGCCAGTAGCCATTGAAGGCAAACCGGCCTGTCGCGCAGCCGGTCAGCTGCGTGGGACTGATCTCCCATGCCGCCGGGCGGAGCGTCTTCTCGTCGCGGCGGATGGAGATGTGCCCGAGGGACTCGAGGGTGCGCGCGAACTGGTCGACGAAGAGCCCGGTTGGCTCGATTTGCAGGGCGACCTTCTCCAGCGAGGCCCACGCTCCTCCGCCGAGGTGCTGCAGCGTGTCGAATGCGACGGTCCAGTCTCGGTCCTGGCTCGATGTGGCTGCAGGGCTCAGCGTCGTGAGGTCGTGCACGGGGTGCACCTCTTGACCCTCTGCGGGTTCAGCGCTCTGCCGACGCGTTCTGATCCGGGTCGGATACCGCTTCACGAGGCCGCAGGTCTTGCAGCGGCCGTATACCCAAGAGGTCGTCGGACGACCTTTGGAGTCCAACTCCACGGTCTCGATCTCCTGGCGATGTCGCCCCGTTCGGATGCATGAGTCTGAGTCGGGAACGGTGATGCGCATGGGCTGGGCTTCGCGCCGCCTTGTTCCGACATCCTTGGACCAGGAAGGGGCTCGCGGCGGAGTGCCGCGAAGAGTGGGTGGCGGCTCTGGTGAGCCGAACACGGCGTGGCCCTGGATCGACATCGAATCCGTGTCGGTGGCGACGCCGAGTGCACCGATCCCCGGCCCATAGCTGATGGACTCGGCGAGATGCCACTGCCGCTCGTCGCGAGTGTCGCCCGACCGCAGGTAGAGCATCGCGCTGCTCGACGGGTCGCTCTGGCCGCTCGGAACAAGCTCGATCCGGTAGTCCCCGTCGGGGAGGTTCAGGCCAGCGAGCGGCTCGATGATGACGCCTGCGCCGTCGTCGGACCACTCAGCGATGTGGCGCTCTTCGAGGTCATCCGACGAACGGTCCAGTTGGACGAGGCGAACGATGAAGCCGCCGGGCGCATCGTTGACCGCTCGAATCTCGGGAGGAAGGGCTGCGTGCCACTTGCCACGAACACTTCCCGGAATTGCGAATCCACCGGACACCTTCAGGGTGGACGCGGTCAGTGGAATGAGCGCAGACAGGTCGTCCATCTTGTTGGCGGGAATCAGCGACCCGGGGTGGTTCAGGACCTCCACGCCGGTGAACAGTGTCCACCCCTCAGGCTGCCCCGAGTACGGCGTCGCCGCCTCCCACCCCGGCCGGGCGACAACTGCCAGAATTTCGGCTACCCGGGGCGCTAGGCCGTCCTCGACGAGGAGGCGTAGGTCGTCACCGAGCATGATCTGCTGCACTTCCACCCAACGTCGCGAGAGCTCGTCCTCCCTGAAAGCGACGAGCCGCCTCGGGCGACGCTCCAGCGTCACGCCCGAATAGTCGTCGCGCACTCGGAGCACGCCGGCGAGAACGTCGTCTGGGTGAAGGGACGATCCCGGTGCCAGGCCGAGAGCACCGGGGACGTCGGGGACGAGGTCGATTGCTGTGCTCGGCTCCGCGGTGAGCAGTTGCATGGCCCGGCCCAGTTGGGCCTGAGGGACATAGAAGAGGGCCGAGATTGAGAACCGCTTCCGTGGGAAGCCGCCCAACTCGAGCGTGAGGTGAAGCCGGCCCGTCGCGGAGGATTGACCTGTGCCGCGGTCGACCACGGAGCCGTCCCAGGAGGCAAGCGTGACTGCGGCTGCCTCGGCGATTCGAGACCGCGCCTGACCGTTGGACCACAGTCGCTCGAGACTTGCACTGACGGGGCAGTGGGCCTGCTTGATCCAGCTGTCGAGCAGAGGCACTAGGTCGGCCGGGGCGACTTGGCTGCCCGGGGCGAATCCGAAGACTTGGAAGAAGTCCTTCAGCTTCTCTCGGTCATTGCTTCTGACCAGAGCTTGGGAGACCGAGAGGCCGACGTACCGGTGAGCCAAGGAGAACGCCGTTGGGATCCCACGCTCGCCCTCCTCCTGAATGAGCCAGCGGTTGAGCTCACTCCAGTAGCGCTCCGCGACGCGTCGGTACGCCATGCTGAGAGAGGGGTCGTGCGAGCGCCACTGCAGCACCTGGCCGAGGCGGCCAAAGTAGTTGTTGGCCGCCATGCCGTCGCCGCCGGCCATCTGCTCGGCGGCTAGAGAGAAGCAAGCAAGGACGCCGAGGATCGGCGGAGGCGTGCTGCGCCCGCCGCGGATCCAACTGCGTAGTCGCGCATCATGGCGGGCGAATACCCGGGCAGGGCCCTCCGAGCGATCCAACGTGGCGCTGACGACGTCACAGAGCGCGTCAACGGCAGCAACGCTAGCGACATCGATCTTGGCAGCGAGGTCGTTGACGAGATCCTCCTCGAGGTCGAGGTAGACAGGACGTACTTCCTCGGAGCGCGCAAAGATGACCTCAGCGATCGCGTCGTTCCAGCGGTCGTACTCGCTCCAGGTGTCCGGCACGGATTCCTACCTCCCAAGGTCAGTCTGGAACGTACATAAGACCGCCGACAGATTTGCGTGGATTGGTAAAGAAGGAGTGCGAGGAGAGGAGCGAGGTGGGCAGAGAGTACGAGCCGTGGGCCTCGTCGCCGGCCGCTCGCGCGGTGATGGTGAGCAACCGGCGACGTGACACCAGGCCGGAGCTGGCTGTTCGTCGGGCCGTGCATGCCCTCGGCTTGCGCTATCGCGTTGACGTCAGGCCACTGCCGACGGTCAATCGGCGGGCCGACCTAGTCTTTAGCCGGCGTCGGGTGGCCGTGTTCGTCGACGGCTGCTACTGGCACGGATGTCCGGACCACGGCACGACCCCGAAGACCAACGCGATCTACTGGGGCGGCAAGATCGCGCGAAACTCTGAGCGCGACAGGGATACCGACTCCCGTTTACGCGAGGCCGGTTGGGTCGTACTCCGGTTTTGGGAGCATCAGGATCCGCTGGCGGCCGCCGAAGAGATTGCGGCCGTCGTTCGTTCCCGATGAACCGCGGCGAGATCTGCTCGAGCGCCTGGCCCAGGTTCAAGCCACTCCGGGTCAGGCGCCGTGCCGGGTCCGGTGGGCCTTGAAGTAGACGGCACGATCAGCGGACCAGCCAGGTGCCCTAGTTCCTAGCAGCGGCTCCATGAGATCCGCGACTGCAGGGGGGATGGCGGCGGCAGGGTGCAGCGCGACTATTCGTCCCACGTCGTCCACCCCGACGTAACCCTGTTCGAACAGCGCGTCGCAGCCGGCGACGCATAGCGCCCACCCGACGTGAGGCAGGTCGAGTCGTTCCGCGTCGGAGCACATGTGCCGGGGCTTGATGTGCGCTGCAATCAAGAACGCATGTGGGAACGTGCGTCCGCACATTCCGCAGGCGGCGACGGCGTTCGGATCGCCGGTGGCGATGCCCAGCGCCCCGCGCAGGTATCGCTGCTCCCGCCTTCCCATCCGTTTGACCGCGACATCGGTGCCGCCGAGTCTCTCTGCCAGACCGACATAGGTCTGCGGGTCTGGGCCGAGCGGGCCTTCGGACGGCCGCTCGACGTCCTCCACCGCGAATCCGAGTCGCCGCAATGGGGTGGCTACGTTCTCGCGGTCGCCTCGCCAAGCGCCTTCGATCGCGAGTCCAGCGAGGGCGCGAGCGCCCAGGATGAGCGCCATCGCGTCCATCTCGTCGTCGCCGTCGACGACGACATACCTGCGAGCCGCCGTGGCTTGGTACTTCGCGAGGAAGTCCTCCCTTCCCATTCGCCGCCAGTCGGCGATCGCCGCTTCAAGATGGGCGGTCGACAGCCCAGCGGCGATCCCGCTCCGACGATCCCGTCCGCGGGGGTCGCGTGCTTGGAGCGACTCGATGAGGTCCGAGCGCGTCCTGGGAGTCGATGCCTTGAAAACCAAGGTCGCTCGCTTGCGCTGGTTTCCGCCACCAACGGACCTGGAACTGCCAATGTCGCCCTGAGGTCGGGTGAGACCGCGGCGGAGTGCAGCGAAGTCCTCATCCGGAGCCAGCCTGATCGGAAAGGGCCGGCCGTCGACGTTGATCCTGCGCTCGGCCTCGGGGAGGTGTGCGACGCGCCGGCTGTCGACGAAGGCGTCCATCAGGTAGACATCGAGGGAACTAAGCCGGCGAAGCACCTCTTCGATGAGAAGGGGATACTCCGGGTTGCGAACGTTGCCAGAGCCTGTCGCCCCACCAGAGCTTTCAACAGTGAGGGTGAAGAGGGGCCCGTCGCCGAGGCTGATCTCGAAATCGGCGTCGATCTCGTCATTCGAATCCTCGGCCCTACGCAGTCGCACAGCGTTGAACGTAGCAACGGCCGCATTCCTCTGCCGGCGAACGGGCGACTACACACACGCCGTGGCAGGCGGTGCGGTGCTGGTCAATGTCATCAGGCCGTGGGGTGCACTGGGTACGCACAGCAACGAAAAACGGCGCCTGACGCTGGAAGACGTCGGAAGACGTTTTCGCAGGTCAGGCGCCGTTTCAGGCACCTATCCGCAGGTCAGCGAGACCCAGGGATCAGATGTCGTAGTAGAGCTCGAACTCGTGCGGGTGCGGGCGCAGCTGCACCGGAGCGATCTCGTTCTCCCGCTTGTACGACGTCCACGTCTCGATCAGGTCGGGCGTGAACACGTTGCCGACGGTGAGGAAGTCGTGGTCGGCCTCGAGCGCGTCGAGCACGGCGCCGAGCGAGGTGGGCACCTGGGCGATCTCGGCCATCTCGTCCGGCGGGAGCTCGTAGATGTCCTTGTCGATCGGCGCGGCCGGCTCGGTCTTGTTCTGGATGCCGTCGAGGCCGGCGAGCATCAGGGCGGAGAACGCGAGGTACGGGTTCGCCGACGGGTCGGGGAAGCGGGTCTCGATGCGCTTGGCCTTCGGGTTGCTGCCGGTGATCGGGATCCGGACCGAGGCGGAGCGGTTGCGCGAGGAGTAGACCAGCGAGATCGGGGCCTCGTAGCCCGGCACCAGGCGGTGGTAGGAGTTCACCGTCGGGTTGGTGAAGGCGAGCAGCGCCGGGGCGTGCTCGAGGATGCCGCCGATGTACCAGCGGGCCATGTCCGAGAGGCCGCCGTACCCGGTCTCGTCGTAGAACAGCGGCGAGCCGTCCTTCCACAGCGACTGGTGCACGTGCATGCCCGAGCCGTTGTCGCCGAAGATCGGCTTCGGCATGAAGGTGACCGACTTGCCCTGCTCCCAGGCGGTGTTCTTGATGAGGTACTTGAACTTCATCACGTCGTCCGCGGCCTTGAGCAGCGTGTCGAAGCGGTAGTTGATCTCCGCCTGGCCGGCGGTGCCGACCTCGTGGTGGGCACGCTCGACCTGGAGGCCGCAGGCCTCGAGGTTCTTGACCATGTCGGCACGCAGGTCGCTGTAGTGGTCGTAGGGCTCGACCGGGAAGTAGCCGCCCTTGAGGCGGGTCTTGTAGCCGCGGTTGGTCTCGTCGGCCTTGCCGGAGTTCCACCAGCCCTCGACGGAGTCGATGTGGTAGTAGCCCTCGTTGACGCCCGTGGAGTAGCGCACGTTGTCGAAGATGTAGAACTCGGCCTCGGGCGCGAAGAACGCGGTGTCCGCGATGCCGGTGGAGGAGAGGTACGCCAGCGCCTTCTTCGCGATGTTGCGCGGGTCGCGGGAGTACGCCTCGCCCGTGATCGGGTCGTGGATGAAGAAGTTGACGTTGAGGGTCTTCGACTTCCGGAAGGGGTCGATGTACGCCGTCGTCGGGTCGGGGAAGAGCGACATGTCCGACTCGTTGATCGCCTGGAAGCCGCGGATCGAGGAGCCGTCGAAGCCCAGGCCGTCGTCGAACACGGACTGGTCGAAGGACGAGGCCGGCACGGTGAAGTGCTGCATCACACCGGGCAGGTCGCAGAAGCGGACGTCGATCATCTCGACGCCCTCGTCCTTGATGAACTTGAGCAGCTCTTCGCTGTTGTTGAACATTCGGTCCTCCTCGGCTGCGGCGCCGCGGCCCAGCCATCGGTTCAGCCTGTGGCGATCGGGGGCACCGGTACGGCGATGGGCCGGAACCCTCCCCGGCAACCTACCGAATGACCTGTTGCCGCCGCAGCACCGGTTTGTTTCGTCCGTGTTAACAACCCGCGCATGCCGAACTGCCCCGACCCTCACCGGGGCCGGGGCAGCTCGGGGAGCGCTGGATCAGCGGATGAAGAGCATCTCCTGGTAGGTCGGCAGCGACCACAGGTCGTCGGCCACGACGGCCTCGAGTGCGTCGGCGGCCTCGCGGACGGCGAGCATCGCGGGCAGGACGGCGTCGCGGTAGTACGCCGCCTCCTCGAGCCCGTGGTGCTCCTCGGCGCCGGCCTGGGCGGCCACGAGCGCGCCGATACCGGTGCGGAGCGAGGTGACCAGCTCGGTGACGGCGAGCAGGTCGGTGGTGTCGGCGTCGACGCCGGCCGCCTTGAGCGAGGCGACGTTGGTGGCGAGCTCGGTCTGGTAGCGGACCGCCGCCGGGAGGATCGTCGTACGCGCGATCTCCTCGGTCAGGTTCGCCTCGACGTTGATCGTCATGACGTACTGCTCGACGCCGACCTCGAAGCGGGACTCGAGCTCGGCCTCGCTGAAGACGCCGTACGTCGAGAACAGCTTCTTGGCCTCCGGGGTCTGGTACTCCGGCAGCGCGTCGACCGTCGTGCGCAGGTTCTTCAGGCCCCGCTGCTCGGCCTCGGCGTGCCACTCCTCGGAGTAGCCGTTGCCGTTGAAGACGACCGCGCCGTGCTGCTCGACGACCTTGGCCAGGACGGACTGGACGGCGTCGTTGAACGCGGTGCCCTTGGCGACAGCGCCCTCGAGCTCGGTGGCCAGGTAGTCGAGCGCCTCGGCCATGATCGTGTTGATCACGACCATCGGGGCGGCGACCGTCTGGTTCGAGCCCGCGGCACGGAACTCGAAGCGGTTGCCGGTGAACGCCATCGGCGAGGTGCGGTTGCGGTCGCCGGCGTCCTTGGTGAGGTCGGGCAGGGTGTCGACGCCGACCGAGAGGACGCCCTTCTGCTTCGACGAGGTGGCGCCGCCCTTGGCGATCTGCTCGAAGACGTCCTGCAGCTGGTCGCCGAGGAAGATCGAGATGATGGCCGGCGGTGCCTCGTTGGCGCCGAGGCGGTGGTCGTTGCCGGCGCTGGCGATCGAGAGGCGCAGCAGGCCGCCGTACAGGTGCACGGCGCGGATGACCGCGGCGCAGAACACGAGGAACTGTGCGTTGTCGTGCGGGTTGTCGCCCGGGTTGAGGAAGTTGCCCTGGAGCTCGTTGCCGAACGAGAAGTTCACGTGCTTGCCGGAGCCGTTGACACCGGCGAACGGCTTCTCGTGGAAGAGGCACTCGAAGCCGTGCGTCTTCGCGATCGACTTGAACGTCGACATGATCAGCTGCTGGTGGTCCGAGGCGAGGTTGGCGCGCTCGAAGACGGGCGCGATCTCGAACTGGCCGGGCGCGACCTCGTTGTGGCGGGTCTTGGCCGGGACGCCGAGCTTGAACAGCGCACGCTCGGTGTCGTGCATGAAGCCCAGGACCCGCTCGGGGATGGCGCCGAAGTAGTGGTCGTCGAACTCCTGGCCCTTCGGCGGCTTCGCGCCGAACAGGGTGCGCCCGGCGTTGAGCAGGTCGGGGCGCGAGTTCACGAAGGCGGTGTCGACCAGGAAGTACTCCTGCTCGGGGCCGCAGTAGGACACGACGTTGTCGATGTCCTCGTGGCCGAACAGCGCCAGGACGCGCTTGGCCTGCTCCGACATCGCGTTCTGCGAGCGCAGCAGCGGGGTCTTGTGGTCCAGGGCCTCGCCGGTCATCGAGACGAAGATCGTCGGGATGCACAGGGTGTTGCCGTTGGGGTTCTCGAGGATGTACGCCGGCGACTGGACGTCCCAGCCGGTGTAGCCACGGGCCTCGAAGGTCGCCCGGATGCCACCGTTGGGGAAGGAGCTCGCGTCGGGCTCACCCTGGACCAGGGTCTTCCCGGAGAACTCCCAGACCGCCGTGCCGTCGCCGACCGGCTCCATGAACGAGTCGTGCTTCTCGGCGGTCAGGCCGGTCAGCGGGTAGAAGACGTGGGCGTAGTGCGTCACGCCCTTCTCCATCGCCCAGTCCTTCATCGCGGAGGCGACGATGTCGGCGACCGCGGGGTCCAGCTTCTGGCCGTTCTGGATGGTCGCGAAGACCGACTTGAACACCGACTTCGGCAGGCGCTTCTGCATCACCGAGAGGGAGAAGACGTTCTCGCCGTAGATGGCGCCCGTCTTCTCGTCGACGTCGAAGAACGCCGCCGGCGCCTCGTTCGCCTCGATGTTGCGGATCGCGCCCAAGCGGGTCGGGTTCGAAGTCATGTGAACTCCCTGGTGGTGTCAACGGATGCCGTCGCGCAGACGACGCACGAGTGACGTTAGGGGGTCCAGATTTCGCAGGGTTGCCCGAATGTTTCGCCCGTGTAACAGGTTCATCGGGCGCCCGGATAGCGTTGACGCGTGATCGAGAACGCTTCCTGGGGTCGCCGGATCCTCGCCCTGATCGTGGACTGGCTGCTGAGCACCCTGGTCGTCATCGCGATCTTCGGCCTCGACGAGTACTCCAAGCCCGGCTCGTTCGCCTCCGGCGCCGTCCTCATCGTCTTCGTCATCGAGTCCGGCCTGATGACCTGGCTGGGCGGCGGCTCGGCGGGCAAGCTCCTGACCGGCCTGTGCGTCGTACCGGCCGACGGGCACCTGCGCCGCCTCAACCCGATCAAGGCGATCGGTCGCCAGGTCCTCGTCGCGCTCGTCATCCCGCCGCTCGTGTTCCGTCCCGACGGCCGCGGCCTGCACGACCTGTTCGCCGGTACGTCGACCGTCACCTTCGCGACCCTGCGCACCCTGACCAAGTAGGTCAGGACCCGACCAGCCCGGGCTCGGCCTCGATCGCGCACAGGGATCGGCCCTCACCGCAAGTGCAGCGCCCGGACCGGGGACGCGTTCGCGACGCTGTCCCGATCCGGGCGGCAGGCGCCACCGGCAGGTGGCGAGGTGGGGCGAGAGGTCAGCGGCCGCGGAGGTTGCCGCGCATCCCCTTCATCGAGGTGGGCACGGGGCCACGGGGGAGCGGGACCTTCGGGCGCTGGGCGTCGAGGGCGCGCAGGCGCTGGCGGATCTCGGTGATCTCTGCGGGCTTGACCTGGCGGCCGAGCTTCTGGACGTGGCGGACCAGCTTGTTGAGCGGGACCTGGCCCTCGTCGTTGCCGACGAGCACGTCGTGGACCGGGTAGTCGCCGGCGACCCGCTCGTGCTTCTTGTGCTCGCTGGCCATCAGCGCCTTGAGGCGGCCGGGGTTGCCCTCGCCGACCAGGACGATGCCCGGGGGGCCGACGACGCGGTGGACCATGTCCTGCTGCTTGGTGAAGCCGACGACCTCCTCGATCACCCAGCCGCGGCGCAGCATGGTGAGGGCGCGGGCGGCGGCGCCGAGCTGGCCGTCGAGGCGGGCGAAGGCGGCCTTCTGGGCGCGGCGGCCGAACACGATCATCACGGCGAGCAGGCCGATGAGGAAGGTCGCGACGCCGGCGAGGATCCAGCTGAAGACCGAGTCGTTGTGGGGCAGGACCAGCCGGAACAGCGCCAGGCCGAGGCCGCCGAACACCAGGAACGAGCCGAGCATCCACCAGCGGATGGCCGGGTCGACCTCCCGGGACATCTTGTAGGTCTCGAGGATCTGCCGGCGGCGGCTCATCGTGGACGGGTCGAGTGGCGTGTTCGACATGGGGTGCTGCGGTCTCCTCAGGCAGTTGCTTCGGCGCGGGCGTCCCGCGCGGCCATCGCCTGACGATACAGACGACCCGCCCGGTACGACGAACGCACGAGCGGTCCCGAGAGCACGCCGGCGAAGCCGATCTCCTCGGCCTCGGTGGCGAGCTCGACGAACTCCTCGGGCTTGACCCATCGTTCGACGGGGTGGTGCCGCACGCTGGGGCGCAGGTACTGGGTGATGGTGACCAGCTCGCAGCCTGCGTCGTGGAGGTCGCGGAGGGCGACCGAGATCTCGTCTCGGGTCTCGCCCATGCCGAGGATCAGGTTGGACTTGGTGACCAGTCCGAACGTGCGGGCCTGGGTGAGGACGTCGAGGGAGCGTTCGTAGCGGAACGCGGGGCGGATCCGCTTGAAGATGCGTGGGACGGTCTCGACGTTGTGGGCCAGGACCTCGGGGCGGGACTCGAAGACCTCGGCGAGCAGGGAGGGGTCGCCGTTGAAGTCGGGGACCAGGTTCTCCACGCCGGTGTCGGGGTTGAGGTCGTGGATGGCGCGGACGGTCTCGGCGTAGAGCCAGGCGCCGCCGTCGGGCAGGTCGTCGCGGGCCACGCCGGTGATGGTGGCGTACTTGAGGCCCATGGTCTGCACGGACTCGGCGACGCGTCGGGGTTCGTCGCGGTCGAGGGGTTGGGGCTTGCCGGTGTCGATCTGGCAGAAGTCGCAGCGTCGGGTGCACTGGTCGCCGCCGATGAGGAAGGTGGCTTCCTTGTCCTCCCAGCACTCGAAGATGTTGGGGCAGCCGGCTTCCTCGCACACGGTGTGCAGGCCTTCGGAGTGGACCAGCTTCTTCAGGCCGCGGTACTCGGGGCCCATCACCGCCTTGGTGCGGATCCACGAGGGCTTGCGCTCGATCGGGGTCTCCGCGTTGCGGACCTCCAGGCGGAGGAGCTTGCGCCCCTCGGGTGTCGCACTCACCGGTTCAGCCTACTCGGGGATAGCTGACGACCGGCACGGCCACCTTCGCCGGGTCCGGCCGCGGCTCGTAGTCGGGCGTCAGGACGTAGTCCTTCCACTCCAGCAGCTCGCTGAGGTGGCGTCGTACGGACTCCAGGACCTCGCGCACGGGTACGTCGCGTCCGAGCTCGGCGCTCAGCGAGGTGACACCGGCGTCGGAGATGCCGCAGGGCACGAACCGGTCGTACCAGCTCAGGTCGACGTCGCAGTTGAGGGCGAAGCCGTGCATCGCGACGCCGTTGCGTACCCGGATGCCGATGGCGGCGATCTTGCGCTCGCCGCCCTTCTCGTCGGCCTTGAGCCACACGCCGGTGCGACCGGGGATCCGTGCGGTCGTGACGCCGAGCTCGGCGCAGACCGCGATGATCGCCTCCTCGAGGCGTCGGACGTAGTCGAGGATCCTGACGTGGTCGGGCAGCCGGACGATGGGGTAGGCCACCAGCTGGCCGGGGCCGTGGAACGTGATCTTGCCGCCGCGGTCGACCTCGATGACCGGCGCGCCGCCGGGGTCGGCGGGGCGTTCGTGGGCCTCGGTACGGCGGCTGGCGGTGAAGACCGGCGGGTGCTCGACGAGGAGCACGGTGTCGGTCAGCTCGCCGGCGACGACCTGCGCGTGCAGATGGCGCTGCAGGTCCCACGCCGTGACGTAGTCGATGTAGTCCGGTCCCAGTCCGTCCTCGCGGAAGGTCAGCGTCACGCGTCGAGCCTACTCCGGGGCCTGTGGATGAGCTCACCCACCTGTCGGACGTCCGGTCCAAGATCGTTCCATGCGGATCTCGGGCCCTCGGGCGGTTCTCCTGGGGACCGCCGCGGTCGTCCTCACGGTCGTCGCGGTGGTCGCCGGCCTGGTGCTGCGCGCGGGCGACCGACCCCCGTTGGGCGCCCCGACCACCGGTCCGCGCGCAGCCGCCGCTCCCGTCGCGGGGCGGGTCGACGTGGCCCGCGCCGTGGGCTCGCTGGCGGTGCTCCGCGACTGGGACCGGTCCCGCGCGCGGGCCTGGGCCGAGGGCGACGTGCGCGCGCTCCGGGCGCTCTACGTGCGCGGGTCGCCCGTGGGAGCGCGTGACGTGGCCATGCTCCGGGCGTGGCTGCGGCGCGGCCTGCGGGTCGAGGGGATGGCGATGCAGGTGCTCGCGGTCGAGCTGCGGCGGCGCACCGATCGGCGGATCGTGCTCGTCGTGACCGACCGGCTCTCCGGCGCGGTCGGAGTGCGTCCGAGGTCGGGGGAGCGGGTCGCGCTGCCGCGGGACGGGCCGTCGACCCGGCGCCTGGTGCTCGTCCGCCCGGGCGGCGCGTGGCTGCTCGCGTCGGCTCAGGCGGCGGAGCCGCGCAACCCGGTCGCCAGCACCGATGCGACGTCCCGGTCCGCGAACCCGTAGCCGAGGTCGAGCAGCGCGGCCGGGCGCAGGTTGAGCGAGCCCAGCAGCTCGTCGGCCATCGGTCCGGCCGCCAGCCGGATCGCGGCCGCGGGCGCCGGCAGCACCGCCGGGCGGTGCACCAGGTCCGACAGCGCCCGGGTGAACTCCGCGTTGGTCGGCGTGACCGGCGCGCACAGGTTGAAGGGCCCCGACGCCGTCGGGTGCTCGACGAGGAAGGCTGCGGCGCCGATCCAGTCACGCAGCGAGATGAGGGGGTAGTACTGACGGCCGTTGCCCAGGCGACCGCCGAGACCGGCGAGGAACTGGAGGCGCTGCTGCTGCAGGGGCGCGTGGCTCCGGTCCTGGACGGGAGCGGTGCGCAGGCGTACGACGCGCGCCCCGGCCCGGGCCGCGGGTTGGGTCGCGGCCTCCCACTCCCGGGCGACGCGGGTGAGCAGGGCGTGCCCCCGGGTGTCGGAGGCCTCGGTCAGCTCGGCCGGTCCGTGGTCGCCGTACCAGCTGACGCCGGAGGCGTTGACCAGTGCCGGCGGGTTCGGGGCTGCGGCGATCGTGGCCGCGAGCAGGCCCGTGGTGGCCCGGCGGCTGGCCATCACGTCGCGCGCCCACTTCTTCGAGTGGGGGTTGCCGATCAGGGGTGAGCCGGCGAGGTTGACGACGACGTCGGCAGCCTGGACCAGCTCGGCGTCGACGACGCCGGCCTGCGGGTCCCAGCGCGATTCGCTCGCGGCCCGACCCGGTGCCGGGTCACGACGGACCAGGCAGGTGACGTCGTGGCCCCGGCCGCGCAGCTCGGTGACGAGCTGGCGGCCGAGGAAGCCGGACGAGCCGGCGACCACGACGTGCACGGCTGGCTCAGACCTCGAACTGACCGGCCTCGAGGCGCTTCTTGAGGTCACGCAGGAAGCGACCGGCGTCGGCGCCGTCGACCACCCGGTGGTCGTAGGTGAGCGCGAAGTAGACCATGTGGCGCACCGCGATGGTCTCGCCGAGGTCCTCGTCGTCGATCACCACGGGACGCTTGACCACGGCACCGGGCCCGAGGATGGCGACCTGCGGCTGGTTGATGATCGGCGTGTCCCACAGCGCGCCGAAGCTGCCGAGGTTGGTGATGGTGAAGGTGCCGCCGGAGAGCTCGTCGGGACCGATCTTGTTGGTCCGGGTTCGCTCGGCGACGTCGGAGATCTTCTTGGCCAGGCCGGAGATCGACAGGTCACCCGCGTCCTTGACGACCGGGGTGAGCAGGCCCTTGTCGGTGTCGACGGCGAACGCGACGTTCTCGCGGTCGTAGTAGGTGATCTCGCCCTTCTCGAGGTCGAGGTTGGCGTTGAGCGACGGGTGCTGCTTGAGGGTGTCGATCGCGGCCTTGGTGAAGAACGGCAGGTACGTCAGCTTGACGCCTTCGCGCGCCAGGAACTCCGCCTTCACGCTCTCGCGCAGCCGGGCGATGTTGGTGACGTCGACCTCGACCACCTGGGTGAGCTGGGCGGAGACGTGCAGCGACTCGACCATCCGCTCGGCGATGATCTTGCGCAGCCGGCTGACCTTGACCGTCTGGCCGCGCAGCGGGGACGGCGTGGCCGGAGCGGCGGCCGACGCCGCGGGGGCAGCGGGAGCAGCGGCGGCGGGAGCCTTCGCCGCAGCGGCGGCGTCGAGGACGTCCTGCTTGCGGATCCGGCCACCCACACCCGAGCCGTTGACCTGGCCGAGGTCGACACCGTGCTGGGCGGCGAGCTTGCGCACCAGCGGGGTGACGTAGCCGGGACCCTCGGTGGCGTCGGCCGCGTGGGCCGGAGCGGTCGCGGTCGCTGCAGCCGGAGCCGGAGGAGCGGCCGGGGCCGGAGGAGCGGCCGGGGCGGGAGCAGCGGCGGCGGGCGCCGGAGCGGCGGGCGCGGGAGCCGGCGCGGGCTCGGCCGGAGCCGGGGCGGCGGGCGCAGCCGGGGCAGCGGCCGGCGTACCCGACCCGATGATGGCGAGCTCGGCCCCGACCTCGACGGTCTCGTCCTCGGCGGCCTTGATCTCGAGCAGCGTGCCGGCGACGGGCGAGGGGATCTCGGTGTCGACCTTGTCGGTGGAGACCTCGAGCAGCGGCTCGTCGACGGCGACGGCGTCGCCGACCTGCTTGAGCCAGCGGGTGACGGTGCCCTCGGTGACCGACTCGCCCAGGGCGGGCAGGGTGACGGCGGTGCCCTCGGCGGCGCCCGACGCGGCCGGCTCGGGGGCGGCGGGAGCCGACGGCGTCTCCGGAGCAGCGGGCGTCGGGGGAGCCTCGGCGGCGGGAGCAGGCTCGGGCTCGGCAGGAGCTGCCGGAGCCTCGGCAGCCGGAGCCTCGGCGGCGGGTGCGGCGGCGGCCTCACCGGCCTCGCCGACGACGGCCAGCACGGCGCCGACCTCGACCGTGTCGTCCTCGTTCGCGCGGATCTCGACCAGCGTGCCGGCCACCGGAGACGGGATCTCCGTGTCCACCTTGTCGGTGCTGACCTCGAGCAGGGGCTCGTCGATCGCGATCTGGTCGCCGACCTGCTTGAGCCAGCGAGTGACGGTGCCTTCGGTGACGGACTCACCGAGCGCGGGGAGAGTGACTTCGGTCGCCATGGGTCTCATCCTTGCACCACGAGCGAAGCAACTTGCAACGGCCCACCCGCGGTTCGGGCAAACTGGAACCATGGGTTTGTTCGACCGGTTCCGCGGGCGCTCGAAGGTACGCATGAGTAACCCCGCACGGGACGCCGCACGCACCGGCTCCACGCGGGTCCGGGCGGCAGACCGCGCCGACGAGGAGCACCTGACCACCTGGCTCCAGGAGCGCCGTGGCGTCGAGGGATTCGTCGAGCCGCGCACGGCCGTCAGCGAGGTCACCCTGCTGCTGGTCGCCCACGACGGTGAGTGGACCCGCCGCCGGGTGCCGTCGATCAACTGGGCCCACGACTTCTGCAACCGCCACCAGGTCCCGTCCTACGACGCCGCCGTGGTCGGCATCCCGCAGCGGATGCGGGACTACAACTCCCGGGTCAGGCAGGCACAGAAGCAGCGGGAGCAGCAGCGCCGCCAGCAGTCGCCCGACTCCTGAGGTACTCCAGCAGGGTCGCCACGCCGTAGCCCGTCGCCCCTGCCGCGAGGTGACCGGCCGGGCCGCCCTTGTTGAAGGTCGGCCCGGCGATGTCGAGGTGCGCCCACGGCAGGCCGCCGGTGAACTCGCGCAGGAACGCCGCGGCGAACAGGCCGCCGCCCCAGCGGATGCCGTCGTACTGGGCGAGGTCGGCGATGGTCGAGCCGTGGATGCGCTCGTCCATGAACTCCGGGATCGGCATCGGCCAGGCGTCCTCGCCGACTGCGGCTCCGGCCGCGAGCACGGTCGCGACGACGTCGTCGTCGCCCATCACGCCGGCCATCTTCTCGCCGAGTGCCATCACCATGTGGCCCGTGAGGGTGGCGATGTCGAGGACCACGTCGGGCTCGGCCTCGACCGCACGGCCGAGCGCGTCGGCGAGCACGAGACGGCCCTCGGCGTCGGTGTTGGTCACCTCCACGGTGGTGCCGTCGTAGGTCGTGAGCACGTCGCCAGGACGCATCGACGCCTCGCCGACCATGTTCTCGGCCAGCGCGGCGTACGCCGAGACCCGCACCGGCAGGCCCAGCCGGGCGGCGGCGAGGGTGGCCTGGACGACGGCCGCGGCGCCGGCCATGTCCTCCTTCATCGTCGCCATGCTGGCGGCCGGCTTGATCCACAGGCCGCCGGAGTCGAAGGTGATGCCCTTGCCGACCAGGGCGACGTGTGCGACCGCGTCCTTGGGGGCGTAGCTGAGCTCGACCAGGCGCGGGGGAGCAGCCGACCCGGCGCCGACGGCGAGCAGGCCGCCGCAGCCGAGCTCGGCGAGGCGGTCCTCGTCGAGGACGGTGACCTTCACCTGGGTGGCGCCCTTGTCGAGTCCCTTGTTGGTCGACCTCACTGCGGCGGCGATGGCGTCGGCGAAGGCCGGCGGCGTCAGGTCACCCGGGGGAGTGTTCACCCAGTCGCGCGCGGCGACGACGGCGTCGACGAGGACCTGGGCGGGCCCGAGGGCCGACACGACGTCGGCACGACGCGCCGCCGGGGTCAGGACCACGACCTCCGCGGGCGTCGTCGGCGTACCGGGCTTGCTCTTGTAGCTCGTGAACGCGTACCCGCCGAGCCGGTAGCCCTCGACGACCGCACGGACCAGCTCGGGGGTGTCGGCGGGCAGGGCCAGGGCGACCGAGGCCGCGTTGGTGACGGCGCGGGCGGCATTCCCGGCGGCACGGCGTACGGCGGCCGCGTCGGGGTCGGGGCCCAGGCCGACCAGCACGAGCAGCGGAGAGGCGATGGTGCCGCCCGTGGGCACCTTGGCGACCTCGCCGGCCCCGCCCTTGACACCGAGCGTGGCGAGCAGGCCGCTGAGCTTGCGCCCGTACGCGGACGCCACGTCCTCGGCCCCCGGAGCCAGCTTCCCGTCGGGCAGCACCCCGACGACGACCGCTTCGGCGCGGGTCTTGGCGGGGCTGGCCGTGCGGAGGGCGAAGGTCGTCACCCGCGAAGGATATCGAGCGATAGATTGCCGACCATGGCCGACGCGACCCCGTCCCCACTGACCAGCCCGCTGCACGACCGGCACGAGGCGCTCGGCGCCAAGTTCTCGGAGTTCGGCGGCTGGCTGATGCCCCTGGAGTACCCGACGGGCGTCGTCAAGGAGCACGCCGCGGTCCGTGGCGGTGTCGGCATCTTCGACGTCAGCCACCTCGGCAAGCTCGTGGTGCGCGGGCCCGGCGCGGTCGAGTTCCTCAACGCCACGCTCACCAACGACCTGCACCGGATCGGGCCGGGCCGGGCGCAGTACAGCCTGGTCGTCGACGACGCCACCGGCGGGATCGTCGACGACGTGTTCACCTACTACCGCGACGACGACCACGTGCTCGTCGTGCCGAACGCCGCCAACAACGACGAGGTGCGCCGCCGGCTGGTCGAGGCCGCGCCCGAGGGCATCGAGGTCCTCGACCACCACCGCGACTACGTCATCCTGGCCGTCCAGGGCACGAGGTCCGACGAGGTCGTCGCAGGGGTCGGCCTGCCCGTCGGCCACGACTACCTGACCTTCGTCGAGGCGCCGTTCGAGGGCGCCGAGGTCGTCGTGTGCCGCACCGGCTACACCGGCGAGCGCGGCTACGAGCTGATCGCGCCGTCCACGGTCGCCCCCGCCCTGTGGGACGCGCTGATGAGGGCCGGCGAGCCGTACGGTCTGGTGCCGGCCGGCCTCGGCGCCCGCGACACGCTGCGCACCGAGATGGGCTACCCGCTGCACGGCCAGGACATCTCGCCCGACATCACGCCCAACGAGGCCCGCCTCGGCTGGGCGGTCGGCTGGAAGAAGCCCGCCTTCTGGGGCCGCGACAAGCTGCTCGCCGAGCGCGAGGAGGGCCCGCGCCGCAAGCTGGTCGGCCTGGTCTCCACGGGACGCGCGATCCCGCGACCGCACATGAGCGTGCGCCTCCTGCGCGACGTCCCGCTCGGCGAGGTCACCTCCGGCACCTTCTCGCCGACCATGAAGAAGGGCATCGCCCTCGCGCTGGTCTCGACCGTCGTCGACGACGGGGCCGAGGTGATGGTCGACGTACGCGGCCGGCCCGAGGTCTTCCAGATCACCAAGCCGCCGTTCGTGCAGCCGTCCGTGCGAGAGTCGTAGACATGAGCCTTCCCGAGCAGCCTGCTCCGTACCGCCCCTCCGCCCCGGCCGAGAACCCCTGGCACTGGCGCCTCGAGGACGCCTCGGGCGCCGAGGTGAGGTTGAGCGGCGCCGACGCGACGGAGTACGCCGACGTCGCGTTCCCCAACCAGGGCGACGCCGAGTCGTGGATCGGGGAGACCTGGTCCGCACTCGCCGACCTCGGCGTCACCCACGTGACCCTGTTCGAGGTCGACCGCGAGGTCTACGGCCCCATGTCGCTGTCCGCATGAGCGCAGGTACGACGACCCGCGCCTTCCGGCAGGTCGACGTCTTCACCGCCGAGCCGCTGCTCGGCAACCCGGTCGCGGTGGTGCACGGCGCCGACGGGATGAGCGAGGAGGAGATGCAGCGCTTCGCCCGCTGGACCAACCTCAGCGAGACGACCTTCCTGCTGGAGCCGACCGAGCCGGGCGCCGACTACCGGCTGCGGATCTTCACGACCGAGACCGAGCTGCCGTTCGCCGGCCACCCGACGCTGGGCTCGGCGCACGCGTGGCTCGAGCACGGCGGCGTGCCGGCGGGGGAGCGGATCGTGCAGCAGTGCGGCGTCGGGCTCGTCGAGCTGCGCCGCGACAGCGGCCGCCTCGCCTTCGCCGCCCCGGACCTGATCCGTTCCGGTCCGGTCGAGGACGCCCTGATCGGTGAGATCGCCGAGGCTCTGCGCATC
Source organism: Nocardioides kongjuensis (assembly GCF_013409625.1). NCBI lineage: Bacteria > Bacillati > Actinomycetota > Actinomycetes > Propionibacteriales > Nocardioidaceae > Nocardioides > Nocardioides kongjuensis. The sequence continues at coordinate 1,034,503 of NZ_JACCBF010000001.1, forward strand.
GCGCGCACCGACATCCTCGACATCGCCTGGGCCGACAACGGTCCCGGCTGGGTCGGCGTCCGGGTCGCCTCGGCCGAGCAGGTCCTCGCGCTCACGCCCGACCACGCGCGGCTGCCGGTCGACGTCGGCGTCGTCGGGCCCTACCCCGACGGAGCCGAGTGCGCGGTGGAGGTGCGCGCGTTCGTGCCGCACGCGGCGGGCATCGCCGAGGACCCGGTCACCGGGTCCCTCAACGCCTCGCTCGCGCAGTGGCTGACCGCCGACGGCACCCTGCCGCCGTCGTACGTCGCCGCACAGGGCACCGTGATCGGACGCCGCGGCCGGATCCACGTCGACACCGACGACGCCGGCACGATCTGGATCGGCGGCGACACCCTGACGACCATCCAGGGGACGGTCACGCTGTGACGACCGCCCGCCGACTAGCCTGACCACGTGCGCGCGTACCTCGACCTCGTCCAGCGGATCCTCGACGAGGGCACCGAGAAGGGGGACCGCACCGGCACCGGCACGCTGAGCGTGTTCGGGCACCAGATGCGCTTCGACCTCACCGAGGGCTTCCCGCTGGTGACCACCAAGAGGATCCACACCCGGTCGGTCTTCGGCGAGCTGCTCTGGTTCCTGCGCGGCGACACCAACGTGCGCTGGCTGCAGGAGCGCGGCATCACGATCTGGGACGAGTGGGCCGACGAGAACGGCGACCTCGGCCCCGTCTACGGTGCCCAGTGGCGCTCGTGGCCCACCCCCGACGGCGGTCACATCGACCAGCTCGCGCAGGTCATCGACCAGGTCCGGGCCAACCCCGACAGCCGCCGTCACATCGTCTCGGCGTGGAACCCCAGCCAGGTCGACGACATGGCGCTGCCGCCGTGCCACAGCCTGTTCCAGTTCTACGTCGCCGAGGGCCGCCTCAGCTGCCAGCTCTACCAGCGCTCGGCCGACGTCTTCCTCGGGGTGCCGTTCAACATCGCGTCGTACGCCCTGCTCACCCACATGGTCGCCCAGGTCGCCGGCCTCGGTGTCGGCGACTTCGTGCACACGCTCGGCGACGCGCACCTGTACTCCAACCACCTCGAGCAGGCTCGGCTCCAGCTGTCCCGGGAGCCGCGGCCGCTGCCCAAGCTGGTCCTCAACCCGGCCGTGACCGAGATCGACGCCTTCGAGCTCGAGGACATCACGGTCGAGGGCTACGACCCGCACCCCGCGATCAAGGCGCCGATCGCCGTATGAGCACCCCAGCCGGACGTCGGGTCACGATGGTGGCCGCCGTCGCCGAGAACGGTGTCATCGGTGCCGACGCCGACATCCCGTGGAAGATCAGCGAGGACTTCCAGCACTTCAAGGCCACCACGACGGGCCACGTGCTGATCCTGGGCCGGACGACCCACGAGGGCATCGGCCGTCCTTTGCCGGGCCGCACCACGGTCGTGCTGACCCGCGATCGCGACTACGCCGCCGAGGGCGTCGAGGTCGCCCACTCGATCACCGACGCCCTCGAGCTCGCCGACCGGATCCTCGAGGACCAGCCGGACGACCGGCAGGTGATGATCGGCGGGGGAGCGCACGTCTACGCCGCGGCGATGCCGTACGCCGACGAGCAGGTCATCTCCGAGATCCCGATGTCCCCCGAGGGCGACACGCACTACCCCGAGTTCAGCCCGAAGCGCTGGGCCGAGGTGCGCCGGGAGCCGCGCGACGGGTTCACCATCGTGTGGTGGGAGCGGGTCTTCGCCTGCGGCGGCTGACCAGGCGGCTGACCAGGCGGCTGGCAGGGTAGGAGCCATGGAGCTCCGTGTCTTCACCGAACCGCAGCAGGGTGCGACGTACGACGACCTGCTGGCCGTCGCCCTCGAGGCCGAGAGGCTCGGCTTCGCAGCGTTCTTCCGCAGCGACCACTACCTGCACATGAGCGGCGACGGGCTGCCCGGCTCGACCGACGCGTGGACCACGCTGGCGGGACTCGCTCGCGACACGAGGACCATCCGGCTCGGCACGATGATGACGAGTGCGACCTTCCGGTACCCGGGCGTGCTGGCGATCCAGGTCGCCCAGGTCGACCAGATGAGCGGCGGCCGGGTCGAGCTCGGCATCGGCGCCGGCTGGTTCACCCAGGAGCACACCGCCTACGGCATCCCGTTCCCCGACACCCGCGAGCGCTTCGAGCGGTACGCCGAGCAGCTCGAGCTGATCACCGGGCTGTGGTCGACGCCGCTCGGCGAGCGCTACGCCTTCGACGGTGTCCACTACCAGCTCAGCGAGAGCCCGGCGCTGCCCAAGCCGGTGCAGACGAGCGGCCTGCGCGGCGGCGTACCCCTCCTCGTCGGGGGCAAGGGCGCCCGCAGGACACCGGCACTCGCGGCGGCGTACGCCGACGAGTTCAACCTGCCGTTCGTCGACGAGGAGTTCACCGCGCTCCAGTTCGGCCGCGTCCGCCGCGCCGCCGAGGAGATCGGCCGCGACCCCGACTCGATCACCTGGTCCAACGCACTGGTCCTGTGCGTCGGCGAGGACGAGGCGGCCATCGCCCGCCGGGCCGCCGCCATCGGCCGCGAGGTCGACGAGCTGCGGGAGAACGGGCTCGCCGGCACGCCCGAGGAGGTGGTCGCCAAGATCCGCCGGTACGGCGACCTCGGCGCCCAGCGCATCTACCTCCAGGTCCTGGACCTGGGCGACCTCGACCACCTGCGGCTGGTCGCGGCGGAGGTCATGCCGCACGTGTGAAGTCGGTGACCGCGGCCAGCAGGCCTGCGGGATCGGCGAGCATCGGCAGGTGGCCGGTCGCCAGCTCGCGGCGGAAGTCTCCGCCGAGGGCTGCGGCGCTGGTGCGCTGGAGCGCCGGTGGCACGTCCCGGTCGGCGGTGGTGTGCACGTAGCCGGCGCGTCCGGGCACGCCGCCCGAGGGTGCGGGCGTCACGAACAGCCGGCGCGCCTCGGGGGTGAAGTCGGCGACCAGCCGGTCGACGGTCGCGGCCGGCAGACCGGCGCCCAGCCCGGTCCGCAGCTGCTTCTCCGGTGGCCGGGTGCCGGCCAGCCGCAGGATCACGGGCAGCAGCCACCGCTGCGGAGCGGGCAGCGCACCCGTGAACGATCGGCCGGGGCTCGGCCAGACGGCGGCCACGCCGAGGACGCCAGTGACCCGATCGGCCGCCGCGGCGAGCAGCGCCTGGGCGACCACGCCGCCGACGGAGTGCGCGACCACGGTGAACCGGGGCCACTCGACGGCGGCGAGCGCCGCTGCGGCGTACTCGACCGGTCCGGCTGTCGGGGCGTCCGGACGGGGTGCGACGCAGGACTCGCCGAGGCCGGCACGCACCTCGTCCCAGATCCAGGCCGGCAGGCCGGAGCCGCTGAGGAAGAGCACGGGTTCGGTCATGCCCACGACCCTGTCACCGGCCACCGACAGCGGCGGGGTGACGGCGACGTGAGGGAAACCGGCCGGGGACGATAGCCTTGACCCATGACTTCTGCACCCTTCGGCACCATGCTGACCGCGATGGTCACGCCGTTCCTCGAGGACGGCTCGGTCGACCTGGACGGGGTTCAGAAGGTCGCCAAGCACCTGGTCGACAACGGCAACGACGGCATCGTCGTGTCCGGCACGACCGGCGAGTCCCCGACCACCACGGGCGCCGAGGACGGCGAGACGCTCGCCGCCGTCAAGGACGCGGTCGGCGACCGCGCCAAGGTCGTCGCCGGTGTGGGCACCAACGACACCCGCCACTCCGTCGAGCTCGCGAAGCAGGCCGAGAAGGTCGGCGCCGACGGGCTGCTGCTCGTCACGCCCTACTACAACAAGCCCAGCCAGCCCGGCGTGCTCAACCACTTCCGCCAGGTCGTCGACGCGACCGCCGTGCCCGTCATGCTCTACGACGTCCCCGGCCGCACCGGCACCAAGATCGCGCTCGAGACCTACGCCGCAGCGTCGGGCTGGGAGAGCGTCGTGGCAATCAAGGAGGCGACCGGCGACATCTCCCGGACCGCCCAGCTGGTCGACCTCGGCTACGCCGTCTACTCCGGCGACGACGTCAACACGCTCGGCTACCTCGCCTACGGCGCCACCGGCCTGGTCTCGGTCGTCGGGCACGTGGCCGGCACCCAGCTGCGCACGATGATCGACACCTTCCTCGCCGGAGACCACGCCGAGGCCCTGCGCATCCACACCGGGCTGATCCCGGCGTTCGAGGCGATCATGGGCGTGCCCAACTACGGCGCGACGACCGCCAAGGCGGCGCTCGAGCTGGTCGGGGTCCTCACCAACCGTGCGGTGCGAGCCCCACTCATGGCGCTCGACGACGCCGAGGTCGCCGACCTCCGCGCCGGCCTGGCCGCAGCGGGCCTGCTCTGATGAGCCACCCGCACCCCGAGCTCTCCGCCCCGCCGAAGCTGCCCAAGGGCGGCCTGCGCGTCATCCCGCTGGGCGGCCTGGGCGAGGTCGGTCGCAACATGACCGTCTTCGAGTACGACGGCCGGCTGCTGATCGTCGACTGCGGCGTGCTCTTCCCCGACGACCACCACCCGGGCGTCGACCTGATCCTCCCCGACTTCGCGCCGATCCGGGACCGGCTCGATGCCGTTGAGGCGCTGGTGCTCACCCACGGGCACGAGGACCACATCGGCGCCACGCCGTACCTGCTGCGGGAGCGCGAGGACATCCCGCTCGTCGGCTCCCAGCTCACCTTGGCCCTGGTCAACTCCAAGCTGCGCGAGCACCGGCTGCGCAACACGCCGTTCCACACGGTCAAGGAGGGCGACCGGATCTCCTTCGGTCCCTTCGACCTGGAGTTCGTGGCGGTCAACCACTCGATCCCCGACGCGCTCGCGGTCGCGATCCGCACCGGTGCCGGCATGGTGCTCCACACCGGCGACTTCAAGATGGACCAGCTCCCGCTCGACGGCCGGATCACCGACCTGCGTGCGTTCGCCCGGCTGGGCGAGGAGGGCGTCGACCTCTTCCTGACCGACTCCACCAACGCCGACGTCCCCGGCTTCACCACCGCCGAGCGCAGGATCACCCCGGTGCTGGAGCAGGCCTTCGCCGAGTCGAAGCAGCGGATCATCGTCGCCTGCTTCGCCTCCCACGTGCACCGCGTCCAGCAGGTGCTCGACGCCGCGGTGAAGTACGACCGCAAGGTCGCCTACGTCGGTCGCTCGATGGTCCGCAACATGGCCATCGCCCGCGACCTGGGCTACCTCCACGTCCCGCCGGGCGTGATGGTCGAGGCCAAGGAGCTCGCCGACCTCGCCCCTGAGCGGCAGGTCCTCATCTCGACCGGGTCGCAGGGCGAGCCGCTCAGCGCCCTGGCCCGGATCGCGCAGCGCAGCCACAACTTCGTGCACCTCGAGGAGGGCGACACCGTCGTCCTCGCCTCGAGCCTGATCCCCGGCAACGAGAACGCCGTCTACCGGGTGATCAACGGCCTGTCCCGCCTCGGCGCCAACGTCGTCCACAAGGGCAACGCGCTGGTCCACGTCAGCGGCCACGCCAGCGCCGGCGAGCTGCTCTACTGCTACAACATCGTCAAGCCGAGGAACGTGCTGCCCGTCCACGGCGAGGTCCGCCACATGCTCGCCAACGGCGACCTGGCCAAGGCCACCGGTGTCGAGAACGTCGTCTACGCCGAGGACGGCGTCGTGGTCGACCTCGTCGACGGCGTGGCCTCCGTGGTCGGCAAGGTCGAGTGCGGCTACGTCTTCGTGGACGGACAGTCGGTCGGCGACGTCACCGAGTCCGAGCTCAAGGACCGCCGGATCCTCGGCGAGGAGGGCTTCATCTCGGTCATCGTGGTCGTCGACTCCGTCGCCGGGAAGGTCTCCGCCGGACCCGAGATCCACGCCCGCGGCCACGCCTGGGCCGACTCCGACTTCGAGTCGATCAAGCAGCCGATCATCGACGCGGTCAACCGCTCGCTGACCGAGGGCAGCACCGACACCTACCAGCTGCAGCAGGTGATCCGCCGGACCATCGGCCGCTGGGTGAGCAACACCCACAAGCGCCGGCCGATGATCATCCCGGTCGTGGTCGAGGCGTAGCGGCCAGCGCGAACAACGCCCGAACGCCAAGACGCCCCGCCCCTCCTTGCGGAGGGACGGGGCGTCTGTCGTTGCTGGGGACTACTGCTTGCCCTTCAGCTTGATCGTCACCGTCGCGGTGAAGGCGGCGATCTTGGCGTCACCGGGGTAGCTCACGGTCGCCTTGACCTTGCGCACGCCCTGCTTCCACAGCTTCCTGAGCTGCTTCTTCGCCTTGATCGTCAGCACGCCGTTGACCACGGTCCCGGTGTACTGCTTGCCCTTGATCGTGACGGTCACCGGACCGGCCAGCGCGACGCCACCGGCGGTGGCGATGCTGATCGTGACGGTGCCCTTCTTGGCGCTCGCCTTCGGGGAGACGGTCGCGGTGCCGGGTGTCGGGGGAGCGGGCACGACCACGGTCGTGCTGACCGGATCAGACTTTCCGGCAGCGTTGACCGCGATCACGGAGACCTGGTGCGAGCCCGGTCCGACGGGAGCGGAGTCGAACGACGTCGTAGCCGCGCCCACCGCCGTCGGTGCTGCGCCGTCGACGCTGACCTCGTATCCGGTCACCGGCGTGCCGCCGTCGCTGGCCGGCGCGTGCCAGCCCGCCTGGATCTTGCCGGTGCCGGCCTGCCAGGTCGCGGTGAGGTTCGTGGCCGGGCCCGGACGGTCGGGGACCACGACCGTCACCGTCAGCGGCGCGGAGTCGCCCGTGGCGTTGGTCGCCATGACCGACACCGTGTGCGATCCCTTGACCAGGTCCATGCCGTCGAGCGAGGTCGTGCCTGCCGGGACCGTGGTCGGGGCCCCGCCATCGACGGTCACCTTGTAGCCGGTGATCGATGAGCTGCCGCCGTCGGCCGGCTCGTCCCAGGTCGCCTTCACCTTGCGGGTGTTCGGCTGCCAGGCCGCCTCGAGGTTCTGCACGATCGTGGGCGTCGCGCCCGGGGTCGAACAGACACTCACGGCGATGTTGTCGATGTACCAGCCGTCGTTGCCGTTGCAGCCGTCCATGCCGAAGTCGAACCGGAACTGGACGGTGTCACCGGCGTCGGCGACCTGGCTGAGGTCGATCACCGACGAGCCCCACGATCCGGTCGGCTGGCCGCCGTCGGCACCGGTGAACGCCACCTCGTCCGCCATCGGGTTGGTGTTGCCCGCCGCGACTGACTGCAGGTGGCCACCCGGCGCGTTGTGGATCCAGGCGGCGTCAGGAACCAGCTCGTACGCCGCTCCGTTGACGCTGACCTTGACGTTGCCGCCGTCGAACTCGACCTCCGAGGCCACGTAGTGGTCGAAGGAGAGCCGGGGCGTCGTGCCGTCGGGGACGGTCAGCTCGGGTGTGGCCATCCCGACCCGGGAGGAGTAGTCGTCCTCGCCGAGGTTGCAGTGTCCGAAGCTGCCGGCGTTTCCCTTGTCGTTGAAGTAGAGGACGTTCGGGTCGCCCTGGTGCGCGGCGCCGCCGTCGGTAACGGTCGGAAGGTCTGCCGTCACGGACGCGTCGAAGTGCTTGGCGCCGCTACCGTCCTCGCCGAAGTCGGCGTACTCCACGTCCTGCGTCCAGTCGGCGGGCAGGCCGGCCTCGAAGTCCTCGGACCAGACCGTGCTGGTCACCGTCCCTGCGCCACAGCTGATCGTGCCGGGGTCGAACATCGGCTGGAAGTTGCACTGGGTCGGCTCCGTGCGGAGCTGGGTGGCCAGTGCGGCCTTGGCGACATCCGCGCAGTCGCCGGCAGTGATGGGCGCGATCACACCCTTGTCGTCCGCGCTGCCGCCCGTTGCACTCTCACCCAGGGTGAGCTTCTTCAGGGTGGCGTTGCCGGTCAGGACCGCGCAGGACTGCTCCAGTCCGTCGGCGAGCTCGGCGAAGCCGGACGTGGGCGTGAGGTAGTTCGTCTGCGTGTGCCAGAAGATGTTGGCTGCCTTGTCGAGGCCGATACCGCCGATGGTCTGGCCGTTGTAGGTGCCACCGTCGACGAGCAGCGCGTAGGTGTGGTTGACCACGCCGGAGTTGGTGTGGACCCCGCCGCTGTCGCCGGTGTCGCAGGCGTACTCCTCGTCCGACACCTTGCCCGGGTCGCCGTAGCAGGTCGGGTTCCACATGTCGCGGATCGCACCACCGAAGGCGGGGTCGTCCTCACCGGAGAGCCAGCGGAAGCTGGTGTCGCGCGAGCCGGGCACCTCGTCGTCGGCCAGCGTGATCGTCAGCGGAACGGCGGCAGCCTTGATCTCGGAGCCGTCGGCCTGGCTGACCATGGCGCCGTAGAGGTCGGAGAAGCCGGCCACGGACGAGACACCGGGGCGGTTGTTGCCGAAGATGATGCCGGTCGCGCCGGCGTCCTCGGCATGGGCGATCTTGTCGGCGAAGGCGCACAGCCCGCGATCGACGTACACGAACTTGCCGGAGATGGCGGCGCCGTTGTCGAACGGGGAGCAGCCGTCGGTGTCGGTGCCCACCACGTCGCCGTCCTCCTCCTCGACCGCGTCCGTTCCGACCACCAGGTCGTCGGTGACGTTGTCGATGATCGGGCCGAACGCGGCCGGCGCGCCGGTGCAGGTGCCGACCGGGGCGCTGACCTCGACGGAGATCGCGCCACGGGTGCCCTCGGAGCACTTGCCGTCGGTGCGGTGCGTCGCCTCGTCCGGCGAGTTGAAGCGGTCGTTGAGCATGTCGACCGTCTCGCCCCAGATGTCCGAGTACGCCTCGTTCATCGCACCCGGCTGCCACTGGTAGAGCAGGCCCGAGGTCTTCTCGGTGTAGGCGTGGCCCCACTCGTGCGCCACGGTGTCGTCGGAGGACACGCCGGAGCAGTAGTTGGTCGAGGCTCCGTTCCAGTTCGCGTTCGGGCAGTCGATGTCGGGGTCGTTGTTGACCGTGATCATCTTGCTGCCCGCGCCGTCCCAGGCGTCGCGACCGAACGAGTTCTTGAAGAACCAGTACGCCTCGCCGGTTCCCTGGACCTCGCTCTTCTGGTCGTCGTCCAGGGCGCCGGGGAAGTCGTCGCCCTCCTTCCACACGATCGGTTCGTTGATCGAGGTCTCGTGCAACTCGCGATCGAGGTTGTGCGCGATCATCGTGTAGCGGTTGACCGGCTTGCCGGTGATGGCGTCGAGCACGCTGGTCTCACGGACCTGCTTGCCGTCGGTCACCTCGACGACCCAGGCCAGCAGGTTGCGGCCCTCGACGCCCTGGATGGCGCCCATCCGGTAGACCATCAGGTCCGCCTTGGTGGCGCTCAGGTCGCCCGCCTTCGGCTTCCTCGTCGCGGCGTCGCCCTGGCCGGCCGGTGCGTCGGCGGCGAGCTTGATCGCCTTCGCGACCGCCGCGTCCTTGTCGAGGCGCGGGGTGACGTCGACGTCGATCTTCGGCACGACGTACCCGGTCACCGAGGTCAGGTCGCCCTGTGCGTCGACGTGCGCGCGCAGCTTCGCGCCGAACACCGGCACTCCCTGGTAGGACTGCGCGAAGTCGACGGTGAAGCCGGCGGGCGTCTTGGTGGTGGTGGACCGCTGCAGCTGCGCGGCGGTGGCGCCGAACGCGCGGGCGTACTTGTCGACGTAGCCGGTGGCCTTGGCCTCGGCGCCGCTGCGGGTCCTGCCCGACTGCTCGGACGGGTAGAGGTCCTCGGTCGCGCTGATGAAGCTGAGCTTGTCCGTGGCCGGCGAGGTCGTCACGGCCACGTTGCCACTGGCCTCGCCGCGCATCTGCTGCACGACCGACGGGTCCTTCGGAGCGGCCGCCGTCGGCGTCGACGGGATGGCCACGAGGGCCGCCCCGACGAGAGAGAGTCCGACGCCCTTCCTCAGGGCGTCAGGAAGGTTGAGTCTCACGAAATGTTCTCCTCGAGATAGAACGTGCCCTCGGCAGGCCTAGGGGGTGCCAGCTCCCGAAACACGTGGACGAGACCCTAGGGGGCAGGAATGCGGGCGGTCCAGAGGTTCGGAGCAAACTCTGCGTCAGGTGGGGCGCCGAGCCGCAGGAACTTCGGGGGGAGCACCGGGGCGGGCCCGGTCGAGACACACCGCCCTGTGGTCCCTGTGACTGGTGGGGCCATCGCCTAGGTTTGGTGTCATGGCGACCCGTACGTCTTCCCCGCCGGCGTCGCGCAGCAGGACCAGCTCTTCCTCCCGCTCGGGCGTGAAGAAGACAGCCAGCTCGCGTACCCGGAGTACGACCACCAAGAAGCGACCGCCGGCGAAGAAGTCGGCGGCGAAGCGGCCTGCCCCGCGGGCGGTGCGCAGCGGCCCGGGGCCGGTGCTGCGCGCGTTCACCGCGCTCGGCAGGGGAGTGGTCGCGCTGTGGCTCGCCTTCGCCCACGGCATCGGAGCGGTCACCCGGGGCGTCGGCCACGGCGCCCGCGACATCGACCCCGAGCAGCGGCGCGACGGCTTCGGCCTGCTGCTGGTCGCCGTCGCGCTGATCATCACCGGCGCGGTCTGGTTCGAGGTGCCCGGTGGGGTCATGGACTTCACCCGCGCCGCGGTGTCCGGATCGGTCGGCAAGATCGGCTGGTTCGTGCCGCTGCTCGTGCTGGCCGCCGGCTGGCGGGTCATGCGCGACCCGGTCGGCAACGGCCCGGCCGGTCGCCAGGTCATCGGCTGGACCGCGTTCTCCTTCGGCCTGCTCGGCATCGTCCACATCGCCAACGGCAGCCCCGAGCCCGTGCAGGGCGACACCACGCCACTGCGCGAGGGCGGCGGCGCGGTCGGGTACGTCGTCTCGGCCCTGCTGCTCGACCTGCTCCGCGCGCCGGCGGTCGTCGTACCGCTGCTGGCGCTGCTGGCCTTCTTCGGCATCCTCGTGATCACCGCGACGCCGCTGTACCGCGTGCCCGACCGGCTGCGCGAGATCGGCGACCTGCTGCTGGGCCGGCACCACGAGTACGGCGACGCGCAGCCGCTCAGCATCGACGACACCTTCGAGCGGATGGGCGACCCGGCGTACGACTCCCCGGTCCTCGCCGAGCCGAAGAAGCGGCGCCGCAAGAAGGACGAGGAGCCGAACCCCGTCGAGGAGTCGATGGAGCTGCTCACGCCCATCGACGTGCCGCTCGTCGACGACGAGCCGATCGACCCCGAGGCGGGCTCCAACGCCCTCATCGCCCGCCGGCTGGCGCAGGCGACGACCGCCGACGACGAGACCGGCGAGCTCGAGCCGCCGCCGCACGCCGACCTGCCGCAGCGCGTCGAGCAGCTCGCCCTGTCCGGCGACATCGTCTACACGCTGCCCGACGCCTCGGCGCTCAAGCCGGGCGACCCGCACCGCGCCCGGTCGAAGGCCAGCGACGACGTCGTCTCGCGCCTGCAGGGCGTGCTCGACGAGTTCAACGTCGACGCCCAGGTCGTCGGCTACACGCGTGGTCCGACGGTCACCCGCTACGAGATCGAGCTCGGCACCGGCGTCAAGGTCGAGAAGATCCTCGGCGTCCAGCGCAACATCTCCTACGCCGTCGGCTCGGAGGACGTGCGGATCCTCAGCCCGATCCCGGGCAAGTCCGCGGTCGGTGTCGAGATCCCCAACACCGACAAGGAGATCGTCTCCCTCGGCGACGTGCTCCGCTCCAACGTCGCGCGCACCGATCACCACCCGTTGGTGGCAGGTCTCGGCAAGGACGTCGAGGGCGGCTTCGTGGTCGCGAACCTCGCGAAGATGCCGCACCTGCTGGTCGCCGGCGCCACCGGCTCCGGAAAGTCGAGCTTCATCAACTCGATGATCACCTCGGTGCTGATGCGCTCCACGCCCGACGAGGTGCGGATGATCATGGTCGACCCCAAGCGGGTCGAGCTGAACGCCTACGAGGGCGTCCCGCACCTGATCACGCCGATCATCACCAACCCCAAGAAGGCCGCCGAGGCGCTCGAGTGGGTCTGCCGCGAGATGGACATGCGGTACGACGACCTGGCCAACTTCGGCTTCCGGCACATCAACGACTTCAACAAGGCCGTCCGTGAGGGCAAGGTCGAGGTCCCGCCGGGCAGCGAGCGCACGCTGACGCCGTACCCGTACCTGCTGGTGATCGTCGACGAGCTCGCCGACCTGATGATGGTCGCGCCGCGCGACGTCGAGAGCTCGATCGTGCGCATCACCCAGCTCGCGCGAGCCGCCGGCATCCACCTGGTGCTCGCGACGCAGCGCCCGTCGGTCGACGTCGTCACCGGTCTGATCAAGGCGAACGTCCCGTCCCGACTCGCGTTCGCGACCTCCAGCCTCGCCGACAGCCGGGTCATCCTCGACACCCCGGGTGCCGAGAAGCTGGTGGGCCAAGGTGACGGACTGTTCCTGCCGATGGGTGCCTCCAAGCCGATCCGCGTGCAGGGCTCGTGGGTCAGCGAGCCCGAGATCCAGCAGGTCGTCAAGCACTGCAAGGGCCAGCTCGAGCCGAGCTACCGCGAGGACGTCACCGCGCCGGCGGCGTCCAGCAAGGTGCTCGACGACGACATCGGCGACGACATGGACCTGGTCATCCAGGCGATCGAGCTCGTGGTCTCCACGCAGTTCGGCTCCACGTCGATGCTGCAGCGCAAGCTCCGCGTCGGCTTCGCCAAGGCCGGCCGGCTGATGGACATCCTCGAGAGCCGTGGCGTGGTCGGACCCAGCGAGGGATCCAAGGCGCGCGACGTGCTGGTCAAGCCCGACGAGATCGATGCCGTGATCATGACCATCCAGGGGGAGGCGTGAGCGAGATCACCGAGAACACCGACACCACCGAGGCTGCCGGCACCAACCCCCGGATCGAGGTCCGCCGCAACGTCGCCCTGTCGGCGTCCGTCGGCGGGTTCTCGGCGTTGCTCACGGTCGCGTTCGCGGTCCGCGCGTTCAGCGGCGGCAGCACCCTGGACTGGCTGTCCTTCGGCGTCCTGGTGCTGGTGACGATCGCCCACGCCGCCTCGCTCGTCGACGGTCGCGCGCCGCTGCTGGTCGCCGACGACCACGGCGTGCGACTGCGCCACGGGGCCAAGTGGCGGGGGATCGCCTGGCCCGAGATCGACTGCCTCGAGCACCTGCCGCGACGCGGCGTGGTCCGCGACGGGCACATCCTGGTCGACGGGTACGACGACCAGCAGCTCGTCGTCCCCCTGACGCTGGCGACGCGCATCGTCGGCGTCGAGTCCGGCTCCCTGAGCGACGCTCTCGCCGACCTCGCCGACGGGCGCGCCGACGTGGTCGAGGTCGTGCCCGGCCTCTCCGAGGAGGGCACCGCGCCGCGCAGCGAGTCGGTGCCCAAGCTGAGCGACCTGTACGCCGACGAGGAGCCCGTCGTGCCCGAGGCCCGGCGCGGCATCGCGGCCCGGGTCGCCGCCGGCCTGTCGGGACGCGCGGGCGAGGACGTGGTCGAGGAGGTGGTCGAGGAGACCGCCGACGAGGCCGACTACGAGGACACCGGTGAGGTGATCCTCGCCGAGGACACCGAGACCACCGACGAGTTCGCCGCCGTGGAGCAGGAGCCGCCTGCTCCCGAGCGGATGACCGTGCTCCCCGCGCGGGTCGAGCTGGACCGGCCGACCCCGGAGCGGCCGACGCTGGTCCAGGCGCCGGTCGACCCACCGCGCCCGGTGGATCTCGAGGACACCGGTGCGGTCACCGTCGTCCTCGACGACCTGGCCGTGCGTCCGGCGGCCCAGCCCGTGATCGGTCCCGAGCTGACCGCGGCCCGCGACCGCCTGCGCCTCACGATCGACCAGCTCTCCGAGCGCACCCGGATCCGTCCCCACGTGATCGAGGCGATCGAGGTCGACGACTTCGCGCCCTGCGGTGGCGACTTCTACGCCCGCGGCCACCTGCGCACCCTCGCCCGGGTCCTCGGCATCGACGCCGGGCCGCTCGTGGCGTCGTACGACGAGACCTACGCCGACGCCCCGGTCGACCCGCGCCGCGTGTTCGAGGCCGAGCTCGCCACCGGCACCGGCGGCTCGATCCGCAGCACCCGGGGCGGTCGCAACTGGTCGGTCCTCATCGCCGCGGTGATGGGTGCGGTGCTGATCTGGTCGGTCGCCAAGCTGGTGATGGGCGGTCCCGTCGCCGTCGGCGAGACCCCGGTGCTCAACCAGAGCGGCGGCATCTCCAAGGCTGCCGCCGCGAAGGGCGACCCGGTCAAGCTGACCCTGGTGGCGGCCGGCGGGGGAGCCCAGCTGGTCATCCGCGACGCTGCCGGCGAGATCGTCTTCGACGGCAACCTGGCGTTCGGGCAGACCTCGGAGCTCAAGGTCGTCCCGCCGGTGCGGATCTGGAGCTCCGACGGCTCGGTGACCTACGCCATCGGCGGCAAGAAGCCGCAGGCGCTCGGCGACACCGGTGCCGAGGCGTCCAAGACCGTCGCCGGCTCCTGATCACACGAGCGAGGAATGCCGGCGGCCCGCGGTCCGCCGGTAGCCTTGGCCCGACATGACCAGCACACCCACGAACCCCGTCTCGGTCGCGCTGCTCACCCTCGGGTGCGCACGCAACGACGTCGACTCCGAGGAGCTGGCCGGCCGCCTCGCCGCGGACGGCTTCACGCTCGTCGACGACCCGGAGGACGCCGACACGGTCGTGGTCAACACCTGCGGCTTCGTCGACGCGGCCAAGAAGGACTCGATCGACACCCTGCTCGCCGCCGCCGACCTCAAGGAGTCCGGCCGGCCGCAGGCGGTCGTCGCGGTGGGCTGCCTGGCGGAGCGCTACGGCGAGGAGCTCGCCGACTCGCTGCCCGAGGCCGATGCCGTGCTGGGCTTCGACGACTACCAGGACATCTCCGGGCGGCTGCGCTCGATCCTCGCCGGCGAGCGTCCGCACCCGCACACCCCGCGCGACAGGCGGCTGCTGCTGCCGATCAGTCCGGCCGAGCGGCAGGTGGCCGTCGAGACCGCCGAGTCTGCCGGGTTCGGCGCCGACTTCGACATCGCCATCCCCGGCCGCTCCGCGATCCGGCGACGCCTCGACGGCGGACCGATGGCTCCGCTGAAGCTGGCCAGCGGCTGCGACCGGCGGTGCACCTTCTGCGCGATCCCGATGTTCCGCGGCTCGTTCGTCAGCCGCCGGCCCTCCGACGTGCTGCAGGAGGCCCACTGGCTGGCCGAGCAGGGTGTCAAGGAGCTCTTCCTCGTCTCGGAGAACTCCACCTCCTACGGCAAGGACCTCGGCGACCTCGGCCTGCTCGAGACGCTGCTGCCCGAGCTGACCGCGATCGACGGCATCGAGCGGGTCCGGGTCTCCTACCTGCAGCCCGCCGAGACCCGCCCCGGACTGGTCCGCGCCATCGCGTCCACGCCCGGCGTGGCGCCGTACTTCGACCTGTCCTTCCAGCACGCCAGCGCCACGGTGCTGCGCCGGATGCGCCGCTTCGGCGACCCGGAGAGCTTCCTCGGCCTGCTCGACCAGGTGCGCTCGCTCGCGCCCGAGGCCGGCGTGCGCTCCAACGTGATCGTCGGCTTCCCTGGCGAGACCGAGGAGGAGTTCCAGACGCTGTGCGACTTCCTGGTCGCCGCGCGGATGGACGTCACCGGCGTGTTCGGCTACTCCGACGAGGACGGCACCGAGGCCGAGAAGCTCGACGGCAAGCTCGACGAGGACGAGATCAACGCCCGCGTCCAGCACCTCAACGACCTCGTCTCCGAGCTCACCGCGCAGCGCGCCGAGGAGCGGATCGGCAGCACCGTCGAGGTTCTCGTCGAGGAGCTCGACCCCGACGGGACCGGCGACGGCACCGTCGAGGGCCGCGCCGCCCAGCAAGGGCCCGAGGTCGACGGCACCACCCGGGTGCTCGGCGTACCCGGTGCGCGCCTGGGCGACCTCGTCACCGCGGTCGTCGTCGCCACCGACGGCGTCGACCTGATCGCCGAACCGGCAGGAGGACAGGGATGAGCGAGACCAGCACGGGGCAGACCCCGGCCCCGGCCAAGCCGAGCAACTGGAACCTCCCCAACGCGCTGACGACGCTGCGGATCGTGCTGGTGCCCTTCTACGGCTGGGCGCTGCTGTACGACGGCGGCGACTCGATCACCTGGCGCACCGTCGCCTGGGCGATCTTCTTCGTCGCGATGGTCACCGACAAGATCGACGGCGACATCGCGCGCGCCCGCAACCTGGTGACCGACTTCGGCAAGATCGCCGACCCCATCGCCGACAAGGCGATCACCGGCATGGCCTTCATCGGCTTGTCGATCATCATGGACACCTGGTGGATGTGGACGATCACGATCGTCGTCCTGGTCCGCGAGTGGGCCGTCACCCTGCTGCGCCTGTCGGTGCTCAAGTCGGTCGTCATCGCCGCCGCCCGCAGCGGCAAGTGGAAGACCGCCGCCCAGGCCCTCGCCCTCGGCTTCCTCACGCTCCCGCTGCTCGAGGTCGACGGCTGGCTCGACGTCCCCGGTGAGATCACCTACGGCGTCGCGATCGCGCTGCTGCTCGTCGCCTTCGTGCTGACGATCTGGTCGGGCTACGAGTTCTTCCGCGACGTGTGGAAGCAGCGCGACTCGATCCGCCGGCCGTCCGCGGCCTGAGCTCGCTCGTCTGCCCGCGCCTGTCCGGCGGGGGCGGTCACTGAGATCGTCCGGTCCACGGGATCGCAAGGGCAACATCTGACGGCAGCACGTCGCCTTTTCGTCACTTGATTTTCCTCAACCCCTTGCCACCCTGACCGAGGGCGCGCCTAGGTTAAGGACCCTTCCCCCCGTTCTCGCTGGCATCTCTCTCGGGCGCGCGTGATCGGCTGTCCCCTGCCGCTTTGACGACCTCGGAAGTAGTTCATGCGATCAGTGAAACAGCTCGTTTTCGGCTCCCTCAGCGCGGCGATCGCCGTCACGGGAATGACAGCCCTCCAGGCCGCACCGGCCCGGGCGAACACCGCAGGCACCGGCCTGGTGATCTCCGAGGTGTACGGCGGTGGCGGGTTGCCCGCCGGCGGCGGCTTCCCGGTGTCCGCCTTCACCCATGACTTCATCGAGCTCTACAACCCGACGAACGCGGCGGTCGACCTGACCGGGTGGGCCGTCTTCTACGGGAGCGCGGGGCGCGCCAACCCCTCCGGCGTCACGAACAAGACGGACCTCACCGGCTCGATCCCCGCCCACGGTCACTACCTCGTCCAGGGCGCGGGCAACGTGGCGAACGGCGCACCGATGCCGGCCGCCGACGTGACGGGCGGCCTCACCATGAGCACCACGTCGGGCCTGGTCATCCTCAGCAACCAGAACGCCGCGCTCACCCTGCCCACCGGTGACATCAAGAACGCGGCAGGCGTCGTCGACGCCGTCGGCTACGGCACGGCCAACACGTTCGAGACCGCTGCCCAGGGCACCGCTCTCTCCGGCACGACCGCGGCCGCGCGCAGCGGCACCGGCGGCGACAACGACGACAACAGCGCAGACCTCTCGGTGGGCACCCCGACCCCGACCAACAGCCACGAGAACGCGGTCCAGCCACTCGACGCCGCGAGCCAGGCAGACGTGGTCGGCTACGACGGCGTCGCGCTCACGCAGGTCAACCTGTCCGCGACGGGCGGTCAGCCGCCCTACACCTGGTCGCTGAGCAGCGGCACGCTGCCCTCCGGCGTGACGCTGAGCTCCGCCGGCACCCTCGGTGGCACACCGACGGCGACCGGCACCTTCCCGATCACCGCGACCGTCACCGACAGCACGCCCGGCACGCCGGCCACCGACACGGTCACGTTCACGATCACCGTGTCTGCGGCGCCCCCGACGCTGACGATCGCCGAGATCCAGGGCACCGGCGCCGCGTCGCCCAAGGTCGACCAGGTCGTGACCACGACCGGCGTCGTGACCGCGATGTACAAGGACCCGGCGTTCGCCGACTCGAGCTTCGACGGCATGTACGTCCAGACGGGCGGAACCGGGACCACGGACACCACCCCGGGCGCCTCGGACGCGATCTTCGTCTACGGCAGCAACGCGATGCCGGCCGGTGTGGCCATCGGTGACTCCGTGCAGGTCACGGGCACCGTGAGCGAGGCATTCGGCGCGCTCACCGAGATCACGCCCGGTGCCGGAGGCGTCACGGAGATCGCCGCGCTCGACCCGGTCACCCCGCTCGCGATCGCCTACCCGACGACCGAGGCGGGCCGCGAGGCACAGGAGGGCATGCTGCTCGCCCCGACCGACGACCTCACGGTGACGAACTCCTACAACATCAACACGTTCGGCGAGATCGGCCTCGCCACCGGGGACCGTCCGCTGCGACAGCCGACCGAGCACGTCGCCGACACGGACACCACGGGGCTCGCTGAGATCAAGGCCGACAACGCGGCCCGGTCCGTGGCGCTCGACGACGGCACGTCGCTCAACTACATGACCAATGCCGCGGCGAAGAACCAGCCGATGCCCTGGCTGACCAAGACCAACGCCGTCCGTGTGGGCGCCGCGGTCACGCTCACCGGTCCGGTCATCCTCGACTACCGCAACAGCACGTGGAAGTTCCAGCCGCGGTCGCCGATCTTCGACGACGGGGCCGCGACCGCGACGTTCGAGGACACCCGGGCCGGCAACCTGGCACCGGGCGCCGTCGGCGGTGACCTCAAGATCGCGACGTTCAACGTCTTGAACTACTTCAACACCACCGGCGAGCAGTACGTCGCCACCGGCGCCGCCCAGAACCCGCCCGTCAACACGCAGTGCACCTGGTACGACGACCGGCAGGGCAACCACATCGCCGACAACCGCTGTGGCGTCGTCACGAACGGCGTGAACGCCGGCAACGGCCCGCGGGGCGCCGCCACCCAGGCCAGCCTCGAGCGGCAGAAAGCCAAGATCGTCACCGCCATCAACGCGCTCAACGCCGATGTCGTGGGTCTGCAGGAGGTGGAGAACTCCATCAAGCTGCTCGGTGAGACCGACCGCGACGACGCCCTCCGCTCGCTGGTCACCGCGCTCAACGACGCTGCCGGCTCGCCGGTGTGGAAGTTCGTGCACAGCCCGGGTGAGGCCACGCTCGCGGCGGCGGTCGCCGAGCAGGACGTGATCCGTCCGGCCTTCATCTACCGGGCCGCCAGCGTCGAGGCGGTCGGCAGCTCCGACATCCTCTTCGGCACGACGGAGTTCGCCAACGCTCGCGAGCCCCTGGCGCAGGCCTTCAAGGCCAAGGGCGCCCTCGACAGCGACGCGTTCGCGGTGATCCTCAACCACTTCAAGTCGAAGGGCGACAGCGACCCGGCGGCGACCGGCGACAACGCCAACAGCCCCGACACGGGCGCCTTCAACGGAGACCGGACCCGGCAGGCCTACCGCCTGCGCCAGTTCGCCGACGACTTCGCCGCCGCTCGTGGCATCGACGCCGTGTTCCTCGCGGGAGACTTCAACTCCTACTCGCAGGAGGACCCGATCCGGGTGCTCACCAAGCGCGGCTACCACCTCGTCGACTCGACGATTGATCCCGAGGAGGAGAGCTACTCGTTCTCCGGCCTCTCGGGCTCGCTGGACCACGTGCTCGCCAATGACGCCGCGCTGGCGATGGTGACGGGTGCGGACGTGTGGGACATCAACGCGGCGGAGTCGCCGGCGTACCAGTACAGCCGCTACAACTACAACCTCACCGACCTGTGGCAGCCGGACCTCCCGTTCGCGGCGTCCGACCACAACCCGGAGGTCGTGGGCATCGACGTCCCGGACGTCGGCGGGCCCTTCAAGCGGGTCCAGGTCCTGGGCACCAACGACTTCCACGGCCGGATCCTGCCGTCGGGCGGTGACAGCGCCGGCGCGTCGGTGCTCTCGGGTGCGGTGAAGTCGCTGCGCGCGGAGAACCCCAACACGGTGTTCGCGGCAGCGGGCGACCTGGTGGGTGCGTCGACGTTCGAGTCCTTCATCCAGGACGACAACCCGACCATCGACGCCCTCAACAAGGCCGGCCTGGACGTCTCCGCCGCCGGGAACCACGAGTTCGACCGCGGGTACGCCGACTTCGTCGACCGCATCCAGGACCGTGCGAACTGGACCTACATCGCGGCGAACGTCGAGGAGCCGGCCGGTGCGCCGGACAAGCTGGCCGAGACGTGGACCAAGACGGTCGACGGCGTGAAGATCGGCTTCGTCGGTGCGGTCACCGAGGACCTGCCGTCCCTGGTCAGCCCCGCCGGCATCCAGGGCGTGAGCGTCACCGACATCGTCGAGGCCACCAACAAGGCCGCGAAGAAGCTCAAGGCCGGCGGTGCCGACCTGGTGATCCTGCTGGTGCACGAGGGGTCGCCGACGACCGACTGCTCCTCGCCGAGCTTCACCGACCCGTCGACCGTGTGGGGCAACATCACCCAGAACACCTCGGCCGACGTCGACGCGATCATCTCGGGCCACACCCACCTGCTCTACAACTGCTCCTACACCGTGGACGCGTGGGCGAGCGAGGGCCG
Source organism: Nocardioides kongjuensis (assembly GCF_013409625.1). NCBI lineage: Bacteria > Bacillati > Actinomycetota > Actinomycetes > Propionibacteriales > Nocardioidaceae > Nocardioides > Nocardioides kongjuensis. The sequence goes on from NZ_JACCBF010000001.1 coordinate 1,054,851, forward strand.
CGACGTCACGAAGCGCCCGGTGGTCTCGGCTGGTCAGTACGGGCAGAACCTCAACCAGCTGGTCTTCACCTACTCCGGTGACGAGCTGGTCGCCGTCGCGCAGGACGTGATCGGCATCGCCGGTACCGGCTACCCGACCGACCCGCAGGTGGACCCGATCGTGTCGTCCGCGGTGGCCCAGGCCGACGTCCTCGGCGCCAAGGTCCTCGGCAAGATCGAGGGCCCGTTCAACCGGGCCAAGCTGCAGAACGGCACCACCGAGAACCGCGGCGGCGAGTCGACCCTGGGCAACCTGGTCGCCGAGGTGCAGCGCTGGGCCACCGAGCAGCCGGAGTCGGGGAGCGCGCAGATCGCGTTCATGAACCCCGGCGGTCTGCGCCAGGACATGGCCGGGACGGGATCCGGGTCCCCACGCGACCTGACCTACAAGCAGGCCGCGGTGGTCCAGCCGTTCGCCAACACCCTGGTCAACATGAGGCTGACCGGCGCCCAGATCGAGACCGTGCTCGAGCAGCAGTGGCAGCGGACCACGTCCGGCGCCGTGCCCTCGCGTCCCTTCCTCCGACTCGGCGTGTCGAGCGGCTTCACCTACACCTACGTCGAGACGCCGGTGACGGTGAACGGCACGCAGACCTTCCAGGGTGAGGTCACGGGCATGTGGCTCGACGGTGTCGCCGTCGACGCCGCCCAGGTGTACTCGGTGACGGTCAACTCCTTCCTCGCCTCCGGCGGTGACAACTTCTTCGAGCTGGCCAACGGCGCGAACAAGAAGGACACCGGCAAGATCGACCTGCAGGCCATGGTCGACTACATGGCAGCGAAGGCCTCGGGCACGCCGCTGCCGGTCGACGGGAGCCAGCACGCCGTGGAGGTGGAGTTCCCGAGCGATGCGCCGGCCTCCTACTCCCCGGGCAGCCACGTCCGGTTCGCCGTGGGATCCCTGGCGATGTCCACGGCAGCCGACGCCAAGGACGCCGAGCTGCAGGTCAAGCTCGGGGACCAGGTCCTCGGCAGCGTGCCGGTGGACAACACGATCGGGACGGCCGTCTACGACCAGTACGGCACAGCCACGGTCGACGTGGTCCTGCCGGCCGGGACGCCCGGCGGTGTCGTGACGCTGAGCCTGGTCGGTGCCCAGAGCGGCACGCAGGTGCGGGTCCCGATCACGGTGACCGGTGGCGGCGTCGTCACCCCGCCGGCAACCCCGCAGTCGGTCTCGGTCGCCGTCACCGTCAAGCCGAAGAAGGTCGTGGTCGGCAAGACCCGCGCCAAGGTGCTCGTGGACGTCGTCGACGCGGCCGGCAAGCCCGTCACCGGCCAGGTGGAGATCAAGGTCAAGGGCCAGAAGGCGAGGACGGTCGCGCTCGTCGGTGGTTCGGCCAGGCTCAAGCTCAAGTCCTTCGCCACCACCGGACGCAAACGGGTCAAGGTCACGTTCCTGGGCACGGCGACGCACCTGTCGAACGAGACGGTGACGACCTTCTGGGTGGTGCGTCGCTGACCCGACACGCCTGAGCTGACCGAGGGCCTCGGTCGGTGCCCCGTGACACGATGCGGTCATGGAGTCACCGGCCGAGGCCCTCGTCACTGCTCTGCGGGACGCGAACGCCAGCGTCGCGACCGCCGAGTCCCTCACGGGCGGCCGGCTGGCGTCCCGGCTGACCGAGGTCCCCGGATCGTCGGTGGTGTACGCCGGCGGCGTCGTCAGCTACCAGACCCACATCAAGGTCGAGGTGCTCGGCGTTCCCCAGGAGGTGATCGACACCCACGGCGTCGTCTCCGCGCAGTGCGCGGAGGCCATGGCCGACGGGGCACGGCGACTGCTCGGGACGGCGTACGCGCTGAGCACGACCGGCGTCGCGGGCCCCGACCGCCAGGAGGACAAGCCCGTCGGGACGGTCTTCGTGGGCCTGGCCGGGCCGGGTGGCACCGAGGTGGTGGCGCTCGACCTGGAGGGTGACCGGTCGCAGATCCAGGCCGCGACCGTCGACGCGGCGGTGTCCGCCCTCGCCGACGAGCTGGCCGCGGCGCGCTCAAGGGCTGGGCAGCCAGCGGAAGATTCGGGGCTCGGGTAGCGTTGGGCACAAGACCTGACCACACCCACCCCCCAACCCACGGAGAGGAGTTCGCGATGGTGCTCTTCCGCCGATCGCTCGGTGACATCCTGCGGAGTCGCCGTACCGAGCTCGGACTGACCCTCCGTGAGGTCTCCGGGGCGGCTCGGGTGAGCCTGGGCTACATCTCCGAGATCGAGCGCGGCCAGAAGGAAGCGTCGTCCGAGCTGCTGGCGTCGCTGTGCGACGCGCTCGAGATGCCGCTGTCCGACGTGCTGCGCGAGGTCGCCGACGCGGTCGCCCTCGAGGAGGCCGCGGCCCTGGTCGCCGCCGCGCCGACCCCGATCGCGCCCCGCCGCGCGCCGGTCGTCGCCTCCGCCGCCTGATCTTCGGCGTCGTGCGAGTTTCACCGGCCGACCGGTGAAACTGGCGCTGGGACGAGGAAGCATCCTCGTCCCAGCGACAGTTTTGTCGTCCAACCTCGCGTGGTCAGCCGATCAGCGGCGCGCCATCGCCTCCAGGCGCGCGATCCGGTCGGCCATCGGCGGGTGGGTGGAGAACATCTTCTGAACGTCGGCGGCCCGGAACGGGTTGGCGATCATCATGTGGCTGGCGTTCTGCAGCTGCGGCGTGGGGGCGAGGGGAGCGCGGGCAGTGCCGGTCTCCAGCTTGCGCAGCGCCGAGGCCAGGGCCAGCGGGTCCTCGGTGAGGCGGGCCCCGTCCTCGTCGGCGTCGTACTCGCGGGTCCGGCTGATCGCCATCTGGATCACCGCGGCCGCGAACGGCGCGAGCAGCGCCGTGCCGATCATGACCAGCGGGTTCGGCCGGTCCTCGTCGTTGCCGCCGCCGAAGAAGGACGAGAACGCCAGGAACTGCGCCACCGAGCTGATCACGCCCGCCACCGCGGCGGCGACCGAGCCGGTGAGGATGTCACGGTTGTAGACGTGCATCAGCTCGTGGCCGAGCACGCCGCGCAGCTCGCGCTCGTCGAGCAGGCCGAGGATGCCCTCGGTGCAGCAGACCGCGGCGTGCTGTGGGTTGCGGCCGGTCGCGAACGCGTTCGGCGCCTGGGTGGGGGAGACGTAGAGCTGCGGCATCGGCTGGCCGGCGCGCTCGGACAGCTCGCGCACGATCCGGTACATCGCGGGCTGCTGCGACTCCGAGACCGGGTAGGCGTGCATCGCCCTGATGGCGAGCTTGTCGGAGTTCCAGTAGCCGTAGGCCGTCGTACCGACGCCGATCAGCGCGAAGATCCAGATGAACGCCGAGCTGCCGGTGGCGGCGGCGATCAGGCCGCCCACCATGAGCAGCAGCGCGAAGATGGCGCCGAACAGACCGGCGGTCTTGAGGCCGTTGAAATGGCGGTGCATGCCAGGTCAACGAACGACGCCCGGTGTCGCGTTCCGCACGTCGGGGGAGACCCGGGTCACGTGTCCGGCGCTGGAACGGATGCGGGTCGTGGTCAGGCCGGCTGGCAGCGGGGACACCAGTAGGTGGTCCGCTCCCGGCCGGCCTCGCCGACCGGACCCGCCTCGATCGTCGTACGACACCGCAGGCACGGCTGCCGCTGGCGCCGGTAGACCCAGACCGGGTTGCGCCGGTCGCCGGTGGTCAGCGGCTGGCCGTGCTCGAGCCCGGAGCGCAGCATCTGCCGCGCCCGGCGCAGCAGGCGGAGCGGATCCCTGACGCTCGCGACGGGGGACCGGGGGTGCGCGCCCTGGACGAAGCAGACCTCGGAGAGCCAGATGGTGCCGAGGCCGGCGACGACGGTCTGGTCGAGCAGCGTGCTGCCGAGCACGCGGTCGGGTGCGGCGGTGAGCCGCGCCAGCGCGGTGGCTTCGTCGTCGGCGGTCCACGGGCCGAGCAGGTCCGGGCCGAGGTGGCCGACCACCGACTGCTCGTCGGCCGTCGGCAGCAGCTCGACCAGGCCGAGCAGGAACCCGATCGCCTCGGCCCGCTCGGTCCGGAGCACGACGCGAGCGTCGGCGGCCGGGCCCGGCCAGCGCGCGCCGGGGGCGATCACCCGCCAGCTGCCCTCCATCTTGAGGTGGGTGTGCAGGGTGAGCGGCGTGCCGCCGGGTGGGAGCAGCCGGGTGAGCAGGTGCTTGCCGTGGGTGGCGGTCCGCTCGACGCTGGCTCCGGTGAGGACCGTGGTGGCCAGCTGGGGGACCCGCAGGTCGGAGCCGGTGAGGACCTGGCCGGCGAGCGCCCGGTCCAGCCGGTCGGCGGTACGACGGACCGCATCGCCCTCAGGCACGGACCCGCAGCCCTCGTGGGGTGGCCACGAACCCCGCCGCCGCGAGCGCGTCGCGCAGCGGCCCGCCGTTGCCCAGCAGGGCGGTGCCGTCGGCCTTCTCGACCGTGAGCTGCCCGAGCGTGCCGCGGCGTACGGCGGTCGAGAGCGCCTCGGCGGCCGGGGTCAGCTGGTCGGGGTCCTCGGTCCAGGTGAGCAGGGTGCGTCCGCCGCGCTCGACGTAGAGCACCAGCGCGCCGTCGACCAGCACCACCAGGGCGCCCGCCTTGCGGCCGGGCCGGTGCCCCGCGCCTTCCTGCTCCCTCTCGGCCGTCGGCCACGGGAGGGCGGCGCCGTAGGGGTTGGCCGGGTCGGTGGCCGCCAGCGCGACGGCGACCGGCTTGGCGTCGCCCCCCTCGCCGACCGGCGTCGAGAACGACCGCAGCCGGTCGACGGCACCCGCGGTGCCGAACTGGGCGGCGCCGAGGCCCTCGACGAAGTACCCGCGCCGGCAGCGGCCGGCGTCCTCGAACGCGCTCAGCACCTTGTAGACCGCGGCGAACCCTCCCGGGACCCGCTCGTTGACGACCGCACCGCGGGTCACGACGCCGTGGCGCTCGAGGAGCTGCTCGGCGGCGGCGTGGGCGCGTCGGGTCGGGTCGGCGTCGATCGGGGGCAGCAGCGCCCAGCGGCCGGCGGTCTCGGGCGGACCGGTGCGGGAGAGGCGTCCGGGCCGGGCCGGCGCACGGCGGGTGCGGTGGGCAGCGCGCCCGGAGCGGGTGAGCGCACGCAGCGGGGTGAGTGTGTCGTTGGTGAGGTGGCCGCTCCACACCAGCGCCCAGAGCGCCGCGCTGACCGCCTCGTCGAGCGGTGCGGCCTCGCCGGCGTCGACGCAGGCGCGCGCCACCTGGTCGGCGACCTGCCGGAAGAACCAGGCACCGCCCGGCGCGAGCACGTCGAGCACTCGCTGGTGGAGCGGGTCCTCGACCGGGCCGGGCTCGGGGAGGGTGAGGTGGGCGCGGTCGGCGAGGTGGAGCGAGACCCAGCCGTCGCTGCCCGGAAGGGCGCCGTGCCCGGACCAGACGACCTCACCGGTCGCGGTCAGCTCGTCGAGCAGCGCCGGCTCGTAGTCGCGCACCCGCGCAGGCAGGACCAGGGACTCCAGCGCGCTCGCGGGCATCGGAGCCCCGGCGAGCTGCTCGATGGTGTGGAGCAGGCCGTCGATGCCGCGCGGTCCCTTGCCGCCTCCGGCGGTCGAGCCTGTCGAGACCTGGTGCCACGCCGTCGAGAACCGCGACAGCGTGGTCGGCTCCACCGGCTCGATCTCGTGGCGCAGCCGGGCCAGCGAGCGGCGCCGCAGCCGCCGCAGCACCTCGACGTCGCACCACTCCTCGCCCGCGCCGACCGGCCGGAACTCGCCGGACAGCACCCGACCCTGCGCCTCCAGCCGCTGCAGCGTGTGACGGACCACCGCGACGCCCAGGCCGAGCCGGGCCGCCACCTGCTCGACGGTGAACGGCCCGTGGGTGCGGGCGTAGCGGCCCACCAGGTCGGCGAGCGGGTCGTCGACCGGCTCGGTGAAGGCGGCCGGTGTGCCGGGCGGCGCCGGGACGCCGAGTCCGTCGCGCAGCCGGGCGACGTCCTCGACGACGGCCCACGCGTCGCCGTACGCCATCCGGACCTCCACCACCCGGCGTGACGAGACCAGGTCGGCCAGCCATTCGGTGACCGGGGCGTCGTCGCGGGCGCGCGCAGCGACCTCGGTGACCGTCAGCGGGCCGAGCAGCCGGAGCAGGTCGACCAGGCCCTCGGCGTCGCGGGCGCGGCGCTCGGGGGTCGTGCGCTGGAGCTCGGCCTCGACCTCGGCGAGCACGTCGGGGTCGAGCAGCTCGCGCAGCTCGGCGCGGCCGAGGAGCTCGGCGAGCAGGCCCTGGTCGAGGGTGAGCGCGGCCGCCCGGCGCTCGGCGAGGGGAGAGTCGCCCTCGTAGACGAACTGGGCGACGTACCCGAACATCAGCGTGCGGGAGTAGGGCGAGGGCTGGGGCGTCTCGACCTCGGTGACGGTGACCTCGCGCTGGTCGACGCGGCGCAGCAGGGTGGTCAGGCCGGGTAGGTCGTAGACGTCGTTGAGCACCTCGCGGACCGTCTCGAGCACGATCGGGAACGCGGGGTAGCGGGCCGCGACCTCGAGGAGCGCGGCCGCACGCTGGCGCTGCTGCCACAGTGGCGAGCGGCGGCCGGGATCGCGACGGGGCAACAGCAGGGCGCGGGCCGCGCACTCGCGGAACCGGGCGGCGAAGAGCGCGGAGCCGCCGACCTCGCGGGTGACGATCTCCTCGATCTCGTCGGGCTCGAACGCGATCAGCTCGGCGCCCGGCGGCTCCGCGTCGGTGTCGGGGATGCGGATCACGATGCCGTCGTCGGACGCCAGCGCCTGCCCGTCGACGCCGTGGCGCTCGCGCAGCCGGGCGTTGATCGCCAGTGCCCACGGCGCGTGGACGGCCGTGCCGTAGGGGGAGTGGACGGCCAGGCGCCAGTCGCCGAGCTCGTCGCGGAACCGCTCGACCAGGACGGTCGTGTCGCTGGGCAGCACGCGCGTCGCCTCGACCTGCTCGCGGAGGTAGGCGACGAGGTTGTGGGCCGCGTTGTCGTCGAGCCCGACCTCGCGGGCGCGCGCCTCTGCCGCCGTGTCGGGCAGGCCGGCGAGCTCGCGGGTGAAGGCGCCGATCGCCTGACCGAGCTCGGTGGGGCGTCCGGCGGTGTCGCCCTTCCAGAACGGCAGGCGCCCCGGCACGCCGGGTGCCGGGGTGACGATCACCCGGTCGTGGGTGATGTCCTCGATGCGCCAGCTGGTCGCGCCGAGCGCGAACACGTCGCCGACCCGGCTCTCGTAGACCATCTCCTCGTCGAGCTCGCCGACGCGCCGGTTGGTGCCCTCCCCGGCCAGGAAGACGCCGTACAACCCGCGGTCGGGGATGGTGCCGCCGCTGGTGACCGCCAGCCGCTGCGCGCCGGGGCGCCCGCTGATCAGGCCGGTGACCCGGTCCCAGGTGATCCGGGGGCGCAGCTCGGCGAACTCGTCGGACGGGTAGCGCCCGGCGAGCAGGTCGAGCACGGCGTCGTACGCCGACCGCGGCAGGTGGGCGTAGGGAGCGCTGCGCCGGACGAGCGCGAACAGCTCGTCGACGTCCCACTCGTCGGCGGCGGTCGCGGCGACGACCTGCTGGGCGAGCACGTCGAGCGGGTTGGCCGGGACGCGCAGCGCCTCGATGCCGCCGCTGCGCATCCGGGCGACGGCGACGGCGGCCGGGGCGAGGTCGCCCCGGTGCTGGGGGAAGAAGACGCCGACCGAGGTCTCGCCGACCTGGTGACCCGCGCGACCGACCCGTTGCAGCGCGCTGGCGACGCTGGGAGGTGAGGCGATCTGGAGGACCAGGTCGACCGCGCCCATGTCGATGCCGAGCTCGAGGCTGCTGGTGGCGACCACCGCCGGCAGCCGGCCGGACTTGAGGTCGTCCTCGACCAGCGCGCGCTGCTCCTTGGACACCGAGCCGTGGTGGGTGCGCGCGAGCACCGGAGGGGCGCCGGCCGCCGCCCCGGACTGCGCCATCACCTGGGCCGGCGGGGTGATGCCCTCGGTCGACATCTCGGCGGCGATCTCGTTGAGCCGAGCGGTCAGCCTCTCCGCCGTGCGCCGGCCGTTGGTGAACACGATCGTCGAGCGGTGCTCGCCGATCAGCTCGGCCACCCGCTGCTCGACGTGGGGCCAGATGCTGGCCCGTTGCGGAGGCGCGGTCGGGTCGTCGTCCTCGACCACCTGCCCGAGCTCGGTCATGTCCTCGACGGGCACCTCGACCCGCAGGTCCCACTCCTTGTGGGTGGGTGGCGCGACGATCTCGACCGGGGCGGTGCCGCCCAGGAAGCGGGCGACCTCCTCGGTGGGCCGGACCGTCGCGGACAGGCCGATCCGCTGGGCCGGCTCCGGGAGCAGGGCGTCCAGGCGTTCGAGGCTGAGCGCGAGGTGGGCGCCCCGCTTGGTGCCGGCGACGGCGTGCACCTCGTCGATGATCACGGTCTCGATGCCGCGCAGGGTCTCGCGGGCCTGGCTGGTGAGGACGAGGAACAGCGACTCGGGCGTCGTGATGAGCACGTCGGGTGGTCGGGTCGCGAGCCGGCGGCGCTCGTTGGCGGGGGTGTCACCGGAGCGGATGCCGACGCTGACCTCGGGGAACGGCTGGCCGGGGTGGAGCCGCTCGGCGGTCTGCCGGATGCCCGTCAGCGGGGCACGCAGGTTGCGCTCCACGTCGACCGCGAGCGCCTTGAGCGGCGAGACGTAGAGGACCCGGGTGCGGTGCAACCTGTCGTCGGGCGCCGGCGTGGTGAGGAGCCGGTCGAGGCCGGCGAGGAAGGCACTGAGCGTCTTGCCGGACCCGGTCGGCGCGACGACGAGGGTGTGCTGGCCGCGCGCGATCGCGTCCCACGCGCCGGCCTGGGCGGCGGTGGGCTCGGCGAAGGCCGCGCGGAACCACGTCCGCGTCGCCTCGCTGAACCGGGCCAGGGGGTCCTCCATTCCGTCATCTTCCCGCACGGCACCGACACTGCCGCGACAATGGGCGGGTGGCTGTGGAGGAGGGGAACCGGCGGCGCGACCTGGCGCTGGTCGCAGGCGTCGTCGGCGTCGTGCTCGCCGTGCTGCTCGCGTGGCTGCTGCTGCGAGGTGGCGACGAGCCGTCGCGGCCGGCCGCCGTACCTCCTGCCGCGACGCCGACGTCCACCCCGACCCCGGCACCGCCCGCCGACCCGTGCGCGCGACCGGCGACGACCGGGTTCGTGCCGAGGACCCTCACGGTCCCCGGGATCGCGCGCAGGGCACGGGTGCTGGCCCTCCCGCGGGACGCGGCCGGGGTGCCCGGCGTCCCCCCGGTGTCCGACAAGCTGTCCTTCGCCTGGGACCGCGGCGGGATCGAGCCCGGTTCAGCCGTCGGGCACGTGCTGCTCAACACCCACACCTGGCCCGACGGGACCGCCATGGGCAACAAGCTGCTCGCCGGGCTGCAGGTCGGTGGCCGGATCGTGCTGCGGGCCGGGCCCCGGGCCGCGTGCTACACGGTCACCGAGCGGACCGAGGTCCTCGCGAGCGACGGGTTCCCGGGCTGGGACGCCGTCGACGGGCCGCCGGAGGTCGTGATCGTGGTCTGCTCGGGCAAGCGGCTCGGGCCGGGGAACTGGACGCACCGGACGTTGTGGTTCGCCAGCCCGGCGACAGCTACCTGACCGCTTCCGGTACGACGACCGGCCGCCCGTTCACCACGGCCGGCAGGTGCCGCTCGAGCACGCCCGTCACCGCCGCGATCGCTCCGCACCCGACCACCATCAGCGCGATCAGCGCTGCTCCCTGACCACGCTCGAGCAAGAACCCGGCGACGACCGGCCCGGCGACGGTGCCTGCCTGGACGGCTGCGGCGTTGAGGGCGTTGTAGCGCCCGCGCAGGTGGTCGGCGGCGAGGTCGTTGTTGATCGCGGGGAGCGTGGGCTGGAGGAGGGTCTCCCCGATGCCGAAGACGATGCCGAAGCCGAGCAGGCCGGTGAGTGCCAGGGCGCTGCCGGGTGCGAGCGCACCGGCACCCATCAGCAGCCAGGCGGCGGCCCACAGCACTGCCATCACGGACAGCACCCGGGTGCGGCGGTGGCCGCGGATCCGGCCCATCACCGTGAACTGGAAGGCCACGATGACGAAGGTGTTGAGGGCGAAGCCGAGTCCGATCATCTCGGTCGACATGCCGGCGTCGCCGCGGGCGAAGGCGGGCAGGCCGACCTCGAACTGTCCGTAGCCGATGAAGGTGGCGACGAAGGTGAGCAGCGTCAGCCACCGCACGGCCGGGCTGCGCAGGATGGTGCGGTACCCGGGCGCCCGGCCCGTCTCCAGGCCGGCCTCCAGGTTGCGCGGCGGGTGGAGCACGCGGCCGTGCAGGTGGCGCAGCGGGCCGAGGAAGAGCGCCAGCGGGATCAGGCCGGAGGCCGCGTCGGCGAGGTAGATCGCCGTGAACGTCTCGGGCCGGGCGACGTCGGCGAACAGGCCGCCGACGATGCCGCCGACCCCGAGGCCGAGGTTGGTCAGCGCGAAGTTCACGCCGAAGTACTGCTGTCGGACCTCGCCCTCGACCACGGTCGCGATGAGTGAGTTGAAGGCCGGCCAGGAGGCGCCGAAGTTGATGCCGATGAGCAGCAGCGCGACCGCGGCTGCGGCCGGGGTGGTCGCGAAGGCGAGCAGGATCGTGCCGACCACCATCGCGGACTGGCCGCCGAGCATGACCACGCGGGCGCCGTACCGGTCGGTCAGGGCACCGCTCGGACCGGTCACCACGAAGGCCGACAGGGCGATCACGGCCATGAGCACGCCGGACAGTCCGAGCCCGAAGCCGCGCACCTCGTGGAGGTAGATCAGGGTGAAGGGCAGCACCAGGCCGCGGCCGAGCGTGGAGACCGCCACCGTGGACAGCAGCCACCGGCCCTCGGTGGGAAGTGCGGTCCAGAACGACTTCAACGAGATCATGCGTGGACCGAGGGCTTCACGCAGGAAATCGTACGGAGGTTGCCCGCCGGCAACCGAATCGTGTGGGGTCAAACGACCTCGGTTGTGGGGGACCTCACCTCGCCGCCTCCGTTGGCGCTCGCCGGGACGTGCCGCTCGAGCGCCAGTGCCATCGCCGCGATCGCCACGCAGCCGGCGACCATGATCGCGATGTAGACCGCCGCGAGGTCGTGCTGGAGCAGGAAGCCGGCCACGACGGGCCCGGCGATCGCACCGCCCTGGAAGGCTGCCGCGGTGATCGCGTTGTAGCGGCCGCGGGTGTGGTCGGTCGCGAGGTCGTTGGCCATCGCTGGCACGGTCGGTTGGAGCAGCGTCTCGCCGAGCGCGAACACCGCCATGTAGGCGAGCACGCCGGCGATCGCGAGGCTGCTGCCCGGCACGATCCCGGCCGCGCCGAGCAGCCCCCAGGCCAGTGCCCAGATGAAGGCCATGACGACCATCACCCGGGTGCGCAGGTGCCGCTTGATCCGGTTCAGCACCGAGAACTGCAGGACCACGATGACCACCGTGTTGACCGCGAAGGCCAGGCCGACGGTGCGGGTCGACACCTCGGCGGCCTGGCGGGCGAAGCCCGGGAAGCCGGCCTCGTGCTGTCCGTAGCCGATGAAGGTGGCGACGAAGGTGAGCAGGGTCAGCCAGCGCACCGCGGGCTGCCCGAGGATCGCGAGGTAGCCGACGGCTGCCGGCGTGCTGCCGTCCTCGGGTGCGGACGCACGGCCGTGGACGTGGCGCAGCGGCGCGAGCAGCAGCGCGAGCGGGACCAGTCCGGTCACTGCATCGCCCACGAAGATCGCGGTGAAGGTGCCGGGGCGGTCGACGTCGGCGAGCAGGCCGCCGACCACGCCGCCGACGCCGATGCCGAGGTTGACCAGTGCGAAGTTGATCCCGAAGTACTGCTGGCGCAGCTCGCCGCTCACCACTGCCGCGATGAGTGCGTTGAACGCCGGCCACGAGACCCCGAAGTTGAAGCCGACCAGCACCAGCGCCGCGGCTGCCACCGCCGGCGTCGTCGCGAAGGCGAGCGTCAGGTTGCCGACGATCATGGCCGCGAGGCCGACGAGCAGCACGGCGCGGGCGCCGTACCTGTCCACCATGGCCCCGCCCGGCCCGGTCACCAGGAACCCGACGACGGCGATCAGCGCCATCAGCGTGCCGGACAGCCCGAGCTCGAACCCGCGGACCTCGTGCAGGTAGATCAGTGTGAACGGCAGGGTCAGGCCGCGGCCCAGGGTCTGGATCGCGACCGTCGAGAGCAGCCAGCGGCCCTCCGTGGGCAGGGCCGCCCAGAACGTCCTCACTTCGGGGGCAGGGTCGCGGCGTACGTCGCGCCGCGGTGCACCCACGCGCCCAGCGCCTCGTCGGTGGCGACGTCGGCCAGGTCGATCCGCAGCCAACCGCTCATCGAACGTCCGCGCATCTCCATCGGGTACGCCGGGGTCGTGGCGACCAGCTCGTCGCCCTCGGCCGGGTCGACACGCACCATCAGGCCGCCCTGCCCGCTGGCGGCGACCGCCATGTTGCCGCCGACCATGAAGCCCAGCCCGCCGAACATCTTCTTCTCGGTCAGCTCCCGGCCGGCCGCGCCGGGCTCGTCGGCGAGGAGGTCGCGGACCCGCCCGGCCAGCTCTTCGTCGTACGCCATGGCAACGACACTAGGTGCGGGCACCGACACCCGGCACGCAGGTGGCGCGTGTGCGGTCGACATCCCTCGGGCACGATGGCGCCCATGACCGCGCACTTCGTCGAGCACGGCACCCCCGCCGAGATCCTCGACGTCATCGCCCAGCTCCCCGCCCTGCCGTACGCCGCCCCCGGCGAGCAGCTGGACTGGAGCGTGGCCGGTCACGAGGGGGAGTCGTTCGACCGGGTGCACATGTTCGGCCTGGCCTCGCACCCCGACACGGCACGGGTCCGGGAGCTCGCGACCGGCGTGGCCGTCGCGGCCGACCGACGCTGGGGGAAGAGGCACCGGTTCGACTGCGCGGCGGTGACGCCGAAGAACGACCCGGCGCACATCCTCGACCCGCGCGCCGTACCCGCCGCAGCGCTGCAGGCGATGGGTGCGACCCAGGCGGAGGTCTGGCGTTTCGGGGACAGCGCTCTCCTCCTCGCGGTGAACTCCCGCCATGCGTCGGGCGCCGCCCTCTGCGTGGCGCTGGTGCTGGAGGCGTCGTACCTCGAGGAGCCGGTGGACCGGCTCGCGGTCGCAGACGCCGAGATGGACGCACGGATCCGCAGGGCGGGCAAGGGCGGCAGCCGGAGGCGGAGGGCGGCCGGTGTGAGCTCCGAGCTGCTGCAGGACTTCCTGAGTCGCGATCGGACCCGGATCAGCTCCGCCATCGACGTCGTCAACGGCTCGGGTGACCCGGCCCTGCTGGCTCCGGTGGCCGCCGAGCTCCGTGCGGTCCTGGCCGCGCTCCAGGCAGCCGACTTCGTCATCGTCGACGGCAACCCTGTGGAGCTTGCGGTGGACCGGTTGGAGATCGTGCGCTCGGGCGGCTGCCTGTGCGCGACGTACCCTCGCCGCAGCGCCGACCCGCAACGGGAGGCGGACGCGGGCTGGGTCGGGATCGAGAGCGAGACCAGGAGCGCGCCCGGTGCCCGCCCGCAGCGCGTGGTCGTCTGCACCTCGTGCGGGGCGCTCTTCGACGTGGAGGAGGGGGAGTACCACGCGACGTGGTGGAAGTGGGTGCCGCGCGCCTGAGGCTGACCTCAGCGTGCCGGAGGACGGGGGTCCCGCCCTCCCCATGCGGCCGCCCGGTCCCAGAAGAAGTCCGTCAGGCTGGGGGCGACGGCGACATCGTCGACGCCGTCGCGCCGCAGGACCACGCGACCTCCACCGAGCGCGACCAGGTAGCCGCCCCGGTCATCGGTCATGACCTGCGTGGCGACCTCGTGGAGGTGCTGGGCGTCCCACTGCGGGAACTTCTCCGGGGAAGCCTCGACCGCGGCATCCATCGCCTGGATCTCCGCGGACGTCATCAGGCGGAAGTCGCCGTCCAGGCCCCACACCGCACCGGCGCCGACGTCCTGGCCGTCGTGCCAGGCCAGTACCTTGCGCTCGCCACCGGTCTCCGCGAGGGTCTTCCTGCCGGCGGGAGGTCGCAGGGTGCCCTTCAGGGCCGCGGGCATCGTCTCGTCCAGCGCCGCGAGCGCGTCGGACAGGCCGAAGCCGAGCTGCTGGGCCCGGAGCTCGTCCCACAGGGGTGTGAAGAACCCGCGGCGGTGCAGGTCGTCGAGGGTGGTGCCGGTCTGCTCGGCGGCTCTCCGGAACGTGGCGACCATGTCGAGCAGGCTCGCGACCATGCCCCCGTCGTCCTCCCAGCTGCGCAGGCGCCCGAGGTCCTCGGCCTCGTCGAAGCGTCCCTGGTAGGCGTAGGACCACAGCAGCGGCACCGTCAGGTCCTCGTCGTCCGGACCCGCCCGGTGCGCCTCCTCGACCGCGGCGACGAAGCGGTCGGTCGGCGCGCAGGACATCAGCAGGCCGATGGCGCGATGCACGAGCACGGACGGCAGCATCCGGGCATCGGCGCGCTCACACTGCTCGACCGCCTCGTCGATCATCTGCCAACCCGTCTCCTGCTCGCCGGCGAGCGCGGTCGCCGTACCGAGCTCGATGAGGTCGAGCCAGTCCTCCTCGGGATGGCGAAGGACCTCCTCGGCCCACCGGCGCGCCTGCGCGTAGTCGTGCCGGGCGAACGCGTCGTCACGTCGCTCACGGGCTGCGGCGAGGTCGGGGTCGACGTCCTCGTCCGGGCTGACCTCGGCGGCCTCACGGCGACGCGCCGTGACGAGGAGGCCCAGGGCCACGCCGGCCACGACGACGATCCATGGGTTGTCGACGACCTGGTCGAGCAGTGGCACCGGTGATCCCCCCCGAGAGACGCGCGTGTCCGTCGACCCTAGCGGTCGACGGCTCGCACCGCGTGGCTCAGGGGCGCCACGCGGGGTCGCGACCGATGAACCCGATCAACCGGTCCTGCCAGCGCGCGTCCTCGGCGACGGGCACCTTGGCGCCGTACTGGCCGCTCTGGCGCAGCATCTCGTCGAGTGGGGCCATCCCCTCGACCATCACCCGGCAGCGTTCGGCGTCGAGGGTGTCGTCCTGGCCGGTCGCGCGGGCGAGGTCCCAGGTGTGCATGAAGACGTCGCCGGTGTAGAACTCAGAGATCGCGCGGGGGAGCGGCATCTGCGTGAGGCGCGGGTGCGCGAAGGTCACGTCCGCGCTGGCCGGGTCGTCGAGGACCGCCTGGACCGCGGCGGCGTGGTGGTCCCACGCCGCGACCGGGTCCGCGTCGACGTCCGGACCTGTCGGCAGCTCGATGTCCGAGCCGTCGGCCAGGAAGGCGGGGAACCACTCCACGAGGTGGCGTACGACGTCGCGCGCCTGCCACTCCGCCACGGGTGTCGGGGCGTCCCACCCGTCCGCGGCCACGCCGCGGACGCGATCGCCGAAGGTGGCCGCGATGGTGCGGTGCTCCTCCGCGGGGCTGTCCGGGATCACTTCTCGGCTCCCGTCAGCGAGGCGAGGAGGCGGTCGAGGGCGGCGTACCCCTCGTTGATGCCGACCTCCATGCCGCTGGCCAGCATGCCCGCGCGCGACTCGAAGTCGTAGACGACCGAGAGCGCCTCGAGCCGGGTGCGGCCCCCGGGGAGCTCGACGAAGACCAGGGTGTCGAGGCTGACCGCGTCGGGCATCTCCTCGAAGCCGAAGGTCTGCACGATCTTCTCGTTCTCGTTGACCCGGTGCACGGCGCCGTAGAAGTGGGCGATCTCCGCGCCGTCACGGGTCGCGGTGTAGCGGTACTCGCCGCCGGTGCGCAGGTCCCACACGTCGATCTCCATGCCGATCGAGTCCGGGCCCATCCACTGCTTGACCAGCTCGGGGTCGACGTGGGCACGGAACACGAGCTCGCGCGGGGCGTCGAACTCGCGGACGATCCGGACCGTGGGGACGTCGGGGTCCGCCTCGATCAGGACCTCGGGTGTGGTGCTCGTGGTCATCCTGCTGCTCCTTCTTCTCGCTGCTCGTCGGTTGCGGTGCCGGCGTCCCTGCCCTGCATGCGGGCCAGGACCTGGTCCAGTCGTCGGTAGCGCTCCTCGGCCTGCTGCCGGTAGCGCTCGATCCACTTCGTCATCAGGTCGAACACCTCCGCGTCCAGGTGGACCGGGCGCCGCTGGGCGTCGCGGCTGCGCCGCACCAGGCCCGCCTCCTCGAGCACCTTGAGGTGCTTGGACACAGCCTGGAGCGAGACGTCGTACGGCGCCGCGAGCTCGCCCACCGTCGCGTCGCCCGCAGCGAGGCGGGCGACCATGTCGCGCCGGGTCGGGTCGGCGAGGGCGCCGAAGACCCGCGACAGTCGGTCGTCTTGCTCAACCATGTGGTTGATTAGATGCCTGGTGAGCGTTGGTTGTCAACCGTTGGGTTGAGGAAGATGTTGCGGTTTGGTCCCAAGCCGCAGCATTTCTCGGCGTGTCGCTGCGGTTTGGGACCAAACCGCAGCAAATACGGCCGCCGGTCAGCCCCGCACCATCGGCGGCGTGACCAGCGTGGCGGGACCCCGCCGGTAGAGCAGCGCCCGGCGCCCACCGGCCTCGGTGGCCTCGCCCCGCACGTCGGTGGGTACGACGAAGCCGTCGGTGCCGAGGACCTTGCGGCGGAAGTTGCCCAGGTCGGGCGGGGAGCCCCAGACGGCGGCGTACACGCGACGCAGCTCGGGCAGCGTGAACGGCTCGGCGACGAACTCGGTGGCGAGTGTCGTGTACTCGAGCTTGGCGCGGACCCGCTCGCGCGCGTCGAGCAGGATCTGGCGGTGGTCGAAGGCGAGGGTGGGGCCGTCGAGGTCGTCGGGACCCTCGAGCAGGTCGTCGACGACCCACCAGCGGGCGTCGGCGGCGTCGGTTCCGGCCTGCGGCTCCGGAAGGTCGGGTGCCAGGGCGACGTGGGCGATCGAGACCACGCGCTGGCGCGGGTCGCGGTCGGGGGCCGAGTAGGTCCGCAGCTGCTCGAGGTGCCCGGGGAACCGATCCATGCCGGTCTCCTCGCGCAGCTCGCGCCAGGCGGCCTGCTCGGCGTCCTCGTCCGGCTCGACGAACCCGCCGGGCAGGGCCCACGAGCCCCGGAACGGCTCCTCGCCGCGCTCGACCAGGAGGACGGCGAGCGCGCCGTCGCGGATCGTGAAGACGGCCAGGTCGACGGCGACCGCGAACGGCGGGTGCTCGGAGGTGAAGGTCATCGGGCCACCTCCACGCCAGCCGCGGCCAGCTCCTCGAGCGCCGCCTTCGACGAGTCGGGCGCGACCCCGGCGTGCAGGCCGTCGAGCAGCCGGACCCGGAACCCCGCCCTCACTGCGTCGAGGGCGGTGGCCCGCACGCAGTAGTCGGTGGCGATGCCGGTGACGTCGACCTCCGAGACGCCGGCCGACCGCAGCACGTCGACCAGCCGTTCGCCGTCGGCCGTGACTCCCTCGAACGCGGAGTACGCCGGCTCGCCCATGCCCTTGACGACGTGGTGCGTCACGGCCGCGGTCGCCAGCTCAGGCGCGTACTCCGAGCCGGCCTCGCCCTGGACGCAGTGCACGGGCCACGTGGTCACGTAGTCCGGCTCCTCGCCGGGCGCGTGGAAGTGGCCTCCGTTGGTCTCGCCCGCGTGGTGCCAGTCGCGGGAGGCCGCCACGACCGCGTAGTCGCCGGCGTGGTCGGCGAGGTGCCGGCTGATCCGCTCGGCGACCTCCCGGCCGCCGCTCACGCCGAGCGAGCCTCCCTCGACGAAGTCGTTCTGGACGTCGACGACGACCAGGGCACGGGTGGTGTCCATCGCTGTCTCCTCTCGTGGTTCGTCGCGCAGGCTGGTGGTGAGGTACGCCGGACCGGCGGCGACCGTGCGCGCGTCGGCCGGGAGGGTGGCCAGGGTCCGCGCCGCGAACGACCGGACCTCGGCGAGCGTGGGCCGGTGCACGACCTCGCCGGCACGGACCAGGGCAACCTGGACCGGTCGGGCGCCGGGCCCGGGTGCGGGGGCGTCCTGGCCGGTGAACCACTCGGCGACGAGGGTGCCGTTGTCGTCGTACTCCCGGAAGGCGTGCTTGCGCCCGCCGACCGAGCCCTTGTCCTTGGACTTCTTCGCGACCGAGCGCAGCGGCTCGCCCGGGGCGTCGGCGATCGCGACCAGCTTGTAGACCATGCTCGCGGTCGGGTGGCCCGAGCCGGTGGCGACGCGGGTGCCGACGCCGTACCCGTCGATCGGGGCGTCGGCGAGCGCCGTGATCACGAACTCGTCGAGGTCGCTGGTCACGACGATCCGGGTCGAGGTCGCGCCGAGCGAGTCGAGCAGCTGTCGCGCCTTGTGCGACTCCTCGGCCAGGTCGCCCGAGTCGATCCGGACCGCGCCGAGGCCGGGGCCCGCGACCTCGACGGCGGTGCGGATGCCCTCGGCGATGTCGTAGGTGTCGACGAGCAGCGTGGTCGCGACGCCGAGCGCCTCGACCTGGCTGCGGAAGGCGTCGGCCTCGGTGTCGTGGGCCAGGGTGAACGCGTGGGCGGCGGTGCCGGCGGTCGGCACGCCGAAACGGCGACCGGCCGCGAGGTTGCTCGTCGTCGCGAAGCCCGCGAGGTAGGCGGCCCGGGCGGTGGCGACCGCCGCCTCCTCGTGCGTACGACGCCCGCCCATCTCGATGATCGGCCGGCCACCGGCCGCGTCGACCATCCGCGCGGCGGCGCTGGCGATCGCCGTGTCGTGGTTGAGGATGCTGAGCGCCAGCGTCTCCAGCAGCAGGCACTCGCCGAGCGTGCCGGTGACCGTGAGGATCGGGCTGCCGGGGAAGTAGAGGTCGCCCTCGCGGTAGCCGTCGACGTCGCCGGAGAACCGGAAGTCAGCCAGCCACCGCGCGGTCTCGGCGCCGATGACGCCCTGCTCCTGCAGCCAGGCGAGCTCGTCGGCGTCGTAGGTGAAGTGCTCGATCGCCTCGAGCAACCGGCCGAGCCCGGCGAGCATCCCGTACCGCCTGCCCTCGGGCAGGCGGCGCGCGAAGGCCTCGAACACCGCCGGGCGACCGGCGCTGCCGTCGCGCACGAACGAGTCGAGCATGGTCAGCTCATAGCGGTCGGTGAGCAGTCCGGTGCGGTCCATCCCAGCTCCTCGATGTTGTAGTCAAAATGACTATAACATGGCTCCTCTAGTCTCCCCAGCATGGCGCGCAGCACCGAGGCGGACGAGGCCGCCGACGCCTACGAGCGCCACCTCGCGATCCACGAGCGTGACCGGCGTCGCGCGCAGGGCTCCTTCTACACACCCGCCGAGCTGGTCGAGTGGGTGCTCGACCACGCGCTCCCGGAGCGGGGGAGGGTGCTCGACCCGGCCTGTGGCACCGGGCACTTCCTGGTCGCCGCCGCACGCCGTCTCGGCGTCCGTGCGGTGCACGGTTCCGACCTCGATCCCGACGCGGTGCGGATCGCCCGTGAGCGGTTGCACGCCCTCGACCCGACCGTGCCCCCGGCGGAGATCGCCGACCGGGTGCGGGTCGCCGACGGCCTGGTCGCGTGGGAGGACGGCAGCTTCGACGCCGTCGTGGGCAACCCGCCCTTCCTCGGCCAGCTGCGCCGCCACTCCGCCGGGCAGAGCGAGGCGCACCGGCGCGGGCTGGGCGCCTACACCGACACCAGCGCGGTGTTCCTGCGCCGCGCGCTCGACCTCGTCGTACCCGGCGGCACGGTGGCCCTCGTCCAGCCGATCTCCGTCCTCGCCGCCCGCGACGCCGGGCCGGTCCGTGCTGCCGTCGCCGAGCGCGGCGCCGTCACCGACTTCTGGTGCAGCGACCGGCCAGTCTTCGACGGCACCACCGTGCTCACCTGCGTCCCCGTCGTGCGCGCCGGCGCCACACCGCCCACCGACCCGGACGCCTGGGGCACGCTCGCGGCGCCCGGCTTCGGGATCCCGGGGGTCGTGCTGCCGGCCGGTACCGGCGCCCTCGGCGACCTGGCCACCTGCACCGCCGACTTCCGCGAGCAGTACTACGGCCTCGCGCCCTTCGTCCACGACCACCTGCCCGGCGGCACCCCGCTGGTCACCACCGGACTGATCGACCCTGCCGAGTCGCGCTGGGGGAGCGCGCCGACCCGCTTCGCCCGTCGGCAGTACGACGCCCCGGCGGTCGACCTCGCCGCGCTCCGTGCCGACGGTGCCTTCGCGCGGTGGGCCGAGGCCCGTCTCGTGCCCAAGGTGCTGGTCGCCGGGCAGGGCCGGGTGATCGAGGCGGTGGTCGACGAGGCGGGGGCCTGGTTGCCGTCGGTGCCGGTGGTGAGCGTCGTGCCGCACGACCGGGGCGACCTGTGGCGGCTGCTGGCCGTGCTGCTCGCTCCGCCGGTGGTCGCGCACGCCGCCGCGCGCTACCTCGGCACCGGCTTGGCGCCCGGGTCGGTCAAGGTCAGCGCCCGCCAGCTCGCGGCACTCCCGCTGCCCGCCGACGTCGACGCCTGGGGCGAGGGAGCTGAGCTGGCGCAACGGGCCCAGGCGGCGGGGGCGAGCGAGCGGGCCGGTCTGCTCGTGGCTGCCGGACGGGTGATGACTGCCGCCTATGCGGGCGGTGACGACGTCCATGCCTGGTGGGCCGCCCGCGTCCGTCGTACCGATGATTCCGGCGGCACCGACCGGTCGGCCCCTGCATGAGCGATTTCCTGGCCGACGGCGTCGAGCTGTTCGCGGGCATCTGTGTGCGCGACCACGCGCGGGCCAGGCCGTGGTACGACGCGCTGCTCGGCGCGCCACCCAGCTTCCTGGCGCACGAGAAGGAGTCGGTCTGGGAGGTGGCGCCCCACCGGTGGCTGGTCGTCGAGGAACGGCCCGAGCGCGCCGGGTACGCCACGCAGACCCTCTTCGTCGAGGACCTCGAGGCCCGGGTCGCGGCGATCGCGGAGCGAGGCATCCGTCCGGCCGCCGAGGAGGTCTACGGCGACGGTGTGCGCAAGGTGCTCTTCCGGGACCCGGACGGCAACGAGGTCGGCTTCGGGGGCAACCCCGGAGCCGACCTCGTCGACTGATCGCGGATGGGACCTACTTCGCCGACGTGCAGTAGATCTCCGGGTCGGCGGCGACGGCGATCGCGTTCGGCACCGGCGTCACGTTCCCCGGGTTCTCGACGGTGGAGGTGATCCCGACCCGGAACGGGCTGGAGAGCGGGACCGTCACCAGCTCGGACTCGGTCAGGCCGAAGGACTTCGAGTAGACGGCCGTGCCGTCGCTGACGACGGAGATCGTCGCGCGCGCGGTGGCGTCGGAGTTGTCGCTGAGGCCGAAGCGGGCCCGCAGGGAGATGCAGCTGCGGTTGACGTTGAAGTCGATCAGCGGCGCGGTCGGGCCCCAGTTGTAGCTGGCGAACGCGGGCCCGTACGCGGTTCCGTTGACCTGGACCGTCTTCTGCGGGCCCCAGCCCATGCTGGTGCGGGCCTTCAGCTTGGTCAGGTCCTGCCAGTCGTAGACGCCGACGGTGACCTTCGCGGACTTCTTCCTGGGGCCGGTCGCGCTGACCACGCGGTACTTGCGGACCACGGCGGTGGTCGTCTTGTCCTTGACCTTGAAGCTGCCGTCGGCCCTCACCGCGACGGTGGCCTGGCTCTTCCAGGCCGTGCCCGAGCGCTTCTGCTGGAGGGTCACCTTCGTGATCCTCTTGCTCGTCACGGTGCCGGTGACGACGACCTTCTTGCCCCGCTGCACGACGGTGCTCCTCGCGGCGATGGTGATCGCCGTGGCGGCGGCCCGGTCGGTGGCCCGGTCGGCGGTCGACGCGGTCTGCGGAGTGGTCGGCGTGGTGGTCGGCGCGGTGGTGGCGACAGCAGGGGTGGCCAGGGTGAGCGCGGCGGTCAGCAGCAGTGCTGACGGCCCGGCGGTGAGGATCTTCATGGACCATCGATCCCCGGGCCTCGGCGCGTCGAAACCCCACCCGTCACACCGGTCCCTCCCGCTGCGCCGCCCTACCGGCCCCGCAGCCGCCGGCTGAGCGTCCCGGCCGTGGCGACGACCGCCCCGGCCAGCCGCTCCCGCTGCCGCTCGTCCAGCTCCTCGGTCGGGTACGTGATCGCGACGCCTGCGACCGGCATCTCGTTGTGGTCGAGGACCGCGGCCGCGACGCTGGCCATCCCCGCGGTGACCTCGCTGTCCTCGATCGCGTACCCCCGCTGACGGGTTTCCGAGAGCACCGAGCGCAGGGCGGTGGGGGAGCCGGGGCCGACGCCGGTGCGGTCGACGAACGCTGCCCTGTCGGGGTAGAGCGCCCGGACCTGGCTCTGGGGGAGGTGGGCGAGGATCGCGCGCCCACTCGCGGTCAGGTGCGAGGGCAGCCGGACGCCGACGTCGGTGACCAGTGGTGGGCGACCCGGGGCGCGCTCCTCGACGACGTAGAGCACGTCGCGGCCGTGGGGCACGGCGAGGTGCGCGCTGTGACCGGTGCGGTCGACGAGGGTCGCCAGCGGGCGCCGCGCCAGGCGCTGCAGCGGTGCCTGGCGCTGGTAGCCGGAACCCACCTCGAAGGCGGCGACGCCCAGGCCGTAGCGGCGGTCGTCGGCGAGATGGACGACGAAGCCCTCCTCGGCCATCGCCTGGAGCAGGTGGTACGTCGTGGAGCGCGGGATCCCGAGCTCTCGCGCGATGCGTTCCACGGCGACCGGCTCCGGCTGGCCGGCGAGGAAGCGCAGGACCCGCAGGGCCCGGGTCGCTGCGGGTACCTGTGCCACGTCGTACGTCCTTCCCGCCGCCGAGCGGCCGGCCAACAAGTCTCGGATCTGAGACTCATCATGCCGTGGGTGGGTGTTCGTCGCCACCCTCAGGGCCCAAGATCGAGGCATGGAGAAAGTGACTGTCGGAACGGGCGCGGTTTCGTTCGACGACGTGGTTGCGGTCGCCCGTGGCGGCGCCGCTGTTGTGCTCAGCGACGAGGCCCTCGCCGCGATCGACAAGGCGCGCGCGGTCATCGAGGACCTCGCCGCGTCCCCGACGCCCCACTACGGCGTCTCCACCGGGTTCGGCGCCCTCGCCACCCGCCACATCGCCCCCGAGCTGCGTGCCCAGCTCCAGCGCTCGCTGGTCCGCTCGCACGCCGCCGGCAGCGGCCCCGAGGTCGAGCGCGAGGTCGTGCGCGGCCTCATGCTGCTGCGCCTGTCCACGCTCGCGACCGGTCGCACCGGTGTGCGCCGCGAGACCGCCGAGCTGCTCGCCGGGCTGCTCACCCACGGCATCACCCCGGTCGTCCACGAGTACGGCTCGCTCGGCTGCTCCGGCGACCTCGCCCCGCTCGCGCACTGCGCGCTCGCCCTCATGGGCGAGGGCCCGGTCCGCGACGCGGCCGGCGAGCTCACCGACGCCGCCACCGCCCTCGCCGCCGCCGGCCTCACGCCGGTCGAGCTGCAGGAGAAGGAGGGCCTGGCGCTCATCAACGGCACCGACGGCATGCTCGGCATGCTGGTGCTCGCGATCGACGACCTGACCGACCTGCTCAAGGTCGCCGACATCTCGGCCGCCATGTCGGTGGAGGGCCAGCTCGGCACCGACCGGGTGTTCGCCCCCGAGCTGCAGGCCATCCGCCCGCACCCCGGCCAGGCGGCCTCCGCGGCCAACCTCACCGCGATCCTGCGGGACAGCGGCGTCGTCGCGTCCCACCGGGGCCCCGACTGCAACCGCGTCCAGGACGCGTACTCGCTGCGCTGCTCGCCGCAGGTCCACGGCGGTGTGCGTGACACCGTCGCCCACGCGGTCTCCGTCGCCTCGCGCGAGCTCGCCTCGGCCGTCGACAACCCGGTCGTCCTCGCCGACGAGAACCGGGTCGAGTCCAACGGCAACTTCCACGGTGCACCGGTCGCCTACGTGCTCGACTTCCTCGCGATCGTCACCGCCGACCTCGCCTCGATCGCGGAGCGTCGTACCGACCGCTTCCTCGACAAGGCCCGCAACCACGGCCTGCCGCCGTTCCTCGCCGACGACCCGGGCGTCGACTCGGGCCTGATGATCGCCCAGTACACCCAGGCCGCGATCGTCTCGGAGCTCAAGCGCCTGGCCAACCCGGCCAGCGTCGACTCCATCCCCAGCAGCGCGATGCAGGAGGACCACGTCTCGATGGGCTGGTCGTCCGCGCGCAAGCTGCGCAAGGCCGTCGACGGCCTGACCCGGGTGCTGGCCATCGAGCTGATGACCGCCGCCCGCGCGCTCGACCTGCGCGCCCCGCTGACCCCCAGCCCGGCCACCGGCGCCGTCGTGGAGCTGCTCCGCAACGCCGGCGTGGGCGGTCCCGGCATCGACCGGTTCCTCGCCCCCGAGATCGAAATCGCCCACCAGCTCGTCGCCGACCGGTCCGTCACCGGTGCCGTCGCCAACGTGATCGGAGAACTCGCATGACCGACCAGACCAGCCAGACCAACCCCCGCCTGCCCATCCACGCCGCGACCGGCACCGAGCTGACCGCGAAGTCGTGGCAGACCGAGGCCCCGCTGCGGATGCTGATGAACAACCTCGACCCCGAGAACGCGGAGCGACCCGAGGACCTCGTCGTCTACGGCGGCACCGGCAAGGCCGCCCGCAACTGGGAGGCGTACGACGCCCTCGTGCGCACCCTGCGTGACCTCGAGGACGACGAGACCATGCTCGTCCAGAGCGGCAAGCCGGTCGGCGTGTGGAAGACCAACAAGTGGGCCCCGCGCGTGCTCATCGCCAACTCCAACCTGGTCGGCGACTGGGCGAACTGGGAGGAGTTCCGCCGCCTGGAGGAGCTCGGCCTGACCATGTACGGCCAGATGACGGCCGGCTCGTGGATCTACATCGGCACCCAGGGCATCCTCCAGGGCACCTTCGAGACCTTCGCCGCCGTCGCCGACAAGCGCTTCAACGGCACCCTCGCCGGCACGATCACCCTCACCGCCGGCCTCGGCGGCATGGGTGGCGCCCAGCCGCTCGCCGTCACCATGAACGACGGTGTCGCGATCTGTGTCGACGTCGACCAGAGCCGGATCACCCGCCGCATCGAGCACCGCTACCTCGACGTCCAGGCCGACAACCTGGAGCACGCCCTCGAGCTGGCCGTCCAGGCCCGCGACGAGAGGCGCGGCCTGTCCATCGGCCTGCTCGGCAACGCCGCCGAGATCTTCCCCAAGCTGCTCGAGATGAAGGCCCCGATCGACATCGTGACCGACCAGACGTCGGCCCACGACCCGCTGTCCTACCTCCCCGTCGGCGTGGCCTTCGAGGACTGGCACGCCGCCGCCGAGCGTGACCCGGAGGGGTTCACCAAGGACGCCCAGGCGTCGATGGCCGCGCACGTGCGGGCGATGGTGGAGTTCCAGGACGCCGGCGCCGAGGTGTTCGACTACGGCAACTCGATCCGCGACGAGGCGCGCAAGGGCGGCTACGACCGCGCGTTCGAGTTCCCGGGCTTCGTCCCGGCGTACATCCGCCCGCTGTTCTGCGAGGGCAAGGGCCCCTTCCGCTGGGCC
The DNA here is from genome assembly GCF_013409625.1 of Nocardioides kongjuensis. NCBI lineage: Bacteria > Bacillati > Actinomycetota > Actinomycetes > Propionibacteriales > Nocardioidaceae > Nocardioides > Nocardioides kongjuensis. The sequence goes on from NZ_JACCBF010000001.1 coordinate 1,080,199, forward strand.
GCGCTCTCCGGCGACCCGGCCGACATCGCCGCCACCGACAAGGCGATCCTCGAGCTGTTCCCCGACAACGAGCGGCTCCACAAGTGGATCGGCATGGCCCAGGAGCGGGTCCACTACCAGGGCCTCCCGGCGCGCATCTGCTGGCTGGGATACAAGGAGCGCCACCTGGCGGGCCTGAAGTTCAACGAGATGGTCAAGAGCGGCGAGCTCAAGGCCCCGATCGTGATCGGCCGCGACCACCTCGACTGCGGCTCGGTCGCCTCGCCGTACCGCGAGACCGAGTCCATGCTCGACGGCTCCGACGCCATCGCCGACTGGCCGTTGCTCAACGCCATGACCGCGGTCGCCTCGGGTGCCACCTGGGTGTCGCTGCACCACGGCGGCGGCGTCGGCATGGGTCGCTCGATCCACTCCGGCCAGGTCTGCGTCGCCGACGGCACCGAGCTCGCTGCGGCGAAGATCGAGGCCGTGCTGACCAACGACCCCGGCATGGGCGTCATCCGCCACGTCGACGCGGGCTACGACCGCGCCATCGAGGTCGCTGCCGAGCGCGGCGTCCGGATCCCGATGCAGGAGGGCTGATCCACCGTGGACCAGGTTGCTGACTTCGAGCAGATGTGGCGTGACCTCACGCCCATCGGACGCTCGGCGTCCTCCGGCGGCTACTTCCGCCAGCCGTGGCACGCGGCCGAGCTCGAGCTCCGTGCGTGGTTCCGCGAAGCGGCCACCGCACGTGGCCTCGAGGTCGAGGAGGACCCGTTCGGCAACCTGGTCGCGTGGTGGGGGCCGGCGGCCGACTTCGCCGCCACCGGCAAGATCCTGACCGGCTCCCACCTCGACTCCGTCCTCGACGGGGGCGCCTACGACGGCCCGCTCGGTGTCGCGTCCTCCTTCGCCGCGCTCGACCTGATGCGCGAGCGCGGCGTCCGGCCGACCCGGCGCCTCGGCGTCGCGGCGTTCGTCGAGGAGGAGGGCTCGCGCTTCGGCCGGGCCTGCCTCGGCTCCCGGCTCGCGGTCGGCGCCACGACGTGGGCCGACGCAGCTGAGCTCACCGACCGCGAGGGCGTCCGCCTCGGCGACGTCATCGAGGGACCCGCCGACGGCGCAGGGTCGACCATGCTCGACGGCGTCGCCACCTACGTCGAGCTCCACGTCGAGCAGGGCCGCGGCCTGATCGACCTCGACGCGCCGGTCGGCGTCCACGACGCGATCTGGCCGCACGGCCGCTACCGCTACGACATCGCCGGTCGCGCCGACCACGCGGGCACCACCCGGATGGAGGACCGCGTCGACCCGATGCTCACCTACGCGATGACCGCGCTCGCCGCCAACAAGCAGGCGCGCGTGCAGGGCCAGCGCGCCACCTTCGGCCGCATCGACGTACGGCCCAACGGCACCAACGCGGTGCCCTCGCACGTCACCGGCTGGCTCGACGCCCGCGCCGAGTCCGACGCAGCCCTCGCCGCCCTGGTGGGCGAGATCGAGCGCCAGGCCACCGAGCGCGCCGAGCGCGACGGCACCACCGTCACGGTCACGGCCGAGTCGGTGAGCGGCGAGGTCGCCTTCGACGTCGCGCTGCGCGACGAGCTCGCGGGACGCCTGGGGGGCGTTCCGATCCTGCCGACCCAGGCGGGGCACGACGCCGGCATCCTGCAGGACGCGGGCATCCCCACCGCCATGCTGTTCGTCCGCAACCCGTCGGGCGTCTCGCACTCGCCGTACGAGAGCGCCGAGATGGCGGACTGCCTCGCCGGCGTCACCGCCCTCGCGGACTCCTTGACGGGCCTGGTGACCGCGCAGGTGACGGCATGACCGCCTTCCTGCTCGAGCACGCGTGGGTCGACGGCCGCGTGCAGGACACCGTCCGGGTCGAGGTCGAGCACGGCCGGATCACCTCGGTCGTGCCCGACGCGACCGAGACCGGCCTACCGCTGCGGGGACTGACCCTGCCCGGCTTCGCCAACACCCACAGCCACGCCTTCCACCGGGCGCTGCGCGGTCGCACCCAGACCGACCGCGGCACCTTCTGGACGTGGCGCGAGCAGATGTACGCCGTGGCCGGGCGCCTCGACCCCGACACCTACTACGAGCTCGCCAGGGCGACCTACGCCGAGATGGTGGCCGCGGGCTACACGTCCGTGGGGGAGTTCCACTACCTGCACCACCAGCCCGACGGGACGCCGTACGACGACCCGAACGCGATGGGCAACGCCCTGCTCGCCGCGGCCCGTGACGCCGGCATCCGGATCACGCTGCTCGACACGCTCTACCTCTCGAGCGGCTTCGGCGCCGCGCCGGAGGGCGTCCAGCAGCGCTTCTCCGACGGCACCGCCGAAGCCTGGCAGGAGCGGGTCTCCGCGCTCGCGCCGCTGACCGGTGCCGACGCGATGATCGGCGTCGCCGCCCACTCGGTGCGCGCGGTGCCGGCCGAGTCGCTCAAGGCCTTCGCGCCGTACGTCGAGGGTGGGGTGCCGGTCCACGTGCACCTGTCCGAGCAGGTCAAGGAGAACGCCGACTGCGTCGCCGCGCACGGCGTGACCCCGACCCGCCTGCTCGCCGACCACGGCTTCCTGGGCCCGATGACCAGCGCGGTCCACGCCACGCACCTGAGCGACGAGGACATCCGGCTGCTGGGCGAGGCGCGTGCGTTCGCGTCCTTCTGCCCGACCACCGAGCGCGACCTCGGCGACGGCATCGGACCGGCGCGCCCGCTGCAGCAGGCCGGCTCGATCCTGACCCTCGGCTCCGACAGCCACGCGATCATCGACGCGTTCGAGGAGATGCGTGCGGTCGAGATGAACGAGCGCCTGGCCAGCCAGGCACGCGGCCACTGGACCGCGGCCGAGCTGCTCCTCGCCGGCACCGCCGACGGGCACCGCAGCCTCGGCTTCGCCGACGCCGGCGAGATCGCGGTCGGCCAGCGCGCCGACCTCGTCACCATCGACCTCGCCTCACCGCGCACCGCAGGAACGGGCGGCGACGAGCACACCGCCGTCTTCGCCGCCGGCGGGGCCGACGTCACCCATGTCGTCGTCGACGGCACGGTGGTCTTCGACGGCAACCACGACCAGGTGGGCCGCTCGCTCGCCGACGCGATCGGAAAGGTCTGGAACGCATGAGCCTGCTCATCACCAACATCGGCGAGCTGGTCACCAACGACCCGGGTGCCGACGACCTGCTCGGCGTGCGCACCGACGCCGCCGTCGTCGTCGCCGACGGCGTCGTGTCGTGGGTCGGCCCCGCGGCCGAGGCACCCGCCGCCGACGAGGTCTTCGACGCCCAGGGCCGCGCGGTGATCCCCGGCTTCGTCGACAGCCACAGCCACCTCGTGTTCGCCGGCGACCGGGCCCTGGAGTTCCAGGCCCGGATGGCGGGCGAGTCGTACGCCGCCGGCGGCATCCGAACCACCGTCGCCGCGACCCGCGCCGCCAGCGACGACCAGCTCGCTGCCGGGGTCGCGCGTCACGTCGCCGAGATGCGCCGTCAGGGCACCACCACGCTGGAGATCAAGTCGGGCTACGGCCTCTCGGTCGACGACGAGGCCCGCTCGCTCGAGGTCGCGCGCCGGTTCACCGACGAGACGACGTTCCTCGGTGCCCACGTCGTCGCACCCGAGTACGCCGACGACCCCGCGGCGTACGTCGACCTGGTCACCGGCCCGATGCTCGAGGCCGCCGCCCCGCACGCGTCGTGGATCGACGTCTTCTGCGAGCGCGGCGCGTTCGACGAGGACCAGGCCCGCACCATCCTGGCCGCCGGTGCGGCCGCGGGCCTGCGCGGCCGGCTCCACGCCAACCAGCTCGGCGAAGGCCCCGGCGTCCGGCTCGCCGCCGAGCTCGGCCTGACCGCGGTCGACCACTGCACCTACCTCACCGACGACGACGTCCACGCGCTGCGCGACGCAGGCACGGTCGCGACCCTGCTGCCGGGCGTCGAGTTCAGCACGCGGCACCCCTACCCGTCGGGTCGCCGGCTGATCGACGCCGGCGTCACCGTCGCGATCGCCAGCGACTGCAACCCGGGCTCGTGCTACACCAGCTCGCTGCCGTTCTGCATCGCGCTGGCCGTGCGGGAGATGGGCATGACGCCGGGCGAGGCCGTGTGGGCCGCGACCGCCGGTGGCGCCGCCGCCCTCGGCCGCACCGACGTCGGGGTGCTGGTGCCCGGCGCCCGCGCCGACCTGGTCCTGCTCGACGCGCCGACCCACGTGCACCTGGCCTACCGGCCCGGCGTGCCGCTCGTCGCGCGCACCTGGAGCGCCTGACCCGGCCGCTCATCTAGGGTGGGCGCCATGAGCCGCCGACGCGCGACCTGGCTGGCGATCGCGGGTGTCCTGGTCGTCGTGCTGGTCGCCGCGCTCGCGGTCTTCGAGCCCTGGCTGCTCGTCGTCGACCGCACCGCGGACGACGGCGACGAGCCCGCCGCGGTCGTCGGCACGGCGACCGGCGGGATCGCCGACACCGCCGTGCCGTCGGCGCCCGGGGAGGAGCTGACCCGGGTCGTGCTCGCCTCGGCGGAGTTCATCGACGGCGAACACGGCACCACCGGCCGGGCCACCGTCTACCGCCGCAGTGACGGCAGCCGCTACCTGCGCATCGAGGACCTCGCCACCTCCAACGGCCCGGACCTCCACGTCTGGCTCACCGACAAGCCGAGCGGCGGCTCGTGCGACGGGTGCCGCGACTCGTGGGGCATCTACGACGACGACGCGTACGTCCGGCTCGGCGAGCTCAAGGGCAACCGCGGCAGCCAGAACTACGAGATCCCCGCCTCCGCGGACCTGGCCGCGATGCGCTCGGTCGTGATCTGGTGCGACCGCTTCAACGTGGCCTTCGGCACCGCCCCTCTGGCCTGAGTTCTCTAGCCTGACCCCGTGCAGCACCTGCGGATCACCTCGCCCCGTGACCTGACCCCGGCCGTCGTCGACGCACTGAGGGCCGACCCCGCGGTCACCAGCCTCACCTGCGTGCACGGCGCGTCCCTGGTGCCCGAGGGCGACGTGGTCGAGGCCGACGTCCCCCGGGAGGCGGTCAACGACGTCGTCGACGCGCTCCGCGGGATCGGCGTGCCACGGGAGGGCTCGATCCACGTCGTGCCCGTGGCCACCTGGCTCTCGCAGCCCGCGCTGGATGCGGAACGTCGTACGCCGGGCTCCTCGGCCGACTCCGTCGTCTGGGCCGACGTCACCCAGCGCGCGTTCGACGAGTCCGAGCTGAACTGGACGTTCCTGACCTTCATGAGCCTGGCGACGCTGATCGCGAGCATCGCGATCGTCCTCGACTCGCAGATCCTGGTGATCGGCGCGATGGTGCTCGGGCCGGAGTTCGTGCCGGTGGCGGCCCTCGGGCTCGCCCTCGTCCGGCGCCGCCCCACGCTGTTCCGGTACGCCGCCCGCTCGCTCCTCGTCGGGTTCACGGTCGCGATCCTGGTCACGATGCTGGCAGCGTTCGCCGCGCGTGGCCTCGGCTGGATCACCGTCGACCAGGTGACCGCGCCCCGGCCCGGCACCGCCTTCGTCTACACCCCCGACAAGTGGTCCTTCATCGTCGCCGTCATCGCGGCGGCGGCGGGTGCGCTCTCCCTGACCTCCGCCAAGGTCGGCGGCCTGTCGGGCGTGTTCATCTCGGTGACCACCATCCCGGCCGCCGGAAATGTCGCGTTGGGACTGGCGTTCGGGCTCCCGGACGAGATCCGCGGCAGCCTGCTCCAGCTGCTCCTCAACATCGCGGGCATGGCCGCCGCGGGCTGGTTGACGCTCGCCTTCCAGCAGGCCGTGTGGAGCAGGATGTCCGCGCGACGCGCCCACCTCGTCGCCCGGATCCGCAGGCACGGCTGACGACTCCCGCTAGCGTGCCTGCATGGAGCGGGACGAGGAGCAGGACGAGCACCGCGCGCAGCTGGACCGGCTGCGGTTCGTGCAGGCCGTCGCGGAGCACGCGACCCAGGTGGTCGCACTGATCACCCGCGCCCGCAGCGTGGACGAGGCGGTCGTGACGGTCGCGCGCCTCCTCGACGTCGACGAGGTGACCGTCATGTCGGGGCTCGCGCAGTTCAACCTGCTCGCCCTGACCCGGCCCGCCACCGAGCGACGCGCGGCGCTGCTGGCCGAGCCGTCCTGAACTGGCAGGCCTTCGACGGGCGGTGGCGGGATATCCCTCGCCCGGTGGGCGCCGCGGCCGGGAGGATGGGGCCATGACGACTGAGCAGGCCGCCGAGATCACCCCGGACACCAAGGACTGGACCTGGGTGCTCGACCGCCCGTGCCCCGACTGCGGGTTCGACCCCGCCGCGGTCGACCGGGTCGCCTTCGGTGACGCGATCCGCGACAACACCGACTTCTGGGTGGCCGTGCTCGCCGACCCCCGCGCCGGGGAGCGGCCCGAGCCGACGGTCTGGTCGCCGACCGAGTACGCCTGCCACGTCCGCGACGTGCACCGCGTCTTCCTCGGCCGGGTCGAGCAGATGCTCGCCGAGGACGACCCGCGCTTCGCCAACTGGGACCAGGACGAGACCGCCGTCGCGGAGCGGTACGACGAGCAGCGGGCCGCGGACGTCGTCCCCGACCTGGTGGCGGCCGCCGACGCCGTCGCCGACGCCTACGACCGGGTCGCCGAGGACGCCTGGGGGCGTCCGGGACGGCGCAGCAACGGCAGCCTCTTCACCGTCGAGACCCTCGGCAGCTACCACCTGCACGACCTGGTGCACCACCGCTGGGACGTCCGGTGGATCATGGGCGAGTGAGGCACACCGAGTTCTGGGCACGCATGGAGCGCAACCTCGGTGAGGCCTACGCCCACGTGTGGGCCGACAGCTTCGTGATCGGGACGCTCGACCACCGCACCCCGAGCGAGGCGCTGGCCGCCGGCGTCTCGCCCAAGGAGGTCTGGCGCGCGGTCTGGGAGGTCCGCGAGCTGCCGGACAGCGAGCGATGACCGACGTCGCCGAGCCCGACCTGGTCCTGGGCGGCGTGCAGCGGCGCACCGTTCGCGTCCTCGTGCTCACCCAGGCCGTCGGGGCCGTCGGCATCACCATCGGCATCGCCACCGCCTCCCTGCTCGCGCGCGACCTGTCGGGAGCGGAGTCGATGGCCGGACTGGCCCAGACGGCCCAGGTCCTCGGCGCCGCGGTCATCTCCTTCCTGCTGGCGCCGCTGATGGCACGGCGGGGCCGCCGTACCGGGCTGATGACGGGGTACGTCGTCGGCTCGGCCGGTGCGCTGACCGCGGTGCTCGCCGGGGTGGCCGGCTCGATGGTGCTGCTGCTCGTCGGGGCGATGATGCTCGGCGCGACCACCTCGGCCAACAACGCCGCGCGGTACGCCGCCACCGACCTCGCCACCGACGACAACCGCGCCCGCTCGCTGTCGCTGGTCGTGTGGGCCACCACGATCGGCGCCGTCGCCGGACCGAACCTCACCGGACCGGCCGGGTCCTTCGCCGACGCGGTCGGCATCCCCGAGCTGACCGGCCCGTTCGCGATCGGCGCGATCGGCATGCTCACCGCGGCCGTCCTCGTCGGCCTGCTCCTGCGGCCCGACCCGCTGCTCACCGCCCAGCAGGCCGCGTCGCGGACCGCACCGGGCGTCGTACGGACGGGCTCGTCGTGGAGCCGTGCCGCCGCGACCGTGCGCGAGCGCCCGGTCCTCGGCTACGCGATCGCCGGGCTGGCGCTCACCCACGCCACGATGATCGGCGTGATGACGATGACGCCGCTGCACATGGAGCACGGCGGCTCGGGGCTCGAGGTCATCGGCATCGTCATCAGCGTCCACGTGCTCGGCATGTTCGCCTTCTCGCCGTTCGTCGGCATGCTCGCCGACCGGGTCGGTCGCCCGCCCGTGCTGGCCGCCGGGGGAGTCGTCCTGCTTGCCGCGCTCGTGCTCTGCGCGTCCTCGCCGGCCGGCATGTCCTGGGAGGTGACGGCCGGGCTGTTCCTGCTCGGCGTCGGGTGGTCGCTCGCGATGGTGTCGGCGTCCACGCTCGTCGCCGAGCACGCGCCGCTCGACGTGCGCACCGACGTGCAGGGCGTCTCCGACCTCGTCATGGGCCTGACCGCCGCCGCAGCCGGCGCGGTCGCCGGCGTGGTCGTCGGTGGCGCCGGCTATCCCGCCCTGGCGCTGGGGAGCCTGCTGCTGGTCGTCGGCGTCCTCGGCTGCGCGGCCCGGGCGATCGCGGAGTCGCGCGGCGCCGCGACACGCCGGCTCGCCTGACGCGACTTCGAACACGTGTTCGGCTAGGTTGGTACCACGGCAGCGGCCGGACCGATCGAGTCCTTCGGCTGTCCACAGGTACGACGTCCGGGCGGGTTGTCCACACCCACGGCACGACTGATCAGGTTGTGTCGGGACCTCGCCCTAGCGTCGCCGACGTACCTGGCTCACCACGACACGAAGGACTGAGGACCATGGCTGGAGACGACCGGCAGAAGGCGCTCGAGACCGCCCTGCTCAACATCGAGAAGCAGTACGGCAAGGGATCGGTGATGCGGCTCGGCGACGACTCGCGGGCCCCCCTCGACGTGATCCCGACCGGCTCGATCGCGCTCGACGTCGCGCTCGGCATCGGTGGCCTCCCGCGTGGCCGCGTGGTGGAGATCTACGGCCCGGAGTCCAGCGGTAAGACCACCGTCTCGCTGCACGCCGTCGCCAGCGCCCAGGCCGCCGGCGGCATCGTGGCCTTCATCGACGCCGAGCACGCGCTCGACCCCGAGTACGCCAAGGCCCTCGGCGTCGACACCGACGCCCTCCTCGTGTCGCAGCCCGACTCCGGTGAGCAGGCCCTCGAGATCGCCGACATGCTGATCCGCTCCGGCGCCCTCGACCTGATCGTCATCGACTCGGTCGCCGCGCTCGTGCCCCGCGCCGAGATCGAGGGCGAGATGGGCGACAGCCACGTCGGCCTGCAGGCCCGCCTGATGAGCCAGGCGCTGCGCAAGATGACCGGTGCCCTCAACCAGTCCAAGACGACCGCCATCTTCATCAACCAGCTGCGCGAGAAGATCGGCGTCATGTTCGGCTCGCCCGAGACCACCACCGGTGGTCGCGCGCTGAAGTTCTACTCCTCCGTGCGCCTCGACGTCCGCCGCATCGAGACCCTCAAGGACGGCACCGACATGGTCGGCAACCGCACCCGGGTCAAGGTCGTCAAGAACAAGGTCGCCCCGCCGTTCAAGCAGGCCGAGTTCGACATCATGTACGGCAAGGGCATCTCCCGCGAGGGCAGCCTGATCGACGTCGGCGTCGAGGCCGGCCTGATCCGCAAGGCCGGCGCCTGGTACACCTACGAGGGCGACCAGCTCGGCCAGGGCAAGGAGAACGCCCGCACCTTCCTCAAGGACAACCCCGACCTGGCCAACGAGCTGGAGAAGAAGATCCTCGAGAAGCTCGGCGTCACCCCCACCGTCGACGGCGACTTCAACGACCTCTCCGACGAGCCGATCGGCGTGGATTCGTTCTGATCGCATGCGCGACGAGGAACCCCCCGAGGACGACGGCTGGACCGAGGACGCCGACCCCGAGTCGGTGGCCCGCAAGATCCTCCTCGACCAGCTGAGCATCAAGGCCCGCAGCCGCAAGGAGCTCGAGGACCGACTCGCCCGCCGCAACGTCCCGGTCGACGTGACCGCCCGCCTCCTCGACCGCTTCGAGGAGGTCGGGCTGGTCGACGACGAGGCCTTCGCCCGCGCCTGGGTCGAGGGCCGGCAGCGCAGCCGCGGCCTCGCCACGAAGGCCCTGGCCGCCGAGCTGCGTCGCAAGGGCGTCGACGACGACACCACGAAGACGGTGCTGGCCGAGGTCGACCCGGCGCACGAGGAGGAGACCGCCGCGGTCCTGGTCCGCAAGAAGCTGCGCAGCATGCGCGGCCTCGAGCCCCAGGTCGCCACGCGCCGCCTGGTCGGGATGCTGGCCCGCAAGGGCTACTCACCGGGTGTCGCGTACGCCGTGGTCCGCCGCGAGATCGGGGCCGCAGCGGAGTCGCTGGACGCCGGTGCAGAATGGGCGGGTGACGACTGACGCGGCGCCGGCGCCCGAGCGCGAGATCTTGACCTACGACCTCTTCGGCACCGCCGTGCGCGACCTCGCGCAGCAGGTCGTCGACGACGGCTTCGAGCCGGACATCGTGCTGGCGATCGCCCGCGGCGGGCTGGGCCTCGCGATGGGCCTGGGCTACGCGCTCGACGTGAAGAACCTGTCGGCGGTCAACGTCGAGTTCTACACCGGCGTCAACGAGCGGCTCGACGTACCGATGATGCTGCCGCCGACGCCGGCCGCGATCGACCTGACGGGCATGAAGGTGCTCATCGCCGACGACGTCGCCGACACCGGCAAGACCCTCGAGGTGGTCCGCGACTTCTTCGTCGACCACGTGGCCGAGGCCCGCACCGCGGTGATCTACGAGAAGCCGTGGACGGTGATCCGACCGGAGTACGTCTGGCGCCGTACCGACGCCTGGATCGACTTCCCCTGGTCCTCGACCCCACCCCTGGTCGACCGGCGCGGCGGCCAGGCCCACTGACATGGCCTTCCCCCTCTCGGACCTGACGTCCACGCTGCGCGTCGCACCCGGCCCGATCGACCTGGGCAAGATCGAGACCGATGCCGCCCCCGGCTTCGACGGCGACAAGAAGGACGGCGAGGCCGCGCTCGCCGAGCTCGGCCCCCAGCTCGCGGAGCTGCAGGAGCGGTTGTTCGCCGACGGGAAGTCCGGCGGTCGCCGCTCGGTCCTGCTCGTGCTGCAGGGCATGGACACCTCCGGCAAGGGCGGCACGCTGCGCTCGACCGTCGGCCTGGTCGACCCGCAAGGCGTGCGGATCACCTCGTTCAAGGCGCCCAGCGAGGACGAGCGTGCCCATGACTTCCTGTGGCGGATCACCAAGGCGCTGCCACCGGTCGGCCTGATCGGCGTCTTCGACCGCTCGCACTACGAGGACGTGCTCATCGCGCGCGTGCGCGAACTGGCGCCGCCGGAGGAGATCGAGCGGCGCTACGACGCCATCAACGCCTGGGAGGCCGAGCTCGCGGCCGAGGGCACGACGATCATCAAGTGCATGCTGCACATCTCCGCGGCCGAGCAGCAGGCACGGCTGCTGGCGCGGCTCGACGACCCGACCAAGCACTGGAAGTACAACCCGGGCGACGTCGACGAGCGCGAGCTGTGGCCGGCCTACCAGGAGGCGTACGAGATCGCGATCGCGCGCACCAACACCGAGGTCGCACCCTGGCACGTGATCCCGGCCGACAAGAAGTGGTACCGCAACCTGGCGATCGGCACGCTGCTCCACGACGCACTGCGGGCCTTCGGCCTGGACTGGCCGGAGGCCGACTTCGACGTCGAGCACGAGAAGCAACGCCTGCTCGACGAGAAGCCGCTGTGAGCGGCCGGATGGAGCAGGTCAAGGTCACCCGGTACGTCACGCCGCTGCGCGAGGGCGGCAGCCTGCCCGGCATCGTCGAGGCCGACGACCTCGGGACCTACGTGTGCAAGTTCCGTGGCGCCGGCCAGGGCACCCGGGTGCTGGTCGCCGAGGTCGTGGTGGCGGGCATCGCCCGGCTGCTCGACGTACCCACGCCCGACCAGGTCGTGCTCGAGCTCGACCCGGAGATCGCGCGCTACGAGGCCGACGAGGAGGTGCAGGACCTGATCAACGCCAGCACCGGGCTCAACCTCGGCATCGACTTCCTGCCGGGCTCGTTCGGCTACGACCCGACGAGCACCCCGGACGCCGAGCTGGCCGGCCGCGTGCTCTGGCTCGACGCGTTCACCGCCAACGTCGACCGCAGCTGGCGCAACCCCAACCTGCTGGTCTGGCGCGGCACCCTGCAGGCCATCGACCACGGCGCGTCGCTCTACTTCCACCACTCCTGGTCCGGCGGCCCGGGTGACCCGGCCCGCTTCGCGGCGCAGCCGTACGACGCCTCCGAGCACATCCTGCGCGGATTCGCCGAGCAGGCGCTCGCCCAGGACGCCGACCTCGCGGCCCGGCTGACTGACGACGCGCTGACCCAGGTGCTGGCCGACGTGTGCGACGACTGGCTGGAGCCGGTGCCCGGCGCGGAGACACCCGACGCCCTGCGGGAGCGGTACGTCGCCTTCCTCGCCGCGCGGCGCGACGGCGGCCGGGCATGGCTGCCCGCGGCGGAGATGGCCTCGTGAAGCCGTACCAGTACGTCACCCTGCGCTGCGTCCCGCGGGTCGAGCGCGAGGAGTTCGTCAACGTGGGCGTGGTGCTCTACTGCCCGGCCGAGGACTACCTCGGCGTCCGCTCGTCGGTCGACGCCGACCGGATCCGGGCCCTCGACGTCGACGTCGACGTCGCCTCGGTGCAGGCCGCGCTCGACGCGGTCGACCGGGTCTGCCGCGGCGAGGCGCACGCGGGCTTCGGCGTGGGCGTGCGCGCGACGGCGTACGGCTCCCGCGCCGAGAAGGACGACGCCAGCACCCGCTTCGGGTTCCTCAAGGCGCCGAAGAGCACCGTGCTGCAACCCGGCCCGGTCCACGGCGGCGTCACGTCCGACCCGGCCCGCACCCTCGAGCACCTGCTGGAGCAGCTCGTCCTGTAGCGAGGCCGACATAACGCGAACCTGGACGACAGAACTCGCGCTTGGACGAGGATGCTTCCTCGTCCAAGCGCGAGTTTCACCGGCCGGCCGGTGAAACTGACCTGTCAGACAGGAACGAGCTCGACCGCCCCGACGGCGTAGCGGGCGAGGATGGTGCGGGCGATCTCCGGGTGGGCACCGAGCGGCTCGGAGACAGCGACGGCGCCGGCCTCGAGGGCGAGCTCGGTGGCCCGGTCGACCAGGTTGCCGGGGGCCAGGAACAGCGAGGCGACGGCGATGTGGCGACGGCCCTCGGCGCGGAAGGCCCGCACCGCCTCGCCGGTCGCCGGCGGAGCGCTGGTGGCGTACGCCGCCGTGACGGGCAGCTTGTGGTGCGCACCCCACAGCCGGGCGAGCCGGGCGACGGCCTGGTTGGCCAGCGGGTCCGACGTGCCGGCGGCGGCGAGCACGAGCGCGTCGAGCTCGCGCACCCGGGCGTCCTTGAGGGCGTCGCGCAGACGCTCGTCGAGCACCTCGAGGAAGCGCGCCTCGAGGCCGAGCACGGCCGTGGCGCGGATCTGCAGGCCGGGGTGGCGCGTCGTCGCCTCGGCGATCACCTCGGGCACGTCGACCCGGGCGTGGAAGGCCTCCACCAGCAGCAGCGGTACGACGACGATCTCGTCGTACCCCGCCTTCACCAGCCGGTCCACCACGGTGTGGAAGCTCGGCTTGGCGAGGTCGAGGAACGCCTTCTCGATGCGCAGGTCGGGACGCAACGCCTTCGTCGCGTCGACGAGCGCAGAAACGGTGGCGGCCGAGCGCGGGTCGCGGCTGCCGTGGGCAAGGGCGATGAGTGCCGGAGCGGTCATCGGGTCCCCCTTTCCTCCGGGATGCGGGCGGTCATGAGTGGATCCCGCATTCGGTCTTGTTGGTGCCGGCCCAGCGACCGCTGCGCGGGTCCTCGCCGGGGGCGACCCGGCGGGTGCACGGCGCGCAGCCGATCGACGGGTAGCCGTCGTAGACGAGCGGGTTGACGAGCACGCCGTTCTCGGCGATGTAGCGCTCGACCTGCTCGTCGCTCCACCGGGCGATGGGGGAGACCTTGACCTTCTGCTTCTTGGCGTCCCAGCCGATCACCGGTGCGATCACCCGGTTGTGCGTCTCCGCGCGGCGCAGGCCGGTGGCCCACGCGTCGTACTGCGCGAGGGAGTCGGCCAGCGGCTTGACCTTGCGCAGGGCGCAGCACAGGTCGGGGTCGCGCTTGTAGAGCTCGGGTCCGTACTCGGCGTCCTGCTCGGCGACGGTCTGGACCGGAGTGATCGAGATCAGGTTGACGTTCATCGTGGCCGCGACGGCGTCGCGGGTGCCGATGGTCTCGACGAAGTGGTAGCCGGTGTCGAGGAAGACGACGTCGACGCCGGGCACGACCTTTTCGGCCAGGTGCGCCAGCACGGCGTCACCCATCGAGGAGGTGATGCAGAAGCGCTCGCCGAAGGTCGCCGCGGCCCACTCGATGATGACCTCGGCGGGGGCGAGCTCGAGCTCTGCGCCCCAGTGGGACACGAGCTCGCGGAGCTCCTCAGGGGACCGGCCGGCGGTGTGCGACCCGCGGAACTCGCGGGCGGCACGCGTGGTGGCGGTGGTCATGAGGCACCTCCTTCTTCGTTGGCTGTGGAGTGAGTTCGGGTGTCGGACGCCCGGTTGATGAGGCCGAGCAGCTCGACCTTGAAGGCTCGGCGGCACCCCCGGCATTCCCAGCCGGTGGGCTCGTGCGGCCACAGGTCGGTCTCGCCGCAGTACGGGCAGTGGTACGGCACCGCCCGCGACGACACCGACTCCTCGGACATCAGACGGACTCCAGCGCCTTCTCGCCGCGCAGCAGGTCCTCGTCGGCACGGTGGACCCAGGCGTCGAACGCCTCGCCCTCGGTGCGGTCGGCGAGGTAGTTGCCGACGACCGTCGAGATGTAGTCGTCGAGGCCCTTGCTGGTGACCTTGTGGGCGCGCAGCTTCCGGCCGAAGTTGGCCCGCAGCCCGATCGCGCCGCCGAGGTGCACCTGGAAGCCCTCGACCTGCTCGCCGTTCTCGTCGACGACGAGCTGGCCCTTGAGGCCGAAGTCGGCGACCTGGGTCCGGGCGCAGGCGTTCGGGCAGCCGTTGACGTTGATGGTGATCGGGGTGTCGAGGTCCGGGAACCGCTTCTCGAGCTCGTCGACCAGGTCGCGGGCGCGGTTCTTGGTGTCGACGATGGCGAGCTTGCAGAACTCGATGCCGGTGCAGGCCATCGTGTTGCGGCGCCAGGCCGACGGACGCGCGGACAGGCCGATCTCGTCGAGCCGGTCGAGCAGTGCGTCGACGACGTCGCCGGCCACACCGATGAGCACGATCTTCTGGTACGGCGTGAGGCGGGCCCCGGCGACGCCGTACTCGTCGAGCAGGTCGGCGAGCTGCACCAGCAGCGTGCCGGAGACGCGGCCCGCGGTGGGCGCGACGCCGACGTAGAAGTTGCCGTCCTTCTGCTCGTGCACGCCGATGTGGTCGCGGTGACCGACGGGCGACTCGGGGGAGGCGAGGGTCTCGAGCTTCTTGCCGAGGTACTCGTTCTCCAGGACCTCGCGGAACTTCTCGACACCCCAGTCGGCGACGAGGAACTTCAGCCGGGCCCGCGAGCGCAGGCGGCGGTAGCCGTAGTCGCGGAAGATGCCGGCCACGCCGGACCAGACGTCCGGGACCTCGTCGAGCGGGATCCACACGCCGAGCTTCTGGGCGAGCATGGGGTTGGTGGACAGCCCGCCGCCGACCCACACGTCGAAGCCCGGGCCGTGCTCGGGGTGGACGGTGCCGACGAACGAGACGTCGTTGGTCTCCGGCGAGACGTCGTGGCTCGGGTGCCCGGTGAGCGCGGTCTTGAACTTGCGGGGGAAGTTCGAGAAGTCCTTGTTGCCGATGAACCGGCGCTCGATCTCCTCCAGCGCCGTGGTGCCGTCGATGATCTCGTCCTTGGCGACGCCGGCGACCGGCGAGCCGAGGAACGGTCGGGGCGAGTCGCCGCACGCCTCCAGCGAGTGCAGTCCGACCGCCTCGAGGCGCTCCCAGATCTCGGGCACGTTCTCGATCTCGATCCAGTGGTACTGGATGTTCTCGCGGTCGGTGACGTCCGCGGTGTCGCGGGCGAAGTCGACGCCGATCTGGCCCAGCGCGCGCACGGCGGCGGGGGAGAGCAGCTTGCCGTCGGAGCGGACCCGCATCATGAAGTAGCGGTCGTCCAGCTCCTCCTCTTCGAGCGCGCCGGTCCTGCCGCCGTCGATCCCGGGCTTGCGCTGGGTGTAGAGGCCCATCCAGCGGAACCGCCCGCGCAGGTCGGCGGGGTCGATGGAGTCGAAGCCCCGCTTAGAGTAGGTGTAGAGGATCCGGTCCAGCACGTTGAGCGGGTCGTCGTCCTTCTTGGACTGCTCGTTCTTGTTGAGCGGCTCGGTGTAGCCGAGGGCCCACTGGCCCTCCGCGCGCTTCGGGCGCGGGATCTCGGTGAACTTGGCTCGCTCGGGCTTGAAGCGCAGGTCAGGCATGCGGAGAGGAGGTCCTTCGCTGATGGGTACGCCCGGATGTGTGGGCGTGCGGCTCGGGTGGATGCGGCGGCGACGTCAGCGAGGCCAACACATCATGCTGCGCGTGCGCCCGAAGTCCACGTGGCGTCGAACCACGAGGTGCGCATGGGTGGCAGCAGTGACCATGTCAATGAGTCTCATCCCTCGGACGGCCGGTCCACAAATCCGAATCTCATTATCTGGATGGCGGTCCCAGAATGTGGACGGAATGCCCGCCTGCACCGCCCGTTCAGGCGGGACCTGCGATGCACGTCACACCAGGTGCCGCCTGCCAGCGCGCCAGCACACCGGCAGCACCCGGGCGCGCCGGCGCCCTGCCGTCGCACGGCCCGGGGCGACCCGGCCGTCCGCCGAGCAGGACCCGGCACGCCCTAGGCTGTGCGCCATGAGCGACAACTCCCTCAACGGCGCCCTCGTCAGCAGCGCGTACAACCAGGCCCTCGAGGTCATCGCCTCCGTCGAGCCGCGCATCGCGGACGCGACGCGCCAGGAGCTCGCCGACCAGCGAGCGTCGCTCAAGCTGATCGCGAGCGAGAACTACGCATCGCCGGCCGTGCTGCTCACCATGGGCACCTGGTTCAGCGACAAGTACGCCGAGGGCACGGTCGGCCACCGCTTCTACGCCGGCTGCCAGAACGTCGACACCGTCGAGGCGCTCGCGGCCGAGCACGCCCGCGAGCTGTTCGGTGCCGAGTACGCCTACGTCCAGCCGCACTCCGGCATCGACGCCAACCTGACGGCGTACTGGGCGATCCTGGCCCACCGGGTCGAGGGCCCGTGGCTGGAGAACGCCGGCGTGAAGAACATGAACGACCTCTCCGACGCCGACTGGGAGAAGCTGCGCCACGAGCTCGGCAACCAGCGCCTGCTCGGCATGAGCCTCGACACCGGCGGCCACCTCACCCACGGCTTCCGCCCGAACATCAGCGGCAAGATGTTCCACCAGCAGCAGTACGGCACCGACCCCGAGACCGGGCTCATCGACTACGACGCCCTGCGGGCCAAGGCCAAGGAGTTCAAGCCGCTCATCCTGGTCGCCGGCTACTCGGCGTACCCGCGCCGCGTCAACTTCGCCAAGATGCGTGAGATCGCCGACGAGGTCGGCGCCACCTTGATGGTCGACATGGCCCACTTCGCCGGCCTGGTGGCCGGCAAGGTGTTCACCGGCGACGAGGACCCGGTCCCGCACGCCCACGTCGTCACCAGCACCTCGCACAAGTCGCTGCGCGGCCCGCGCGGTGGCTTCATCCTCGCGACCGAGGAGTACGCGCCGAGCGTCGACCGCGGCTGCCCGATGGTGCTCGGCGGTCCGCTCTCGCACGTGATGGCCGCCAAGGCCGTCGCCTTCGCGGAGGCCCGCACGCCCGCCTTCCAGACCTACGCCCAGGCCGTCGCCGACAACGCCAAGTCGCTGGCCGAGGGCCTGCAGAAGCGCGGCACCAAGCTGGTCACCGACGGCACCGACAACCACATCGTGCTCCTCGACGTGTCGTCCTTCGGCCTCACCGGTCGTCAGGCCGAGTCGGCACTGCTCGACGCGGGCGTCGTCACCAACCGCAACTCGGTCCCGTCCGACCCGAACGGCGCCTGGTACACCTCCGGCATCCGGATCGGCACCCCGGCGCTGACCAGCCGCGGCTTCGGTGGCGCCGAGTTCGACGCGGTCGCCGAGCTGATCGTCGAGGTCCTCAAGAACACCACGCCGGGCACGACGTCCGCCGGTGCGCCCTCCAAGGCCTCCTACGTCCTCGCGGACGGCGTGGCCGACAAGGTCCGCTCGGCGTCGGCCGAGCTGCTCGACAAGCACCCGCTGTACCCGGGCCTCGACCTGGCGTGACTCACCTCCACGAGTAGCTGACCTCGGGCCGCCCGCCGCTCGCGCCGTACCTCAGGCCGCGGGCGGCGAGGCCCTGGTCGGCGAGGTGCTCGAGGTAGCGACGCGCGGTGACGCGTGAGCTGCCGACGGCGGTGGCGACCTCGCTCGCCGACAGGTCGCCGTCGGCATCGCGCAGCGCGGCCGTGACGGCGCGCAGCGTCTCGGTGCTCATCCCCTTGGGGAGCGGGGCGGTGGCGCTGGGGCGCAACGACCCGAGCAGCCGGTCGACCTCGTCCTGCACCACCTCGGCCGGGGCAGCCTCGAGCTCGGCGCGGTAGGCGGCGTACTGCTCGAGCTTGGCGCGGAAGGTCGCGAACGTGAACGGCTTGAGCAGGTAGAGCACGACGCCCTGGCCCACGGCCTGGCGCACCACCTGGGTGTCGCGCGCGGCGGTCACCGCGATCACGTCGCACAGGTGCCCGGCGCCGCGCAGCCCGGCCAGCAGGCCGAGCCCGTGGGTGTCGGGCAGGTTCATGTCGAGCAGCACCAGGTCGACCGGCGCGCCGGCGTCGCGGGCGGCGTCCAGGGCCCGCGCGGCCTCGCGGGCCGAGCGGGCGATGCCGGCCAGTGTGAAGCCCGGCACCCGCCCGACGTACGACGCGTGCGCCTCGGCCGCCAGCTCCTCGTCCTCGACGACGAGCACTCGCACGCTCACGATGCCGCTCCCGCGCGCAGGGTGACCGTGAACTCCGCGCCTCCGAGGGTGGAGCGGGCGACGGTGACGTCGCCGTCGTGCTTGCGGGCGACCTGGACGACGAGCGCGAGGCCCAGGCCGCGGCCGGTGCCGGGCTCCGCCTTCGTGGTCCAGCCCCGGTCGAGCACCCGCTCGGCTGCGTCCGCGTCGAGGCCGGGGCCGCTGTCGCCCACGCGCACGACGAGTGTCCCGGCGTCGCCCTCGAGGGCGACCGCGACCCGGCGCGGGTCGGCGAGGGCGACGGCGTCGAAGGCGTTGTCGACCAGGTTGCCGACGACGGTGACCAGGTCGCGGGCCGAGATGCTGGTGCCCGCCGGGACGGTGCCGGTGATCGCGAGGTCGATGCCACGCTCGGCGCCCTCGGCGGTCTTGCCGAGCAGCAGCGCCGCCAGCACCGGGTCCTCGACGGCGCCGACGACCTGGTCGGTCAGCAGCTGGGCGACGTGCAGCTCGGACGTCGCGAACTCGACCGCGTCGTCGGGGCGACCCATCTCGATGAGGGACACCACGGTGTGCAGCCGGTTGGCGGACTCGTGGTTCTGCGAGCGCAGCGACTCGGTGAGGCGTCGTACGACCTCGAGCTCGCCGGTCACCGAGCGCAGCTCGGTGTGGTCGCGCAGCGTGACGACGGACCCGACGTCACGGCCGTCCCAGCGAGCCGGCGCGGCCGACACGACGAGCATCCGCTCGCCGGCGAGGTAGAGGTCGTCGGACTCCGCGGTGCGCCCACGCGCGGCGGCGACCAGGCCGGGTGCCAGGCCGAGGTCCTCGACCGGCCGGCCGACGACGTCCTCGGGCAGCGCCAGCAGCCGACGCGCCTCGTCGTTGACGAGCTGGACGCGGCCGGCTCCGTCGAGGAGCAGCAGCCCCTCGCGCACGGAGTGCAGGACCGCGGAGTAGTACTCGTACATCCGCGCGAGCTCCTGCTCGCCCATCCCGTGGGTGACCCGGTGCAGCCGTCGGCCCAGCAGCCACGCGCCGGCGAGGCCGAGCAGCAGCACCAGCAGCCCGCACAGCACCACGACCGTCACGTCGCGCCGCAGCCCGCGGTCGATGTCGCTGACCGTGATCCCGACCGACACCAGCGCCACGACCCTGCCACCGTCCTCCACCGGTACGACGGAGCGCACCGACGGTCCGAGCGTGCCGGTGTACTGCTGGGTGAAGACCTCGCCACGGGGCGCGCCGCCGAGGTCGCCGACGAACCTCCCGCCGATCTTCGTCGGGTCGGGGTGCGTGAAGCGGGTGCGGTCCAGGCCCATGACCACGACGAAGTCGGTGTCGGTGTCGCGGCGGACCTGCTCGGCCCAGGGCTGCAGCTCGGCGGTCGGGTCGGTGCTGCGCAGCGCCTCGCGGACGGCGGGGGAGTCGGCCACGGTCTGGGCCACGGCGACCGCGCGCTGGGTCGCCCGGCTGCGGGAGTCGCGCCGGGCGTCGTAGGACGCCATCAGGATGCCGACCACGACGAGCAGCAGCACCGTGCCGACCTGCAGCACCAGCACCTGGCGGGCGACCGGGCGGTCGCGGAGCAGGCGGGGTCGGGGCACGTCGCCATTCTCGCCCAGCCGGGGGCCGTCGGTGTGACGTGCGCCACGAACACAACGAACACAACGGTGACGGTCGTCACGACCGGTCGCAGAGTGGCGTCGTACCCCAGCCAGACCAGGCGATACCGGAGGAACCATGACCACCACGGCGCGCGGCGCGCGGACGCACTACCTCTATCTCGCGGTGATCGGCGCGGTGCTGCTCGGCATCGCGACCGGCCTGCTGTTCCCCGGCTTCGCCGTCGAGCTCAAGCCGCTCGGCGAGGGCTTCGTGAACCTCATCAAGATGATGATCCAGCCGGTCATCTTCTGCACGATCGTCCTCGGCGTCGGGTCCGTCGCCAGTGCGGCCAAGGTCGGCCGCGTCGGCGGCCTGGCGCTCGGCTACTTCCTGGTGATGTCGACCGTCGCGCTGTCGATCGGCATGCTGGTCGGCAACCTGCTGCAGCCCGGCGACGGCCTGCACCTGAGCGCCGAGGCGGCGGCCACGGCGCACGAGAAGGCGGCCGAGGGCCACGCCGACACCACGGCGTTCCTGCTCGGGATCATCCCGACCTCGCTGTTCAGCGCGCTCACCAGCGGCAGTGTCCTGCAGACCCTGCTGGTCGCCCTGCTCGTCGGCTTCGCGCTCCAGCGGATGGGTGCGACGAGCGCCCCGATCATCACCGCGGTCGGTCACCTGCAGCGACTCGTGTTCCGGCTGCTGGCCATGATCATGTGGGCGGCGCCGGTCGGTGCGTTCGGCGCCATGGCCGCGGTGACCGGCCAGGGCGGCGTCGACGCGCTGAAGAGCCTGGCGGTGCTGATGGTCGGCTTCTACATCACCTGCGTGCTGTTCGTGGTCGTCGTGCTCGGCACGCTGCTCAAGGTCACCACCGGGATCAACATCTTCGCGCTGCTGCGCTACCTGGGCCGCGAGTTCCTCCTCATCCTCGCCACGTCGTCCTCGGAGTCCGCGCTGCCCCGGGCGATCGCCAAGCTGGAGCACGCCGGTGTCGACAAGACCACGGTCGGCGTCGTCGTCCCGACCGGCTACTCGTTCAACCTCGACGGCACCGCGATCTACCTGACGATGGCCTCGATCTTCATCGCCGAGGCGATGGGCACGCCGCTCGCCCTGGGCGAGCAGGTCTCGCTGCTGCTGTTCATGATGATCGCCGCCAAGGGCGCCGCGGGCGTCACCGGCTCCGGCATGGCCGTGCTGGCCGGCGGGCTGCAGTCGCACCGCCCGGAGCTGGTCGACGGCGTCGGCCTGATCGTCGGCATCGACCGGTTCATGTCCGAGGCCCGCGCGCTGACCAACTTCGCCGGCAACGCCGTCGGCACCGTCCTGGTCGGCCACTGGACCGGCGGCATCGACCGGGCCCGGCTGGACCGCGTGCTCGCCGGCGAGGAGCCGTTCGACGAGACCACGATGCTCGACGACCACGCCCCGCAGGCCGAGCCCGAGCGGGTGCCTCAGCCGGTCTGATCGACCAGGTCCAGGCTGTGGCGGGCGATGGCTGCTCTCGTGGCGGCCATCGCCCGCAGTGCGTCCGTGGGCTCCTGGTCGAGCACCTCGAACGGGATCGCGGACAGCCCGCTGAAGATCAGCAGGTGCAACGCGTGAGCCCGGCGGACCGCCTCGATGCCGAGGTCGACGCCCTCGGCGACCAGGCCGTCGACGTACGCCGCCAGGCAGGCCTCGTCGCGCTCGGCGAGCCCGTCCGCGGAGCCGCGCCCGAGCTGGACCTCGCCGACGAGCAGCTGGCCGAGGTCGAACCCGACGGGCAGCGCCATGAAGAAGCCGAAGTCGATCAGGGTGAAGCCGTCGCGGTCCGGTCGGACCAGCAGGTTGTTGGGGCAGGCGTCGCCGTGGCCGACCAGCTCCGGCTGCGCGAGCAGCTCCTCGGTGAGGCGGGGGAGGTCGTCGACAGCGGCCAGCAGCCGGGGACGGAGGTCGGTGAACGCGCCGGCGACCAGCGGGTGGCGCCACACGCCCTCGTCGGCGAGGATCGGCAGCACCTGGTGGCCCACACGTCCGTCGACGTAGCTGCGGACGTCCCACTCGTCGCTCCCGATCCGGGCCAGCGCCCGGATGCCGGGGCGTGCCGCGAACCGGCCGAGCAGGTGGGCGGCGTGCCGGTAGCGGTCGAGGTCCCAGACCGCGTCGACGGTCGGCACCACCTCGAGCCACACGCTGTAGGAGCAGCTGTCGATGTCGTGGACGCCGAGGGCGCGGGGCATCGCCAGCCCGGGCGGCAGGTGGTCCGCGAGGTCGGAGGCGTAGACCCTGCCCTCGGTGCGCCACGGGACCACGCCGGCCGCCCACTCCCGCACCTCGGGCGGCACGCTCTCGAAGAGCGGCGAGCGCGACCACTCGTGGACCTGCTTCACGAAGAGCCGGAAGTCGTGGGCGTGGCCGTCGACGGCGGCGGTGCCGCGCACCCACCAGCGGCCACCGGTGGTGATCGCGGGCAACGCGTAGTCGACCACCTCGGCGTACGACGAGACGAGCTCGACGTCGTCCACCCCGAGGAGCTCGGCGAGCATCGCAGCGAGCAGGTCGTCGCCGACGTCGGCGGCACCGAGAGCGGATCGGTCGTGCACGGTGGCCTCCTACAGCGACGCAGATCACCCGATCGTAGGGCCGTGCGGGTCCCCGGGGCACCGGCTCCGGGCCGCTAGCGTGAAGCCCATGGCGGACGACTCGGGCACCCAGGTCGTGCTGCCCTGGCACCGTCGCCTCGCCCGCCTGGTGTGGCGCCTGGTCGTCACGACGGCGAGCTCGTGCCTGAAGTACCGCGTCACCGGCCTCGCCGCCGAGGCAGCCTTCTTCGCCGTCGTCTCCGTGCCGCCGCTGATCTTCGCGCTCGCCGGCGGCGTCGGCTACGTCACCGAGCACTTCACCGCCGCCCAGGTCGAGGAGGTGCGACGCGCAGTCGTCGACCTGTTCTCGCGCTTCCTCACCGACACGGCGGTCAACAAGGTGATCAAGCCGACCATGGACGACGTGCTGCGCGGCGGCCGCTTCGACGTGATCTCGCTCGGGTTCGTGCTCGCGCTGTGGTCCGGGTCGCGCGCGCTCAACGTCTTCGTCGAGACCATCACGATCATGCACGGGCTCGGCGGGCACCGGGGGATCGTGCGGACCCGCGCCCTGTCGTTCGTGCTCTACATCCTCGCGGTCGTCACCGGCGCGATCACGCTGCCGCTGGTCGTCGCCGGCCCCAGGCTGGTGCGCTCCTGGCTGCCGAACCGGGCCGAGTTCCTGATGCAGTTCTACTGGCCGCTGATCATCGTGCTGTGCGTGTGCTTCCTCGCCACGCTCTACCACGTGTCCGTGCCGGTGCGGACCAGCTGGAGCTTCAACCTGCCGGGCGCGGTGTTCTCGATGACCAGCTGGATCGTCGGGTCCTACCTGCTGCGCTGGGTGCTCACCGTGACCGCCGAGGACTCGCACTCGATCTACGGTCCGCTGGCCGCGCCGATCGCGATCCTGGTGTGGCTCTACATCGCCGCGCTGGCCGTGCTGATCGGTGCGGGCGTCAACGCATCCTTCGACGAGGTGTTCCCCCAGGAGGCCACGCAGCGGGCGCGCCGGGAGCTGCTGGACCGCCTGCTGCGTCGTACCCCGGACCCGGTGGAGTAGGTTCCCGCCGTGGGCGTGCTGAGCGGAGGACCGGCCGAGACCCCCCTGACGGGGCAGGTCGCGCTGCCGGAGCGGATCCGGTCGCCGTGGTGGCAGCTGGGACGCCGCCTGCTGCTGGCGTTCGCGATCCTCGCCGGCACCGTGCTGCTGGTCTACCTCGACCGCGAGGGGTACCGCGACACCGGCGACGCGACCGCGGCCGACCCGAACGGCACCATCTCGCTGATCGACTCGGTCTACTACACGACGGTCACGCTGAGCACGACCGGCTACGGCGACATCTCGCCGATCAGCGACGGCGCCCGCCTGGTCAACGCCTTCATCATCACGCCGGCCCGCATCGGGTTCCTGGTCCTGTTGATCGGCACCACGCTCGAGGTGCTCGCGCAGCGCAGCCGCGAGCTCTTCCGCATCTCTCGTTGGAGGAAGCAGATGGGACACCACGTCGTGGTGATCGGCTACGGCACCAAGGGCCGCAGTGCCGTCGAGACGCTGGTCGGCAACGGGCTCGACCGCGAGCACGTCGTGGTCGTTGACCCGAGCCCGGTCGCCCTTGCCGACGCGCACGCCGACCAGCTCGCCGTCGTCACCGGCGACGCGACCCGCCGCGGCGTCCTGCAGCGCGCGGGCGTCGCGGAGGCCGACCAGGTCATCATCACGACCGGTCGCGACGACTCCAACGTGCTCGCCGCCCTGACGGTGCGCCAGCTCAACCCCGACGCCTGGATCGTCGCGGCCGTGAGCGAGCAGGAGAACGCCCCGCTGATGCGCCAGTCCGGCGCCGACTCGGTCATCACCTCCTCCGACGCCGTCGGCCGGCTCCTCGGCCTCTCGACGCTCTCGCCGACGCTGGGCACGGTGATGGAGGACCTGCTGACCTACGGCGAGGGTCTCGAGGTCGCCGAGCGCGAGCTGCTCGTCAACGAGGTCGGCATGCCGCCCCAGTCGCTGCCCGACCAGGTGATCGCGGTGATCCGTGACGAGAAGGTCTACCGCTACTTCGACCCGGTCGTGACCCTGCTCGCGCGTGGCGACCGGCTGGTCGTCGTGCGCCCGGCCAAGGAGCTGCCGTGGGCGCCGCGTCCCGGCACCCACGACGAGGACTTCGCCACCGACGAGGACTGACCCGGGCCCGGTCGGGACCCTCGCCGGGACCACTGGTCCTCCCGGACTACACGGGTCGCCGACGACCGTCCTGACCTGCGGGTCGATCGGTCCGAACCCCGTGGCGCCGCGCGACATCGGGTGGGCGAACCGGCAGTGTTGGCCGCATGGGGAAGGACTTCGGACCGTGGGTGCGCCACGACTGGTGCCCACGCTGCTACCGGCTGACGGAGCAGACGCGCTGGTACCGCCGGCTGCTGGGGGAACCGCCCGACCAGCACGAGCGGCGGGTGCGCTGCAACGAGTGCTCGGCCGACCTCGACCACGCCGCGGCCAGCTGATCCCGGGCGGCTGAGGCCGCAGGGTTGCGCTCGGGGGATCGGGTACTGCGCGTGCGTAGCCCGTATCCGAGGAGGAGGCACCCATGCACCGCAAGAGCACGGCCGAACTGCTGAGGGACGACCTGCGCGACCTCGTCGACGCCGTCGTGCCCGACGTCGAGTCCGCGGTCCACAACGTGGCGGAGAAGGCCCCGCCCCTGATCCACCACGGCCGTGCGGCGGCCATGGAGAAGGGCGCGCTCGCGGCGACCTCGCTCGCGCGACGGATCCCCGACCCGGTCCTCGACCGGCTGCCGGACACCGTCTCGGACCGCATCCCGCAACCGCACCGCCGCCGCGGCCGGGCGCTGGTGGTGCTCGGCGTGCTCGGCGTCCTGGGGGCGGCCGCCGCCGTGGTCGCGCGTCGTCGGCAGGCCCCGCCGGAGCGTCCGGTCGCGACCGGGATCGAGGAGCAGAGCCCGTCCTGACGTATTCGAACATGTGTTCTATTCTGGCCTCATGGCGGGGGTTCGACACGTGTGGGTCCGGCTGGCGTTCGTGCCGGTCGAGCTGCCCGGACTGGTCCTCCACTGGCGCTCCACCGACCACGGCTGGGAGGGCCTGGTGGCGTACGTCGACCGGGAGGGCCGGACCGTGACCGACTGGCTGGCGGCCACTGCCCTGCGGCCCGTCCCGCTCGAGCAGAAGGGCGGCGCGCCGGCTCCGTGACCGCGCCCGGACCGACCACGGAAGTCGTGCGGCGTCATCTCGCCGATTTCGCCCCGCGTGGCGGTTCGGGCCACTACTCTCGGTCCCGGTTCCCCAACCACAGCGTGCCCGACGAACCCCACACTCGCCGGGCACCAGGCGCCCTGCCCGGCCATGCCGGGCAGGGCGTTCCCCTTGCCGGCCGATGGCCAGCCGATCGTCGGCATGGTTGCCGGCCTGCTAGTCGGCACGGTTGTCGGCATGGGCACTTCGTGACGCGGCGGGTAAAGCCTTCGAGAAGTTCGCTCCCGGCCTCCCGTCGCAGACCTATGGTGAGCGAGGACCAGACGAGTCTCGGGACCGGTCCGGTCGCGACGATGAAGGGATCCCGCGCATGGCGATCGTGCGACGTACACCGCCCGGTGCGGCTCCCTGCATCCCTCCTTCCCCGGCTCGTGGTTGTTCCCTGCGACGAGCCGGCCGTGGTGAGGCGTCCCCACTCAGCCTGACCATGGGCGGGTGCTCTCCGGGAGACCACTGAGTGCCTGTCGGACCCGGGAGATCCGGGTGTCTGCTCCGTCGCAGGAAGAGCGCACCTGTGACGGAGCAGACGACGACATGATGGTCCCGTGGACACCGAGACCCGCACCTATCGCACGGGCGACCGCGACGTCGTCCTCGACCTGACCCGCGACTGCGCGAGGTTCGCGGCCGGCCGTGGCGACGGCCTGCTCCACGTCTTCGTCCCGCACGCCACCTGCGGCCTCGCGATCCTCGAGACCGGCGCCGGCAGTGACGACGACCTGCTCTCCGTGCTCGGCGAGCTGCTGCCCGCCGACGACCGCTGGCTGCACCGTCACGGCACCCGCGGCCACGGCCGTTCGCACGTGCTTCCGGCCCTGGTGCCGCCGTACGCCACGGTCCCGGTGCTCGACGGTCGCCTGGCGCTCGGCACCTGGCAGAGCATCTGCCTGGTCGACCTCAACGTCGACAACCACGAGCGCGAGGTGCGGTTCAGCTTCCTCGCGGGCTGAGCGCCTCCGTAGGCTCGCCACCATGAAGGTGCTGCTCAACGTGATCTGGCTGGTCCTGTGCGGGTTCTGGATGTTCCTCGGCTACCTGACCGCCGGCGCGCTGTGGTGCATCACCATCATCGGCATCCCGTTCGGGCTGGCGTCCTTCCGGATCGGCTTCTTCGCGCTGTGGCCGTTCGGGCGCACGGTCGTGGTCAAGCAGAGCGCTGGCATCGCGAGCGGGATCGGCAACGTGCTGTGGCTGGTGCTCTCCGGGATCTGGCTGGCCATCGGCCACGTCGTCACGGGTGTGCTGCTGTGCCTCACGGTGATCGGCATCCCGCTCGGGGTGGCCAACTTCAAGATGATCCCGGTCAGCCTGCTGCCGCTCGGGCGCGAGATCGTGCCGACCGACCGGGCCGGCGCCGTGCTGGCGGGGGCCCGCTTCTGAGCGGGCCCGGCCGGTCGGGAATGCCCGCGCCGGTCACGTGGTTGTGGACATCAGCTGGTCCGAGATCATGCCCCCGGGCCTCACCCTTCGCCGCTGAGAGCGGCCACTCGCCGAGAGGCGGCTGACGGGGCCAGCCGGCAGCACCGCGCAGCCACCCGCCGGGCAGTCCCCGGTCCGGGTGGCTGCGCGCGTCTGCGACGCAACCGACACGCGTTCCTCCTCGACTCAGAGGAACGCGTGTCCCTCTCCGCGGTACGTCGCGACGCTGGCGACGAGCTTCCCGTCGTCGACCAGGTGCAGCTCGTTGACCCGCTCGCACACCTCGCCCGCCTTCGCGTGCCGGAACCAGACCCGGTCGCCGACCCGGAAGTCGGCGGCGTTGGTGAGCGGGGTCTGCGCCTCGCCGGCACCCTCCATCGACGTCAGCCGCAGCCCGGGCGGCCACACCGGCGTGGGGAGCCGGTCCGGGCCGGGGACGCCGCTGGCGACCCAGCCACCGCCGAGCACGGTGGCGATGTCGGGTGCCGGACGTCGTACGACACTGGTGACGAAGTACGCCGCGGGCCGGGGCTGGAAGCGGCGGTACCCGTCGAACAGGGTGGGGCAGTAGAGCCCCGACCCGGCGGCCACCTCGGTGACTGCGTCCTCGGCGACGGTCGTCTCGATGCTGCCGGTGCCGCCGCCGTTGACGAACTCAAGGTCGACGACCTCACGCACCGCAGCCACCGCGGCGCCCCGGCGGCGGGCCAGCTCGGCGATCGAGGTCGCCTGGATCGCCCGGACCTGTGCGCGGTGCAGCAGGGAGCCGGTGTTGTCGCCCAGGCCGGCGACCTGTCCCTCGTAGGCCATCATGCCGACCAGCCGGACCCTCGGGCGGGCGGCGATCGCGAGAGCGGTGCGGCGGGCGGACTCGGGAGCGTGGACGGGGGAGCGGCGGGTGCCGAGGTGCAGCCGGCCCTGCAGCAGTCGCAGCGACGCGTCGAGGTCGAGGCAGACCCGGATCGGCGGCGCGCCCGCAGGCAGGGCGCTCTCGATCAGGTCGACCTGCTCCGTCGAGTCGACCATCAGGGTCACCCTGGCGGCCAGCCGCTCGTCGCTCGCGAGCTCCTGGATCGCGTGCACGTCGGCGGTGGGATAGCCGACCACGACGTCGTCGCAGGTCCGTGCCAGCCAGAGCGCCTCCGGCAGGGTGAGGGCGAGGATGCCCGCGTAGCCGTCGAGGTCGAGCACCGCGTCGCTGATCGCACGGCAGCGCACCGACTTGGTCGCGAGCCGCACCGGCTTGCCGGCGGCCCTGCTCACCAGGGAGCGGGCGTTGGTGGCGAGCGCGCCGAGGTCGACGACGGCGTACGGCGGCTCGAGGTGGGCCGTCGCCGCGGCGAGCGCGGCGACGCTGGCCGCGGGCGTGGTGACGGCCGCGAGGTCGAGGACCCGGGTGGTGGTCATCCGAAGATCCGCTCGACGTGGGCGTTGGTGAACACGCCGTCGGGGTCGAAGCGCTTGCGGACGTCGAGGAAGGCGTCGAACTCGGGGTAGAGCCCACGCAGGGCCTCCGCGCCCAGGGTGTGCCGCTTGCCCCAGTGCGGGCGTGCGCCGTACGCCGCCGCGATCTCCTCGATCGCCGAGAAGTACTCCTGCCAGGCCATGCCGGCGTACGCGTGGGCGGCGATGTACGCCGTCGGGCGGCCGTACGACGGGCTCAGCATCGACTCCGTGTCGGCGGCGACGAAGCGCACCTCGAGCGGGAAGTTCACCTCGAACCTGCGGCGCTCGATCATCGCGAGGACGTCGGTGAGCGCCTCGGTGACGGCCTCGCGCGGGAACGCCCACTCCGTCTCGGTGAACCGGACCAGCCGCGGGCTGGAGAACACGCGGTGGCTGACGTCGACCCGGCTGGAGGAGCCGGCGAGCCGGGTGACGGCGCGGTTGAGCCGCGGGATCGCCGACGGGTAGCGGCGCCCGGCGCGGCACACCAGGTCGAGCACACGGTTCTCGACGATCACCTCGTCGAGGTAGGCCCCGACCCTGCCGCGGGTGCTGATCGGCTCGTCGGTGCGGTTGAGCTCCTTGGTGAGCGCGTCGTCGGCGTGCGGGAAGACGAAGAGCTCGAAGTGGTCATTGCCGTCGGCGTACGCGTCGAGCTCGGCGAGGACCTGGCTCAGCGGGAGCCGGTCACGTCGCTCGTGGAGGCGGAAGGACGGCACCGTGCGCAGGGTGTACGCCGTCACGACGCCCAGGGCACCGACGCTGACCCGGGCCGCGCGCAGGTCGTCGCCGGCGACCTCGACGACCGTGCCGTCGGCGGTGACCAGCTCGGCCGACTCGACCAGCGTGGCGAGGTTGCCCAGCTTCGCGCCGGTGCCGTGGGTCGCGGTCGAGATGGCGCCGGCCGTGCTCTGCACGTTGATGTCGCCGAGGTTGGCGAGGGCCAGGCCGTGGTCGTCGAGCAGGTCGTTGAGGTCGTGCAGCCGGGTGCCGGCGGCGACCCGGACCAGGCCGGTCACGCGGTCGACGTGGTGCAGTCCGGTCAGCCTGTCGAGGGAGACGAGGGTCCCGTCGGTGACGACGTTGTCGCCGAAGGCGTGCCCGGCGCCGACGACGCGGACGACCTGGCGGCGCTCGGCAGCGCTGCGGACGGTCGAGACGACCTCGTCGACGGACGACGGCAGGGCGCGCCGAGCCGGGGTGCAGCTCTGGTCGCCGGTCCAGTTCTTCCACATGGCCACCACCCTGCCCCGGCCCGCCGTACCGGTGAAGCACGGGAATCCGCACCCACTCACACCATCGCGGTTGTCAATCCGGGATGGGTGGTTGTTTCCGCGCCAGGGGTGGGCGGGGTCACGCTCCTCCCATGGCCGCGACCGAACCGCACCCCCGCTCGAGCTGGGCCGTCCTCGCGGCGTTCGCCGTCGTCGGCGCCGTGACCCAGCTGCTCTGGCTCACCTACGCGCCGGTCACGACCGTGGCCGCCGACCACTACGGTGTCTCCGAGGGGGCGATCGGCTGGCTCGCGAACGTCTTCCCGCTCTTCTACGTCGTCCTCGCGATCCCCACCGGCCTGGCCCTCGACCGCTGGCTGCGCCCGACCCTGGCGCTCGGCGCGGTGCTCACCGCGCTCGGTGCGTGCGTGCGCCTGGCCGGCGACGACTTCGGTACGGCCCTCGCGGGCCAGACCCTGATCGCCGTCGCCCAGCCCCTCGTGGTGACCGCCACCTCGGCCGTCCCGGCGCGCTACCTGCGCGCCGACGACCGCCCGCGCGGCATCGCAGCCGCCTCCGCCAGCACCTTCGCCGGCATGATCCTGGCCTTCCTGCTCGGCACCGTGGTCAGCCTGCACGCCGCGCTGGTGATCGGCGCGGTGGCCGCGGTGGCTGCTGCGTTCGTGCTGCTCGTCGTGCTCCGCGAGGCGCCCGGGTTCGTGCCCGAGCAGCCGGCGACCGGCTTGGCGGACTTCCGCGCGGCCTGGCGCAACCCGGTGGTGCGCCGGATGTGCGTGCTGGTGCCGGTCCCGTTCGGCACCTTCACCGCCCTCACCACCTGGGGCCAGCCGCTGCTCGAGCCGGCCGGCGTCAGCAGCGACCGGGCGGGTCTGCTCCTGCTGCTCAACGTCACCGCGGGCGTGATCGGCTGCGCCGTCGTACCGGTGTGGGCGGCGGACCGGGGCCGCCAGCGCGAGGCCGTCCTCGCCGGCGTGCTGGCGGCCGTCGCCGGGTGTCTCGTCCTCGCGGGCCTCCCGGGGATGGGCACGGGGCTCGGTGCGTTCGTCGTGGTCGGCGTGCTCCTGCTGCCCGCCCTGCCGATCGTGCTGGAGCTGAGCGAGCGTGCGTCCGGACCGTCCGCCGGTGCCGCAGCGGGGCTGGTCTGGATGGCGGGCCAGCTCGGCGCGCTCGTCGTCACCGGTCTCGCCGGCCTGCTGGTCGACGCCCCGGCCGCGGCGTTCGCGTTCCTGGCTGCCGTCACGCTCCTCGCGCTGCCGGCTCTGCCGACAGGACATGCCCTAGCATCACGGACATCGACCTCCAGACACGCAAGCTCCGCTACTTCCTCGCGGTAGCCGACGAGCTCCACTTCAGCCGCGCGGCCGCCCGCGTGTTCCTCACGCAGCAGGCGCTGAGCCGCCAGATCAAGGAGCTCGAGGAGGAGCTGGGCGTCCAGCTCTTCGAGCGGACCACGCGCAGCGTCGCGCTGACGCCGGCCGGGGAGTCCTTCCTCGTCGCGGTCCGCGACGTCCTGGAGCGCCTCGACGACGCGGTCGCCGCAGCTCGTCGTACCGACCGGTTGCTGAGCGGGCGGATCCGGCTCGGCTTCATCCCCGGCGCCGCGCTCGAGCTGACCGCCCCGATCATGACGGCCTTCCGCGCGGCGTACCCGGACGTCGAGGTGCAGATGCGGGAGTTCCCCGCCAACGACCCGTCGGCCGGCCTGGCCTCCGGCGTCACCGACGTCGCGTTCATCCGGCTGCCGCAGGGGACCCAGCGGATCGAGACCGAGGTGCTCTTCACCGACCCGGTCGTCGCGATGGTCGCCGAGACCCACCCGCTCGCGACCCGCACCTCGGTCTCGGCACGTGACCTGGTCGCCCATCCGCTGACGCTGTCCGACACGACCGACGAGGTCTACCGCGCCTTCTGGGGCCTGTACGACGCCCGCTCGAGCCCGGGGGCCTTCGTCGCCGTCTCCTCGGTCACCGAGGAGACGTCCCTGGTCTCCGCGGGCGCGGCGATCGGGGTCACCGGCGCCGCGGTGATGACCTACGCGCCGCTGCCCGGCGTCCGGTTCCTCCCGGTCGAGGACTGGCCGGGCTCGCAGGTCGCCGTCGCCTGGCACGTGGGCGAGCGCTCGGCTGCCGTCGCGCGCTTCGTCGACACCGTGTGCGCCGTGCGGGACCGCGAGCGGGAGGTGGTCGAGCGGATCGAGGCGCGCGGCCGGATCGAGCCGAGCACCTGATCTAGGCCGGGGCCAGCACGATGTCGAAGCGCACCCGCGACCAGGCGCCGTCGACCACCCGGTCACCGGGAGCCGGGGTGCCGGCCGGCTGCTGCTCGAACCTCTTCACCAGCGATTCCTTCACGCCGAAGACCGAGTCGCTCTCGAGCAGCTCGTCGCCCTCGACGAAGATGTGCGTGACCAGCGTGCGCTGTCCGGGCGCGGTGACCATGAAGTGCAGGTGCGAGGCGCGCATCGGTGATCGGCCGGTGGCGGCGAGCATCCGGCCGACCGGGCCGTCGTCCGGGATCGGGTACGGCGTGGGCCTGATCGCCCAGAACGCATAGCTCCCGTCTTGCCCGCTGAACAGGTGGGCGCGGGCGGCCGTCCGGTCGTCGTCGTACTGGACGTCGTAGAAGCCGTTGTCGTCGGCCTCCCACACCTCGATCCGCGCACCCGCGACGGGACGGCCGTCGGTGTCGGTGACGGTGCCCTCGACCCAGCACGGCTCACCGGCGGCGTCGCCGGCGATGTCGCCGCCGGACTCGATGCGCGGCGAGCCGTCGACGAAGAACGGCCCGAAGACGGTGGCCTCGGTGGCGTCGCCGTGAGCCTCGTTGTTCATCGCGATGGTCTGCATCGAGGCGCCGAGGACGTCGGAGAGCAGGATGAACTCCTGCCGCTTGTCGTCGGTGATGTGGCCGGCGTCGGTGAGGAAGCCGATGCCGGCCTCCCACTCGGCCTCGGTGAGCCGCACCTCGCGCAGGAAGGCGTGCAGGTGCCGGGTGAGCGCCTGCACGACCTCCTTGAGCCGCGGGTCGGCCGTGGCGTCGAAGGAGCGCAGGACGCGCTCGACCAGGTCCTGCTCGCGGGCCTGCTGCTCGGCGGAGACGGGCGTGCTCATGCGGGATCGGCTCCTTCCCAGACCGCGCGCAGGAGCGCGGTGAGGTTCTCGGTGGTGACCGGTGTCGGGTTCGATGGTGGTACGACGGGCAGGACGGCCGCCACCGCGTCGGCGACCTGGTCCTCGCGGAATCCGTGGTCGCGCAGCGCCCTGGGCGCACCGACCTTGGTGCGCAGCCGCTCCAGGCCAGCCAGGGCGGTGGGTGCGCCGAAGGCCGCAGCGAGCCGGGCGTCGGCCCGGGGCGCGTTCGGCACGTTGAGCGCGAGCACGTGCGGCAGCACGGCTGCGTGGGTCTGGGCATGCGGGAGGTCGTAGCGACCGCCGAGCACGTGGCAGATCTTGTGGTGCAGGCCGGACCCGGCGGACGCGAAGGCGACGGCAGCGAGGTAGGCGCCGTGGATGGTCTGCTCCCGCCCCTCGAGCGAGCGCGGGTCGGCGACGACCGCGGGCAGCCCGGCACACAGGGCCCGGGCGCCCTCGGTGGCCAGCGCCGCGTTGATCGGGTCGGCGCGCGGTGCCCACAGTGAGTCGACGCAGTGGGCAAGGGCGTTGAGGCCGCTGGCCACCGACAGGTCCACGGACAGGCCGGTCATCAGCGTGGCGTCGTACACCACGGCGCGAGGGAGCACCCGCCGGTCGACCCCGGTCGTCTTCACCGAGCCCTCGGTGAGGCCCCAGACGTCGGTGGCCTCGGAGCCGGCGTAGGTCGTCGGCACCGCGATCACCGGGAGGCCCGTGGTGAGCGCGACCGCCTTGCCGAGCCCGGTCGTCGAGCCGCCTCCGACGGTGACCACCACGTCGACCTGCGCGTCGGCCGCAGCGGCGCGGGCGCGCTCGGCGACCTCGACGGGGACGTGCATCACCACCTCGTCGAACGTCAGCACCACGGGCAGTCCGGCGGTGACCGTGGCGGCGAGGGCGGCCTCCCGGTCGGAGGCGATCACCATGACCCGGGTGGCGCCGAGCGCGGCGACCTCCTCGGCGACGGCGGCTGCGGCCTCGCCGGACGCGAGCCGCACCCGCTGCGGCAGGGTGTCGTGGACGTACTTCACGCGTCCCTCCCCAGCACCGTGCTGAGCGCGGCGTGGAGCGCGGCCTCGGGGTCGTCGGCGAGGGTGTGGGCGCGCCAGGCGACGTGCTTGTCGGGGCGGACCAGCAGCGCTCCGCTCTCCTCGACCTCGCGCAGCTTGGACCAGTCGTAGTAGAGGTCGGTGACCGCGCGGCCGGGGCCGATCACCACGCTCGTCAGCGCCACGCCGAGCGCTGCCGCCACCTTCTCCGCCGCCGGTGCCCAGTCCTCGCCGGCGACGCCGGTGATCAGGGTCCAGCGGTCGTACGGCGCGAGGTCCATCATCGCGCGCTTCGCGACGTTGTCGCCGACCCACGCGTGCGGCAGGTGGGCGCCGGGCGAGGTGGACATGACGTGGTAGAGGTCCTCGTCCGGGCTCGGTGCCGGCCGGGTGCCGTCGGAGACGATCGCCCGCGACTCGTAGAACTGCCCGAGTTCCACGCCGTGGGCGTTGAACTCGTAGTTCTTGCGGTCCATCGCCGAGACCAGGGCGGCCCGCCGGGCCGCGCCCTCGGGGGTGTTCTCCTTGCGCTGCTCGATCATCGCGGCCATCGCGGCCGGATCGGTGAGCCCGGTGATGCCGAGCGCATCGAAGATCTCCGCGAACTCGCGGGCGCTCCGGTTGGCACGGGTGACGATCCGCTTCGCGACCGGTGCCCGCTCCTCGGAGTAGCTCTCCAGCAGGCTCGGGTCGGCCTCGCCCCTGAGGACCGCGGCCAGCTTCCAGGCCAGGTTGTAGGAGTCCTGGACCGAGGTGTTCGAGCCGAGGCCGTTGCTCGGCGGGTGCCGGTGGATCGCGTCGCCGACGCAGAACACCCGTCCGCGCTGCAGGTGCGTCGCGTACATCTCGTTGACGCCCCACAGCGAGTAGCCGGTGATCTCAGGCTCCAGGTCGGGCATCCCGAGCAGGTCGCGGACGATGCGCGCCGCCTCGGCGTCGTCGAGGTGGGGCGGCTCCTCGTTGATGTCGTAGCCCCAGACGATCAGCCACTCGTCCCACGGCCGGACCATGCGGACCAGTCCGGTGCCGATGCCGCCGACGTTGGAGCCGGGCTGGATGACCCAGTAGAGGACGGAGGGCCGGTGGTCGACGTACTGGCTGATGTCGGCCTTGAAGGTGATGTTCATCGACCCGGCGATGTCCATCGCGCCCTCGAAGGGCAGGTCGATGTCGGCGGCGACCTTGGACCGTGCGCCGTCCGCGCCGACCAGGTAGCGGCAGCGGATCGTGTACTCGTGGCCGGTGAGCCGGTCGCGGACCCGGACGTCGACCTTGTCGTGGTCCTGCACGTGGGAGAGGTACTCGGTCGAGAAGCGAGCCTGGGTGCCGCGCTCGGTCGCGTTGCGGACCAGGATCGGCTCCAGGTAGGTCTGCGGGATGTCGACGGTCAGGCACGGCGAGGCGAGCTGGTAGTCGGCCTCGCGGTCGGGACGGGTGCCCCAGGTGTGGATCCGGCCGATCTCCTCGCCGGCGATGCTCGTGCAGAACACGGTGTCGCCGCACAGCTCGTGCGGCGTCGCGTCGGCGAGCACCTGCTGCTCGATGCCGAGGTCGCGGAAGACCTCCATCGCGCGCTGGTTGGTGATGTGGGCGCGCGGGGTGTTCGCGGTCCAGCGGTACTTGGTGATCATGATGTTCGCGACGCCGAGGGTGCTCAGGAAGAGCGCCGCCGCGGCGCCGCCGGGGCCGGAACCGACGACCAGCACATCGGTCTCGACCACGTCCTCGACCGCGGGCAGCTCGGTGTCGGCGATCCCGTCGTTGAACTCAGCCATGTCCCGAGGGTGGGGCCGCTGCTGTGGCGGCCGCCACAGCAGCGGGCGGCGATGGCGGAAATGCGCACCCCTGGCGCATTGATGGTTGACGTGTCATCCTTTCTGCATGCGAGTGGTTCCGGAGGCTCGGACGTTCGAGGTCGGCGACGCGGCCGACGTCGGTGCCTGGGAGCGCCACAATGCCGAGGCGCTGGTCGAGCTCGCCTGCGTGATCCCCGCCGGTTCGTTCCGAGCGCGGGAGGTCAACGTCCAGGTCGACCGGCTCCGCCTGGCGCACGTGACCGGTACGCCGCACACGGTGGCTCGCGACGCCGCCCTCGTGGAGTCGCGGCCGGTCGACGCGATCGCGGTGTACGCGGCGCTGCGCGGTGAGGCGCTGCTCGAGTCGGGCGGGCGCCGCCGGGTCGTCCGCCCCGGCCAGCTGCTGGTCTGCGACGCCGACCGCCCGTTCCTGCGGGGGTTCGGGCACGGGCTGGAGGAGCTCGCGGTGACCGTCCCGCGGGCGGCCTTCGCCGAGCTCACCGGTCTCGACTCCGTTGCCGAGCCGCTGGTGGTCGACGCGGCCGGCGCCGGCGCGGACCCGCACGCCCGGGCGCTGGTCCGGCTGGTCGGCCGCTCGGTGGCGGCCGACGTACGGGTCCCGGCGGACGAGCGCGCCGTCCTCGAGCTGGTCTCGGTCCTCGCCACCGGATCCCGCGGACCCTTGGCGCTCGCCCACCGCGCCGCCGCCCGCGCGTACATCGACGACCACCTCACCGACCCGACCCTGTCCGCAGCCTCCGTCGCCGCCGGCGCCGGCATCAGCGAGCGCCAGCTTTCCCGCGTCTTCGCCGACGCCGACACGTCGCTCCCTCGCCAGATCCTCGCCCGCCGCCTCGACCTGGCCCACGCCCTGCTCGCCTCCGGTGCCGCCGCCCGGACCGTCGACGTGGCTGCGCGCTGCGGGTTCGCCTCCCCGTCGTACTTCTCCCAGGCGTTCCGCCGGCGCTTCGGCCTGAGCGCGGGCGAGGTGCGGCGCAACGCGGCCTCGTGAACCTAGGCTCCGTGCATGCACACCGGTCGTCTCGAGGCGTTCAGCGACGGCGTCCTCGCCATCGCCATCACCGTCATGGTCCTGGAGCTCCGGCCGCCGGACGGCGATGACTGGCACGCACTGCTGCACTCGACGGGGCTCGGGCTGCTCACCTACATCCTCAGCTTCGTCTACATCGGCATCTACTGGAGCAACCACCACCACCTGTTCCAGCTGGTCGAGCACGTCGACGGCGCGGTGCTCTGGGCCAACCTGCACCTGCTGTTCTGGCTCAGCCTCTACCCGTTCACCACCGCCTGGCTCGACGAGAGCCGGATCGCGGAGGTCCCGACGATCGTCTACGGCATCAACCTGCTCGGCGCCGCCCTCGCCTA
Organism: Nocardioides kongjuensis; assembly: GCF_013409625.1. Classification (NCBI taxonomy): domain Bacteria; kingdom Bacillati; phylum Actinomycetota; class Actinomycetes; order Propionibacteriales; family Nocardioidaceae; genus Nocardioides; species Nocardioides kongjuensis. Next base: position 1,117,767 of record NZ_JACCBF010000001.1, read on the forward strand.
CTACGTGCTGCAGCTCGTCGTCGAGCGCACGCCCTCCGGTCAGCGCACGAAGGAGGCGCTGGGCAACGACCTCAAGGGCAAGCTCTCGCCCGTCCTCTACGTCACCGGCATCCTGCTCGCGCTGTGGGAGCCGGTCGTCGGGCTCGTGCCGATGGTCGTGGTCGCCGCGATGTGGTTGGTGCCGGACCGGCGGGTCGAGCGGTTCCTGGCGGGGGAGCGGGGAGAGGGCTCGGGAGCCTGACCCTCAGGGGTGGCCGGCGAGCCGGTTCGCGAGCGCGTCGACGACGTCGCCGGGGTGGTGGATCTTGTCGAACGACCGGTGGATGCCGACCTCGACGAGGACGGCGGGGTCGATCTCGGCGGAGCTGTAGGTGATGACGACCAGCTCGGGGTGGTGGGCGCGGAGCCGGGGGATGAGGTCCAGCCCGCTCATGTCGGGAAGGTGGATGTCGCAGATGGCGGCGTCGAGCCGGCCCTCGGTGCTGAGCTGCAGCGCCGTCAGGGCGTCCCCGGCGGCTCCCGCGAGCGAGAGGGCCGCCGTCGAGCCGACGAGCTCGGACAGGACGAGGAGGAGCAGCGGGTTGTCCTCGACCACGAGGACGGAGGACGTGCGGTCCACGACCACGTCGGGCGTGCTCATGCCAGCTGCTTCTTGATCTCGGTCTTGAGCACCTTGCCGACCTTCGACCGGGGCAGGTCCTCCCACACCTCCACCTGCTTGGGGGTCTTGACGCTGCCGATCCGCTCCTTCACGAACGCCTGCACCTCGGCGGCGAGGACCGACTGCCCGGGCCGCAGCTGCAGGACGGCGGTGAGGCGCTCGCCCCACTTGTCGTCGGGAAGCCCGACCACCGCGCAGTCGGCGACGGCCGGGTGGGCCATCAGGGCCTGCTCGACCTCGGTCGAGTAGACGTTGAAGCCGCCCGTGATCACCATGTCCTTCGCCCGGTCGACGATGTGCAGGAAGCCCTCGTCGCCGGGGTCGGTGCTCAGGTAGCCGATGTCACCCGTGTGGTGCCAGCCGTACGCCGACGCCTCCGCCGTCGCCGCCGGGTTCTTGTAGTAGCCGCGCATCACCAGCGAGCCACGCACCACGATCTCGCCGCGCTCGCCGTCGGGCAGGAGGCGGCCCTCGTCGTCCATGACGGCGACCGTCACCAGCGGCGCCGGTCGCCCGGCCGACGACAGCCGCTCGACCGCGATCGAACCGTCGTCGCGGAAGTGGTCGCTCGGTGCCATGGTCGAGATCATCATCGGTGCCTCCGTCTGGCCGAAGAGCTGCGCCATCACCGGGCCGACCCGGGTCAGCGCCTCCTCGAGGCGCCGCGCGGACATCGGCGCCGCGCCGTACCAGAAGCACTGCAGGCTGCTCAGGTCCGTGGCGTCGAGGTCCGGGTGGTCGAGCACCATGTAGACCAGCGTCGGCGGCAGGAACGTGTGCGTCACCCGGTGCTCGGCGATCGCGGCGAGGAAGCCGCCGACGTCGGGGGCCCTCATCACCACGATCGAGCCACCCGAGGCCAGCACGGGGAAGCACAGGACGCCGGCGGCGTGGGTGAGCGGCGCGAGGGCGAGGTATGTCGGCCGGGCGGGTCGGGCGGGCCACGGGTAGCCGATCAGGGTCAGTGCGGTCATCGTCTCGAGGTTGGTGCCGGTGAGCATCACGCCCTTGGGGCGACCGGTGGTGCCGCCGGTGCCGACGATCATCGCCAGGTCGTCGTCGGCCGGCCGGTCCACCGGTTCGACGCCGCAGGCGAGGAACTCCTCCCAGCCGAGGGCCCAGTCGACGGCGCCGTCGAGGCAGACCAGGGTCGTCACGGCCGGCAGGTCGCCGCGGATCTGGTCGACCAGGCCGGCGTACGACGCCTGGAAGACCAGCGTGGTGCACTCGAACAGGTCGAGCAGCTCGCGGTTCTCCGCTGCCTCGTTGCGCGGGTTGATGGGGCACCACACGGCGCCGGCGCGGCTGATCCCGAACACGCAGGTGAACGCGACCGGGTCGTTGGAGGCGAGCACCGCCACCTTGTCGCCGGGCGCCACGCCCCGCCCTGCGAGGGCGGACGCGATCCGGTCGGCGAGCCCTCTCACCTCGCCGTACGTCAAGGTCCGCCCGTCGCAGACCAGGCAGGGGGCGTCCCCTCCCAGCGACGCCCCCTTGTCCAGGTAGTCGACCAGCCGCACCGGTGGCTCCTCAGCCCTCGACGGTGAGCACCGGCTCGGAGACCAGGCCGAACGCACGCAGCTGGCCCAGGAGCGCGCGGTGACCGAAGGCCTTGCAGCCCGACGCGAACCCGACCCGCAGCGGCGGCTGCTGGAGCAGCGAGTACGCCGCGTAGGCCTGCAGCAGGCCGGTCTGCTTGTAGTTCTGGTTGCCGTGGATCACGCAGTGGGCCCGGCCGAGCGGGCCGGAGGCGTGCACGGAGTCGAGTGACTTGTTGAGCCGCGGGTTCTCCCGCGGCGGCATCTGGTTCATCACCTGCGCGGCGGTCGCGGTGAGGGCGGCGTCGCGGTCGGCCTCGTTCATGTCCTTGGTCGCCTCCAACGCCCCGGCCACGATCTGCGGGACGCCGTTCATCAGGGCAGCGTTGAAGACGCCGCCCTGGGCCTTGCAGTTCGCGACCCGCGGGTCCTTGCGGTACCAGACCGGGTGCGAGGTGCCGCCCCACGGCAGGGACAGGGCGAGCTCGTGCTGGCCGGGCACGACGAGCGGGACCAGGCCCTGGGTCGGGTCGAACTCGACGTACTGGTTCTGCTGGAGGTAGTGGGCCCTCGACGTCGCGGCGTTGACCAGGATCGTCTGGGTCGAGGCGATCGTGGGGGATCCACCCCAGAACACCGCGATGTCGAGGGAGTCGAGGCCCGGCTTCTCGAGGCACAGCTCGGCGGCGATCTCGCCGGTCGTGTACATCTGAGCGATGCCGGGGGAGAGCAGCAGGCCGGCACCCGCGAAGTCCGAGCCCCAGCGCTCGTCGCAGGTGATCAGCCAGTCCTGCTCGCCCGTGGTGTCGAGGTAGTGGGTGCCCGCCGCGAGGCAGGCCTCGACGACCTCGGGTCCGTGCTTGCTGAACGGGCCGACCGTGTTGCACACGACCGAGGCACCGCGGAACAGGTCGCTCAGTGCGTCGACCGAGTGGGCGACCTCGACGATCTCGTAGTCGGCCGTCTCGATCCCGGGGACGTTGGCCTCCATGGAGGCCTTGAGCTTGCCGCCGTCACGACCGGCGGCCACGAACGGGACGCCGAACTCACGCAGGTACTCGCAGATCAGGCGGCCGGTGTAGCCGGACGCGCCGTAGACGATCACGGGCTTGGTCATCGCGCTCACATCCCCATTCCGCCGTCGACCGGGAGGCCGATGCCGTTGACGAACCGTGCCCGGTCGGAGGCGAGGAAGACGACCGCGTCGGCGATCTCGTCCTCGGTGGCCAGCCGACCCGACGGGGTCAGGGCGACCACCCCGGCCACGGCCTCCTCGGGCGAGGGGAACAGGCCGAGCGTGGTCATCTCGTTGGCCAGGCCGGCGCCCATCTCGTTGGGCACCAGGCCGGGGTAGACGCAGTTGACCCGGATGCCGAGCCCGAGCTTGCCGCTCTCCATCGCCGCGATCCGGGTGATCCGGTCGACCGCGGACTTGGAGGCGGAGTACGCCGACAGCGCGGGGAAGGCGATGGTCGCAGCGACCGAGGCGATGTTGATGACGACGCCGCCCTTGCCGGCCGCGCCGCCGGGGCCCATGGTGCGGAAGGCGTGCTTGACGCCGAGCGAGGTGCCCACGACGTTGACGTCGAAGATCCTTCGCACGACGTCCGGGTCCAGGTCGACGAAGAGTCCGGCGATCTCGATGCCGGCGTTGTTGACGAGGATGTCGAGCCCGCCCGTCTCGCGCACGGCCTGGGCGACCGCCGCCTCCCAGGAGGCGTCGTCGGTGACGTCGAGGTGGACGAAGGCGCCGCCGATCGACGAGGCGACCTCCTTGCCCTTCTCGTCCTGCAGGTCGGCGACCACGACGGTCGCGCCCGCCTCGGTCAGGAACTCGGCGAACTTCCGGCCGAGGCCTTGGGCTCCGCCGGTCACCAGGGCGGTTCGCCCGGCCAGCTCGGATGTGGTCATGGGAGTGACTCCTTCATCGGGTTCGTCGGCCTCGTCGGTGCCGCGTGTGATGCAGGACACACAACTCCCGATGCTTGACGACTGTCAAGACTTTTCTGGTCATCTGCCCAGAGAAATCTGGTCACCTGTCAAGGAGGGCCGGGGATCGGGTAGTGTCCGGCGACATGACGACTGCCACGGCGCGTCGTACGCCCGCCGACAAGCACGACGAACGCCGTCGCGCCCTGGCCGACTCCGCCCTGCGGACCCTCGGCGAGCTCGGCTACGCGCGTGCCAGCCTGCGGGAGATCGCGAACAACTCCGAGTTCTCCCACGGCGTCGTCCACTACTACTTCCACGACAAGCTCGAGCTGATCGTCTACTGCGTGCGCCAGTACAAGGCGACCTGCGTGCACCGCTACGACGGCGTCGTCGCCGACGCGACCACCCCCGAGGGCCTGGTCGAGGGCTTCGCCGAGAAGCTGGTGGAGACGATCGTCGACGAGGCCCCGATGCACCGCCTCTGGTACGACCTGCGCTCCCAGAGCATGTTCGAGGAGAGCCTGCGCGAGGCCGTCCTCCAGATCGACCAGACCCTCGAGGACATGGTCTGGCGGGTGGTGTCGACCTACGCCGAGCTCGCCGGCCGAGCCGTCGCGATGACGCCCCATGTCACCTACGGCCTGCTCGACGGCCTGTTCCAGCAGGCCCTGCTCGCTCACCTGTGCGGACGCGAGGCAGCGCTCGACGACCTCCGTGCGCAGGTCGTGGAGCTCATGCCGGTGTTGCTGGCCCCGGAGGGCCCGACCGCCACGGGTGCGTGAGCGCCGCCGCGCGTGCGGAGGTCGTGCGGCCAAATGAAGAAACCGGCCGATCCGTGGGATCGAGCCGGTTCTTAGCCTGGAAAGGCTGGTGGGCGATACTGGGTTTGAACCAGTGACCTCTTCCGTGTCAAGGAAGCGCGCTACCGCTGCGCCAATCGCCCCTGTGGAGTTGTCTGTGAGGTGGGTACGGGATTTGAACCCGTGTACACGGATTTGCAGTCCGTTGCCTCGCCTCTCGGCCAACCCACCGCGGCGGCCCTACGCACTGGCCTGGTCAGGCAGTGGGTCTGACCACTCCGAGCGGACGACGAGGCTCGAACTCGCGACCTCAACCTTGGCAAGGTTGCGCTCTACCAACTGAGCTACGTCCGCATCGCACCGCCTTGCTTGCCTTTCGGCCCGCCCTGCGGTGCGTTGAGAACATTAGCCGATCCGGTGAACCGCGCCAAAACGGGGGTCCACTTCCGGCATGTCGCCGGTTCCTCGGGGGTGGATCGGGGCCTTCTACGCTGGCTCCATGCGCGTGTGGATCAACGGCCGAGTCCTGTCCGACCCGATGGCCCCGGCGGTGCCGGTGACCGATCACGGGCTCACCGTCGGCGACGCGGTGTTCGAGGCGGTCAAGGTCGTCGACAGCCAGCCGTTCGCTCTGCAGCGTCACCTCGAGCGCCTCGAGCGGTCGGCGGCGGGGCTGGGGCTCGTGGGCCTCGACACCGACGCCGTACGACGGGGAGTGGCCTCCGTGCTCGACGGCGACGCCATGCCGCTGGGCCGGCTGCGGATCACGGTCACGGGCGGCAATGCGCCGCTCGGCAGCGGGCGCGGTGACGACCCGCTGACGACGATCGTGGTGGCGGCACCGATGGATCCCGCGCCCGAGACGACCGCGGTGATCACGGTGCCGTGGCCGCGCAACGAGCGGGGACCTCTGGCCGGGCTGAAGACGACGTCGTACGCCGAGAACGTGGTCGCGCTGGCCGCCGCCCGCGAGAAGGGCGCGAGCGAGGCGGTCTTCGCCAACCTCGCCGGCCACCTGTGCGAGGGGACCGGCACCAACGTCTTCTACGTGGTCGACGGCGAGGTGCGGACGCCGACGCTGGCGAGCGGCTGCCTGGCCGGGGTCACCCGGGCGCTGGTGCTCGAGTGGTTCGGTGCGACGGAGGTCGACGAGCCGATCGACGTCGCCGCGAACGCCGACGAGGTCTTCCTGGTCTCGACGACCCGCGACGTGCAGGGCGTGCACCGCTGGGACGACCGCACCCTCGAGGCGCCCGGCCCCGTCACGAAGCAGGCCGCAGCACTCTGGCGGGAGCGGGAGGGGGAGCTGCTCGGCCTCGACCGCTGAGGCTCAGCGACCTGCGAGCAGGGCCACGCACGACGCCACGAAGGCCGCGACGTCCAGCACCACCCGGACGTTGTTGGCCCGCACCCACCGCGCCTCCGAGAACTCGGACCGAGCCGCGGCCACGTCGATCGTCGCCGGGGCGCCGGCAGCCTTGAGCCGGTCGTTGAGCGGCAGGTGCACGGCGAACGTGATCGCCACGACCACCAGGTGCAGGAACAACGCGGCGAGCAGCCAGCCGAGCGCCGAGCGCCAGGGGGCCGACAGACTCAGCAGCGCGGCGACGGCGAGCAGCACGGGCGCGCCGATGAAGCTGCCCAGCAGGAACACCGGGTTGATGATCGCCCGGTCCAGGGCCTGGAAGGCGCCGACGAACGTGCGGTCGTCGGTACGGCGCAACCCCGGCATCACCGTGTGCGCGTAGAGCAGGAACACACCCGCGGACAGGCCGGTGCTCACGGTCGCCAGCACCAGGACGACGTCGCGGGTCATCGGGTCCCGGTGCCGACCACGCTGAGGGACACGCCCTCGCCGAGCCGGTAGGGGTTGGTCGCAAGAAGCGCACCGAGGACCCGGCGCATCCGCGAGATCTCGGCGCGGACGGTCACCTGGCGCCCGCTGTCGCCGTAGAGCACCTGGCTCAGCCGGCCGGCGGACACACCGCCCGCGCCGGCCGCGGCGATGGCGGCGAGCAGCTCGGCGTGCCGCGGTGTGAGCGCGACCCGCCACGGCGAGTCGCCCCCGCGCACCTCGAGGGTGGCGGGGGTGGCGCCGAGGTCGAGCACCGCCGAGAGCATGTGCGCAGACGCGGACGGACGGATCAGCCACCCGCCACGCAGCCGCTCGGGCAGGCACAACCCGAGACCGGGGACGGCGAGCGCCCGGTCGGGCTGCGGCGCCTCGACCCGGTCGCGCACGGCGACCCCCTGGTGCGCGGCCACCCAGCCGTGGTCGTCGACCACGAGCAGCGGGCCGTTGGCGCCGGAGAGCAGCGGCTCCGCCGTACGCCTCAGCTGGTCGAGTCGCTCCTCGTGGTGGCGCCACAGCCGGGCCTCGGCGAGCCGGACCGACGCGGTGACCAGGGCCTCGATCGCGGGATGCAGCGTGAGGGCGGGGCCGCTGACGTCGACGATGCCGAGCAGCGAACCGTCGATCGGGTCGTGGATGGGGGAGGCCGTGCAGTACCAGGGCACCTGGGCGTTCTCGAAGTGCTCGGCCGAGAACAGCTGCACCGGCGCGGCCTCCGCGAGCGCGGTGCCGATCGCGTTGGTGCCGACCGCGGCCTCGGTCCAGGTCGCGCCGTCGGTGAAGCCGAGCCCGTCTGCCTGCCGCTTCACCCGCGGCGACCCGCTGCGCCAGAGCACCACGCCGTCGGCGTCGGTGACGACCACCAGGTAGTTGGATGCGTCGGCGGCGCTGAGCAGCAGCTCGCGGATCTCGTCGATGACCAGCGAGAGACGCGACGTGCGACGGCGCTCCTCGACCTCCGAGGGCGGCAGTGGGTCACGCCCGTTGCGGCCGTCGGGGTCGATGCCGAGGCTCAGCACGCGGGTCCACGAGCGCGCCACGACCGCCCGCGGCCGCTCGGGCGGCGCGGACCCGGAGAGCACCGCGTCGTGGATCCGGACCAGGTCGCGGGCCCGCATCGCGAGGTCGTGCGTGGCCATGCCACCACCGTAGGCGGTGCGGTGTGATCGGGGCCACATGCAACAACGTGCAACGGTTCCCGGCGACGGCCCGCCGGAGGTCGACTTCTCCGCATGACCCAGCTCGACGACCGGCCCGTCACCACGGCCGACACCGACCCCGCCACCGCCTGGTTCGCGGCCTTCGAGGACGCCCTCGAGGCCCGCGACATCGACCGCGCCGCCGGCCTGTTCGCCGCGACCAGCTTCTGGCGCGACCTGATCGCCTTCTCCTGGAACCTGACCACCGTCGAGAACCCCGACGGCGTCGCCGACCTGCTCGCGCACACCCTCGACCGGGTCGACCCGCGCGGCTTCCGGCTCACCGAGCCGGCCGACACCGCCGACGGCGTCACCACCGCCTGGTTCGAGTTCGAGACGTCCGTGGGCCGTGGCCGCGGCCTGGTCCGGGTGGTCGACGAGGACGGGCCCAAGGCGTGGACCTTCCTCACCACCCTGTACGAGCTCAAGGGTCACGAGGAGCCGAAGGGCGTACGCCGCCCGATGGGTGCGGTGCACGGAGCCACCAAGGAGCGGGTGACCTGGCTGGAGAAGCGCCAGGCCGAGGACGCCGCGCTCGGCGTCGACACCCAGCCCTACGTCCTCGTCGTCGGCGGCGGCCAGGGCGGGATCGCCCTCGGAGCGCGGCTGCGCCAGCTCGGCGTACCCGCCCTCGTCATCGACAAGCACCCGCGCCCGGGCGACCAGTGGCGCAACCGCTACAAGTCGCTGTGCCTGCACGACCCGGTCTGGTACGACCACCTGCCGTACCTCAAGTTCCCCGACAACTGGCCGGTCTTCGCGCCCAAGGACAAGGTCGGCGACTGGCTGGAGTTCTACACCCGGGTGATGGAGGTGCCGTACTGGTCGAACACGGTCGCCACCAAGGCGTCGTACGACGAGGCCACGGGGGAGTGGACCGTCCACCTCGAGCGCGAGGGCAGGCCGCTCGTCCTCAAGCCCACCCACCTGGTGATGGCGACCGGCATGTCCGGCAAGCCCAACATCCCCGTCGTCCCCGGCGCGGACGTCTTCCAGGGCGAGCAGCACCACTCCTCGCAGCACCCCGGACCGGACGCGTACTCCGGCAAGAAGGTCGTCGTGATCGGCAGCAACAACTCGGCCTTCGACATCTGCGGTGCGCTGTGGGAGACCGGGGCCGACGTGACGATGGTGCAGCGCTCGTCCACGCACATCGTCAAGAGCGACACCCTCATGGACATCGGCCTCGGCGACCTCTACTCGGAGCGTGCGGTCGAGAACGGCGTCACCACCGAGAAGGCCGACCTGATCTTCGCGTCGCTGCCGTACAAGATCATGCACGAGTTCCAGATCCCGCTCTACGACAAGATGCGCGAGCGCGACCAGGACTTCTACGATCGGATGGCCGCCGCCGGCTTCGACCTCGACTGGGGCGACGACGGGTCCGGCCTGTTCATGAAGTACCTGCGCCGCGGCTCGGGCTACTACATCGACGTCGGTGCCGCCGAGCTGGTGGCCAACGGCGACGTCAAGCTCGCCCACGGCCAGGTCGACCACCTGACCGAGACCTCCGTCGTGCTGGAGGACGGGACGGAGCTCCCCGCCGACCTGGTCGTCTACGCCACCGGCTACGGCTCGATGAACGGGTGGGCGGCGGACCTGATCAGCCAGGAGGTCGCCGACAGGGTCGGCAAGGTCTGGGGCCTCGGCTCGGACACCACCAAGGACCCGGGCCCCTGGGAGGGCGAGCAGCGCAACATGTGGAAGCCGACCCAGCAGGAGAACCTCTGGTTCCACGGCGGCAACCTGCACCAGTCGCGCCACTACTCGCTCTACCTGGCCCTGCAGCTCAAGGCCCGGCACGTCGGCATCGACACCCCGGTTCACCGGTTGCAGGAGGTGCATCACCTCGGCTGACACGTCCTGATGCGATCCCGATGTGAACCGCGGTCGTGAGATGCGTTAGAGTCTCCGACCGCGGTTCCTTCGGGTCCGCGTCCGGGCGATTGGCGCAGTGGTAGCGCGCTTCGTTCACACCGAAGAGGTCACTGGTTCGAACCCAGTATCGCCCACCGGAGATCCACCAGAGCCGCACTCGCCGAGTGCGGCTCTGGTGCATTTCACCGGCTCACCCGGCCTCCCGCTTCACCGAATCGGGGTATGCGCGAGCCGCGGCGGCGTTCCTAGTGTCGAAGCCATGAAGCTCCCAGCCGCGGCGGCTGTCGTGCTCGGCGCGACCAGCCTTGCCCTCGTCCCCACGCCACCGTCTGCCACGGCCGCGGTGCCGACCGTGGTGGCGAGCCTGGTGCAGAACATCTCGACGGCGGGCTGGTCGACCCCGCTGCCCGACCCGGCGGGCATCACCTACCTGCCGGGGCGTGACCACCTGCTGCTCTCGGACTCCGAGGTCGACGAGACGCCGGTCTTCCAGAACGCGAACATCGTGGAGATCACCCGGACCGGCACGATCGTGGACCGCGGCGTCACCACGGCGTACAGCAAGGAGGCCGCGGGAATAGGTCACAACCCGTCGAACGGCCACGTCTTCGTGTCCGACGACGACCAGTTCCGGGTGCACGAGATCACCGTCGGGGCCGACGGCCGCTACGGCACCGCCGACGACGGGCACACCTTCATCAACACGGCCGCGTTCGGGAGCACCGACCCGGAGGACGTGACCTACTTCCCGCCGACCGGCGAGCTGTTCGTGCTCGACGGGGCCGACAACGACGTGCACCGTGTCTCACCGGGCCCCAACGGCGTCTTCGACGGCGTCGCGCCGACGGGTGACGACACCGCGACGGAGTTCGACATCCAGCGGTACGGCGCCGAGGACCCCGAGGGCATCGGCTACCACCCGGGGCGGGGCACGCTCGTGGTGGTCGACAGCACCTCGGACCGGATCTACGAGCTCAACCGAGACCTGGTCCTGGTCTCCCAGATCGACATCGGCGCCTCCAACCAGGTGTTCGCGGCCGGGGTGGCCGTGGCCCCGGCGAGCAACGACCCGAGCCGCTACGACTACTACGTGGTCGACCGTGGCATCGACAACGACGTGGCGCCCAACGAGAACGACGGCCGGCTCTACGAGCTGCGCGCCGACCTGCCGCCGATCGGCAACCTGGCGCCGGTGGTCGACGCCAGCCCGGACGCGCCCGTCGAGGTCGGCACGCCGATCGACCTGAGCGCCACGGTCCGCGACGACGGCGTGCCGGCGGCCGCGACCCTGCAGTGGAGCACCGTGTCCGGCCCGGGCGCCGTGGGCTTCTCGGCACCCACCCAGCCACAGACCAGCGCCACCTTCACCACCCCGGGCAGCTACGTCCTGCGGGCCACGGCGACCGACGGCCAGCTCACCGGCTCCGACGACGTCACGATCACCGTCGTCGCCCGCGGGGCACCGCGCCCGCTTGACACCCCGGTCGCCAAGGCCTTCGACGACGTCGAGCAGAGACCGACCGGCTTCGCCGACTGGCTGGGTGCGACGTTGAACATCCCCAACGCGGGCACCACCAGCCAGACCATCGGCCTGCGGTTCGCGGACCTCGCCGTGCCGGTCGGCGCGACGATCACCGAGGCGTGGATCCAGTTCGCGGCCAGCGGCTCGACCAGCACTGCCACGTCGGTCCAGGTGCGGGGCATCGCGGCCGACGACACCCCGACCTTCACCACCTCGTCCACCACCGTGTCGTCCAAGCCGAAGACCACGGCGCAGGTCGCGTGGAGCCCAGCGGCGTGGACGTCCGGGCAGCGCGGCGCGGCACAGCGCACGACCGACCTGAAGAGCATCGTCCAGGAGGTCGTCAGCCGACCCGGGTGGCGGCAGGGCAACGCCCTGGCCTTCGCGATGACCGGGTCCGGCGAGCGCCGGGCGTCCTCGCACGACGGTCCGACCCCGCCCGTGCTGCACCTCGCCTACACGGTGCCCCAGCAGCAGGACACGCCACCGACGGCGGCCTTCACCTCGAGCTGCAGCGCGCTCAGCTGCAGCTTCGACGGATCGGGCTCGTTCGACGCCCAGGGCCCGCTGGCCTCGCTGCAGTGGTCCTTCGGGGACGGAGGCACCGCCACGGGCGCGCTGACCAACCGCACCTACGCCGCCCCCGGGACCTACGACGTCTCGCTGGTCGTGACCGACTCGGCCGGGCAGACCGGCACCGTGACGCACCAGGTGAGCGTCGGCGACAGCACGCCGATCGGCTTCCGGGCCGTCACCCGGACCAACGTCAACAGCACCGCCCCGTCGGTGACGGTGCCGGCCGCCGTACGCGACGGGGACGCGATGCTGCTCTTCGCGACCATCAACGTCACGACACTCACGGTGACCCCGCCCGCCGGGTGGACCCAGCTGGCCGACTTCGTGACGGGCTCGCAACGGACCCTGCTCTGGCGGCGGGTCGCGACTGCCGGCGACGCGGGCACGCCGGTGGGCGTGCAGCTCAGCGGCTACGCGAAGGTCGCCCTCCAGCTCGCCGCGTACGCCGGCGCCTCGCGCACGACGCCCGTCGCCCTCGTCGCCACCCGCGGCGACCCGGCCAACACCCTCGACCACCCGACCCCCGCGGTCGCGGTGAACGGCGCCGGTCGCTGGGTGGTCTCGTACTGGGCCGACAAGTCGTCCGCGACGACCGACTGGCGCCCACCGGCCGGCGTCGCCGTCCGCGACGAGACGATCGGCACCAGCGGCGGTCACGTCGACGCCCTTCTCGCCGACGGCGGGGGAGCGGCACCCGAGGGGACCTCACCCGCGCTGACCGCCTCGACCGACGCGTCGAGCCGGGCGGCGATGATCACGGTGGTGCTGCAGCCGGGATGACCGGGAGCAGCACAGGGACCGTCCCGATCTGCCGCGTTCGCCGGACAGGGCGGCGTCGCCGACCTACGCTCCAGCGCCATGAAGAGCCACCGTCTCGCCGCTGTCCTCGCCACCGCCGCCCTGCTGGCTCCCGCCTCGCTGGTCCTCGCCGGCCCGGCCGACGCGGCCGGACCGAAGACCTACCGGAACTGCACGGCGCTCAACAAGGACTACCCGCACGGCGTCGGCAAGCCGGGCGCGGTCGACAAGACCTCGGGGACGAGGGTCACGAGCTTCACCCGCAACGCCAAGCTCTACCGGGCCAACGCCAAGAGCGATCGCGACAAGGACGGGATCGCCTGCGAGAAGGCCTAGCCCCGGCCCTCGCCCCGGTCCGTGCTGAGCCGCCCGCCGGTGTCCTCCAGGTGTGCGCGGACGAACCAGTGGAACAGCTCCAGCTGCTCGGTCTGCCCGATGAACATGTCCTGGGTGACCAGGTCGAGGTCGTCGAGCTCCTTGATCCCGTCGCGGTACGACGAGATCACGCCCGCGTAGACGGCGTCGAGCGCGGCGAGGTGCTGCTGGGTGGTGCCGCGACCGACGTCGTAGTCGTCCCACGGCCGGCGGCCGACCAGGCCGCCGGGCGTGCCCTGGGGTGAGCCGCCGAGCGTGGCGATCCGCTCGGCGAGGGCGTCGGCGAAGCCGCGCACGGTGTCGACCTGCGGGTCGAGCATCTCGTGGACGGCGATGAAGTGCGGGCCGACGACGTTCCAGTGCACGTGCTTGAGCGTGAGGTGCAGGTCGGTGCAGGCGTCGAGACGGCTCTGCAGGAGCTCGACGACGCGTGCGGCAGTCTTCTCGTCGAGGCCGGGAGCGGTGAAGTGCAGGGTCGGGGTGGAAGCCATGGCCCATCGGTACGCGCTCGGCGCGGGTTCACACGGTCGCCGCGACGGGTCGCCGAACTGCCGCGCGGGGCACCCGGTCGGCTCGGTACGATCGTGACCCGGTGCGTCGTCCGGTCGCGCCGCCATCCACGTCTCACCGAGGAGTCCTTCCGTGCCCGACATCAAGGTCGCCGTACTCAGTCCTGACGCGCGCCAGGAGGAGACGGTCACCACGGGCACCAAGGCCTGGGAGCTGTTCCGCGACGACGCCGACGTCATCGCCGCCCGTGTCGGCGGTCAGCTCAAGGACCTCTCCTACGAGCTCGCCGACGGCGACGAGGTCGAGGGCGTGCTGATCGGGAGCCCCGACGGCCTCGACATCCTGCGGCACTCCACCGCCCACGTGCTGGCGCAGGCGGTGCAGCAGGTGTTCCCGGAGGCCAAGCTCGGGATCGGTCCGCCGATCCAGGACGGCTTCTACTACGACTTCGACGTCGAGACCCCGTTCGTGCCCGAGGACCTGGTCAAGCTCGAGACCGCGATGCGCAAGATCGTCAAGGAGAACCAGCGCTTCGACCGCCGGGTCACCACCGACGAGGACGCGCTGGTCGAGCTCGCCGACGAGCCCTACAAGGTCGAGCTGATCGGTCTCAAGGGCAGCGCCGGCGAGGCGGCCGAGGGCGCGAGCGCCGAGGTCGGGGCCGGCGAGCTGACCATCTACGACAACATCAACCGCAACGGCGAGGTCGCCTGGAAGGACCTCTGCCGGGGCCCGCACCTGCCGACCACGAAGCGGATCCCTGCGTTCAAGCTGATGCGCAGCGCCGCGGCGTACTGGCGCGGGGACGAGAAGAACAAGCAGCTCCAGCGCATCTACGGCACCGCCTGGCCCAGCAAGGAGGAGCTCGAGGCCCACCTGCACCGCCTCGAGGAGGCCGAGCGCCGCGACCACCGCAAGCTCGGCCGCGAGCTGGACCTGTTCTCCTTCCCCGACGAGATCGGCTCCGGCCTGCCGGTGTTCCACCCCAAGGGTGGTGTGATCAAGCGGGAGATGGAGGACTACGTCCGCCGCCGGCACATCGAGGAGGGCTTCTCGTACGTCGGCACGCCCCACATCTCCAAGGACGGCCTGTTCCACACCTCCGGCCACCTGCCGCACTACGCCGACACGATGTTCCCGCCGATGGAGTTCGAGGGCGCGAACTACCAGCTGAAGGCGATGAACTGCCCGATGCACAACCTGATCTTCAGCAGCCGCGGGCGCTCCTACCGCGAGCTGCCGCTGCGGCTGTTCGAGTTCGGCAGCGTCTACCGCTACGAGAAGTCCGGCGTGATCCACGGCCTGACCCGGGTGCGCGGCTTCGCCCAGGACGACTCGCACTCCTACTGCACTCCCGAGCAGGCCCCGGCCGAGGTCAAGCACCTGCTCGACTTCATGCTGAGCGTGCTGCGCGACTTCGGCCTCGACGACTTCTACCTCGAGCTGTCGACGCGCGACGACAGCAAGGCCGACAAGTTCATCGGCAGCGACGAGGACTGGGCGACCGCCACCGCGATCCTCGAGCAGGTCGCCACCGAGTCGGGCCTCGAGCTCGTCCCCGACCCGGGAGGCGCGGCCTTCTACGGCCCGAAGATCTCGGTCCAGGCCAAGGACGCCATCGGTCGCACCTGGCAGATGGGCACGGTCCAGTACGACTTCAACCAGCCCGCGCGGTTCGGCCTGGAGTACACCACCTCCGACGGCTCCAAGCAGCAGCCGGTCATGATCCACTCGGCGAAGTTCGGCTCGATCGAGCGCTTCCTCGGCGTCCTCGTCGAGCACTACGCGGGCGCGTTCCCTCCGTGGCTGGCCCCGGTGCAGGTCGTCGGCATCCCCGTGGCCGATGCGTTCACCGACTACCTCTACGAGGTGACCGACCAGCTCAAGGCGCGAGGGATCCGGGTCGAGGTCGACGAGTCGGACGACCGGTTCCAGAAGAAGATCCGCAACGCGCAGCTGCAGAAGGTCCCGTTCATGCTCATCGCCGGCGGCGAGGACGTGGAGAAGGGCGCGGTCAGCTTCCGCTACCGCGACGGGCGCCAGGACAACGGCGTGCCGATCGACGAGGCCATCGCCCGCGTCGTCGCCGTGGTCGAGTCCCGCGAGCAGGTCTGAGCGATGGTCGCCGGCGGTCGTCGTACGGCGCTCGCCTGCGCCACCGCGGCGCTCGCCGCCGTGCTGACGGGATGCGGCGGGTCCACGCCCTCGGGTGCCCCGCCGCTCCCGCCGACCAGCACGCCGACCGCCACCGACACCGCCGTCGACGGTGCGCCGGGCGGTGACGCCGGCGACCCGGGCGCGGACGCGAGCGACCTCGCCAAGCTGGCCGAGGAGGCCGCGCGCAACGCCGGCAAGGGCCCCCCGAGCGACATCGCACCCCGCGACGGCGAGGTGCTCGGCGGCGACGTCAGCTGGCCCCAGTGCCCGCCCGGCACGGGCATCCCCGAGAAGCAGGGCAAGGGCCTGCCGATGCCGCTGCCCGAGGCGGAGTTCGTCGTCCTCGGCCTCACCAACGGCCCCGGCTTCACGCCCAACCCCTGCCTGGCCGACCAGGTCGCCTGGGCCAAGGCCAACGACGTCCTCGTCTCGGTCTACGCCGTGTCGAGCTACCCCAGCGCCGAGACGGTCAAGAAGTACGGCGCCGACGGACCGTACGACGCCACCGACCGACTCGGGAAGCTGCGCAACGTGGGCTACCAGCAGGCGCGCTTCAACATCGGCACCATGGGCCAGGTCGGGGTGGTCAGCCCGATCGTGTGGATCGACGTCGAGCCGGTGCCGAACTTCGACTGGAGCACCGACCTGAAGGCGAACGCCGCGGTGATCGAGGGCGTGGCGCGGGGCTACGCCGACGCCGGCTTCGCGATCGGCGTCTACTCCACGCCCCACCTGTACCGCCGCGTCGTCGGCGACCTCAGCCTCGGCGGGGTGCCGGAGTGGCGGGCCGCCGGCCAGACGTCACGCGACGAGGCGCTTAACCGGTGCGGACCCGACTGGTCCATCCAGGGCGGCACCGCCGTCATGGGACAGTGGGTGGAGCAGCAGCGCGACCTGAACCTCACCTGCCCGGGGATCGCGGCCGACCTCGGCCGCTGGTTCCACCGGTTCTCGTGACCGGGCTCGTGCACGTGGGGCGACGTGAGAGGGTTTCGTCATGACCTCGGAGGGTGTGGACACCGAGCCGCTCGACGGGCGTCGGCGGCGCTGGCAGGAGCACAACCAGGTGCGCCGCCAGGTGATCATCGACGCGGCGATCGCCGTGCTCGAGCGCCAGGCGCCGGGCGAGGAGGTCCAGGTCCAGGCGGTCGCCGACGAGGCGGGCATGAGCCGCACGGTCATCTACCGCCACTTCGAGGACCGCTCCGACCTCGACCGCGCCGTGCAGCGGGAGATCTGCGACCAGGTCGGCGGTGAGCTGCTGCCCGCGCTGTCCTACGACGGGACGCCGGACCAGATCATCCACCGCATCGTCGGCAGCTTCATCCGCTGGGCCGAGGCCCACCCCACGCTGTACTGGTTCGCCGAGCGGGACCTCGCCGGCTGGGGCCCGAGCCCGCTCAGCCAGGCGGTCGAGCAGGTCGCCGAGGGCATCGAGGGGATCATGGCCATCGTCGTCGCGGCGTTGGGCGTCGAGCTCACCGACGACGACCGAGCCGCCCTCGACCCGTGGGTGTTCGGCATGATCGGCGCCGTGTTCGCCGCGGTCCGCCGCTGGCTCGAGCGCCCCGTCCGCGAGCCCGGCATCGAGGCCTGCATCAGCATCCTGTCCGAGTCGATCTGGCTGCAGATCAACGGGATGGCTCTCTCCCGCGGCCTCAACCTGCCCGACCTGCCGGTGGCCGAGCTGCTCCAGGCACTCGGCCCGGCCGACGGGGAGTCCGGCTCCGAGGGCGGCGCATGAGCCCCACCACCGGGCCCGACGGGCTCGACCGGCTCTGGACGCCGCACCGGATGGCCTACGTCCGCGGCGAGGCCGACGACCAGGCGGAGGCGCAGCCGGCGCACGCCGACCCGCGGCCGGCCTGCCCGTTCTGCCGGATCACCGCCGACCCGGCGACCTCCACCGACGACGAGCTGGTGGTGGTGCGGGGGCGCACGGCGTACGTCGTGCTCAACCTGTACCCCTACAACCCCGGCCACCTGATGGTGCTGCCCTACCGCCACGTCGCCGACTACCTCGACCTCGACGACGAGGAGACCGACGAGGTGACGGCGCTGACCAAGGCGGCGCTGCGCACCATCCGCTCGGTCTCGCAGCCGCACGCCTTCAACGTCGGGCTCAACCTCGGCGGCGCCGCGGGCGGGTCGCTGTCGGGACACCTGCACCAGCACGTCGTACCGCGCTGGTCGGGCGACGCGAACTTCATGACCGTCATCGGCGGCACCAAGACCCTGCCGCAGCTGCTGGGGGAGACCCGCGACCTGCTGGCCGCGGCCTGGCACTGAGCCGGTGGTGACGATGGGGTCCACCAAGTGACCATCGAGTAGGTTCCTGACCCGTGTTGGAGCGCTTCAAGGAGTTCTGGGCCGGGACCGTGCTGCACCCCGTGGTGCGGCTGTTCATCCGGCTGGGCATCAGTCCCGACGCGGTCACCCTCGTGGGCACCATCGGTGTCAGCGCCGGTGCCCTGATCTTCTTCCCGCAGGGCGAGCTGCTCGTCGGCGTCCTGTTCATCACGGCGTTCGTCTTCAGCGACCTGATCGACGGCCGGATGGCCCGTGAGACCGGCCGGGTCTCGAAGTTCGGCGCCTTCTGGGACTCCACCCTCGACCGGATCGGCGACGGCGCGATCTTCGGCGGCCTCGCCCTCTACTTCGCCGGCACCGGCAAGGACCAGGGCGACAGCTACCTCTACCTGTGCGTGACGCTGTGGTGCCTGGTGATGGGCTCGGTCACCTCCTACGCCCGCGCCCGTGCCGAGTCCCTCGGCATGGACGCCAAGGGCGGCATCGCCGAGCGCGCCGACCGGCTCGTCTCGATCCTCGTGATGACCGGTCTGGGAGCGCTGCTCGACCTGCCGATCCTGATGTACGTCACGCTCTGGGCGCTCGCCCTCGCGAGCACCTACACGGTGGTCTTCCGGGTGCTGAAGGTGCGCCGCCAGGCGCTCGCCGCCGAGGCCGGCCCCTCCGGCTCCTGAACCCTCCGGCGCGCCCGAGGCCGCGGCGCACGAACATGTGGTGAAGCCTCTCTCGCGGCGCTGCCGGAAGGCGGTGTCCGCGCCGCCTCCCCGGCGTCGGGAGGACGCACCTCGCGCCGTACGATTGGTCACATGAGCGAGCAGCAGGAGCACGGCACCACCCGAGTCAAGCGCGGCATGGCCGAGATGCTCAAGGGTGGCGTCATCATGGACGTCGTCACCCCGGAGCAGGCGAAGATCGCCGAGGACGCCGGCGCGGTGGCCGTCATGGCGCTGGAGCGGGTCCCCGCGGACATCCGCGCCCAGGGCGGCGTGTCGCGGATGAGCGACCCCGACATGATCGACGGCATCATCGAGGCCGTCTCGATCCCGGTGATGGCGAAGGCCCGGATCGGCCACTTCGCCGAGGCCCAGGTGCTGCAGTCCCTCGGCGTCGACTACATCGACGAGTCCGAGGTCCTCACGCCGGCCGACTACGCCAACCACATCGACAAGTGGGCCTTCACGGTTCCCTTCGTCTGCGGTGCGACCAACCTGGGTGAGGCGCTGCGCCGGATCACCGAGGGCGCCGCCATGATCCGCTCGAAGGGCGAGGCCGGCACCGGCGACGTCTCCAACGCGGTCACCCACATGCGGACCATCCGTGCGGAGATCCGTCGTCTCGGGTCGCTGGCCGACGACGAGCTGTACGTCGCCGCGAAGGAGCTCCAGGCGCCGTACGACCTGGTCGTCGAGGTCGCCCGCACCGGCACGCTGCCGGTCGTGCTGTTCACCGCCGGCGGCATCGCCACCCCGGCGGACGCGGCGATGATGATGCAGCTCGGTGCCGAGGGCGTCTTCGTCGGCTCGGGCATCTTCAAGTCGGGCAACCCCGCCCAGCGTGCCGAGGCGATCGTGAAGGCCACGACCTTCTTCGACGACCCCGACGTGGTCGCGAAGGTCTCGCGCGGCCTGGGCGAGGCCATGGTCGGCATCAACGTCGAGGAGATCCCGCAGCCCCACCGCCTGGCCGAGCGCGGCTGGTGACCCCGGGCGGGCCCTGCCCGCCCCGTGCATGACACCCCGAGGGTGTGGCGACGCGTGAGCGTTGCCACACCCTCGGTAAAATTCTGGGCCTTTCGTCCCGATTCCCACCCGCCGACGCGCCCACCCGTGCTTGCCTTCGTCCTGGATCGCGGGGCGCTCCCTGCGCCGCGACCATGACGAACCAGACCTGGGGACAACAGGCATGGGGACTGGAGATTCGATGAAGAAGACGACGAAGGGCGCGCTCGCGGCAGGAACCGCAGCCGTCCTGCTCATGGGTGGTGCGGGCACCCTGGCCTACTGGACCGACAGCGACACCGTCACCGGGTCGAGCATCACGAGCGGCCACCTGAGCCTCGACGCCTCGGCGTGCCAGGGCACCACCGGCTGGCTGCTCGAGGGCGCTCCCTTCGACCCCTCGACCGGGACGCTGATCCCCGGCGACACGCTGAGCAAGACCTGCAACGCCGTGGTCAACGTGAAGGGCACCCACTTCACCCAGGTCGACATCCAGGCGACCGCGCCGAACGGCCCCGCCGCCGCCGCTCCGTGGGACGAGCTGACGGTCGCTGCGACGGTCAACGGCTCGACGACCGGCGCCAACAACGTCGCCGTCAGCCAGGGCGCCAACAACATCCCGGTCTCGATCACGGTCACCTGGCCGTACGGCCCCAGCGCCGACAACGACCTGAACGGCGACCTGACGACCGCGCTGGGCAACATCGCGATCACCGCTGTCCAGGACCACAAGGCCGACCCCAACTGATCCACGCCGGCCGTTGTTCTCGTGGATCCGGCAGGTCGTCGCCTGGCTGGTGATCATCGGTGTGGTCGTCGTCCTGGCCGCCGCGGTCGTCGTACCGCGGCTCGCCGGGGCGACGCCCTACACAGTGCTCACCGGCTCGATGCGGCCGGACCGTCCGCCGGGAACGCTGGTCGTCGTCAGGCCGGTCGATCCCGACGACCTTGCGGTGGGGGACGTCGTCACCTACCAGCTCGAGTCCGGGGAGGCGACGGTGGTCACCCACCGGATCGTCGCCATCGGGAACCAGCTGGACGGAGACCTGGTGCTCACCACGCAGGGCGACGCCAACGACGTGCCCGACCGGGAGCCGGTCAAGCCGGTCCAGGTCCGGGGACGGCTGTGGTACTCGATCCCGTACCTCGGCTACGTCAACAACGCCCTGAGCGGGAAGCAGCGTCAGGTCGCCGTGCTGGTCGTCTCGACCGGCCTCGTCGGCTACGCCGCATTCATGTTCGTCGGTGCGGTCAGGGACCGGAGGCGGGGGCGGCTCGCTCCGGCATCCGGCGACGCAGCCGCCGACACCCCTGACGACATCGAGATCACCGACAACACCGACGACATCACCGAGCCAGACGCGGTACCGGTCGCACGACCCGAACCGCACCAGCAGCGGGGCCTGCGTGGTCCGCTGCTCGCCGCGATCCTCGTCGTGGCGGCCGTGCTCCTCCTGCTCCGCCGCCACACCGGGCGCGGACGCGACTGACAATCCAGGAAAGGTCCTCATGATCCGCCGATTCGCCTCGCTGGTCGCCGCAGCCGTGCTGGCTGTCTGCGCGTCGGCTGCGCCGGCACGTGCGGACGGTGAGATCGGCCTGAGCAGCGACGGGGTCACCTGGGTACGCCAGCTGACCACGCCGCTGTACGACGCCGGCTTCGCCTGGGTCCCGGGTGACGTCGAGGAGCGCAGCTTCCGGGTCCGCAACGACGGCCCTTCGGCGGGTGAGCTCACCGTCGACGTCGTCGCCGGCGATCCCCAGGCGTTCCTCGCCTCGCCCGACCTCCTGCTCGAGGCCCGGGTCGGCTCGGGCCCGTGGGTCGAGGTCGTGCCAGGCACGACGCACCTCCAGCCGGCTGTCCTGGACATCGCGAAGGGTGCCGACACCAGCGTCACCGTGCGCGGCACCCTCCGCGCCGAGACGACGGGCCACATGGACGAGATCGCGCCGTTCGAGGTCCGCGTGACGATGTCCGAGGACGGCGACGTCGGTGGCCAGGAGGAGGGGGAGGACGACGGTGAGGTCAACGGCTCCGCGGCCCTGCCCGACACCGGAGGTCCCTTCGGCGTCGGCGTCATCTGGCTGGCCGCCGGTCTCGTCGGCGCCGGCATCGCCCTGGTGCGGCCCGGTCGCCGCCAGCGGACGGAGGTGGCCGACCGTGGCTAGGCACGACGCGCGGCACCGCGCGGACCGCGCAGGATGGTTCGGTCAGG
Organism: Nocardioides kongjuensis; assembly: GCF_013409625.1. Lineage (NCBI taxonomy): Bacteria > Bacillati > Actinomycetota > Actinomycetes > Propionibacteriales > Nocardioidaceae > Nocardioides > Nocardioides kongjuensis. The sequence continues at coordinate 1,139,809 of NZ_JACCBF010000001.1, forward strand.
GCCGGACCAGGGCGTTGCTGTCCGCCGGCCTGCTGCTGGGGACGGGGGCGGTCGCGACCTCGGCGTACTGGACCGACCACGAGACCGTGACCGGCGCGCCGCTGCACAGCGGGTCCCTGCACGTCGACCTCGAGTCGAACTTCCGCGTGAAGCCCGAGACGATCAGCAACTGGGCGGACCTCAGCCTGGCCAACCTGGTCGACGGCACCAGCCGCGCCGGGATCATGACGGTCAAGAACAACAGCCGTGGTCACGCGAAGCTGTCCTACCGGGTCCAGGCCGGCGCGACCAACGCCCTCGGCGGGGCGCTCAAGCTCACCGTGCGGCGTGGCGGCACCGTCAGCAGCGGCACCTGCACCGGGGGCACCCTCATCGGCAGCGCCGGGGCGACGCTCAACGGCTTCAACCAGGCCATGGACCTCACGCTCACCCCCGGGCAGTCGCACGACCTCTGCCTCCAGGTCAGCCTGCCGGCCGGCTCGAACATCGCCCCCAGCGCGACCTCCACGGTGACCTTCACCTTCCCCGCCAAGCAGGAGCCGTCGTGATGTCCGGTACGAAGCGGGTCGCGCGCGAAGCGCTGCTGTGGGTCGGAGGAGCGCTCGGCGCGCTGTGCCTGCTCTCCCTCGTGGCCGGGTGGGCGCTCAGCATGACGCCCCTGGTCTTCTCCTCCGGCTCGATGAGCCCGGCGTACGACGCCGGCGCGCTCGGCATCGCGCGCCAGGTCGACGCGGCCGACCTCGCCGTCGGCGACGTCGTCAGCGTCCACGACGACGCCGGCACCCGGGTCACGCACCGCATCGTCGCGATCGAGGACCAGGGTGGGCGCGCCGTGCTCACCCTGCGCGGCGACGCGAACACCGTCCCGGACGTCCAGACCTACGCGGTCGCCTCGGCCGATCGGGTCGTCCTCGGCGTCCCCTACGCCGGCTACGTGCTCAATGCCGCCGCGAGCCCGTTCGGCCTCGCTGCCGCCGCCGTGCTGGCAGCGGGGGCGCTGCTGGCCGGGTTCGGCCGCGGGCGGCGCCTGGTCCCGGTCGGGCTCGTGGCGACGGTCGTCGCCGGCGTCGGGCTCGGTCTCACCGGGGTGACGCCGTGGGCGTTCACGTCGGCGTACTGGACCGACTCGGCCAGCGCCACCGTCGCCGCCTCCACCCCGGCGGCGGTCACGCACCAGCAGCCGACCTGCACCTCGAACGAGGGGAGCGGACAGAACAAGCAGCAGGCGACGCTGACGTGGCCGTCGGTCGGGACGCAGTACGAGTACTACTGGGAGCTGTGGAAGGGGACGAGCCCCGGCGGCGCGCTGTACGCCACGAGTGCTCCGACCGGCTCCTCGAACCCGATCGGTCCGTCGAGCAGCGGCAGCACGGTCACCTTGACCTTCGGCGAGGTGATCGCCTCCGGCGGTGGCGGGAACGACAACTTCTACGTGAAGGTGTGGACCCGCCTGGCGAGCAACCACACCAACGTCGGCTCGCCGACGACGACCCTGCTGCACTCCGGACCGCGCCCCAACGGCCCGAACTGGTGGATGTACTGCGGCAGCGCCTGAGCGCCCGGGGACAAGCGCCCGGGGACAAAAGTCCTCAACCGGACTCCAGCGGGGCCGATGAACCGGCATGACCACCCCGCGTCCCCGTGACCGGCGGCGTCGCCGGAGCCTCGTGCTCGCCGCCGCGGGAGCGACGGCTGCGGTCATCCTGGTCCTCGGCATCAGCGGCACCCTGTCCAGCTGGACCAGTGCGATCATCACCAACGACGACAACACCGTCGAGGCGGCGCAGTCGCTGGTCCTGCAGGAGACCGGGCCCGGCAACGTCGTGTGCACCTCCACCGACGGAGGCGGGTCGGGCAACAGCGCCACGTGCTCGACGATCGACAAGTACGGCGGCACCGCCGTCCCGCTCGGTCCCGGTGACCACCAGACGGTGACCGTCAGCCTCGAGAACACCGGCACCGGGAGCGGCGCGCTGACGCTGGCGCCCGGCTCCTGCGTCACCTCGGCCGGCAGCCCGTCCGCGTCGGCCGACCTGTGCGACGTCGCCACGGTGACCGTCGCATGCACCACCCCGAGCACCGTCGACACGACGGCCACCCCGGTCGCGTTGTCCGCGCTCGCCCAGCTGTCGGTCGTGACGACGCTGGCCGCGGGGGAGTCCACCGACTGCACCTTCGACGTCGCGCTGCCCGCCTCCGCCTCACCGCAGGTCGGTGGCCAGGTGGCGACCCAGCCGCTGGTCTGGACGCTGAGCTGAGGAGGCTCGCATGGCATCGCACGCATCTCGCAGGCACGCCGACCGTCGACGTCTCCGTCCCGGCCCGAGGGGCCTCGTGCTCGGTGCCTGTGCGCTGGCCGCCGCGTTGCTCGGCCTGAGCGTCAGCGGCACGCTGTCCGACTGGACCAGCGCGATCATCTCCAACAGCACGAACACCGTCGCGAGCAGCACGGCGGTGATCCTGCAGGAGGTCGGTCCCGACGGGACCGTCGCGCACGCCTCGCAGACCTGCCGCTCGAGCGACGGCGCAGCGAACAGCGCGACCTGCACCACGATCAACAAGTACGGCGGCACCACCTCTCCGCTGAGCCCCGGCGGCAGCCAGGTCACCGACGTCGTGTTCACCAACCTCGGGGCGGCCAACGCGTCCAGCTTCGTGCTGACGCCCGGCACCTGCACGTCCACCCCGGCGACCGGTACGCCGACGCCCAACAACCTCTGCACCACGGACCTCACGGTCGCGGTGAGCTGCTCGAACGGGTCGACGTACGCCGGCGGCTCGGCCTGGACCGACCTCGTCTACCCGGCCGGAGCGGCCGCGAGCATGCCGACGCTGACCCACGCCGCAGGACTCGCCTCCGGCGCGTCCGCGACCTGCCGGTTCACCGTCGCGCTGCCCGCCAACGCCTCGGTGCTCGACCAGGGGCTGACAGTGAGCCACCCCTTGAGCTGGACGCTGAACAAGTGACCCGGCCGGGCCGGTGGACGCTCCTCGTCGGGGGAGTCGCGCTGCTCGGCCTGGTCGCAGGGACGTCGGGCACCCTGTCCGGCTGGACCGTCGGGTCGGTCGCCAACGACACGGACACCACCGCCGTCGGCTCCCTGTCGGTCACCCACGCCTACGGCGCGACGACCTGCACGGGTGGGCCGCGGACGGCCTCCGTGACCTGCAGCCCGACCCTCACCCCGGCAGCGGGCGCCCCGGCCAGCAGCACCGACGCGATCACCAACAGCAGCGGCCGCGCGATCACGCAGAGCCTGACCGCCGCGTCCTGCGCGCCCGTGCGCCACACCAACACCCAGCAGGCGAGCGACCCGATGCTGCCCCGCAACAGCGTCGCCTTCCGGCAGGCCGACCCGTGGGGGACGACGGCGGCTGCGACATTCAGCGGCTCCGGGTACGCGACCGACATCGTCGGCACCAACGGCTCGGGACTGCTCGGGCTGCTGTCCAACAGCTACAGCATCGGCGTCTGGTTCAAGGCCGCGGACAGCCAGGGGGGCGGCCTGTTCAGCCTCGACGCCAGCCTGTCGAACGCGACCTCCGCGACCGGCAACCCGATGGTCTGGCTCGACACCACCGGGCACGTGGGCTTCTCGGCCAACGGCACCCTCGGCCTCAACATCACCGGGTCCAGCCCGGCGTCGTACGGCTCCGGCTGGCACCTCGCCGTCCTCACCGTCGACACCACCGGCGTGATCACGCTGACCAAGACCGTGAAGCTGTACGTCGACGGGGCCCTCGTGGCATCGGGCTCCGGCCTCACCCTGCTGACCAGCACGACCGGCTACTGGCACCTGGGCTGGGCCGACTTCACCGGCCTCACCGCGCCGACCTCGACCTACTTCCACGGCTCGCTCGCCGGCGCCTTCGTCAACCAGAGCACCGCACTCAGCGCGGCGACCGTGTCGTCCCTGCACACGGCCGCATCGGCGAACGCGTACCGCACCACCGCGTCGGGGCTCAGCGGGACCGCGTCGCTGTGGATGCTGGACGACGACGGCGTCACGACGTACGCCGGCGCCCTGCCGGGCGTCATGGCGAACCCGTGCAGCCAGGTCAACGTCGGCCTCACCTTCACCAACCCGGCGGCCAGCGTCGCGTCGACCAGCCTCACCAACCTGGTCGCGCCCGGCAACAACCCCCGCACCGTCGCGGCGCCCGCGGCCGGCCAGACCCAGGGGCTGACACTCAGCACCACCCGCGGCGCGGGCTACAGCACCGACATCACCGGGCTGAGGCTCTACGTCCCGCTGACCTTCACCTACGGCACCAGCCCCGCCACCGGGTGGACGATGGCGCTGCAGTGGAGCGGGGACCCGGGGGACGTGTTCCTGGCATGAACGCCCGCCGCCTGCTCCTCGCGCTGCACTGGTCGCTGCTGGCCGTGCTGGTGGCAGGGGTGGTCGTGGCCGGGGCCTGGCGGCTGGGCGGCGGACGGTGGGAGCGGGTCGAGACCGCGTCGATGGGCACCGTCGCGCCGGTCAACACGCTGCTGTGGGTCGAGCCCGTCGACGCTGCCTCGCTGCGGGTGGGGGACTTCGTCACCTTCCACCCGCCCGGGCACGACGAGGTCAGCTACAGCCACCGGATCGCCGCGGTCCACCCGGACGGCACCTTCGAGACCCAGGGCGAGATCACCGCCCCCGACCCGTGGCGGCTCAGTGCCGACGACCTGGTCGGACGGGTCGTGATGCGCTGGTACGGCGTCGGCTGGCTGGTCGTCGCCGCTCCCGTGCTCCTCGCCGGCGGGCTGCTGGTCTGGCTCGTCGTGGCCTCGCTCCGCGACCGCTCGTGGCGCCTGCCCGTCGCCATCGTCGGCACCGCGCTCGTCCTGAGCGTCGCGATCGTCGTGCACCGGCCGCTGGTGCGGGCCCAGCAGCTCGGGTTCGGCGAGGTGCCGGGCGGTGCGCGGGCGACGTACGTCTCCACCGGGCTGGCCCCGGTCCGGCTCCAGGCCCACCGCGGCCCCCACGTCGACCTGCGCGACGGCGAGGTGGGATCCGTGCTCATCACGCACCGCGACCACGAGGGCCGCTACGGCATCTCGATGAGCCCGCGGATCCCGCCGTGGTGGTGGATCGTGCTCGTCGCGGCCTGCTTCCTGCCCTCGCTGGCGAGCCTCGCGAGGCCCGGCCCTAGGATCGGTGCCCATGCCCTCGATCGGAGTCTTCGCGCTGCAAGGTGACGTGCGCGAGCACCTCCAGACCCTCACCGCCCTCGGCGCCGACGCCTTCTCCGTGCGCCGCCCGAGCGAGCTCGAGCGCTGCGACGGCCTGGTGCTCCCGGGAGGCGAGTCGACCACCATGGCCAAGCTGGCCCGGACCTTCGAGCTGCTCGAGCCGCTGCGCGCCCGGGTGCGCGAGGGCATGCCGACCTTCGGCACCTGCGCCGGGATGATCATGCTGGCCGACCGGATCGAGGGCGGTACCGCCGACCAGGAGACCATCGGCGGGCTCGACGTCACCGTGCGCCGCAACGCGTTCGGCCGCCAGGTCGACTCCTTCGAGGCCGACCTGCCCTTCGCCGGCCTCGCCGACCCGGTCCACGCGGTGTTCATCCGCGCCCCCTGGGTCGAGCGGACCGGTCCCGACGTCGAGGTCCTCGCGCAGTCGCAGGGCCACCCGGTCGCCGTACGCCAGGGACACCTGATGGCGACCTCCTTCCACCCGGAGGTCGACGGCGACGGACGGGTGCACCGCTACTTCCTCGACATCGTCGGTTAGTTCTCCCGGCGTTCCCGGTGCCGTCGCCGGGACGACGTCGTGACAGGCCATCGTCGGCGGGTGCGCCAGCAGTGGGTCGACGGAGTGCGTGGACTCTGCGTCGTGGCCGTGGTCCTCTTCCACGCCGAGCTGGTGGCCGGCCCGCTGCTGTGGCTGTCCGCGATCAACCAGGACCTCGCCCACGTCCGGATGCCGCTGCTGATGGGCCTGTCCGGGCTGCTCCTGGCCCGCTCGCTCGCGAAGGGCCCGCGGCGTCACCTGGTCGGCAAGGCGCGCGCGGTCCTGTGGCCGTACGCCGTGTGGGCGAGCCTCGACCTCGCCCAGGTCTGCGTCCACCTGCTCGCCACCGGCGAACCGCTGCCTTCCGACCTGGCCCGGCTGGCCCTCTACAACCCGTCCGGCTACCTGTGGTTCCTGGCCTTCCTCTTCTGCTACCACGTGCTCGCCACACCGCTGCCGCCCTGGCTGCGCAGCATCGGTGGGCCTGCACTGGTGCTCCTCGGCGGCACCCTGGCGCCGGGCGACCTGCACCGGTTCGTCACCCTCGCCGGCTGGTTCCTCGTCGGCGACCTGCTCGGCCGCGTCGTGGGGCCGCGGGTGCCGGGTGTCGTGACCGACCTCGTCGGACGGATCCGGTGGGGGATCCTGGCCGCCGTCGGGCGACAGTCGGTCGTCTACTACGCCTGCCACCTGGTCGTCATGGTGCACGCCGTCCGCCTGGTCCACCAGGCCGGGGTGACCGAGCCTCGGCTGGCCGTTCCCGTGGCGGTCGTCGTACCGCTGGCGGTGGGGGCGCTGCTCGTCCGCCTGCGCCGTCACCGCTGGGCGGACGCGCTGTTCGTGTGGCCACGGGTAGACTCCACGGCCGGCACCGAGCAGAGCGGTGCGGCGGTCGCCCCAGCGGCGCCGAGTCGCACCTAGACCAAGAGGGACGGGTATGTCTGGCCACTCCAAGTGGGCGACCACGAAGCACAAGAAGGCCGCGATCGACGCCAAGCGCGGCAAGCTCTTCGCGAAGCTGATCAAGAACATCGAGATCGCCGCGAAGATGGGTGGCCCCGACCCCTCCGGCAACCCCACGCTCTTCGACGCCATCCAGAAGGCGAAGAAGCAGTCGGTGCCCAACAAGAACATCGACTCCGCGGTCAAGCGCGGCGGCGGCCTCGAGGGCGGCGGCGTCGACTACGAGACGATCATGTACGAGGTCTACGGGCCGCAGGGCGTCGCGCTCCTCGTCGAGTGCCTCACCGACAACCGCAACCGCGCCGCGATGGAGGTCCGCACCGCGGTCACCCGCAACGGCGGCACCATGGCCGACCCCGGCTCGGTCTCGCGACTGTTCACCCGCAAGGGCGTCGTCGTGGTCGCCAAGAGCCAGGAGGCCAAGGAGGTCTCCGAGGACGACCTGCTCGAGGCCACCCTCGACGCGGGCGCCGAGGAGGTCGCCGACCTCGGCGACAGCTTCGAGGTCCAGTCCGAGGCCACCGACGTGGTCGCGGTCCGCACCGCGCTGCAGGACGCCGGCATCGACTACGACTCCGCCGAGGTCCAGTTCGTCGCGACCATGGACATCCCGGTCGCGGACCCGACCGCCGCCGGCAAGGTCTTCAAGCTGGTCGACGCGGTCGACGACCTCGACGACGTGCAGAACGTCTTCACCAACGCCGACATCCCCGACGACGTCCTCGACCAGCTCGAGGACTGACCCGGCGTGTCCCGCCTCCGTGGCGGGACCCGGTCGTCTACCTTGGTTCCGAACACATGTTCGGACGGAAGGTGACGACGTGCGCGTGCTCGGGATCGACCCGGGGCTGACCCGCTGCGGCCTCGGCGTGGTCGAGGGCTCGATCGGGCGCCCGCTGGCGCTGGTCGACGTCAGCGTGGTGCGTACGTCGGCCCAGCTGGCCGTGCCCGAACGACTGGTGACCATCGAGCGGGGCATCGACGCCCGCCTCGACGAGTACCAGCCCGACGCGGTCGCGATCGAGCGGATCTTCGCCCGCTCCGACGTCAGCACGATCATGGGCACCGCCCAGGCCGCCGGCATCGCGATGGTGTGCGCGGCCCGGCGCGGGCTGCCCGTCGCGCTGCACACGCCCAGCGAGGTGAAGGCCGCGGTGTCCGGCAACGGCCGTGCCGACAAGGCCCAGGTGGGCGCGATGGTCGCCCGGATCCTGCGGCTCGACGCGGCCCCGAAGCCGGCCGACGCCGCCGACGCGCTCGCCCTCGCGATCACCCACATCTGGCGCGGCGGGTCGCAGGCCCGCATCGACGCGGCCTTGGCTGCCGCAGGAAGGAAGGCTCGATGATCGCCTTCGTCCGCGGCCAGGTGGCCGCCCTCACCCTCACCAGCGCCGTCGTCGAGGTCGGGGGAGTCGGCCTCGAACTGATGTGCACCCCGGGCACGCTCGCCCAGCTGCGCACCGGCTCCACGGCGACGCTGCCCACCAGCATGATCGTGCGCGAGGACTCACTGACCCTCTACGGCTTCGCCGACGAGGAGGAGAAGACGATCTTCGAGCTCGTCCAGACCGCCTCGGGCGTGGGACCGAAGCTGGCCCAGGCCATCGTCGCGGTGCTCTCGCCCGACGGCGTGCGCAACGCGATCGCCTCCGACGACGTCCGGACCCTGACCAAGGTGCCCGGCATCGGGCAGAAGGGCGCCCAGCGGATCATCCTCGAGCTCAAGGACCGCATCGGCGTCGCGCCCGGCACCACCACCGGGAGCACGCTCGCCGACGCGGCCTGGCGCGACCAGGTGCACCAGGGCCTGGTCGGCCTGGGCTACAACGCCAAGGACGCCGACAAGGCCGTCGACGCGGTCGCCGGCGAGGCCGGCGCTGCTCCCGACGTACGAGCGCTGCTGCGGGCCGCCCTCCGTTCCCTCTCCAAGGCCTGAGAGGCTGAGGGATGCCCTTCCACGAGGACGAACTCGAGGCGGCGGAGGACGTCCACCTCCGCTCGCTCACCGCTGCCGAGGCCGAGGGCGACGAGCGCGCGGTCGAGGCCGCCCTGCGCCCGCGCAGCCTGGACGAGGTGGTCGGCCAGGCGCGGGTGCGCGACCAGCTCGGCCTGGTCCTCGAGGCGGCCCGGCAGCGCGGGCGGGCGCCCGACCACGTGCTGCTCTCCGGGCCGCCCGGACTCGGCAAGACCACGCTGGCGATGATCATCTCCCACGAGATGAACGCGCCCCTGCGGATCACCAGCGGCCCCGCGATCACCCACGCCGGCGACCTCGCCGCGATCCTCTCGGGCCTCAACGAGGGCGAGGTGCTCTTCGTCGACGAGATCCACCGGATGTCGCGCCCGGCCGAGGAGATGCTCTACCTCGCCATGGAGGACTTCCGGGTCGACGTCGTGATCGGCAAGGGACCCGGCGCGACGGCGATCCCGCTCGAGCTGCCGCCGTTCACCCTGGTCGGCGCCACCACCCGGGCCGGCCTGCTGCCCGGCCCGCTGCGCGACCGGTTCGGCTTCACCGCCCACCTGGAGTTCTACGAGCCCGACGAGCTCGACCGGATCGTGCGCCGCTCGGCCGACCTGCTCGGCGTCGACCTCGCGTCCGAGGGCTCCGCCGAGATCGCCGGCCGCTCCCGCGGCACGCCGCGCATCGCCAACCGGCTGCTGCGCCGGGTCCGCGACTACGCCCAGGTGCGTGCCGACGGGGTCGTCACCCGACCGGTCGCCCAGGCTGCCCTCGACCTCTACGAGGTCGACGAGCTGGGACTGGACCGTCTCGACCGGGCCGTGCTCGAGGCGCTGTGCCGGCGCTTCGGCGGGGGACCGGTCGGCGTGTCCACCCTGGCCGTCGCGGTCGGCGAGGAGCGCGAGACGGTCGAGGAGGTCGCCGAGCCCTTCCTGGTCCGCAACGGCTTCCTCGCCCGCACCCCGCGCGGGCGGATCGCGACCCCCTCCGCCTGGCTCCACCTCGGGCTGACCCCGCCCGCGCTGCCCTACGACGAGGCAGGGCCGACCCTCTTCGAGGACTGAGCCGCGCGGATTCCGTTGTCGATCCGTGCGGTGCAAGGGTCCGTGGCTACACTGACCGGCGGTCCCGGGGACGGCTTCGTCCTGCGGTGTCCGTCCGTGCCCTTTGGAGAGGTTTGTCTGTGAAAGACGCTGCGTCCCTGCTGCCGATCGTGGCGATCGCGGCCATCTTCTGGCTGCTGATCATCCGCCCCGCCTCGCGCCAGCGCAAGGAGGCCGCCTCCCTGCAGGCGGCCCTCACCGTCGGTGACGACGTGATGCTGACGTCCGGCATCTTCGGCACCGTCACGGCGGAGGCGGACGACCACCTCGAGCTCGAGATCGCCCCCGGAGTCGTGATCCGGGTGGTGCGCGGTGCGGTCGCCTCCGTGCGCCGCGACGCCGAGTCGGCACCGGACGCCTCCGAGACCGACTCCCACGACCTGACCGACCGTCCCGACGACGAAGAGGAGCGCTGAGCATGGCGTCCCGCCGTCCGCGCCCTGGGCGCCACCTGATCGTCTTCTTCCTGGGCCTGGCCGTGCTCTACGGCCTCACTGCGCTCTCGCAGGCGGGGGTCAAGGACCCCGACACGCCGTGGCGGCCCGCGCTGGGCCTCGACCTGCAGGGCGGTACCCGGATCACGCTGACCGCCGAGAAGGCTCCGACCAAGGAGAACCTCGACGAGGCGCGCCGGATCATCGACCAGCGCGTCAACGGCTCCGGTGTCGCCGAGGCCGCGGTCACCACCCAGGGCGGCCGCAACATCGTGGTCGAGGTGCCCGGCAAGACCAAGAACCGCAACCAGCTCGAGGAGACGGTCAAGCGCCAGGCGCAGCTCCGCTTCCGACTGGTCGCCTGCTCCGACCAGCGCCCCGCCTCCTGCGACACCTCCGGTGCCAGCACGAGCGGCATGGGCCTGGGCCGCGCACCGCTCTCGCTCGCCGAGGACGACCCGACCGACACGCCGTCGGACGCCGCCACCGACACCGCCACCGGCACCGACACCGCGTCGGGCACGCCCGCCACGGACGCCCCGGCGACCGACGCGCCGAGCGGTACGCCGACCGACGGCGCCACCGGTGCCCCGACCGCCGACGACCCGGGCGGCGACGGCAAGGCGTGGACCGTGAAGGACGACATCGCCTGGTCCCGCAGCCCCGACCAGGCCGCGATCGCCCTGTTCAACAGCTACACCTGTGACGCCAAGGGCGTCGTGGTCGACGCCGACGGCAAGCCCGCCGACCAGGCTGACGACCCGGACAAGCCGCTCGTGGCCTGCTCGGAGCCCGAGAAGGACGCCAAGGGCGAGCTGAAGACCCCGCCGATCAAGTTCCTGCTCAGCCGGTCCGTGGTCGAGGGCACCGAGCTCGACAACGCCAGCGCGCAGACCCCGCAGAACGGTGTCGGCTGGGTCGTCGCCATCGAGATGGGCAACAGCAAGGACCGCGCGCACCCCAAGGGCTCCGCCGGTGCCTCCTCGGACTTCGAGGCCGTCTCGCGTGCCTTCGCCGGGACCGACGAGCAGTTCGCCGTCGTCCTCGACGGCACGGTGCTCACCTACCCGGTGATGAACAGCGTGATCACCGACGGTCGCTCGCAGATCGAGGGTGACTTCACCGAGCAGGAGGCGCTCGACCTCGCCAACAGCCTCAAGTTCGGTGCGCTGCCGATCAAGTTCAACGACAAGCAGACCTCCGTCGAGGAGATCGGCCCGTCGCTGGCCGGCAACCAGCTCTCCGCCGGCCTGACCGCGGGCGCGATCGGCCTCATCCTGGTGATGCTCTACTGCCTCTTCTACTACCGCGGCCTCGGCCTGGTGGTCGTGAGCTCGCTGTTCGTGGCGGCGTCGATCACCTACGCGCTGGTGCTGCTGCTGAGCAAGACGGCCGGCTTCACGCTGACCCTGCCCGGCATCGCCGGTCTCGTCATCGCCGTCGGCATCACCGCCGACTCGTTCGTCATCTTCTTCGAGCGCATCCGTGACGAGATGCGTGAGGGCAAGTCGATGCGGGTCGCGGTCGAGACCGGGTGGGCCCGCGCCCGGGTCACCCGGGTCGCGGCCAACACGGTCCAGATCCTCTCGGCGCTGGTGCTCTACATCTTCGCCACCGGTGCGGTGAAGGGCTTCGGCTTCGCGCTCGGCCTCACCACGCTCATCGACCTCGCGGTGCTGTTCTGGTTCACCAAGCCGATGGTGTCCTGGCTCGCGCAGTTCAAGGCGTTCAACTCCGGGCACAAGCTGTCCGGCCTCAGCAAGGAGACGCTGGGCATGGACATCACGCCCTCGCGCCCCCGTCGTACCGCCGTCACTGGAGGTGACGCCTGATGGGCAAGATGTCCCAGCTCGGAAACGAGCTGTACCAGGGCCGCAAGTCGATCAACTTCGTCGGCAGGCCGTGGCTGTTCTACGCCATCTCCGGTGCGCTGGTCGCGCTCGCCGTCCTGGTGCTCTTCGTCAAGCCGCTCAACATGGGCGTCGAGTTCACCGGCGGCACGACGGTCTCCGTCCCGGTCGGCGCGGGCAAGGCCACCCAGTCGGCGGCCGACGACCTGCGCTCGCAGGTCGCGGACTCCGGGATCCAGAACGCCGAGAACCCGACGGTCACGACCGAGGGCGACTCGGCGCTGGTGATCCAGGTCGAGAACCTCAGCGAGAAGCAGCGCAGCGAGATCGCGGCACTGGTCCACAAGGAGTTCCCGAGCGTCGCCGAGAACGACCTGTCCGTCCAGGACATCGGCCCGAGCTGGGGGCAGGAGGTCGCCAAGCGGGCCGCCATCGGCGTCGGCATCTTCCTGCTGCTCGTCGTGCTCTTCATCTGGGGCTACTTCCGCGAGTGGCGGATGTCGGTCGCGGCGCTCATCGCGCTGATCCACGACGTCATGCTGACCGTCGGCGTCTACGCGCTCTCGGGCTTCCAGGTGACGCCCGCGGCGGTCACCGGTGTGCTCGCGATCCTCGGCTTCTCCCTCTACGACACCGTCGTCGTGTTCGACAAGATCAAGGAGAACACCACCGTCCTCCGCAAGAACACGCAGTCGTACGCCGACGCGGCCAACCTCGCGGTCAACCAGACCCTGGTGCGCTCGATCAACACCTCGATCGTCGCGCTCATCCCGATCGGCGCGATCCTCTACGTCTCCGCGGTCCAGCTCGGTGCGAGCTCGCTGCAGGACCTCGCGCTCGCGCAGTTCGTCGGCATGGGCGTCGGTGTCTACTCGTCGGTCATGCTCGCCCCGCGCGTCCTGGTCCACCTGAAGATGCAGGAGACCGAGATGCAGGTCCAGGCGCGCCGCGCCAAGGCCAAGCAGCGAGCGCTCGCCGACCGGTACGCCTCGGTCCCCGTCGCCACCGACGACGCGCCGGTCGCCGGCCGCCGCATCGACGACCCGGACGCGATCCCGGACGAGCTGCTCGACGAGGAGCTCGAGATCGAGGTCGACGACACGCCGGTCGCCCGCCGCGCAGGCGCCAGCACGGACGCCGTCGGCAAGGGCCGCGTGGTCCCGACCAGCACCCGTCCGGTCAACGAGAGCGGGAGCTCCGGTCGCAAGCAGCCGGTGCGCCAGGCGCGGTCCAAGCGCGGCAAGAAGTAGCGCGGTGACCGTTCGCGACGACGTCCGCGAACGCGCGGTCGAGGCCCTCACCCGGCTGGTCCGCGACATCGAGGACTTCCCCGAGCCCGGCATCGTCTTCAAGGACATCACGCCGCTGCTGGCCGACCCCGCCGGTTTCGGTGCGGTCGTCGAGGCGATGGCCGCGGCCGGCCGCGACGAGAACGGCGCCGTCGTCGTCGACAAGGTCGTCGGCATGGAGGCCCGCGGGTTCATCCTCGCGGCCCCCGTGGCGCTCGCCCTCGGCGTCGGCTTCGCGCCGGTCCGCAAGGCCGGCAAGCTGCCGCACGACACGCACCAGGTCGACTACGCCCTCGAGTACGGCGAGGCGGTGCTCGAGCTCCACCGGGACGCCGTCGCGCCGGGGGAGCGGGTGCTGCTCGTCGACGACGTGCTCGCCACCGGCGGCACCGCGGGAGCCACCTGCGACCTGGTCCGTCGTTGCGGCGCGGATCCGGTCGGGTTCGCCGTCCTGATGGAGCTGGGGTTCCTCGACGGTCGGGCCGCGCTCGGTGAGGTTCCCGTGCATGCGCTGCAGCGGATCTGAGGCCAGCACTAGACTGGCGCCATGACCGAGGAGCGCACGACGCCACGGGTGCCGACGGCGCCGACCCCGGTCCCCAGCGAGACCGGCGGCGGACGCGGTGTCCGCGCCCGGCTGGCCCGGATGGGCAGCCGCAGCCAGGTCGGGAACCCGGTCCTCGAACCGCTGTTCCGCGCGGTCCGGGCCAACCACCCCAAGGCCGACCTCCAGCTGCTCGAGCGCGCCTACCTGACCGCCGAGCGGCTGCACGCCGACCAGAAGCGCAAGAGCGGCGACCCCTACATCACCCACCCGCTCGCGGTGACGACCATCCTCGCCGGCATCGGCATGACCGAGCCGACCCTGGTGGCCGCGCTGCTGCACGACACGGTCGAGGACACGCCGTACACCCTCGAGGAGTGCCGCCGCGACTTCGGTGACGAGGTCGCCCTGCTCGTCGACGGCGTCACCAAGCTCGACAAGGTCGTCTACGGCGAGTCCGCCAACGCCGAGACGATCCGCAAGATGATCGTCGCGATGTCGCGCGACATCCGGGTGCTGGTCATCAAGCTCGCCGACCGGCTCCACAACATGCGGACCCTGCGCTTCGTCAAGCAGTCCACGCAGGAGCGCAAGGCCCGCGAGACGCTCGACATCTATGCGCCGCTGGCCCACCGGCTCGGCATGAACACCATCAAGTGGGAGCTCGAGGACCTCGCCTTCGCGACCCTCCACCCGAAGATCTACGACGAGATCGTGCGGCTGGTCGCCGAGCGCGCGCCCTCGCGCGACTCGTTCCTCGCCGAGGTCATCTCCCAGGTCGAGAAGGACCTGCGCGAGGCCAAGATCAAGGCGACCGTCACCGGCCGGCCGAAGCACTACTACTCGATCTACCAGAAGATGATCGTCGGCGGCCGCGACTTCTCCGACATCTACGACCTCGTCGGCATCCGCATCCTCGTCGAGGAGGACCGCGACTGCTACGGCGTCCTCGGTGTCCTCCACTCGCGGTGGAACCCGGTCCTGGGCCGGTTCAAGGACTACGTCGCGATGCCGAAGTTCAACATGTACCAGTCGCTGCACACGACGGTCATCGGTCCGCAGGGCAAGCCCGTCGAGATGCAGATCCGCACCTTCGCCATGCACCGACGGGCCGAGTACGGCGTCGCGGCGCACTGGAAGTACAAGGAGGACGGCCGGGCCGGCAACGACACCGACAAGCCCGGCGACCTCGACGACATGAGCTGGGTGCGTCAGCTCCTCGACTGGCAGAGCGAGGTCGAGGACCCGGGCGAGTTCCTCGAGTCCCTGCGCTTCGAGATCAACCAGGCCGAGACCTACGTCTTCACGCCGCGCGGCGACGTGATCGCGCTGCCGTCGGGCTCGACACCCGTGGACTTCGCGTACGCCGTGCACACCGAGGTCGGCAACCGCACCATCGGCGCCCGGGTCAACGGCCGCCTGGTGCCGCTCGAGTCGACCCTCGAGAACGGCGACGTGGTCGAGGTGTTCACCTCCAAGGCCGAGGGTGCGGGCCCGTCCCGCGACTGGCTGAACTTCGTCAAGTCGCAGCGCGCGCGCTCCAAGATCCGCCAGTGGTTCACCAAGGAGCGGCGCGAGGAGGCGATCGAGCGCGGGAAAGACGAGATCGCCAAGCTGATGCGCAAGGAGGGCCTGCCCCTCAAGCGGCTGCTGTCCCACGACTCGCTCACCCTGGTCGCCTCGGCGTTCCGGCTCACGGACGTCAGCGCGCTCTACGCCGCCGTCGGCGAGGGCAACCTCGGCGCGCAGACCGTCGTACGCAAGGTCATCGAGCTCCACGGCGGCGACGAGGGGGCCCAGGAGGACCTCGCCGAGGCCGTCACCATCACCGGTCGCCGCGGCCGCCCCCGCCGTCCGACGAGCGGCGACGCCGGCGTCATCGTGACCGGATCACCCGACGTCTGGGTCAAGCTCGCCAAGTGCTGCACCCCGGTCCCGCCCGACGCGATCCTCGGGTTCGTCACCAAGGGCGGGGGAGTCTCGGTGCACCGCAAGGACTGCACCAACGCCGCCAGCCTGCTCGCCCAGCCCGAGAAGCTGGTCGACGTCGAGTGGGCCCCCACCGGCCAGTCGACCTTCCTGGTCAACATCCAGGTCGAGGCCCTGGACCGCTCCCGGCTGCTCTCCGACATCACGATGGTGCTCTCGGACGCCCACGTGAACATCCTCTCGGCGAACCTGACCACCTCGCGCGACCGCACCGCCAAGTCCCGCTTCACCTTCGAGATGGCCGACGCCAAGCACCTCGACACGGTCCTCAACGCCGTCCGCTCCGTCCCCGGCGTGTTCGACGCCTACCGCGTCACCCAGTAGCGCGATTGCTGCATGGATCCCCGGATGTCCGGGGACCCATGCAGCCAGCGGGCTCAGCTGAAGTCGGCGGACGCCTTCTTGGCCATCTCGAGGAACGACCGGCGCCCCTCGAGGTTCTCCTCCAGCTCCCGGACCTTCTTCTCGTCACCACGGGCGCGGGCGGCGTCGAGCTTGGCCTCGGCCTCGGCGATGGCGGCCTCGAGCTTGGAGACCATGTCGTCGGCGCGGGCCGACTTCTCGGGGTCCGTACGACGCCACTGGTCGTCCTCGGCACGGCGGATGACCTGCTCGACGGCGCGCATGCGGCCCTCGAGGTCCTTGATCCGGTCGCGCGGGACCTTGCCCGCCTCGTCCCACTTCTCGGCGACGGCGCGGAACGCGGTCTTGGCGGCGGCCAGGTCCCCGGAGGCCTCGAGCTGAGCAGCGATCGCCTCGGCCTCCACCAGCAGCTCCTCCTTGACCACGGCGTTCGCGGCGAACTCCGTGTCGAGGGCGGCGTTGGCCGCGTCGCGGGCGCCGAAGAAGGTGTCCTGTGCGCCGCGGAAGCGGCGCCAGAGCTCGTCGTCGACGGCCTTGGGAGCGGGGCCGGCTGCCTTCCAGTCGCGCATCAGGTCGCGGTAGCGGCCCGACGTCGGTCCCCAGTCGGTCGACGACGCGAGAGCCTCGGCCTCGGCGACCAGGCGCTCCTTGACGACCCGGGCGCCCTCGCGCTTCTCGTCCTGCTCGGCGAAGTGCGACTTGCGTGCCTTCGTGTACGCCGAGCGCGCGGAGGAGAAGCGGCGCCACAACTCGTCGTCGGCGGCCTTGTCGATGCGGGGGAGCTTCTTCCACTCCTCGAGCAGCTCGCGCAGCCGGTTCGCGCCGTTGCGCCAGTCCCGTCCGGAGGCGATCTTCTCGGCCTCGCCGGCGAGTCGCTCCTTCTCGGCTCGCGCGTCGGCGACGCGCTGCGCCTTGGCGGCGCGCCGGGCGTCGCGCTGGGTGGCGATGACCGGGCCGAGCTCGTCGAGCTTGCGCACCAGGGCGGCGATGTCTCCGACGGCGTGGACGTCGACGAGCTGCTCGCGCACGAGCTTGACCGATGAGGTCGCCTCCTCGGGCGACAGCACGCCGGTCAGCACCCGTTGGTGGAGCAGGTCCACCTCGAGCGCGAGGTTCTCGTACCGCTTGGTGTAGAAGGCCAGGGCCTCCTCGGGTGTCGCGTCAGGCATCTGCCCGACCGCTCGCTCGCCATCGGTCGTCTTCACGTAGACGGTGCCGTCGTCGTCGACGCGGCCCCAGTCGGAGGTAGTCACAGTGGCCCATGCTAATCAAAGCCGGAGCGCTCGATAGGCTGGGCCGGTGCTGATCGCCGCTTTCCCCGCCGGACCGTGGGGCACCAACTGCTACGTCGCGGCCACCGCACCCGGCGCCGAGTGCGTCGTGATCGACCCCGGGAAGGACGCCGCGGCCGGCGTCGCCGAGGTCGTCCGGGAGCACCGGTTGAAGCCCGTGGCCGTCTTGCTGACCCACGGACACATCGACCACATGTGGTCGGTGACCCCCGTCGCCGGGACCTACGACGCCACCGCGTGGATCCATCCGGGCGACCGGCACCTGCTCACCGACCCGATGGCCGGCATCTCGCGCGAGTCGGCCGCCATGCTGCTCGGCGGCGACTACGAGTTCACCGAGCCCGACGACGTGGCCGAGCTGGCCGACGGCGCCAGCCTCGAGCTCGCTGGTCTGCACTTCCTCGTGGACCACACGCCCGGCCACACCGAGGGCTCGGTCACCTTCCGCACTCCCTGGGAGCAGGGCCCCGACATCTCCGAGGTCATGTTCTCCGGCGACCTTCTCTTCCAGGGCTCGATCGGTCGCACCGACCTGCCCGGCGGCGACCATGCCGCGATGCTGCGCTCGCTGGCCACCAAGGTGCTGCCGCTGGCCGACGACGTCGTCGTCCTGCCCGGTCACGGCGAGCAGACCTCCATCGGCCGCGAGCGCGCCACCAACCCGTTCCTGCTCGACCTCCTCGACTCCGGCCCCGGCAACGTGGCCGGTCGAGTCACCCGAGGACTGTGATCCCCTGATGGCCAAGCCGACTCCGCTCAGCGGATTCCCCGAGCTCCTCCCTGCCCAGCGTTACGTCGAGCAGCAGGTCGTCGCGACCCTCGCGCGCACCTTCGAGCTGCACGGGTTCGCCAACATCGAGACCCGCGCCGTCGAGCCGCTCGACCAGCTGCTGCGCAAGGGCGACACCTCCAAGGAGGTCTACGTCCTGCGCCGCCTGCAGGAGGACGACAGCTCGAAGGACAAGGGGATCGGGCTCCACTTCGACCTCACCGTCCCGTTCGCGCGCTTCGTGCTCGAGAACGCCGGCAAGCTCGAGTTCCCGTTCCGCCGCTACCAGATCCAGAAGGTGTGGCGTGGCGAGCGGCCCCAGGAGGGCCGCTTCCGCGAGTTCACCCAGGCCGACATCGACATCGTCGGACGCGACACGCTGCCGTTCCACCACGACGTCGAGGTCGCCCGGGTGATGCTCGAGGCGCTCGGCCGGCTGGACTTCCTGCCCGGCTTCCGGCTCCAGGTCAACAACCGCAAGCTGATCCAGGGCTTCTACGCCGGCCTGGGCCTCGACCCCGACGGCATCGACGAGGTGATGCGCCTGGTCGACAAGCTCGACAAGCTGCCGGTCGAGAAGGTCCGCGACATGCTGCTCGCCGAGGCCGGGGTCAGCGAGGACCAGGCCGACAAGGCGCTGGCGCTCGCCACCATCAAGGCGACCGACGACTCGTTCGTCCAGCGGGTCCGCGACCTCGGCGTCAGCCACGAACTCCTCGACGAGGGCCTCGACGAGCTGGCGACCCTGGTCCGCTCCTGCGCGCCGCTGGCGACCGAGCGCACCCGGATCGAGGCCGACCTCTCCATCGCGCGCGGCCTGGACTACTACACCGGCACGGTCTTCGAGACCCGCCTCGACGGCTACGAGTCGCTCGGCTCGATCTGCTCCGGCGGTCGCTACGACGCGCTCGCCTCCGACGGCCGTACGACCTACCCCGGCGTCGGCATCTCCCTCGGCCTCAGCCGCCTGCTCGTCACCCTCATCCAGCGTGGCGTGCTCACCGCTGACCGTTCGGTGCCCAGCGTGGTGCTGGTCGCGGTCACCGACGAGGAGTCGCGCGCCGACGCCGACGCGATCGCCACCGCCCTGCGGGCCCGCGCGATCCCGTGCGAGGTCGCGCCCACCGCGGCGAAGTTCGGCAAGCAGATCCGCCACGCCGAGCGGCGTGGCATCCCGTACGTCTGGTTCCGCCAGGACGACGGGACGAGCGAGGTCAAGGACATCCGCTCCGGAAACCAGGTCGCCGCCGATCCGGCGACGTGGGAGCCTCCGAACGAGGACCTGCGCCCGCAGGTCGTCACCACCATTGATGAAGGGGAATCCAAGTGATCCGCACCCATGTCGCCGGCGACCTGACCGTGCCTGCGAACGTCGGCGAGACCGTCACCCTCACGGGGTGGGTGGCCAACCGGCGCGATCACGGCGGGGTGGCCTTCATCGACCTGCGCGACGCCTCGGGCGTGGTCCAGGTCGTCATCCGTGACCCCGAGGTGGCGCACCCGCTGCGCAGCGAGTTCTGCCTCAAGGTCACCGGCGAGGTGGTCGAGCGCACCGAGGGCAACATCAACCCCAACCTGCCGACGGGCCACTACGAGGTCGTCGCCAGCGACGTCGAGGTGCTCAGCGCCGCAGCGCCGCTGCCGTTCCCGATCAGCGACCACGTCGAGGTGGGGGAGGAGGTGCGCCTCAAGCACCGCTACCTGGACCTGCGCCGCAGCGCGCCGGGCAACGCGATCCGGTTGCGCAGCAACGTCAACAAGGCCGCCCGCGACGTGCTGGCCAGCCACGACTTCGTCGAGATCGAGACGCCGACGCTGACCCGCAGCACTCCCGAGGGCGCCCGTGACTTCCTGGTGCCCGCGCGCCTCCAGCCGGGCAGCTGGTACGCCCTGCCGCAGAGCCCCCAGCTGTTCAAGCAGCTGCTCATGGTCGCCGGCATGGAGCGCTACTACCAGATCGCGCGCTGCTACCGCGACGAGGACTTCCGCGCCGACCGCCAGCCCGAGTTCACCCAGCTCGACATCGAGATGAGCTTCGTGACGCAGGACGACGTGATCGCCCTGGGCGAGCAGATCGTGGCCGCGCTGTGGAAGCTGATCGGGTACGACGTCCCGCTTCCCCTGCCGCGCATGACGTACGCCGACGCGATGGCCCGCTACGGCTCCGACAAGCCCGACCTGCGGATGGGTCTCGAGCTCGTCGAGTGCACCGACTACTTCAAGGACACCCCGTTCCGGGTCTTCCAGGCGCCGTACGTCGGCGCCGTGGTGATGCCGGGCGGCGCGAGCCAGCCGCGCAAGCAGCTCGACGCGTGGCAGGAGTGGGCCAAGCAGCGCGGTGCGAAGGGCCTGGCGTACGTCCTGGTCCAGGAGGACGGCGAGCTCGGCGGTCCCGTGGCCAAGAACATCACCGACGAGGAGAAGGCCGGCCTGGCCGCTCACGTCGGTGCCCGGCCCGGTGACTGCATCTTCTTCGCCGCCGGTCCCGTGAAGTCCAGCCGCGCGCTCCTCGGCGCTGCCCGCCTCGAGATCGGCCGTCGCGGCGGTCTCCTGGACGAGAACGCCTGGAGCTTCCTGTGGGTCGTCGACGCGCCGCTCTTCGAGCCCGCTGACGAGGCCACGGCGGCCGGCGACGTCGCGGTCGGTGGGGGAGCCTGGACCGCGGTCCACCACGCCTTCACCAGCCCGCAGGACCTCGACTCCTTCGACACCGACCCCGGCAACGCCCTGGCGTGGGCCTACGACATCGTCTGCAACGGCAACGAGATCGGCGGCGGCTCGATCCGTATCCACCGCGAGGACATCCAGAAGCGGGTCTTCGAGGTGATGGGGATCGGCGAGGCCGAGGCGGAGGAGAAGTTCGGCTTCCTGCTCGAGGCGTTCAAGTTCGGCGCGCCCCCGCACGGCGGCATCGCCTTCGGCTGGGACCGCGTGGTGGCGCTGCTGGCCGGCACGGACTCCATCCGTGACGTCATCGCCTTCCCGAAGACCGGCGGCGGCTACGACCCGCTGACCGCCGCCCCGGCACCGATCACGCCGGAGCAGCGGAAGGAAGCCGGTGTGGACGCCCGTCCGGCGGAGGAAAACAAGGCCTGAGGCCCGTCCGCAGGACGGTTTGCCGGGCGTCGAGACCAAACCGTTACCGCGTCGCTATCGCCTTGACGCACCTGGTGCGCCTAGTGTCACGGACGGCGCGTGGCCACTGTGGCCCGCGTCGCATCCGTGACACACGGCGAGGTGAAGATGACGATCCCGGGCTCCGAACTGGAGATCCACGAGACCGAGACCCCGATCGAGGACGACTCCGTCGTCTCGGTGGCCGGCCGGTCCCCGACCCAGTTGGCCATCGCCCGCTTCAGGGCCGACAAGCTGTCGATGATCTCGTTCGTGCTGACGGTCTTCATCATCGTCTGCGCGATCGCGGCGCCCATCCTGGTCGCCCTCGGCGTCCTGGCCCCCAACGAGCAGCACCAGGACCTCCTCTCGGCCGACGGCGTCGTGCCCGAGGGAGCGTTCGGTGGCATCTCGTGGAGCCACCCCTTCGGCGTCGACCCCGGTCTCGGACGTGACCTGCTCGCCCGGCTGATGCTGGCGATCACGTCGTCGCTGACCATCGCACTGACCGGAACGGTCCTGACCGTGATCATCGGTGCCGTCCTGGGCATCGTCGCCGGCTTCTCCGGCGGCTTCGTCGACGCGGTCGTCGGCCGGATCATCGACC
This sequence comes from Nocardioides kongjuensis, assembly GCF_013409625.1. Lineage (NCBI taxonomy): Bacteria > Bacillati > Actinomycetota > Actinomycetes > Propionibacteriales > Nocardioidaceae > Nocardioides > Nocardioides kongjuensis. The sequence continues at coordinate 1,161,815 of NZ_JACCBF010000001.1, forward strand.
TGACCCTGTCGTTCCCGCAGACCCTGATGCTGCTGGCCCTGTCGGGACCGGTCGTGGTCATGATGCGCAAGGACATCGCGGAGTTCCCCGGCCTCGGCTTCTTCCACAACGCCGACCTCGCCAACGGCGCCTTCGTGATCGTCATCCTGGCCGCCTTCGGCTGGCCGCCGGTGGCGCGCGTCGTGCGCGGCCAGGTGCTCTCCATCCGCGAGCGGGAGTTCATCGAGGCGGCCCGCCTGCTGGGCGCGTCGCGGAGCCGGCTGTACTTCAAGGAGGTGCTGCCCAACGTCTGGGCGCCCGTCCTGGTCTACGTCACGCTGCTCGTGCCGGCCTACATCTCGGCCGAGGCCGCGTTCAACTTCCTCGGCGTCGGCATCAAGCCGCCGACCCCCACCCTCGGCAACATCTTGTCCGACTCGGTCAGCTACACCAGCGCCGACCCGACGTACTTCTTCCTTCCCGGCGCCCTGCTCGCCCTGATCGTCGTGGTGTTCAACCTCGTCGGCGACGGCGCCCGCGACGCGCTCGACCCCAAGTCGCACCGATAACAGACCTCAGTGCTCCGCCGACATCACACGGGACCCGGAGCACTGCGGCGCCGGCCGGGCCGGCGTCACTCACCGAAAAGGAGATAGTTGGATGGCCTTCAAGAAGCCATTGGCTGCCGTGGCCGCCACGGCGCTCGCGGCGACACTCGCCGCGTGCGGTGGTGGCAGTGACGACGGCAACAACAACAGCGGGAGCAGCGGAGGCAAGGCGGAGAAGGGTGGCAACGCCATCTTCCTCGTCGGTGTCCGCAACGTCGAGCACTGGGACCCCCAGCGCATGTACATCGGCCGCGACCTCAACAACTCGGGCCGGCTGTTCTACCGCAGCCTGGTGGCGCTGCCCGCCTCCAACGACCCGAAGGAAGGCACCACGCCGGTCGCCGACCTCGCCACCGACACCGGTACCACCACGGACGGCGGCAAGTCCTGGAGCTTCACCGTCAAGGACGGCGTGAAGTGGGAGGACGGCAAGGACATCACGTGCGAGGACTTCAAGTACGGCGCGTCGCGCAACTTCGCGACCGACGTGATCATCGGTGGTCCCGCCAACTACCTGTTCACCTACCTGGACATCCCCACCGGTGACGACGGCCTGCCGCAGTACAAGGGCCCGTACACCAAGAAGGGCCAGGACCTGTACGACAAGGCCGTGACCTGCGACGGCAAGACGATCACGTACCGCTTCAAGAAGGCGTGGCCGGACTTCCCGAACTCGATCGCCCAGCTGCGGTACATGGACCCGTACCGCGAGGACCTCGACAAGGGTGACGCGAACAACTTCGCGATCATCTCCAACGGTCCCTACAAGCTGGACGGCACCTGGAAGGAGGGCACCGGCGGCAAGTTCGTCCGCAACGAGAACTGGGACGCGTCGACGGACCCGATCCGCAAGGCCTACCCGGACACCTGGGACTTCCGCGAGGGTGACACCGACGAGGCGATCTACGAGCAGCTGCTCGCCGACTCCGGTGACGCGCAGTACGCCGTGACCGAGCGTCGTCTCCCGCCGGCCCTGTTCAGCCGCAAGGACGAGGCCGGGGACCGCTACACCCAGGTCGAGTCGCCGTACGTCGACTACGTGCTGCCGAACTTCAACTCGCCGGTCTTCAAGGACGCGAACTGCCGCGAGGCGCTCAAGCTCGCGACCGACCGCGCCGCCTGGATCAAGGCCGGCGGTGGCCCGGAGTACTTCAAGGCCGCCGACTCGGTCATCAACCCGAGCGTGCCCGGCTACAAGTCCAACCCGGCCTTCGAGGCCATGGGCGAGTCCGGTGACACCACCGCTGCCAAGGCCGCGCTCGACAAGTGCGCGGCGCCGAAGCCGGTGAAGATCAAGTTCACCTACTCGGGCGGCACCCCCACCTCCGACAAGCAGGCCTCCGCGCTGAAGGCCGGCTGGGACAAGGCCGGTTTCCAGACCGAGCTCGACCCGCTGGAGGACACCTACTACTCCGTGATCCAGAAGCCGGACGCCGACTTCGACGTCACCTGGGGTGGTTGGGGTGCTGACTGGTCCTCCGCGGGCACCGTCATCCCGCCGCTCTTCGACAGCCGCATCAACCTGACCGGCGACTCGAACGGCAATGACTACGGCAACTACAAGGGTGGCCCCGAGGTCAACCAGATGATCGACGACGCCTACGCCGAGCCGGACCTGGAGGCTGCTGCCGACAAGTGGTCCGCTGTCGACGCCAAGCTGGGTGAGGACGTCGCCTACATCCCGCTGGAGATCACGATCTTCAACTTCGTCCACGGTGGCAAGATCACCGGCTACGCCAACAACGTCTCGGTGAACGGCTACGCCGACCTCGCCGTGATCGGCGTGGAGAAGTGACTCTCCGCTAACCACACATGACAGTCGGGGGCCGCCCCCAAGGCGGCCCCCGACTGCCCGTGCCCACCGGCCGTCCTTCCTCCCACACTGAGGTCCCCTGTGCTCGCGTACGTCATCCGCCGGCTCTTCGCCGGCGTGATCATGCTCATCGTGATGAGCATCGTCACCTTCGCTCTGTTCTTCGCCTCACCGATCGACCAGGCGTCCTTCATCTGCGGCAAGAACTGTTCCGCTGCCCAGAAGAAGCAGACCGCTGCGGCCATGGGCTACGACGACTCGTTCGCCAACCAGTGGGTGGACTTCGCCGCCGGCGTCTTCAAGGGCCGCGACTACCCCGACGACCCCAAGCTCCGCGAGACCGCGCCCGAGACCATCGTGCACTGTGACGCCCCCTGCCTGGGCTACTCCCGCGAGCGGGGCGACACCGTCACCAACCTGATCAAGGACACCTTCCCGGTCTCGTTCTCCCTCGCGGTGGCCGCGTTCATCCTGTGGATGGTCGGGGGAGTCCTGCTCGGGGTCACGGCTGCCCTGAAGAAGGGCACCGTCATCGACCGTGGCCTGGTCGGGCTGTCGCTGGTCGCGTACGCCTTCCCGACCTTCTTCGTCGGCCTCGTGCTCTACAAGTTCGTCGCGATCAAGTGGGGGCTCACCGAGATCCCGCGCTACACATCGATCGCCGAGGGTGGCGTCGGCGGCTGGCTCTCCAGCCTGACGCTGCCTGCGATCACCCTCGCCCTGTTCTTCATGGCGGCCTACGTCCGCATGACCCGGTCGTACGTGATCGAGTCGTTCCAGGAGGACTACGTGCGCACCGCCCGCTCCAAGGGACTGCCCGAGCGCACGGTCACCTACAAGCATGCGCTGCGCGCTGCGCTCACCCCGATCGTCACCATGGCGGGCCTCGACTTCGCCGGCCTGATGGGTGGCGCGATCATCACCGAGTCGGTCTTCAACTACCCGGGCATGGGCAAGCTGGCGGTTCGCGCCAGCCAGGACTTCGACCTCCCGACCACCGTCGGCCTGGTCGTCCTGCTGGCGGCCTTCGTCATCCTGGCCAACATCATCGTGGACCTGTTGTACGCCGTCATCGACCCGCGCGTGCGGCTGGGCTGAGAGGAAATCCCGGAATGTCCACCACGTCCCCGTCCCCGCTCCCCACGACGGAGGCGGCCTCGGAGCCGCTGCTCTCCGTCCGTGAGCTCCAGGTCCACTTCCCGACCCAGGACGGCCTGGTCAAGGCCGTCAACGGCCTGACCTTCGACCTCGAGCGCGGCAAGACGCTCGGCATCGTCGGCGAGTCGGGATCCGGCAAGTCCGTGTCCAGCATGGCGATCATGGGGCTGCACCGTGGCACCAACGCCAAGCTCAGCGGCGAGATCGTCCTGGACGGCGTCAACCTCCTCGACATCAGCGCCGAGGAGATGCGCAAGAAGCGCGGCCGCGAGGTCTCGATGATCTTCCAGGACCCGTTGTCCGCGATGCACCCCTACTACACCGTCGGCAACCAGATCGCCGAGGCGTACAAGGTGCACCACAACGTGTCGAAGAAGGTCGCCAAGCAGCGCGCCGTCGAGATGCTCGACCGGGTCGGGATCCCCAACCCCGACAAGCGCGTCAACGACTACCCGCACCAGTTCTCCGGTGGCATGCGCCAGCGCGCGATGATCGCGATGGGTCTGATCAACGACCCCAACCTCCTCATCGCCGACGAGCCGACCACCGCGCTCGACGTGACCGTCCAGGCCCAGATCCTCGACCTGCTGCAGGACCTGCAGCGGGAGTTCAACTCGGCGATCATCATCATCACCCACGACCTCGGCGTCGTGGCGGAGATGGCCGACGACGTCCTGGTCATGTACGCCGGTCGCGCGGTCGAGTACGGCCCGTGCAAGGAGATCCTCACCCACCCGGAGATGCCCTACACGTGGGGCCTGCTCTCCAGCGTCCCCGACCTGACCGGTGACACCGAGGCGCGGTTGATCCCGATCCCCGGCAACCCGCCCAGCCTGCTGAACCCGCCCTCCGGCTGCGCCTTCCACCCGCGGTGCCCGCACCGCGACAAGGTGCCCGGCGACCTGTGCCGGACCGAGCTGCCGATGCTGGTCCCCGGCCAGCGCGGCGAGGCCCACACCAAGCGCTGCCACCTGCCCAACCCCGACGCGATCTATGCGGCCGAGGTGCTTCCGGTCATCGCGCCGGACCTGGCCGAGGAGCTGTGATGACGAACGACACGATCAACCCGGGCTCGGACCCCGAGGGCATGCCCGTGCTGAAGGCGACGGGCCACGGGGCCGCGGTCGCGCCGAGCGGTGCGAAGCCGATCCTCGAGGTCGACCAGCTCCGGATGTACTTCCCGGTCAAGTCGCCGGGCCTGATCCGCCGTACCGTCGGCCAGGTCCAAGCGGTCGACGGCGTCTCCTTCCAGGTCGCTGAGCGCACCTCGCTCGGCCTGGTCGGCGAGTCCGGCTGCGGCAAGTCGACGACCGGTCGCCTGATCACGCGTCTGTACAAGCCGACCGCGGGGGCGATCCGGTTCGAGGGCCAGGACATCGCCCAGGCCGGGCCGTCCGAGCTCAAGCCGCTGCGCCGGGAGATCCAGATGATCTTCCAGGACCCGTACACCTCGCTGAACCCGCGCCAGACGGTCGGCTCGATCGTCGGCGCACCCCTGGCGATCCACAAGGTGCTGCCGAAGGACAAGATCCTGCCGCGGGTCCAGGAGCTGCTCGAGATCGTCGGTCTCAACCCGGAGCACTACAACCGCTACCCGCACGAGTTCTCCGGCGGCCAGCGCCAGCGCATCGGCATCGCGCGTGCGCTGACCCTGCAGCCCAAGCTGCTCGTGGCTGACGAGCCGGTCTCCGCGCTGGACGTGTCGATCCAGGCGCAGGTCATCAACCTGCTCCAGGACATCCAGAACGAGTTCGGGGTCGCGTTCCTCTTCATCGCCCACGACCTCGCGATCGTGCGGCACTTCTGCCCCGAGATCGCGGTCATGTACCTCGGCAAGATCGTCGAGATCGGCGACCGGGACTCGATCTACAACAACGCGCACCACCCCTACACCCAGGCGCTGCTGTCGGCCGTCCCCGACGTCAAGCAGGCCGCCACCGGTGCACGCATCGAGCGGATCCGGCTGCAGGGCGACGTGCCCAGCCCGATCGACCCGCCGTCCGGCTGCCGGTTCCGCACCCGCTGCCCGATCGCCCAGGAGATCTGCGCCCGGCACGAGCCGCCGCTGCTCCAGATCGGTCGCCAGCACAAGGTGGCCTGCCACTTCCCGGGCCGCCTGGGCCAGGCGCCCCACGAGCCGCTGACCGCCGGCCTGCTCGGCGTCGACGCCGAGGGTCGTCCCGACCCGGGCGCCAGCCCGAGCACGGACCTGATCGAGCAGCCCGGGTACGCCGACACCTGGTTCGACCTCGACAACAAGTCGATCGGGCGAGCCTGAGTCCCAGCCCCAGCCCCCGCATCGACGCCGGGGTGTCGTCCCGCCTGACTAGGCTTCGTCATCGTGGATGACGAGCCGCAGCTGTTCGACACCCCGGGCTCGTCCGCAGGCCTCGGGGCGATGGCGTCGGGCGGCTCGCTGGCCGACGCCACGCACTCCTCGGCGCCGCTGGCGGTGCGGATGCGTCCACGCACCCTCGAGGAGCTGGTCGGCCAGGAGCAGCTGCGCGCACCGGGCTCACCGCTGCGGCAGCTGGTCGAGGGCGACCAGTCCCTGTCGTTGCTGCTGTGGGGCCCGCCGGGCACCGGCAAGACCACGATCGCCTCGATCATCAGCCAGCAGACCGGACGGCGCTTCGTCGAGGTCTCGGCGGTCTCCGCCGGGGTCAAGGAGGTCCGCGCCGCGATCGACGCGGCCCGGCGCCAGCTGGTGGCGACGGGTGAGGAGACGGTCCTCTTCGTCGACGAGGTGCACCGGTTCAGCAAGGCGCAGCAGGACGCCCTGCTGCCCGGTGTCGAGAACCGCTGGGTGACCCTGGTCGCGGCGACCACCGAGAACCCGTCCTTCAGCGTCATCTCACCCTTGCTCTCGCGCAGCCTGCTGCTGCGCCTGCAGTCCCTCACCGACGACGACATCGCCGCCGTCCTGGACCTGGCCGTCGCCGACGAGCGGGGTCTCGGCGGCGAGCTGGTCCTCGAGGAGGCGGCGCGTGACCACATCGTGCGCCTCGCCGGGGGAGACGCCCGCCGGTCGCTGACCTACCTCGAGGCGGCGGCCGGGGCCGCCCGCAGCAAGGGCAGCGGCACGATCGACGTGGAGACGGCCGAGACCGCGGCCGACCAGGCGGCCGTGCGCTACGACCGCGACGGCGACCAGCACTACGACGTCGTCAGCGCCTTCATCAAGTCGGTCCGCGGCTCCGACGCCGACGCCGCCCTGCACTACCTCGCCCGGATGATCGAGGCGGGGGAGGACCCGCGATTCATCGCCCGCCGGCTGATGATCCTGGCCAGCGAGGACATCGGTCTCGCGGACCCCACCGCTCTGCCCACCGCGGTGGCCGCCGCCCAGACCGTGCAGCTGATCGGCATGCCCGAGGCCCAGCTGACCCTGGCCCACGCCACCATCGCCCTCGCGGTGGCGCCGAAGTCGAACGCCGTCACCACGGCGATCTTCGAGGCCGTCGCCGACGTACGCGCCGGCAAGATCGGCCAGGTCCCACCCCACCTGCGCGACGCCCACTACGCCGGCGCGAAGACGCTGGGCCACGGCCAGGGCTACGTCTACAGCCACGACGCGCCCTTCGGCGTCGCCGAGCAGCAGTACGCCCCCGACGTGGTCCGCGACGCCGCCTACTACCGCCCGACCGAGCTCGGCGCCGAGGCCGCGGTCAAGCAGCGGTGGGAGCGAGTTCGCCGCATCATCCGCGGCAAGTAGGCTACTTCGTCGTGACCTCCGACCTCGCCGTCCCGACCTGGCTGGTCGTGGTGACCCTCGTCGCCGTCGCGGCGCTCGTGGTCGCGGCGTACCGGCTGTCCCGGTCCGTGCGCCAGGCGCGCAGCCACACCGAGGCGCTGCTCGCCGCAGCAGCGCACGACGCCGACGCGCTGCGCGAGCAGCTCGCCGCCATCGAGGCGGAGCTGCAGGCCAGGCAGGAGGTGGCGCTGCGCCGGGAGCGGACGCCGGTCGCGGTGGTCGACGACCGCGAGTACGTCATCACCGACCTCGGTCAGGAGCACGGCCCGCGGGTCCCCGCGCGCGTCGTGCCCGCGCCGATGTTCGCCGACATCGTGCTGCGCGAGAGCGTCATCAAGACCGCCGCGCTGGCAGCCGGACTGCGCCGCGCGCTGTCGCCGGAGGTCCGCAACCGGATCCGGTTCGAGATGAGACGCGAGGTCAAGCGCTCGCGCAAGGAACGCCGCCTGATGCTCAAGGCGGCCCGGCGCGACCTGGAGTCGCGCCAGCGGGCGAGCCTCCGGGCCGACCTGGAGGTGTCGTCGTGAAGGGCAGCGTCTGGTTCGCAGCCGGCGCGGCCGCCGGCGTCTACGGCATGGTCCGGGTCCGCCGCCTCGCCGAGGCGTTCACCCCCGACGGCATGCGGGACCGGATCGGCGCGGCCGTCCTCGGCGCCCGGATGTTCGGCGAGGAGGTCGCCCGTGGCCAGGCCGCGGCCGAGATCCACCTGCGACAGCGCTTCGACGGCGCGGACGCCGGTCCGCCCCAACTCATGAATCCCCAGCCCAGCAAGGAAGGCACCCGTTGAACCACCCCACGAAGTTCTCCACTTCCCCCGCTACGCTCCTCCAGCGGACAACTTCGCGGGGACCCCGGTGATGAGCGAGCAGTACCTGAGCAGCGCGGAGATCCGCAACCGGTTCCTCGCCCACTTCGAGAACCGCGGCCACACCGTCGTACCGTCGGCCTCGCTGCTGCTCGACGACCCCAACCTGCTCTTCGTCAACGCGGGCATGGTGCCCTTCAAGCCCTACTTCCTGGGTCAGGAGACGCCGCCGTTCCAGCGGGCGACCAGCGTCCAGAAGTGCGTGCGCACCCTCGACATCGAGGAGGTCGGCAAGACCACCCGGCACGGCACGTTCTTCCAGATGAACGGCAACTTCTCCTTCGGCGACTACTTCAAGGAGGGCGCCGTCCAGTACGCGTGGGAGCTGATCACCAACTCCCAGGCCGACGGCGGCTTCGGCTTCGACCCCGACAGGATCTGGGTCACCGTCCTCCCCGAGGACGACGAGGCGCGCGAGGCGTGGAAGCGGATCGCCGGCCTGCCCGACGAACGGATCCAGCCGCGCGGCCTCAAGGACAACTACTGGAACATGGGCGTGCCCGGCCCGGGCGGTCCCTGCAGCGAGATCTACATCGACCGCGGCCCCGAGTTCGGGCCCGACGGAGGGCCCGAGGCCGACGAGGACCGGTTCCTGGAGATCTGGAACCTGGTCTTCATGCAGGAGGAGCTCAGCGCCGTTCGGGCGAAGGACGACTTCGACATCGCCGGCCCGCTGCCCAGCAAGAACATCGACACCGGCATGGGTCTCGAGCGGGTCGCGTACCTGCTCCAGGGCAAGCACAACATGTACGAGATCGACACGGTCTTCCCCGTCATCGAGCGGGCCATGGAGCTCTCCGGCAAGAAGTACGGCGCGCCCGGCGCCGACGGGCACGTCGACGACGTCCGCTTCCGCGTGGTCGCCGACCACGTCCGCAGCTCGCTGATGCTCATCGGCGACGGCGTCACCCCCGGCAACGAGGGCCGCGGCTACGTCCTGCGTCGCCTGCTGCGCCGCGCCGTGCGCAACATGCGCCTGCTCGGCTACCAGGACCCGTCGCTGCCCGAGCTGCTGCCGGTCTCGCGCGACAGGATGGGGGAGAGCTACCCCGAGCTGGTCTCCGGCTGGGACCGGATCGCGCAGATCGCGTACGCCGAGGAGGAGGCGTTCCGCAAGACGCTCCAGGCCGGCACCCAGATCTTCGACCTCGCCGCGGGCGACGTGAAGCAGTCCGGTGCCACCACCATCCCCGGCGACAAGGCGTTCGCGCTCCACGACACCTACGGCTTCCCGATCGACCTGACCCTCGAGATGGCCGCCGAGGCCGGCCTCAGCGTCGACGAGCCGGGCTTCCGGCAGCTGATGGCCGAGCAGCGCGAGAGGGCCAAGGCCGATGCGCGCGCCAAGAAGGGCCAGCACGCCGACACCGCGGTCTACCGCGACATCCTCGACGCCAACGGCCCCACCGAGTGGCTCGCCTACGAGACCCTCGAGACCGAGTCGAAGCCGCTCGCGCTGCTGCGCGAGGGCGTCGCCGTGCCCGTGCTCGCGACCGGCGAGATCGGCGAGCTCGTCCTCGACCGCACGCCGTTCTACGCCGAGTCCGGCGGCCAGGTGGCCGATGCCGGTGTCATCGAGTACGAGGGCGGTGCCCTCGAGGTGCTCGACGTCCAGCGCCCGGTGCGCGGCCTCGTGGTCCACCAGGTCCGCGTCGTCGACGGCGAGCTCCCCGCGGACGCGAGGCTGCTGCACGCGAAGGTCGACCCGCAGTGGCGCATCGGCGCCCGGCAGGCGCACTCCGGCACCCACATCGTGCACGCCGCGCTGCGCGAGGTGCTCGGACCCACCGCTCTGCAGTCCGGCTCCTACAACCGACCGGGCTACCTGCGCCTCGACTTCGGCTGGCTCAACGCGCTCTCTCCCGACCAGGTCCGCGAGATCGAGCAGGTCTCCAACAACGCGCTGCGCGCCGACCTGCCCGTCGGCTGGCAGTACATGACGCTCAGCGAGGCCAAGGACTGGGGCGCGATCGCCCTCTTCGGCGAGACGTACGACGACCAGAAGGTCCGCGTCGTCGAGATCGGCGGTCCCTGGTCGCGTGAGCTGTGCGGTGGCACGCACGTCGACCACTCCAGCCAGGTCGGCACCATCGTGGTCACCAGCGAGGCGTCGGTCGGCTCCGGCAACCGCCGCATCGAGGCGCTGACCGGCGTCGAGGGCTTCGACTACCTCGCCCGCGAGCGTGACGTGGTCGGCCAGCTCTCCACGCTGCTCAAGACGCAGCCCGGCGACCTCGTCGGCCGGGTCGGCGACCTCGTCGAGCGGCTCAAGCAGAGCGAGAAGGAGATCGAGAGGATCCGTCTCGCCCAGCTGCTGTCCGGCGGTGCCGCGCTCGCCGAGGGCGCCATCGACGTCAACGGCGTGCGGTTGGTCGCCCAGCGTCTCGACGGCGCCAGCGGCGGCGACGTGCGCACCCTCGCGACCGACGTCCGGGCCCGCCTCACCGGTGACGCCCCTGCGGTCGTCGTGCTGATCGGCGCGGCCGACGGCAAGGCGGCGATCGTCGCCGCGCTCAACGACGCGGCCCAGGCGCGTGGCCTCGCGGCCGGTGACCTGGTGCGCGCGGCCGCTCCGTTCCTCGACGGCAAGGGCGGCGGCAAGGCCGACCTGGCGCAGGGCGGCGGCACCGACGTGTCCCGCATCGACGAGGCGCTGGCCGCCGTCACCGCAGCGGTGGCCGGCAGCTGATGCGCCACGGCGTGCGGCTCGGCGTCGACCCGGGCGACGCCCGGATCGGCGTCGCCCGCAGCGACCCGTCCGGGATGCTCGCGACCCCGGTCGAGACGGTGCGCCGCGGCAAGGGCGACCTGCGCCGCATCCACCAGATCCTCGCCGAGGAGGACGCGGTGGAGGTCGTGATGGGCCTGCCGCGCTCGCTCGGCGGCGGCGAGGGGCCGGCGGCGCTCAAGACCCGCGAGTTCGCCGTACGCCTGGCGAGGCGGATCGCACCGGTCCCGGTGCGCCTGGTCGACGAGCGGCTCACCACCGTGACGGCGGAGGCTATGCTGCGCGACCAGCGCAAGGGAGCGAAGCGCCGAGCCGTGGTCGACCAGGTCGCAGCCGTCGTCATCCTCCAGCAGGCGCTGGACGCAGAACGCGCGACCGGCACCCCTCCGGGGGAGCTGGTGAACCCCACGCCCGAGGAGACGCATGACTGAGCCGCTGCCCGAGCACGTCGAGGACGCAGGTCACGACCTGCTCCCCGGTACGGCGGCCGGTGGTCGCCGGCGGGCCGAGAAGCGACGTCGGGGCGGGTGCCTGCCGATGCTGCTCGTGGTGGTGCTGTTCTGCGGCATCGTCGCCTGGTTCGCGCGCGGTGCGATCGCCGACGTCAAGGACATGTTCGCCGGCCCCGAGGACTACGCCGGGCCGGGCAGCGGCGAGGTCACCTTCGTCATCGACCCGGGCCAGTCGGTCTCCTCGATGGGTGCCGAGCTCGAGGACCTCGGGGTCGTGAAGTCCTCCGAGGCGTTCGTCGACGCCGCGGCCAAGAACAGCAGGTCCACGAAGATCCAGGCGGGCACCTACCTGCTCAAGAGCAGGATGAAGGCCGCCGACGTCGTCACGATCCTGGTCGACCCCTCGCAGATCGCCCAGGACACGGTGACCGTCCCCGAGGGCAAGCGGACCTCGGACATCGTCAAGATCCTCGCCAAGAAGACCGACTTCAAGGCCAAGCAGTTCCAGGCGGTGCTGGCCGACCCGGCCGCGCTCGGCCTGCCCCCGTCGGCCGGCGGCAACCCGGAGGGCTACCTGTTCCCGGCGACCTACACGATCACCCCGAGCGACACGCCGCAGACGATCCTCGCGGCGATGGTCGCCAAGGGACAGTCGGTGATGACCGACCTCGGTCTCGACGCCCAGGCGCAGGCGCTCGGGCTGACCGCCCACGAGGTGCTGACGGTCGCGAGCATGCTGGAGTTCGAGGCCAACCGCACCGAGGACTACCCGAAGGTGGCCCGGGCGATCTACAACCGCCTCGACAAGGGGATGGCCCTGCAGTCGGACGCGACGGTCGCCTACGCGAACGGCCTCTCCGGCGAGGTGTGGACCACCTCGGCGCAGCGCGACATCGACTCGCCCTACAACACCTACGCCCACACCGGCCTGCCGCCGGGCCCGATCGGCAACCCCGGTCAGGCGACCATCGATGCTGCGCTGCACCCTGCCGACGGGCCGTGGCTGTACTGGGTGGTGGTCAACCTGAAGACCGGCGAGACCGTCTTCTCGACCACGCTGGCCGAGCACAACGCCGCCACCGAGCGGCTGCGCGAGTACTGCAAGACCTCCGACGCCTGCTGATGGGGTGCCGATGAGGTGCGCGGTCCTGGGCGACCCGGTCGCCCACTCGCTCTCGCCGACCCTGCACCGGGCGGGGTACGCCGCACTCGGCCTCGACGCGACGTACGACGCCGTGCGGGTGCCGGCCGGCGAGCTCGCCGGCTTCGTGGCCGGACTCGGCGCGGAGTGGCGGGGCCTGTCGGTGACCGCCCCGCTCAAGCGGGAGGCGCTGGCACTGGCCGACGAGGTCTCCGACCTCGCCGTGCTGGCCGGCGGCGCCAACACCCTCGTGCGGACCGCGTCCGGGTGGCTCGCCGACAACACCGACGTGCCGGGCGCGGTGGCGGCGATCCGGGAGCGCCACGCCGGCGCGTTGACCGTGGCGACCGTCCTGGGCGGCGGCGCGACTGCCGCCAGCGTCGGCCTCGCGCTCGCCGACCTGGGCATCGCACAGATCACCGTCGCGGCCCGCAACCCGGCGAACGCCGCCGAGGCCGTGGCCGCGGTCGAGCGGCACCCGTCGGCGCCGCGGGTGGTCGTCGTACCGCTGGACGAGGTGGGAGCGACGGGCGACGCCGGGGGAGTCCTGGTGTCCACCGTGCCGGCCGCCGCGCAGACCGACGACCTGGTGGCCCGGGTGCTCCCGGCCGCGGTGGTCTTCGAGGTGACCTACAACGAGTGGCCCACGCCGCTGGTCGCCGCGGCGCTGTCCTCCGGCGCCACCGTCGTGTCCGGGATGGACCTGCTCGTCCACCAGGCCGTGCTGCAGTTCGGCATGTTCACTGGTCACGACGGGCCACTCGACGCCATGCGCTCGGCGGGCGAAGCCGCGCTCGCGGCTCGGTAGGTTCGTGGCCATGGAGTGGGTGCCCGCGCTGGCCTGCGCGCTCGTCGGCGCGGCGCTCGGGCTGCTGGTCCCGTGGCTGGTCGCGCTGTGCCCCGAGCCGGAGCACGACCCGAGCGAGAACCCCGAGGACTACCCCGACCACGTGCCGTTCGCCGAGCTCGCCGTCCGTCCCGGCCTGCGGCTGCGCAGCGTCGTCGCGTGCGGGCTCGCGTCCGGGGTTCTCGGTCTCGTGCTGGGGTGGAGCTGGGGACTGCTCTGGCTGCTCGTCCTCGTGCCGGTCTGCTGCGCGCTGACGGTGATCGACTACGTCACCTGGTACCTCCCGTCGCGGCTGATCCGGCCGTCGTGGCTGGTGACCGGTGCCCTCGTCGGCGCCGTCGCGGCGATCCTCGGCGAGCCGCAGGTGGCGCTGTGGGGGCTGATCGGCTTCCTCGGGCTCGGCGGCTACTACGGTCTGATCCGGCTAGTCAGCCCGCGTGCGATGGCCGGCGGTGACGTCCGCCTCGGTGCGCTGCTCGGCATCGCTCTCGGTCCGTTCGGTGCGCCCGTGCTGCTCGCGTCGGTGCTCGCTGCCGCCATCCTCGGCGTGCTGGGCACGGTGCCGATGCGGCGCAGCGGCACCATGATCCGCCGGCGGGTGCCCTACGGTCCGTTCCTCGTGCTGGGTGGGCTCCTCGCCGTCGTCGTGGGACAGGTCCTCGGCGCCTGAGCCCACCGTGGGAGACTGGTGCCCATGTTGCGCTGGCTGACTGCGGGGGAGTCCCACGGCCCCTCCCTGGTCGCGATCCTCGAGGGCCTGCCGGCCCACGTCGAGGTCACGACCGATGACATCTCCGACTCGCTCGCCCGACGACGCCTCGGCTACGGCCGCGGCGCCCGGATGAAGTTCGAGGCCGACGAGGTCACCATCACCGGCGGTGTGCGGCACGGTCGCACCCAGGGTGGTCCGGTCGCGATCCAGGTCGGCAACACCGAGTGGCCGAAGTGGGAGACCGTCATGGCGGCCGACCCGGTGGATCCCGCCGTGCTCGAGGCGCAGGCCCGCAACGCCCCGCTCACCCGCCCGCGGCCCGGCCACGCCGACCTCGCCGGCATGCAGAAGTACGACTTCCCCGACGCCCGCCCGATCCTCGAGCGCGCGTCGGCCCGCGAGACCGCGGCCCGCGTCGCGCTCGGCCGGGTGGCCAGCAACTTCCTCGAGCAGGCCACGGGCGCTCGGATCGTCAGCCACGTGCTCGAGATCGGCGGCGTCCGCACGCCGTCGCGCGAGCTCCCGACGCCCGACGACGTCGCGCGCCTCGACGCCGACCCGGTGCGCTGCCTCGACGCCGACGGCTCCAAGCTGATGGTCGAGCGGATCGACCAGGCCCACAAGGACGGCGACACCCTCGGTGGCGTCGTCGAGGTGGTCGTCCACGGACTCCCGCCGGGCCTGGGCTCCCACGTCCACTGGGACCGCCGCCTCGACGCGCGGCTGGCGGGCGCGCTGATGGGCATCCAGGCGATCAAGGGCGTCGAGGTCGGCGACGGCTTCGAGCTCGCCGCGACCCCGGGCTCGCTCGCCCACGACGAGATCGTCCCGACCGAGGAGGGCCTGCGGCGTGTGTCCGGCCGCTCGGGCGGCACCGAGGGCGGCATGACCACCGGCGAGGTGCTCCGCGTCCGGGCGGCGATGAAGCCGATCGCCACCGTCCCGCGCGCCCTGCGCACGGTCGACCTCGCCACCGGCGAGGAGGCGGTCGCCCACCACCAGCGCTCCGACGTCTGTGCGGTCCCCGCGGCCGGCATCGTCGCCGAGGCGATGGTCGCGCTGGTGCTCGCCGAGGCGGTGCTGGAGAAGTTCGGCGGCGACTCGGTCCAGGAGACGCGCCGCAACGTGCAGTCGTACCTCGACACCCTCCGGTTCAAGTGACCGGTGCGGGCGGGCCGCGTGCGGTCCTGATCGGCACCATGGGCGCCGGCAAGACCACCGTCGGCCGGCTGCTCGCCGAGCGGCTCGGGGTCGGGTTCGCCGACACCGACGAGCTGATCGAGGCGCAGCACGGCAAGACCGTCCAGGACATCTTCGTCGAGGACGGCGAGGCGACCTTCCGCGCACTCGAGCGGGCCGCGGTCGCGCGGGCGCTCGACGAGAGCGACGGCGTGCTGTCGCTCGGCGGCGGCGCGGTGCTCGACCCGTCGACCCAGGCCCTGCTCGCCGCCCACCGGGTCGTCTTCCTGCGCGTCGGTCTCGCCGACGCCGTCAAGCGGGTCGGCCTCGGCTCCGGGCGCCCGCTGCTGCTCGGCAACGTCCGCGCCCGCGTCAAGCAGCTCCTCGACGAGCGCGCGCCGGTGTACGCCGGCCTGGCCCGGATCACCGTCGACACCGACGGCCGCGAGCCGGCGGAGATCGCCGCCGAGATCGTCACCGCCCTGCAGGGAGACCCCGCATGACCGAGCACACCGCCACCCCCACCGTCATCCCGGTGACCGCCGCGGCGCCGTACGACGTCGTGGTCGGGCACGGCGTCCTCGACCGGCTGCGCGGACTCCTGCCCGCCGGCGTCCAGCGGGTCGCGATCATCACCCCCGAGTCGCTCGAGGACCTGCTCGAGCCGTTCGCCGACCTGCTCGAGGGGCTCGACGTCATCGTGCTGCAGGTGCCCGACGGCGAGGAGGCGAAGAACTGGGAGGTCGCCGCGGCCTGCTGGGAGTCGCTCGGCGAGGAGGGCTTCACCCGCTCCGACGCCGTCGTCACCCTCGGCGGCGGTGCGACCACCGACCTCGGCGGCTTCGTCGCCGCCACCTGGTTGCGCGGGGTCGCGGTCGTCCACGTCCCGACCACCGTGCTCGCGATGGTCGACGCCGCGGTCGGCGGCAAGACCGGCATCAACACCCCCGCCGGCAAGAACCTCGTCGGCTCCTTCCACGAACCCGTCGGCGTGCTGTGCGACCTCGCGCTGCTCGAGACCCTCCCGCGCGCCGAGCTGGTCGCGGGTCTCGGCGAGGTCGTCAAGTGCGGCTTCATCGCCGACCCGCGGATCCTCGAGCTGGTCGAGCAGACCGCGCCCGAGGAGCTCACGGCCGGATCGCCGGTGCTGCGCGAGCTGGTCGAGCGGGCCATCCGGGTCAAGGCCGAGGTCGTCGCCGGCGACCTCAAGGAGACCGGGGGCCGCGACGGCCATCCCGGCCGCGAGGTCCTCAACTACGGCCACACCCTGGCCCACGCCATCGAGAAGGCGACCGACTACTCGATCCGGCACGGCGAGGCGGTCGCGCTGGGCTGCGTGTTCGTCGCCGAGCTCGCCGCCCGCGCCGGTGCGCTCGCGCCGGAGGTCGTCGACCGGCACCGCGCCGCGTTCGGCCGCGTCGGCCTGCCGACCTCGTGGAGCGGTGCCGACTTCGACACCCTGCTCGCCACCATGCGGGTCGACAAGAAGGCCCGGGGCAACCAGCTGCGCTTCGTCGTCCTCGAGGACCTCGCACGCCCCGTCGTCCTCGCCGGGCCGTCGGAGGACGACCTGCGAGCGTCGTACGCCGCCCTGTCGGGTCTGCAAGGATCCTGACCATGGGCAAGCAAGAGGTCTACGTCCTCAACGGGCCGAACCTGAAGCGGCTGGGCCGCCGGCAACCGGAGATCTACGGCTCCACCACGCACTCCGACCTGGCGAGGCTGCTGAGCGGCTGGGGCAAGGACTACGGTCTCGACGTCCGCTTCCAGCAGACGAACCACGAGGGCGAGATGCTCGACTGGCTCAACGACGCGGCCGACTGGTCGTGGCCGGTGGTGCTCAACGCCGGTGCCTGGACCCACTACTCCTACGCGCTGTACGACGCCTGCGCGCAGCTGACCGCCCCGCTCGTCGAGGTCCACATCAGCGCGCCGTCCAAGCGACCCGAGGAGTTCCGGCACACCTCGGTCATCACCCCGCACGCCGCGAAGGTGATCGAGGGCGAGGGCATCGACGGCTATCGGCAGGCGCTCGAATTCATCGCAGCACAGGGCGCCCACTAGACTCGTCTGCTGGCCCCGCGTCGACTCGCGGAGCCACCCGATCTTTCGACATCTCGACAGAAGGCTGACGCATGGCAACGACGAACGACCTCAAGAACGGCATGGTGCTGAACCTGGAGGGCCAGCTCTGGCAGGTGGTCGAGTTCCAGCACGTGAAGCCGGGCAAGGGCCCTGCGTTCGTCCGCACCAAGCTCAAGCACGTCGAGTCGGGCAAGAACGTCGACAAGACGTTCAACGCCGGCACCAAGGTCGAGACCGCCACGGTCGACCGCCGCTCGTTCCAGTACCTCTACAACGACGGCACCAACTTCGTCTTCATGGACGTGCAGGACTACGACCAGATCGAGGTCGACCCCGCGATCGTCGGCTCCGCCGCCGGCTTCCTCCTGGAGAACCAGGAGGTCATCCTGGCCACCAACGAGGGCCGCGTGCTCTTCATCGAGATGCCCGCCTCGGTCGAGCTCGTCGTCTCCTACACCGAGCCCGGCGTCGTCGGCGACTCGGCCACCGGCCGCACCAAGCCCGCCACGCTCGAGACCGGCGCCGAGATCCAGGTGCCTCTCTTCATCGAGCAGGGCGAGAAGATCAAGGTCGACACCCGCGAGGGCGGCTCGTACCTCTCGCGCGTGAAGGGCTGATCACCCTCGTGGGAGCCCGGACCAAGGCCCGCAAGCGCGCCCTCGACGTCCTGTACGCCGCCGACCTGCGCGGTGAGACGGGCGTCGAGGCGCTCGAGCGGGTCATCGCCGAGGGCGAGCCCCCGGCGAACCCCTACACCGCCGTGCTCGTGCGCGGCGTCTCCGAGCGCCGCGAGCGGATCGACGAGGTGCTGCAGGAGTTCTCCACCGACTGGAGCCTGGCCCGGATGCCCGCGGTCGACCGCAACGTGCTCCGCATCGGCGTCTGGGAGCTGCTCTGGGCCGACGACGTGCCCGACACCGTCGCCGTGACCGAGGCCATGGGCCTGGTCCGCGAGTTGTCGACCGACGAGTCGCCGTCGTTCGTCAACGGCGTCCTCGGTGCGATCCAGCGCAAGAAGGCCACGCTCGTCTGAGCGTGGTCTGACCAGTTGCGGTTTGGGACCAATCCGCGACAATTCTGGGCGTTTCGCTGCGGTCTGTGCCCAATCGGCGGTGCCGGCGACGCTGGTCGGCACCTTGCGGGGTGTGTCAGGGTGGCGCCATGACAGGCCAGCTGGAAGCCGACGTCGTCGTCATCGGGCTCGGGCCCGGCGGTGAGCACCTCGCCGCCTCGTTGGCCCGGGCCGGGCTCTCGGTGGTCGGTGTCGACCGCCGCCTCGTGGGCGGCGAGTGCCCCTACTACGGATGCATCCCGTCGAAGATGATGATCCGCGCGGCCGACGCGCTCGCCGAGGCACGGCGGGTCGCGGTGCTGGCGGGTTCCAGCGACGTCCGGCCCGACTGGACCGTCGTCGCCGACCGGATCCGCGACGAGGCCACCGACGACTGGGACGACAAGGTCGCCGTCGAGCGACTGGAGAACGCGGGCGCGCGTTTCGTGCGCGGCCACGGCCGGCTCGCCGGACCCGGCCGCGTCGTGGTGACCACCGACGACGGCGAGGTCACGGTGACCGCGCGGCGTGGGGTGGTGCTGAACGCCGGCACCGAGCCCGCCGTACCGCCGATCGACGGGCTCGCCGGCACGCCGTACTGGACCAACCGGGACGCCGTGCAGCTGCGGGAGCTGCCCTCGAGCCTCGTGGTGCTCGGAGGGGGAGCGATCGGGTGCGAGCTGGCGCAGGCCTTCTCCCGGTTCGGGGTCGAGGTCACCGTGGTCGAGGCAGGGGAGCGGATCCTCGGGCCCGAGGAGCCGGAGGCCAGCGGCGTCGTGGCTGCGGCGCTCGACGCCGAGGGGATCGTGGTGCGCGCGGGTGTCGGCGTGAGCTCCGTGAGCCACGACGGAGCGTTCCGCATCGGCCTCGCCGACGGTACGACGATCGGCGCCCAGGCGCTGCTGGTGGCCGCGGGGCGGCGTACCAACCTCGCGGACATCGGCCTCGACACCGTCGGCCTCGACCCTGCCGTGCGCTCGATCGACGTCGACGAGCGGATGCGGGTCGCGGGCGCCGACGGGTTGTGGGCGATCGGCGACATCACGGGCAAGGGTGCCTTCACGCACATGTCGATGTACCAGGCGAACGTCGCGATCCGGGACCTCACCGGTGAGGACGGGCCGTGGGCCGACTACCGTGCCGTCTCGCGCGCCACCTTCACCGACCCCGAGGTCGGCTCGGTGGGACTGAGCGAGGACCAGGCGAGGCGTGCGGGGATCCGGGTCGGCATCGGTACGGCGGCGCTGCCGGAGTCCAGCCGCGGCTGGCTGCACAAGGTCGGCAACGACGGGCTGGTCAAGGTGGTCGTCGACCTCGACCGCGACGTGCTGGTCGGCGCCACCGCAGTGGGACCGGCGGGCGGCGAGATCATCGGCATGCTGGTGACCGCCGTCCACGCGGAGGTACCGCTCGCGACGCTGCGCGGGATGCACTTCGCGTACCCGACTTTCCACAGGGCGATCGAGACCGCGCTCTCCGCCGTGTCGTGAGGGTCACGTCGGGGTAGGTTGGCGCACGACCGCTGCCTATCTCGGAGGTACACGTGAGTCACTCCTCGACCGACCCCCTGACCGGCCCGTTGGACGGACCGCTGACCGACCACCTGTCCGACCCGCTCACGGACCCGATCGCACCGCCGCCCAGTGCACCGCGCGGGGCACCTCCGGTCGGTCCGCCGCCGCCTCCTCCGGTCGGCGGGCATCCGGTCGGCCCGCCGCCGCCGAGCCCGCCGCCGGTTGCCGTACCCGAGGGCGACGCGCCGGCGGAGCCGCGGCGCTTCATGACCGCGACCGACTTCCTCGACCGCCGCGACAACGAGGCGACGCTGGGCCCGGCGACGTGGGGCTGGCGTGGTCGGGTACGCCGCTGGTCCGGCGGCCTGATCAAGCCGGCGATGGGCGCCGCGGAGCGTTCCTACGAGGCCGACCGGGCTGCGATCCAGAAGGACTTCGACGGCCCGCGCACCATCGCCTTCGTCAACCCGAAGGGCGGCGCGGCCAAGACCACCGGCGTACTGGCCGCGGGCTACACCTTCGGCACCGTGCGGGGCGGCGGCGTGATCGCGTGGGACAACAACGAGACGCGTGGCACTCTCGGGATCCGCGGCACCCGCAGCACCCACCGCAACACCACCCGCGAGCTGCTCGAGGACCTCGGGCGGTTCGCGGACGTCTACCAGTCCCGGATCGGCGACCTCGGCGCCTTCGTCCGCTCCCAGGGAGACGCGCACTTCGACGTCCTGGCCTCCGACGAGCGCCCGGACGTCACCGGCGTCATCCACGCGACCGACTTCGCCGACGTCCATGCGTTGCTGGAGCGGTTCTACCGGATCCTGCTGATCGACACGGGCAACAACCTCAGAGCCGAGAACTGGCTCGCCGCCGCCGGTGCCGCCGACCTCCTCGTCGTGACCAGCACCATCCGCGAGGACACCGGCTACAGCGGCCTGTGGATGCTCGACGCGCTGCAGGACGCCGGCCACGAGAACCTCAAGTACAAGACGATCACCGTGCTCTCCGACCCGAGCCCGAAGGTCGACGAGGCCCTCGCGCGTGACCTGGTGCAGGTCTACGAGCAGCGCACCCGTGGCGTCCACCGCGTGCCCTACGACCCGGCACTGGTGTCGGGCTCGGTCGTGCCCTATGCCCAGCTGTCCGCCGAGACGCGGCGCTCGTGGCTGCGGGCGTGCGCGGCGATGGCGACGGCTCTGTAGGCGCTCTGCCCGGAGCCCTCCCGTGTCGTCGATTGGGCACAGACTGCACGTCCTGGTCGTCGAATGTTGCGGTTTGGGACCAAACCGCAACGTCCACGAGCGGCGTACCCCGGATCGAGACCCTGACGTCGGGTACCTCCCGCGGGTCAGCAGACCGACGACGAGAGGAGCCCGCGATGGGTCTCGACGACAAGCTGGACAACGCGTTCGAGGAGAAGAAGGGCGAGACCAAGGAGGCGGTGGGCAAGGCCACCGACGACGAGGACCTCGAGGCCGAGGGCAAGGTCGACAAGGCCAAGGGCAGCATCAAGCAGGCCGGCGAGAAGGTGAAGGACGCCTTCAAGTAGGCCGACCTGCGCTCGCGGAGGGACCTGGCGTGGCCGGGTCCCTCCGTTGCGTCGTGGTCAGACCAGTCGTCGATTGGGCACAGACCGCACGCCGTGGCCCCGAATTGTTGCGGTTTGGGACCAAACCGCAACGCGTGGCACACCGATCCCGGTTCGCGCAGAGCAGGGGCCAGCGGGTAGGGTGAGCGTCAGTTCGACATCCTTTAACGAGCCGTCCCGTGAGGCGGAGAAGGAGGGCCGTTCAGCCTTGCCTGCACAGCAGAACCCGAAGGCACACGATGGCACCGACGCGGGTCGCGTCGTCCTCGACGCCGGCGACATCAGCCGGGCGTTGATCCGCATTTCCCACGAGATCCTCGAGCGCAACAAGGGCGCCGAGGATCTTCTTCTTCTCGGGCTCCACACCCGCGGCGTCCCGCTGGCCCGTCGTCTGGCCGACAACATCGCCCAGGTCGAGGGTACGACGGTCGCCACCGGCGAGCTCGACGTCACGATGTACCGCGACGACCTGCGGTCGAACCCGACCCGCGCGCCGCACCGCACCCAGGTGCCGGCCGGCGGGATCGACGGCAAGACGGTCGTCCTGGTCGACGACGTCCTCTACTCCGGGCGCACCATCCGGGCCGCGCTCGACGCGCTCTCGGACCTGGGCCGGCCGGCGGTCGTGCGACTGGCGGTGCTGGTCGACCGGGGCCACCGGGAGCTCCCGATCCGTGCCGACCACGTCGGCAAGAACCTGCCGACCGCCCGCAGCGAGCGCGTCAGCCTGCGGCTGGTCGAGACCGACGGCGAGGACGAGGTGCGCATCCAGTGAACAAGCATCTGCTGAGCATCGACGACGTGAGCGCCGAGGACATCCAGGAGATCTTCACGACGGCGGCGGAGATGCACGACGTGCAGCACCGCCAGGTCAAGAAGCTCCCGGCGCTGCGCGGCCGCACGGTCATCAACCTGTTCTTCGAGGACTCCACCCGCACCCGGTCGAGCTTCGAGATCGCCGGCAAGTGGCTCTCCGCCGACGTGATCAACCTGTCCGCCAAGGGCAGCAGCGCCAGCAAGGGCGAGTCCCTGCGCGACACCGTGCTGACCGTGACGGCGATGGGCATCGACGGCCTGGTCGTGCGCCACATGGCCAGCGGCGCGGCCGAGCAGATCAGCCGCTGGATCGACGTACCGGTCATCAACGCCGGCGACGGCACCCACGAGCACCCCACGCAGGCGCTGCTCGACGGCTACACGCTGACCCGCAAGCTCGGCACCCTCGAGGGCAAGCACGTCGCGATCGTCGGCGACCTGACCCACAGCCGGGTGTTCCGATCCAACGTCAAGAGCCTCACCAAGCTGGGCGCCACGGTCACCGCCGTCGCCCCGCCGACGCTGATGCCCTCCGGCGTGGGCGACTGGTCGAAGGCGGCGGGCTTCGCCACCAGCTACGACCTCGACGAGGTGCTGCCGCAGGCCGACGCCGTGATGATGCTGCGCGTCCAGCGCGAGCGGATGAGCGGCGGGTTCTTCCCGACCGCCCGTGAGTACACCGTCGGCTACGGCCTCACGCGCGACCGGCTGGCCGTGCTCAAGCCCGGTACGCCGATCCTGCACCCCGGCCCGATGAACCGCGGGCTGGAGATCTCCGCGGACGCCGCCGACGCCCTGGACTCGGTCGTGCTCGACCAGGTGTCCGCCGGTGTCGCCGTCCGCATGTCCGTGCTCTACCACCTGCTCGCCGGTGAGGAGACCTCATGAGCATCCTGATCAAGGGCGCCACCCTGCCCGACGGTACGACGACCGACGTCCTCGTCCAGGACGGCACCATCGCCGAGCTCGGCGCGCTCTCGACGAGGGCCGACCGGACGATCGACGCCGACGGGCTGCGCCTGCTGCCCGGCCTGGTCGACCTGCACACCCACCTGCGCGAGCCCGGCCGCGAGGACGCCGAAACGGTGCTCACCGGCTCGCGCGCCGCCGCGGTCGGCGGCTACACCGCCGTCCTCGCGATGGCCAACACCAACCCGGTCACCGACACCGCCGAGGCGGCCGAGCGGGTCCACGACCTCGGCCGCGCGGCCGGCCTGGTCGACGTGCAGCCGGTCGGTGCGGTCACCAAGGGCCTGGCGGGCGAGGAGCTCGCCGAGCTGGGCCTGATGGCCCGCAGCCGCGCGAAGGTCCGGGTCTTCTCCGACGACGGCAAGTGCGTCCACGACCCGCGCGTGATGCGCCGGGCGCTGGAGTACGTCAAGGCGTTCGGCGGTGTGGTCAGCCAGCACAGCCAGGACCCGTCGCTGGCGGGTCCCACGGCCTGCTGCCACGAGGGCGAGCTCTCCGGGCAGCTCGGCCTGCCCGGCTGGCCCGGCGTCGCCGAGGAGGTCATCGTCGCCCGCGACGTGATGCTGGCCCGCCACACCGGCAGCCGGGTCCACGTCGCCCACGTGTCCACCGCCGGCAGCGTCGAGGTGGTCCGCTGGGCCAAGGCGCAGGGCATCGACGTGACCGCCGAGGTCACGCCCCACCACCTGCTGCTCACCACCGACCTGCTCACGGGCTACGACCCGACGTTCAAGGTCAACCCGCCGCTGCGTCCCGACGAGGACGTGCGGGCGCTGCGCGAGGCGCTGGCCGACGGCACCATCGACGCCGTCGCCACCGACCACGCGCCGCACGCCCGCCACGACAAGGAGCACGCCTTCGTCGACGCGGCCTTCGGCATGCTCGGCCTCGAGACCGCGCTGCCGGTCGTCACAACGGTGATGGTCGAGTCCGGCCTGCTCGACTGGGCCGGCGTGGCCCGGGTGATGAGCGTCAACCCGGCCCGGATCGCGAGCCTCGACGGTGAGCACGGCCGGCCGATCGCCGTCGGCGAGCCCGCCAACCTCACCCTGGTCGACCCCACGACGAAGGTCGTCGTCGACCGCGCAGCCAGCGTCTCGCTGAGCCGCAACAACCCCTGGCACGACCGCAAGCTGACCGGTCGCATCGTCGCCACGCTGCTGCGTGGCACGCCGACCGTTCTGGAAGGAGCGCTCGCATGAGCACCCCCGCACTGCTCGTCCTCGAGGACGGCCGCACGTTCCACGGCGAGGCCTACGGCGCCGAGGGCGAGACCTTCGGCGAGGCCGTCTTCAACACCGGGATGACCGGCTACCAGGAGACGCTGACCGACCCGTCGTACCACCGCCAGGTCGTCGTGATGACGGCTCCCCACATCGGCAACACCGGCGTCAACGACGAGGACCCGGAGTCGAAGCGGATCTGGGTCGCCGGGTACGTCGTCCGCGAGCCCGCCCGGATCCCCAGCAACTGGCGCTCGCGCCGCTCGCTCGACGACGAGCTCAAGGCGCAGGGCGTCGTCGGCATCTCCGGCATCGACACCCGCGCGCTCACCCGCCACCTGCGCGAGCGCGGCGCGATGCGGGTCGGCATCTCCACCGTCGAGACCGACCCGGCGAAGCTGCTGGAGAAGGTCAAGACCTCCGCCGAGATGTCCGGCGCCAACCTGTCCGAGGCCGTCTCCACCAGCGAGGCGTACGTCGTCCCGGCCCAGGGCGAGAAGCGGTTCACCGTGGCCGCCCTCGACCTCGGCATCAAGGACATGACGCCGCAGCGGATGAGCGAGCGCGGCATCGAGGTCCACGTCCTGCCCGCCACGGCGAGCATCGACGACGTCCTCGCCGTCGGCGAGGACGGCCCCGACGGCCTGTTCTTCTCCAACGGCCCGGGCGACCCGGCCGCGACGACGGGCCAGGTCGAGCTGCTCCGGCAGGCCCTCGCGCAGGACCTGCCCTACTTCGGCATCTGCTTCGGCAACCAGCTCTTCGGACGTGCGCTCGGCTTCGGCACCTACAAGCTGAAGTACGGCCACCGCGGCATCAACCAGCCGGTGATGGACCTGACCACCCGCAAGGTCGAGGTCACCGCGCACAACCACGGGTTCGCGGTCGACGCCCCGCTCGACGCGCCCACCGAGACGCCGTACGGCACCGCCACGGTCAGCCACGTGTGCCTCAACGACGACGTCGTCGAAGGCCTCGAGCTGCGCACCCCGGAGGGGAAGCTGAAGAGCTTCTCCGTCCAGTACCACCCGGAGGCCGCCGCCGGCCCGCACGACGCGGCGTACCTCTTCGACCGCTTCACCACGCTCCTGGAGGAGAACGCCTGATGCCGAAGCGCGAAGACATCAAGTCCGTCCTGGTCATCGGCTCCGGCCCGATCGTCATCGGCCAGGCCTGCGAGTTCGACTACTCCGGGACCCAGGCCTGCCGGGTGCTCAAGGAGGAGGGCCTGCGGGTCATCCTGATCAACTCCAACCCGGCCACGATCATGACCGACCCGGAGTTCGCCGACGCGACCTACGTCGAGCCGATCACCCCGGAGTTCGTCGAGAAGGTCATCGCCAAGGAGCGCCCCG
Source organism: Nocardioides kongjuensis (assembly GCF_013409625.1). NCBI lineage: Bacteria > Bacillati > Actinomycetota > Actinomycetes > Propionibacteriales > Nocardioidaceae > Nocardioides > Nocardioides kongjuensis. Next base: position 1,187,649 of record NZ_JACCBF010000001.1, read on the forward strand.
ACGCGATCCTGCCGACGCTCGGCGGGCAGACCGCGCTCAACGCGGCCATCGCCGCCCACGAGAGCGGCGTGCTGGAGAAGTACGGCGTCGAGATGATCGGCGCGAGCTTCGAGGCGATCCACCGCGGCGAGAACCGCGAGCTGTTCAACGCGATCGTGCACAAGGTCGGCGGCGAGGTCGCCCGCTCCTTCGTGTGCCACTCGATGGAGGAGGTCGAGAAGGCGGCGGCCGACCTGGGCTTCCCGATCGTCGTGCGCCCCTCCTTCACCATGGGCGGGCTGGGCTCCGGCATCGCCTACGACGAGGAGGACATGCACCGCATCGCCGGTGCCGGCCTGTCCGCGTCGCCGACCACCGAGGTGCTGATCGAGGAGTCGATCATCGGGTGGAAGGAGTACGAGCTGGAGGTGATGCGCGACAAGGCCGACAACGTCGTCATCATCTGCTCGATCGAGAACTTCGACCCGATGGGCGTGCACACCGGCGACTCGATCACCGTCGCGCCCGCGATGACGCTGACCGACCGCGAGTACCAGCACCTGCGCGATCTCGCCATCGGCATCATCCGCGAGGTCGGCGTCGACACCGGCGGCTGCAACATCCAGTACGCCGTGAACCCCGCCGACGGCCGGGTCATCGTCATCGAGATGAACCCCCGCGTGTCCCGCTCCTCGGCGCTGGCGTCGAAGGCCACCGGCTTCCCGATCGCCAAGATCGCGGCGAAGGTCGCGGTCGGCTACACCCTCGACGAGATCCCCAACGACATCACCCGGGAGACCCCGGCCTCCTTCGAGCCGACCCTCGACTACGTGGTGGTGAAGGTCCCGCGGTTCGCGTTCGAGAAGTTCCCGACCGCCGACCCGACGCTGACCACCCACATGAAGTCGGTCGGCGAGGCGATGGCCATCGGCCGCAGCTTCACCGAGGCGCTCAACAAGGCGCTGCGCTCGCTGGAGAACAAGCACGCGCCGTTCGACTGGGCCTCCCCGGTCGGTGACAAGGACACGCTGCTCGAGGCCATCAAGGTCCCGCACGACGGCCGCCTGCAGGAGGTGATGCAGGCGATCCGCGCCGGCGCGACCCAGGAGGAGATCCACGACGCCACGAAGATCGACCCGTGGTTCGTCGACCAGGTCTTCCTGATCGACGAGGTCGCCCAGCAGGTCGCTGCGACCGAGACGCTCGACGCCGGCGCGCTCCGGCTGGCCAAGAGGCACGGCCTCTCCGACGCCCAGATCGCGGCCATCCGCGGCCTGCAGGAGTCCGAGGTCCGCATCGCCCGGCAGACGCTCGGTGTCCGGCCGGTCTTCAAGACCGTCGACACCTGCGCCGCCGAGTTCGCCGCGGCCACGCCGTACTACTACTCCTCCTACGACGAGGAGTCCGAGGTCCAGCCGCGTGCCGAGGGCAAGCAGGCCGTGATCATCCTCGGCTCGGGCCCGAACCGGATCGGCCAGGGCATCGAGTTCGACTACTCGTGCGTCCACGCCAGCCTCGCCCTGGCCGAGGCCGGCTACGAGACGATCATGGTCAACTGCAACCCGGAGACGGTCTCGACCGACTACGACACCTCGGACCGGCTCTACTTCGAGCCGCTCACGATGGAGGACGTGCTCGAGATCTACGAGGCCGAGAAGGCCGCCGGCCCGATCGCCGGTGTGATCGCGACCCTCGGCGGCCAGACCCCGCTCGGGCTCGCGCAGGGCCTGCAGGATGCCGGTGTCCCGATCGTCGGCACCAGCCCCGAGGCGATCGACCTCGCCGAGGAGCGCGGCGCCTTCGGCCGCGTGCTCGCCGACGCCGGCCTGGTCGCGCCCAAGCACGGCACCGCGGTGTCCTACGACGAGGCGCAGGCCATCGCCCACTCGATCGGCTACCCGGTGCTGGTGCGGCCGTCGTACGTCCTGGGCGGGCGCGGCATGCAGATCGTCTACAGCGACCAGGCGCTCGAGGCCTACATCAACGCCGCGACCGAGATCAGCCCGGACCGGCCGGTGCTGGTCGACCGGTTCATCGACGACGCGGTCGAGATCGACGTCGACGCGCTGTACGACGGCACCGACCTGTTCCTCGGCGGCGTGATGGAGCACATCGAGGAGGCCGGCATCCACTCCGGCGACTCCTCGTGCGCGCTGCCGCCGATCACCCTCGGCAACGCCGAGATCGCCCGGATCCGCGAGGCCACCACGGCCATCGCCAAGGGCGTGGGCGTGCGCGGCCTGATCAACATCCAGTTCGCCCTGGGCGCCGACGTGCTCTACGTGATCGAGGCCAACCCGCGTGCCTCGCGCACGGTCCCGTTCGTCTCCAAGGCCACCGGCACCCAGCTCGCCAAGGCCGCGGCCCGGCTGATGCTGGGGGAGTCGATCGCCGAGCTGCGCGCCTCCGGCGTGCTCCCGGCCGAGGGCGACGGCGGCACCCTGCCCGCCGACTCGCCGATCGCGGTCAAGGAGGCGGTGCTGCCGTTCAACCGGTTCCGCACCAAGGACGGCCAGTTCGTCGACACCGTGCTGGGACCGGAGATGAAGTCGACCGGCGAGGTCATGGGCTTCGACGCGGACTTCGGCACCGCGTTCAGCAAGTCGCAGGCTGCGGCGTACGGCCCGCTGCCGACCTCGGGCAAGGTGTTCATCTCCATCGCCGACCGCGACAAGCGCACCATGATCTTCCCGACCCGGGTGCTCGTCGACTACGGCTTCGAGATCCTCGCGACCCAGGGCACCGCCGAGGTGCTGCGCCGCAACGGCATCCAGGCCACCGTGGTGCGCAAGCACTTCGAGGGCAGGGGTCCCGACGGCGAGCCCACCGTCGTCGACATGATCCTGGCCGGCGACATCGACCTGATCGTGAACACCCCGTACGGTTCGACGACGTCGTCGGGCGGCGGCGGGGACTCCCGCATCGACGGCTACGAGATCCGGTCCTCGGCCGTGCTGACCGGGACGCCGTGCATCACCACGGTGCAGGGCCTCGCGGCCGCGGTGCAGGGCATCGCCGCTGTGCGGGCGGGCTCGATCGGCGTGCGGTCCCTGCAGGAGTGGAACGCGTGAGGCTCTACGACAAGGTCTTCGAGCACGTCCTGGTCCGGATGGACGCCGAGAAGGCGCACCACCTGACCTACGACGCGCTGCGGGCCGGCGGTCCGGTGCTCTCCCGGGCGCCGATCCCCGGCTCGGCCCCGGTCGAGGCGATGGGGCTGAGGTTCCCCAACCGCCTCGGCCTCGCACCGGGCTTCGACAAGAACGCCCAGGTCTACGACCGGATGGGTGCCTTCGGGTTCGGGCACGTCGAGATCGGCACGGTCACCGCGCTGGCGCAGCCCGGCAATCCGAAGCCGCGGCTGTTCCGGCTGCCCGAGGACCGGGCGATCGTCAACCGGATGGGCTTCAACAACGACGGCGCCACGGCGGTCGCGGCACGACTGGCCGAGCGCAAGCGCAAGCCCGGTGGGCTGGTGCTCGGTGTCAACATCGGCAAGTCCAAGGTCGTGCCCGACGACGACCAGGCCGCCGTCGAGGCCGACTACGAGACCTCGACCCGGCTGCTCGCGCCGCACGCCGACTACCTCGTGGTCAACGTGAGCTCGCCCAACACGCCGGGCCTGCGCAACCTGCAGGCGGTCGAGAAGCTCGCGCCGCTGCTGGCGCACGTGCGTCGTACCGCTGACGAGGTGACCTCCGCGCCGCTGCCGCTGCTGGTGAAGATCGCGCCCGACCTGTCCGACGACGACGTCCTCGCCGTCGCCGACATGGCGCTCGACCTCGGCCTGGCCGGGATCATCGCGACCAACACCACGATCTCCCGCGAGGGCCTGCGCACGCCGGCCGCCCAGGTCGAGGCGATCGGCGCCGGCGGCCTGTCGGGCGCGCCGCTCACTGCGCGCTCGACCGAGGTGCTGCGGCTGCTGCGCGGCCGGGTCGGGCCCGACCTGACCCTGATCGGCGTCGGCGGGATCAGCACGCCCGAGCAGGCCCGGGAGCGGGTCGCGGCCGGTGCGAACCTGGTGCAGGCCTACAGCGCCCTGATCTACGGTGGCCCGATGTGGCCACGACAGATCTTGCGCGCGCTGTGATGGGTCTCGATACGCCGGTCGCCTGCGCGGCTACTCGACCTCCCCGCCCGATCCGCCTCCTCGCAGGCTCGGAGGCGGGGCGGTGAGCTTCGGGGACTACCAGATCGAGCTCTACCTCGGGGCTCTCGGCGGGGTGCTGCCCGCCCACCCCTTCGACTACTCCGACCTGGAGGCGCGTGCCCTCGCGGCGCTGCCGCCCGAGCTGCGCACGTACGTCGCCGGGGGAGCCGGCGACGAGGCGACCCAGCGCGCCAACGTCGCTGCGTTCCAGCGCTACGCGCTCGTGCCGCGGATGCTCCGCGCGCCGGCCGAGCGCGACCTCTCGGTCGAGCTGTTCGGCCGCACGCTGGCCAGTCCGCTGCTGCTCGCGCCCGTCGGTGTCGTCGGGATCTGCACGCCCGACCAGCACGGCGACGTCCACGCCGCGGAGGTGGCGGCCGCGACCGGCGTACCGCTGATCGGCTCGACGCTGATGAGCGACCCGCTCGAGGACGTCGCCGCCGCGGCGGGCGATGCGGGCAAGTGGTTCCAGCTCTACACCCCGAGGAACCGCGACCTCGCGGCCAGCCTGGTGCAGCGGGCCGAGAAGGCCGGCTACGAGGCGATCGTGATCACCCTCGACACCTGGGTGCCGGGTTGGCGGCCGCGGGACCTGGCCAGCGGCAACTTCCCGCAGCTGCGCGGCAAGGCGCTGGCCAACTACACCTCGGACCCCGTCTTCCGCGAGATGACCGGCCCCGATCCGGACCCCGGCACGGTCGTGATGACCTGGGTCGGCACGTTCGGCCACCCGGTCACCTGGGAGGACCTGCCCTGGCTGCGGTCCCTGACCGACCTGCCGATCGTGCTCAAGGGCATCTGCCACCCCGACGACGCCCGGCGCGCCCTCGACGAGGGCGCCGACGGCATCTACTGCTCCAACCACGGCGGCCGGCAGGCCAACGGCGGGGGAGCGGCGCTCGACTGGCTGCCCGACGTCGTGACGGCGGTCGACGGCCGCGCGCCCGTCGTGTTCGACTCCGGCGTCCGCACCGGGGCCGACGTCGTCAAGGCGCTCGCCCTCGGCGCCGACGCCGTGGCGATCGGCCGGCCCTACGTCTACGGACTCGCCCTGGGCGGCGTACCCGGCGCGGTCCACCAGGTCCGCGCCCTGCAGGCCGAGGCCGACCTGATCATGGCCGTCGACGGCTATCCCACCCTGGCCGACCTCGGCCCCGACGCCCTGCGGAGGATTCCCTCATGACCTTCGGCGCTCGTCTCCGTGCAGCCGTGGCCGACCGCGGCCCGTTCTGCGTCGGGATCGACCCGCATGCCGCGCTGCTCCGGGACTGGGGGTACGACGACGACGTCGCCGGGCTCGAGCGGTTCGCCCTCGGCGCCGTCGAGGCGGTCGCCCCCCACTGCAGCATCGTGAAGCCCCAGTCGGCGTTCTACGAGCGCTTCGGCAGCCGCGGTGTGGCCGTCCTCGAGCGGGTCATCGCCGAGTCCCGCGCCGCCGGTGCGCTGGTGCTGCTCGACATCAAGCGCGGCGACATCGGCTCCACCTCGCAGGCCTACGCCGACGCGTACCTCGACCCCGCCTCCCCGCTCGCGAGCGACGCCGTCACGGTGAGCCCGTTCCTGGGATTCGGCTCGCTGCAGCCCTTCGTCGACACCGCACTGAAGTTCGACGCGGGCCTGTTCGTGCTCGCCGCGACGTCCAACAAGGAGGGCCCCGAGGTGCAGGAGGCCGTCACGGACGGCCGCAGCGTGTCGGGCACGATGCTCGACCACCTGCGCCGGCTCAACGCCGACGCGACCCCGCTCGGCTCGTTCGGTGCCGTCGTCGGCGCCACGCTCGAGGACGACCGCGGCCTGGACCTCGCGTTCAACGGCCCGATCCTCGCGCCCGGGTACGGCGAGCAGGGCGGCACCACGGCCGACATCCGCCGGATCTTCGGAGCCAGCGCCGGCAACGTGCTCGCCAGCTCGTCGCGGGGCGTGCTGCGGCTCGGCCCCGATGCGGCGGCGATGCGTGAGGCCGTGCTGCGCACCAACGACGAGCTGCGCGCCCTCCAGGGGTGAGCGTGCGCCGCAACCTGCTGCTCGGCGCGATGCTGGTGCTCGCGGTCGTCGCGGGCTTCCTGGTGCTGCGCGGTGGCGGCGAGGACGATCCCTTCGCGTCGTACTGCGACGCGGTCACCGACCACCGCGAGGACATCGGTGCCGCGCTCAGCGCCGGTCCGACCACCGGCCTGCTGCGTGCACTGCCCAGCTTCGAGGCGCTCGCCGACGAGTCGCCCGAGGACATCAGGGCCGACTGGACGCTGGTCGTCGACCGGATCACCGCGCTGGAGAAGGCGCTCGACTCAGCCGGGGTCGACGCCGCGACGTACAGCTTCGACCAGCCGCCCGCCGGTCTGCCGGACGACGACAAGTCGGCGATCGACGCGGCGGCGGCCCGGCTGGGTGCCGCGGACACGGCCACCGCACTGGCCCACGTCGAGCAGCAGGCGCGCGACGTCTGCAAGACACCGCTGAGCATGTGAGGTTTCGCCACCGGGTGGCGCAACCTCGCAGGCACACGACCCCGCATTGCCCGCTGCGTCGGGCAATGGCTAGATTGACCAACGGCGGCTCCGCCCGCTCGCTGGCCCGTTGACCGAAGGAAATCTCACCCGTGGCTCTGCCCCCGCTCACCCCCGAACAGCGCCAGGCTGCCCTCGAGAAGGCAGCCGCCGCCCGCCGGGAGCGGGCCGAGGTCAAGAACCGGCTCAAGAACTCCGGCGCCTCCATCCAGGAGGTGCTGCAGCAGGGCCAGGTCAACGAGGTCATCGGCAAGATGAAGGTGCTCGACCTGCTGCAGTCCGTGCCCGGGCTCGGCAAGGTGCGCGCCCGTCAGGTCATGGAACGCCTCGGCATCGCCGAGTCGCGGCGGGTGCGCGGGCTCGGGGCCAAGCAGGTCGCCGCGCTCGAGCGCGAGTTCTCCCCTGAGGCATGAGCACCCGGTGACGGCGAAGCTCTTCGTCCTCGCCGGACCCACCGCGGTCGGCAAGGGCACGGTCGCTGCTGCGATGCGCGAGCAGCACCCCGAAATCTACCTGTCCGTCTCGGCCACGACGCGCGCCCCCCGGCCCGGCGAGGTCGACGGTGTCCACTACCACTTCGTGTCCGCCGAGGAGTTCGACCGCCTGGTCGCCGAGGGCCAGATGCTGGAGTGGGCCGTCGTCCACGGCGTCAACCGCTACGGCACGCCGCGCGGTCCTGTCGACGAGGCGTTGGCCGCCGGACGGCCCGCGCTGCTCGAGATCGACCTCCAGGGCGCGCGCCAGGTCCGGGAGTCCGCGCCCGACGCTGTCTTCGTGTTCCTCAAGCCCCCGTCGTGGGACGAGCTGGTCCGCCGGCTGGTCGGCCGCGGCACCGAGGACGAGGAGGAACGCGAGCGCCGGCTGGCGACCGCCCGCGAGGAGCTCGCCGCCGAGTCGGAGTTCGACGTGACCATCGTCAACCGCGAAGTTCACGCTGCCGTCGAGGAGTTGGTAACCTTGATGGTTGGTCCGCGCTGATCGCCCGGCCCAGCTCGTCTTCTGCCCGCCCATCATCTGTGAGGCTTCTCCACGTGTCTGCCCCGAACATCGCCGCCGAGGGTGTCACCAACCCTCCCATCGACGACCTGCTGTCCAAGACCGACAGCAAGTACAAGCTGGTGCTCTACAGCGCCAAGCGCGCGCGGCAGATCAACGCCTACTACTCGCAGCTGGGCGAGGGCCTGCTCGAGTACGTCGGCCCGCTCGTGGAGACCCACGTGCAGGAGAAGCCGCTCTCGATCGCGCTGCGCGAGATCAACGAGGACCTGCTGACCTGCGAGGACATCGACCCGGCCGAGCTCGCTGCCGAGGCTGCTGCCGCTGCGGCGGCCGTCGAGGCCCCGGTCGCCGACGCTGAGTGACCTGAGCGCCATGTCGTCGGCTGCGTCGTCGGCCACCACCTCGGCCGGGGCCCGGCCCCGGGTGGTGCTCGGCGTCGCGGGCGGCATCGCCGCCTACAAGGCGTGCGAGCTGCTGCGCCGGTTCACCGAGTCGGGCCACGACGTGACCGTCGTACCGACCGCGGCGGCACTGGAGTTCGTCGGCGCGCCCACCTGGGCCGCGCTGTCGGGCAAGCCGGTGTCCGCCGAGGTCTGGGACGGCGTCCACGAGGTGCCCCACGTCCGGCTCGGTCAGAGCGCCGACCTGGTCGTCGTCGCGCCTGCGACCGCCGACCTGCTGGCCAAGGCCGCCCACGGGCTGGCCGACGACCTGCTCACCAACACCCTGCTCACCGCACGGTGCCCGGTCGTGCTCGCCCCGGCGATGCACACCGAGATGTGGGAGCACCCGGCGACCGCCGCCAACGTCGCCACGCTGCGATCGCGCGGCGTGCTCGTGATCGAGCCCGCCGAGGGCCGGCTCACCGGCGCCGACACCGGCAAGGGCCGGCTGCCGGAGCCCGCCGAGATCTTCGAGGTCTCCCGCGACGTGCTCGCCCGGGCGCAGGCCGGCGCCGCCGTGCCCGCCCTCGACCTCGCCGGCCGCCACGTCGTCGTGTCCGCCGGTGGCACCCGGGAGCGCCTCGACCCGGTCCGCTTCCTCGGCAACCGGTCCTCGGGCCGGCAGGGCTACGCGCTGGCCCGTGCTGCCGTCGCCCGCGGCGCCGAGGTCACCCTCGTCGCCGCCAACGTCGACCTGCCCGACCCGGCCGGTGTCAAGGTGGTCCGCGTCGAGTCGACCGCCGAGCTACGCGACGCCGTGCTGAGCGCGACCGCCGGCGCCGACGCCGTCGTGATGGCCGCGGCTCCGGCCGACTTCCGCCCGACCCAGCTGTCGGACGTGAAGATCAAGAAGGCGGACGACGGATCGGCTCCGTCGATCACGCTGCAGCAGAATCCCGACATCCTCAAGGAGATCTCGACGCACCGGGCCCGTCCGGAGGCCGTGATCGTGGGGTTCGCCGCCGAGACCGGTGACGCCACCGGGAGCGTCCTCGACCTGGCCCGCGCCAAGCTGGCCCGCAAGGGCTGTGACCTGCTGGTCGTCAACGACGTGAGCGGGGGAGCGGTCTTCGGCAGCACCGACAACGAGGCGGTGATCCTGGGCGCCGACGGCTCCGTGGTCGACGTACCGCACGGATCCAAGGGTGCGCTCGCGCACCACATCTGGGACCAGGTCGTCTCGCGACTTTCCTGAGACTCCCCGGCATCACCTCCACCGGTCCGTATCGTTGGACCACCGCCCATCAGCCCCCCAACCAGGAGTTCCCACCACCATGACCGGACGTCTGTTCACGTCGGAGTCGGTGACCGAGGGTCACCCGGACAAGATCGCCGACCAGATCAGCGACACCGTGCTCGACTACCTGCTCGAGCACGACCCCAAGAGCCGGGTCGCTGTCGAGACCCTGCTGACCACCGGCCTGGTCGTCGTCGCCGGCGAGGTGACCACCGAGGCGTACGCCCCGGTCGCCCAGCTGGTCCGCGAGAAGGTCCTCGAGATCGGCTACGACTCGTCGGACAAGGGCTTCGACGGCAACTCCTGCGGCGTGCAGGTCGCCATCGGCGCGCAGTCGCCGGACATCGCGCAGGGCGTGGACACCGCCGAGGACGTCCGCCTCGGCGGCTCGTCCGACGAGCTCGACAAGCAGGGCGCGGGCGACCAGGGCCTGATGTTCGGCTACGCCTGCGACGACACCCCCGAGCTGTTCCCGCTGCCGATCAAGATCGCGCAGACGCTCGCCGAGAAGCTCACCGAGGTGCGCAAGGACGGCACGCTGCCCTACCTCCGTCCCGACGGCAAGACCCAGGTCACCATCGAGTACGACGAGGACGACCGCGCCGTCCGCGTGGACACCGTCGTGCTCTCGACGCAGCACGCCGAGGACGTCACGCAGGAGCAGATCGCCGCCGACATCAAGGCGAAGGTCATCGAGCCGGTGCTCGAGCAGTTCAAGACCAGCGTCCCGTTCGACGGCTACAAGCTGCACATCAACCCGACCGGCAAGTTCGTCGTCGGTGGACCGATGGGCGACGCCGGCCTGACCGGCCGCAAGATCATCGTCGACACCTACGGCGGCATGGCCCGCCACGGCGGCGGCGCCTTCTCCGGCAAGGACCCGTCCAAGGTCGACCGCTCGGCCGCCTACGCCATGCGCTGGGTCGCCAAGAACATCGTCGCCGCGGGCCTGGCTCGCCGCGCCGAGGTCCAGGTCGCCTACGCGATCGGTGTCGCCAAGCCCGTCGGCGTCTTCGTCGAGACCTTCGGCACCGGCGTCGTCCCGGACGAGAAGATCCAGGAGGCCGTGCTCGAGGTGTTCGACCTGCGCCCGGCCGCGATCCTGCGCGACCTCGACCTGCGTCGCCCGATCTACGCCAAGACGGCCGCCTACGGCCACTTCGGTCGCGAGCTCCCCGAGTTCACCTGGGAGAAGACCGACCGCGCCGAGGCCCTGAAGGCCGCCGCGGGCATCTGATCCACCGACCCGGCGCGAAGTAGCCCGGGATCTGCGTCGACCCGGCAGGAAATGACCTCGCGAGAGGCCACTTCCTGCCGGGTCGGCGCTTTTTTGGAGCGACCTCCTGACGGGTCGGCGCGATTTCGGAGCCTCCTCGTGCCGGGTCGGCGATGGGTCGGGGGACGCTGGTAGAACTGCGGCCATGACCCCCACTCCCGACGAGCCGGCGCTGGAGCTGCCCGGTCTCGTCCGGGACCGGGCGGCCGAGGGGCGGGCCAGGGCGGTCGCGACCCGCGCGCGGAAGGTGGCCGAGGCCGAGATCGCGCAGGTCGACCCGGTGGCCCACGTGGTGCTCGACCTGCCGCTGGCCCACCTCGACCGCACCTTCGACTACGCCGTGCCGGCCGCGATGGCCGACGGCGCGGTGCCCGGCACCCGGGTCAAGGTGCGCTTCGGCGGCCAGGACGTCGACGGCTTCGTCGTCGCTCGCGCCGCAGCCTCCGAGCACGACGGCCGGCTCACCCCACTCAAGCGGCTGGTGAGCCCCGAGCCGGTGCTCAGTCCCGCGGTGGCGGCGCTGTGCGCCCGCGTCGCGGAGCGGTACGCCGGGGTGGCTGCCGACGTGCGCCGGCTCGCGGTGCCGCCGCGGCACGCCACCACCGAGAAGGAACCGACGCCACCCGAGCCCGCGCTGGCCCACGACGGTGCTGCCGCCGACCGCGCCTGGGCCGCCTACCCGGCGGCCGCACCCTTCCTGACCCACCTCCGCGAGGGTCACCCACCGCGAGCGGTGTGGTCGGCCGGCCCCGGTGAGGACTGGCCGGCGCTGCTGGCCCACCTCGCCGGCGCCGCGCTGGCGGCGGGCCGGGGGACGCTCGTGTGCGTGCCCGACCACCGCGACGTCGCCCGCCTCGACGCCGCGCTCACCACCCTGCTCGGCGAGGGCCACCACGTCGCCCTGCACGCCGACCCGGGTCCGGCCGCCCGCTACCGGGAGTTCCTGGCCGTCGCACGCGGGGAGCGCCGGATCGTGGTCGGCACCCGGTCGGCGGCGTTCGCGCCGGTCCGCGACCTCGGGCTGGTCGTGGTGTGGGACGACGGCGACGACCTGCACGCGGAGCCGCGGGCGCCCTACCCCCATGTCCGGGAGGTCCTGCTGCTGCGCGCCGAGCAGGAGCGCACCGCCGCGCTGGTCGGCGGGTTCGCCCGCACCGTCGAGGCCCAGCACCTGCTCCACACCGGCTGGGCGCGGGAGATCGCACTGCCGCGCACGACGGTTCGCGAGCGCGCGTTGATCGGCGTCACCGGCGCCAGCGACGTCGCCCTCGACCGCGACCCGACCGCGGGCGCGGCCCGGGTGCCGAAGGAGGCCCACGACGCGCTGCGCTGGGGGCTCGAGCGCGGACCGGTGCTGGTGCAGACCCCGCGAGCGGGCTACGCGCTGCGGCTGGCCTGCGAGCGCTGTCGCACTCCGGCCCGCTGCCGGGCCTGCTCCGGGCCCCTGGAGCTGACCGGCCCGACCACGCCGCCGCGCTGTCGCTGGTGCGCGACCGAGGCGCCCGCCTGGTCGTGCCCGGAGTGCGGCGCCACCGGCCTGCGGGCGCCCGTCGTGGGCGACGCCCGCACCGCCGACGAGCTGGGCCGCAGCTTCCCGAAGGTGGCCGTCGTGTCCTCGTCGGGGGACCGGATCCGGTCCCGGGTGGGGCCCGAGCCGCGGATCGTCGTCGCGACACCGGGGGCGGAGCCGGTCGCCGACGGCGGGTACGCCGTCGTCGTCCTCCTCGACACCTGGTGGGCGCTGGGTCGCGACAGCCT